>JAWWOW010000018.1:0-95081 GCA_033851265.1 Frankiales bacterium
GCGTTCGCCGTATGCCCGTCCCGGTTGTAGCGTGCCGGGGCGGGCGCTCGCGTGAAAAGGACGGAAGAAGGACACGGGACCGTGGTCCGGCGTGTTTTCGCAGGTCAGAGGCGGTCCGTGGTCAGAACTACGACGTCTGTGTCAAGCGCGGGTAGCGTTCAGCGACGATTTAGTCACTGTGATATCCGAGTGGTGAACGTGACGTACTTGCTAGCCGCTTTTTCCTCGGTAGCGCTCGCGCCAGGGACTTTGCGCGGCGGCTCCGCGATTCCGGTGGCCACAACATCGCCATTTGTTGGGTCAATAGCGATCCCGCCGTAATCAGGGCCGGAATTGTCGGAGCCCTTGCCGCCGAACCAGCTCGACCACGCCAAGCGGTGATCAGGCGTGATCTTCGTGATGAAGCAGTCGGCCCCGTAGGAGGTGTGCGCAGGACCGTTGAAGCTCTGCCAGGCATCGTGGTGGGGAAAATCATCACTGTCCGTGGCACCGAACAGGTAGACGTTGCCGGAACGATCGGCGGTCATCCTGCTCGGAAAATCCCAATCACTTCCGCCAAGACAACTGCCAAACAGCAGCCTCCGGCCGTCCAAACTCAGCCCGGCAACGTAGGTATCCATCGAAGCCTCGTCGCAGACCGGCTGCACAGGATGGGCGCGAGGCACTGTGTTTTGCGGAGCCCCTCCTATCCACCGGCCGAACAAGTAGAACCCTTGGGGCGTCAAGACGGCATCGACCACGACCTCTGGGCCCACTCCACCGACGAATGACGCCCACACCAACCGGCGCCCATCGCGCGACAGCCGCGCCGCGTACATATCCCCCCGGCCGCGGCTGACGCGCTGGTATGCCCCACGAGTTGTCGGGAACAGATGGCCTTGCGTGACGGCGACGTACGCGTCGTCGGTCGCCTGATCGACGCCCAAGCCGACCGTCTCGTGGTGAGCGCTCAGCACATCGGTGTAAGGCTCGTCGAAGGTCGCAATCCACTCGAGCCGGAACGAGCTAGTGATCCGGGCGACATAAGCACGGTCCCGATTAGCCACGGGATTAGTCACCGCTCCCTCGGTGCGGAAAGCACCCGCAGTCGCACGCATTACATCCGGCGGGCGGCCGTTCGAGATGCCACCTACCGTCAGGGCGCCGTCTCTGCCCGGGGCGACGCGGGCCGCCATGTCGGTGCCCTTCGATCCCAGGTAGGACGAGAAAATGAGAGAGGTGCCATCTGATCGGAGGACACCGACCAGCCCATCCCACTCCCACGACGACTTGTACGAGGGACGAGGGCCGTGTGAATAGCGCTGGAGGGGACGGACGGTGGGAAAATCGGGACTGGAAGTCTTGCCCACAAAGGCCACGCGATTCGTTCGGTCGAGCACCCGCACGTCCCTGATCTGGTCGTCTCCAGACCCGTCGAGGTAGGTCCGCCACAACAATCTGCCCCTGCGGTCGAACTTCCCCAGGTAGGCGGCAGTCAGGTCATTCGATGGATCGAAGGACACCAGCCTCCCCGATGGATCGAAGGACCCCCGCGTCCCCAGCCCCGCCATGTTCGTCCAGCCGGCGACGACCGTGTTTCCCGCATAGTCGACTGTCACAGCCGTACCACCACTGGACGCTTCGGCTCGTCGATCGGTCGTCGACACATCAAGCCGGGTCCAGTCGATGTCCGGGTCAATCACCAATGGCAGGCGATGGTCGTAGTGGCTGATCGAGAAACCAGCGACCCCGTCGGGTCCGAGCCGGAAACCGACACGGACGGAGCGGCGGCCTGTTTGCCCGTCCTGCCACGCAACCGGCGGTCGCTCGGTCACGGTCGCGCCGGAAGCCGGAGATACGGCAGACAACCCGCCATCCTTCGACGAACTGACGGTGGCCCGTGAGTACCTCCAGCGGATCGTGGCCGGATTAGCTCTGGGAGCAACGACATACGTGCCCTTCAAGGGCGTCGCGCCATGGCCGTACTCGAGGTCGATGCCGGGCCATAGGTTGCGGTAGACGACGCGGTTGAACGTTTTGACGTTCGTGCGCCATGCGGACGGCTCGTTGCCGATCAGATAGTTGATTTTGGTTGGCTGGGCGGCCACCCCTGCGATGGTCGCGTTCGGTGACGCACCCAGAAACTGAACTGTGACCGGTGCGACCCCGCCTGAGGCGGAGGGCAAATAGAGAATCACCCCTGCGTCCTTGAACAATGCAGTTGCCCCTGCGGTTCGCGTTAGGAACCGAACGCCGGTGGGCGCCTGACCGACGTTCTTTTCGAACAGAGTGCCGGACTCCTGAGCATCCCCGGAGGCCTGGCGCGACGGCGCTGATGGCCGGACGACGGCCTCGGCCGAGAGACTCAGCGCGACAAGCGCCAAGCTCACACCAGCAGCAACGACGGGACGGCGTCGGCGCATTACGAGTTCTCCTCGTCTTCGCGGCTGGGCTGCGTGCCGTTGTGGCATCGTTCACCAGGCAACGACCCAAGTCCTGCGTGAGGAACGGGCGGAAAAGCGCCATGGCGGAAGGGCGCCAGGGTTGTGAGCGTCAGCAGGTCGGCGGCTCAGACTGCCCGGAGAGCGAGGGCCTTGCGCAATCCGTGGGTGTTATTGCCCGATCGGGCATCAAGCCTAGTCCAACGTGCCCTGGATTCGCGCCGCAACGGAGTCCAGGCCCTCGTGCTCCCAGACGCGGATGACGATCCAACCGGCTGCCTCGAGGGCGTGGTTTGCCGCCTCATCCCGCTCCACATTGCGGGCGAGCTTGGGACCCCAGTACCACTCATTCTTCGTGGGTGCGTGGCCGTGGTCGGGGCAGCAGTGCCAGAAACAGGAGTCGACGAAGACCGCGACCTTGCGGCGGGTGAAGACGATGTCCGGGCGGACGCGCCCGCCCGGCAAGTCGAGCCGGTGGTCTTTGCGGAACCTGAGGCCCATCGCGTGAAGTCTCTTGCGGAGCTCCACCTCCGGCTTGGTGTCGGTGCGGCGGATCGCCTGCATGTTCCGGCTGCGGCCCTCGGTCGAGGGGCGGGGGTGGGTCCCCCGTGCCCAGGCCCGCTCGCGGGCCTGGGCACGGGCGTCGTTCATTGCCTGGTTCATCCCCTGAGGGCCGCGTGGGCATCGCCGTCCTGTCGGTGGGCCGTGGTGCAATCGGTTTCGACGAGATCGTTCCTCATCCCGCCAGGTCGTCGCTCCTTGTCTTACACATCTATAGAGGTGTGCGCTGGTGCCGGGGGCCAGGCTCTCGGGCTTGAGGCCGCCGGGTTCGAGCATCTTGCCTGCGTCGAGCTGGACCCTGCCGCGTGTGCAACGCTCCGGCGGAACCGGCCCAGCTGGAACGTGATCGAGTCGGATCTCCGCGGGTGGGATCGGACTGGTTGCCTAACCCTGGATACCAGCGACCTGCAGAATCCGATGGCTTGAAGGATCGCGCTCCCGCACCATGGAGCGATGGGTTCCGCCACGTGGCACAACATGCGAGCGCACGGCGATGGCGCTGAACTGATCGAGCGGATGTACGCGTCGATCTACAGCGACGCGGACCTGACCGGCGATTTCTCCGTTGGCCCAGTTGAGATAACCCGACTCGACGACCTGGTAGGGCTCGGCGACGTTGTCCGGCCCGTCGCGCGCATCGATGTTCATTGGTCGCCACCGCAGCTGGTGGTGGACGGGGAGCTCGCCCCAACCAGCGCCAAGGCGTACCACGGCGGCGGGATGTCCGACGAGATCACAGCCCTGCTGTCCCTGGCCCTTCAGATCCGTTGCCGGACAGGAGGGCGATGGTGGAGCCATGGCATCGGGCCCGAGCGCCTGGGCGAGCCTCCCTTCGCGGTGGACTTCCCGGAGCCAACCTCACCCGCACACCCGCGCGGGCTGGAAGTGCTTCCCCGCCTTACGGGTGAGCGAGATGTCGGCGCCGCAGCCGATCTGATCGCGTCGTATCCCGGCTTAAGCGAGAAGAACGGCATCGCGCTCATGCAGGCGGCGCGTCAGTACCAGCTTGGAGTCTGGGTCGCGAACGAAGATCCCAACCTCGCGTGGTTGCGCCTCGTTGGCGCTGTCGAGGTGGCTGCCGGAACCTTGAAAGTTCCCAAGCAGTCCTACGTCGACCAAGCGCGCGAGCTGCATCCAGACTTCGCCGGAGAGCTGGACGGCTTAGACCCAGACGTCGCCGAGCGCATCGCCAAGTCCGTCTCGAACGTCATCGGGGCCACGCGGAAATTCCTCTACTTCCTCGAGAAGTTCTGCCCGGCTGCGCCCGGCGAACGGCCGGACGATCACGATCAGGTCGATTGGAATGCGCTGGGTCCGATGTTCAAGCAGATCTACGGGTACCGGTCGGACGCGCTGCACAATGGCCGCCCGTTCCCGGCCCCAATGTGTGAAGTCCCACGCACCGACGTCAACGAAGTACCGATCGAGCGGGCGTGGGGATTGTCCTCCGCGGCCGACAATGCCTCCTGGACGAAGGAGGAGTACCCGATGCTCCTGGCCACCTTCGAATTCATCGTGCGCGGCGCCTTGATCAACTGGTGGGAGCAGTTGCCGGCGTCGTAGTTGAGGACAGGCGTGGCATGAGCACGCGCATGCTTGCCCTCGGGAGATCGCGGTGTCACACGATGCGCCTTTTTGGCATGCCCAAAATCGGGCCCGGCGACCGAAATCTGGTGCTGGACCCGGTCAGACGGCTGGATCCGGCTCCTCCCGGGGCAGCAGGCCGCGCTGGGCGAAGGTCAAGAGGAGCTGCTGCCGGCTGCGGACGTGGAAGAGCTCCAGGAGCGCCCGAGTGCGACGGGAAATCGTTCGTTCGCTGACACCGAGTTGCCTCCCGATTGCCTCCTCTTTGAGTCCCGCCGCCATTAGCGTCACCAGCCGCAGGTCATCGTCAGAGATCCCCCATCGGGCGGCAGGGTCGTCGCTGCCAAGGTGGATCGGCGTGGCGAGACGCCAGTTCAGCTCGAACAGTTCAGATAGCGCAGTCAGCAGCGGGGATGGGTGTACGAGCAGCGCCGCATAGCCCTCCGCTGCGGGGAAGCGATACCCGACCATGGCGACCTCGTCGTCGAAGATGGTCATCTTCAGCGGCAGATCGTTAGTGACACGGGCGTCCTCCCCGGACCGCGTGTAGATCTCAACGGACTCGAGTGCGTTCGGCTCCTCCAGGGCGGAGCTGGCATAGATGACGCGATGCACGACCCCACGGTTAAGCGCATCCAGCTCGTCGTCGCTCACGTCGCCGGGGACGTTGATGTAAGGCGGAGTGTCGAATGCGCGGATCTGAGTCGTCGCAGCGCGGGTCAGCTGGGCGTCGCGGAGGACAACCGCCTCATGGGAGGGGATGGCGTCGACGAGATGCGCCGAGAGGGCGTCGGTGAGCTGGTGTTCGGCGTGCAGTTCGACGAGCTCCCAGACCGAGCGGCGAGTTTGCTCGAGTGACCGCATTCGCTCGTTGATCAGGGGCTCGAGCGCCAGGCGCGGCGGGACCGCGGTCACGGTCCCCTCTGGGCCACTGTTGACCAGGCCGAGCTGTTCCAGGTCGGCGGCGGTGCGGCGGCTGACGGCGGCGGTGAGCTTCAGCGACTTCCCGGCGCGGGCAGGAGTGGACGCGCCCACGCGGACCAACTCCCGGTAGAACGCCTCCTGTTCTTCCGTCAGGCCAAGTGGTTCCAGAACGTGCACCACGGCAGGTCACCCTCTCTGGCGGGATGTCGTGTTCCCGCCAGAGTGCCCCCAGTGCCCCCGCCCTGGCGAGGGACATCGGCGTCCTGTGTGCGGCTGAGTCACGTCATGGCGGTGGAACGCCACGCGGCACACCACCTGCCCGGCTTGATTCCGACCAGGTCGCTGCCACGGTGGCAATACGTCTGGGCTCCGCACGACGGGGCTGTCCTTCGACCGCCGCACCGCATCACCCACGCCATGGAGTGACCGCCGACGGGCGTGACACGGGCCCGGTCGCGCGGAGCAATTTCACTGTCGCACAACCGCCATGTCGTTTGCCCGTCATGCAGTTGGGCCTGTGGATAGACGCGTCATCGCTGCGTTACCCGTCGAACAGGCAGCGGTCCCAGTCCCACGATTGGGTTCGACGCGCTTCCTCGACGCGCTGGTTGTTCGCATCGTCTGGGTGATACCAGCGACCGATCGCGAGGACGGCAACACGACCGGCGCCGGCCGCTTTGAGTGCTGCGGCTGCGCCCTGCAATTGGGCACCGCTGGTCCAGGTGTCGTCGATAACGAGGACGTCTTCGCCGTTCAGCCGCTGCGTGACGACGAAGCGATCGGCGCGATAGTCCCGCTCTCCCATGGCGATGCCGCTCGCGCTCAGAAGGGGCCGGTACCGCTCAGCGCTGCCGATCACAATCCCGGAGACCAGACGAACCATTGGGTGCTCGCCCCGGCGTTCGCGGTTCGTGCTCGGCACGGTGGTGATGATCGGAAAGCCCGGCACACCCGCAGCAGCAGCCAGACAGCGCTCATGTGCCGCCAGCCAGCGCCACAAGACTGCAGCCAACCCGAGGGTGAAGCGATCGCGGATGGCCGCGGGTGTTGCTTCTCGCTTGTAGTTGACCAACTCATAGGCGAGCTGACTTCGGGCAGGGGCCAGCGCAATCAGGCCGACCGCGTCGGCGCCGGCGGGCTGAAGCCGGGGAAGAACTCGGCCGCAGTGGAAACATGCGTCGTGACCGAGGGCGCCGGACCGGCACGTTGGACAGACGCCGTCGATGACTCGTGGGACCGGCTGCAGAAAGTTGGCGTAAGGCGCC
The DNA here is from genome assembly GCA_033851265.1 of Frankiales bacterium. Classification (GTDB taxonomy): domain Bacteria; phylum Actinomycetota; class Actinomycetes; order JAWWOW01; family JAWWOW01; genus JAWWOW01. The sequence goes on from JAWWOW010000018.1 coordinate 6,755, forward strand.
GCAAGGTCATTGACCGTGAGGCGGCGCGGCTCGGTCACGCCAAGACCAGTTCGCCCACCGGCGTTAGGACGTCTTCGAGAGCTGCTAGGACGTCATCGGTGTCTGCGACGACGTGGGTACCCGGGCGCTGCGCGAACTCTTTGGCCCAGTCGTGCGCGAGTAGGGAGTCGAGAAGGAAGACCGGCCGACCGTGTTCGAGGGCGAGGCGAGCCTGCATCTTGGCGCCGCTGCGCGCGCCGGCTTCGACGACGACGGTCGCGGCGGCGTAGCCACTCATGACCGCGTTGCGCATCGGAAACGAGTGCTTGGTCGGTGGGCTGTCAGGCCAGAATTGGGAGAGCACGAGGTGATCACGGCTCAGTCGTTCCTGGAGGTCGGCGTTCTCCTTGGGATATGCCCGCCGCAGACCGGTCCCGATCACCGCGACCGTTCGCCCGCCTGCATCAAGGGCTCCTTGATGTGCAGCTGCGTCAATGCCGCGGGCGAGGCCACTGATCACGGGGACGCCTCGCTCAGCTAGGCCGGACGCGATTTCGCCAGCGCGCTCGATGCCCTGGCTAGTCGCCTCCCGGGTGCCCACGACAGCTACTCCCGTTGCGTCGGTCGGATCGAGGCGGCCACGGTAGAGCAGGAAGGGGGGCCGTTGATGGATCATGCGGAGCTGCTGTGGATAGTCCGGGTCAAGCAACGTGACAAGACGCATGTCCTCGTTGGTCCACTGAGCGATTTCCTTCTCTGTGGCTGCAAGTTGGACGTCAAGGTCCTCGGGGCTGGCGAACAGGTCCACCTGGCCTGTGTTCAGCTGGTGATCAAGGACGGCGTAGGCGCTGCCCGCTTCTTCCACGGCGTCGGCGACCTCGCCCCATCCTCGTTTGAGGTCGCGTAACAGGGCGAGGAGTGCCGCTTGTTCTAGTTGCTGGTTCACTGCGATCACGCTATCTCCGTGTCTCGGCAGCTGTGGGAGGACACGGCTGAGGATGCCAGCGGGCGCCGACAGTTCGTTGGCGGGTCATCCCGGCTGTCCACAGCGGCACCCGCCGCCGGTTGACGCCCCGCGAATTGGCGGTATGTGTGGATCGGTTGGTCATCGGAGAGGCGGCTGGAAGTGCGTCAGACTGGAGTGGTGTTCGACCCCCCCGCCAATGCCCTGCTCCAGTGGGTGCTGGGCGCGTCGACGACAACGCCGCTGGATGAAAAATGGGTGCCTGGCGCGACTGACGAGGAACGGCGGTCACTGACCGCCCTTGGTGGCGTCGTTCGAGAACTGCTGCGAGACCAGGTCGCGCACGGCTATCCGCAACCGGTGCAGGACTGGCTCGCCGACGCGCCGATGCCACCGGCGGAGGTCGTTTCGGAGGCACGCGAGCTGATCGCACAGTCCCCCGACACCCGACTCGCGCAGTTCTACAGCCTCTTGGTCCGCAGTGACCATCGGCGCGCGCTGGGGACCTTCTTCACGCCTCCGCCCGAAGTTGAGTTGATGCTCGACCTGTGGGATGCAAGTCAGCCTGTACCCGGCGCGGTCGTGGACATCGGCGCGGGCGTGGGTGTGTTCACAGCGTCCGCCGCGGAACGCTGGCCAGGAGCGCAGGTGTTTGCCGTCGACGTCAACCCAGTGACGTTGGGTCTGCTCGCGCTGCGCATCGCAGCCACTGCCACGGCTGGCCCCGAAGCACTCACCGCCAGGGTGTCGCTTATCTGCGACGACTACGTCGACTGGGTCCAGAACAGCTGGTCCGACCTTCCTGCACGGCGGCTGATCCTCGGAAATCCGCCGTTCACTCGTCAGCAACTGCTCCCAGCTGAAGTTCGTGAGCGACTGCACACTGCCGCCGGAGGCCTCTGCGGGCGACGGGCGAGCCTGTCGTCGCTAATGACAGCGGTATCGCTACGACAGCTCGATCCCGAGGACGGGCTGTGCCTGCTGCTGCCTGCCCAATGGCTTGAATCGGACTACGCGGCGGGGCTGCGGCGGCACCTCTGGCAAGCAAGCCAGCGTCGGGTCGAGCTCCGTCTAGTGGAGTCATCGATGTTCCGAGATGCCCGGGTGGACGCGATCGCGCTTCTGGTCGGCGTGGAAGGCAAGCAGCCAGCCGAATTCACGGTCGGAACGTGGCGATCAAGCCAACCTCGCACGGTTGATAGGACCGGTGAGGTCCCGGTTTCCTGGCGAGGTTTGTTCGAGACCGCTGACCGTGTCCAGTCCACAACGGCGACTACGAAGAGGTCGCGCAGAGTCAGCTCGATCGATTCGACGGACGGCGCGGCGTCGAGTGCCGTCCTTGGCGCGGTGGCTGACGTCCGCCGGGGCGTCGCCACAGGGCACAACGAGTTCTTCGTGATCAGCGACGATGTTCAGGCGGAGCATCTCGTGCCGTGGAGTGCGCTCTACCCCGTCGTGCGGCGGTTGGCTCCGCTTCCCGACCGGCTCGTTCTGCGCGACCTCGACAAGCTTGATGGCAGCGAACCCCGCTGGCTCCTTGTCGCCGACTCGCGGTCGCGCGCCCAATCAGTCAGGCTCGACCGGTACTTGGCATACGGCGAGGAAATTGGCGTTCCCGACCGTGAACTGTGTTCGCGCCGAGAGGTCTGGCACGACCTCGACCACGACGTGTTCATTCCCGACGTGATCATCGGTTCCATGAGCCGTGACAACTTTCGCATCATTGAAAACGCGGCCGGAGCGGTCATCACGAACAACCTCTACGGCTGGGTGTGGAAGGACGACGTGCCACGAGCGCGGCAGGTTCGCCTACTTGCCTGGCTCCGCAGCGACGATGGCCAGGACGCATTGCGACGGGTGGCACGCCGCCAAGCAGATCGATTGCTCAAGCTCGAGCCAGGCGCCTTGAAATCGTTGCCTGTACCGGATGACCTGTGAGTTGTCGCTGAGCTAGACAGCTGGCGGAAAGCCCGCCGCGAGAGCAACAGTCGGCATCCGCACCATCGCTTCCGTCCAGCGGCCGTTGCGGTCATCGGGCAGATATAGCGCTAGCGAATCGGCGCGGCACCAGCCACATATCTCAACAGCTCCGCTAGGGCCCGTGGGTGCGCAACACATGACGAGAGCCCAGCTGGTGGTGTGCCGTCGCCCGACCTCGTATTCGTTTCTTGACAAGAAGAACCGAACCGTCGCGGCGGCGTTACTCCCTTGGGTCTTGACCTCGAGGCGACGAGTCGCCGCGCCGAGCGTGGGTGCGTTCACGTCGTAACCGAGCGCGTCACTGATCAGGCTCACCCGTTGGACCCGATCACTCAGGTCAGCGCGACCCAGTCCGCGCAGTTCTTCGCGGCAGATCTCAGCAACGTGTTCCTCGCCGGCCGCGCCAAGCTCGCCTCGATCATCGGCTAGGTCGTCGACGCCCGGTGGCAACGGATCAAGTCGTCCGCGGAGCACGAGCAGCGCGGTGGCGTCGTCGAGGACAGCCAACGCGTGCAAAAGCTCTACCGGCACGAGACGCCCCTCGGCTTCGACGAGTAGTCCCGCACTCACGAGGACCTGCTCCGCGTCACGGAGGTCATCAGACGGATGTTCACCCTGGGTCGCCGCTTGCCGGTAAGTGCCGTGGACATCGACGACTTGGTTACCAGCAGCATCGATAAGTCGGGCAACCGTCACCGCGGCACTCAGCTGGTGATCTGAGTACCAACGGGTCATTCCTCCTCGCCTGCATCGGCTCCTCGGAAGCCCTCGGCAAGGTGTTGCAACACTTCCGCGAGGTCCAGCTCGTCATCGATGACCGGACCTACGTCGTCGTCATCGGGCAACGCCAACTGGACAAGCCCCGGGTCATCGAGCATCCCGGCTAATCGACGCGCCTTCTCGACCACGCGGCGGTTGACCCGCTCATCGATCGTGCCGGTGCTCATCAGCAACGTGATTCTGGTCTCGGTGCCTGGCTCCAGGCCCAATCGGTGGATCCGATCGAGAGACTGCAGGTACTGGCCGGCGTTGAAGGTTCTGTCAACGTAGACGGCGTCATGGCAGCTGTGATGCAAACTCACGCCCTCGCCCAGGGCAGCTGGGTTGGCTAGCAACACGCGGCACGCGGCGTCGTCGCGAAATCGTTCTAGTTCCCGCTCGCGTGTGCGGACTCCCGGCTCTGCATCCTCCAGACTCGGTATCGCGCCATAGACAATCGCTGGGTTGAGGCCGGCAAGCTGTTGTTCTAACGCGAGCAGGTTGTCCGGGAAGTTTGACCAGACCAATGTCTTCAGGTCGTTGGTGCTGTTCTGGTGGACGATCCGGCATGCACGCTCGATTTTCGCCGGAATCTCATGATCCGCATAGTCTTCGACGAGGCGCGCCAGCCGGCTGCCCGGGGGGATCGCCAGCGGCGGATAGCGATAGACGCGAGCGGGGTCAGCGTCATTAGCCAACAAGGCTGGACTTGAGGCGGCTTGCAGCAAGTACATGGCGACTTCGCCCATCTGCGCGAACATCGCGGCGTCACGCCGGTCCAAATCGAACAAGCCTGCGTACCGGTTGAGCAGCGCGCTGTAGATCTCCTCCTGGAGTGGTCCGAGATCTACAGGTAGTGGCCAGATCCGAACCGGTGGCAGATGCAGTTCCTCTTTGGTCGTCCGGACATAGAGCGGTCTGATGACACGGTTCACCGCGCCCATTGCGGCGAGCGGCGGGTCCGCGCCGAGGGCGGCTTGCGGGAGCGACGACGAGGCGACCCCACCAGGCCAGAGAATGTCCAACAGTGCGGCGAGATCCCGCGGGTGGTTCGGCGCAGGGGTCCCCGTCAGGACGTCTCTGCGTGCTGCCAACGGCGCCAGCGTCAGCAGAGCCCGGCCCCATTCACCGCGGGCTCCACGCTTAGCGCGATGCGCCTCGTCGACGACGAGATGAACGCGGTGCCGTATCAACCACCCGCCGAGTTGAGGCAGAGCCGACGGCAAGCGCTGATAGTTCACCAGCAGCACGTCACAGTCGGGCACGGGCCCGCCGCGCCATCGCGCAACGCGTGGCGCGGGCTCGAGGACTACGGGCGCGTCTTCTTCCCACGCTCCGAATGCAGATAGCGGTGCGACGACCAGCATGCGTGCGACACGCCCACGGCGACGCTCTGCCGCGTGCACGGCGTAGGTCACCGTCGTCTTGCCGGCCCCTGGCACTGAGAAGTTGGCGCCGTGTCGCAGCCGGCGCAGAACGTCCAGATCTCGGATCTGAAAGTCTCGCAATTCGCGCACAACATCGGGAGCGTCTGGTTGCTCGGGCTCATCGATGGGGTCGTCTTCGAGCTCGGCTCCGGCCATCGCATTGTGGATGGCACGGTCGTCATCCTGGCTACGGCGCAGCAGATCACCGACGGCGTCGTCGGCTCCTAGTCCGACGCCCTCCTCAGCGAGAACACCACGCAAGGCCAACCGTTCGCGGACCAGCCGCTCCGGGCGAATGACCATCGGTTGACCCGGACGAGGTGCCTCGTCAGCCACGATGAGCGAGAGTCGATACCAAAGGACATCATCGATCTGCTCGCGTTCGGCAACGACCGCAGGAGGGTCACCAACGAGGCTCAGGATGAGCCGCGGCCCTCCCTCTGCCCCCGAATCAACCGGCATCGTTGTCAGCGAGCTGCACCTCGCCTCGCCCGAGCGTCAGGGAAAGCCCGTTCAGCAGTTCGGTCAGTTCGTCAACGACGGCGCTGACGTTGTCCCGTTGGCTGTCGAACAACGGGTCGTCGATGACGTCATCGAGAGCGTCTTGGGCGTCGCTCAGGTTGTTGCGCGCTTGCGCAAGCACGTTCGCCGGGCGACTGAGCCGACTCCCAGCCGATGCGCGCCGCTTCACTGCATCGAGACCTCGTCCGACGCTGGCCTGCAACGAGTCACGCACATCGCCGGCAGGCAAGTTCGTTCCGTCCGGCAGCGTGACGTCGCCATCGCCAGCCCGCTTGGCGGCGACGGCAATGTCGAGCAGTTGACGGACTGCCGCCGCGTCCGCACTCGGAGTGGGAGTGGGTTCATCGCCGAGAAGATCGAGACCCGGTGGCAATGCACCCGGCGGGGCCTCGGTCGCATTCACCGGCGTAGCTACCGCGACGGCCACGGCAGCGGGGACACCCTCCCCTTCAGCAAGGTCGGCAAGGACGTCGCGTTCGACCCAAGGCCCGACTGCGTGCCGCAGTCGATGGACCGAGTCGTGACCGAGATGAAACGCAACTAACCAGCGGCGAATGTGATCATCACCGGCCGGGCGCCCGCCAGCGCCCGCGTCGATGTCCTTGACCCGCCCCAGCAGTTCCAGCCAGTTCTGCCGCTGGTTTCGTGCATCGCCTTCCCGGATGAACGCACTCAGGGGGAGTGACTCGGTGGCAAGGCGGCGGGCGCGCTCCATCAAGTCGAGCATTGCCCGGTACTCCGCGACTTTTTTGGCGCCTGAGGAGATACGGAGTCGACGGGCGATCTGGGCATCGGACATGTTTGCCTGGTCGTGCAGCTTCTTGATCATCATCAGTTCGCTCACAAGGTTGTACTCGTCCTTGTGTTCGCGCTGCTGTTGGAGGACGCTTTCGAGCTCGAGTTCCTGTGCGTTGTTGACGCTGGCAGGCAGCACACCGACGCGGAACGTGTTAAATGTGACAGCGCCCTCCGCTACCAGATCCCGGAGTAGGACGCAGCGGGTATTGCCGTTGATGAGCTTGCCCTTGCGGGTGATGAGCCCGGGCTGATCCTGACCATCGATCAGGCTGTCCTTGAGCTCGTCCGCGTGGCGGTGGGCCCGTCGCACGAGATCCCCGATGATCTGCTGGGCCTCCGGCGACTCGGGATCGCTTGCCACCAAGTCGGCACGGGGATGGTCGGCAAGCAGCGGGGCGATGCGAAAACTCGCCGCGTTCAGGATCGGCACATCCAGGGGCAGTTCGACGACCTCGACCGTCAAGCCCGTACCGAGAGGTATCCGCATTGAGTCCTGGGTGCCAGCACTTTGCTCCCGGTACTGGGCGAGTGCCTGCGCGATGGACTGCACTCGACCTGCCTCGGTCATGAATGCCTCCCGCTCGCCAGCAACCAGGACACCCTAGGTCCGCGGTCGGACATTGCCGTCGGGTCCTGCCGATCAAGCCTCGGCACTCCACAACGTGACCTCACCTCGAAGGGGGTGACAGCCCGGATTCCGGTGCGTACGGACCGTGGCGGGACGTACTTCTGCGTGGCGGGGAGGTCTTGTGAATTTCCACAAAGTTTCGCCGAGTTTCGCCGAGTTTTGCCGACAGATTGCCGACAAATGATCAAGGGCCCGACCAACAAGATCGTTGATCAAGCCCTTGACCTGCGGTTCTTTCGTAGCGGGGGCAGGATTTGAACCTGCGACCTCTGGGTTATGAGCCCAGCGAGCTACCGAACTGCTCCACCCCGCGTCGGTTGGATCAGCCTACGTCAGTCCCGCGTGAGGCGGCAAACAACCGCGCTTATGGACTCGGCCCTTGTGTCGGGCTGGCAGACGCGCTCGGTTGACCGCTGGGCGTGGTCGTCGAACTGGCACTGACCGCCGCGTTCAGCCGGTTGATCGCGGCCGTCAACCGCTTGTCCGCCTGCGCGTAGGCAACCAGATCACCCGACTTCAACGCCTTGTCGCGAGCGGCGAGCGCGGCGTTCACGTCAGCGAGTGCCTTCAGCACCGCTGCAGTGGGCTGCCCGGCGGTGGAGCCGGACGGTTCCGTCGGCCCGGTCGGGCCGGCCACACCGGTAGACCCTTCGAACACCGTGTCCAGAGCTTGCTGCAACGTCGGCGCATACGCGATGGAGTCACCGAACGACGCAAACACACGTTTCAGCAGCGGGTACGACGTACCGCCGGACGCCTTCACGTAGACGGGCTCGACAAAGAGAAACCCTTCGGCGACAGGCACAGCTTGCAGGTTGCCAAGCGTCACCTGTGAACCCCCGCGGCGCAGCAGCGACAACTCGGATGCGGCGGCTGGGAACGTCTCGAAGTTGTTGCCCACCTGTTCAACACCATTGATCTGCGTATCTCGCGGTAGCTGCAGGATCGTGAACTTCCCGTAGTCCGGACCGGGGTCGCTGTTCACGGAGACGAAGGCCGCCATGTTGCTGCGCTTGCGCGGGTTGAGCGTCGTCGTCAGCGAGAAGGCCGGCTTCGACGCCCCCGGCACTTGGAGCGTGTAGTAGTACGGCGGTTGCGGCACGTTCTTCGTTGTCACCGTCGGATCGTTAGGCACGGTCCAGAAGTCTTGGCCCGTGTAGAAAGCGCCGGCGTCGCCCACGTGGTACTTCGTCAGCAACGTGCGCTGCACCTTGAAGAAGTCTTCGGGGTAGCGGAAGTGTTCGGCGAGCGACGAGGGAATCTCGGACTTGGGCCGGACGGTGTTCGGGAACACCTTCTCCCACGTCTTCAGGATGGGATCGGTCTCGTCCCACTCATACAAGGTCACGGTGCCGTCGTACGCATCAACGGTCGCCTTGACGGAGTTGCGGATGTAGTTGACCTTCTTGGCTTCCTGCTTCTTCACCGACGACTTGGTCTCCGTCAGCGCATCTTCCGTCGCCACTCCGAGCGATGTGCGCTGCGAGTACGGGAAGCTGTTCGTCGTCGTGTATCCATCGACGATCCACTTGATGCGCCCGTCCTCAACAACGGGGTACGGGTCCCCGTCGAGGCGGAGGTACGGCGCAACCTTGCGCACGCGGTCCCGCGGGTCGCGGGTGTAGAGAATCCTCGAACTGCTGCCGATGCGTCCGCTCAGCAGGATGTTCTTCTCCTTGAACTTCACCGCGTAGAGAGCTCGCCGGACAAACGACCCCATGGGCACGCCGCCCTTGCCCGCGTACGTCGTATTGACCTGGCCGTTGACGCCTTCCGATGCATTGTCGGTCGGTCGGTCGAGCTCGTTCTTCTTGCCGGGCTCCCCGCCCACGATCGAGTAGTCCGGCGAGTTCTCACCGAAGTACACCCGCGGCTCGAACGTCGGCAGGGCGCCGATCGGTGGGATGTTGCGTTCGAAGAAGACGGGCTTGCCGTCAGCGTCGACCGAGTTCGTCGGGGCGCCCACGAAGCCGAAGCCGTGGGTGTAGACGAGATGACGGTTGATCCAGTTGCTCTGGTCGGCGCCGAGCCCGCTCAGCGCGATGTCCCGAACCGCGACGACGGAGTCGGACTTCTTCCCGCGCACCGCGTAGCGGTCGATGTCGAGAACGTCAGGGAAGCTGTAGAAGCCACGGATCTGCTGCAACTGGTTGTACGTCGCCGCCACAACATTCGGGTCGATCAGCCGGATCCCGGACAGGTTGGCAGCGTCCTTCTGAACTGCGGCGGGGGTCGCCGTGGTCTTGGCGGGATAGTTCTGCTTCACCTTCTGGTCCGGCGTGTCCAAGTCCGGCAAGCCGTACGCCGTCCGGGTCGCTGCGATGTTGCGCGCGATGTACGGCGCTTCCTTGTCCGCTTCGTTCGGCCGGACCTGGAACTGTTGGACGATCGCGGGATAGACGCCGCCGACGACGATCGCGGAGATCACCATGACGCCGAACCCGACGATCGGCAGCGTCCAACGCCGGTAGGCAATGTTGGCAAAGAAAAGTCCGGAGCAAACGACCGCGATGATGACGAGGATCGTCTTGGCGGGCAACACGGCATGCACGTCGGTGTACGACGGACCCTGCACAACGCCGCGCAGCGAGAACGCCAGGCCGTAGCGGTCGAGGAAGTACGCAACCGCCTTGAGTAACACGAACAACCCGAGCAAGAACGACAGGTGTGCGCGCGCCGCCTCGGTGACCTTTTCGCCTGGCGTCTGCACACGCAGCCCGCCGTAGAGGTAGTTGGTTGCGGCCACCGCGATGATCGACAGCACTACCGCCGTGAATGCGAACCCGAGGATCCACCGCTGGAACGGATAGGTGAACGCGAAGTACGAGATGTCCTTGTGGAACTGCGCGTCCTTGATGCCGAACGACTGGCCGTTGCGCCAAGTCAGCCAGGTCTGCCACCGACCGGCGGCGGACAGGCCAGACGAGAAGCCGACCAGCACCAGGACGACGATCAGCAGGAGACGCTGGTAGGGCTCGATGATGACGCGATAGCGCTCGAGGCTCTGCTGCTCCAACGACGGAGGGCGGTACGCCGGGCGTAGCCGGTACGCGAAGTAGATGTTGAGGCCGACGACGAGCGCCATCACCAGACCAAAGACGAAGAACAACTCGATCTTCGCGGTCAGCTGAGTCGAGAAAACTTTTGAAAAGCCGACCGAACGGAACCACAGCAGGTTGGTGTACTGCGCACCGACGATGACAAGGACCGCAATGAGCACGGCGAGGATTGCCAGGATCGGTCCGATGCGTCTGGCGCCCGGACCGACAGTGCGGGGGCCGCGGGGGCCGCGAGGACCTCGGGGACCGCGTGACCATGGACCGGGGCGGGGGAACGGACGATCAGAAGTCACGCCTCAACCTATCCGTCGGGCGGATCGGCCGGCCGGTTGCGTCGGCGCGCTGTTGTCGGACGCGCCGATCGACGGCGCGGCGCACCACGAGCACCGCGTGGTCGACGGCGGGCTACTACGTCCGTGGTTCCTGCCGGGATGTCGAGGATGAATTCGACGCCGCGACCCGGTGTGTTGACAACGTCGAGTCCGAGACCGAGGGCTTCGGCCAACCTGCGGACGAAGGAAAGGCCAAGACCGAGTCCGCCGACGGTGCGCGTTGCCGACCCGTTCGCTTGTACGAAGTCGGCGAAGAGACTGGGCATTGCTTCCGGGTCAATTCCTGGACCTGCGTCGCGCACAGCAACGTGCACGCGACCTCGCTTGCCGGCAGTCGCGGCAATCGTGATCGGGGTTCCGGCCGGGGTGTGCTTGACCGCATTGTCGACGAGTTCATCGAATGCCTTCGTCAGCCACGATGAGTCGGTCGCGATGGGCGGCAGCCCCCGAGCGACCCGGCGGCGCAGATCCGGGGCACGCAGCGGATAGCGCGCACGCCAGTCGTCGAGACGCTCGCCGATGTAGCGGTCTACCGAGAGCGAGGCTGATTCAGGCTGCACCCGACCGGCTTCGATCGCTGCGACGTCGACAAGCAGGTCGACGACGCGCTGCATGCGTGCGGACGATGCCAGGATCGTGTCGACGTAGGTAATCGACTCCTTGCGTGAGAGGTCGGGGCGACGGCGCAGCAGTTCGGCGTATCCGCGAATCGGCGTGAGCGGCGTACGCAGCTCGTGGCTCACGTTGGACAAGAACTCGGTCTTCATCCGCTCGAGCTCCCGCTCGCGGCTCTGGTCACGGATCGCAACGACGAAGCCACTGGCGCCATCCAGCGGCGCGACGTCGATCTGCACCGAAACGAGGCCACCATCGCCTCGGTGGATCACCCCGTCGGACTGGCCGGGCCTGATGTGACGTGCGAACAACGGGTGGCCGTTGGCCTCGCGAACGTTGACGACGTCTCGCAGCGGGCTGCCGATCGCTGCCTGGCCGTCCAACCCGGTCAAGGAGGCCGCTGCCGGGTTGATGCTCGTCACCAAACCATCCGCATCGGTTGCAATGAGCCCATCGGTCATCGACGCGAGCACCGTCTCGAGCCGCGCTCGCAACGTCGCTTCCTGATCTGCGGCTTGGCGCAGGTCGTCGTTCAGTTGCGAGACCGATGCCGTCATCGCATCGAAAGCCCGCGAGAGCTGACCGACCTCGTCTGACCCGGCTGCACCGACGGTCGCGTTCAGATCGCCGCGGCGCACGCGGCTGGCGACAACAGTCAGCCTGCGCACGGGCTCGACGATGCGCCTGCCGAGCAGTAGTGCGAGCACTGACACCAGCAGCATGACGCCGAGCGCTGTAAGGAACAGCTCCGTAAACGCCCGTCGCTGCGCTGCCAACGCGGTGCGCGCCTTCTGCGACACCGCGAGCACCGCGAGTGGGCTGGAGTCCTTGGCCGTGACGGTGATGAACGCTGCCGTCGGCTCGGAACCCTGCGCCTGTCGCACGATCACCTTGCGCTCTGCCAAGCCACCGGTGTTGGCACGTGCATGCTGCGCCTCGGCCGCGACGACGCTCGCTTCACGTTGGGTCAAACTCGAGGCGACCGGCTGCCCGTTGATGAGCACGGTCACGTCGTACGTCGTGATCGCCTGTTGGTCCTTTGCGTACCCGGTGTTGACGCGACCGCCGTAGACGCCCACTTCCGTCGGCTTCGTGTTCGGCGGAGCACCTTGGGCGTTAATCGGTGCTACCCCCAGGACCGTCAGTTCGCCGTTCAACACGGCTAACGTCGCGGCTCCGTCACGCAGCTCCGCCGACCCCGCGAGCACACCGCGGACGATCGCTTCGCCGCGCAGTTGTAGCAACGCCGTCCGCGTGGGCGTCGGTTCGGACAGCGCCGTGACCGTGCCGTTAGCGGCAACCGTCGCAGCGAACGATCCGGGCAACGCGCCGAACGTCGTCAACAACTGCCCACACTGTTGCGGCGTCGCAGCGGTGCGGCAGACCGTCACGACGCGCGCCAACGACCCCGCTTGGTCGGTCAACGACTGCAGAGCCTGCGCCTGGCTTTGCGCAACGCGCCGAATCTGGTCGGCCTGCTGATCGCCGACGACGCCGGCCACGACACTGCCGACACCAACGGCACCGACGGCCATCAGTAGGACGCCGGAGAGCATCGCTGCGGTGACCTTCGCGAGAACGCTGGCGCGGGCAAGACGTGTGATCGCAGCGAAAACGAGCAACGCAAATGCACCGCGGGCGGCCAACACCGCAAGCCCGGCGGTACGCGACGACGCTGCCGCCGTGCCGAGAGCGCCGGCGACGCCGAGGAACACGAACGCCGGCGCGAGGAGCATCGCCCCGATGGGGTCCGCTCGACGCATCCGCAGCGTGGCGAGGGCTGCGAGCCCCGCAGCCACTGCCGACGCCGTGGCCGGTCCAACAGGCGCGCCCAGCGGAACGACGACAGCACCGACACCTACAGCCGAGGCGGCGGTCTGCGGGGCATAGCGCAGGCTCGCCGGAGGTCGCAGGACGCCCGTCGCTAACCCAACCGCCACCAACAATGTGCCGCCCGCGCGAAGCAGTGCCAGCCGAGACGACGAGGGGTGGCCGTAGGTCGTTGCAGTCAACGCATCCGCGACTGCAATCAACACCGCCCCGATGACAAAGACCGGCGTAGCTCGGGTCCGCAATCGCGGGAAGCAAGCGGCGCCGGCAAGACCCAGTGCTGCCCCGACCGAAACCAGCTGTACGCCGGCCAAGAAGGCGAAGGGCACGCCCGTCACCGAGCCGCCGACCGCCATGCGGCGAGTCTAGATCCGCCGCCGCCGACGACCCTGCTCATCAGGCTTACGCGTGGCAGTCCTTCAACGTGCCCGGCTCGCCGCGCAGCACGGCAAGCGCCGATAGCGCTCCGTCGAGCGTGTCCACGGACACCAATCGAATGCCTTTGACATGGACGCGGGCCGCATCGGCGCAGTCCTGCGCCGGCGTCAGGAAAACCGTCGCGCCGTCCGACTTGGCGGCGAACACCTTCTGCTGGATGCCGCCGATCGGTCCGACCGCGCCGGCGTCATCGATCGTTCCCGTGCCCGCGATGATGCGACCGCCCGGCAGCGCACCGGGCGTCAGCTTGTCGATGATGGCGAGCGCAAACATCAGCCCCGCACTTGGTCCGCCCACACCACCGAGATAGAGCGAGACCTTGAACGGTGGATGCGTCACTTCGGTCTCGGCCGGCTTGATACCGAGTAAGGCGTGCGAGGGGTTGGCCGGGTCAGCACCCAGCGTGACCGACACCGACTTGATGTCGGGTTCGGCTTTGCCGTCCGTCATCTTGCGCAAATAGCCGATGGTCACCGTGTCGCCTGGCTTGTGGGCCTGCAGCAGGGCGAGGAGATCAGCAGTGTCTTTCGGTTTCTTGCCGTCGACCGACTCGATGAAGTCGCATTCGTCGAGTCCAGCTCGCTGCGCCGCACCTGACGCGCCGACCTGCGCGATGTAGACCTGCTTTGTGACGGGCACCTTGTACTTCAGCTGCCGCAACGCGGCGGTCGTCGCGGTGTTCTGCGACTCGTCCTGCTCGATCACGTTCTGGCAGTTGTTCTCGTCAACGGACTGACCGGGCGGGAACGTGATGTCGCGCGGGAGCACCGCGACCTTGCCGTCGAGCCAACCGCGCAACGCGTCGAACAGCGTCATCTTCGACCCGGGACCGCCCCGAACGCTGACGGTGGTCAGACGCAGCTGACCCGATGTCGCGTACTGCTTCGGTCCGGAGATGGTCAGGATCTGGTTGGCATCGTCATTGCAATGCGTCAGTGCGTCGCACGTCTTGCCCGGTGAGATCTCGACGTACGGCACCGGCAGCGCAACAGCGGTGATTCCGAGCCCAATGGCCACCAACGGCGCAACGACGAGCGTGACAACACGCCGTTGTGCGGCATCGGGCATGCAGCGAGCCTAGGCGGACGGTGCAGACCCGCGACGAGATCGGGTCAGCTGGCGAAAAAACCCAGCGTCCGTGCGTCACCCGCCGCGACCTCCTGGGCCGGGACATCGGGGACCTCGGCGACTGGCTCGGGAGCGACCTCGGCGACCGGCTCGTTGGCGACCTCAGCGACCAGCTCGGCGACCGGCTCAACAACGGGCTCGGCCAGCTCGGCGACCGGCTCAGCAACGGGCTCGGCGACGGGCTCGGCAGCCGGCACGTCCGCCGTCTGCTCCGGGACCTCGCTGGCGACCTCCACGCGGTAGACCGTGCGGATGTTCAGCACGACCTCGGTGAGCGTGTGAACCGATACCTCTCGCACGTCTCGCTCGTTACGGAGGTGCTCGACGAAATTCACAGCCTCATCGAGCGAAGGGAGACGCCGGAACGCCGGCGTGCCGTCAGGCGCAGGAAAGAAGACGACATGCTCCACAGCCGACATGGATGCCTCACCTCTGGGACGGGGGTGTCTCATTTCTGTGGTCGGCACGGAAACACCTGGAGTTGAGCAGCAAAAGAGCCAAACGGCACTGGCACTGAAATGAGGCACATGTCATGCTTCGTCCAGCGCTAGCCCGTCGCTACCACGCCGAACCCAGAGCGAGGAGGTTTGGTCCCGCATGAGCACGGCGCCGGACCTTCCCGACCCCTCGACGGCTGGGCTGCCCTCGAGCGAGGCCTATCTGCGTCCCCTCGCTGACGGCGAGGACACCGTCGCGTTCGACGAAGCGCTGCGAAAGGCCGCCCCCCGGCTCCGCCGGTACGCCGCCCGCCGGCTCGGCGACCTGCACGAGGCTGAAGAGGTCGTGCAAGAAACATTGCTCCGTGCCTGCCAGCATGCGGCTGGGTTCGCGACCGAGGACGACCTCATGGCGTGGTCGACGGTGGTGACCGGTCGGCTGGTCATCGACCGACTCCGGCTGCGGACCCGCTCGGTGTCGGTGCCAGAAATCCCGGAGTCTGCCCGCACCGGCCGGGACACTGCCGACGTCGTCGTGGCCCGCGAGGAGGCTCGCTCGGCGCTCGACGCACTCGAGGCCATGCCCCCCCGGCAGGCGGCGGTGCTGTGGTCGCGCGAGGTCGAAGGATTGTCCTACGACGAAATCGCGGAGCGCTTCGGCCTGTCCGAGCCAACCGTCCGTTCACTGCTGCATCGCGCACGGCGGACGTTGCGACGCGAGTACACCGCCCGCGGCGGCACCTTGCCGGTCGCCGGCGTACTCGTCGCAATCGCGCCCTGGCACAACGGTTTGCACAGCCTGGGCAAGCTGCGTTCGGCGGCGCGACAAGCGATGGCCCCGGCTGCGACCAGTGTCGCTGCGCTGACCATCATCGGCGCAAGTGCGGTGTTCATCGGACCCGCGACCGTCGATGGCAGCCGCGGCACACCCACCGTCGCCATCAGTCCGTCGCAGGCCGCATCGGAGGCGGCGAAGGCAACGACGTCGGTGCCGCAAGCCCCCGTCGCTACGTCGACGCACGCCACCCCGACTGCGGTGCCGACGACGTCCAACGCTCCGCGGCGCCTGCTCCCGCACGTCGACGAAAACGGGTGCGTGGACAACACCGGCGCGCGGGCGGGTACCAAGACCGGCGTCAACTGCGTACCCCCGGACCCCACCGTTCCGGTGCTCGTCATCGGCGTTCCGGTGCCGGTCAACCCGACCAACAAGGAAGTCGGAGTCTCCAGCGACAAGGTCGACTGCACCAAAGTGCCCAACACCCCGGTGTCGCACTGCCGGAAGGGCCCCCAGCAACCGCCACCTGTGAGGACACCATGAAGCGTCGACTCATTCTCGTCGCCACTGCCACTGCTGTGCTCGCGGGCGGCGTCGGCGCGGCCTCAGCGGCGGGCGGCGGGTCCAGCCCGACCAGCCTCAACCCACGCCAGCATCAGTTCTGCGTGATCATCTACGACACGCGCGGCGGGCCACCCACGCCAATCTGCCTCAACTGGTGATCGCACTCAGCGGGAGCGGCTGACCTCCGACGGCTCACGAAGGTCGATCACATCTGGCGCCATCCGGGGTCCGGCGATAGCCGCGCGGAAGCGCTCGTATTCACTGATGGAGTCCTGCGCGTCAGCCGGCCCACGCGGACGGTTGCGCCAGTGCGCCCAGCCAGTGGCAAGGACGAGCGCCATCACCGGCGCAAACGTCCACAGAAGCACGGCCATACCGAATCTGCCCCATATCTATCGCGAATCGCACGGTCACTGTATCGCGATATGTCGCACTCGTCGTCGGCCGGTTACGCCGTCAGCGTGACTCATTTCACGGGGGAACCACGATGCCACGCCGCTGGTTACGGTGGGAGTTAGGGATAACGAGAGAGGAGCGGCGGTGAGCGAACGTCCACCGTTTGGGTTCGGCAGTTCTCCCGGTGACGATCCTGACCGTCCGGACGCCGCAGACAACCCGCTCGCCGGGCTGTTCGGGTCGATGGGTGACGCGAACGACCTCGGCAGCGTGTTGCACCGGCTCGGTGACCTGTTCTCGTGGCGGGGCGGTCCGGTGAACTGGGACCTGGCCAAAGACGTTGCCCAGCAAGCGATTGGCGCCACGCCCGCCGACGACCCGGAGGTCAACGAAGCTGACCGAGCCGCGGTTGCTGATGCGGTTCGGCTTGCCGAGGTCTGGCTCGACGGGGTCACCTCACTACCCGCTGGCGCGGTCGCCGCCGACGCATGGACACGCAAGCAATGGCTCGAGGCGACTCAGCCGATGTGGGCAGAGTTGACCGAGCCGGTCGCGACGAAAGTCATCGAAGCGATGGGCCAGGCGGTGCCCGCTGACATGGCAGCAGTGGCCGCACCGTTGGTCGGCATGTTCGGTCAGGTCGGTGGCGTGTTGTTCGGTACGCAACTCGGTCAGGCACTCGGTTCGCTGGCGAGCGAAGTCGTGGGTTCGACCGACATCGGGCTGCCGCTAGGACCACGCGGACATGCTGCGCTGCTCCCTGCCGGTGTGCGCGCGTTCGGGGAGGGGCTCGGCGTACCCGACGACGAGGTGCGCATCTTCCTCGCGCTGCGGGAGGCCGCTCACCACCGACTCTTCGAGCATGTGCCCTGGCTGCGGGCGACGTTGCTCGACGCCGTCGCGGCGTACGCCCGCGGCATCCACGTCGACACCGAGGCACTCGAGGCCGCGGTGCGCGATCTCGACCCGAGTGACCCCGAGGCGCTCCAGCGCGCGCTCGCGAGTGGCCCCGAGGGCGGCCTGCTGTCACCGCAGCCCTCAGCCGATCAGTCGGCCGCGCTGGCACGACTCGAGACCATGCTCGCGCTCGTGGAGGGCTGGGTCGACGAGGTTGTCGCGACCGCTGCGGTGGGGCACCTGCCGGGCGCTGGGGCACTGCGCGAGACCGTCCGGCGCCGTCGCGCGGTCGGGGGCCCGGCTGAGCAGACCTTCGCGACGCTGGTGGGCCTGGAGTTGCGACCCCGGCGGTCACGTGACGCTGCCACGCTCTGGGCGGCACTGCGCGAAGCCCGCGGCGTGGACGGACGCGACGCGGTCTGGGCGCATTCCGAGCTCATGCCGAGCGCAGCGGATCTCGACGACCCGGCGGGCTTTGTCACCCGCGACGAGCAAGACTTGCCAGGGCTGCGCGACCTATAACTCGGCTGCGCAGTCCTCACCGGTCAACTGCAATCCCGCTGTCGCCGTGACGCCCTCGAGGAAGCCGCGCGCGCGTTCGGTCTTCGGAAACCGCTCGACCCACGCCCAGAACGCTGCGTCGTGCGCCGGCTCGATCAGATGCGCCAACTCGTGCACGAGGACGTAGTCGATGACGTAGCTCGGCATCCCGATCAAGCGACGTGACAACCGGATCGACCGATCAACCGGAGTGCACGACCCCCACAGCGTCCGCTGGTTGTCGACCCAGCGCACCGACGCGGGCTTGGCTTTGCCGTCGAGGTGGGCCAGGGACAACGCACGCGCGCGCTTCAATAGCTCGATGTCGCTCGGCCGCGCCTTCGCCTCACGCTTCTCGAGCTGCGCCAGCATCGTCGCGACCCACTCCGCCTCCTCCGCGCGGGTCATCCGCGCGGGGAGCACGACGACGGTGCGGTCGCCGTCGCGGTATGCCGAGACGGTGCGCCGGCGACGTGCGCTGCGGCGGACTTCGACGAGTGGCTGTGCAGCGGTGGGCCGCTCGATGAAGGGCAGCACCGGCTGCGGGTCAGGGGCCGTCATGGCAGACGACGGTAATGGGCAGCACCGACAGAGCAGTGGAGCAACGCCCGGGTCGAGAGCGACGGGACGGACAGGAATCGTTGATCCACTCGAAGAAAGTTTCGCTCCACAGGTGGTGGACGAAGGTATGTGCAGGTCAGGACGGTGTACGGCTCCTATCCCCAGCTGGATCCACAGCGTCGTCCGCCGTCCGTCCACAGCGACACCCCAGGTGCTCAACACGCTGTCCACACCGATGTCCACAGGCGGGGGACACGATCCGTTGACGCTGCCCGTGGTGGCCCATAGCGTCTCGCCTCGACGAAGCCCCCGGCCGCCGGAGGGTCGCTCGCAAGGGGAAGGCGAGCGACCTTGTGGATCCGGGGGCTTCGTGACGTCTATCGGCCGGTGAAGCGCGGCGTACGCCGCTCGCGCTGCGCGGCGAGACCCTCTTGCAAGTCGGCCGTGGTCAAGGTGACCGGCTGCGCCAACGCTTCCCACTGCAACGCGGCGTCGTAACTCGCGTGACCGCCGTGGGCGAGCGCGACCTTGGTCAGGCGCGTGGCGATCGGTGCCGCTGCGGCAATCGCTGCTGCGATCTCGAGCACCCCGTCGAGGAAACCGTCGGTCGGCAGCACGCGGTTGACGAGGCCCATGGCTTCCGCTTCCGCACCGCTGACGCTGCGACCGGTGAGCAACAGCTCGCGGGCGGCCGGCAGCCCCACCGCCTGGGGGAGCAACCACGTCGCGGCCATGCCCGCATGCATGCCCAACCGGGTGAACGGTGCGGCGAGCCGCGCGTCCGGGGTGGCGTACCGCAGATCGCAGGCGAGCGCGAGACACAGCCCGGCGCCGATGGCTGGACCGTTGACGGCGGCAATGGTCGGAACCTCGAGGTCTCGGATGGAGAGCCAGGCCCGATAGAACGGCAACATGCGGGCGCGCAGCTGATCGACGCTCGCCTCCGGCTCCGCTCCGATCCAGCTCACATCGCCACCGGAGCAGAACGCGCTGCCTTCGCCGGTGACGACGACGCACCGGACCGACGGGTCGTCGCGAAGGCCGGCCATCGCGCCCGCCCAGGCGTCGGTGAGCGGAGCGGTCATGGCGTTGCGCCGTTCGGGCTGGGCCAGCGTCACCAGCACGAGGCCGTCCTGGCGCTCGGCAAGCCGGTCCACCCGGAGGGGTTCGCTCATGAGCGGGAGGCTAACGCTCAGCCCAGAGCGAACGGCGCGCCGCGTCGTCCACGTAACGCCTGAGTCTGGTGTGGCAGATGAAACCAAAGGGGACTATGAGGCGAAAACCGGACGGAAATACCGCGCGCCACGCCGGGACGGAGCCCGCCGCGTCCCCGGTGAGCGTGCTCAGCGGCGCTACTGTGAGCGTGGCCCCACAGGCGGGGCGCCGCCCCCCAGGGCGACATAGCGCCAAACAGGCCCCCGCAGAGGCGAGCCGGCTGGCCGCCGCAAACAGAGGAGGACGGCGTGGCCGAGACCTACAACGGATACTGCGTGAAGTGCAAGGACAAGCGCGACTTCGAAGGTGAAGTCAAGGTCAGTGACTCTGGGCGCCGCATGGCGCAGGGTCTCTGCCCGGTGTGCGGCACCAAGATGAACCGCATCCTCGGCAAGGCCTAGACCCAGCCTTCACGGGGGGCGAATCCCCCACAGGCGTGCGCGGCGGCGTGGTCCACATGGACGGCGCCGCCGCTGCCCGTTAGCGGGCCGCTCATCCCCCGCCTGTGGATGCTCGGCGGCACGGACGCCGTGGCTCTGCCACGCTCGCGACGTGCGTCCCGTCCTCAAGCCAGCACTGCGCCGCGTGTGGCGCGACGCCACCACGCTCCAGCTCGGAGTCGACCCGCGCAGCGCGCTCGTGCTCAGCGGCGTCGGGGCGACCGAGACCCGGCTGCTGGGGGCACTCGACGGCTCCCACGACCACCGCGATGTCCTGATCGCTGCGGCGGTGCTCGGTATCCCGATCGGGGAGGCTGAGCGACTGCTGGCGCTCCTCGACGGTGCTGGCGTGCTCGATGACGGGGCGGCTCGACCCGAGCCGCTCAGCGAGCTCCCCTGGGCCGAGCGCGCGCGACTGCGGCCCGACCTTGCGGCCTTGTCGCTCAGCCACGCTCGACCCGGCGTCGGACCCGACATCCTCGCCGCGCGGCGGCGCAGCGCGATCCGGGTCCATGGCGGCGGACGCCTCGGAGCCCAGCTAGCGGGGCTGCTCGCGGCGGCCGGCGTGGGCCACCTCGACGTTCAGGACGACACCGCGACCGTCATCGCGGATGCCGCCCCGGGCGGCGTCTCCCCCGCCGACGCGGGTCTTCCGCGCGAGCGCGCCGCGGAGTCCGTCGTACGCCGGGCCGCGCCCTCGACGGGCGTCGGCGCGCTGGCACCTGGCCGCTCCCCCGAGCTGACCGTGCTCGCCGGTGGGATCCCCGGTCGCGCTGAGCAGGACGCCCTGCTGCGCGCCGCCGAGCCGCACCTGTTCGTCGCCGTCCGGGAGACGACCGGCGTGATCGGCCCGCTCGTCGTTCCCGGTGCGTCGGCGTGCCTTCGCTGTCTCGACCTTGCCCGCACCGAGCGCGATCCCGCGTGGCCGGCGATCGTCGCGCAGCTGGCGCAACACCGGCAGCGCAGCGACGACGCCTGCGACATCGTCCTCGCCACGGTCACCGCCGGCCACGCCGCGATGCAGGCCCTCGCATTCATCGACCACGCTGTGGTCGGTGGCACCCTGCCGGCAACGGTTGGTGGGACCCTGGAGCTGGTATCGCCCGACTGGCGGTTGCGTCGTCGCAGCTGGCAGCCACACCCGGCATGCGGCTGCACCTGGTCGCACTGAGAGCCGCACTGAGAATGGTGGTCATGAGCGACATCCCGCGTCGAGCCGTGACTCGCGGGGCCAAGCTCGCAGCGCTCCCGCTCGGCGTTGCCGGCCGGGCCACGCTTGGCCTCGGCAAGCGCATCGGCGGCCGGCCAGCGGAGCTCGTCGCGATCGAGATCCAGCAGCGCACCGCCGAGCAGATCTTCCGCGTGCTCGGCGAGCTCAAGGGCGGCGCGATGAAGTTCGGGCAGGCGCTGTCCATCTTCGAAGCCGCGCTGCCCGAAGACCTCGCCGCGCCCTACCGCGCTGCGCTGACCCGCCTGCAAGAGGCGGCACCGGCGCTACCGGTCGCGATCGTCCATCGCACGTTGGCCGAACAGCTCGGCCCGCAGTGGCGCGAGCAGTTCCAGAGCTTCGACGAACGGCCGGCCGCGGCTGCGTCGATCGGGCAGGTGCACCGTGCGGTGTGGGCCGATGGCCGCGACGTCGCGGTCAAGGTGCAGTACCCCGGTGCGGGGAAGGCGCTGCTCTCCGACCTCAACCAGCTGGGCAGGGTGGCCCGGCTGTTCGCGATCTTGTCTCCCGGCCTCGACGTCGGGCCGCTCATCGCGGAGCTGAAGGCCCGCGTTGCGGAAGAGCTCGACTACGACCTCGAAGCCGCCGCGTCGGAAACGTTCGCAACGGCGTACGACGGCGATCCCGACATCCGCGTTCCGCACGTCATCGCGCACTCAGAACGCGTCCTCGTCACCGAGTGGATCGAGGGCACACCGATGTCGGCGATCATTCGCGACGGCACGCGGGAGCAGCGCAACCGCGCCGGTGTGATGTACGCGCGGTTCCTATTGTCCGGCCCGACGCGCGCTGGGCTGCTCCATGCCGACCCGCATCCGGGGAACTACCGGCTGCTCCCCGATGGGCGGCTCGGCGTACTCGACTTCGGCGCCGTCAACCGGTTGCCCGATGGGTACCCCCGACCGATCGGTGAGCTCGTCCGGCTCGCGCTCGATGGTGATGCGCAGGGTGTGCGTGACGGGTTGCGGCAGCAGGGCTTCATCAAGTCCGACATGGACCTCGATCCGCACAAGGTCCTCGAATACGTGCAGCCCCTGCTCAACCCGATCCGCGATGAGACCTTCCACTTCACGCGCGCCTGGCTGCGCGGGGAAGCGACACGCGTCGCTGATCCGCGGTCACCGGCAGCGCAGTTGGGTCGCCAGTTGAACCTGCCTCCGTCCTACCTGTTGATTCACCGGGTGACGCTCGGCAGTGTCGGCGTACTCGCGCAGCTCGACGCCGAAGGTGCGTTCCGCAAGGAGGCCGAGCGCTGGATCCCCGGGCTGTCGGACGCCTACCAGGGCGACGACTACCAACCAGCACCGCCGCTTGAACTACCCACACCCGACGAGACCGCGCCCGAGCCCGTCGCGCCAGCCCGCCGGCCGCGCAAGAAGCCCGGCTCACCACCACGCTGAGTCGAGTTTGCTCTCGATGGAGCGGACGTTCTGCCGCGCGCAGTTTTCGCAGATCCACTCAGTCCGCCCGCGCTCCGTTGTCGACATCGACCATGTTGCTGGCGTCGGATCCGCGGTAGCGCCGCACCACGCACATGTCACGGCGGTCGAAGCGGGCTTCGTGCTCTTTTTCTTCGCGGTCACGGTGGTGTCGCCTCGAAGAACTCCTCGGCGGACTGCGTGGACAGCGGGATGATGACGATGCCGGCCAGTCCGATGAGACTGAGCCCCAACGGGTAACCATTGGCGATCGCGATGATGCCGCCAACGGCCTGGGCCAGAGCCAGGGTGATGGCGACGATCCGCGCCGAGGGCCGGCGTTCGACGAGACGTCCAGCGGTTATGCACTCCGCGGTCCCGAGGATGCCGCCGGCGGCCAGCAGCAACGACTCGCCGAATATCAGCGTGGTCAGTCCGAGGATGAGCAGGCCGAGCCCGGTCAAACCCAGCGCGATGGTCGAGATGAGGACCGTCGTCGGCATGGCCACGAGTGTCGCACCGCGCGGATTCATCGCAGCAGCAGTCGCTCGAGGCGGCGACCGGTCACGACCGCGCACACAAGGCCGAGCACGAGCAGGTACGCCGCGTGTCCGAGGTCGCTGATGCCCACACCGCCAAGGATGAGCGACCGCATCAACGCGACGCCGTGGTAGAGCGGGGTGGCCTCGACAACCAGCTGCATCCATCCTGGGTAACGGTCGAGCGGATAGAACGTCGCCGAGAACAAGAACAGCGGTAACACGCCAAGCGTGACGTATTGGAAGTCCTGCCAGCCCCGCATATACGACGTACCTGCCATGCCTAGTGCGGCGAACGTGAAGCCGATGAGCGTCGCCGTCGGCAGCGCGGCAAGTGCCCACCACGAATGCACCAGGCCCATCGCCGCCATCACGCACAGGAATGCAACGGCGTACAACGCGCCGCGCAGCAGTGCCCACGCGATCTCGCCGAGCGCGACGTCACGGACGGAGACCGGGGTGGCCAGGATCGCGTCGTAGGTCTTGGCGTACTTGAGTTTGAAGAACATGTTGAACGTTGCGTCGAACACCGCGCCGTTCATCGCAGAGGAGGCGAGCAACGCCGGCGCGACAAAGGCGGTGTAGGTGACGAGATCGCCGTTCGGTGCATGCAGGTCCTGCGTGAGGAGCTTGCCGATACCGACACCGATGGAAAGCAAGTAGAACAACGGCTCGAATACGCCGGAAACGAGGATGAGCCACGTACGCCGGTAGACCATCGCGTTGCGCTCGATCATGCGAGCCGCGCGCCGACTGCCGATCGCAGGCGGGAAGACGCGCGCCGTGATGGTGGTCATCAGGTTTCCAACCGTGTGCGAAACGTTCGCGTGGCGACAGCGACGCCTATGACGGTGAGGCCGAGGAGATAGCTCACGTGGCCCAACGTCATCAGCGGTTCAGCAGTACCGAGCGCAAGCGTGCGACAGAGGTCAACGCCATGCCAGAGCGGGGTGGCGTACGCCACCGGTTGCAAGCCGGACGGCAACTGACTGACCGGAAAGAACGTTCCGGAGAACAAGAACAGCGGCATGACGCCGAAACGGAAGATTGCATTGAAGCCGGAGTCACGCTCTTGGGTCGCGGCGTACGCGACGATCGGCGTCGCAAAAGCGATTCCCGTCAGCAAGCCGGCCGGCAACGTGAGTAACGCGGTCCATGACTTCGTCGTACCGAACGCGGCCATGACCCCGAGGAAGATGGCGCAGACCATCAGGACACGCAGCGCGATCCACAGCAGGTGACCGAGCAAGACATCGATGACGCGCAGTGGCGTTGCCAGCATCGCGTGATAGGTGCGAATCCACTTGATCGCACCCATGACCGGGTACGTCGATTCCTGCACACCGACTTGCATCGCGTTGGCGGCGAGCAGGCCCGGCGCAAGGAACACGAGATAGCTGACGCCGCCGAGACTGTTCGCGCCGCTGCTGTTGCTGTTGACCAGGCCGCCGAGGCCGACACCCATGGCGGCGAGGAATAGCACCGGCGAGAGGACCCCGGTGACCAGACCACCGCGCCACGTGCGCTTGTACTGGTACGCCCAGTACTCGAAGGAGCGAACCGTCGGATGAGACATCAGTCGACGAGGGTCCGACCGGTGAGCCGCAAGAAGACGTCTTCGAGGGTGCTGCGGCGCACCAACGTCGACAGCGGTGTGAGTCCGCGTTCGTGGACCGCGTTCGCCGCCGCTTCGCCGTCATCGGCGTACAGCAGCACCCGATCGGGCAGCACCTCGACTCGCGTCGCCAGACCGTCGAGCTGTCCGTCGAGCGTTTCGGCTTCGCCGATGGGGAAACGCAGTTCGCACACTTCGCGCGTCGAGTAGCGGCGGATCAGTTCGTTCGGCGAGCCCTCGGCTGCAATGCCGCCCTTGTCCATGACGACCAGCCGGTCACACAACTGTTCGGCCTCGTCCATGTAGTGCGTGGTGAGCACCAACGTCACGCCCTGCGCCTTGAGGCGGTAGAGCCGGTCCCACACGACATGACGCGCCTGCGGGTCGAGACCCGTTGTTGGCTCGTCGAGCAGGAGCACCTCGGGATCATTGATCAGCGCTCGAGCGATGGTGAGACGACGCTTGAGACCGCCGGACAGTGGCTCGACGCGGTCGTTCGCCCGCTCGCCCAGCTGGACGAACTCGAGCAGCTTGTCGGCGCGCTCGCGCGCGACCTGTCGCGACAGGTCGAAATACCGGCCGTAGATCACGAGGTTCTCGCGGACCGTCAGCTCCATGTCGAGCGTGTCCTCTTGCGGCACGACGCCGAGGCGGGCCCGGATCTGCGGCCCGTCCTTCGCCGGGTCCATGCCGAGCACGTGCAGGGTGCCGCCGCTGATCGGTGACACACAGCCGACCATCCGCATGGTCGAGGACTTCCCGGCGCCGTTGGGCCCGAGGAAGCCGAAGGCCTCGCCGCGCTCGACGTCGAAGTCGATGTTGTCCACGGCAACGAAGGACCCGAACCTTTTCGTCAGTCCCCGGGCGTGAATGTACGGATCGGCGGTGGTCACGGTCCGTCAACCCTACGGCGGGCGCCCGCGGGGAACACGCTCATTTTTGGCCGCATCCCCGCGCGGTCCTGCCTCGTTGTAGACCCTGACGCCTGTGTCAGCAACCTCCCTTGGCACGGCACCCGCCGGTGGGTTCAATTCTGGACAAACCCGCCTCTCCCAGCGAGGGATCGCCATGTCACTAGCCCCACTCCTCCGGCGCCGCACGATCAGTGCCGCAGCGGCACTCGCACTGGCTACCGGCATCGGAGTGGCAGCGGGGGCGGGTGCAGCGACCTCGTCGGCTGCACCGTGCACGAAGCGGGTGCTGATCGTCGGGGCGATGCCGTCCGAGATCGGGGTGGTGCTCCGAGCCACGACAGTTCAGCAGAAGGTCACCGTCGACGGTCGGCGCTTCTATGTGGGGAAGCTCGCCGGCAACAACGTCGTACTCGCGATGAGTGGCATCGGTCTCGTCAACGCCGAGCAGACAGCGACTGCAGCGTTCAAGCAGTTCCGCTGCGGCACCGCCAACGGCATCTCGGCGACGGTCTTCACCGGAGTTTCCGGAGGACCCAAGCTCATCGGTGACGTCATGGTCCCGGCCAAGTGGCGGCGTTCGGGGAACCCGGACGCGTCCTGGGTGCAGGTCAATCCCACGATGATGGCCGTCGCACGCCAGGCCGCCGCCACCGTGAAACTCGAGAGCCGGGCGCCTGTCGGCGACGTCGCTTGCGCCTGCGTGTACCAACCCGACCGCATCAAGCCCGTGAACCTCAAGCGCGAGCCGAGGGTCTACTTCGACGGTGCCGGCGCGAGCGCCGACCCGTTCGGCGGGGAGAAGTTCTTCTGCGTGCCGAACGGAGGCAACGTTTTCGGTTGCGAGCCGTGTCGCGACCAGGCGCACAGCCCCAAGGCACTGCCGCCATTCATCAACGACTTCCGGCCTTACATCGGACCCAGCTTCTTCACTAACTACTTCAAGCCCACGACGCCTGACGAGACCCCATATGTGGCTGGAGACATGGAAACCGCGGCGGTTGCGGAAGTAGCCAAGAAGAACAACACCCCGTTCATTGGATTCCGAGCGCTGTCCGACGGGAAGGGCGACCCACTGCTCCTGAGCAAGCTCCCCAGCGTGGTTGTCCCCGCGTGGGTCATCCAGTTCGCCTACTACCAGCAGATCGCTGCGGACAACGCCGGGCGTCTGACGATCGCGTTCCTCAAGGGCTGGGCGCAGCACTAGTCACGCTGGCCATTGAACGACCGAGCCGCTGGGCACGTGTAACTATCGGGTGGTTTTCATCCCGGTGCCCGTCTCTTGGAGCGACTCATGCGCAGACGTCGAGCTGGCGCCCCTGTCCTCGCCGTCGCACTTGCATTGACCGGCGCCGTGTCGGTTGTCAGCAGCGCACATGCCGCGACACCCGCCTGGCAGATCGTCCCGTCGCCGGGCGCTGACGCGCGGCTGGCTGCCGTGTCGTTTACCGCGCCGACCAACGGCTGGGCGGTCGGCGTGACGGCCGGGCTCGACACGCTCATCGAGAAATGGGACGGCGCAAGCTGGCGCGTCGTACCCAGCCCCGCAGTGGACTTCAGCGATGAGTCGCTCACCGCTGTCACCGCGACGAGTGCCACCGACGCATGGGCCGTGGGCTGGCAGGACCCGTACGGCACCACCCGGGTGCACGGGCTCTTTGTGCGATGGAACGGCCAGCAGTGGTCGGTGGTGCAGGGTCCGACCGGCATCTTCCGCGGTATCCACGCCCGCACTGCCTCCGACATATGGGCTGTCGGCAACGACAACTACGCGCACTTCAACGGCCAGACGTGGTCGCGGCTGCCATCGCCCGAGACCGGTACACACCCGGCCGCTGTGGTGACGCTCGCCCCCAACAATGCGTGGGCGGTAGGCGGCCGCGAGGATCCACGGCCCGGCTACCGCCGTGACCAGCCTTACCTCGCCCACTGGAACGGCACTGCGTGGTCCAGCGTCGTCGTGCCTGGTCAGTTGGGGCGCGGCAGCCTCGCGTCGGTCAGCGCGGTAAGCCCCAGCGACGTCTGGGCGGTCGGGTCGATGGACAACGCGCCCATCGCGATCCACTACAACGGCACGAGCTGGCAACGGGTGGCGATCCCCGCGCAAAGCGAGCGGAGCGAGTTGTCCGGCGTGACGGCACTCGCACCTAACGACGTCTGGGCGGTCGGGAACCGCAACGGCGTCTTGCCCAACGGGTACGCCGTGCTCCGGACGTTCACTGAGCACTGGAACGGAGTGTCGTGGTCGATCGTCAGCAGCCCGAACGACAGTGACCAAGACAACTTCCTCAGTGCGGCTACCGCGTCACAAGGAACGGTGTGGGCGGTCGGCGGCGACGGCGGAACGCTCATCGAACGGCATGTGACCTGATCTCAGTCCAGGCCGAGATAGATGAAGCCGTAGGCCTCGTCGCGGAACGGGATGCCAGCGCCGCGCAACGCGTCATCCCAGTCTCCGCGGCAGTCAGGGTCCGCGCCTTCTGAACCATGGTCGGCGGTCAGCAAGAACACCGCGTCGTCGTACGCACCGAGGCGTTCCAGGTGGTCAAGAAAAACGCCGAGTCGTGTGTCGGCGTCACGCAACGACGCACGCGCCTGCTCCGAGTGCGGTCCGCCGTTGTGATGCCCGGTGTCCGTCAGGGTGGTGTTCCACCACATCAGCCGCGGCGCGTCGTCCTTGCTCGGCCACAGGTCGAGCGCCTGCGACAGTCCGACGCCGTCCACCTGCGTGCCCCAGCGGTAGTCCGGATCTATCGCGGCGTACTCCTGCGTTGCATGCGGGTCGGTTAGCGGGTCGGGCAGCATCGAGCCCATCGACTTGGCACCGTCGGAGTGGCCGGCGTCGCGGATCAAGCCGAAGGTTGAGTACGCCGCGCCGCGGTCGACCGGCTCGTTGATGCAAGCCGTCCCTTTGCGTCCGACGAGTTCGAACACTGTCGTGACGCCGTCGCGCAGCAAGTCCATCGCAAGGTGCCACGTCTCGGAACCGTTCGCGACGATCCGCTGCTTCGTCGCACGGTCGAAGTAGACGTTGTTGACGATGCCATGACGGCCGGGCCCGACACCGGTGAGTGCCGCGGTGTGGTTGCACAACGTGTTGCTGGGAAACTCCGCGACCGCTCCCCCTGCCAGCGCGCATCCCTTGGTCAGCAGTCGGGCAACTGCCGGGAGCTCGCCCGCCTGCGCAAGATGCAGGACGTCGTTGCTGTTGGCGCCGTCCCAGAGCAGGCCGATGACATGCGACGCCGGGCCGGCCTCGACAAGATCGGTGCGCGGGCGGCCGTCCAGGTCAGATATCGACGAGTCGGTAACGCCGCAGAGCCGGGCCAGCGTCGGACCGACGTCGACAACGCGTGCCGCGTCGGCCAGCACGCCGCGCTGATGGACGCCGGCGCCGGACAGGATGAACGGCGCGCGCGACTGCACCACGTTGAGCGAACCGTGCTCGCCGAGATGACCGCCGCGCTCCGGCCAGTAGTGCTTGCCGGTGTGAATGACAGCGATGTCCGGCGCCCGGGGATCGGCGAACACGGAGGCCAACCGGCGACCCGCATGCGGATAGGCGTTGCGCAGGTTGGGTGGCGACGGGTCGGCGAGCTCGGCCGCGAGCGATGCGAATGCCAGCGGATCCTGATTGCGCACCGGGTCGCGGCCGTGGACGAGCTGTGCCGGTGTATCGGGGTCGGCAGCCGAGAGGCGGCTGGCACCCTCGGCGTTGGCGACGACGATGTCGTCCCCGTCACGGTAGGCGAGCAGATCGACGATGTGCGCGAGCGTCGGATCGGTCAGTACGTCGACAGCATCCGACAATGCAGCCGGGTTACCACTGCCGAATGCTGGATCGAAGGTGCGCTCCGGCATAGGCATGGAGCCCACGGTACAGACGGAGATCTGCCTCAGACGGTGCGCAGCGTTATCGAGAACCCGTGGGCGCCCGCGTCTGCCAGCAAAGCCTGGAGAGAGACGCCGCCCTCGCCGACCTGCGGCAGCAGACCCGCAACCGCCACACCGACGGTGTCGACGATGCCGAGCGCCTTGTTGCCATCAGTGACATCCGCGACTGGGCCACCCGAGTCACCCGGAGTGACAGCGCCGTAGGAGTAGTGCTGCGTGCCGTCGTTGAAGCCGAGGATGCCGACGCGCTGCTGCTGCGTCGGGGTTGTGAGGTGGAAGCCGACGCCGTGACCGGAGTACTGCACGACATCACCGATCGCCGCAGTGGAGGTTGTCGAGACACCTGTCGGGATGTTCGGGTGACCAGCAAGCGCCGCACTCACCTGAGGGACAACAGCCGGGTCGACCCGGATCAGCAGGAAGTCGAGGGCAGCCGAGGTGTAAGCGACCTGGCCGATGCGCTGAATCGGCGTACCGAGACTGCTGGTTGCGAGATCCACCTGCTGGCCAACACCGGTGGTGCAGTGACGCGCGGATCCCAGATAGGTCGAGCCATCCGCACCGTTGTAGACCCAGTTAGCGGTGCAGAACGAGCTTCCGAATTCCAGGGATGAGCCTGGCTGAATCACCGGAGCGGCTGCGGCGGGTGTCGCCGTTGCGACGGCTCCGAACGTGGTCGCTGCTGCGGCGGCCGCAAGCGCGAGGCGGAGGACACGCATGTCGGGGGCTCCTTCTCAGTCGGCGGTGACTACGGCTTTCCCCCCACAGCGGGACGCATGCGCCCAGGAGTGAAACGCCACGGCCCCCGAAACCTCGCGGTCGGGCGAGATTTCGGGGGCCGCAGCTTGCGATCAGCTGGTCGGGCTCAGATAGCGGACCGCGCCATCCGGGCACGTCGCGCGGCGCGAGCCGCCCGACGCTCCCATCGCAGCGCCGAGACAACGCGCTCATTGCGCGCGCTCGCGATCGCGTCACGCCGGTGTTCGGCCGCTATGGCCCACCGCAGTTGCGCGGACATGGTGATCTCCTCATCGAATCAAGCAGCAACAATCTCGATTTCGCGGCGATTAGGCCGCGACTGTGTCTTTACGCGGACGCCCACGCGGCCGCTTGCGCGGCACGACGACTCCACCGATGAGCAGCTGGCCACCCCAGACACCCCACGGCTCGCGCCGCTCGAGGGCGCCGGCGAGGCAGGCCGCCCGCATCGGGCAGTCGGCGCAGATCGTCTTGGCGTACTCCACGTCGTCGGGCGTTTCGGCGAAGAAGAGGTCGGGGTCGAAGCTGTGGCACGGCAGCCTGACGTCGAGCTCCTCGTCGACGAGCACGCCGACTAGGGAGAGGCCGGTCGCGTACGTACGGTCCTGCATCGCTGTCAC
This sequence comes from Frankiales bacterium, assembly GCA_033851265.1. Classification (GTDB taxonomy): domain Bacteria; phylum Actinomycetota; class Actinomycetes; order JAWWOW01; family JAWWOW01; genus JAWWOW01. The sequence goes on from JAWWOW010000018.1 coordinate 38,026, forward strand.
CTCCTCGTGACGGTTGGGGTCGGTTGGCAAACAAAAAACCGCGGATCCCGGGGTTCGGGTTCCGCGGCCTGGAGGCTGCCGGCTGGTGTGGTTATGCCGGCGGGCTCCAGGCGTAAGAACCCTTGGTCGTGTCGGCGTCGTTGACCGCCATGAGTGCGGCTGCAGGCATACGGGCAGCACTGAAGGACGACGCCACCGACGGCTGGATCAGGTGATTAGCCACGGGGACACCTCCTTCGTCTCTGCACGCGCGGGACACGCGGGCCTCGCAGGACGATAGAGGGGATGGCCCCGCGGATGCAACGCAATTTCTCCGGCGAGTCGCAATCGTGATGAACAAGTGTCCTGCGACTGAGCTATTTGCGTGAATTTCCGCACAGGGTGAGGACGTCCTCGCCGTACTCCCGGAACTTCGCCGGCCCTACCCCGGAGATGGCGAGCAACGTCTCCCGGGTTGTCGGCCGCTGCTCGGCGATGGCGGTCAGCGTGGCGTCGGTGAACACGGTGAACGCCGGTTTGCCTGCTGCGGTCGCACGCTCCTTGCGCCAGGTGCGCAGCTGCTCGAACAACGCGTCATCAATGTCGGACGGACATGTCGAGCAACGCGCGAGCTTGATGTCGACGGCGGCTTGCAGTGGCTTGCCACACACGCGGCAGCGCGCGTGTGCTCTGCGCGGACGCTTGCGTTCGACGTGGGGAACACCGTCGATGAGCCCATCGAGAAACCGGCTGGGTGAACGGGACGCACGCCCACCGGGCGCGCGCGCGTAGGCCCAAGAAAGCGAGATATGCCGTCGGGCGCGGGTAACGCCGACGTACAACAGCCTGCGCTCTTCATCGATCTGCACCGTCGTCGTTGCGTGCGCGATCGGCACAGTGCCGTCGACAAGACCGACAAGGAAAACCGCGTCCCACTCGAGGCCCTTGGCGGCGTGTAGGGATGCAAGGGTGACACCGTCGACCGTTGGCGGATGCTGTGCTGACACGCGTTCGGCAAGCAACGCAACGAAGCCGGGCAGATCGACCGACGCGTCGGTGGTGGCCACGTCCACAGCGAGTCGCACGATGGCGGCGAGCCCGTCCCACCGTTCACGCTTCGCGCCGGGTCCCGGTGGCGGCTCATCGGTCCATCCGGCCGTGGCAAGGACGTGACGCACCGCGTCAGGCATCGACATCGGACCCGATGAATCCGACGACCGAGCGGCACCACGCAGGAGCCTGACCGCTTCGCGGACTTCAGCGCGATCGAAAAACCGCTCACCGCCGCGCACGACATAGGGAATGTCGGCGTCTGCCAGTGCCTGCTCGTAGATCTCCGATTGCGCGTTGGTGCGGAACAGCACGGCGATCTCGCTTGCTGTGACGCCGCTGTCGATCAGCTGGCGACAACGACGCGCGACGGCAACGGCTTCTGCGGGCTCGTCGGGATATCCGGCGTACGCCGGTGCGGGGCCGGGCGGCTGCTGGGCAATGAGCTCGAGCCGCTCGGCGCTCGCGGCAAGCAACCGGTTGGCCAGCGTGACCACCTCTGGAGTGGAGCGGTAGTCACGCACCAACCGCACGACCGATGCGGTGGGAAAGCGGCGCCGGAAGTCGAGTAGGTAGGCCGGCGTGGCTCCGGTGAAACTGTAAATCGTCTGGCTCGCGTCGCCGACCACGCAGATGTCGGTCCGATCTCCCAACCAGGCGTCGAGAAGTCGTTGCTGTAATGGATTCACGTCTTGGTATTCGTCCACGACGAACCAGCGGTACCGCTCGCGTACCTCGCCTGCGACGTCGGCGCTGGACTCGATCGCTGCGGCCGTCAACAGCAACACGTCTTCGAAGTCGCAGACGCCTTCGTCTGACTTGACTTCTTCGTACGCCGTGGCAACCCGCGCGACGTCGCTGGGATCAAGCGGCGGGCGCCGGGCGTACTTGACGGCCGCGTCGGCGTACCCCTCGGCAGGGACGAGCATCGCCTTCGCCCACTCGACCTCGGCGGTGAGATCACGCAACGTGACGCGATCGACGGTGAGCCGGCATCGGCCGGCGGCGATCTGAACGAGGCGTGCCTTTGACTCGAGGAGCCGGGGCAGCGGTCCGCCGATGACGCGCGGGTGGAAGTAGCTCAGCTGGCGCAATGCAGCCGCGTGAAACGTGCGTGCTTGCACCAAACCAGCGGCGGAGGCTCCGAGACCGAGGGCGTGCAGCCGGGCCCGCATCTCCGCCGCCGCGCGCGCCGTGAAGGTGACCGCGAGAATCTGTCCGGGCGGGACCGTCCCGGACAGGACCGCGTGCGCGATGCGGTGCGTGATGGCTCGCGTTTTTCCCGTTCCAGCGCCGGCGAGGACGCAGACCGGTCCACGGAGCGCTTCGGCTACGGCGCGCTGCTCAGGGTCGAGCGCGTCGAGGACGCGATCGAGGTCCTGAGCGGGGGCGGTGGTCACGATCAGCATCTTCGCAGCCGGGGACGACAGCGCCCATATGAGTGAATGCGGCGCATGGTGGGCGTTCAGGGTTCACTATGGGGGAACAACGCCGAGCAACGGCGCCTGAAGTAGCGGAGAAAGCTGATGTCGGGAAGCGGGCATCTGCGCCACCCAGCCATTGCGGCAGCCCTCCGCACCGCCGCCGCACTGACGGGCATGGAGGTCGTGTTCGTCGGCCGCATCGACGCTGACGAGTTCATTTTCACCGAAGTGATGGGCGATATCCCGGGGTTCGCCGAAGGCGCTCGTTGGCCTGTCTGCGACACGCTCTGCCAGCAGATGCTCGCGGGCGCCCCACGAGCAACGGCCAACGCGGCGGCCGAGCCGGCGTACCGCGATGTACCGGGCCGCACCGCGTTGGGCCTGATGTCCTACGTCGGAGTCCCCATCTACAGCGCCGGTGGCGACGTTCTCGGAACGCTCTGTGGCATCGACCGTGGCGAGGTCGCCGTCGACGAGGCGGTTCTGGGCGTGCTCGACGAACTCGCCAGCATCGTGGCCCGTCACATCGGCGCGCCGCCGGGCGATGTGGTCGTACGCCGTACTCCGCAGGGCTGGGTCGTCGAGGGCATCGACGATGAAACGCTGGACAGTCTCGTGTCCGCGATGGCGCTCGCCGATCTTCTTGCCGCGGATCTGGCGGCAACGCCACGCCCGCAGCGCGTCGAGGGTGACGTGCCGGAGACCGAGCGACTGCGACTCACGATCGCGCAACTCGAGCACGCGTTGACGGCACGGGTCGTCGTCGAGCAGGCCATCGGGGTACTCACCGAACGGTTGCGGATCACCCCGCGGTTGGCGTTCGAGCGGATACGCAAGGCCGCGCGCTCTCGCGGTCGTCGCGTCCATGACTTGGCGCAGGAAATCGTCGCGTCTACGACGGATCACAGTGTTCCGTTACCGCCGGAGCTGCACGGCCGTCGCTAGTCGCCCTTCGTCAGCTCGCGCTCACTGCGGTCGCCGTCGAACCGCTGCATCGTGTGCTCGGGTAGCGGGCCGGCATTCGCCTGTGTGACCGACACCCAGGGCAACACCACGCCGAGCGCGATGGCGAGCGCTCGCCCCCAAACGGGCAGCGGAGCAAAGACCGCGACGAGCACTGCGGCGGTGCGGATAGCCATCGAGATCAGGTAGCGACGCTGGCGGGCGTTGATGTCCTCGTAGCGGCTGCGCCGAGCCTGCGTGACGAGATGGACCTCTCGGCTACCGCGGCGGACGGGCACCGCTCAACCGTACGCCAGCCAATCGGTGATGAGTCGCCAGGCGATCGAGACCGGCGGCGGTAGCACCTCACCACGTGCGACATAGCGGTGCAGCTCGTCGCGGGTGAACCATCGCGCTTCGTCGAGCTCGCTGCCGTCAATCGTGATGTCGTCGTCGATCGCGCGGGCGGTGAAGCCGAGCATCAGGCTCGCCGGGAACGGCCAGGGTTGGCTCGCCTCGAAGTGCACGTCGGTGACGTGCAGGCCAACCTCCTCGAGAACCTCTCTGGCGACGGCGACCTCGGCCGCTTCACCAGGCTCAACGAAGCCGGCCAGGGTGGAGTACATGCCCGGCGGCCATATCGGCTGCCGCCCCAACACGCAGCGGTCGCCGCCGTCGTGGACGAGCATGATCACTGCTGGGTCCGTGCGCGGAAAGTGCTCACTACCGTCGGCGACACACCGACGCACATGCCCGCCGAGTGCAGGTTCAGTCTCCGCCCCGCACCGCGGGCAGCGCACGTGAGTTGCGTGCCAGTTCGCCAACGCCACGGCGTGCGTGAGCAACCCGGCATCGCGGTCATTGAGCAACGCACCCACCTCACGCAGACCGAGCGGGCGTGTGCCGATGCGGCGGGGCAGCGGTACGACGGCCGCGGAATATGCCGCGTCGTCACTGTCGACGCCGAGGAAGAACTCAGGTGTCGCGTCGGCCGGATCGACGAACACGAGGCGCGGCACAGCGTCGGTTTCGTCGACGAGTGCGCGGGCTTGCTCATCGATGATCAGAACGTTCATGGGCGTGTGCGTCCGCCATGCCTCGTCGACCCGCAGATGCGCCGAACGATCCACTCCGAATCGCGAGAGCGCGGGCGGGCCCATGTCGGCGACACTAGTGCGATGGGAACTGACCACGTTGTCACGGTGTTCCGGTCACGACTCCGGCCCGAGGCGGTCGAGGAGTACGACGAGGTGGCACCTCGCATCGAGGAGCTGGCACGCGCCATGCCCGGCTTCGTAGACCTCAAGACGTTCACCGCCGACGACGGCGAACGCGTGACGATCGCACGCTTCGACTCGATGGAGCATCAGCGCGCATGGCGCAACGAACCGGACCACCGGATCGCACAGCGCGCGGGACGCGACCGGTACTACAGCGAGTACCTCATCCAGGTGTGCGCACTGCTCGACGAGGTGACGTTCACCCGTTCGGCGTAGCCCTGCGTGGTACCAAACCGGCCCAAAGTTAGTCATTGTGTGTCATGACCAGTTGGACCGACGGTGCGGACAATTACGTCATGGACACCACCATCAGCGCGACCGTCCCGGCGCCCCGGACGGCAACGCCTGCGTCGGCGTACGAGCAAGGCGGTTGCGGTAGTTCGCTCGTGCACGCCGCGCGCAAGACACTGCAAGGACACAAGGCCCTCTGTGACGGCAGCCCCATCATCGAGTGGCACAGCGGACGCTTCGACGCTACTGCGACGCAAGCGTGCCCCGACTGCGCGGCCGCGGTATCCGTCACGCACTGAATGACCGGATTGGTCAGGCCCGGATGGCAACGCGGAGTAGCCAAGTCGAGGCATATTTCTGGTGATCCATATCCAGATCGCCCCAACGCAGTCACGCTGTTGTTATGGGAGCCCCAGTTCGCATCCTGTTGGTCGACGATGACCCGGCGCTGCGCCACCTGACCCGATCGTTGCTCGACTTCACCTTTGAGCACGTCGACCACGAGGTGCTCGAGGCAAGCGACGGCGTTGACGCGCTTGAACAATGCGACCGCACCGACGTCACCCTGATGGTTCTCGACATGCACATGCCGCGTCTCGACGGCCACGGTGTGCTCAAGGCTCTGGCCCTTCGACCCAGGCGGCCGCAGGTCGTCGCGTGGACCGCGGATCCGATCGCGCTACGCGTCGCGTCCGCCGAAGGTGCGGACGCGACGGTGCAGAAGGCAAGCGATATCGACAGCCTGACCGATGCGGTGGCCACGTGCCTGCTCATGGCGGCAGCGAGCAACGGGTAACTGCGACCAGAGCGACCCTTCGGGCGTTGCTCTACGCACTCACGAGATTGGCCAGAGCTTCCCGGTCGGGCAGGTCATCGAACGGCTCGACCCGTCCACTCGCGATGTGCAGGAACGCAGCGCTGACCCGACTCGGATCCACGTCAGCAAGCTCCGCCCACGCCAACCGGTAAACCGCAAGCTGCAGAGCGTCGCCGCTCTCCCCCGTCTTCCAGTCCACGACTTCGTAACCGCCGTCGTCAGTGCCGAAGACGGCGTCGATCCGCCCCCGCACCAACCGCCCACCGAGTTGCAGCGCGAACGGCGCCTCGACTGCAACAGCCTCGCGATCGGCGTACGGCGAGGCGGCAAACGCAGCACGCAGCGCGGCCATCTCGTCATCGGAGGCAACGGTGGTCACGTCGTCGGCGGCTCCGGTCAAATCCTCGGTGTCGAGCAATGGACGCGCCTTCAGCGTCTCCTCGAGCCACGCATGGAACTGCGTGCCGCGACGGGCCGCCCGCGACGGCTTGCGGGGCATCGGGCGGGCGAGCGAACGGGCGAAGTCGGCGGGGTCGGCCGCAAGCCGCACGATCTGGCTCGCCGACAACATCCGCGGCAACGACACCATCCGATCGGTCGACCGTTCACGCATCAACTCATCGAGCACGGCATCCACTTCGCCTCGTAACGGATGGTCGAGGGTCAGTTGACCCCCCGACGACGCCGCACGCACCAGCGCGGCCGCATCCTCCCGGCGGCGATAAGCCGCGGGGTCATACTCGGCGGGCCACACAACATCGCGTTGCTCGATCGCGAGCACCGGATTGGCCGCACCGACGTCCTCACACCACTCCGCCACGGTGCCGGCACCGCCCAGGCACGCTTCTCGGATCTCCTCCAGATAGTCGGAGGCGACGCATGGCCTGGTGCGGGTGCGATTCCAAGCGTGACCGCTGGCCAGCAGCAGCCGACGGGCACGCGTCACGGCGACGTAGGCCAACCGGCGCTCCTCCAACAGCTCATCGGTCGTGCACGCAACGCCGAACTCGTCCAAGCCCTTCGTGCTGTACGCCGGATCCGCCGGCAGGTCGTCGCAGTCGCCGCGCAACTGTGACGGCAGTGCTTGCGCTGCCCGCGTCCACCGCGGCCGCCGTTGTGAGGAGGGGAACGTGTCCTTGGTCAGCGTCGGCACCGCAACGACGTCCCACTCCAAGCCCTTGGCCTTGTGCACGGTCAGCAGCTTCACCGTGTCGCGGTTGGAGACACCGCCGACGTCGAGACCGTCCTCGCGCTCGCGCGCAGCTGCGAGATAGTCAAGAAACGCGGGTACGTCGTTCTCGTCGCCGATGCCTTCGAAGCGCGCAGCATGGTCGAGGAAAGCCGCCAGGTTGGCCATCCGCGCCGTGCCCAGTCCGTCGGGATTCACCTCCAACTCGACGTCCAGTCCGATCGCGGCGACGATCGCGGTCGTCGCCTCCACGACCGGCTGACGCACCAGCGGCCGCAACGCATCGATCTCTGCGCGCAACTCGTGGATGCGCGCATACGCCTCGGGCGAGTAGTAGTCCGCGTCACCGGGGCTCGCGACGGCGTCGGTCAGCGCGATCACATCGCACGGATCGACCGATGCCGCGGCTGCTGCCAACGCCTGCGTACCCTGTGGGTCATCTGCCGGGTCGTTCAGCTCCCGCCCAACACCACCAGTAGCGAGATAGCTCGCCCGGGATCCCAACGCAGCAAGGTCACGCGGGCCGATCCGGTAACGCGCCCCGGTCAGGATGCGCATCAACCCGGCGTTGGCGGCCGGGTCGACGAGGACCTCGAGCCAGGCGACGACATCGTCGACCTCAGGCATTTCCAGCAGACCACCGAGGCCAACAACCTCGACGGGCAGGTCACGCTTCACCAACGCCTCGTGGAAGGTCGGGAAGTCAGTCCGCCGCCGGCACAGCACCGCGACCTGGCCCATCGCGGTCCCCTCGTCCACGGCTGTTCTGATCTCGTCAGCGACCCACGCGGCCTCATCGACGACCGATCGATGGAACGACGCGCGCACGTCGCCGGCCTCGCGCCGATCGTCGACCGGGATCAGCTCGGGCACCTCAACGTGCGGACGGCGCGATGAAGCATCGTGCTCGCGCAGTGGCTCAGACAGTTTGTTCGCCGCCAGCAAGATGTGTCCGTCGTTGCGGAAGCTGGTCAACAGGTAGTCGGGCTCGAAACCATGGTGGCGTCCGGCTCGGGGGAAGTGCTCGGCGAAACGGAGCAGGTTGCCGACCGACGCACCACGCCAGCCGTAGATCGCCTGGCACGGGTCACCGACCGCGGTAACCGGGTGGCCGTTGCCGAACAGGGCCGACAACAGCACGCGCTGCGCAACGCTCGTGTCTTGATACTCGTCCAGGAACACGACCGCGAACTTCTCCCGCTCCAGCACGCCCACATCGGGTGACGTCGTCGCGATCTGCGCGGCCAACGCAACCTGATCACCGAAGTCGACGAGATCGAGGTCGTGCTTCCGGACGCGATACGCCTCCACCAAGGTGAGCAGCTCATCGCGCGCCCGGGCGGTGTCAGCGATCTCCGACAGCTTCACCGTTTGCTTCGACAACGCCTCGATCGAGGCGATGACGTCGGCGTCGGCGGCACGGACGTCGTCAGCCGACGCGCCGTGCTCCGCCATCTCCGCGTCGAGCGCTAACAGGTACTGCGCAACCGTGCGCGGCTGCCACTTCATCGACACGAACGGTCCGCGGGCCCGGTAGACAACCGAGAGCGCGAGCTGCCAGCGGCCCGCCTCGGTGAGCAGAGTCGTGTCCGGCTCGCGGCCGATGCGCAGCGCGTGGTCGCGCACCAGAGCGGCGGCGTACGAGTGGTAGGTCTGCACCGTCGGCTGGTCGTCAGCGACCTCGTCCGCAAGGGCATGCGACTGGTACAACTCGTCGAGTGCTTGACGCACCTTGTCGCGCAACTCTCCGGCGGCCTTGTTGGTGAACGTCAACCCGAGCACGGCGCTCGGCAGTACGCCGCCGTCCGTCACTGCGTGGACGACGCGCGCGGCCATCACCGTGGTCTTGCCGGATCCGGCGCCGGCGATGACAAGGCGTGGCTCGAACGGCGCGTTGACAACGCGCAGTTGGTCATCGGTTAGCCGCAGCGAAGTCGTCATTGGACAACCTGCTTGCCTTCGTCCTGCGCGGGGCAGGCACGCGCGAACGCGCATCGGTCGCAGTGCTCGTTCAACCGCGCCGGAAACGCCTCCGCAGAGATTCCCGCCGCAACCCGAAGAATCAACTCGTCGGCCCACGTCTCGTTCGACGCCTCGAGCGCGGGCTGCGGCTGCACCTTCGGCAGCCCGGTACGCGCGACGCCCTTACGCAGGTGAACCAACTCTGCGCCACCGAGGTCGATGTCGGTGCCCAGGTCTGTCGCCAAGCCGCCTTCGCGCACAGCAACTTGGTAAACACCAAGTTGTGGATCGGTCTCGACATCGATGTTCGTCGGTGGATTGCGTCCAGTCTTGAAGTCGACGATGTGCACCTTGCCGTCGACGTCACGTTCGACGCGGTCAATGGAGCCGCGTAGCCGGGTGCCGGCGTACTCGACTTCGAACCCCGCCTCGCTGGCAACCCACTCGCGTTCGCGACCGGCATGCCAGGCCAAGAAACGCCGCAAGGCATCACGCGCCTGGTCCCGCTCGCGCTCACGCTGCCATGGTGCCTCGAAGGCGAGCGAGCGCCACACCTCGTCGAGGCGATCGAGGAGTGTGTCGACGTCGGCCGGCAACGCGCCCGTGGCCACAAGTCGAGCTAGCGCATGCAGCACCAGCCCGAAGCCTTGTGCCGTGTTCGACGCGCGCACCGCTCGTGCTTCGCGCTCGAGGAACCACGCGAGCGGGCATTCGTCATACGACTTCACCATCGAGCCCGACAGCCGCACCGGCTCGTCGGGTGGTCGCACCGGCTTTGCACCCGGCGTCCAGCCGCGCATCCCCCACCAACGCTCGGGCTCGGCGGCAGGCACGACGTCCGCCATCCGCGCCAACTCCGTTGCCGCTGTTGCGTCACCATCGAGTACCGCGCGGCGCAACCGCGCGACGAGCGATGGCGCGGACAACAGCGCAGCGGGACGCTCGTTGTCGTCGGGTAGGTCGATGCCCAGCTCCTCGAGGAACCGCGACGGGCGGTCCCCGTCGTCCTCGGGTGACCGCACCGCTGTCACCACGAGCTCCTCGCGGGCGCGGGTGATAGCGACGTAGAACAGTCGCCGCTCCTCGACCAGGAGCTGCATCGGCGTCGGCGGGTCAGTAGCGCGATCGCGACCGAGCCGGTCGGCTTCCAGCAGGGACGAGCGACGGCGTACGTCGGGCCAGCCGCCGTCCTGCACGCCCGCGACTACGACAAGGTCCCACTCCAGTCCCTTGGAGCGATGCGCGGTCAGCAGACGTACCGCGTCAGCACCGGCGAGCGAGCCCTCGCGCCGGTTCTCTGCGGGAATCTCCTGCGCCTCGATCTCGTCGAGCACAGTGGCGACACCTGCGCGTGGCTGGCGTTCTTCCATGCGCGCCATCTCGTCGAACAGCGCCACCACGGCGTCGAGATCACGGTCCGCCGCGCGGCCACTCTGCCCACCTGCTGCGGAGTGCACCCAGAGCCGGCGCGGCCAGCCGCTGCCGTTCCAAAACACCCACAACGCTTCCTCTGCGCTACCTCCGTTGTGCAAGACGGCGCGCGCTTCGGTGATCAGCCCCGCAAGTTTGACGACGGGACGCGTCACTGCTTCGTCGCGCTCGTCAACGAGCAGCAAGTCGCCTGGCGTGACGAGCGCCTCGCGGATGAGTTGCGCGGATGGTGCGGGCAAGATGATGTCGGCATCACCCTCCTGCTGAAGGCGAGCGCGGTCGACAGCGCGCAGCGCTCGACCGAGCCGGCGCAGGTCCGCCGGCGACATGCGCGCAAGCGGTGACAGCAACAACGCGCGCGCGGCGTCATCATCGAGTGCTTGGGGTTTGTCGGCACATCGCAAGGCGAGTAGCAGTGGCGTGACCGCGGGATCACGACCGACCGGCACTTCGTCGGAGGCAACGGCAACCGGCACGCCGGCCGCTACGAGAGTGCGACGCAGCACGGGCACGCTTCGCTTGCCGGACCGCACCAGCACCGCCATCGACGACCACGGCCGTCCGTCTTCGAGGTGGGCGCGACGCAACACATCGGCGATCGCAGTGGCTTCCTCGGCAACCGTCGCGAACAACCGCACCGCGACTGTGCCGGGGGCATCGCGGTCCGTCGACAGTGTGCGATGAGCAATGCGATCCTCGGTTGGCAAGCCCGGTGTGGGCAGCCGCTCTGCCACCCGACGCGAGACCTTCAGCAACTCTCCGCCGGCACGACGCGACTCCTGCAGAGTCACTGTTGGGGCGCGCCGTCCGACTCGCTGCGGGAAGCGTTCGGGGAACTCCAGCAGGCAGCGCACATCTGCGCCGCGGAAGCCGTAGATGGACTGATCGGGATCACCGACGACGACGAGGTCGCCGCCACGACCGGCGAGCAGCTGCAGCAGCTCTTCCTGCGCGGGATCGGTGTCTTGGTACTCGTCGACAAACACCGCGCGATGCTGATCGCGAACGCTGGCCAGGATCTCCGGGTCCTGCAGCAATCCCAGCGCCTCGCGGACGAGCTCGCCGTAGTCCATCTCGCCTTTGGCACCGAGGACGTCCACATACTCCTCGAAGAACGTGCCCGCCGCCTGCCAGTCAGCGCGCCCTTCGGTGGCACCGAGCCGTCGCAAATCATCAGGTTGTACGCCGCGCTCGCGCGCACGGTCGAGGAGGTCGGCAACCTCCCGGGCCATGCCGCGGGTGTCGAGAGCGGGGCGCAGCGACGGGGGCCAGACCGTGGTGCCCTCGCCGGTCAGCGCGCCGCCCAACAACTCGCGGATGCGCACCAACCGCTCCGGTCCGGAAAGCAACCGGGGAGCTGGCGCATCGGAGTACGCGGTCACGAGGGCGAGGCACCACGCATGGAAGGTCCACGCCGCCGGGGCAGCCGTGGTGCGTCCGAGTCGACCACTGATCCGCTCGCGCAACTCGTCGGCGGCCTTGCGCGAAAAGGTCAACACAAGGACCTGATCAGGTTGGAGCCCGCGGCGTACGCGCTCGACAACCGCCTCGACGAGGGTCGTTGTCTTGCCCGTGCCTGGACCGGCTAGGACCAACAGCGGACCGCCCGGGTGATCAACAACGGTTTGTTGGGACGCGTCGAGCGTCGGCACCGCAATTGGCGGGGGTGGAGTGCGGTCAAGGGTGTAAGTCGTCGGAGCTGTCACGGCAGTTCTCCTACTGCTGAGGGCCTTTTCGCCGGCTGGCGTTGCCGCCATCATCCCTCAGACCACTGACATTTCCGTCCCAGCGGGCTCGGTTCATGTCGACGCGCTCGCCCTTGAGCGGCGTCTTGTCCTTACGCAGTCGCGCCAACTGCTCGCGCTCATGACCTGGCGCGGGGCGCCCATCGGCCATGACGACGCGGTGCCACGCGACTTCGTGGCCCCATTGCGCCATCACCGCACCCACGCCACGGGGCGAGCCCATACCGACGTACTCGGCGACGTCGCCGTACGCCATCACCTTGCCGCGGGGTATCACGTCGACTGCGTCGAGCACGGCACGCGCGAAGGCCGTGTGCTCGGTCAATCTTCGACGATCGGGTATGGCCATGGATTGCGTTTGCAGCCGTAGAGCGACTTTGTCTGCTGCATCATGACCGGCGCAAGGCCGTCGGACCGGCACGACGAGTCATGGCCGTGACCGAGAGCGTGACCCACCTCGTGCGAGATGACGTATTCGCGGTACTCCGCGAGATGTCCTGAGTAACTGTCCGCGCCGTTGACCCACCGGTTGACGTTGACGACGGATCGACCGCGGCTGTTGTAACAGGAGTAGATCCCGCCGGTCCGTAGTGGTGCACAGAGTCGGTCCGTGGTGGACGGGCTCGCCAGCGTCACGGTGAACGCAACCGCGCCGGAGGACACCCGCTTGAACGACTGGTGTTTGCCCCAGCTGCGGCTGTCACCGAGCGTGCGCTGCACCGCCGCGGCGAAGGAAGACCCGCTCACTCTGACGCCCGACTCGACTTCTACCTTGAACCGGTGCAGGGGCCCATCTCCCACGACAGGACCACTACCGGGTACGACGACTAGCTCGCCGGCTGCGGCCGTCACGGGCCGGTGCGGCCGCGGTGATGTCCGCTGCGGCTTCGCCGTCCGCGACGGCAACGGCGACGGTGTCGGACTCGGCGCGACGTCGGACTCGCCTTGCGGCGTTGGGGTTGCCGACGGCGTCAACGCAAGCACCGTTCGGCTCTCGTCCGGACTGAACCAGCCGGCCAGCTGCGCGGCGCCGACCACGGAAAATGTGAGGCCGACGACAAGCGCCAGGCTCAGCAGAAAGCGGCCACGGGCAGTCAGTCGCACGAACCGATGGTCTCAGGAGGCGGGTCAGTAGATGGGGAGGCTGGGGTCGACCTGCTTTATCCAGGCGACGACACCACCCTGCACGTGCACCGCATCGGAGAACCCTGCGGCCTTCAACGCTGCCAATGCCTCGGCGGAGCGAATACCGGTCTTGCAGTAGAGCACCGTCTTGCGGTCCTGCGGCAACTGGGACAACGCCGCCCCGGAGAGGATCTCGTTCTTCGGGATCAAGGTGGCGCCCGGGATCTTGACGATCTCGAACTCCGCCGGCTCGCGCACATCGACGAGGTTGATGCGCTCCCCGCGATCCAGCAGATCCTTGAGGTCCTGGGCCGTGATCGTCGAGCCCACGGCTGCTTCCTGCGCTTCTTCCGAAACCGTCCCGCAGAACGCCTCGTAGTCGATGAGCTCAGTGATGGTCGGGTTCTTGCCGCAGATGGGGCACTCGGGGTCTTTGCGCACCCGCACCGTGCGGTAGGTCATCTCGAGGGCGTCGTACACCATCAACCGGCCCACGAGCGGGTCGCCGATGCCCGTGATCAGCTTGATCGCGTCGGTCACCTGGATCGAACCGACCGACCCGCAGAGGACCCCGAGTACACCGCCCTCGGCACACGACGGCACCATCCCCGGCGGCGGCGGCTCCGGGTAGAGGCAGCGATAGCAAGGACCGTGCTCGGCCCAGAACACCGACGCCTGGCCGTCGAAGCGGTAGATCGAACCCCACACGTATGGCTTGCCAAGCAACACGCACGCATCGTTGACGAGGTAGCGCGTCGCGAAGTTGTCGGTGCCGTCGACGATCAGGTCGTAGGGCGCGAAGATGCGGAACGCGTTGGACGAGTCGAGGCGCTCCTCGTGGAGGTTCACCTGGACGTAGGGGTTGATCTCGCGGACCGAGTCGCGCGCGGACTCGGCCTTCGGCCGGCCGATGTCGGACTGGCCGTGGATGATCTGCCGCTGCAGGTTGGACTCGTCGACGATGTCGAAGTCGATAATCCCGAGCGTCCCGACACCCGCCGCGGCGAGGTACATGAGGGCGGGCGAGCCGAGGCCGCCTGCGCCGACGACGAGCACCTTGGCGTTCTTCAGTCGCTTCTGCCCGTCCATTGCGACGTCGGGAATGATCAAGTGCCGGCTGTAGCGACGGACCTCGTCGACGCTGAGCTCGGCCGCCGGTTCAACGAGCGGCGGCAACGACGGATTACTCATGAGAAGTACAAGCCTCGCACGACGGACGCGCATTCCCCTCTCGGGGCCTGCCGGTCACTCGCCGGGACGCCACCAGGCTCGGCGGCGCCGTCCTAGCTCGCCATCGGCTTCGGTGTCCTGCGGGCCGTCGAGCTCGGACACGACCTCGCCCTCGGCCGCTGGCGGCTGCTCCGACTCGACCGGTGCGAAGTACGCCTCTTGCGTCGGTGGCTCGGCTTCATCGGGTGGGCTGTCGACCGGGGACTCGGCGGCGAGATCCGCCAACGCCCCCTGCGCGGCCGAGCTCGGTGCTGTTGCGATGGGAGTGGGTGTTTCGACCGGGGCGAACACCGGACGTGCGGTCGGGCCACGACGCTTGAGCAGGGCTTCAGCGAGCGCGAGCACGGCAGCATCGACGTGTTCGCGCATGCGCCGCTCACTCGTTTCGGTCGCCTCCGCGACTGTCGAGCGCACCGTCTCACCGAGAACCTGTTGCACGGCGAGGACCACACTTTCGCGGTCCTCGGCCAGCGATGGCCGGTCGGTCAACGCCTGCAGCGCGTCGCGAATCTCGCCCAGCTCTGGACTCTGAGCCGGTCCAGCGCCGAGCGAGGACTGCAGCGTCGTCAACGCCGCCGCGATCTCATCGACCTGGTCGAGACGATTGCCAACTCTCGACTCGACACGTTCGTTGAGCGCGCGCACATCCTCGGGAAGCGCACCGACGACGTTTCCGATGCCGGCCAGCCGCCCGCTGACCTCCGCCAGCGCGTGTGCGAACTCGCCGAGCCGGGATTCGACGGCAGCTAACCGATCTGCCGAATCCGAACTCGGCTGGGTCGCACCGGCCGCGGACGATCGCGCTGCCGCGTCATCAACACGTTGTCCCAACGTGTCCAACCGCGAGATCAGGCTGTCGGTTGCGGACTGAACCGCACCGACCACCGCGAGCAACGAGGTGTCGTCCTGGGCACGGGCGTCGGCGGAAGTCGAGAGCGCGTCAATGCGCTGACTGAGCAGCGTGATCCGGCCGGCCAGGTCGTCGAGGCGCGCCCGGATGTGTTCGCTGCCCCCGTCGTCCGCGGGTCGCTGGGCTCCCGCGGCGACCTGGGCGGGCAGCTGCGACAGCATCGTCCGGATCTCGCCCAATAGGGCTTGGATCTGGCGCTGCTCGCTGACCTGGTCCTCGACCGCACGCGACAACAGAGCTTGCATCCGCTCCGACATCGGCGTACCGCCAGAACCGGGCGTGCTGTCCCCCGGCTGGTCACTCACGCGAAGCAGTATTCACCAGGCACGCGAGCCGGTCACCGGACTCGCCGACATCCGCCTACGGGAGAAGCGGCTCGAGTCGCCGGTTCAGGGCGGCGAGGGTGGCCCGGATCACGGCCTGGCGGACGTCCTCGCGGACGGCCGCGGCACCGGTCAGCCGCTCGCTCCCGCCCCGGCCGAGCATGGTGACGGCGACCACGACGGTTCGATCCCGACCGGTGGGGGTGATTTCGATGTGTTCGAGCTCGAAGCGGGCCGGCGACACAATCAGCTGCTCGACGGAGTGCAGGGTAGCCATGGCGACGGCGCGCTGAACGCCGCTCTGGGTGGCGGTCCCGGTGGCCTCGCCTGAGGCGGACTTCCCGGCGTAGGAGAGCGTCACGGTGGCCGTCACGTCCAGGCCGGACGAGACCAGGTGCATGCGCTGGATCGCGGGGCGCTTGCGGTAGGCAGGCTCACTGTCGGCGTCGGCGTCGGGTTCGGGCTCGACCCGAGAGCCGGTCTCGGCGTCTTCGACGAGCTGGACCCGCTCGGCGTCGACGCCCAACCCGAACTGCTCACGGAGCAGCCGTCCGACGTCGGTCGCCACCCGGACTTCGTCGACACCGGCAACCAGACCGAGCCGGAGCAGGCCGACGCCGCCGCCGTCCTCGTCGGGCTCGACCTCCGCGTCGGCCACGCCGGGGACAGCACGCAGCGCCGCAGCGATGTCCGCTGCGGTGTTGCGGAAGTCGCTGGCCGTCATGTGGCCGCCACCCGGGAGCCCCCTAGCGCGATATGGCGACGAGTGTCGCCTTCGTCAAGATCGGTGGGTTCTGACACGCCCTTGAGCCTGCCGCCCGGGGTCAGGCTGTCTTCTTCGCCCGGGTCTTCCCGGTTTGGGCCTTCGCAGCGACCTTCTTTGCCGGGGCGCGCTTCGCCGCCGAGGCCTTCTTGCCCGCAGCCTTGGCGCTCTTCTTGGCCGGCTTGCTCGCTGCGGCGGGACGGCCCTTTCGAGCGTTCTCCACGCTCGCCTGCAGCGCAGCCATCAGGTCGACCACTTCGCCCGTCGACTTCGGCTCCACCGGCGCCACGACCTCGCGGCCTTCGACCTTCGCCTCGATCACGGCTTCCAGGGCTTCGCGGTATTCGTCCCCGAACTGTGACGGGTCGAAGTCGTCGGTCATCGAGTCGATCAATGACATCGCCATCGTCAGTTCCTGCGGACGGACGTCCACGTCCTCGTCGAGGAACCCGAAACTCGGCTCACGGATCTCGTCCGGCCACAGCATCGTCTCGAGAACGAGCACACCCTCCCGAACACGCACCGTCGCCAGCGACTCCCGGTTGCGCAACGCAACCTTGACTACGGCGACCTTGCCTGACTCTTCGAGCGCGTCGCGGAGCAAGACATACGGCTTGGTCCCATGCGCGTCGGGCTCTAGGTAATAGCTGCGGTTGAAGTAGATCGGGTCGATCTGCTCGGAGGGAACGAACTCGAGTACGTCGACGGTGCGACTGGTGCGGATCGGCAGGTTCGCGAAGTCGTCGTCGGTGAGGATGACGGTCTCACCGGAGGGCAGCTCATAACCCTTGGCGATGTGCTCGTAAGCCACTTCTTCGCCATCGAGCTCGCATACCCGGCGATATCGAATACGTCCGCCATCAGCATCGTGCACCTGATGGAACGAGACGTCATTGGTCTGCGTCGCGCCGTACACCTTGACCGGGATCGTCACCAGCCCGAACGACAGCGCGCCCTTCCAGATGCTCCGCATGACGTCATTCTCCCATCATGGTCGCCGCTGTTGGAGCGAGCGCCGCCATTGTTGACTCCAGCTCGGTGCGAATCTCATCGGCCGTGGTCGCCCCGCTGAAGGGAAACGCGACCGGCTCATCGACACCCGCCGCCCGGAACCGCTCGAATCGCTCACGAACATCCGCCGCCGAACCCGCCAAGCAAAGCTCGTCGATGAAGGCGTCTGGGAGCGACGCCGCCGCTCCCTTGCGATCGCCGTCGTCCCACAGCTTCATGGCCGCAGTGCAGACATCGGTGAAACCGTGACGTTCGAACGCGCGGCGGTACGCCGGGACGATGACGTAACCCATCACCTCGCGACGGGCCCATGCACGCGCGGCCTCTATGTCCTCGGTGACGCACACCCGCACGAAGACCCCAACGCGGGCGTCACCGCCGGAGCGAACGAGACGCACGGCGTCCGGCACGGCATCGGCGACGATCCAGTTCAAGCAAACGCCGTCGGCGATCTCCCCTGCAGTCGCGAGCATGCGCTCACCCAGTGCGCCGAGCAGGATCGGCGGCGGCGGTGGCAGTGCCATCAGCACGCGGTAACCGTCGACGCGGTAGTAAGCGCCTGCGTGGCTGACCTTCTCGCCAGCGAGTAGCGCACGCACAACGCCGACGTACTCCCGCATGCGTTCGAGGGGGGCGTCATAAGGGAGGCCGTTCCAGCGTTCGACGATCGTCGGCGACGAAACACCGAGCCCGAGCGTGAACCGACCACCCGACGCGTCCTGCACAGACGCAGCCGCTTGCGCCATCAGCGACGGAGTGCGGGTCTGGATCGGTACGACGCCGGTGGCCAGGCCGATCTCGCGTGTCGCCGCAGCGCACGCGGTCAGCAACACGAACGCGTCGGCGGTGCCGGCTTCGGCAGCCCACACGCGGTCGTAGCCGAGCGCCTCCGCGCGTCGCGCCACCTCAGTGAAGCCCGCAACGGGCAAGCCGAGGTTCAGCGGTAGTGCGAGGCCGGTGCCGCCAATAGCCGGGGTAGTCATCGGCCGATCATCCGGTGGCAGCCCGGTCTTTGACCAGTCGCCCGATCGGGCTGGCGTCGAGTTCCTTGCGGAGCTCGGCGACGTCCGCGTAGATCGCCACCGCCCCGGCCCGCTGGAGCTCCTCACGCGGGATGCCACCGGAAAGGACGGCGATGCAGGGCAGGCCCGCGCCCTTGGCGGCCTCGATGTCCCAGACCGTGTCCCCGACCATGACGCAGTGCTCGGGCCGGAGGTCGACCTTCTTCATCGCGGCGAACAGGATCGCCGGGTCGGGCTTCGCGGCTCCGGCGTCCTTGGCGCCCGTGACCGCGTCGAGCACGTCGTCGGCATCCAGCGCTTTGGTGAGCATCTCGACCTCGTCGGGGTCGGCGCTCGTCGCGAGTACGACAGCCAGCCCACGCTCCTTGCAGTCACGAAAGAGCTCACGCGCATCGGGAAAGGGGCGCAGCTGCTCGAGGTAGGGGCCATAGAAGTGGCTGTGCGCGGTGACGACCGCATCGTCCTCTCGACCGAGGAGGTCTTTGACCAGCCCGCTCGAGCCGCGACCGATCAGTCGATGCACGTCAGTCATCGACACGTCATGACCGTGAGCGCGGAACGCCTGCCACCAGGCGACGACGTGCAGGTAGTTGTCATCAACGAGCGTCCCGTCGATATCGAAGAGAACTCCAATGCGTGCCATGTAGTGGCGCTACCCCGATGGGGCAGGCTCTAGGCCATGACGGACGCCTTCGACCTCATCGTTCTCGGCGGCGGCTCGGCCGGTGAGTACATCGCCTCCGACCTGGCGGGTGAGCTGAGCGTCCTGCTCGTCGAGGAGAACTTCGTCGGCGGCGAATGCCCCTACATCGCGTGCATTCCGAGCAAGGCGATGTTGCTGGCCGCAGAGCAAGGAATGCCCTGGCCGGAGGCGATCCGCCGCCGCGACTCCGCCGCCGCACACCGCGATGACAGTGCAAAGGCACGGCACACGGTGCAACGAGGTGTGACGCTTGTCCGCGCGCACGGCGTCGTGGCAGGACCTGGCGTCGTCGAGGCTGCGGGGTCGACGTACGCGTTCACCGATCTCGTCATCTCCACCGGCGGCGCGCCGTCGAAACCACCCGTCGACGGACTCGCCGAACTCGAAACGTGGACGAGTGATTTCGCGCTGTCGTCAGAAGAGTTGCCCGAGCGGTTGCTGATCCTTGGAGGTGGCGCGGTCGGCTGTGAGCTTGCCCAGGTGTACGCGTCGTTCGGGACGCAGGTGACCATTGTCGAATCCGCCGATCACTTGCTGCCACGCGAACCAGAGTTCCTCGGCGCCGGGATAGCCGATGCGTTGCGCAAACGCACCGTCGACGTGCGCACTGGTGTGAGCGCGTCACGCGCCGACATGGTCGACGGGACGTATCGGCTTCATCTTGACGATGACGTCGTCATCGGCGATCGCCTGCTCGTTGCGGCAGGTAAGACACCGCGCACCGCGAACCTCGGTCTCGACAAGCTCGGTATCGACGTCGAGCCGGGCAAGCCCTTGAGCATCGACGATCAGTGCCACGTCATCGGTCAGGAGCACGTGTGGGCCGCTGGTGACGTCACGGGTGTTGCGCCGTACACGCACACAGCCAACTATCACGCGCGCACGATCATCGCTGCACTGCAGGGCAAAGACGTGCGTGCCGACCACAGTGCGATTCCGAGAGTGGTGTACACCGACCCCGCGGCATTCGGCGTCGGACTCACGCCCGAACAGGCGAAGGACAAGGGCATCAGCATCGTGAGCGCATCGTTCGATGTCGGCGACACGGCACGTGCCTTCGTTGAACGCGAGGCCGGCACGACGGCCGTCAATGGACGGCTCGAGCTTTACGCCGACCGCGACCGCGGCGTGCTCGTTGGTGCGGCAGCCGTGGGCACCTACGCTGACGTGTGGACCGGCGAGCTCGTCCTCGCGGTGCGCGCCCAGGTCCCGGTACGCGTCCTCGCTGACGTCGTACACGCTTTTCCCACCGTGGGCGAGGCGCTCGAGCCACCTGCCCGTGAACTCGCCGAGTCTCTGGAGAGCCGATGACCGGACCGCCGGACGACGAACTCGATATCGAAGCGCCCGAGGAGTTGCCACTCGAAGCTCCGGAAGCCGACGTAGCGGAACAGCACACGCCGGTCAGTCCGCCTCCCGCCGACGGGCTTCCCACCGAGCTGCCGGCCGATGCCGATCCGGCCGACGTCCTCGACCAGCAGCGTGAGGTCGCCGCCGAGGACGACGAATACCGCTGAGCGGACCTACCGGTCGGTAGGCTCCCCTTGTGGTGATCAACAGTGAGTGACGTGCGCGAGGACACACCGCGCCGGAGCGCCCGCCTCCCCCGCGTTGCCCGGCGCCACCAGTTGTTAGGAGCCGCTCAAGAGGTCTTCGTCGCTCAGGGCTACCACGCCGCGGCGATGGATGAGATTGCGGAAACTGCAGGCGTCAGCAAGCCGGTGCTCTACCAACACTTCCCGAGCAAGCTCGATCTCTACCTTGCGCTGCTCGAGCAGCACTGTGAGGACCTGATCGCGCGCGTGCGCTCCGCATTGGAGTCCACGACGGACAACAAGTTGCGTGTCGAGGCAGCGATCTCGGCGTACTTCGGCTTCGTTGCTGGTGATGGCGAGGCATTTCGGCTGGTGTTCGAGTCGGACTTGCGCAACGAGCCGGCTGTTCGCGAGCGGGTAGAAGGAGCGTCGCGCGAGTGTGCGGACATGATCGCGATGACCATTGCAAAGGACACCGGCTCGGTCGAAGACGAGGCTCGGCTGCTGTCCGTCGGACTTGCCGGCCTGGCTGAGATCGGCGCGCGCTACTGGCTCACCAGCCCGGGCTCCGTCGACCGGGACCGCGCGGTCGCGCTGCTCTCGGCGCTGGCCTGGCGTGGCATCAGTGCCTTCCCCCGCGCGGGCGACCCGACGTCCACCGGTTAACCTGGCGTCGTGGAGGTAAAGATCGGCGTTCAATACGCCATGCGCGAGATCATTCTCGAAAGCACAGATACGCCCGAGAATGTCGAGAAGGCCGTTGCGAGCGCCCTGAAATCAGGCGGCATGCTGACCCTCGTCGACGAGAGCGGCCGCAAGGTAATCGTGCCCGCCGACCGGTTGGCCTACGTCGAGATCGGTGAGCCCCGGGAACGCCGCGTCGGCTTCGGCGCCATCTAGCTATAAGGCAAACCAAAAGCGCAATTAGGGGACCAACACCCGTTCAGTCGCGTTGCCACCTGCCGCGTCGTTTTGTGCGCCGAAAACGACGCCGTGGGTGGCAACGTGCAAACCGCGCCGCCGCTCGCTCCTCGCTGCGCTCCTGCTCTGCTCTTCGTTGCGCTCTTGCTTTTGACTTTGCTCTTACGCCTTCAGACCGAGCGCCTGCATGCGATTGGCGTGTTCGTCGGTCAACCGTTTGAGCATTGCGGTGAGATCAGCTGCGTCGGCTTCGGCGTGTTCGCCGCCTTCGCCGACGATCAGCCGGGCGAGCCCTTCTCGTTCCGCGGCTACGTGGTAGGCCTGCGTCAAGGCTTCGCCGACAAGACGTCGCGCCCACAGTGCCAGTCGACCAGCAACGGTCGGCTCCGCCTGGATCGCCGTACGAACATGGTCGACTGCAAACGCAGCGTGTCCGGTGTCGGCGAGTACATCGAGCACCAGAGTGCGCGTCGGTTCCGGAACCTTCTGGGCAACCTCACGGTAGAAGTCGATCCCGAAATTGTCTCCGACGTACGCCTTGACCAAGCCTTCGAGCCAATCAGCCGGTGCGGTCTGCTCATGGAACGCGTCGAGCACTGACACGAACGGCGTCATCGCCTCTTCTGCAATGACGCCGAGTTCCTTTTCCAAATGGTCGTGTAAGCGTTGGTAGTGACCAAACTCGGCAACGGCCATACCAGCCAACGCAGCGCGGTCCTCCAGCGTGGGCGCGAGTCGCGCGTCGTCAACCAAGCGGTCAAAGGCGGTGAGCTCGGCGTACGCGAGCAGCCCGACCAGGTCAACGATGGCGTCGTCCACTGGCATAAACGGAGCCTAATGGGCGTTGGAAGGTAGACTTGATGTTGGTTGTCGGCCGATGGCGCCGGCACAGCGGCCTCGACGGGCCGCCTACGAGAGGCCTGGTTCTGTCCGAAGACGCTGTTCAACCTGAGTTCGAAAGCGCGCCCGCACCGACGTTTCGCAGTTTGGGAGTTGCCCCCGCCATCGCCGACGCGCTGGAGGCGGAGGGGATCATTCATCCGTTCCCCATCCAGACGCTTGCGCTGCCTGTGGTGCTTCGCGGCGACGATGTCATCGGTCAAGCACGCACCGGCACCGGCAAGACGTTCGCGTTCGGTATCCCGCTGTTGATGAACCTCGACTTGCCCGGCGACGGCAAACCGGCGGCACTCGTCGTCGTACCAACGCGTGAACTCTGCGTGCAGGTCGCGTCCGACATCAACCGAGCCGGGCGCAACCTCGGCGCACGCGTTCTCGCGATCTACGGCGGTCGTTCGTACGAGCCACAGGTGGAAGCCCTGAAGAAGGGCATCGACGTCGTGGTCGGTACGCCGGGACGCCTACTCGACCTTGCGCGGCAACGTCACCTCGACTTGTCACACGTGCGCACGCTCGTCCTCGACGAAGCCGACGAAATGCTCGACCTCGGCTTCCTCCCTGACGTCGAAGCGATCGTGTCGCTGACGAACGTGGACCGGCAATCGATGTTGTTCTCGGCCACGATGCCCGGTCCGATCGTGACGCTGTCTCGCCGCTACCTTCGTCGGGCCGTGAACATCCGAGCGGAAAGCCCGGATGAGAATGCGACCGTTCCGACCACGCAGCAGCACGTGTTTCGTGCACACGCACTCGACAAGATCGAGATGCTCGCGCGCATTCTGCAGGCACGCAGCCGCGGTTTGGTGATGGTGTTCGTCCGCACCAAGCGCACCGCTGCCAAGGTTGCCGACGATCTCGCCGAACGCGGCTTCGCCGCGGCGGCCGTGCACGGTGACTTAGGGCAAGGTCAACGTGAGCAGGCGCTTCGCGCGTTCCGAACCGGCAAGGTCGACGTGCTGGTCGCTACCGACGTCGCAGCGCGCGGGATCGACATCGGTGGCGTGACGCACGTCGTCAACTACCAATGCCCGGAAGACGAGAAGACCTACCTCCACCGCATCGGACGCACCGGCCGTGCTGGTGAGTCGGGCGTTGCCGTGACGTTCGTCGACTGGGATGACCTGCATCGGTGGACGCTGATCAACACCGCCCTCAAGCTGCCGTTCCCGGATCCACCCGAGACGTATTCGACCTCGGATCATCTGTTCGAGACGTTGGACATCCCGCCGGGCATCACCGGCCGGCTGCCCCGCAGCAAGCGCACCCGCGCGGGCCTGAACGCCGAGGTGCTCGAAGACCTCGGCGAGACCGGACGTGCTCGCTCGCGCGCCCCCCGCGGCAGCGGCCCGCGACCCGCGGCACACGCACCAGACGGCGGCGAGGGCGGTGACCGGCCCTCTGCGCCCGGGCGCCGCAAGCATCCGCGTCGGCGTACGCGTGGCGGAGCAACCGACCCCACCGAGGGCTGACCCCTACGGGCGGTCAAGACGCCCCCCTCCAGAGCCGACAAATCTGGCAAGCGTTGGTGGAGGGAGCCCCCGTGACACTGCACAGCGTCGCCGGTCACCGGATCGGAGAAGACACCGAGGACTTGAAGGGCTGGCTTCGCGACCTCGAAGGCTGCCCGACGGTCACCCACACCCACGTGCTCGTCTGCGCCAACGACGTCCATGACGAGCCGGCCACCTGGTTCTACGTCGAAGCCGACCCGGCACAAGGCGTCGTACGCCGTCGTTGCCTGGCGTGCGGACTCGTTGCGGCCACCCTCGACTCCGAAGAGCGCTGGAGCCACCCGCACATGTGGTCGTGCAACAGCTGCGGCCAGTCCATCGCTGAGGTAGCCGCCGGGATACACGCGCCCTCGGAGGACCCTGACTCAGACGCTGCCGGCCCGGTGTCCTGGTTGGCGATCGGCGTGCGCTGCGTTGGTTGCGGCACGCTCGCTGGTGTCACCGACTTCGTGGTCCGCGGCGAGGTGTACCACGAGGTCATCACCGCACTGTGAGCTTCAGAACTGGATCGAGACCCGCACCCAGGTGAAGTGTCCGCACGCCGGGCACTTGAGCCACGACGGATTGTCTCGGCGCAGGAACGGCAGATGCACACTCGGTAGTGCGGCCCGCAGACCTTGTGCAGGCGAGAGCACCGACCGCTCATGGCACGACGAGCATTCGATCGTCACTGACCCGAATGCTGGTGTCGGCTCCGACTCCGCGACGCTGAACAACGCGCGCTTGCCATCAGCGTCGCGAATCTCCGTCGCAGGGGCTGCGGGAGCTGCATGCGGGGTACGCGGCCGCACCCGGTCGAGACCGCCGCTCATGCCACACCGCCACTAACAGTTTTTTCGATCAGGTCGATCGGGCTTTCCTGCCCAATGATCTCGGGCACCCCAACCAACGTGCGCGCCAGCTGCTGATATGCCTGCGCACCGGGCGTCGACTTCGAGGTGGTGAGGATCGACTTGCCGGCTGCAGGAGCCTCTGCGAAACGGATCGACTTCGCAATGGGCGGGTCGAGCACCTCGAGGCCGTACCGACTCGACACGTCCGCGAGCACCTCGCGCGCATGCGTTGTCCGCGCGTCGTACAACGTCGGGAGTACGCCGAGCACGCGCAAGTCGCGGTTGGTCAGCCGCTGGACGTCGTGCACGGTGTCGAGCAACTGGCCGACACCGCGATGTGACAGGGCCTCACACTGGAGCGGCACGATGACCTCATCGGCAGCCGTCAACGCGTTGATCGTGAGCACACCGAGTGACGGCGGGCAGTCCAGCAACACCCAGTCGTAGCCGGAGGCGATGTCTTCCATCGCGAGCCGCAGGGTCTGCTCGCGACCGGTCTTGGTCAGCAGCACCGCCTCGCAGCCCGCGAGATCGATCGTCGCGGGCAACAGGTCGGGGCCGTCGCTGGTGCTCTGCAACGCCATGCCCGCCGACACACGACCGAGCAACACGTCGTGGACGGAAAGCTCGAGCGCATCTGGATCAAAACCCAGCGAGAACGTCAGGCAGGCCTGCGGATCAAGGTCGACGAGCAAGACTTTCTGCCCGAGCTCGCACAGGGCAGCACCGAGCGACGCAACGGTCGTGGTCTTGGCCACGCCGCCCTTTTGGTTGGCTACGGCGATGATTCTGGTCACGCGCGGACATCCCAAAATTAGGGGGAAGGGGAACGTGCGGAGCGGCCATCCTCCCCCGCCTACCGATGAGGAGCAACCCGCCGTCCGGCGAGTGAGCGAAGAGTTTTCATACAGTTCACATATGAGGCGCATTTCGCATCGCGGAGGTCGACCCTGAGCAAGCCCCTGTCGCTCGACCTGCCCGACGGTGCAACGGCGGCCACGATCGACATCGCGACCGGCCCCCTTGCCGTTCTCGATGTCCGTCCGCTCGCCGCTGATGTCCGGGATCAGGAGGTCAGCACCGCACTCCTTGTGCCTGGCTTCACCGGAAGCAAGGAGGATTTCCTGCCTGTCCTCGGACCGCTTGCGGCGAGCGGGCGTCGAGTCGTGGCCTATGACCAACGCGGGCAGTACGAGTCCCGTGGCCCCGAAGACCCCGCGGCGTACACCTGTCCGGCCCTGGCCGACGAGCTGTTGGCCGTTATCGACGCGATCGGCGGGCCAGTGCACCTGGTCGGCCACTCGTTCGGCGGACTCGTCGCCCGCGATGCGCTCATCAAGCAACCCGGAGCCGCCCGCACCCTCACGCTGCTCGACTCCGGGCCGGCGGCGCTCGGGGGGCAACGCCGCGCCTGGCTCGAGCTCATGGCCCCGGTGATCAACGATGTCGGCCTCGAGGGCGTGTACGCCGCGATGGAGGCCCTGCAGGCCGAGGACCCCAAGACACAATCCCTGCCGCAAGCGACGCGTGACTTCCTGAAGAAGCGCTTCCTGTCCCAGTCGGCGACCTGTGTGCTGGTCAGCGGAGCAGCCGTGCTCGAGGAGCCGGACCGCGTCGACGAGCTCCGCGCGGCGTACCCCGGGCCGATCCTTGTCGCGTGGGGCGAACATGACGACGCATGGTCTCCCGCCGAGCAAGAAGACATGGCGCGACGGCTAGGTGTGCCTTACGAAGTCATCCCCGACGCGATCCACTCCCCCGCTGTCGAGAACCCTGAGGTCACCGCCAAGGTGCTAACCGAGTTCTGGGCCGCCCACGAATGACGCGCGCCGACCCCGGTCTGTTCGGGCCGGCCTCCGTGACGTGGCGCGTGCATGGTGACCCTGTGCTCTGGATCGGCGGACTCCGAGCGCTTCTTCTGCAAGCGCTTCATCCGGCCGCGATGGAGGGCCTCGCACGCAACGCGGACATCCGTCTCGACCCGTGGGGTCGGCTGATGCGCACCGCCGGGTACGTCGGCACGGTCACCTTCGGTTCGACCACGCAAGCCGAAGCCGCTGGCGCCGCAGTGCGCCGAGTACACCAGCGTCTCGATGTCGATGATCCGCATCTGATGCGGTGGGTGCACAGCTGCCTCGTCGACTCGTTCCTGACCACCGCGCGCCGTGCAGGCACGCGACTCTCGGCTGACGAGGCCGACCAGTACGTCGACGAACAAGCTCGCTGCGCCCCTCTGGTCGGTGTCTCCGCCGCAACGGTGCCGCACAGCGTGCCGGAGCTGACGACGTACTTCGCCGACATCCAGCCGGAGCTGCACCTGACGCCGGCGGCGCGCGACGCAGCCCGCTTGGTGGTGCTGCCGCCGATGCCGGCGTGGGTACAGCTGGCCACGCCGGCGCGGGTCGGCTGGACCGGCGTCGCGGCGCTGGCCGTCGGGTTGCTGCCGCCCTGGGCTCGACGCCTCTACCGGCTACCGGGCCTGCCCATGACGGATCTGACGGCAGGCGCTGCTTTACGCGTGCTGGCGCTGGGCCTGCGCGCCGTACCCGCCCGCTTCCGCGACCGGACTCGTGACGCAGTGAAGGGTGAGCGCTCCGCCTAGTGGGGAGAGAGGCATCGTGCACGAAGTACCGGTCACCCCCGTCGACCCGCTCAGGCTGCGCGAGCACATCGGTGACGAGCGCGCGGACGCGCTGGAACGCCTGTGCCGGGAGGCCCGGGATCGCTTCGCCGGCCGGACCGTCTGGAACGTGAACTCAACGGCAACCGGTGGCGGAGTGGCCGAGATGCTCGCGCAACTCGTCGCGTACGGGCTGGGCGCGGGCGTCGACACCCGGTGGGCGGTGATCGACGGAGACGCCGCGTTTTTCGCAATCACCAAGCGGATCCACAACCGCCTGCACGGTGGGGCCGGTGACAAGAGCCCGCTCGGCGAGGTCGAACGCACGGCGTATGAGGAGACGACCGAGCGCGCTGCCGGGGAGCTGCGCGCGCGGGTGCGGAAGAACGACGTCATGATCCTGCATGACCCGCAGACCGCTGGCCTCATCGCTCCCATGAAGGAAGCCGGTGCCCGCACTGTCTGGCGCTGCCACGTCGGATCGGACACCTCCAACGAGCACACCGAGGAGGCCTGGGCGTTCCTGCGGCCCTACGTCGAGCACGCCGACCACCTCGTCTTCAGCCGTCCCCAGCACGTTCCCGACTGGGTCGACAAGGAGCGCGTCACGATCGTCGCGCCGGCAATCGACCCGTTCTCCACGAAGAACCAGCCGATGGACGACGACACGGTCCTGGCGATCCTCGTTCGCGCCGGGATCATCGACGCGGACCCGCCTGCGGCGCGGCCGGTGTACACCCGCGGCAACGGGAGCGAGGCAGAGGTGGGCCGGCGAGCCGAGATGATCCACGACGGATCGTTCCCGACCGTTGACGATCGGTTCGTCGTGCAGGTCTCCCGGTGGGACCGGCTGAAGGACATGTCCGGGGTGCTGCGCGGATTCGCCGAGCACGTCGTAGGCGAGCCGGGCATCGACAACGGTGGTGGTACGACGCGGCTGCTGTTGGTCGGACCCTCAGTTGCCGGCGTCTCCGATGACCCCGAGGGTTTGGAGGTCCTCGACGAGTGCATAGAGCTCTATCGCTCGTTGCCGGACGAAACGCGGGCTCGCATCCTGCTCATCTCGTTACCCATGACCGACGTCGATGAGAACGCGGCCATGGTCAATGCCATCCAGCGGCGGGCAAGCATCGTGGTGCAGAAGAGCCTTGCTGAGGGCTTTGGGCTCACTGTGGCTGAAGCGATGTGGAAAGCACGTCCGGTGATCGGCAGCGCCGTCGGCGGCATCCGGGACCAGCTCATCGACGGCGAGACCGGCGTGCTGCTGCCCGACCCCACCGATCTCGCCGCGTTCGGTGCGGCGGTCACCAGACTGCTCAAGGATCCGGACGCGGCAACGCAATGCGGCAAGGCGGCGCAGGAACGGGTCCGCGAGAACTTCCTCCCCGACCGTCAGTTGACCGACTGGGCGCACGTACTCGACACCGGTGCCTGACAACGCCCGTTGATCGGGTCAAACCGGGGCGTACCGTACCTTCCGCTGTCGAGTCGCGGGGGAGTCGCCCAGGTGGACGTTGTCGTCCTGACCGACCAACGGGAGGCCGGAACCCCGTCGTTTCTGCCCTCGGCGGTCCGTGACGCGCTTCCGCAGCTGTTCGTCGAGACGTCGCAACCACTCGCGCTCATCGGCGCCGACGGCGAGTTGCTCGCGGTCAACTCCGGCTTCTGTGCACTCGTCGGCTGGACCGCGGGAGCGCTCGCCGGGACCCGCATCAG
Source organism: Frankiales bacterium (assembly GCA_033851265.1). Taxonomy (GTDB): domain Bacteria; phylum Actinomycetota; class Actinomycetes; order JAWWOW01; family JAWWOW01; genus JAWWOW01. The sequence goes on from JAWWOW010000018.1 coordinate 67,199, forward strand.
TGACCTGGTGCATCCCGACGAGCGCGTCGGTCATCTAGCGGCGTGGCACGGGCTACTCGGCGGCATCGCACACGCGGATCGTGTCGATGCGCGACTTGTGCGTTCCAACGGACAGACAGCTGCGGTCGTCATGTACCGAACGGTGATCAGCCACCGGACCGGCCCGTCACCGGCGATCGGTTTCGTTGCGGTGCACGACCAGACCGACAACGTGCTGGCCCAAGACCGCACACACCGGTTGCTCGAGGTGGCACGTCAACAATCCGCTGCGACCCTGGACGTGAACGCAATCGCCGGCATTGCGGCCCGCGCAGCAGCCGACGTCGTCGGTGACGGTGCATGGCTGTGGACCGCAGGACCGGACGAGTCGCTGTCGCTGGCAGCAAGCTGGCATCGCGATACCGGCCGACGCGAGACGTTGAACACCGCCGTGGGCAGGCCGCCTGACGGTGGCGGGATCATGCGCACGTCGGTCGCTCTGAACCGGCCCATGCGACTGGTCGGCAGCAAGGAAGAGGCCGGCACCGAAGAAGTCTGGAAGATGTTCACGGAGTACGCCGACAGTTTCGGCATCGCCGGGTTGCTGGTCGTCCCGCTGACAGCGCGGGAGCATGTTGCCGGCGTTCTCGGCGTTGTGCGCGACGGCGGGGTCGGCAGTACGCCGTACGCCGACGACGAAGTTGGCGAGGTGGCAGCTCTCGCCCGGACCACGGCGCTGAGCCTCGACAACGCCCTGACAGTTGCCCGGGCCCAGAGTCGCGAGCGGCTCGAACGATCACTGCTCGACGCCATCCCCCTCATGGCCGGTGTCCTTGACGGCGCTGGGCGCATCCTCGATGTCAACGCAGCGTGGCTAGAGGCAAGGAATCGTCGTGGTGGCGCGCCGCGGGATCCGGTTGGTGACAACTACCTCGACGCGTGGGACGCGGCCGCCGAGGGTGGCCTGAGCGGAGCCGCGGAGATAGCGGCGGGGGTGCGCGAAGTCATCTCCGGCGAACGGACGGAGTTCACCGGCGACAGCGCCTTCGCGCGCATTGACGACAACGATGCGAGTAGTTCGACGGACGAGATCTGGCTGCATGTGCACGCCACGGTTCTGGATACCAACGACGCGGACGACCGTCTCATCGTGGTCGACCATCAGGACATCACCGACCGCAAACGACTCGAGGTCCGGCTCGCCTACGAAGCAACACACGACCCGTTGACCCGGCTGCCCAACCGCACTCTGCTCATCGACCGAATCAACCAAGCGCTTGCCCGCGACCGGCGTGCCGGACTCCGCACTGCGGTGTTGTTCTGCGATCTCGATGACTTCAAGCAGATCAACGACAACTACGGGCACGACGCCGGTGACGCTGTGCTTTGCACGGTTGCGCGCCGCTTCGCTGGCACGGTTCGCGCCAGCGACACCGTCTCGAGAATTGGCGGCGACGAGTTCGTTGTGCTCATCGAGGCACTGTCCGACGTGGACGAAGCACTCATCGTGGCCGACAAGCTGGCGCAGGCTCTGCTGGAGCCCGTCGATGACACACCGCCGTTGCCGGGTGTCAGCGTAGGAGTAGCGCTCTCCCACGAGGGAGCGACTGCCGAGTCACTGCTGCGCGCATCCGACGCAACGATGTACAGCGTCAAGCAGTCGGGGCGAGGGCACGTGTCCGTCGCCGACGAGTCGAGCTAGATCGCCTCGGCCAGCCCGCTCCAGGGCTGGCGCTCTGGCTCGGCTGCGCGGCCTTCCGGACAGTGCCGCCGGAAATCGCACCATCCACACATCGATGATGGCGTCGGCGGGAACACCGCCTCCACCTCATCGGCGGTCAGCCCGCCGCGATACCGCTCATCCGCCTGGCGCGCCTCGTCGGCAGCCATCTCCACGCGACCGAGCTGCCGATCGAGTGACTCCTCGGTGTGCTCGAAGGCCGCGACCGTCCCGGTGGGAATGTGATGCAGCTCCACGCGAGCGCACGGCTTGCGCAACGTGCGTGCCGCGGCCGCCGCGTAGATCGCCAGAGCAAGCGACCCACGCGCATCGTCGTCAGTGCAGACATGACGGCCGGTCTTGTAGTCGACGACAACGAGCTCGGTGCGATCACCGCGAACGCGTTCGTCGAGCCGATCGATACGTCCGGACAGCGCAAGCGTCTCGGTCGTGGTGCCAACCGTGCGCTCGACTCCCAGCGGTTCGTCAGCGCGGTCGAGCGTCGCGACATATCCCTCGACCATGTCGCGGGCGCGCGTGCGCCAGATCGCCGACTGCTCGTCGTCACGGAAGCCTTCGCTGATCCAGCCTGACTCGAGCAACGTCGCTGCCGCTGCGGGTGTGCGCTTGTCCCGAGGCAGTCGCCACCAGGCAGCCAAGGCGTTGTGCACGCTGGCGCCCAAGCTGTTGTGTGCCCACGGCGGTCCCTTGGGCGGCATCGGCCGGTCGAGATAGGCCATCCGGTAGCGCCGGGGGCAGTCGAGCCAGGTGCCCACCCGCGAGGGGGTGCAGGAGTAGAGGCGTCGCGGCATCCCCGCGAAGCCGAGCTGCTCGTCGGTCACTGTCATCGGCTCGCATTCAACCGCGGATCGGTGACATTCCCGTGGCAGCGGCCACGATTGCGTCGTACGTGTCGACTGACGTGGTCTCACAACCCAACCGGTGCCCGGTGAGCTCACCGTGATCATCGCTCGCGCCGGTGACGAGGAGGCCGAGCTCGCCGGCGAGCGCCCGGAGCCTCACTCGGGTCGGACCATCGTGGTCGGGATGGTCGACCTCGATGCCACCGAGCCCGACGGCGAACAGACCGGCGATCGCCTCGTCGTCGATCGTGACACCCCGCTTGGCCGCGCCGGGGTGCGCGAGCACGGACACCCCTCCCGCATCCTCAACCAGTCGCACCGCCGCCGCGGGGTCGAGCGAGCGCTTCGGCACGTACGCCGGGCCACCGAACCCGATCCACTCCTCGGTGAAAGCCGACTCGATGTCAGCGACAACCCCTGCATCGACGAGCGCTCGGGCAACGTGGGGCCGTCCGACCGGAGCGTCCCCGGCGATGTTTTCTATGTCCGCCCAGGTCGTCGCCACCCCTAGCTCATTGAGGCGGTCGACCATCGCGCGTGCCCGCGTTTCGCGATCGCGACGCAACGCAGCCAGTTCGCCGGCCAGCGTGGGCTCGCTGGGGTCGAACAAGTAACCGAGCAAGTGAACGCTGACGCGCTGTCCGTCGATGACCGTGGCGCACGAGATCTCCGAGCCGAGCAGCAACGTCAAACCGGGCGGCAACTCCGTGGCAGCTGCTGGAATGCCGGCGACGGTGTCATGGTCGGTCAGCGCGAGAACGTCGAGGCCGGCGATGCGAGCTCGGCGTACGACATCGGCTGGCGGCTGCGTGCCGTCGGAGGCGTTGCTGTGGCTGTGCAGATCGATACGCACGCGCGCGACGATAGGCGACCACGCGTCAGGCGGCGTGCCGTTCGTTCAATCGTGGGGACAATGCGCCGAACGGCAGGTCGGGCAGCACCGATTGCGTTCGCAGGTCTTGCAGGATCACATTCTCCAGCAACAGCACACCGGCGGTCGATGGCCAGAGGATCGCCCATAGCCAGTTGCCCTTGGCCTCCCCCACGTAGACCGCGGCATCCGGTACGTCGAGTGCCCACATCGGCGTGGGGTGTCCGGCGGCTTCGACCTTGGCGTGCGGGGGCCCCGAGCCAACACCGTCGCCAGGATCTGGACCGGGCAAGCCGGCATAGCGCGCACCTAGTCCGACACCCGGGGCCTCCGCAATGAGCAGCAGCTCACCAGCGCCGCCGAGCGGCGAGGGGCCCGAGCAGGCGACGACCGTCGCAACCCCGCCGGAACGCTCGTCCCCCGCATGCGCTGCGCCGGTGACAACCCACCCCGTCGGCAGCGGCCAAGGGATCCAAACCGGAACCTTCGCCTGCCGGACAACATGTTCAACCGCATCGACCGATGGGCGGGTGGCAGCGTGTAAGGGGTGCACGTCACCATGGCGCTCGCAGCGCCAGCTGCTGGACCACAGGCCCGGCTCCCGAACAGAGCCGCCGCACCGCGGACACGTGGGGGCGTGCCGCATCCCTCAACGGTGGGCCACCGCGCATGCCGCGTCAAGGGTTCGTTCGGGTCACTCCTCGACGTAGCGCCGCGTAGTCCGCGCCGGCTCTACCTCTTCCACTACGCGGCGGGCTGGACGCTCGACCACCCGTTCGACCGGTCGATCCACCACGGTTGTCCGCCGGATCACACGCGGGCCGACGCCTCCGGCGGCCAGGATGATCGCTCCGACGATGGCGGCGATGATGACAAAGACGAAAAGGGTGACCACGTTCGCTCCTTCATAGGCTGACGGTCATGTGCCCGACCGCGCCGTACGGAAAACCGGCCGAACGGGTTGCATGTGCTGGCGCTGTCGTTCGCGGTGACACCGGGCAGCTGCTGCTGATCCTCCGCGCGCAGGATCCGGCGCGGGGCCGCTGGTCGCTGCCAGGTGGCCGGGTGGAGGCCGGTGAGACGGCAGCCGAGGCGGCGGCGCGAGAAGTACGTGAAGAGACCGGCCTCGTCGTACGCATTGGGCCGGTGTTGTTGACCGTCGCAATCGGCAACTACGACATTGAAGACTTCGAAGCGACCGTCGTCGGTGGCCAGCTCGTCGCCGGAGATGACGCATCCGACGTCCGATGGTGTACGCCGGAGGAGCTATCAGCGATGGAGCGCAACGGTGAACTGACCGACGGGTTACTCAACGAGTTGCGGCGCGCCGGCGTACTCCATTCATGACAGGCTGCACCTGATGGCCGTCATCGAGATCGCGGGACTGCACAAGACCTATCGCAGACTGCGTGGGAAGCCGCAAAAGGCTGTTGATGGTCTGGATCTCATCGTCGGGGACGGCGGTGTCTTTGGTTTCCTCGGTCCGAACGGTTCCGGCAAGACCACGACGATTCGACTACTGCTCGGCCTGGTGCATGCGGATGCCGGGCGGATGCAGCTGTTGGGACGACCAGTCCCGCAGGGGCTGCCGCATTCGATCCGTGACGTCGGTGCGCTGGTCGAAACGCCGCTGTTCTTCCCGACCTTGTCCGGACGAGTCAATTTGCAACTGCTCGCGGAGATCGCCGGTCTCGGCAAGCGCAGGGTTGATGAAGTGCTCGAGCTCGTCGGGCTGGCCGACCGTGGCGGGGATCGGGTCAAGAGTTACTCACTCGGCATGAAGCAGCGGCTCGGAATCGCCGCCGCGCTGCTGAAGGATCCGTCGCTCCTCGTCCTCGACGAACCCAGTAACGGCCTCGACCCGGCGGGAATCCGCGAGATCCGCGAGTTGATCCGATCGCTCGGCGCCTCCGGCAAGACCGTGTTCCTCTCCAGCCACCTCCTCGGTGAGGTCCAGCAGGTGTGCGACAACGTCGCGATCCTGTCGCGTGGCCGTTGCGTAGCGGCTGGCGCGACCAGCACGGTGCTCTCCTCGCGAGACGGCGGAGAGTTCACCGTTCGTCTTGACGACACTGCTGCCGGCCAGGCCGTGCTCGCGGCCGCCGGACTCACGGTCTCGAACGTCGACGGTGCATTGCGAGTCGGTGGTGCTACCAATGCCGCCGACATCACCAGGATGCTCGCCGCCCAGGGCCTCTACCTCTCCGAGCTCAGTCCCGTGCAGGCAGACCTGGAGACCGTTTTCCTCGACCTGACGTCGGAACCGCAGTGAACACATTTCGGAACCTCTGCCGGTCCGAGCTGCACCGACTGGTCGCCCGCCGGCTCACCCGCGTTCTGCTCGCCGTCTACGTCGTATTCATCGCTGTTGTGATGCTCATCGCATTCGCTCAACATTCGAAGGATCCAAACGCCGGACGAGCGGCCGCGGAGCGCGCCCAGCGACAACAGGTGCTGGAGTGCATGCACATCCGCAACGCACCCCCGGGTTCCGGTGAGTCACCTGCCCCGGGTGAGTCCATCAACTGCGACAACATCACCGTGCCCGTCCAAGACAAACGGTGGGGCGCAGTTGACACCTTGGACGCGGTCAAAGGGTTCCTCGTTTTCGGCGCCCTGCTCGGCTTCCTGCTCGGCGCGAGCGCGGGCGGCGCCGAGTGGGCCGCAGGGACACTTCAGGCGTTGCTGTTCTGGGAACCACGACGGATTCGCGTCATGGCCGCCAAGGCAATTGCGCTCGCGATCGTCGTTACCGGGCTCGGTGTGATCGGTCAGGCGTGCACGATCGCCGCGACGTGGCTCGTAACAATCACACGGGGAACCACCGAGGGCTACACCACCCACGCCTGGCAGCAGATCCTGGGTGCGCAGGGCCGCGGTGTCGTTCTGCTCATACTCGCGGCGATCACCGCGTTCTCCGTGTCCAGCCTGACTCGGCACACGACTGCCGCGCTGGGAGCAGCGTTCGCCTACTTGGTCATTGCCGAGCCGCTGTTGCTGTTCTGGAAACCACGACTGCTCCGGTACCTCTTTGGGCCCAACGTCGGCGCGCTTATCGACGGCAAGCTGAAGGACAGCGATACCTCGATCGTGATCTCCGGCGGAACGGCCACTGTGGCGCTTTGCCTCTACACCTTTGGATTGCTCGCGATCGCCACCGCGCTGTTCGCACGGCGCGACGTCACCTAACCGTCGGCGGGGTCAACTCTCGCGCAGCTCCGGGCGCCCAGGCTGCTCCCCACCGCGCGTCTCGCCGTACGACCGCTTTGGAACCATCACCTTGCGACGGAACACGCACACGAGGGTGCCGTCCTGGTTGTAGCCCTTGGTCTCGACGTGCACGATGCCCCGGTCGTCCTTGGACTTCGACTCAACCTTGTCGAGCACCGTCGTTTCGCCGTAGATCGTGTCGCCGTGAAACGTCGGAGCGACGTGCCGGAGGGACTCGACCTCGAGGTTGGCGATCGCCTTGCCACTGACGTCCGGAACGCTCATGCCCAGCAGCAGCGAGTAGATGTAGTTACCGACGACAACATTGCGTTTGAACTCAGTCGTTTTCTCCGCGTAGTTCGCATCCAGGTGAAGCGGATGATGGTTCATCGTCAACAGGCAGAACAGGTGGTCGTCGGACTCGGTCACGGTCTTGCCAGGCCAGTGCTTGTACGTCGCGCCGACCTCGAACTCTTCGTAATAGCGGCCGAATTGCATGCGGGCATCCTGCCATCAGCCAGGATGCCCGCAATGCGATGCGTGTTGGGTCAGCCGGTCAAGACCGCCTCGACCTCGACAGCGGGCGCCGGTGCCTCAGTCGGGCTCGGGCTGGGCGTCGGAGACGCCGAGGGGCCGAAACCCTTCTGTGACCACGTGTTGTCTCTCACGGTGAAATCAACCGGCGTGTAGCCGTTACCGTCCGTCGGTGCTCCGCAGCCGGCCTGGATCTGCCAGGTACCGGTTGGTCCATTCTTGAAGAAGTCCTGCGTGGTGGTCCAGCCGCCGTTCGGGCCCACCGTGATGGGGAAGTCGACCCGCTCGACGTTCTCGTCAGCCGCGCCGGGATGGCTAACGGCGACGACATGCGCCTGCGTTGTGTCGGCTGGGCACGGATCGATCGCCGTGATTGTCACGTTGCCGGTGCGGGCACCGTTGTGCGGATCGACCGAGAATGTCATCGTCGTGCCGGCGTTCGCGGTTAGCAGCGGTAGTGCGATGAGAGGTGTCGCGAGCGCGGCAGCTGCGAGGGCAGCAAAAACTGAGCGGTGCATTGAGGCCTCTTCCCGACCTGACGTCGTCACGCCTCTGCAGCGCACCGAATCATTGCCAACGTACGCGCTTTATTGCGCGTGAACGAAAAAGCGGTGAATTAATTCCAAACCACTGGCGGGCCATGACCTTGGGCTTCTGCGATGACACGCTCATCACTGCCGGGCCAGAGCATGAGTGTTGCCAGGAATACAAACCAATCGCGGTCATTAACTCGCCGCGGTTCGAACGTCAACCACGCGACTGGCGCGTTCGAGGTCGCTTTTGCGCCAGCGTTTAGGAGCGTTTTCTGGACAGCGTTGCGTTCCATCGGTTCGAGGTACTGCCACACGACTGACTGCCAGACGACAGTGGCAACTCCGTCCCAGGAATCCGCAAGCTCACGTTCCAGAAAATGTGCAGCTGTCAGTTTCTCCACCGGCGCCGGTATTCGTTGCGCAATGGCTGCGGCGCCACGCAGTCGCTCGAGCCGGTCGGTCTGATCAGGCCAGACGTAAGACATCAAGCGGAGGAGACCGTCGTCATTGCCAGCATTGACTGGGTCAGTGTCACAGCCGCGGCGCTCGACGATGTCCAACCGTGCATCGACGGGAGGCCATGCTCCACCCGGCGTCCACGGTTGCTGCAACACCACCGGCGAGCGAGGGTCCCCGATCGGTGGGGTGTGGTCGAGGTGAAACAAAAAGTGATCGAGGCGCAGGTTCAGTCCCGCGCTGGCACCGATCTCGAGCAGGCGGATCGGTAAGCCGGTCTCCCGAGCTACGTGCAGCAGGCCGCCCAGCAGCACGGCAGACCGGCCGGCTTCGTTCGTCTTGGGCGGTGAGGCGAGCAGCGCGCGCACGTCGCGCTCGTTCGCAGCAACGGTGTCGCGGAAAGCGAGCCACGCCTTGTCGACGACCGGGTGGCCACCGACGCTCGGGTAGTACGCGGCGAGGCCGGGCGCTCGCCCGTCCAGCACCAGCCGATGCACCGCGCCCGCCAGACGCAACGCCAACGCTGACGGACCCGGGTCGGCCTCGTGGCCGGCGAGCACCTGAGCGAGAACGCCGTCCGCCTCGATGTCGTCCGCGGCACGCGCGAGCAGCCCGGCGTACAACGGCGAGCCAAGGCGAGCACAGCCATCGGACTGTTCCCGGAACAGTCGGGCCAATCGCTGGCGCCCCCCACGCACGCGATCAGCCTCGTGCCTTGTACTCCTCGAGCAGTCGCCGACCGATGATCCGCTTCTGGATGTCCGACGTGCCTTCACCAACGAGGAGGAATGCGGCCTCGCGGTACAGGCGCTCGATCTCGTACTCCTTGGAATAGCCGTAGCCACCATGGATGACGAAAGCGTCCCTGACGACCTCGGTGCAGTACTCGGACGCGAGGTACTTGGCCATACCGGCCTCGAGGTCGTTGCGTTCGCCGGACTCCTTCTTGCGTGCGGCCATCACCATCATCTGGTGCGCGGCCTCGACCTTGGTCGCCATCTCGGCCAACCGGAACATCACGGCCTGATGCTGCGCAATTGGTTTGCCGAATGTCTCGCGATGTTGCGCGTAGTCGATGGCGAGTTCGAACGCCCGCTTCGCGACACCGCAGCCACGCGCGGCGACGTTGACGCGACCGACTTCGATGCCATCCATCATCTGGTAGAAGCCGCGGCCCGTTTCACCGCCGAGGATCGTCGACGCCGGCAGGCGAAGTCCGTCGAAGACGGCCTCGGTGCTGTCGACACCTTTGTAGCCCATCTTGTCGATCTTGCCGGGGATAGTCAGACCGGGAAGAACTTCACCGAAGCCGGGCTCCTTCTCGACAAGGAACGTCGTCATGTTCCGGTAAACGGAGTCCGCCCCGTCGTCGGTCTTCACCAGAACAGCGAGCAGACTCGACGTGGCGCCGTTCGTGAGCCACATCTTCTGGCCGGTCAGGACGTAGTCCTCGCCGTCCTTGACCGCCTTGGTTTTGATGGCTGCTACATCCGAGCCAGCGCCCGGCTCAGACATGGAGAAAGAGCCACGCACCTCGCCGGTCGCCATCCGAGGTAACAGACCCTTCTTCTGCTCGTCGGTGCCGTGCTGCGACACGAGGTACGCGACGATGAAGTGGGTGTTGATGATCCCGGAGACGCTCATCCAGCCGCGGGCGATCTCTTCCACAACGAGGGCGTAGGTCAGCAGGGACTCGCCGAGGCCGCCGTACTCCTCGTCGATGGTGAGCCCGAACAGACCCATTGCCTGCATGCCGTCGACGATGCGTTGCGGGTATTCGTCCTTGTGCTCAAGCTCTGTTGCGGTCGGCAGGATCTCGTTGTCGACGAAGTCGCGGACGGTCGACAGGATCTCCTGTTGAACGTCAGTCAGCCCTTCGGTCTGTGCCAAACGACCCATGCCGGCTCGCTCCCTTCCGTCTTCAGCGAATCCTTAGTATTCCACCGGCTAGTTTTGTGCCATGAGCCGACGATGGTGGCCCTTCGTTGTCGCAACCGCATTGGCCTTGACCGCCTGCGGAGGCGGGTCTTCGCCACACCCAGCACCGACCACGCCAATCTCGTCGCCCGTAGCAAGCGGAACCTTCGCATCGCAAGCCGGGGTGCCGGGTGCCATGTGCGGCTTGTCCTCGCCACCGGCGACCTACCAGCACGTCATCTGGATCTGGTTCGAGAACCACTCCTACGGCTCGATCGTCGGGTCGCCGCAGGCGCCGTACATCAACTCACTCGGCACCAAGTGTGTGTTGTTCACGAACTTCTACACCGAGACGCATCCATCGCTGCCCGACTACATCGCAGCGACGTCCGGCTCGACCCAGGGCCTGGCTCGCGACTGCGCACCCAACGGCTGCCCGATCACGGCGCCCAGCCTGTTCCACGAGGTGGAAGTGGCCGGGAAAACCTGGAAGGGGTACGCCGAGTCGATGCCGCGCAACTGTGCGCCGTACGACACCAAGCCCTACGCCGTGCGACACAACCCGCCGCCGTATTACTCCGACATCAAGGCAACCTGTCCGACCAGGGACGTGCCGCTCGGAACACCGACGTCAGGCGCCCTGGCAACTGACCTCGCGAACAGCACGCTGCCGTCGTTCGCATTCATCGCGCCCAACCTCTGCAGCGACATGCACGACTGCAGCGTTGCCACCGGTGACGCCTGGTTGAAGAGTTGGCTGAACGCGATCGTGGCCAGCCAGACGTACCGCAACGGGAAGACCGCCGTCTTCGTGACGTGGGACGAAGGGACCGGCGGCACACACGGCCAGGACTGCTTCACGACGCAGGACGAGAGCTGTCACGTAGCCACGTATCTGGTGGCATCCGCCGCGCCCCGCGGCCTGCATTACGCCGGGCGCTTGTCGCACTACTCGATGCTCTACGCGACGGAGAACATGCTCGGCCTGCCGCACCTGCGCCCTGCTACGGCGGGACCCGATCTTCGGAAGGGTGCTCGCCTGTAGGCGGCTACTCCTCCGGCGGTTCGAACTTCGACGTACGAGAAAGGCCACTGGCGCGCCCCTTGGCGGCGATGACCAGCGCCATCTTGCTGGATGCCTCATCGATCATCTCGTCGCCGAGCATGACGGCGCCTCGTTTTCCGCCGGCCTCGGACGTGTAGTAGTCATACGCATCGAGGATCAGCTCGGCGTGGTCGTAGTCCGCTTGCGACGGCGAGTAGACCTCGTTGGCCGCGTCGATCTGCCCGGGATGCAAGACCCACTTGCCATCGAAGCCGAGGGCGGCCGATCGGCGCGCGACTCGCGTGAAGCCCTCGACGTCCTTGATCTGTAAGTAGGGCCCGTCGATGGCCTGCTGGTCATTCGTGCGCGCAGCCATCAGGATCCGCATCAAGATGTAGTGATAAGCATCGCCCACGTCGTAACCGGGTGGCTGCTCGCCGACGACGAGGCTCTTCATGTTGATGGAGGCCATGAAGTCGGCCGGCCCGAAGATGATTGCCTCCACCCTCGGCGAAGCAGCAGCGATCTCATCGACATTCACTAAGCCTTTGGCGTTCTCGATCTGCGCCTCGATGCCGATACGCCCCACCTCGAGGCCCATCGTCTCTTCGATTTGCGACAGCAGCATGTCGAGCCACTGCACCTGCGCAGCCGTTTGGACCTTGGGAAGCATCACGCAATCGAGATTGGCGCCGGCACCCTCCACGATGGCAATGACGTCGCGGTAGGTCCACTTTGTCGTCAGGTCATTGACGCGCACCACGCGAACCTTGTTAGCCCAGTCACCTTCATTGAGCGTCGCAACAATGTTCTTGCGGGCCTCTTCCTTGGCGAGCGGGGCGACCGAGTCCTCTAGATCGAGGAACACCTGGTCGGCGGGCAGACCTTGCGCCTTACCCAGCATCTTGATGGAGCTGCCGGGGACCGCGAGGCAGGATCGTCGCGCACGCGCGGCACTAGTCTTCTCCGCTGTCATGACTAGGGAGCCTAACGAGCGCACCGGACGGACCTGCATCGTCACCGGGGCGAGCTCGGGGATCGGCCGCGAGACAGCCCGTGGGCTGGCCCGCTACGGCGATGACGTCGTGCTCATTGGACGTAACGAGAAGCGGCTCGCGCACGTGCAGAGCGAGTTGTCCGCCGAGGGGCAGGGCACGGTCACCAGTCAACGGTGCGACTTTGCCCAGCTCGACGACGTACGCCGGTTGGCGTTGGCACTGCTGGATGCGCACAACCAGATTCACGTCCTCGTGAACAACGCCGGGCAGGTGCTGAGGAAGCGGGAGGAGACAGCCGACGGCTTCGAGGCGATGTTCGGTGTGAACCACCTGGCGCCGTACCTGCTCACCAGGCTGCTGCTGCCCCGGCTGATCGACAGCGCGGCGAGCCGCGTGGTCACCGTGTCATCCGATGCCCATCGATGGGGTCTGCTGGACTTCGACGACTTGCAGACACGCGACACGAGTTACCGCCCGATGAAGGTCTACGGCACGAGCAAGCTGGCAAATGCGTTGTTCTCCTGGGAGCTGGCACGCCGGACCGAGGGTCGCGGTCTCACCTCCAACGCGGTGCATCCGGGATTCGTCGCCTCGTCGCTGGCTCGCGACAACATCGTGGCCAACGTGGCGCTGAAGGTCATGCGGCCGTTCATCCGCTCCCCCGCCAAAGGCGCCGAAACCTCGGTCTTCCTCGCGACGTCGCCGGAGGGCGCCGCCATCAGCGGGAGGTTTTGGTTCGACTGCAAGCCCATCGAGGAGCATCTCAAGGCTCGCGACCCGGAGCTCGCACTGCGGTTGTGGGAGGTCAGCGCCGACCTCGTCGGACTACCGCGGGACTGACTACTCCGCGGCCAGCGTCGGTGGGACCGCCGGAGTCCGGCCGCTGATGACAACCGCGAGACCGATCAGGAGAAGCGCAAGTCCAGGGATGGCGGCCACCGACGGATGCTGATCCAAGGCGAGCCAGGCGACGAGCGCCGCGCCGGGCACCTCGAGCAGGATGGCGAGTGAAACGACAGTCGCCGGTGTCGTGCGCAGCACACGATTGATGACGGAGTGCCCGAGCAGCTGCGGCCCGACCGTCAGTGCCGCCAGCTGCAACCACGTCGTCCCGTCGTACCCGGACAGGTCGATCCGCGCCGCCAAGCAAACGACGAGCAGCAACACGGCGGACGTGCCATAGCAAATCGTTGTGTAGGTCGTCGTCGAGACGCTGCGTCGCACCTCACCCCCAACCGCGACGTAGGCCGCGGCGAGCGCACCGCCGGCGAAGGCCAACGCGTCGCCGGCGAGAGCACGACCGGACACCGAGACATCGGCACCTGTCAGCGCCATCGCGCCTGCCACCGCGATCGCGATGCCCACCCAGGCACGGGTCGGGATGTGATGACCCTGAGCCCGTGCGAGCAACCCATTGAATATCGGCTGGGTCGCGACGAGTGCAGTCGCAGACGCCACCGACGTGTACGTGAGGCTTGGTACCCAGGTTGCGAAGTGCGCAGCCAGCAACGCACCGGCGGCAACCGCTAAGCGCCATTCCCTCTTGCTCAGCCCACGCAGCTCCGCGCGACAACGGAGGAGCGCGATCGGGGTGAGTACGCCGGACGCCATCGCGTTGCGCCAGAACGCGATCGCGAGCGCAGGCGCCGCAGCAGCTGCGATCAACGGTCCGGACGTTGATACGGCACAGACCGCCAGCAGAAGCAGGCCGATGTCTCGGGTCGGCGGACGTTCGACGGCGTTGCGCGGGTTCTCGCTCACCCGGCCGGCACGACGATCGTGCCCTCAGCTACTGGAACGACGCGTCCAGCCACTGTCGTCCGCACAACAAGACCGTTCTCCGTCGTCACTGCGCATTCCAGCCGGGATGGTCGCCCGATCTCAGCTCCTTGGTCGACTCTGTACGCCGTAGTCGCATCGGGTGCGACAAGGCCACTCACTGCCAACCAAACTCCGAGACCGAGCGCGGCCGAGCCAGTCGCCGGATCCTCAACGACACCAACGCCACCACCAAACATGCGCGAGTGCGCCGTCGACGCGTCGCCGTCGTAAGAGAAGACATAGAGCTCGGGGATGTGCAGGCTTCGCAGCCGCACGGTGTCCGGCTCCGCGCGCGCAACAGCGTCGGGGTGCACCGGCAGATAAGCAAAGGAGATACCTGTGCCGGCGGCTCGCGGCGGCGGACCGCCCGCCAGGTCAGCGGGCGTCAGGCCAGCAGCGCCGAGCAATGGCTCGGGATCCAAGGCATCCCCGTGGACGGGCGGTCCCCCCGTCAACACCGCGCCATCAACGTCGACATCGACGGGCAACAAGCCGGCTCCGCATTCCTGGATGATGCGGCCGCGTTGGACCCGCCCCAGCTCCGCCATCACCCAGGCGGTACCGACCGAGGGATGACCTGCGAACGGGAGTTCCGTCGTCGGGGTGAAGATGCGGAGCCGATAGTCGGCTTCCGCCGACGTCCGCACCGGAAATGTCGTTTCGGACAGGTTGAACTCGCGTGCCAAACTTTGCATCTGCTCGGTTGTCAGCTCGTCAGCGTCGAGGACAACCGCTAGCGGATTCCCGGCAAACGCGCGATCTGCAAATACGTCGACGACGCGAAAAGGCAAGGTCACTGTCAGCACCCGCCTAGCCGCCGCTGAGCCGCGCGAGCTGCTCGAAATCGATCACCTGATCGGTGGGAGGGGCGTTCGCCTTGACCTTGTCGCCGTAGTCGAGGAAGACCAGCTCGCCTTGTTCACCGGCTGGCGGCGTGATTGCCAGTGGATACGGCGGGCCCTTCGTTGCGACGTACAGCGTGCCGCTGTCCTTGCCGTCGACCAGGTCCCTCAAGCCGACGGTGTCCCTCCCACGTACTTTCTTGCCCTCGATTTTTGTCACGTCGCCTTCCGGCTTGAGAAAATCCGACGCCAGCGCCTTCAGGTCCGAGAACGTCGTGAACTGCGCGAACTGTGGATTGCTGACCGGGGCCTTGAGGTACTTGCCGGTGAGCAACTGCGCCGCAACAGCAGGTGCACCACTCTTCGTATAGAACTCGGCCGGCGCCTTCACGTAGAACGTCTCACCGATGCGGATGATCTCGACGCGGTCACCTTTGATCGTGATGCTGCCTGCAGCCGTCGAGTCCTGAGCGATCCGGAGATCGATCTCGTACGTGTCAGACCCCGCCTTGCGGACACCCTTGAGGTGAACCGAGGGCGCGCTTTCCAATGCTGCCTTGGCTCGCGCCAGAATCTCCGTCGCGGTGAGATTGGCGACACCGTTGTCCGCGCCGCTGTCGTCGCCACCGCCGCACGCCGCAGTGAGCGCGACGGTCCCGGCTACGACGCCTGACACAAGCGCGCGCATCACCCGGTTCATTGTTGCCTCCACCGCGGAGCACCGACACGCATCGTCGCTGCGGTCAGGAGTATGCCGCGATGCCTTCCTGGCAGTAGCCACGATGCGAACGACGCATTGGGATCGACGGCTACGTCAACAGTGACGACACGACCGCGGCCGCGCATCGTGACGGGGACAGAACCGACCCGCCCGTCCGGGCGTACCTGGGCTTGCGTCGAGCGACCGAAAATAGGAATGGACAGTCCCCGTTGGACAACACGTGCAGACAGCCACCAGCCGTCGCCGTCAACTCGCACGCTGTCGTCGGGCTCCCACGCGAACGCCGCCATCACCTTGGGTAAGGCCCAGTGCGCGCGCCCAGCATGCACACTCGGGATCGAGTCGACGGCGATGAGCGGTACACATGTGCGACCCAGCAGACCTCCCCTAACGGTTACGGGGGCGCCCATCACTTCGTCGTACGCACCGACGGGCGTCTCGCTGTATCGCACGAATCCAACGTTGGTGATGCCGCGACGGCGCCGCTCCAGTGGCGTCGGCACAGCCGTGGCAGCCCCGGCTGTCGGCCGGTGCCTCCACAGCAGACCGCTCATTCGCACCCGCCATGGCGGACCGGGCGTGTCCGCAGGAAGTGCAGCCGCAACCTCAGGCGGCAGAACGGTTTCCGGTACGCCGACCAGCGTTTTGATCTCAGCGGCGGTGAGGGTCACGGGCCTATCCTGCCCAGGTGACCGGGCCCGCGACGAAAGTGTTTATCGCGCGCCTCGCCGGCCTAGCTGTCTTCGATCCGAATGGCGAGCAGGTCGGGCGGGTGCGCGATGTTGTCGTTGTTTTGCCCGTTGCGGTCCAGGCACCCCGCGTGCTCGGGCTCGTCGTCGAGGTAGCGCCACGCCGCCGCATCTTCGTCCCGATCAGCCGCGTGAGCGCGATTGACGCAGGTCAGGTCATCATCCAGGGCACGGTTAACCTGCGACGTTTCGAGCGACGGGCGGGCGAGACGCTGGTCCTCGCCGAGATGCTTGATCGGCGGGTGACCATCAGCGAGACCGGAGAGTCGGCCACCGTCATCGACGTCGGCATGGAGCAGACGCGCACCCGCGATTGGCTCGTGACGCGTGTCGCAGTGCGCTCGGGCGGGGGCCTTCGGCGGCGGCGCGGACATGTCAAGACGCTCGGGTGGTCCGAGGTTGCCGGCATGGTCCACGTGGAGGAGGAGCAAGGCGCGGCCAACATGCTGGCCGCATTCGACAAGCTGCGAGCAGTCGACCTTGCCGGCGTCCTGCACGAGCTGTCCGCCAAGCGCCGTGCAGAGGTCGCCGCGGCACTCGACGACGAACGGCTCGCCGACGTTCTCGAGGAACTGCCTGAGGACGATCAGGTCGAGATCCTCGGCAAGCTGGCAACGGAGCGGGCAGCTGACGTTCTCGAAGCGATGGCACCGGACGACGCGGCCGACCTGTTGGCTGAGTTGCCCGACGACGAAGCGCAGCGACTGCTTGCGTTGATGGAGCCGGACGAAGCTGCACCGGTCCGCCGGCTGCTGGCGTACGCCGACGACACGGCTGGCGGCCTGATGACCAGCGAACCGGTGATCCTGCCACCCGACGCAACTGTCGCCGAGGCGTTGGCACACGTGCGCAGCGCTGAGCTGACACCCGCGCTCGCTGCGCAGGTCTACGTCTGCCGTCCGCCGACGGAAACACCGACCGGGAAGTTCGTCGGCATCGCACACACGCAACGGCTCTTGCGCGAACCACCGTCGTCGCTGGTGTCCGGTGTGGTCGACACCGACATCGACCCCTTGCATGCAGACGTACGTCTGCCCGCTTTGACGAGTTACCTCGCGACGTACAACCTGGTCGCCGTTCCCATTGTCGATGAAGACGATCACCTGATCGGCGCGGTCACCGTCGACGACGTCCTTGACCACCTGCTCCCCGAAGGATGGCGGGAGCGTTCGCTCGAGGAGTCGCTCGATGGCTGAGCGGCGGCGCGGCCGTCTCGACGTGCCTCGCCAACCACGTCCCGTGGTCCCCCGGCCGCGCTATGACCCCGATTCGTTCGGCCGGGGTGCCGAGGGGTTCGCGCGTTTCATGGGTACGGCGCGCTTCCTCGTGTACATGACGGCCTTCGTCATCATGTGGATCGCGTGGAACACATGGGCGCCGGACGACCTGCAGTTCGACCCGCGGCATCTGAATTACACGCTGCTGACACTGATCCTGTCGCTGCAAGCCTCGTACGCCGCCCCCCTCATCCTGCTGGCGCAGAACCGGCAGGCCGACCGCGACCGCGTCCAACTCCAGGAGGACCGGGCCCGGGACGAGCGGAGCATCGCCGACATGGAGTACCTGACCCGGGAGATCGCCGCCCTGCGGATCGCCATGGGAGAGGTCGCGACGCGCGACTTCGTGCGCTCGGAGCTACAGCGCCTGCTCGAGGAGCAGGAAGCTGCCAAGGAAGACCCGACATAACGGTCGTTTGGGCTGAGTGGTCGAGCGCGATGCGCGCCGGGCTACACCCGTTGGGCTAATCGGCCGAAACAGGACACGTGACGTCCCACCCGCCTGTGTCGCCCCCTGTTCAACGACGGGCCACCTCACGCCGACGTCTCGGCGACGTTCTCGTCGAACTCGGCCTGCTCACTGATGTGCAACTCGACGAAGCTCTCGCCACCCAGCTCGAGGCGGTCGCCGAAGGCCGACGCGTCCGGCTCGGCCGTCTCCTCATCGAGTCGGGCACACTCACCGAGCGTGACGTGGCCCGAGCCATGGCGGAAATGCTTGCGCTCGATGTCGTCGACCTCGGCAAGGAACCCATCGACCCGGAGACAGTGCGCCTGCTGCCTCGTGCAGTGGCCGAGCGCACGCACGTGCTCGTGTTGGAACGGACGGAGACCGGACTACGGGTAGCCGCCGCGGACCCCACCAACGTTGTCGCGCTGGACGACGTCCGCGTCTACACCGGCGCTCAAGAGCTCATCGTCGTTGTTGCCACCGAGTCCCAGATCAAGGACCACCTCGCTCGCGCGTGGTCACTGTCTGAATCATCCGCGTCCGACATGGCGATGTTCGACACCAGCGTCGATGAGGACTCATATGACGACCTCGTTGGCACGGTCGACGCCGCACCGACCGTCAAGCTCGTCAACACCATCCTCGCTGACGCGGTTCGTCTCGGTGCCAGTGACGTTCACGTCGAGCCGCAGATCAACAACGTGCGTATCCGCTACCGCGTCGACGGGTTGCTGCGGGACGTAATGACCTTGCCGCGCAGCGCCTCACTGTCTCTGATCAGCCGCATGAAGATCGTGTCCGGTCTCGACATCGCGGAGCGACGGGTGCCCCAGGACGGTCGCGCCCGGCTGACCGTGGACGGCTTCGGTATCGACGCGCGGGTGAGCACGCTGCCCTCGGTGCACGGCGAGAAGATCGTCGTCCGCCTCCTGGCGGGTGCAGAGTCGGTCGCACCGCTCACGTCGCTCGGTTTCGACCAGAGGCAGCTCGATGACTTGCTCAACGCGCTGACCTCACCGCAAGGCTTGATCCTCATTACGGGGCCCACCGGCTCGGGCAAGACCAACAGCTTGTATGCAGCGATCAACCAAATTCGTACGCCGGACCGCAACATCGTCACGCTCGAAGACCCGGTCGAGATTCAGGTGACAGGCATCACGCAGGTCCAGGTCAGCCAGCGCACCGGGCTCACGTTTGCCCGCGGGCTACGCGCAACGTTGCGACAGGACCCCGATGTTGTCCTCGTCGGCGAGGTCCGCGATGCCGAGACCGCAGAGCTTGCTCTCCAGGCCGCGATGACCGGACACCTCGTGCTGACGACATTGCACACGAATGATGCGGTGTCCTCGCTGACGCGCCTCGTCGACATGGGTGTTGAACCCTTCCTCGTCGCCACATCACTGAGCCTGGTCGTCGCGCAGCGTCTTGTACGCCGACCCTGCGGGTCATGCGCGGCGCCGTACGAGCCCAGCGCTCGCACGCTCAC
The DNA here is from genome assembly GCA_033851265.1 of Frankiales bacterium. GTDB lineage: Bacteria > Actinomycetota > Actinomycetes > JAWWOW01 > JAWWOW01 > JAWWOW01. The sequence goes on from JAWWOW010000018.1 coordinate 86,672, forward strand.
TCTGCTCGGCCTGGAACCCAGCGACCTCGTCGGCGCCACGCCGATGCGTGGTCGTGGTTGCGGCGACTGCGGAGACACCGGCTACCGCGGCCGAATCGGTGTTTTCGAAGTCCTGCCCGTCACGTCCGCGATGCGCGCAGCATTGACGCGAGCACCGTCGGAAGGCGCGATAGCTGCGGCGGCGCGGGCTTCTGGAGTGTCGACACTTCGTCGAGCGGCGATCGTCAAGGCAATGCGCGGCGAAACGACATTTGAAGAGGTCACGCGCGTAACCCACCACGATGCCCTCGGTGGTCTCGCGTGCCCGTCGTGCGCCCGACGACTGGCCGACGACATGGTCGTGTGCCCGTGGTGTGACACGTCCGTCGCTCGCGGTCATTGCACGACCTGCACCCGGGCGCTCGATCCAGAGTGGCGAGTGTGCCCCTGGTGTCGCACCCAGGCCCCGGACGCCCCCATTGCGATAACCGCCCCAACGGCCGCTCCGGACAAGCCGCGGGTCCTTGTCGTCGACGACGATGCCCATCTCTGCGAGTACATCGCGACCGTTCTCGGCGACCGTGCGGTCGTCGACACGGCGGCGACGGCGACGGAAGCGCTCAACCTGGTCAGCGAGCAGACGTACGACGTGGCGGTCATCGACCACGGTCTGCCGGACCTCTCCGGGGTAGAACTCGTCCGACTGCTGCGCACAGAGCCGTCGACAGCATTGCTTCCGCTATTGCTGTTCACCGGCCAGGACGCCGACGTCCTTGAGGGCACCGCTCGAACCGCAGGAGCAGACGATTTCCTCACCAAGCCGGCCAACCCGGATGTGATCGAAGAGCGGGTTCTCGCGCTCGCAGCGCGCAGTCCTCGCATCGCTGCGCACTGAGACACCTACAGTGGAGCCATGCCTCCGTCCGTAGATGCGGTGACCGCTGCCCTGGCCACGGTCTCCGACCCCGAGATCAAGAAGCCGCTGACTGACCTCGGGATGATCCGCTCGGTCGATATCACTGACGACGGTGCTGTGAGCGTTGGCGTGTGGCTGACCGTCGCCGGTTGCCCGATGAAGGACACGATCACCCGCGACGTCACCGCGGCTGTCTCCCAAGTGCCCGGGGTCACCTCCGTGAGCGTGGACCTCGAACCGATGGGCGATGAGCAACGCCAAGAGCTGACGAAACGACTCCGAGGTGGCCACGAGGACAAGGAGATCCCGTTCGCCAAACCAGGGTCGCTGACCCGCGTCTATGCGATCGCGAGCGGCAAGGGCGGCGTCGGAAAGTCCTCGGTTACCGTCAACCTCGCTGCCGCGATGGCGGCCAACGGGTTGTCCGTCGGGGTGGTCGACGCCGACATCTACGGGCACTCGATTCCCCGCATGCTGGGCGTCACCGCGCGTCCGACGCAGGTCGAGAACATGATCATGCCGCCGCAGGCGCATGGCGTGAAAGTCATCTCGATCGGCAGCTTCACCGAAGGCAACACTCCGGTTGTCTGGCGCGGCCCGATGTTGCATAGGGCGTTGCAACAGTTCCTCGCCGACGTGTTCTGGGGCGACCTCGACGTACTGCTGCTCGACCTACCACCCGGCACCGGTGACATCGCCATCTCCGTTGCGCAGCTCGTGCCGACCGCCGAGATCCTCATCGTCACCACGCCCCAGCTCGCAGCCCGTGAGGTTGCCGAGCGCGCCGGTGCGATCTCACTGCAGACGCACCAACAGCTCGCCGGCGTGATCGAGAACATGGCCGGTCTGCCGTGCCCACACTGCGGTGAGATGGTCGACGTGTTCGGTTCCGGCGGTGGTCGTGCGGTCGCAGATGCGCTGTCGCGTGCTACCGGCACCAGCGTCGACGTGCTGGCCTCTATCCCCATCGACGTGCGTCTGCGCGAGGGTGGCGACAACGGCATCCCGCTAGTGCTCGCTGATCCCGACGCACCGGCAGCTAAGGAACTCCGCGCGCTTGCCGACCGACTGGGCACCCGCGCACGCGGCCTGGTGGGCCTGTCGCTGCCGATCAGCCCGGCTTAGCTCTCAGGTCGCGTCCGAGTCGTAGGGCGGTCGTTCGCCGACCGCTAACGGGCGCGGTTCCTCCCGCAACTCGTGGGCCGCGGCAGACGTCGGCGGTAAGCCCGTGTCGTCATCAAGGTCGTCGAGCAGGTGCCTGCGCACGAACGTCCGTGGATTGAGGTCCTCGAACCTCACCTCGGCGAAATCAGGGCCAAGCTCTTCCTTGACCGACGCTGACGCGTTGCGAGCCATCATTCGGAACTGCCGCAACAGGCGACCGGCGTCGGCGGCGAGCTTGGGCAGGCGTTCGGGGCCGACTACGAACAGCGCGATGACGGCAATGACCGCGACCTCGCCGAACCCGATGTGGAACATCGCTCAAGTATCGCCGATGACGACGGTCCAAGGTCGAACCGACCAGGACGTGACGAGCCCGTTGGTCACATACGGGTCTTGCTGCACGAACTTTTCGACGACCGACGGGTCATCGGTGTTCCATACCAGGACGGCCCTATCGGCAGGCTCGGCGAGCGCCCCACCCATGAACAGCTCGCCGCGTTCGTGGGCGGCGCTCGCCAGGGCCAGGTGCTCCTGGCGGAACTCCTGCCGGCGGTCGAGATAGTCGTCGACCAGCTCATAAAGCAGCAGGTACGTCACGCCCGCGCCCTACCCAGTGTCACGTTGACCGTCTTGCGGGCACTGCCCCGGACGACCGTGATCCTCACGACGTCACCGGGCTTGTGCTGCCGCGTGGCGATGATGACTTCGTCCGGACCCGTGGTCACCTTCCCGTCAACGGCCACGATGACGTCACCCTCGCGAAGTCCCGCCTTGTCACCGGGACCACCCGACTGGACAGCGGTACAGCTGCCGCGCTGGGCCGACGGACAACCGATCAGCGCGCCCTCCGGCGTACCGGTGTAGGCCAGGTTGAGGTTGACACCGATGATCGGTCGCTCGGCGAAGCCCTTGGCGATGATCTGAGCAGCGATGTCCTTCGCCCCGTTGCTGGGGATCGCGAATCCGAGGCCGATGTTGCCGCCTTGGTCCTGACCAAACGGCGTACTGCCCGCGCCGAGCGTTGCGATTGCCGAGTTGACACCGATAACGGCGCCGGATGAGTCGACGAGTGGCCCACCGGAGTTGCCCGGGTTGATCGCGGCGTCGGTCTGGATCGCGTCGATGACGGCGTTCGTGTCGGTGCCGCTACCGCTTGCATCGACCGGCCGGTTCAGTGCGCTGACGATGCCGGATGTGACTGTGCCGGCAAGGCCGAGCGGCGACCCGATAGCGATGACGGGATCGCCGACGGCGATGCGGTCGGAGTTTCCGAGATTTGCTTGTTTGAGACCATTCACCTTCAGCACTTGCAGCACGGCGAGATCCGACGTTGGTGCCCGACCGATGATGCGGGCCGGCACCGACTGGCCGCTTTGAAAGACAACGCGAACCGTGCCGTTGTCTGTCGCGGCAGCCGAGACGACGTGGTTGTTCGTCAGGATGTAACCGGTCGTGCCTTGCACCCGAATGACGAAACCGCTCCCGGTGTCACCGCCACTGCCGGCCTTGACGTCGATCTGGACCACGCTTGGCAGGATCCGCGCGGCAATGGAGGCAAACGAATTGGGCTGACGTTCGACTCGCGTCGTGGACTGCGGTGACCCGAGAGTCACGGGCTCGTGCGTCGTCGCCGCAGACCTGTCGTCGGCAGCATTGAGGCCGACGGCCGCGCCGATGCCAGCCGCAAGCAGCGCGACGATGATGAGTAACACGAAGACGATGGGTAGGGCGAGACGCGTTGATGTGAACCCTGCTCCACCTGAGATGTTGTCCGTCGGCAAACCCCAACGCTGCTCGGGAGGCTGCCACGGAGGCTGCGCCGAGCCCGGCTTCGACCACCATGCTTCGTCGGGCTTCTGGCTTTCGTCGCCCGGGTCCTGGCTCATTTCTCCCCGATCAGTTGAATGGATCGAGCCAGGATCCCAAGCGCGCCAAACCGTGTTGGATCCGCCCCCACCAACCCCGGTGCTTCTCGCCGTGCGGTAGGCGCATCACGAGCGCGGTGAGCGCTCGCGGAGGTGCGTCCGCGACCACGGTGTAGACGCGTCCGTGACCGCTCCAGGTGACGTGGCGAGCGAGCCCGTCGTCATGCACGAACACCCGGCCACCCATACGTTCGCGCCGCCAGCTGCCGAGCTGTTTCGTCGCGAGTCGACCGCGCTGAATGAAGACCGAAACCGTCGACAAGCCGTCCGTGTAGCTCAGATGGACCACCGTGGCCTTGCCGGTGTTCTGCCGGCGTACGTCGACGAGCACCATGCCGTCCGGAAGCTGCGCCGGGAGCACCCATCCCTCGCGCCGGAGCCCTGCGACGGCGGCGGCATCCTGGCGTTGCTCGGCGGCCGGCTCCGCGGCAGTGGCAACGTGGGGCAGGTCTAGCGGGCCTACGACCATGTCGACGTACGCCGTTGCGCGCACGAGCATGCCGTCGACGTCGTAGAGCTCCCGTCGAGTTGCGAGTCGGTGGACCCGGTCGATCCAGAACCTGGCGGCGACTGAGCCGTTGGGACGACGAGCAACAACCTCGTCAGCGCGGGCGTGCCTCTCGCCGAGCACCAACTGATAGTTGCGGCGGAGCAGGTCGAGCGGACCACCGTCGATGGAGGTGACCGCAAGCGGGTCGACCGGCACTGGCAGGCCCGGCCGCTCGGCTTCGTAGATCGTGCCGCCGGGCCCGGACGCCGACCGGCGCACGTTGATGACGGTGCCCTGCCCGGGGACGTGCTGGATCGCGACGACGACACTGGCGACCACGCCGTCGCCCCAGGCCGAGACATATTGCGTACCGGAATAACTCGTCGTGCGCGCTGCACGCGACGCCTCGGTGAGCAGCAGGACTGCGCGCGGGTCACTCTCCCCCACTGGCGGGCGCATCTCCGGGACGGCAACCGCAGGGGTTGCGACGGCGACCGAGGATACGAGGGCACCTGCGGTCCCCAGCCCCGCCGCGGCGGCGGATACGCGACTGCGGGTCGTGCGGTGAGCGACTGTGGTCACGGGGCGGTAGTCACGGGGCCGCCGGGAACGGTGAACGACACAGCGACCGCCGACCCCCCGCTATCGGAAAGCGGCACGACCTCATCACTGACGACTCCGTGTTCAACCGTGTAGCGGTTGACGTTCGGCGTGACTGGTGCGCCTTCCGCCGGTCCTCCCCCGACCGCGAAGGCCGCGCTCAATGCACCCACGAGCACCACGCCACTCGTGGCCACGGCACGGCGACGAGCGTGCACCCGGTTACGTCGCCGTTGGCGCACTCGAACCACGTGCCGTGGTCGAGCCCTCGCGGAGGTAGTGGCGATGCCGGTCAGCTTCGCGGCGAGGCCTGGAGGAAGGTCGGGCCCGACGGCCGCGGTCAGTCGCGTCTTGGTCTGCCGCTCGGCATCGACTGCTTGCAGGCAGTCACGACACCGCGCCAGGTGAACGAGCACGCGTTCGCGCGCGTCGTGGTCGAGCTCACCATCGATGAACGCCGACAGTCGGTCGCCGAGATGACTCATGTGCCCCCACCTTCGTGCATACGGCGGGGGCTGCGATGCTCGAGCGCCTGGCGCAGTTGCGAACGGCCGCGGTGAATCCTGCTACGCACGGTGCCGAGCTTGATGCCGAGTGTCGTCGAGATCTCTTCGTAGGACAGACCTTCGATGTCGCACAGGACGACCGCAGCACGGAACTCGGGCGGCAACGCGTCGAGGGCCGCCTGGATGTCGCCGTCGAGGTGGGTGTCATCGAACGCCTGGGCGGGCGACGGTTCGCGACCGGGCAGCCGGTCCTGCGCATCGTCGGCGAGTGAGTCGAACCGGATGCGCGCTCTGCGGCGTACCAGATCGAGGAACAGGTTCGTGGTGATGCGGTGCAACCAGCCCTCGAACGTGCCTGGCGTGTAGTTGGCGAGGGACCGGAAAACGCGAACGAAGACTTCCTGCGTGATGTCCTCGGCGTCGTGCTGATTGCCGGTCAGGCGGTAGGCGAGCCGGTAGACCCGTTGGCTGTGGGTCCGGACGACCTCGTCCCAACTCGGGGGCTCCCAGGAGGCAGGAGTGTCGGTCATCAGACGCTCCTCTCCCAACAGCGCCGTTGCCGGCATCACCGATGTAGCCCTCCATTCTGCTTCGTCGCCCGCGGGCATGCGGCTTTGCCCGTCACCGAAGATCAACGGACGCCGGTCGGGGGCGGTTCCCGGGGCTAGGCTCCGCAGCGTGACGAGCAGCCAAAACGCCGGGCCGACCGACCCGGGCCGCGCCTACGCGGAGGCCTACGTCGGCGAGGACGAAGTCCTCTCGGCGGCCCGCCAACGCGGGGCCGAGGTGGGCGCACCGCCGATCGGGCCCGCCGGCGGCGCGGCGCTGCGATTCATCGCCGCCGCCATCGACGCCCGGCACGTGGTCGAGATCGGCACCGGGTGCGGCGTTTCTGGGGTCTGGATCGTGCGCGGGATGAACCCCGAGGGGGTCCTCACCAGCGTCGACGTCGAGCCGGAGCACCAACGCCTGGCCAAGCAGGCGTTCACCGAGGCGGGAATCGCCTCGGCGCGGACCCGTCTCATCGCCGGCCGCGCGCTCGAGGTGCTGCCCCGGCTCACGGACGCGGCCTATGACCTCGTCTTCTGCGACGGGGACAAGGCGGAGTACGCCGACTACCTCACCGAGGCGATCCGGCTGTTGCGTCCGGGCGGCGTGGTCGCCTTCGACAACGCGCTGTGGCAGGGGCGAGTGGCCGATCCATCGGCTCGCGACGAGGCGACGGTGGCACTGCGCGAGCTCGGCAAGTCCGTCCGTGACGACCCGCGTTTGGTGCCGGCCCTGCTCCCGGTCGGCGATGGCCTGCTGGTCGCCGTCCGTCAGCCGGACCCGCCCTCTGCGTGATTACCCTGGTCCGGTGAGCAGCCAGCAGGTGCCCGGCGGGGTGGTGCACAAGCTTCCTGCGGACCTGCGCACGGCGCTGGTCGCCAACACCACGGCACTCGATGCCTGGAAAGACATCACGCCCCTGGCCCGCAACGAGTTCATCTGCTGGGTCGAGGATGCCAAGCAGGAGACGACCCGGGAACGCCGCATTCGCCGGACGCAGGAAGAGCTGGAGGAAGGCCAGCGTCGACCCTGCTGCTGGCCGGGGTGCGGGCACCGCGAGCGCACCGGCAAGTAGCAACCGACCCGGACGCGAAGCGGCGCTCTCGCACCAGCGTGCGCTGCTGGATGTGACCGTCCACAGATCGTGAGAGCCCCACGAAATTGTCGGTGGGTGGGGCTAGTGCCTCGAACACATGTTCGAAGCCCAGGCGCATCCGACGCCCACCGCCCCGCCGGTCGAGACCCTCGACCCGGCGGATCCCGGCATGGCCTGGCGCAGTGTCGCCAAGGCCATCGACACGATGTTCCCCGGCCCATCGGAGCTGGAGGACGCGCTTACCGTCGGGTTCGACCGGCACGTTCCCGCCGCCCCGCTCACCGCGGCCGAGGTGCTGGCCTGGGTCGAGCAGACCCCACTGTCGGGTGAGTCGGCCGGGCTGCTGATGGACCTCGATCCGGCCGCGTTCGACGACACGGGCCAGGTGCGGCTCGCGGCGCAGCTGCAACGGCTGGAGAACGCTGCCGCCGGGCGGAAGACCGCAGCGGTCGCCGCCTTCGCGCAGACGCAGGAACCGTCCGAACCTGACCCGGAGACCGGTGAGCCCCCCGGTCCGGATTTCACCGACTGCGCGGTCGCGGTCGCCCTCGGGATGTCCCAACCCGCCGCGCAGCGGATCGTCACCGCGGCCCGCCGGCTGGTCGGGTTCCTGCCCCGCACGCTGGCGATGATGACGGCCGGTGACCTGGGCTACTACCCGGCGCTGCGCGTGGTCGAAGGCGCCGCCGAGCTCGACGCCGAGCAGTGCGCCCAGCTCGAACGGCTGGTGCTGCCCAAGGCTCCGGGCAAAGCACCGGGCAAGATCGCCGCGCTGGTGCGCAAGGCCGTCGCCCGCATCGACGCTGAGGCGCTGGCCCGCGGGCACCGCACCGCCCGGCGCAACGCCTGCCTCGACATCACCCTCGACGACGGCACCGACAGCGGCACCGGCTGGGTCAACGGGCACGGACCCGTCCTCGAAGCCACCGTCGTCCGCACCGCGGTCGAGGCGTGGGCCCGCGCCGCCAAGACGGCCGGGGACCCGCGGTCTCTCGACGAGCTGCGCTGGGCCGCCCTGCACGACTGGTCCACCCGCTACCTCACCGGCCAACTCGACGGCCAACACGGCCACCGGCCCACCAGTCGCGGCGCCCCGATCACGGTCAACATCGCCGTCGACCTCACCACCTACCTCGGACTGACCACCCACCCGGCAGAGATCCTCGGCACCGGCGTGCTCATCCC
>JAWWOW010000024.1:0-15944 GCA_033851265.1 Frankiales bacterium
CGAGGACTTGCCCTCGCCACCACCGAGGGGGTGATCAACGGGGTTCATCGCGACACCACGGACGGTCGGGCGCTTGCCCTTCCACCGCATGCGGCCGGCCTTGCCCCAGTTGATGTTCGACTGCTCCGCGTTGCCGACCTCACCGATGCTGGCGCGGCAGCGCACATCGACGTTGCGGATCTCACCGGAAGGCATACGCAGCTGTGCGAACTGGCCCTCCTTGGCGACGAGCTGGACGCTCGCGCCGGCCGAGCGCGCGATCTTCGCGCCGCCACCGGGCCGAAGCTCGATCGCGTGGATGACCGTGCCCAAGGGGATGTTGCGCAACGGCAGGTTGTTGCCGGGCTTGATGTCGCTGGACGGCCCGGACTCGACGCGGTCACCCTGCTGCAAACGTGCCGGGCAGAGGATGTAGCGCTTCTCGCCGTCGGCGTAGTGCAGCAATGCGATACGCGCGGTCCGGTTGGGGTCGTACTCGATGTGTGCGACCTTGGCCGGCACGCCGTCCTTGTCAGCGCGACGGAAGTCGATGACGCGGTAGGCGCGCTTGTGGCCACCACCCTGGTGGCGCACGGTGATGCGCCCATGGACGTTGCGGCCACCCTTGTTGTGCAGTGGACGCACCAGAGACTTCTCCGGCTCGTCGCGAGTGATTTCGACAAAGTCGGCGACACTCGACCCCCGGCGGCCCGGAGTCGTTGGCTTGTACTTACGGATGCCCATTAGGTAATCGGCCCTCCGAAGATGTCGATGCGGTCGCCCTCAGCAAGACCGACGATCGCTCGCTTGGTGTTGTTACGACGGCCGAAGCCCGTCCTGGTCCGCTTGCGCTTGCCCTGTCGGTTGATGGTGTTGACCGAGGTCACCCGGACGTTGAACACCTGCTCGACCGCAATCTTGATCTGCGTCTTGTTGGCGTCCGGGCGGACGACGAACGTGTATTTGTTGCCGTCGAGCAGCCCGTAGCTCTTCTCGGAGATCACCGGCGCAAGCAGGATGTCGCGGTGGTCGCTACTCATGCCTTCTCGCCACCTTCGACCTCGTCCGCGGATGCTTCAGCAACTTCGGTGTCCGTGGTGGCGCCGTCCGCTTCACGTTCGAAGACGTCTTCGGCTTTCACGTCGCTGCTCGTCTGCTCGGCGACCTCTTTGACCGCTTCTTCGTCCGAGACGCCTTCGCCAGCGGGCTTCGTCGTACCGGCGTCCGTGGCCTTCGTTGCCGTGGCGGCCTTGGTTGCCTTTGTTGCTTTGGTCGCCTTGCTGGCTTTGGCTGCCTTCTTCGCCGGCTTCTCTTCCGCCGGTGCCTCGAACGGTCGGTTGAGAAAGTTCGCGAGCGCACCTTCGGTGAACACGACGTCATCGGAGACGAGGACGTCGTACGTGTTCAGCTGGTCGGGCGCGAGGATGTGCACGCGGTCGATGTTGCGGACGCTCTTCCACGTCAGCACGTCTTCGCGCTCGACGACGAGGAGCACGTGCCGCTGCGCACTGATCTGCTGCAACGCCTTGGCGGCGGTCTTCGTCGACGGCGTGTCATCGACGCCGAAGCCGGACACGACATGCACTCGACCGCCACGCGCCCGGTCCGAGAGAGCGCCGCGGAGTGCGGCCGCCTTCATCTTCTTGGGCGTGCGCTGTGCATAGCTGCGGGGACTAGGGCCGTGTACGACGCCACCACCGGTGAACTGCGGTGCGCGGGTCGACCCCTGCCGCGCGCGGCCGGTGCCCTTCTGGCGATACGGCTTCCGGCCACCGCCGCGAACTTCACCACGGGACTTGGTGTCTGCGGTGCCCTGACGAGCGGCGGCGAGCTGTGCAACGACGACCTGATGGATCAACGGGACGTTGACCTGGACGTCGAAGACCTCGACGGGAAGCTCGACGGTGCGGGCGAGCTCTTCACCTTCTGGGCTCAACACGTTGACGGTTGTCATGCTGCACCCGCCTTAACGAGGCCAGCCTTGACGGCAGTGCGCACCATGACGAGCCCACCGGTGGGACCGGGTACGGCGCCCTTGATGAGCAGCACGCCCTTCTCCGCATCAACCGCGTGCACGGTGAGCGAGAGCGTCGTCGTACGAACGCCGCCCATCCGACCGGCCATGCGGGTGCCCTTGAAGACACGGGACGGAGTCGCACACGCCCCGATCGAGCCCGGGGAACGGTGCTTGCGCTGCGTGCCGTGGCCAGCACCGAGACCCTTGAAGTTGTGCCGCTTCATGGGACCGGCGTAGCCCTTGCCCTTGCTGGTGCCGATGACGTCGACCTTGGCGCCCGCATCGAACACCTCGACCGTGAGCTCTTGGCCGAGCGTGTAGTCGCTTGCCAGCGTGGTGCGAACCTCTGCGACGTAGCGGCGTGGCGGCACACCGGCCTTGTCGAAATGACCGGTGTCAGGTTTGTTGACCCGGCGCGGGTCGACCTGACCGAACGCGAGCTGCACAGCCGAGTAGCCATCGCGGTCGGCTGTGCGGACCTGCGTGACGACGCACGGACCGGCTTTGACAACCGTGACGGGGACGACGCGGCCGGCCTCGTCGAAGACCTGGGTCATTCCGAGCTTCTCGCCCAGAAGACCGTGTACGGCGCGGGTAGGGGTAGCCATGATTGTGTCTGCGTCCTAGAGCTTGATCTCGATGTCAACGCCGGCAGGGAGGTCGAGACGCATGAGGGAATCGACGGTCTTCGGCGTCGGGTCGAGGATGTCGATGAGCCTCTTGTGCGTGCGCATCTCGAAGTGCTCGCGCGAGTCCTTGTACTTGTGGGGCGAACGGATCACGCAGTAGACGTTCTTCTCGGTCGGCAGCGGCACCGGGCCCGCGACCTGCGCACCAGTACGCGTCACCGTCTCGACGATCTTGCGCGCCGAGCTGTCGATGACCTCGTGGTCATAGGCCTTGAGCCGGATGCGGATCTTCTGTCCCGCCATCACATTTCCTTCTGTCAGTGCTGCTGCGTGTCGTGCGGCTTTCGTGGAACGGCGGCCGGTCTCCCGGCCGCCGTCCGACGTACTACTTGAGAATCTTGATGACGCGACCCGCGCCGACGGTGCGACCGCCTTCACGGATGGCGAAGCGCAGACCCTCTTCCATGGCGATGGGCTGGATCAGGTCGACCGTCATCTCGGTGTTGTCGCCCGGCATGACCATCTCCGTGCCCTCAGGCAGGTTGACGACGCCGGTGACGTCCGTGGTGCGGAAGTAGAACTGCGGGCGGTAGTTGTTGAAGAACGGCGTGTGCCGGCCACCCTCGTCCTTGGACAGGATGTAGACCTGCGCCTCGAACTGGGTGTGCGGCGTGATCGAACCCGGCTTGCAGACGACCTGGCCGCGCTCGACGTCCTCACGCTTGGTGCCACGGAGGAGCAGCCCGACGTTGTCGCCCGCCATGCCCTGGTCGAGCAGCTTGCGGAACATCTCGACGCCGGTGACGGTCGTGGACTGCACGGCCTCCTGGATGCCGACGATCTCGACCGTTTCGTTGACGTTGACGACACCGCGCTCGACGCGGCCGGTGACGACCGTGCCGCGACCGGTGATCGTGAACACGTCCTCGATCGGCATCAGGAAGGGCTTGTCGATCTCCCGGACCGGCTCGGCGATGCTGGCGTCAACCGCCGCCATCAGCTCCAGAATCGACTCGCCCCACTTGGCGTCGCCCTCGAGCGCCTTCAGCGCCGACACGCGAACAACCGGGACGTCGTCGCCGGGGAACTCGTACTGGCTGAGGAGCTCGCGTACTTCGAGCTCGACCAGTTCGAGGATCTCCTCGTCGTCGACGACGTCGGCCTTGTTCAGCGCGACGACGATGTAGGGCACGCCGACCTGGCGGGCGAGCAGCACGTGCTCCTTCGTCTGCGGCATCGGACCGTCAGCCGCGGATACGACGAGGATCGCGCCGTCCATCTGTGCGGCGCCCGTGATCATGTTCTTGATGTAGTCGGCGTGACCCGGGCAGTCGACGTGGGCGTAGTGACGGTTGTCCGTCTGGTACTCCACGTGCGCGATGGAGATGGTGATGCCGCGGGCCTTCTCCTCCGGCGCCTTGTCGATCTCGTCGAACGGCGTGAAGGGGTTGAGCTCCGGATGGGCGTCATGCAGGACCTTGGTGATCGCCGCCGTCAGCGTGGTCTTGCCATGGTCGATGTGACCGATGGTTCCGATGTTGACGTGCGGCTTGGTCCGCTCGAACTTGGCCTTAGCCACTGGTGTCCTCCCTGGACGGATTGCTGACGGCGTGCTGAAGAACGTTTGTCGGGGTCTCACTCACTGCTATTCACCGTGAGCCTTGGCGATGATTTCCTTGGCGATCTGGCTGGGTACTTCGGCGTACGAGTCGAACTGCATGGTGTAACTCGCCCGGCCCTGCGTCTTGGACCGAAGGTCGCCGACGTAGCCGAACATCTCTGCGAGCGGGACCAGCGCCTTGACGACGCGCGCGCCGGCGCGCTCCTCCATGGCCTGGATGTGACCGCGGCGGCCATTCAGGTCACCGATGACGTCACCCATGAACTCCTCGGGCGTCACGACCTCGACGCCCATCATCGGCTCCATGATCACCGGATCCGCCTGACGGGCTGCCTGCTTGAACGCCATCGACCCGGCGATCTTGAAGGCAAGCTCAGAGGAGTCCACTTCATGGTAGGCGCCGTCTTGCAACGTCACCTTGACGTCAACGATCGGGTAGCCCGCGAGTACGCCGAACTCCATGGCCTCTTGGCAGCCAGCGTCCACACTCGGGATGTACTCCCGTGGGATGCGGCCACCAGTGACCTTGTTCGCGAACTCGTAGCCACCGCCGTCGCCGCCGGAGGGTTCGAGGTCGATCTGCACCTTGGCGAACTGGCCTGAACCGCCGGTCTGTTTCTTGTGCGTGTAGTCCACCTTCTCGACCTTGCGCCGGATCGTCTCGCGGTAGGCAACCTGCGGACGGCCGACGTTGGCCTCGACCTTGAACTCCCGCTTCATGCGGTCGACGAGAACCTCGAGGTGGAGCTCGCCCATCCCCGAGATGATCGTCTGCCCGGTCTCCTCGTCGTTGCGGACCTGGAACGTCGGGTCCTCTTCGGCGAGGCGCTGGATCGCCGTACCGAGCTTCTCCTGGTCGGCCTTCGTCTTCGGCTCGATGGCGACCGAGATGACCGGCGCCGGGAAGTTCATCGACTCGAGAATCACCGGCTTGTCGACGGCGCAGAGCGTGTCGCCGGTCGTGGTGTCCTTCAGACCCATGACGGCCACGATCTGACCGGCGCCGACACCATCGCGCTCTTCGCGGTGGTTGGCGTGCATCTGGAAGACCTTGCCGATGCGCTCTTTCCGACCCTTGGTCGAGTTGAGGACCTGCGATCCGTTGTCGAGGTGACCGGAGTAGACGCGGATATAGGTCAGCTTGCCGAGATGCTGGTCACTCATGATCTTGAACGCGAGCGCGGAGAACGGCTCGGTCTCACTCGGAGCCCGCTCGACGACCTCGTCTTCCTTGCCGACCGCATGACCCTGGATCGAACCAACGTCGAGCGGGCTCGGCAGGAAGTCGACGATGGCATCGAGCATGGGCTGGACGCCCTTGTTCTTGAACGCGGTGCCGCAGAGGACCGGTGTGATCTTGCTGGCGATCGTTGCGCGGCGGATGCCGGCGACGAGCTGCTCAGTGGTCGGCTGGGTGCCCTCGAGGTAGAGCTCCATGAGCTCGTCGTCGTTCTCGGCTGCGGTTTCGATGAGCTTCTCGCGCCACTCGCGCGCGGCCTCCTCGTGGTCACCGGGGATCGAGACAACGTCGAACGTGTCGCCCTTGCCCTCGCTCTGCCAGAGCAGGGCCTTCATGTTGATCAGGTCGATGACACCGCGGAAGTCGCTCTCGACACCCCACGGCAGTTGTACGACGAGCGGCGTCGCACCGAGGCGCGTCACGATCATGTCGACGGTGCGGTGGAACTCCGCGCCGACGCGGTCCATCTTGTTGACGAAACAGATGCGCGGGACGCCGTACCGGTCGGCCTGACGCCAGACCGTCTCGCTCTGCGGCTCGACGCCCGCGACAGCGTCGAAGACGGCGACCGCGCCGTCGAGGACGCGCAGCGATCGCTCCACCTCGACGGTGAAGTCGACGTGGCCAGGCGTGTCGATGATGTTGATCGTGTGGTCGTCCCACGTGCACGTGGTCGCGGCGGACGTGATCGTGATGCCGCGCTCTTGCTCCTGCGGCATCCAGTCCATCGTCGCGGCGCCCTCGTGGACCTCACCGATCTTGTAGTTGATGCCGGTGTAGAAGAGGATCCGCTCGGTCGTCGTGGTTTTGCCCGCGTCGATATGCGCCATGATCCCGATGTTCCGGGTCTTGGCCAGCGCAGTCGGCGCGGCAACGTCGGTGGTCACTGTCTTCTTCTCTCAGCGTCGTCGGTGAGTGTGTTGTGGGTTACCAGCGGTAGTTGCGCAATTCATGGCCACTACCACCGGTAGTGAGCAAAGGCCTTGTTGGACTCCGCCATCTTGTGCATGTCCTCGCGGCGTTTCACGGCCGCGCCGAGGCCATTGCTTGCGTCGAGCAGTTCGTTCATCAACCGCTCGGTCATCGTCTTTTCCCGACGCTGGCGGGCGTAGGTCACCAGCCAGCGCAAAGCGAGGGTCGTGCTGCGCGCCGGGCGAACCTCGACCGGCACCTGGTACGTCGCGCCGCCAACACGTCGGCTGCGCACCTCGAGGGCGGGCTTCACGTTGTCGAGCGCGCGCTTCAACGTGACAACAGGGTCCGTGCCGGTCTTGGTACGGCAGCCTTCGAGGGCGTCGTAGACAACCCGCTGTGCCAGCGAGCGCTTGCCGCGTTGCAGGACCTTGTTGACGAGGGCGGTGACGAGCGGCGAGCTGTAGACCGGGTCAATCAGAACCGGGTGCTTCGGGGCGGGACCTTTGCGTGGCATTCCTTATCCCTAGCCCTTCTCACGTTTTGCGCCGTACCGACTGCGAGCCTGCTTGCGGCCACGCACACCCTGCGTGTCCAGCGAGCCGCGAATGATCTTGTAGCGAACGCCGGGTAGGTCCTTCACCCGGCCGCCGCGGACGAGCACGATCGAGTGCTCCTGCAGGTTGTGACCGACGCCCGGGATGTAAGCGGTCACTTCGATCCCGGAGGTAAGACGCACACGGGCCACCTTGCGAAGCGCGGAGTTCGGCTTCTTGGGAGTGGTCGTGTAGACGCGCGTGCACACACCCCGGCGCTGCGGGCTGCCCTTGAGCGCGGGCGTCTTCGTCTTGGTCGTCTTCGCCTCGCGGCCCTTGCGGACCAGCTGTTGAATCGTGGGCACTCGGTTCGCTTCCCTACTGTCGTCCTGGCTGTTGTGCCGATCGTTTGACTGCGTTTCGTGCACCGGCGGACCGCCGACCCCCGCGGTCGGGTGTGTCGCCCGGGGGCCGCGCTCCGCCCCGAACGGAAATTCGGAGGGATGGGGACTCTCAACCGCCCCGATGATGGGGCGCACAAGAGCGCCCGGGCCGGCCCGGGCACGAGGAGCGAAGATACCCGCCCGCAGCGCGTCAGGTCAAAGAAGTGACAGAGCGTGACCTGGGTCAGTTTGAACGGGAGTGGCGGCGGCGGGCCTCCCGCTCGGCCAGCGCTCGGCGGACGCCTGCTATATATCGCGCCCCTTCGGCCGTGGCCTCGGCGAACTCCGCCTGTTCCTGCGCTAGCTCCTCTGGGGTCAGGGTCCGCTCTAGTGGGCGGCGACGCGGCAGCACGACAACAGTCCAAAACGCTGTGCCGGTGAACCACACGGCCATGCCCCAATTGCCCCAGATCCGCCACTCCAAGAACGGGAAGCTGATCCAGAGGGCTGCGAAGGCGACCGTGGCAGCCGCGCGCCCACGTCGGCTGTCGAGTCGCCTAAGCGTTCGGTCGTCTAGGCGCTTCAGCCGCTCACCTAAGCCCACGCTCACGATCATGCACCTGGATCAGACAACTAGGCCTGCGAGCGCGAGAAAGCCGGCGACGGCGAACAAGACGAACCCCCCGGGTGAGCATCCACCGACAAACGCGGGCCATGCGCATGTTCCTGCGCTGGCTCGGGTTCTCGTTGGGTGATGGTTGTGGCGCTGGGCCCGGATATCCGGGTCTACCGCCGCAATCATCGGCCTCGGGCATCGGCCTCGGGCCGAAATGCACCGGTCGAGATCCGGGTCGGGCCGCGCGAGGATCTCGCCATGACCCGACGACCGGCCCACACCACTCCTCGACGCGAGGAGTTGCTGGCAGCGTACGGGCGGACGGTCCCGGACCTGGTCGGCGCCGATATGTCGGTGCTGCTCGTCGGCATCAACCCGTCGCTGTGGTCGGGGCACGCCGGCTACCACTTCGCGCGGCCGGCGAACCGGCTCTGGCGGACGCTGCACGAGGCCGGCTTCACCGACCGGGTGCTGCACCCGAGTGAGACCACCGAACTCCGCGCGGCCGGAATCGGCATCACGAACTTCGTCAGGCGGGCCACCGCTCGGGCGGATGAGGTCGACCCAGACGAGATCCGCGCCGGCGTCGCGCGCCTGCGCCGGGTCGTCCGCACGTGGCGACCACCGGTCGTCGCATTCCTCGGTGTGACGGCGTATCGCATCGCCTTCAACGCGCCCAAGGCCGCGGTCGGCCCGCAGGACGAGTTGTTCGAGGGGTCACGGGTGTGGCTGCTGCCCAACCCGAGCGGGCTGAACGCGCACTACCAACAGCCACAGCTCAACGAGGCGTACGGCGAAATGCGAGCCGCACTAGGTGAGGGCTGACACGAACGCGTTCGTGTTGCTCGTGTCTGCCACCGCGACGAGGATGATCAGCGCAATCAAGCCGAGTGCGGCAAAACCCAGATTGATCCAGGCAACGATCTGCCCAGCCGTGACCAGGCCCTCGCCATCCTTCATCCCGCCGGACTGAGCGATGTTTCGCTTAGCGCCCGGGGCCAGGGCCAACGCCACGATCGCGGGCACGACCGGGCAGACCACGAACGACGCGATCGCCAGGACCAGCACCGCGATCGCCAGTCCCTCCGTCTGTCGTGCATACGGATACCCGTACTGAGCGCCGTACGGCTGTTGCGCGTAAGGCCCCTGCGCGTATGGCGGCTGTCCCGGCGGCGCACCGTAACCCGGCTGGCCGGGTGGTGGACCCCACTGGCCAGGAGGCGGACCCCAACCCGGCCCCGGCGGCGGCCCCGGCGGCGGCCCGGGCTCCTGCGGCGGGTCGTTCGGGGGCTGGCTCACGGGCGGCATTCTGCCGTCCTCCACTTCCGCGCGCGCCCATCCCGCGCCGATCTTGAGGTTTGCAACCTTCGATGCGCCCATCCAACGTGCCAAACCTCAAGATCGGCGGGCACGGGGAATGGGAATGCGAACGGCGGCCGGCCCCGGAAGGGAGCGGCCGCCGTCGCGGTGGTGCACGTGTTAGCGGTTGTACTGCCCGTAGTCGTAGTCCTCGAGCGGCACGGCCTGCCCAGGCGCCTGGCCGAACGGCGCCGTGGTCCAGTCCTCGTCGTACCCCGGCATCGCGAACGCCGCGGCCTTGGCCTCCTCGGTCGGCTCGACCCGGATGTTGCGGTAGCGCGGGATGCCCGTGCCGGCCGGGATGAGCTTGCCGATGATGACGTTCTCCTTGAGACCGAGCAGCGAGTCCGACCGGGCGTGGATCGCCGCGTCCGTGAGCACGCGAGTCGTCTCTTGGAACGACGCAGCCGACAACCACGATTCGGTCGCGAGCGACGCCTTCGTAATGCCCATCAGCACCGGACGAGCCGCCGCGGGCTGGCCACCCTCCGCCACGACGCGACGGTTCTCTTCCTCGAACCCTGGGCGCTCCTTGAGCTCACCGGGCAGCAGATCGGTGTCACCCGACTCGAGCACGTTCACGCGCTTGAGCATCTGCCGAACGATGATCTCGATGTGCTTGTCGTGGATCGACACACCCTGCGAGCGATAGACGTCCTGCACCTCGGCGACGAGGTGCATCTGCACCGCGCGGGGACCGAGGATGCGCAGCACCTCGTGGGGGTTGACGGCACCTTCGATGAGCTGGGTGCCGACGTCGACCGGCGAGCCCTCTTCGACGCGCAGTCGCGACCGCTTGGGCACGGAGTAGGCAATCTCCTCCGAACCGTCATCGGGTACGACGATGATCTTGCGCGCCTTGTCGGTCTCCTCGAGCTTGACGCGACCCTTGACCTCGGCGATGGGCGCCTCGCCCTTCGGCGTACGTGCTTCGAACAGTTCGACCACACGAGGCAGACCGTGCGTGATGTCCTCACCAGCGACACCGCCGGTGTGGAACGTCCGCATGGTCAGCTGCGTGCCCGGCTCACCGATCGACTGGGCGGCGATGATGCCAACCGCCTCGCCGACGTCGACGAGCTTGCCCGTGGCGAGTGAGCGGCCGTAGCACTTCGAGCAGGTGCCGAGCTTGGACTCACACGTGAGCACGCTGCGAACGCGTACCTCGGTGATGCCCTTGTCCGTCAGCTCGGTGATGACGACGTCGCCCAAATCGGTGCCCGCATCGGCAACAACCGTGCCGTCGGCTTCGACCGCTTCGGCCAACACGCGCGCGTAGACGCTCGTCTCGACATCGTTGTGCCGGCTGAGGGTGCCGTTGCGAGCCTTGTCCGCGATCGGCATGAGGATGCCGCGCTCAGTGCCGCAGTCCTCCTCGCGCACGATCACGTCCTGCGAGACATCCACGAGACGACGCGTGAGGTAACCGGAGTCCGCCGTCCGCAACGCCGTGTCGGCCAGACCCTTGCGGGCACCGTGTGTGGAGATGAAGTACTCCAGCACGGTCAGACCTTCACGGAAGTTTGTGCGGATCGGCCGCGGGATGATCTCGCCCCGCGGGTTGGCGACGAGACCGCGCATGCCGGCCAGCTGCCGCACCTGCATCATGTTTCCGCAGGCGCCGGAGTTGACGAGCATGAAGACCGGGTTGGTCTTGGCGAAGTTCGCCTCCATGTCGCGGGCGATGTCACCGGTTGCCTTGGTCCAGATCTCGATGAGCTCCTGACGGCGCTCGTCGTCGGTGATGACACCGCGCTCGAACTGCTTCTGGACCTTGTCGGCCTGGTCCTCGTACGTGTCGAGGATCGCCTGCTTGGTCTTCGGCGTGACGACGTCTTCGATGGCGACGGTCAGCCCGGACCGGGTGGCCCAGTGGAAGCCCGCCTCCTTGAGACCGTCGAGCGTCGTAGCGACCGCAACCTTCGGGTAGCGCTCGGCCAGATCATTGACGATCGTCGACAACCGACGCTTGGGCATCTCTTCGTTGACGAAGGGATAGTCCGGCGGCAGCGTCTCGTTGAACAACGCACGACCGAGTGTGGTGTCGAGGCGGTACGGCGTGCCCTCCTCGTAGTCCTCCGGCGGAGTCCATTCCAGCGGAGGTACGACGCCCGTCATGCGAATGGTGATGTTGGCCTGCAGATCGAGCTCGCCGCGGTCGTGAGCCATGATCGCCTCAGCCACCGAGGAGAACACCCGGCCCTCGCCGACGGCGCCGTCCTTGGTCAGGCAGAGGTAGTAGAGGCCCGTCACCATGTCGAGCGTCGGCACCGCAATCGGACGGCCAGAAGCCGGCGACAGGATGTTGTTGCTCGACAGCATGAGGATGCGCGCCTCGGCCTGCGCCTCCGCGGACAGCGGAAGGTGCACGGCCATCTGGTCACCGTCGAAGTCGGCGTTGAACGCCGTACACACCAACGGGTGAATCTGGATGGCCTTGCCTTCGACCAGCTGCGGCTCGAAGGCCTGGATGCCGAGACGGTGCAGCGTCGGGGCGCGGTTGAGCAGCACCGGGTGCTCGGTGATGACCTCTTCGAGCACGTCCCACACGACGGGACGCGCGCGCTCGACCATGCGCTTGGCGCTCTTGATGTTCTGCGCGTGGTTCAAGTCGACGAGCCGCTTCATGACGAACGGCTTGAACAACTCGAGCGCCATCTGCTTGGGCAGGCCGCACTGGTGCAGCTTCAACTGCGGACCAACCACGATGACCGAACGGCCCGAGTAGTCGACGCGCTTGCCGAGCAGGTTCTGACGGAACCGACCCTGCTTGCCCTTGAGCATGTCGGACAGCGACTTCAACGGCCGGTTGCCCGGGCCGGTGACGGGACGACCACGACGGCCGTTGTCGAACAACGCGTCGACGGCCTCCTGCAGCATCCGCTTCTCGTTGTTGACGATGATCTCGGGCGCGCCGAGGTCGAGCAGTCGCTTCAACCGGTTGTTGCGGTTGATGACGCGGCGGTACAGGTCGTTCAAGTCCGACGTCGCGAAACGACCACCGTCGAGCTGCACCATCGGGCGCAGATCCGGCGGGATGACCGGCACGCAGTCGAGCACCATGCCCATCGGCGAGTTGCGAGTGTTGAGGAACGCCGAGACAACCTTCAGCCGCTTCAGCGCACGGGCCTTCTTCTGGCCCTTGCCGGTGCGGATGGTCTCGCGCAGCGACTCGGCCTCAGCCTCGAGGTCGAAACTCTCCAGCCGCTCCTGCAGCGCCTGCGCACCCATGCCGCCCTTGAAGTACTGGCCGTAGCGGTCGCGCATCTCGCGGTAGAGCAGCTCGTCGCCCTCGAGGTCTTGCACCTTGAGGTTCTTGAACCGGTCGAAGACCGCGTCGAGACGGTCGAGTTCGCGCTGCGCGCGGTCGCGGATCTGGCGGAGCTCGCGCTCGGCACCTTCGCGGACCTTGCGGCGCTGGTCGCTCTTGGCACCTTCGGCCTCGAGCTCGGCCAGGTCGCTCTCGAGCTTCTTGGACCGCGCCTCGAGGTCGGCGTCGCGCTTCTTCTCGATCGCAGCCTTGTCGACGGACAGTTGGTTCTCGAGCGACGGGAGGTCGCGGTGACGACCCTCCTCGTCGACCCACGTGATCATGTAGGCCGCGAAGTAGATGATCTTCTCGAGGTCCTTCGGCGCCAGGTCGAGCAAGTAGCCGAGCCGGCTGGGCACACCCTTGAAGTACCAGATGTGCGTCACCGGGGCGGCGAGCTCGATGTGGCCCATCCGCTCACGACGAACCTTCGCGCGCGTCACCTCGACGCCGCAGCGCTCACAGATGATGCCCTTGAAGCGGACCCGCTTGTACTTACCGCAGTAGCACTCCCAGTCGCGGGTCGGCCCGAAGATCTTCTCGCAGAACAGGCCGTCCTTTTCCGGACGCAACGTGCGGTAGTTGATGGTCTCCGGCTTCTTCACCTCGCCGTGCGACCACTGACGAATGTCGTCGGCGGTGGCAAGGCCGATGCGAAGCTCATCGAAGAAGTTCACGTCGAGCATGCTTTTTTGCTCCTCAGTACGTCGGGACGGGGGCTCAGACTTCCTCTACGGAAGACGGCTCCCGTCTCGACAGGTCAATACCTAGTTCTTCTGCAGCGCGGAAGACGTCTTCATCGGTCTCCCGCATTTCGATTTGCATGCCGTCGCTGGAGAGCACCTCAACGTTGAGACACAGCGACTGCATCTCCTTGATGAGGACCTTGAACGACTCCGGAATGCCCGGCTCCGGGATGTTCTCGCCCTTGACGATGGCCTCGTAGACCTTGACGCGACCGAGGACATCGTCGGACTTGATGGTGAGCAGCTCCTGCAACGCATAGGCAGCGCCATACGCCTCGAGGGCCCACACCTCCATCTCGCCGAACCGCTGGCCACCGAACTGGGCCTTACCGCCCAGGGGCTGCTGCGTGATCATCGAGTACGGACCCGTCGACCGGGCGTGAATCTTGTCGTCGACGAGGTGGAGCAGCTTCATGATGTAGATCCAGCCGACCGAGACGGGCTCGGGGAACGGCTGTCCGGTGCGACCGTCGAGCAGGTTGGTCTTGCCCGAGGCGTTGATCAGCTGCACGCCGTCGCGCGTCGGCAATGTCGCGTCGAGCAGACCGGTGATCTCCTCTTCGCGCGCACCGTCGAACACCGGTGTTGCGAGCTTGCTGCCCGGGGCGCCCGTGAGGGCTTCCTTCGGCAGTCGGCCGGCCCACTCCGGGTGTCCCTCGACGTCCCAGCCGGTCTTGGCGACCCAGCCGAGGTGCGTCTCGAGCACCTGCCCGAGGTTCATCCGGCGGGGTACGCCGTGCGGGTTGAGCACGATGTCGACCGGTGTGCCGTCGGTGAGGAACGGCATGTCCTCGACCGGCAGGATCTTCGCGATGACGCCCTTGTTGCCGTGCCGGCCGGCGAGCTTGTCGCCGTCGGTGATCTTGCGCTTCTGCGCGACGTAAACGCGCACCAGCTCGTTGACACCAGGCGACAACTCGTCGCCCTCGTCGCGGCTGAACACACGGACGCCGATGATGATGCCGGACTCGCCGTGCGGCACCTTCAGCGACGTGTCACGAACCTCACGCGCCTTCTCACCGAAGATCGCGCGCAACAGCCGCTCTTCCGGAGTCAGCTCGGTCTCGCCCTTGGGCGTGACCTTGCCGACGAGGATGTCACCCGGCACGACCTCGGCACCGATGCGGATGATGCCGCGCTCGTCGAGGTGCGCGAGGAAGTCCTCCGCGACGTTGGGGATGTCGCGGGTGATCTCCTCCGGGCCGAGCTTGGTGTCACGTGCGTCGACCTCGTGCTCCTCGATGTGAATCGAGGAGAGCACGTCGTCCTGCACGAGGCGCTGGCTGAGAATGATCGCGTCTTCGTAGTTGTGGCCCTCCCACGGCATGAACGCAACGAGAAGGTTCTTGCCGAGCGCCATCTCACCGGTGTCGGTGCAGGGACCGTCGGCGATGATCTGGCCCGCCTCGACCCGGTCGCCCTCGGCCACGATCGCGCCCTGGTTGATGCACGTGCCCTGGTTAGACCGACGGAACTTGGCCAGCCGATAGGTCTGCCGGGTGCCGTCGTCGGCCATGATCTGGACGTAGTCGGCGGACAGCTCTTCGACCACACCGGCCTTGTCAGCCACGACAACGTCGCCGGCGTCGTACGCCGCCCGGCCTTCCATGCCGGTGCCGACCAGCGGCGCCTCGCTGCGCAGCAGCGGGACAGCCTGGCGCTGCATGTTGGAACCCATGAGTGCGCGGTTGGCGTCGTCGTGCTCGAGGAACGGGATCATCGCCGTCGCGACCGAGACCATCTGTCGCGGCGAGACGTCCATGTAGTCGACCTCGTCCGGCGGGATGAACTCGACCTCGCCGCCCTTACGGCGGACGAGCACGCGCTGCTCAGCGAACGTGCCGTCGTCGTTCAACGGCGCGTTGGCCTGTGCAATGACGTGGCGGTCTTCCTCGTCAGCGGTGATGTAGTCGATCTGGTCTGTCACCTTGCCGGCGCGGACCTTGCGGTAGGGCGTCTCGACGAACCCGAACGCGTTGACACGTGCGTAGGTCGACAGCGATCCGATCAGGCCGATGTTCGGGCCTTCCGGTGTCTCGATCGGGCACATGCGGCCGTAGTGGCTCGGGTGCACATCGCGCACCTCGAAGCCGGCGCGCTCACGGGACAGGCCACCGGGGCCGAGTGCAGACAACCGACGCTTGTGCGTCAGGCCGGCCAGCGGGTTGGTCTGGTCCATGAACTGTGACAGCTGGCTCGTCCCGAAGAACTCCTTGATGGAGGCCACCACGGGACGGATATTGATCAGCGTCTGCGGCGTGATCGCCTCGACGTCCTGCGTCGTCATGCGCTCGCGGACGACACGCTCCATGCGGGCCAGACCCTGACGGACCTGGTTCTGGATCAGCTCACCGACGGTACGCAGGCGGCGGTTGCCGAAGTGGTCGATGTCGTCGGTCTCGTAGCCCTGCTCGCCTGCATGGAGACGGACGAGGTACTCGATCGTGCCGACAACGTCGTCTTGGGTCAGCACGCCCTGCGTCAGCGGGAGTTCGAGAGCGAGCTTCTTGTTGACCTTGTAGCGGCCGACCTTGGCGAGGTCGTAGCGCTTCGGGTTGAAGTAGAGGTTCTCGAGCAAGGTCTGTGCGGACTCACG
>JAWWOW010000023.1:0-167449 GCA_033851265.1 Frankiales bacterium
AAGCGGCTGCCAAAGGGCAGCCGCTTCTCTGTGAAGCTCTCGGCGTCAGCGCTTTGCGGCCCGCTTGCGGGTCGTCTTCTTCGCTGTGCGCTTGCGTGCGGTGGTCTTCTTGCGCGCACCGGCCTTCTTGGCGGTCCGCTTGCGTGCGGTGGTCTTCTTGCGCGCACCGGCCTTCTTGGCGGTCCGCTTGCGTGCGGTGGTCTTCTTGCGCGCACCGGCCTTCTTGGCGGTCCGCTTGCGAGCAGTCGACTTCCTGGCCGTCGACTTTTTGGCCGTGCGCTTAGCAGCGGCCTTCTTTGTCGTCCGCTTACGCGCAGTCTTCTTTGCAGTCGACTTACGTGCAGTGGACTTGCGGGCAGTCGACTTCTTGCGAGCAGTCGACTTCTTTGTTGTCCGCTTGGCGGCGGTCTTTCTGCGCGACGAAGCCTTCTTCGTCGCAGCCTTTGCCG
Organism: Frankiales bacterium; assembly: GCA_033851265.1. GTDB lineage: Bacteria > Actinomycetota > Actinomycetes > JAWWOW01 > JAWWOW01 > JAWWOW01. The sequence continues at coordinate 450 of JAWWOW010000023.1, forward strand.
TCTTTCTCGCGGCCACAGTGCCTCCTCGGCATTACGGGACCGTTCCGTGTCAACGGTCTTCGTGTTCGCAAGAGTGGCACTGTTACGCCGTACATTCCACAACCGACACAAACTTCGTGTCGTCGTGTCGTCGTGTCGCGATTGCGTTACTCGTCCATCAACACTCTGTGTAATCAATTCACGTGGTGACAACGTCATCAATTCGCGTACAACGCACCGTCATCGCTGCTTGCACATGTTGTTCGTGTGTGCACTCGCGATGTGCGCACACGATGCATGCGTCGGATTTCGTCGGGTTCGTCATCACAGACGAATCGCACTGATACGGGTTGCACATGCAACCGACGTACGACGTCGGCACGCATCAGCGACCGTTTTCACCGCTTCCAGGGCCGGTGACGATGTCGAGTAACCGTCCAAGTCGCGCGCGCAGGCCCGGCTGGCGCCCAAGGTCCATCGGTTCACCTGCCGCCGCCGACACGAGATGCGTTACGAGGTCAAAAGAGAGCGGCGGCACATCGGCTGCTGTGGCGGTCACTAGCCCTTCTTCCGCGTGCGGAGGTACGACCAGCGATTCGTGCGCCAGCTCGTTCAGATCGCTGTCACCGGCGTCGACCGACAACACAATCGCGCCGCTGCGTCGTGCGTCGGCAACTCGTTCGAGTAACGGTGCTGTCGGTTCGTCGGGAGCGACAATCATTACTGTCTCGCCACGGCCTGCTTGCTCGAGACGCGACAACCCGATTGCGAGGTGCGGTGGTGCTCCCGTTGGCGCTGACCAACGCACCAGGGTCGGCGTCAACTCGGGCAGGTCGAACCATCGGGCTTCGTCGTCGAGATGTGCGGTCAGATGCCACGGTTCCTCGGTCGGCGTACCGACAAGAAGCAACCCACCAGGATCGCGCCCAGCACGAGATCGTCGTAGTGCTGATGCAAAGGTGCGGGTGCGGTCGACCCAACCCGTTGGGGCTAGGAGATCGCGCAGGGCCCGGGCGCGTTCGACGTCCACAGGTTCATCGTGTCAGTGCGTCAATCGCGGCTATGCGACATCCACACCAAAGGGGAACGGCGGGCTGATTGTCGGTGCGGGCGCCGGCTCTTCTGTCGGAGTCGGTCCCGGGGTTGGCGTGTCCTGCGGCTGCGGTTCTGCGACGGGTTGGTCTGTCGGCACCGACGAATCCGCAGGTGATTCTGACGCAGCGGGCTCTGGCTCGTTACCCGGCGTTGGTTCAGCGACTGCGGGGTCATCGGCCGTCGTACTGCTGTCTGCGGGTGCTTCGAGTAGCGCCGCGGCGTCGAGCACGGCTGTCAGCTGAGCCAGGAGCGAGCGCGCCTCGGCGAGCAGCTTGGCCGAGCCGGCCGGGTTGAGCCTCAGCAGGAGCCGCTGCTCTTCCTGAAGGATCCGGAGCATTCGAATCGCCTTGACCGGATCGTTGGTTGCTGTCGCGATGAGGGGCCGGATCGACCGGTTGACGCTGGCACCCAGCGCAACCAAGCGTTGCGGATCGCTTCCCGTGCGCGCTGCGTGTGCGAATGCGGCGTACGACGCCTCCATCTGGGTGTGGGCGATCGGACGGGTCGATGGTGCGCTCCCACCCGGGATGACGCCGGCAAACACGGCCGCGCACGCCGCAGCGGCGAGTACTGCTTGGCTGGCCGACAACATCGTCCGGCGGCGTCGGTTGGAGCGCGGGGCTGGCACCGGCAGGATGTCGGCGGCCGCGGTCTCATCTGCCACTTGTGCTGCTTCTAGGTGGCGGGCGGCCCGGGCTGCAAAGTCATGAAGCTCAGCGCGGTCGCGCTCGATCACGTCAGCGGTGATGTCGGAGCGATCGTCGTCCATCGCTGCTGCCGCGACGGTCAGATCCATGTCGAGCGTCAGGCGCAGATCACCGATCTCGCGCAACAGCCCTTCGAGGCGCGTTGGCGCGCTGGAGCGCCGGGGGAGCCTCACATCTGCTCATTTCGCCGCCAATGTCCAAGCTCCTTCTCTATGCCCCGTCTAGTTCACCCGAACAGCCCTGCGAGGATTCCTGGATGACTGATGTGAGCGCCGACATGAGCGCGCCCGCGATCGACCCAGCGAGCGCGGTGGTGGGAATCCTGGGCGGCACCGGCGATCAGGGCCGCGGACTCGCACGTCGGCTTGCGATGGCGGGTAACGAGGTTCTGATCGGTTCCCGGGATCCTGCCCGGGCGGCAACCGCTGCCACTGAAATCGCTGACGGGTCGTCACTCTCCGTACGAGGTGCCGGGAACGCCGACGTCGCGCGCGAAGCGGATGTCGTCATCGTGGCCGTGCCCTACGACGGCCATCGCGACCTGTTGGCCGGGCTCGCCGGCGAACTCGCGGGCAAAGTCGTCGTTGACTGCGTCAACCCCCTGGGCTTCGACAAACAAGGGGCATTCGCGCTCGATGTCGCTGAAGGTAGCGCCGCTCAGCAAGCATCGGCCGTGTTGCCGGACAGTCGCGTGGTCGCGGCGTTCCATCACGTCTCCGCGGTGTTGTTGCTCGACCCTTCCGTTGGCGAGATCGAGCTGGACGTGCTGGTGCTCGGGGATGACCGGGCCGCGACCGACCTGGTGCAAGCGCTCGCTGGGCGGATCGCAGGCTTCCGCGGGATCTATGCCGGGCGACTGCGCAACGCGCATCAGATCGAGGCGTTGACGGCCAACCTGATCTCCATCAACCGCCGGTACAAGGCGCATGCCGGGATCCGCGTCACCGACGTGTGACGCGCTGTGTCATCGACCTACGACGACGACCTCGGGTACGCCGTTCAGCGGCCGGAGCTGGTCGGGCGCGTCGTGTCGCTGGTTCCGTCGCTGACGGAGTCGGTCGCCGTCACCGCGCCCGGCCTGCTGGTCGGGGCCACGGACTGGTGCACGCACCCGCCTGACCTTGATGTCACCCGCGTGCGCGGGACCAAGAACCCCGACATCGAGGCGATCGTGGGCCTGCGCCCTGATGTCGTCCTCGCGAATGAAGAGGAGAACCGGGCCGACGACATCGCGGCGCTGCGGTCGGCGGGTCTGGCGGTGTGGGTCACCGCTCCGCAGACGCTGGCCGCCGCATTCAGCTCGTTGGACCGGATGCTGCGACTTGCTTGCGGGCTCGAGCCGCCTGCTTGGCTCGACGCGGCGGAGCGCGGTTGGGGTTCGCCGTACGCCGGAGCGCGGCGCCGCGCTGTGATCTGCATCTGGCGGCGACCATGGATGGTGGTCGGGCGCGACACATTCGCGGGCGACGTGTTGCGGATGCTCGGCATCGACAACGTTTACGTGACCGCGGCCGAGCGCTATCCCAAGGTTCCGCTGGAGGAACTGCATGCTTGCGGTGCCGATCTCGTGGTACTCCCGGACGAGCCCTATGTGTTCACCACCGAGGATGGTCCTGAGGCGTTCCCCAACCAGGCCGTCGCGCTCGTGAGCGGCCGCCACCTGACGTGGTACGGCCCATCCCTCGTCGAAGCCCGCGACGTACTCACACAGCAATTGAGAACCAGCGCGAACCCCAAAACCGGCAGCTAAGAGGGACAGCCCCCGCGTTGGTAGTGGCCGCTAGGTCGTATCGATGGTCACCAAAGGTCGGAGTGGTGTGTGCGCGATTCCTGCGACGATCCGAACCAGCAGCGGGCGAAGGATGAACCAGCCTGCAGCGGTGACCGTCGCGCCGAGAAGAAGCCCTGCGATCACATCGACGGGGAAGTGCGCGCCGACGTACACGCGGGCGAATGCCATGAGCAAAGCCGCCGCTAGTGCCGCAATCCCGAGTCGCCATGAGAGGAGCAGCAGCCCCAATGCAACCGCTCCGGCCATCGTGGCGTGGTCGGACGCGAACGACGCATCGGTAGAACGGTGCGCGAGGACCAGTGCGTGCGGGAAGACCGCGAACGGTCGCTGCTCACCTACGCCGTTGGCGATCGGCTGGTTCACAGCGACAGCCAGCAGCGTGCCGAGAGGCACCCACAGCGCTAGGGCGACCTTGTCGCGCTGACCAGATCGCCGCGCGATTAGGTAGCCGACCAGCAGGAACGCAGCGAACAGCACGACGCCGTAGCTCGCAAAGAACTTCATCGGCCCATGCAGCCAGGTGGTGTCCCGGGCCCACTCGTTCACGTCGAGGAACCCGGCACGGTCGCCCTCGATGGTCGAAGGATCGAAGGCGCTCATCAGTCAAGGGTACGACGAGGTTCCGTTGCGCTGGCTACTCGTACTCGTGTTCCGGGGCGGGATAGCCGCCGTCGCGGACTTCGGTGGCGAAGTCGGCTGCTGCCTGCGAGAGAACCCCGCGCAGGTCGGCGTAGCGCTTGACGAACCTCGGCTTGGGTCCTGCGTTGAGGCCCGCCATGTCCTGCCACACCAGCACCTGCGCGTCGCAGTGCGGTCCGGCGCCGATGCCCACGGTCGGGATGTGCAACTCCTTGGTGACCCGTTCAGCTACCGACGTCGGCACCATCTCGAGGACGACGGCAAATGCCCCGGCCTCCTGCAACGCCATAGCGTCGCTGAGCAGTCGCTCCGCAGCGTCGCCACGACCCTGCACGCGGTAGCCGCCGAGCCCGTGTTCGCTCTGCGGTGTGAAACCGATGTGTGCCATGACGGGAACGCCGGCGCTGACGATCATCTCCACCTGTGGTGCCACGAGCGCGCCGCCCTCGAGCTTGACGGCGTGCGCGTCGCCTTCTTTCATGAAACGTACTGCGGTTTCCAGCGCCTGCGCCGGAGAGACTTGGTAGGACCCGAACGGCATGTCCGCGATGACGAGTGCTCGACGCGTGCTTCGCGTGACGGCGCGCACGAGCGGCAGCAGCTCTTCCACCGTTACCGGGAGCGTCGTGTCGTACGCGTAGACGTTGTTGGCGGCGGAATCGCCGACGAGCAGGACCGGGATCCCGACTTCGTCGAACACCGCGCCGGCGTACTGGTCGTAGGCGGTGAGCATCGCCCACCGTTCGCCGCGGTCCTTCATGGCTTGCAAGTGGTGGATCCGGATCCGCCGGACCACTTCGTCGCTGCGGGGCGAGCCGTACGGCGAGACACCCTCGCCGGTCGCATCAGACGGGATCGTGCTCACAACGCACCTCCTGGCCTCGAAGCGCCGTTCGGCGTCCCCGGGTCTCCCTCAATAGTGACACGCGTTGGGTGAGGTAGCCGTCGGTGCACGGTGCAAAAGGTGAGTTAGTGGCGGTTAGTTCACCCAGCGGGCGTGGGGTGCTCGCGCCAGCGGTTGGTGATCGGCAGCCGCCGATCGCGCCCGAAGGCGCGCAGCGAGATCTTCGGGCCCGGTGGGTACTGCCGGCGCTTGTACTCCGCCGCGTCGACGAGCCGGATGATCCGGTCGACGAGCACGGCGTCGTGCCCCGCCGCGAGCAGGGCCTCCCGACCGAGATCGCGCTCGACGTAATCCTCGAGGATCGCGTCAAGCTTCTCGTACGGCGGGAGCGAGTCGATGTCGAGCTGGCCGGGCCGCAACTCTGCAGACGGTGGCTTGGTGATGCTGTTCTCCGGGATGGGCGGTGTCTCGCCACGCGCCACCGCCGATGCGTTGCGCCAGCGCGCCAGCTCCCAGACGGTTGTCTTCGTCACGTCCTTGATCGGAGCGAAACCGCCGGCGCTGTCGCCGTACAGCGTCGAGTAGCCAGTGGCGAGCTCGCTCTTGTTTCCGGTCGTCAACACAAGGTGGCCGTGCTCGTTGGACAGCGCCATGAGCGTGGTGCCGCGGACGCGGGCCTGCAGATTCTCCGCGGCCAGGCCGTGCAGCTCGACTTCCTTCTCATACGCATCGACCATCGGCTCGATCGGCACGACTTGGAAGTGGATGCCTTGTCGGCGTACGAGCTCGGCGGCATCGGCGATCGAGTGCTCGCTGGAATACCGGCTGGGCATCGCCACGGCGTGGACCGACTCGGGGCCGAGTGCATCTGCCGCGATGGTCGCGACGAGAGCCGAGTCGATGCCACCCGACAGGCCGAGTACGACGGTCTGGAAGTCGTTCTTGCGGACGTAGTCGCGTGTGCCAAGCACCAGCGCGGCGTAGACCTCCGCGCAGTCGTCGACGCGTGCCGCGATGCCGGCTTCGATCGGTGTGTAGGCGGGAACCGGTGTCGTACTCACCGTTGTGCGCTCGAGGTACATCGTCGTGCCGTCAGACGCCGGGAACGGGCCGACGTGGTCGGCCGTTCCCTCCGGCAGGTCGAGGTCGACGACGAGCAGTCCCTCGTCGAACAACGGAGCACGCGCGAGCAGGTGGCCGTAGCGATCGACCACGAGTGAGTCGCCGTCGAAGACCAGCTCGTCCTGACCGCCGACCATGTTGACGTAAGCAAGGGTCGCTTCTGCCTCGCGCGCGCGTCGTTGGCACAGCGGCAGCCTGAAGTCGTCCTTGTTGCGTTCGTACGGCGAGCCGTTGATGGTCACGACGAGACCGGCGTGCGCTTCCCGGGCCACTGCGATCGGACCACCGTCTTGCCACAAGTCCTCGCACACGATGATCGCGATGTCGATGCCGTGTACGCGGAAAACCGGCAAGCGGTCGCCGCGTACGAAGTAGCGGAACTCGTCGAAGACGCCGTAGTTGGGCAGGTGATGCTTGGCGTAGCGCCCGACGATGCCGCCGCGGTGCAGCAGCGCAGCGGAGTTCTGTGGCTCACCGGCGGGTCGACCAGGCTGCGCTTCCACGCCATCGTCAGCGGTCGGCGATCGATCGACGTACCCGACGATGACCGGGATGTCACCCAAGCCTTCGGCGTTGAGGGTTCTCGCTACCCGCTGGAGGGTCGACAGGGACTCGTTGACGAACGACCGACGCAGGACGAGGTCCTCTGCTGGGTACCCGGTGAGCGTGCCTTCCGGGAAGGCGACGAGATGCGCACCGCGCTCGGCCGCGTGCCGGGTCCAGCGCACGACGACGTCGGCGTTGCCGTCGAAATCACCAACCGTGACGTCGACTTGAGCGAGGGCCAGACGAAGCTGCGGCACCAGTCGAGCCTATGCCGACTTGATGCGCGCCGTTTCCCTGTCGCTGGTGACCTGCCCGTTGCGCGGCACGGGCACCTGGACGCTCGATGCCCGTAACCGCATGCAGAAGACGGTGCCGGTTGTGGCTGACTTCTCGACGTCGACGCGGCCGCCCATCGCGCTGACCAGTTGGCGGGTGATGTAGAGCCCCAACCCGGTACCGGTCTGGGTGCTGCTCTCCGGCACACGTTCGAACCGCTCGAAGATCCGCTCGGACCAACCCGACGGGATGCCCGGTCCCTCGTCGCTGACGCGGATGACCACCTCGGCGCCCTCTTGAGCGAGTGTGATGTCCACGGTGCTCTCCGCCGGCGTGTACTTCACTGCATTCGCGAGCAGGTTCGCGAGGGCGCGTTCCACCCACACCGCCTGACCGAAAGCGACCAGCGGCCGGGTGGCACCGTGCAGTCGAATCGCGTGCGTTGCTGCACTGGGGAGCATCTCGTCGACGACGCGGGCGGCGACAAGTGACACGTCGACGGCTTGCGTCGAAGCCTCGAGACCACCTTCGATGCGACTCGCGTCCAGGATGTTCAGCACCAGTCGTTCAAGCCGCTGCGCCTGCGCCTGGATCGACTCGAGCGCGTCGCGACGTTGTTCAGCGGTCATCCGGTCACCGCGCTGGAGCAACATCGACGCCCAGCCCTTGATGGGCACCAACGGCGTACGAAGCTCATGGGAGACGACCGCGACAAAGTCGTCCTTGAGGCGCTCGAGTTCGTGGGCCGCGGTCACGTCACGTGCGACGACAATGAGGGACTGCTCGCCGTCCTCGCCGCCCCCTGCTCGGGTGAAGGAGCAGGACAGCCAATGTGACTCGCCCGAGGCGGCACGAATCTGGAGTCGCTCGGGCAGGTGGTCGAGCGTGGTCCAGCTTTCCAGCCAGACATCGGCGCCAGCCTCGTCGCGGGCGCGGAGCAAGCCGATGTGTGAGGTGCCGACCATCTCGCTGGCTGCGTAGCCGGTGACTGATTCGAGCGCGTTGTTCCAGGTATGGATGACGCCGTCTTCGCTCAGCGTCACGATCCCGTCGGAGGTCTGGTCGACGATGCGCGCCATCTTGGTCTGCTCGCCGAGCAGCTGCCCGACCAGCGTGGCGCGCTCGAGATAGCCGACGAGCTCGGCGGCAAGAGCCGTGATCACGGCGAGTTCGCCTTCTTCGAACCCTTCCATCCCAACGCGGTCGAACAGACACAGCATGCCGAGGTCCGCTTGCTGTGAACGCAACGGTACGAACAGTCCGTCCTGATGTCCGTACGCCGCCATGTCCTTACTCGCCGTGTCGTCGGCCGCGAGTGACAACCGCGTCGGGGTGTCCCGTCCCTGGCGGAGGTACCGGGTCATCAACCGTTGCGCCGCTTCCGCGCTGGGCGCCGGCTGTGGGACGGAGGGGGGATCGGCGGCTACCTGCTGCGGCACACCGTCGTGCACGAGCCAGAGTTCGACCGTGGTCACCTCGAAGCTGGTGCGAACTTCGCGCAGCAGCGCGGAGAAAGCTTCCTCCGAGGTGTGAGCGACCGACAGCGCGTGCGTCGCGCGCTGCAGCCCGGCGAGCCGCGCGCGATCCGCGCGCGCTTCCGCGTGGGCGCGACTCGCGACGTGCAGAAGCGCCAGCGGCAGGAACGTCACGGCGAGGATCCAGGGGGCCCAGCAGTACGCCGCAGCCAAGAGCGTGCCGAGGCTGAGGCTGGCTGCGTGGATGACCAGGCGACTGGCAACAACGCTCTTCGCCAGTCCCCGGAAGGAGCTGTTGCTTCGCTGTTCGCTGGTCAGCCGCAACACCAACGCCATCAGCGCTTGGTTGACGAGCAGGGTCACGGTGAGGCCCGCGATCAGTGCCGCGAACGTCTGGCCATGCGGCTGCCCAGTCCTGCCACCGAGCCAGTGAAATGCCAGACTGCCGAGGACGCCCGCACAGATCCACTGCGCGACGTTGAACGTGCTCTTCAGCAGTGGGATGCGGTGCAACGCCATCACGATGACCGTGGCCACGGTCGCCAGGATCGCTACATCCAACGGAGTGAAGCCGATGATGGCCACGGCGATCGCGGTCTCGAAGAAGTTGTAGTCCGCATGGTGCGACCGGTACTCGAAGCGAACCCGTAACAACTGAGCCTGGACGAGCATGGCGCAAACCAGGGCCGTGATGACCAGGTTGTCCCCCAGCGACGTTCCATCGTGCGCGCCGGCCACCGTGGCGAGCGCGATCGCGGCGACGGCCACGCCCGCCACGTAGAGCTTCAAGGGCCCTCCGAGACGTCGTTCGGCGAGGACGCTCACGGGCTTACCTGCCGTCGCGTCGACGTCGGTCGGTTACTGATCCCATGCGCCGTACCAAGCGCCACCAGACCAGTTCGTGCCGTACCACTCACCGTTCGACCAGTTGGTGCCGGACCAGTTGGTGCCGGACCAGTTGGTGCCGTTCCACACGCCGGACCAGTTCGTGCCCGACCAGTTCGTTCCGGACCAGTTCGTGCCAGTCCACTGTGACAGCCACCAGTTGGCGGAGGTCCAGGCCGACGTGAGGTACGCCGTCGGGTTATAGGCCGTCAGCTGCGCCGTGACGTTGCCGTTGAGGACCACGCTGCCGTTGGAGCCGAGCGCCTCGACGCGGACAGTGCCGCGCGATGCGTCGAGTGAGCCGGTGCCGAGGCCGCTCGGGACACCCTGGTTGGCGTAGCCGAGCGGCGCGCTGTTCTTCGCGGCATAGCCATCGACGAGACCGGCACCCTGCGCCATCGGGTCCGCGCCGGCGTAGGACCGTGCGGTCGACATGAGCGCGAACTTGATGCGGTCCGGCGACTGGAAGGGGTTGCCCGACAGCATGTCGGCGACCAGCCCGGCCACGATCGGCGTGGCAAAGGAGGTACCGCTCGCGGAGCGGTACGGCGCTGCCATCGATGGCGGGTAGTGGATTCCGATGGCTGAGTCGGGTGCGGCCAGCGAGACGACGTGGGAGCCCGGCGCCAGGACATCCGGCTTGGCGAGACCGTCCGCGGCAGTCGGGCCGTGGGACGAGAACGCCGGGATGGCGTCGTCGTTCCTGTTGACCGTGAGGTTGTCGTCGCTCGCGCCGACGGTGATGACGAACGGGTCGTCCGCGGGCTTGGTGATCGTTGCTGGGCCAGGCCCGCGGTTCGACGCGGCCACAACGACAGTGATGCCGGCTTTCCATGCCTGCTCGACGGCGTAGTTCAACGGGTCGATGCGGTAGGACTGCGTGGAGTCGGTGCCAACCGAGAGGTTGAGCACCTTGATGTTGTAGACGTTGCGGAATGACACGACCCACTGCAGGGCAGCGAGCAGCTTGCTGACATCGGCAGAGCCATCAGCACCGGAAAGCTTGACCGAGAGGATGCGTGCGCCCGGGGCCGCGCCGGCGTACTGACCGTCCGAAGCGGCTCCGCTCCCCGCGATCAGACCGGCGACGAAGGTGCCGTGACCGTAGGTGTCATCGCATGTCGCTTCACCGGAGAAGTTGATGCAGGGCGAGAAGCTTTGACCCAACGCATCGTTGGCGACGGGGACCAGTCGGTCAGCGATGTCACCCATGCTCGTGACGCCGGTGTCGATGAGAGCGACCGTGACGCCATGACCGTCAGCACCGGATGAAACGAGCCGATCGGCGCCGACTACCTGACGGTGCACGGATGGCAATGTCCATACGGGGTCGGTGGTGGGCGCCGCCTGGACATGCACACGGCTGTCAGCCGTGATGGCGCGAATGACGCCGGTGTGCGCGAGACGTTGTAGCGAGACCGCCGGAACCTCGGCAGCAAAGCCATGAATGATCGGCAGGTCGGTGGTGACACGGCCGCCGGCACGCTCAACGGCGATAGCAGCCGACTTAGCAGCGCCTGCACTAGTGCCCGCGGCTTGCACGATGATGTGTGCAGTGCCACGCGCGTTGGTCAACGCGGAGTCGATGACCGCAACGGGACCGCGAACGTCGCCGGACGCCGGAAGGACGCCGGGCAGCATCGCGGCCAGCATGGCGGCGCCTAAGAGCAGCGCCGCACTTCGTCGTGGCAAGCGTGCTGGGGCCTGCAAGGCGCGCATGTGCCAACCCTCCGTAGTCGACCGACCACAAAAGGTAGAACGGCCCACCTGGGCGGCGCCATGGCGCATTGCGACCATGTTGGTGGGCACCCGATGACCCGTTTCTGAGCGTGCGGCATCCCTCGAACGGGCTATGGAAACCGACCAATTTCCGGCGCAACCTGGACTTAGCGCCACCCGGGTGTGGACGTAACGTAACCGGGGAAATACTCTGTGCAACGGCACTCGATGGTCATTCCCCGCCCGATTTGCTGCCCCGAGATGCCGTCCATGACCAGAGGGGAGTGCGTGTGTGGCCCGCGGCGGGTGACTCGGTAGTGGTCCCGTTGCGCGGGCTTGTTGTTCCGGACCGTGTCGACACCACCATCGATGCGCTCGACGACGCGCCGACTGGCCCTGTGCGCATCGTCGTCACCGACGGGATCGTCACTGACCTCAGCGCGCCGACCATTGATCCGGAGACCGTGGCCGGACGCGCGATGACAGGTTTGATTCACGCCGACGACGAGGCCACGCTTGCTGCGCTTCTAACCAAGCGCGACGGCGTCATCCGGTCGATCCGCATCGGTGCACCGGACGGCGTGCAGTCTCAACTCGAGTTGACGACAGAGTCAGACGATGGTCGCCGCGTCGTCCTGACTGGATGGGACGTCACGAGCCACGCGCGCCGTCAGCATGTGCTCGAGCAACTTGCATTGCACGACTCGTTGACAGGGCTGGTGAATCGCGCGTTCTTCGGCGAGCGGCTGCACGACGAGTTGCGTCGGCGCCGGCGTACCAACGAAAACCTCGCGGTCTTGTACGCCGACATGGACGGCTTCAAGAAGGTGAACGACACGTGGGGTCATCGAGCTGGTGACCTCTTGCTCGCGGCTCTGGCGGCGCGCCTGCGTGGATGTGTCCGGCCGGGCGACGTGCTGGCCCGGCTCGGTGGGGACGAGTTCGGCGTCTGCTGCCCTGACATCGCGGATGCGGACGCCGCGCTCGCGGTTGCGCATCGCCTCGTGGAGGAGGCGACGGCGCCCGTCAACCTCGGCGGTGCGATGGTGCGGGTGTCGATCTCGGTGGGGGTGGCCATGGCCGACGACGAGGATGTGACCGACTACGGGGGGCGGCTGCTCGCCCGCGCCGACCTCGCCATGTACGCCGCGAAAAACGGCGGTAAGGAGCGAGTGGCCCTCGCTCCTTACCCCGCCGCAGCGAACTAGCACGCATCCGACCACGAACCGGTCAAACTCGCCCGACCTTCTCATTGCGGTACTCGTCGCCGAGGCGCGTTACTCCGAACGGGCTATCTCGTTGAGCCGTCCGCAGTAACTCGAGCCCTTTTCGCATCTGGCTCAAGCGTGCGCAGGGCAATCGTCCGCAGGTCATGGCATCGCTGCGTTTGCGCTGTGCCCGCTAGTGAGGCGCAGCGGCATCGCCTGCGGAAACCGGGGGGAGGGGGGTGGGCCGTCATGCCAAAGGGCAACACGTGGACATTCGCAGGCAACACCTGGACCTGACGAGTGCGTCCTGGGGGTGGGACCGCGCCGCCCCCAGGCCGCGCTCGTCCTCGCGTATCTGAGGACAACCTGATGGCGAACAGCAGCGTTGACTCCCGACCGCGGGTGCTGGCTGCGCGCGTCACGTCAGTGGCGTCCGTGCTTTCGATCCCACGGGTCCGCCGGCTGTGGTTCGCACAGATACTCAGCGGTGTCGGTGACTGGGTCGCGAAGTTGGCTCTCGGCGTACTCATCTTTCAACGCAGCGGGTCCGCGTTGGCGGCGGCATCCGTTTATGCCGTGGCCTTCCTCCCGTACGCAGTTGCGCCACTGGTCATCGCGGCTGTCCGGCGATTGCCCGTTCGTGCAGTTCTCGTGGTGTGTGACATTGCTCGCGCACTCGTGTTCCTGCTGATGGCAACCGGGCTCCCGACGTCGTTGCTGCTCGTGCTGATGTTCCTCGGCGCTTTCCCGTCGCCCGTCTTCGAAGCCGTACGCACGCGCGTACTCCCCGAGCTCCTTCCCGCATCCCGCACGGCCGACGGGCTTGTGCTCCAACAGCTGACAACGCAACTTGTGGCAACGGTCGGTCTTCTCGCCGGTGGTGTACTCGTCGTGCTCGTCCATCCCACGGGTGCGCTGCTGATCAACGCCGGGACGTTCATCGCCTCGGCCTTGCTCGTGATTGCCTTACCCAGAACGACCGCCGTCGGCATCGCTGGTCGCGGGGTGTCAGGGATCAAGACGCACCTAGCCTTGACTTTTCGAGCTCTCCGCAAGACACCGGCGCTGCGCACGGCTGTTCTGATCAGCATCACGGTCACTCCGGGCACGATGGCCTGCGAGGCGGTCGTCGTCGCGTACGCGCATGCCACGCATCATTCCGCCGCCGTCGGCTTGCTCGCTGCTGCGCCGGCACTCGCCATCGCGATGGGCGGATTGCTTCTCTCGAGAGAGGGCAGCGATGCCGCCGTGCTGACTCGCGCGGCGCAGATCAGTGTCGTTGGCGCGGTGGCCGGCGTCGTACTCCTGGGTCTGCCGCTGGGCATGGGCGGAGCCGTTGCGGGCTACCTCGCTGTCGGGGTGCCCTGCGCAGCAACGCCAATGCTGCTTGCCGTAGCGGTGCGGAACACATCGCGCGAGTACCTCGCTTCGGTCGTAGCGACGGTGCAGGCCATCCTCATGGTGGCGAGCATCGTCGGCGCACTGCTGGGTGGGGTGCTCGCTGCAACCATGGGCGTTCGCACCGGATGTGCGGTGGCTATGGCCACCGTGCTCGGCTATCCGCTCGTCGTGCTCTTGCGGCCGATCTTCGGCCGGTCTCGCCTCCCGATGCCCGCTCCCGCTGTGCGGCCGACCCCGTAGCCAACCCGTTTACCACGCGGAAACACCGTCGAGAGACACTCTCAACATGGACAAGCAGCAGGAGTTCGTGCTCCGGACCATCGAGGAGCGCGACGTTCGCTTCGTGCGGTTGTGGTTCACCGACGTCCTGGGCTTCCTGAAGTCCGTGGCCGTTGCGCCGGCCGAGCTGGAAGGCGCCTTCGCGGAGGGGATCGGGTTCGACGGGTCGGCCATCGAGGGCTTCGCGCGCGTCCACGAGTCAGACATGCTCGCCCGCCCGGACCCCGCGACGTTCCAACTGCTGCCGACGCGGACCGAGTCACCGTCCACGGCGCGGATGTTCTGCGACATCCTCATGCCCGACGGCACGCCGTCCTGGGCGGATCCGCGCCAGGTCCTGAAGCGGACGCTCGGCCGGGCCGCCGAGCTCGGCTTCACCTTCTATACGCATCCCGAGATCGAGTTCTTCTTGCTCGAACGGCGTCCCGAGACGCCGAGCGACGTGCCCGGACCGATTGATGCCGGCGGCTACTTCGACCACACCCCGCACAGCATCGGGCACGACTTCCGCCGCGACGCCATCATGATGCTCGAGCGCATGGGCATCTCGGTGGAGTTCAGTCACCACGAGGTAGCACCCGGGCAACAAGAGATCGACCTGCGGTACGCCGATGCGCTCACCACGGCCGACAACATCATGACGTTCCGATTGGTCATGAAGGAGGTCGCGCTCGAGCAGAACATCTATGCGACGTTCATGCCGAAGCCGTTCTCCGATCAGCCGGGCTCGGCGATGCACACACACCTTTCTCTTTTTGAAGGCGACACCAACGCCTTCCACGAGGCGGGGGCGCCGTACCAGCTGTCCAAGACTGCGCGAGCGTTCATTGCCGGCTTGCTCGTGCACGCGCCGGAGATCACTGCGATCACGAACCAGTGGGTGAACTCCTACAAGCGCCTCTGGGGCGGCGGGGAGGCGCCGGCGTATGTCTGCTGGGGTCACAACAACCGGTCCGCGATGGTTCGTGTGCCGATGTACAAGCCGCAGAAGGAGCAGTCCACGCGCGTCGAGGTGCGCTCGCCTGACTCGGCGTGCAACCCCTACCTGACGTTTGCTGTGCTCCTCGCCGCCGGACTCAAGGGCATCGAGCAGGGTTACGAGATGCCCGAGGGTGCCGAGGACGACGTGTGGTCGCTCACTGACGCCGAACGCCGTGCGCTGGGCATCGACCCGCTCCCCGGATCGCTGTCCGACGCGATCAAAGCAATGGAGCGCAGCGAGCTGGTAGCCGAGACGCTCGGCGAGCATGTCTTCGACTTCTTCATGCGCAACAAGCGCACGGAGTGGGAGGACTACCGCCGCCAGGTCACGCCGTTCGAAATCGACCGCTACCTCCGCGCCCTCTGACCCGAGGATGTCAGCGCTAGCGCCGGTGAGCGCCCTTCCAGCCCCGCGAAGCGCGCCACTTATCAAGTCAGAAAGCAGAGCAGCGCTGCCCTGCTGTGGATAAGTGGCTCCCGCGGAAGACTCTGCCAAGCGATTCGGGAGATCTTTCGGTTCGAGCAGCCGCTAGCCCAGTGAGAGGCGAAAATGTTCCTGTTGCGCTCGAAGGACGTCCCCGCGGGGACGCGTTATCCACATCGACACGACGTTGGCGAACGGCCCTTCGCGAACACTGAATGCCGTCGTGATTGTGAATCTGTGTAGGTCCTGACAGCAACAACTTCACAACCATCGCCGTCGGGGGCCGTACGCGAACGCCGGTTCTGTTTGGTCAACTCGCGACGAGACGGCTCCGCGAGACCCTGGCCCGGCCAGCCATGGAGAGCGAGGCGAGTTTGTGTGCTGGCTTCCGTTGATTCGGCACACACACTCCGCGCTTGGCGATCTTCGTGAGCGTGCGCGGGGGGCGTGGGCGGGAGTTTGTGTGCTGGAAGCCGAGGGGCGAGCACACACACGCGGCTGGGTAGCGTTCGCGCATGGCTCGAGCGGTTGTCATCCAGCACGTCGCGCACGAAGGACCCGGTTGGCTGGCTGAGGTTCTCGATGATGCCGGTGTCGAGGTCGACATCCGGCGGATGTACGACGGCGCGAGCGTCACGGATGCGGGCGACGCTGACGCGCTGATCGTCCTGGGTGGCCCGATGGGTGCCAACGACGACGACACAGTGCCCTGGCTCAAAGACGTAAAGGTGCTCGTTGCTGATGCGGTGGAACGCGGAACCGCCGTGCTCGGCATCTGCCTGGGCGCCCAGTTGCTCGCTGTCGCGACCGGCGGTGTTGTCGCTCCGGGCAAGCACGGACCCGAGCTCGGCCTCGGTGAGTTGGCGTTGTGCGACGGTGCGGCCGACGATGCATTGCTGCGTGGCATGGTGCTTGATCCGGACACCGTGCAGTGGCACTGGGATCACATTGAACGGCTGCCTAGGGACGCGACGCTGCTCGCGTCGAGCCCGGCGTACACCAACCAAGCCTTCCGCCTCGGCGCGCGGGCATGGGGGTTCCAGTTCCACCCCGAGGTCACGTTGCCGCTCGTAGCGCAATGGGCCCAGAACGACGCAGCCGCCATGCGTGAGGCGGGCATGGATCCGATCGTGGTCGTCGGCGCAGTCGCTGACGCGGAACGCGTGCTGCTCGAGACCTGGACACCAGCTCTGGAGCGCTTCGCCGCTCTGGCGGCGAGCGCTGACCGCGCCTGAAACGTGCTGTCCCCGTAGCGTTGCTGTGTGTCTGTCGGTGAGGAGCGTCGCTCGAGTCTGAGCGGTCGGCTGGCCCGATTGGGCTTTACCGATGTGGACCGGGCTGAGCAGCTGTTGACGCTGATCGAGCTGCTCGACGCCATCCCGGTCGTGGACGCACTAGGGGCGGCGGCGGATCCGGACCTAGCGCTGAACGGTCTGGTGCGACTGATCGAGGCTGCCCCCGACGCCGATGCCTTGCGTACCGAGCTGCAGACCGGCGCAGGCCTGCGCGCCCGGCTGCTCGGCGTGCTCGGGGCCAGCGATGCGCTCGGTGAACATCTCGCCCGCCACCCCGATGACTGGCGGGTGCTGGCCGACGACGCGGTCACCGCCTCGCGGCCGACCACGCTCGGACTGCGGCAACAGTTGCTCCGTGCCATCGGCGCAGATCCGCTAGCAAGCGAGCCGGTTGCCGCGGGCACCAACGCGGACGTCCTCGACGCCTTGCGCGCCGCCTATCGACGGTGCCTGCTCGGCCTCGCTGCACGAGACCTGTCCGGGGCGGTCATGGTCGACGAGGTGGCCGGCGAGCTCGCGGATCTTGCCGGCGCGACTCTGACAGCGGCACTTGCGGTTGCTCGCGCGGGTTTGCCCGCCGATGCCGCACCGTGTCACCTTGCGGTGATCGGCATGGGCAAGTGCGGCGGCCGCGAGCTCAACTACGTCAGCGACGTTGACGTGATCTTCGTCGCGGAGTCGGCCGATGGCGCCGAGTCGGAGGAAGCCGCGCTGAAGACCGCAACCGCGCTCGCAGCGGGGATCGCGCGGGTCTGTTCCGAGACGACCAGCGAAGGTTCGATCTGGCCGGTCGACGCTGCGTTACGACCGGAGGGGAAAGCGGGTCCGCTCGTTCGCACGCTGGCCAGCCACGAGGCCTATTACAAGAGGTGGGCCAAGCCATGGGAGTTCCAGGCATTGATGAAGGCCCGACCGGTTGCGGGTGACCTCGAGCTCGGTCAGCGGTGGATCGACGCCGTCGCACCGCTCGTGTGGTCGGCGGGGGAGCGACCAGGGTTCATCGACGCGGTGCGCGCGATGCGCCGTCGCGTCGAGGACACGCTGCCCGCCGCCGAGGCCGAACGCGAGCTCAAGCTCGGTCCGGGCGGGTTGCGCGACGTTGAGTTCGCCGTACAGCTGCTGCAGCTGGTGCACGGCCGCGCCGACCTCAGCCTGCGCAGCGTCACCACGCTCGATGCGCTCGATGCGCTCGCGCAGGGCGGGTACGTCGGCCGCGAAGACGCAGCAAGTCTGGGCGCGGCGTACCGCTTCTTGCGCAACGTCGAGCACCGCCTGCAGCTGCACCGACTCCGGCGGACCCACCTCATCCCGGACGACGAACCGTCACTCCGCCGGATCGGGCGAGCACTCGGCTACACCCGCGACCCGGTCGCCGAGCTCCACGCCGCCCATGCCCAGCACGCCCGCGAGGTGCGGCGACTGCACGAGAAACTCTTCTATCGCCCGCTGCTCGCGGCGGTTGCGCGACTGCCCGCGGATGACACTCGCCTCACGCCGGATCAGGCGCGCACTCGCCTGGAAGCGCTGGGGTACGCCGATCCGGCTGGCGCCCTGCGCCACCTCGAAGCGTTGACTGCTGGCGTCTCGCGACGAGCATCGATCCAACGCACGTTGCTGCCGGTGATGCTCGGCTGGTTCGCCGACGCAGCCGACCCCGACGGGGGTTTGCTGGCATTCCGTCAGGTGAGCGACGCGCTCGGCTCGACCCCGTGGTACCTCCGGTTGCTCCGCGACGAGGGCATGACCGCGGAACGCCTGGCCCGACTGCTCGGTGGCAGCAAGTACGTCGCGGACCTCATTGCCCGTGCGCCCGAAGCGGTGCGACTGCTTGCCGACGACGCGGAGCTCGAATTGCCACCGGCACCGGCACTGACCGCGGAGTTCCTCGCCGCGGTGGGCCGCCGCGAAGACTGGGACACCGCTGTGGTGACCGTGCGCGGCTTGCGACGCCGTGAGTTGTTGCGGACCGCGATGGCGGACCTGCTCGGGCTGCGCGACCAACGCGACGTCGGCGTCGCGCTGTCCGACGTCGCCTCGGCAACCGTCGCGGCCGCACTCGACGCGGCGTACCGAAAGGTCGAGGGCGAATGGCGTCGCCCATTGCCGATGAAGCTTGCCGTCATCGGGATGGGTCGATTCGGTGGGGGAGAGCAGGGCTACGGCAGCGATGCTGACGTGCTCTTCGTGCACGAGCCGGCGCCGTTCGTCGCTGATGATGAGGCGGCACAGGCCGCGCACGAGGTCGCGAACGAGATGCGACGACTGCTGGCACTGCCCGCACCGGATCCGCCGCTCGAGGTCGACGCCGACCTGCGGCCGGAGGGCCGACAAGGACCGCTGACGCGCAGCATCGCGTCCTACGCCGCGTACTACGAACGCTGGGCATCAGTCTGGGAAGCGCAGGCGCTGTTGCGCGCGCGCCCCATCGCCGGCGACGTCGAAACCGGCGAGCGCTTCCTCGACGTCATCAACCCGTTGCGCTGGCCGGATGGCGGGCTCGACGCCGCCAGCGTGCGCGAGATCCGGCGCATCAAGGCGCGGGTCGAGAGCGAGCGGTTGCCGCGTGGCGCGGACCCGGCGATGCACACGAAGCTCGGCCGCGGCGGCCTTGCCGACGTCGAGTGGACGGTTCAGTTGCTCCAACTCATGCACGCCCATGAGCATCCGTCGCTGCGCACGACGGGAACGCTCGCGGCCCTCGATGCCGCTCGCGAGGCTGGCCTGCTGGACGCGGACGATGCGGACACACTCGAGGCTGCCTGGCGGCTGGCCACCCGGGTGCGGAATGCGATCGTCCTATCGCGCGGTCGAGCCGCCGACAGCTTGCCGACCGACGTTCGCGAGCTCGCTGGTGTCGCCCGCGCGGTCGGCTACCCTGCCGGGCACACGGCGGATCTGCTCGAGGATTACCGGCGGCTGACGCGGCGGGCCAGGGCAGTCGTGGAGAGGACGTTCTACTCGTGACCACAACCGCTGCGCCCCCACCGACGCGAGCGCAACGACGCGAGGTGGCGGTCGAGGGCGTCCGGTTCGCGGTCGACCGCGCCGACCCGTCGCGGCACCGCCGCACGACTCCGGTCCTGTTGCTGCATGGCGTCCCGGAGACGGCGGCGATGTGGCGGCCGGTCATCGACGAGCTGGCGCGCGACCGCATCGTGCTCGCCCCGGACCTCAAGGGGCTCGGCGAGAGCGAGGTCCGCGGTCCCTACGACATCCCCACGCTGGTCAACGAGCTGGCCGCGCTAGCACTGCATGAGGTCGACGGTCGTATCGACGTCGTCGGCCATGACTGGGGCGGCTCGCTCGCGATCGTGTTGGCGCGCACTCGACCTGAGTTGGTACGCCGACTCGTCGTCATCAATGCGCCGTACCGGCAGATCGACTACACCCGCGCCTGGCACATGCCGTTCTTCGCGTTGCCCTGGCTGCCCGAGGCAGTCTTCGCGGTCACTGGCCAACGCTTCGTGCGCAGCGCCCTCGCGTACGGGTGGAAGTCGGCGCGCCCGATCCCGGATGAAGTGCGCCAGCGTTACACGGATGCCTACGCCGACCCGGCTCGCCTCGGCGCGATGCTGTCGTACTACCGCGCGGCGACCCGGCCGCGGCTTGCGCAGATGGCTCGACAGGCGATTCCCGGATCCGCCAGGGCGCGACCGACGAAGCAACCAATCCAGCATCGCGTCGAGCCGTCACTTGTCATCTGGGGAGCGGCGGATCCCGTGCTGCCGTTGCCGGTTGGCGAGGCCGTCGTGCGCGATCTCGGCCCGGCGGCGCGGCTGGTCGTACTGCCGGGCGTCGGTCATTTCAGCGTTGATGAGGCGCCGGAGCTCGTCACCGAGGCAGTTGCCACCTTCTTGCGCGAAGACGACCGGCCGTCGGCGAAGAAAGCGTCCGTCAAGGAAACGGACCCGTGACGGCGGCACCAGCCTCTCGACCGGTTGGCTTTTCGGTCCCGCTCGCCAATCCGGAGTTCCGCGGTCTAACGATCGCTCAGGTCATCAGTGAGTGCGGAGAACAGATCGCCCGCATCGCGCTGGCTGTCTTGGTGTTCCGCGATTCACACAATGCGTTCTACGCCGCACTCGTCTATGCGGTCGGCTATCTCCCGCTCGTCCTCGGGGGTGCGCTGCTGGGCCCGCTGGCCGACTGGCTGCCCCGACGCCAGCTCATGCTTGCCTGCCACGCCGGTCGTGCTGTGCTCATCGCGCTCATCGCGCTGCCCCATGTTCCGATCGCCGCCGCGTTCGTCCTGCTTGCGTTCGTGTCGTTGCTCGAGGCGCCGTTTGCCTCAGCTCGTATGGCCATCAGCATGGAGCTGTTGCCGGACGGTCCGACCTACCTCGCTGGCGTCAGTCTCGGCCGTGCGCTCAACCAGATCGATCAGGCGCTGGGCTTCCTGCTCGGCGGTGTGCTGCTCACGATCGTCTATCCGCGCGGGGCGTTGCTCGTCGACGCGGGCGCGTACGTGCTGGCTTACTTCGTCGTTCTCCTTACCGTGAAGTCGCGGCCACCGGCCAACGTCGTACGTCCCGCGCGTTTCTTCGATGACTTCCGCGAGGGTGCGCGCATCGTCTTCGCCGACCCCACCCGACGTGCGCTGGCATCGATTGTCTGGCTCGGTGGGCTGTTCTTGGTCCTGCCGGAAGGCGTTGCGGTCACCTACGCCGACCAGCACGGCGGTGGCGTGCTCGCGACGGCCATTCTCACCGCGGCGATGCCCGCCGGGATCTTCGTTGGGGTGATCACGCTGGCGCGGTACGTCGCACCGCGACGGCAAGCCGATCTGCTGCTAGTGCTTTTTGCCGCGAGCAGTCTGTTCCTCGCTGCTACGGCAGCGCGGCCACCCATCGCGCTGACGGCGGCGCTCTGGTTCTGCAGCGGCCTGTGTCAGGCGTTCTTCATTCCGGCCATTGCGACGTTCAACCTCACCGTCGCCCCCGAGCATCGTGGTCGTGCAGTGGGCCTGGCATTCGCCGGACTGAGCCTCGTGCAGGCGATCGACCTCGCCGGTGGAGGTGCGCTCGCGGCGGCGATTGGCCCCGCTGCAGCCGTGGCGTGGTTCGCCGTGGCCGGGTTGTTCGGTCTGGCACTGCTGCGCGTCTGGTGGCCATGGCATGCACTCGGACAGGTGGCGGATCGGACTCTCGGGACCCAGCCCGTGCCAGTGGAAGAGATCGCCGTCGGAACGCCGGAGGCCGCGGCGATGGGGGAGCGCGCGGTGGTGAACCTGCTGGATCCGGTCAAGCGCGAGCCGGACTGACCTCTCGCTGCGGTGCCACGAGCTCGCTCGGTTCGGCGAACGCCGACCGGCCGTAGAGCAGCCGCTGGATCGCAAAGCCAGCGGCGAGGACAAGGACGCCCCCGGCGGCGTCGAGCACGAAGTGGTTTGCGGTGGCGACGATCACCAGCAATGTCGCCACTGGATAGAGCACGCCGAGGACCTTGACCCAGGTGCGCGGACTCAGCCTGATGAGTGCGATGCCACACCACAGCGCCCAACCGATATGCAACGACGGCATCGCTGCGAACTGGTTGGACGCCGACTCGACACCGTCGGACCCCCAGGACCCCCATGTGTTGAACACCACGACCGTGTCGATGTAGCCATCCCACGTGAGCATGCGCGGCGGCGCGAGGGGATAGAGCCAGAATCCGAGCAGGGCGATGTAGTTGGTGGTGTAGAGCACGGTGCGAACCGGCCGGTAGTGCAACGGCTGCCGGAAGTACAGCCAGACGAGCACGCCGATGGTGACTGCAAAGTGCATGGTCGCGTAGTAGTAGTTAGCGCTCTGCACGAGCCACCCCACCGAAGAGACCGCCTTGTTGACGGCCAGCTCCATGTTGATGTGCAGCGCGCGCTCGATCATGAGCAGGTCGTCGGCGCGATTGAAGGCAGCGGTCTCGTGCGTCGGTACGCCGTTGCGAACCCACGAATAGAACACATAGCCGACCCCGATGAAGACGATCTCTTCCCAGAGCCGGGGCCGTCGGATACGGCGCATCCGTGGCGGCAGGAGCGGGGGGATCCGACGGATCCTGGCCGGCAACAGCGCAGGGATGCGCAGCCGCCGCCGCTCGGGCGCCGTGGACTGCTCGCGCTCGCCCGTCAGCACTCGGCAATCCTGCCAGACCGCACCGACAGCTTCGGCCAACTAAATGAGTGGATTGTGACCGGATCCCCTGATCCGCGTCCCTCAGCGCAAGCGCTCGATGCCCACCGAGACCCCGAGGGCCGACGAGCCACCGCCCGTGTAGATGCCGCGCAGCGGTGAGACGTCGGCGTAGTCACGCCCGCGCCCGACCAGGACATGCTGCTCGCCGACGAGGGACCCGTTCGTCGGGTCGCAGGCCCACCAGTCACCGGTCCACACCTCCACCCACGCATGGCTCTCGCCGACGACGACGTCACCCGGCTGCGCGTCCGGTGACGGATAGAGATAGCCCGACAGATACCGGCAGGGGATGCCGATCGCTCGCAGCAGCACGAGCGTCACGTGAGCGAAGTCCTGGCACACCCCTTCGCCGGCCTTCCACGCGTCAACCGCGGAGGTGTGTACGCCGGTGGTGCCCTGCTGATAGGTCAACTGACCATCGACCCAGTCAATGACACTGTGCACCGCTTCGATCGGCCTCGCGCAGTCGGCAGCGAGCGCGCGGGCTTGCGTGTTGAGCTCTTCGTTGACCGGGACGTATGCCGTCGGAGCAAGCAGCTCAGCGAACTCGTCGTAGATCGCGGGATCGGCGAGGTCCGACCAGCTCGTGCCATCCAGCGCCGGCTCCGCGACGCTCGTCTCGACCACCGAGGTGGCGGTGACAAGCAGTTCCTCATGCGGTTCGTGGATGTCGAACGACGACACGAGAGTGCCCCAGTAGTCCCAGTAGCGCTGAACCTGTGCCGTCGGCGTCGTCTGCACCCGTGAGTCGAGTGCCAACTGCCGCGGGTCGGTCAGGGGGGATAGACGTGCTTCGTTGTACGACGCGGTCACCGGCGCGGCGTACCGGAATCCGGTCTGATGCTCGATGCGCAGCCGCCATGTCATGGCGCCGCCAAGGGCGGCCGAGTCATGAGGGTGACTCCGGGGTCCACTCGCGTGGTTCGTAAGCGCGGAAGAAGCGCTGGGCCACCGAGCCCCCCGCAGTGCGACACGTGTCGGCGATCCACTCGAGGTTCGCGGGCAGGTCCGTGAGCAAGTCTTCGACGCGAGTGAACTCCAGCCGGGTGCGCGCGCGGCCGAGTGCCATGCGTGCCTCGTCGAGCTCGTCGTGCTGCCCTCGGCCGGGGCTGAGATCGGCCAGGCACTCCTCCGCGGTCGACAGGGCGTGGAACACCGATCGGGGGAAGGTCCGGTCGAGCAGCAGGAACCGCACCACGCGGCTCGTGTCGAGTACGCCGCGATGCGTGCGCAGGTAGGCCTCGTAGGCACCGCAACTGCGCAGCAGTGCGACGCGGCCGGGCAGGTGGCGCGACGAGCCGAACCGCAGCGACAGCAGCCGCGCCGTCATGTCGACGCGCTCGAGGCTGCGACCGAGCACGAGGAACCGCCAGCTTTCATCTCGACTCATCGTCGAGTCCGACAGCCCGCTCATCATCGCGGTGCGTGCGCGGATGAACGTGAAGAACCCGTGCGGACCTAGCCGGTGGCTGGTCGCGATCTGCTGGGGGAGCGCATTGTGCGTCGTGTTCAAGCACTCCCACATCTCGGAGGAGATGGCCTCACGGGCGCCACGTGCGTTCTCGCGCGCTGCTTGGAGTGCTCCCGCGATGGCCAGCGGGCTCTTGCGGTCGTAGGCAAGCACCTGGACAACGGACGCGACGTCGAGCTCATCCGGTTTGGCGTCACCGGCGATACCCATGGCGGCAAGCAGGTCGGCGCACGCCAGTTGTTCGTCAAGTGGGGAGTCCTCGAGCAACATGTGCACGTGTACGTCGAGAATCCGCGCAGTGTCGTCGGCGCGTTCGACGTACCTGCCGATCCAGAACAGCGACTCCGCGATTCGGCTCAGCATGGCGGTCGCGCCTGCTGTTGCTGTTGCTGCTGCTGACGGTCGCCGAAGAGTGGGCCGGCCTCGGGGCTCGGCGAGACGCGCCGCGGCATCTCCATGGCGGTGGCGATCGGGGGGAGCAGCTCCTCTTCGATCTGCTCCTGCACTTCGACCGGCGCGCGCCGACGGGCGAGCACCCACGTGTCCTTCGAACCACCGCCCTGACTCGAGTTGACGACCAGGCTGCCTTCAACGAGTGCGACGCGGGTGAGGCCGCCCGGGAGGACCCACACCGTCTCGCCGTCGTTGACGGCGAACGGTCGCAGGTCGATGTGCCGCGGCACCAACTCACCGTCGACGAATGTCGGTGCACTCGACAGCCGCACGACGGGCTGCGCGATCCAGTCGCGGGGGCTGCGCAGTATCGCTTGCCGTGCGATTGCGAGCTCCTCGTCGGATGCCGTGGGCCCCATGACGAGGCCATGCCCGCCGGAGCCATCGACCGGTTTGACCACGAGCTGGTCGATGCGGTCGAGAGCCGTGTGCAACTGGTCGGGATCCTCCAGCCGGTAGGTCTCGACGTTCGGGAGCAGCGGAGTCTCGTTGAGGTAGTACTTGATGAGGTCCGGGACATACGTGTAGGTCAGCTTGTCGTCGGCGACACCGTTGCCGACCGCGTTAGCGAGCACCACGTTGCCCGCGCGCGCTGCGTTGAGGACACCGGGGATGCCGATCAGCGAATTCGGCAGGAAGTGCATGGGATCCAGGAAGTCGTCGTCAATGCGGCGGTAGATGACGTCGACGCGCTGCTCGCCGTACGTCGTACGCATCTGCACGACGCCGTCGCGGCACAGCAGGTCACGCCCTTCGACCAGCTCGACGCCCATCTGGCGGGCGAGCAACGAGTGTTCGAAGTAGGCGCTGTTGTGCACACCAGGTGTGAGTACGACGATCGTTGGCTCGCTCACGTCGTTCGGCGCAGCAGCGCGCAGTGCGCGCAGCAAGCGCGCGGGGTAGCCGGCAACCGAACGCACGCGCACATCGGTGAACAACTCAGGGAAACCGCGCGCCATGACGCGGCGGTTCTCCAGTACATAACTGACGCCGGATGGGCACCTCAGGTTGTCCTCGAGGACGCAGAACTGCCCGGTCGCGTCGCGCACCAGATCCACTCCCGCGACGTGAATGCGTACGCCGTTCGGCGGCGTGATGCCGTATGCGCCTCGATGGAAGTGCTTGGAGCTGGTGATCAGCCGCCGCGGCACGATGCCATCGGAGAAGACGTGTCCTGCGCCGTACACGTCCGCGAGGAACATCTCGAGTGTGCGCACCCGCTGTGCGATGCCGCGTTCGATCAGCCGCCACTCGTCGGCGCCGAGAACCCGAGGGACGAGGTCGAGCGGGAACGGTCGTTCGTCACCAGAGAGCGAGAACGTCACACCCTGGTCGACGTGGGCGCGCGCCAGCGTGCTCGCCTTCGCCTCGAAGTCGGTGGATGACATCGTGCGCAGCAGCGCGTGCACCTCGCGGTGGGTCTCACTCGGCTCACGGCTATCGCCGAACATCTCATCGAACGTCCCGATATCCCGCTGCTCGTCGAGGTAGCGGTCAAAGGGGTCGGTCGCGGCTGCGGCCTCGGGGTCAGCCGGTGCGCGCGCCGTCATCGCCGGGCCGCCGCTCACGGTCCGCACGCCGACCCTCGGCGGAGTACTCGTGGGCGATCACACCCCGATCCTTCCCCCCTCAGATGCCAACCGCACGTCGTGGTTGTTGCGGCCCGGTAAACCGAGCGTCGCGCGGCGCTCACGCGTAACTCGCTTGTTGGTTTCGAGCCTCGCCGAATAGCCTCTGGACCGGTGAGCCGGATCGCCGAGACGTTGGCCCCGAGCCGGCTGGGCGTCGGGTTCCGATGGCTACTCGCATCCTCGTGGATTTCGAACTTCGGCGACGGCATCGCGCTCTCAGCCGGACCGCTGCTGGTCGCTTCGCAAACTCGTGACCCACGCTTGGTAGCGCTGGCCACGCTCCTGCAGCAGTTGCCATGGCTCCTGTTCGGTCTCTTCGCCGGCGCGCTGGTCGATCGTGTGAACCGCAAGATGATTGTGGTGACCGCTGATCTCCTGCGTGCCGTAGTCCTGGTGCTGTTGACGACCTCGATCCTGACCGGCGCCGTGAGCATTGGTCTCGTACTCGGCGCACTGTTCGTACTTGGTACCGCAGAGGTCTTCGCGGACCATTCGTCCGGCACTTTGTTGCCGATGCTGGTCGAACGGTCGGATCTGGCTCTCGCGAACGCGCGGCTGCTGACGGGCTACGTCACTGTCAACCAGCTGATGGGGCCTGCTGCCGGGGCGCTGCTTTTTGCAACGGGGATGTCCTTACCGTTCGTGAGTCAGGCGGTGCTGGTTTCTGCGGGTGCGGTGCTGGTGTCTCGCGTCGTACTGCCGCCGACCGGCCGTCAACTCACCGAGTCCCGCAGCGTCGCGAAGGACATCGCGGAGGGGTTCCGCTGGGTTGTTCGGCACCCCGCGGTCCGCACCCTCGTTCTGACGATCCTGATTTTCAACATCACGTTCGGTGCGGCCTGGTCGGTGTTGGTGCTCTACGCCCGTGAGCGGCTGGGGCTGGGCGCTGTCGGCTTCGGGTTGTTGACGACGATCTCGGCCGCCGGAGGAATCGTTGGTACGACGGCGTACGGCTGGATCACGCGACACGTGAGCTTGAGTGACCTGATGCGCATCGGCCTCATCGTCGAGACGCTCACGCATCTGACACTCGCGCTGACCACCGTGCCGTGGATCGCGATGGCAATCTTCTTCGTGTTCGGCGCGCACGCTCTCATCTGGGGTACCACATCGGTCACGATTCGTCAGCGGGCCGTTCCGACAGAGCTGCAAGGACGGGTCGGGAGCGTCAACGCCTTGGGCACGTACGGCGGGATGGTCATCGGGGCGGCTATCGGTGGGCTCATCGCTGAACGTTGGGGGATAACCGCGCCGTTCTGGTTCGGCTTTGTCGGCTCCGGATTGTTCGTGGTCCTCATCTGGAAGCAACTCGCGCACATCGCCCACGAAGACGCACGTTGAAGCGAGCGATGACACGCGTGGCATCGCTACGCTCCCGCCAGGAGTGCCTTCGTGTTCGGTGGAGGCATCGGAGAGGGGGAGGGGCCGATGCCGAGCGCCGATGAGATCCGCGACGTTCAGCGCGCGACGTGGTCAGGGCTCTCTGCGGGCTGGGAAAAGTGGGACTCGGTCATCATGGATCAGCTGGGCCCGGTCAGCGCAGCGATCATCGAGCATCTCGACATCGCTGAGGGTCAACAGCATCTCGACATTGCCGCGGGCACGGGCGAGCCGGGTTTGAGCATCGCAAGGCTGTCGCCGAACGGACGCGTCGTGCTGACCGACCTCGTGCCGGAGATGCTGGACATCGCGGCGCGACGAGCCAGGGCGCAAGGGATCGCCAACATCGAGACGACGGTGTGCAGCGCCGATGATTTGCCGTTCAACGACGCCACATTCGATAGCGTCTCCGTGCGTTTTGGGTACATGTTCTTCCCTGATGTGGCCAAGGCGACGGCTGAGTTCGCGCGCGTGCTCAAGCCGGGCGGACGTCTCTGCACGTCGGTGTGGGTCAAGCCCGACGAAAACCCGTGGACGACGATCGCCATGCAGGCAATCGCGACCGAGGCGGTGATGGCGCCACCCGATCCGGACGCACCGAACATGTTTCGGTGCGCTGCCCCGGGATATCTCAGCGCCCTGTACGACGGCGCGGAGCTGCGCGACATTGCCGAGTGGGACGTCGACGTCGAACTCGTGACGCAGTCCCCCGAGCAGTATTGGGAGATGATCAGCGAGCACGTCTCGCTCGCCGTTGTCGCGCTTCAGCAGGTCGACGAACCGGCGCGGGAGCGGATTCGGGCACACGCCGTTGCGAAGGTGAGCGCGTTCGAGCAGGACGGCAAGGTCCGGGTGCCGGGCGTGGCGCGGTGCACCGTGGGAACGAAACCGGACGCGAGCGGCACGCACCCACGCGTCAGCGCGCGATCCTCCAACGCCGGGGCGCCGACCTAGCCGTCAGCCGAAGCCGCGCCCATCGGCAATGCCTTTGTGAGCGTCAACGCTGGTCAAATCGGAAAGGCCCGGGGTTTCGTCACCCGGGCCTTCCGTGCAGCAATCGCGGACTCAGATGTCGTAGTACATCTGGAACTCGTAGGGGTGCGGGCGCAGCCGGATGGCGTCGACCTCTTGGGTGCGCTTGTAGTCGATCCAGGTGTCGATGACGTCCGGGGTGAAGACGCCGCCCTCGAGCAGGAACTCGTGGTCGACTTCCAGCGCGTCCAGGACGTCTTCGAGCGAGCCGGGCACCGTCGCGACGTTGGCGAGTTCGTCCGGCGGCAGCTCATAGAGGTCCTTGTCGACCGGCTCCGGTGGCTCGATCTTGTTCTTGATGCCGTCGAGCCCGGCCATGAGCATCGCGGCGAACGCCATGTACGGGTTGCAGGATGGGTCCGGCACGCGCCATTCGATGCGCTTGGCCTTCGGGGACTGACCGGTGATCGGGATGCGGCAGCACGCCGAGCGGTTGCGCTGGGAGTAGACGAGGTTGACCGGTGCCTCGTAGCCCGGCACGAGCCGGCGATAGGAGTTGGTCGTCGGGTTTGTCCAGGCGAGCAACGCTGGTGCGTGCTTGAGCAGACCACCGATGTAGTGACGGGCCATGTCGGAGAGACCGGCGTACCCGATCTCGTCGTAGAACATCGGCTCGCCGTCCTTCCAGAGGCTCTGGTGGCAGTGCATGCCGGAGCCGTTGTCCATGAAGATCGGCTTGGGCATGAATGTCACCGTGCGACCGTGCTGGCGCGCCACCGACTTCACGACGTACTTGAACCACATCAGGTTGTCGGCGGTCTTCAGCAGCGTGCCGAACTTGAAGTCGATCTCGGCCTGACCGGCCGTACCGACCTCGTGGTGCTGCATCTCGACCTCGATACCGGTGTCGACCAGCTGACGCACCATCTCGCTGCGCAAGTCGGTGAAGTGGTCGGTCGGCGGGACCGGGAAGTAGCCACCCTTGTAGCGGGGCTTGTAGCCGAGGTTGTGGCTCGCGCCGTCCATCTCCGCCTCACGGCGGCCGCTGTTCCAGGCGGCCTCGACGGAGTCGAGGTAGTAGTAGGAGGAGTTCGGCGTCGTGTCGTAGCGCACGTCGTCGAAGATGTAGAACTCCGCCTCCGGCCCGAAGTAACAGGTGTCGGCGATCGACGTTCCCTTGAGGTACGCCTCGGCCTTGCGCGCGATGTTGCGCGGGTCGCGGCTGTAGGCCTCGCCGGTGAGCGGGTCGTGGATGAAGAACGTCATGTTGAGTGTCTTGTGCTGCCGGAACGGGTCCACGACGGCCGTCGTCGGGTCCGGCAGCAGGAGCATGTCCGACTCGTGAATCTGCTGGAAACCGCGGATCGACGACCCGTCGAACATCAGCCCATCGGTGAAAACCGACGGTGAGAAGTTCTCCTTGGGGAACGTGAAGTGCTGCATCACACCCGGGAGGTCGCAGAAGCGGACGTCGATGAACTGGACGTCTTCTTTCTTGATGTAGGCAAAGACTTCATCGGCACTTTCGAACATGCGGTAGCTCCACTCCCTGTCGCGTCATTGAGACGCCGCTCCGGCCCAGTAAGACGCCGCCACGACCCTAGCGGCCCAATCTCGGGCCGACCGTGGAAGGGTAAGCAGCGGCCATTTCTCGACCGTAAGGTCTTTGTTTCA
Organism: Frankiales bacterium; assembly: GCA_033851265.1. Classification (GTDB taxonomy): domain Bacteria; phylum Actinomycetota; class Actinomycetes; order JAWWOW01; family JAWWOW01; genus JAWWOW01. The sequence goes on from JAWWOW010000023.1 coordinate 30,871, forward strand.
CCGGCGTTACGTGGCGTACACAGGCTGTGGAGGTAGAGGTGGACGGGCTGGGCGAAACGGTCGGATATGGGCGACGGCTGGCCGCCTACGTGATCGACACGGTGGCGTCCGTGCTGGTGGCCCTCGCATTCACCGATCCGCCGAGTACGGCGTACTCGACCGCGGTATTCGCGGCCTTCTCGATCGAGAAGTTCCTGCTGACGGCCTTGACCGGCGCATCGTTGGGGCAGCGCCTGACGGGGATCGAAGTCCGCGCGCTGGACGGCACTCCCGTCGGATTCCGGCGCGCGGCGATCCGGACGTTCCTGGTTCTGTTGATCATTCCGGTCGTGATCATCGACCGGGACGGCCGAGGCCTGCACGACCGCCTCGCCGGCACTCGCCTGGTGCGAAGCCGCTAGCGCTTGCCGCGGGGGTAGGCCCGAGCGGCGCGTCTAGCGCTTGCCGCGCGGGACTCCTTGCGGCGCGTCTAGCGCTTGCCGCGAGGGACGCGAGGCGTCTGGCCGGGGCGGAACCCGGGGATCGGGCCCTTCGGCAGCGGCGGCTGACTGGCCCCGAGAGCCCGCAGCCGGCTGTCGAGCTCCCGAACCTTCGCGGGCTTCATGTTGCGCGGCAGCTTGTTCATGTGCGCCTGGAGCTTGCGGATCGAGACCTGGCCGTCCGCATCGCCGACATTGACCTCGTAAATCGGGATCTCCGGCACGGCGCGGCTGACCCGGCGCTTCTCCTGGACCAGCAGCTGGCCGACACGGTGCGGAGCGCCTTCGCCGACAAGAACGACACCGGGCCGGCCGATGGCGCGGTGCACGAAGTCCTGGTTGCGGGTGATCGCGACTGCAGGCTGCACGCGCCAGGCTCCGCGTAGGCCTTGGAGTACGCCGGCTGCGGCGCCCGGGCGGCCTTCCACCTCGACGTACGCCGCCGCGGTCGCCCGTCGGCCGAACACGACCAGCGTGGCCAAGAACGCGAACAGCACCGCGATGAGGCTGACGTAGATGATGTGCCCGATCACGAACAGGCTCAGGGCGATGAAGCCCCCGAGCACCACGATCGGCGTGATGATGATCAGCGGCACGAGCCACTTGTCGTGCCGGCGGGCCATCGTGAAGGCCAGCCGCACACGATCGAACTGCTCGCGCCGCTGCTGCTTGCGGGCTGCTCGACTCGCCTTGGTTGCCTTCTTGTCGCCTCTTGCCACGCGGCGAGGATACGTGGGCGCCGAGTTCTGACCGCTCACGGTCCGGCCGTGAGCGGTGGTGATCAGCTGGCGGCGTGCTCCGGCATGCGGGGGTGACCGCCTGCTTGCGCCGGCACGATCGCGGCCAGCGCCTCGGCGCGGTCACGTGCCGCGTCGATGTCGGAGCGCACGGATTTGAGCGCATTTCGGCGAGCGGTCCGCTGACCACCCTGGGGGACGAGGACCATCACGAACATCTCGCTGGTGCTGAGGACGCGACGGGCGGCGCCGGACAGTGCCTCGCGGGGAGCGACGGCGTACGTGCCGGCGTTGACAACTCTCATGTGTGCACCTCCGAAGTAGAGCTCCAATAAGACTGACGAGTTCACCTCTGCTGCGGTTCCCAGCGTGATCGCGATGTGTTGCATCGAGGTGACAGAGATATGAATCTTCTGGGTCCGCTCGCGATACGCCGCGAGGGTCAGGGCCTCAAACGGCAGCGCGCGACGCGACTGCTTGCGAATAGAGGCGACCGGCGCGGTAGGACGAGCGCACCAGCGGGCCACTCATCACGCCGGCGAAGCCCAGCGACTCCGCCTCGGTGGCGAACTCGGCGAACTCGTCTGGATGCACCCAGCGCTCGACGGGGTGATGCCGCTGCGAGGGGCGGAGGTACTGCGTGATCGTGACGAGGTCGCAGTGCGCGGCACGCAAGTCGCGAAGCGCCGCCCGGATCTCGTCGCTCGTCTCACCCATGCCGAGGATGAGATTGGACTTCGTGACCAGGCCGGTGTCGTGTGCACGACGGATCACCTCGAGCGATCGGTCGTAGTCGAACGCTGGGCGGATCCGTCGGAAGATCCTCGGCACCGTCTCGATGTTGTGCGCGAAGACTTCGGGTGCCGAGGCGAAGACCGCGTCGAGCAGCTGAGGCTTGGCGCTGAAGTCAGGTGCGAGCAGCTCGACTCCGCAACCGGGTACGGCTGCGTGAATCTGGCGAACCGTCTCGGCGTACAACCAGGCGCCCTCGTCGTCGAGGTCATCACGTGCGACGCCGGTGATCGTGGCGTAACGCAGACCCATCGTCGCGACCGATTCGGCAACGCGTCGCGGCTCGTCGCGGTCGAGCGGGTCGGGCTTGCCGGTTTCGATCTGGCAGAAGTCACACCGTCGCGTGCACTGGTCGCCGCCGATGAGGAACGTCGCCTCGCGGTCCTCCCAGCACTCGAAGATGTTCGGGCAGCCCGCTTCTTCGCAGACGGTGTGCAGACCTTCGCGGCGTACTAGCTCCTTGAGCTCGGTGTACTCCGGCCCCATGCGTGCCCGCGTCTTGATCCACGGCGGCTTGCGCTCGATGGGTGTCTGCGCGTTGCGAACCTCGAGCCGCAACATCTTGCGGCCTTCCGGTTCGACAACACTCATGTCATCAGACTACGACGCCGCCCACTCCTCATTTCGCCGATCTTGAGCTTTGCAACCGTGCGGAGGCGTTTTCAACGTGCCAAACCTCAAGATCGGCGAGACCGTGCGAGCATCTTGCCGTGCAACAGGTGTTCGCGCCCGATGGACGCCTGTGGACCGTTCGCCGGGTTATTTTCCCCTGGTCCCCGAGATTGCGGCTGTTCGATACGAGCTGCCTAGCGCAGTTCAGCGATCTGCCACTCGACGACTTCTTGGTCGGCCTCGCTGCGTTGGTATTGATAATCGTGCTGGCTTACAGCCTGGGACCGATCGCGGGTGTGGCCTTGTTTGGCTTCGAGTGGCTATTGGTGTTTCTCGCGATACCGCTCCTTGCGATGTGGCGGATTCTGGCGCGGCGACCCTGGCCGATTCTCGTCGAAAGCTCCGACGAACGAATCAGTTTCGCGGTAGCCGGATGGTTTGGGTCAGGCAGTGCGATGCGGCGGATAGCGGATCACATCAAAGCGACAGGTTGGCCGCCGAGCGATCCGACGCGCTAGACGCTGACCAGGGTCAGTTTTGCGTCCAGCTGCCGTTCGACGAGGGGGAGTACGTCGGCAACGGTGACATCGCGACCGAGCTCGCGGGACAGTGATGTCACCGTCGCATCCGTGATCCCGCACGGCACGATCTGATCGAACGCGGTCATCGCACAGTCGCAGTTCAAGGCGAATCCGTGCATCGTCACACAGCGAGATACACGTACGCCGATGGCGGCGACCTTGCGGTCGGGGCCGCGGTCGTCGGCGAGAACCCAAACGCCCGTACGACCGTGAATGCGTCCCGTCTCGAGACCCACGTCAGCACACGCACCGATGAGCGCGTCCTCCATACGGCGCACATAGGCGACGACATCGATGGGGCGCGGCAACGCGACGATCGGGTAGCCGGTCAGCTGGCCAGGGCCATGCCAGGTGATCCGGCCGCCACGGTCGACATCGACAACGGGTGTCCCGTCGCTGGGCCGCTCCCACGGCTCGGTGCGCTTGCCCGCGGTGTAGACGGGTTCGTGCTCGAGCAGCAGCACTGTGTCGGGTACCTCATCCGCGATCCGAGACGCGTGCAGTGCGCGCTGCAATTGCCAGGCCTCGTCGTAGGCAACCAAGCCAGGCAGGCGACGGAACGCCAGCGCACTCACGTGTTCAGAGTACGACGCTCCCGCGGCCTGTGGAGAACTCCTGCAGGGATGCGCCCATCAGTTCACACTGCGCGGGTGACCGACGGCTGGGAGCTCGACGGCTACATCGTCGTGGCACCGATTACGCAATCGGCGGGTGTCGACCTGTGGCGCGGCCGCGACCGGTCAACAGGTGGGGCGGTGTCCCTGCGTCGACTACCAACATCGGCGTACCCCGGCGCCGCTGTGCGCAGAGTCTTTGCGCGCCTGAGTGCTGTGCCGTTCGTGGTGCAGGCACGCGCCATCGTCGAGACAGCCGATGCAACGGTGATCGTCCACGATCTGCCCACTGGCGGGACTCTTAGCGGATTGCTGGACCTACGCACGCATGTGTCGGACGGTGAAGTTGTCACGATCGGAGTTCCGCTCTGCAACGCGCTCGCGGCCGCACACGAGCGAGGGCTCGTGCATGGTCACGTCGATGCGCATGCCGTGGTGTTCGACGCCGATGGCTGTCCCGGCCTCTTGTGGCCCGGCGGGGCAGACCGAGACGACCGCGTCGATGACACGCGTTCGTTGCGCGCGCTGCTGACATCGATGCTGGACGAGCACTCCACCGCCGCGCTTCGGAACGCACTTGCGGCGGACAGCGATGCCAACCAACTGGCCTACGAACTACTGCGATCCGCTCCGGCCACACCGGTCCGCTTGCGCCGCCCCCGCGGTCGCCAGGCTGTCGTGCGTGCGCCGCGGCCGGTGCGCCATGCACGCCGGCGGTTGCTGCCCGTGCTTGCCGCCGTTGTCGCGCTGATTGGCGCCGTGGCCGGCGGCGTCAGTTGGGCGAGAACGAGTCCAGATCGCGCACCGACGATCCCGGCGATTGCCTCGTCACCGCCGCCCACAGTTGCCACAGTTGCCACAGTTGATTGGCGCACCGTGATGCAGCAACTGGACACTCGACGTGATCGCGCGTTCGCCACCGGGGATGCCGATGAGCTGCGACTCCTCTACGTCGAATCGTCCACGCCGTTGGCCGTCGACGAGGCAGCGTTGGGTTCGCTAACCCGGCGCGACCTTCGGGCGCGCGGGTTGCGGCTGACGATCGTGTCGGTTACCGCGGTCAAGGCCGATGCGTCGAGCGCCTTGTTGCACGTTGTCGACCAGTTGCCGGCGTACGACATTGTCGATGCTCGCGGCCGCGTTGCCGCGCATCACCCTGCGCGTGGCTTGCGCAGCTGGCGGGTTGAGTTGAAGCGCATCGGCGGCGCGTGGCGCATCGCCACCGTCCGCAGCGTCTAGCCGAGCTCAACCGCGAGCGCGGAATCGATGTCGGTGTGGGTGAAGGTAAAGCCGGCCTGCTCGAGCCGACGTGGCAGCACCTTTTGGCTGACGAGTGGTCCCTCGTCGGCGAATTCGCCGATGACGCCACGGAGCGCAAAGGCCGGCACGGGCACAACCGCCGGACGGTGCAACGCATGACCGATGGCTCGGACCCATTCCTTGTTGCGCACCGGCCGAGGAGCTGTGAGGTTAACCGGCCCGCTGACGGCGTCGTCGTCGAGGAGAAAGCGCATGGCCGCGATCTGGTCGGTCAGGGATATCCATGACACCCACTGTTTTCCCGACCCGAGCGGTCCTCCGATACCTGCCTTGAACAAGCCGAGCACCGAGACAGGTACGCCGAGTGCCGAGACCTTGCCGCCGAGGCTGCCGCCCGTGTCCGCCATCACGACACCCGTGCGCAGGTGAACCGTGCGCACGCCGGCGTCCTGGGCGGGGCGAGCAGCTTTTTCCCAGTCGCGGACGACCTCAGCAAAGAACCCGTCGCCGTTCGGTGCCGACTCGTCGACCTCATGGTCGCCGGTGTCGCCGTAGTAGCCGATTGCGGATCCGGCCAGCAGCACGCGCGGTTTGGGATCGAGTGCTGCTATTGCCTTGGCAATCGTCGCGGTCCCGTCGACGCGTGAGTTGCGGATCTCCTGCTTGTAGGTCGTGGTCCATCGCTTGTCACCGACACCCGCACCCGCGAGGTGCACGACGGCATCGACTCCGGCGAGACCATCCAGATCGATCGTTCGAGCTGCGGGGTCCCAGCGGACCTCACCGGGTGCGGACGGCGTACGCCGGACAAGTCGGCGTACCTCGTGACCGTCGCCCACCAACGACGTGACAAGCGCGAAGCCGATCAGACCATTCGAGCCAGTGACAGCAACCTTCACGCGTTAGAGACCAAGGTCGGCTTCGAACGCGCCTTCCTCTAGGCGCTCCTTCACCGTGACGAGGAAGCGGGCGGCATCGGCACCGTCGACGAGACGGTGGTCGTAGGTCAGCGCGAGGTAGACCATCGAGCGGATCGCGATGACTTCACCCACACCGCGGTCGTCGACCACGACCGGGCGCTTGACGACGGCGCCAGTGCCGAGGATTCCGACCTGCGGTTGGTTGATGATCGGGGTGTCGAACAGCGCACCGCGCGATCCGGTGTTGGTCAACGTGAACGTGCCGCCGCCGAGCTCGTCGGGGGTGACCTTGTTGGAGCGGGTGCGTTCGGCCAGGTCGGCGATCTTGCGTGCCAACCCGCCGAGGTTGAGGTCACCGGCGTTGCGGATGACGGGCACCAACAGTCCCCGGTCCGTGTCGACCGCAATGCCAAGGTGCTCGGCGTCGTGATAGGTGACCTCGCCCTTCTCGACGTCGATCGACGCATTGAGGGACGGGTGGGCCTTCAGCGCTTCACACGTCGCGATGGCGAAGAACGGCAGGAAGGACAGTTTCACGCCTTCGCGCTTCTCGAACGCATCCTTCGCCTGCCGGCGCACCGTCGCGATGCGAGTGACGTCGACCTCGACGACCGTCGTCAACTGCGCCGAGGTCTGCAACGACTCGACCATGCGAGCAGCGATGACACTGCGCAGGCGCGACAGCTTCTCGGTGCGACCGCGTGCCTGCGTGACCGCAGCGGCACGTTGCGGGTCGCGTTGGCTGGGGGCAGTGCTTGTCGCGGCAGCGGCCGCGGGTGCTGACGCCGCGGCCGGCTCAGCCGCCGGCTTGCGACCACCGCCGGCCTTTGCTGCGTCGAGGACGTCCTGCTTACGGATGCGACCGCCCACACCGGTGCCGCTGATCTGCGACAGGTCGACACCCTGCTCGGAGGCGAGTCGGCGTACGAGCGGGGTCACGTACGACGGGTCCGCGCCACCGTCGCCGTCGCTGGGAGCTGGCGCGGGCGGCTCTTTCGGCGATTCTTGGGCAGTCGGCTGCGCGGGCTCCGGTTCGGGCTCGGGCTCGGGCTCCGCCGCCACCGCTTCGCGCTGCTCGACCGGCGCGGCTTCCTCCGCGGCCGGCTGCTCCTTTTCTTCGGTGGGTGCCTCAGCCGAAGCGCCGGACCCGTCACCGTCGCCGTCACCGATGACCGCGAGCTCGGCGCCGACCTCGACGGTCTCGTCCTCCGCCACCTTGATGCTCTGCAGTACGCCCGACGCGGGCGACGGGATCTCGGTGTCGACCTTGTCGGTGGAGACCTCGAGCAGCGGCTCGTCGGCTTCGACCCGCTCGCCCTCCTTCTTCAGCCAACGGGTGACCGTGCCCTCGGACACACTCTCGCCGAGTCTCGGCATCGTGACGGAGACGGACATGATGAGCAGCGCCTCCTAGGCGTGGGCGTGCAGTGGCTTGCCGGCAAGCGCGAGATGCGCCTCACCGAGTGCTTCGGACATCGTCGGATGCGGATGAATGAGCTGAGCAACTTCGGCGGGCAGTGCTTCCCAGTTGGTGATGAGCTGGGCCTCGGCGATGAGGTCACCGACGCGAGCACCAACCATGTGTACGCCGACCACCGGACCGTCCTTCGCAGCGATCACCTTGACGGCACCCGCTGTCTGCAAAATCTGCGCGCGCCCGTTGCCAGCGAGGTCGTAGGTGAACTCTGTCGTTTCGATGCCGCGTTCGGTTGCCTGCGCGGCAGTGATGCCGATGGACGCGACCTCTGGGTCGGAATAGGTGATGCGCGGCACGTTGTCGTAGTCGATCGGCGCGGGGTTCAGACCGCCGAGACGTTCCGCAACCATGATGCCCTCGGCGAATGCCAGGTGCGCCAGCTGCAAACCGGGACGCAGGTCGCCAACGGCGGAGATCGTGTCGATGTTCGTCTGGCAGTGCTCGTCAACGGTGACGAAGCCACGATCCATGGCGATACCGACCTCGACGTACCCCAAGCCCTCCGACACTGGGCCGCGTCCGGGTGCCACCAGCAGAAGCTCGGCCTCGAGCGTCGTGCCGCCTTCGATCGTCACGGTCACGCCGTCGCCGGTCGTCTTGACGCCTTCGACCTTTGCGCCGACCTGGAAGTTGATTTTCCGACGGCGGAAGGCGCGCTCGATCAGCTTGGAGCTCGACTCGTCCTCCGGCGGAAGGAGTCTCGGCAACATCTCGACGATCGTCACCTCGGCACCGAACGACTTCCAGACGCTGGCGAACTCCACGCCGATCACACCGCCGCCGAGCACGATGACGGACGCCGGCACGCGATCAAGCCGCAGTGCGTCCTCGCTTGTGATGACGCGCTCGTGGTCGATGTCGATGCCCGGGATCTGTCGAGGCTGCGAACCAGTGGCCAGCAGAACGTGGCGACCCTCGATCGTCTGGTCGCCAACCTTGATAGCGGTCGGGCTGACGAGTTTCCCGTCGCCTTCGACCACCTCGATCTTGCGGCTCTTCACCAAACCGGTCAGACCCTTGTACAGGCGGTCGACGACCTTGTCCTTGTAGCCGTTGACTCCGGCCATGTTGATGCCGTCGAGGCTGGCCTTCACGCCGACCGCCTCGGACTCGCGGGTCGAGTCGGCGACCTCGGCGGCGTGCAGCAGGGCTTTGGTCGGGATACAGCCGCGGTGGAGGCAGGTGCCGCCGACCTTGTCGCGCTCGACCATCACCACGCGCAGCCCGAGCTCGGCGGCGCGGAGCGCGCTCGCATACCCGCCGCTGCCTGCTCCGAGGATGACGAGGTCCGCTGGACCGCTCCCACTGCCGTTCGCCACGGAGGCTCCTCGAGTCGACCACGTTGCTGGCTGCGGTTTCATTCTTCCACTCGCGGGCGCGCTAGGGGGGCGGCGGTCTGGCGGCCTCGGCGGCTACCGTGCGCGGATGCCTCTGTTCCGGCGGCGCCGTACCGCTGCGCCTGCCCGCGCCAACCACGGCGAGGGCGTGCGCCACCTCGAGGAGTGGGCGCAGTCACGTCGCGGTGTCGAAGCATTCGTGGAGCCGCAGACCGCAGTCACGGACACGACCGTGCTGCTTGTCGCGGCGACGGGGGAGTGGACCCGGCGTCGGGTCGACGGCCCGAAGGCTGCGGCCGACTTCGCGCGGCGGATCGGCATTCCGGTGTACGACGCGCAGATCGTGGGCTACCCGCAGCGCATGCGGGACTGGAACGCGCGCAAGTCCGCAGACGGCGACTAGCCGGACATGACAGAAGCGAGGCGCCCTCGGGGATGAGCGCCTCGCTTCTGGCCTGAGCTATTTGGTTCTGCCGTCAGTCGTTGCCGCTGCCGGGGCCGCTGTTGCTGTTGTCGTCAGCGTTGTCGCCACTGTTGTCGCCGTGGCCGGGACCGCTGTGGTCGTTGTTGTCGCCATCGTCGTTGGTGTTGCCGGGACCGCTGTTGTCTCCGTGCTGACCATCGTCGTTCGGGCCGTCGTCGTCGGCGTGCTCACCGTCGTCGCCCGCGCTCTCGCTTGGTTCTGGCGTCGGGTCATCGGTTGCCTCGGTACCCGGGGCGTCGCCGGGGCCTTGGTCCGCGGTGCCGTCGTCGTCGGTGCTGTTCGCGGAAGGCGTGCTGCGCGGGCTCGGCGAACTGCCGGCCGTTCCGGGGGCGTCGCCGGGACCTTGGTCAGCGGTGCCGTCGTCGGTCGTGTTTTGGACGACAGATGGAGGGGCAGTCGAGCTCGCGGCAGTCAGGGCCACCGCGGTGCCGGTGCCCCCAGCGGCGGCAAGGCCGAAGAGAAGAACAAGGACGCGAAGCCGGTCACGAGCGGCGGCAGCGATGGTGCGGAGCATGAGGTCCTCCGGGTGGGGTCAGGCACTGTCAGGAGGTACATCGCGCTCGCAAGTGGTCCGTTACAGGCAATTCTCAGAAAACTCCGGCGGCGACGTCGTCGATCAGCTGGACGAGCGTGCGTACCGCGGCGCCGGTGCCCCCCTTCGGCGTGTAGCCGTAGGCCTCGCCCTGGTTGTACGCCGGGCCGGCGATGTCGACGTGCGCCCACGGCACACCGTCGGGCACGAACTCTTTGAGGAACAAGCCGGCAACAAGCATTCCGCCCATCCGCTCGCCGAGGTTCGATAGGTCGGCGATCCCCGAATCCAGCGAAGGGCGCAGCTCGGGTGGGAGCGGCATCGGCCACAGTGCTTCCCCGGCGCGGCCCGCGGCATCAACGATCGCCGTACGCAGGTCGTCGTTGTTGGACATCACGGCGCCGGTGTGACTGCCGAGCGCCACAAGTTGGGCGCCCGTCAACGTGGCCACGTCGATGATCAGGTCGGGGTTGTCCTCGCTCGCGCGCGAAATCGCGTCCGCGAGGATGAGTCGGCCCTCGGCATCGGTGTTGACGACCTCGACCGTCTTACCGCCACGCATCGTCAACACGTCAGACGGGCGGATCGCCGTACCCCCGGGCATGTTCTCCGCAGCCGGTGCGTAACCGATGACGTTGACGCGCGGTTTCAGCGCCGCGACCACCTGCATCGTTGCGATGACCGCAGCGGCCCCGCTCATGTCTGCCTTCATCCACTCCATCGCCTGCGCGGGCTTCAGTGAAAGGCCGCCCGAATCAAACGTCACGCCTTTGCCGACCAACGCGACGGTCTTCTTCGCGCGGGGGTGCTCGTAGGCGAGTCGGATGAGCCGTGGTGGGTTCTCGGAGCCAGCACCGACGCCGAGCAGCCCGCCGTACCCGCCCTTGCGCAGGGCCTTCTCGTTGAGCACCTCGATCGCGAGCCCGGTGTCCTCGGCGATTGTGCGGGCGGCATCGGCGAGCGCGGCCGGGTGGAGGTCCGCCGCGGGAGTGTTCGAGAGATCACGCGTCAGGGCAACGCCCGCGCAAACGATCTCGGCACGGCGCACCGCGTCCTTCAGATCCTTGCCGGCGGTTGCGTGTGTGAGCACGGTCGCGCTCTCGGGAGGCGGCAGTTGCGCACCCGTCGTGCGGTACTTCCGGAAGCGGTAGCCCCCGAGTAGCAGACCTTCGGCCACGGCGGACACCGTCGCTGGGATTGCAGCGCCGCCAGTCAGCGCCAATGTGGTCGCGACGTTGTCGACACCGTCGAGTCCGCGCATGGCTGCACCTGCTGCTCGACGCAGGGCTTCGTGGTCGTACGGCGTCTCCGCTGGCGGTGCGTCGCCGAGCCCGGTGGCGACGAGCACGGGAGCGTTGATGGCCCCGAGCGTCGGGATGCGAACGACCTCATCGCGTCGTCCCGTCACACCCATCTCTGCGAGCGTCGCCGTCAAGCGACCGTCGAAACCCGCATCGACCGTTTCGGTGCCGGGTGCGAGCAACGGTCCATCTGGCGTGCTCGCCACCCCGATGATCACCGCGTCGGCTTTGACCGTTGCGGGGTCGGCCGAGACAAGCCGGACGGTCGTCACATGGGCTCCGCATCATCGAGGAGTGGGTGGCGGTGAGGCTGTCGATGGTAGTCGTGGTGATTCTCGCTACGTGCGTTAACGTCGCGGCTCGTGGCAGACAGCACCGGCTCGCTCAAGCACTCGCCATTGGACGACCGGCATCGGGCACTCGGCGCCAAGATGGCGGACTTCGGCGGCTGGGAGATGCCGATCGAGTATCCGGGTGGCGGTGTCCTGCGTGAGCACGAGGCAGTGCGGACCGCCGTTGGCGTCTTCGACGTCAGCCATCTCGGCAAGGCCACGGTGCGAGGTCCGGGGGCTGCGGCGTACGTCGATGGTTGCCTGACCAACGCACTCGACCGCATCAAGCCGGGTCAGGCGCAGTACACATTGTGCTGCGACGACGCGAGCGGCGGTGTTGTCGACGACCTGATCGTCTACCTGCGCTCGGACGATGACGTCCTCCTGGTGCCTAACGCCGCGAACACCGCAGAGGTCGTACGTCGGCTCCGTGCGTCTGCGCCGCCAGAGCTCGAGATTGCCGACCGGCACGAGGACTACGGCGTTATCGCCGTACAGGGTCCGCGGTCAGGCGATCTGTTGGACAGCATCGGTCTGCCAACGACGCACGGCTACATGTCGTTCACGGAGACCGACTGGCATGGCGACGTGGTTGTCGTCTGCCGCACCGGTTACACCGGTGAGCACGGCTACGAGCTGTTGCCGGCGGCCGAGGATGCCGGTGCGATCTGGGATGCGTTGCTAGAGGCGGGAACGCCGTTCGGCGTACTGCCGTGTGGGCTCGGTGCCCGGGACACGTTGCGCACCGAGATGGGTTACCCGTTGCATGGTCACGAGTTGTCGTTGGACGTGACACCCGTGCAGGCCGGTCTCGGGTGGGCCGTCGGCTGGGACAAGCCAACGTTTTGGGGACGCGACGTGCTTGTCGCCGAACGTGCGAACGGCCCGTCGCGTCGGCTGCGGGGCTTGCTGGCCAACGATCGGGCGATCCCGCGGCCCGAGATGCCGGTCAGGTCGAGTGACGGCACCGACGTCGGCCACGTGACGAGCGGAACGTTCTCGCCGACCCTTCGCAAGGGCATCGGGCTCGCGCTGCTCGACAGCTCCGTCAACGAAGGCGACGAGGTTGTCGTCGATGTGCGCGGCCGCCCCGGCATCATGCAGGTCGTGAAGCCACCGTTCGTGGACGCATCCCCGCGCTAACGGCGCGTGAGGGTGGTCAGCTGCTCCTCTAGGCGGTGGATCGCGGCCTGAATCTGCTCAACGTCGCCCTTGGTCGCAGTCTGATGTTCCGGCTTCAGCGTGACGACGACGGAGCCCCCTGGTTCGAGAACGACCTCGTCCGTCTGCCGTACGTCGGCCGCTCCTTGTACCCGGAGCGTGGTCTCCAAGTCAGCTCGTCGCAAGCCTTCGCGACGAAGCGCTGAAGCGTCGAAACGACCGTCTCGCGCCAGGATTGTCGGCGTTCCTTCGAAGAGCGCAGCCGTGTGCTTGTTCTGTCCGGCGGTTCGGACGACGAAGCTGTTGACCGCGATGAGCACCGTCGCCCCGAGCAGCCCACCGAGAAGTGAGTTGTCGTTGCCGATGATGGAGTTTTGAACGACGTTGGAGAGCAGCAAGATGACGACGAGATCAAACGAATTGAGCTGGGCTAGGTCCCGCTTTCCACCGAGACGGATCAGGACGGCAATCCCGATGTAGACCGCAACGGTTCGGATGACCTTCTCGGAGATGGGGATGCCGATGGTGAACAGGTCGTGGCTGATCACGGGTTCCTCCTTGGTTGCAACCTCAGTGCAGGATTGGTGCGCGAAGCGCTACTCCGACTACAGCGATGGCGGTGGCGATCTCTACGGCGGCGCCGATGACATCGCCGGTGATGCCACCGATCCGGCGGAACGCGATCAGGCGTAGTGCCCACGCTGCGCACAACCCGGCTGCGGCAGATGCAACGACACGCACCACTTCATTCCACCCGCCGTGATCGTGCAGTTGACCGATAGCGACGAGTAGGCCGACGGCGATCACCGTGACGATCGCTGCCGTCAGCCGGCTCACGGTGCCCGCGACCGTCGCTCCGAGTCCGTCGCTGCGCGCGGCGGGAACGCCACGAACGCACGACCAGGTGACGGCAAGGCGGCCGGTTACAACGGCCGTGAGCACGGCGATCGTGCTGAGGCCGTGCACCAACGACGTGCTGATCCCACCCAGCTGCATCAGCAGGACGAGCACGATGGCCACCACACCGAAGACCCCGACATGCGAGTCCTGCATCGCTGCGAGTCTGCGTTCGCGGTCGCCGTGTGCAGCGAGTCCGTCAACGGTGTCGGCCAAGCCGTCCAAATGCAGGGCGCCGGTCATCACGACCAGAGCGATCAGCCCGAACAGCGACGCCAACCACGCGTTGGGGCTGGTGGAGTCCCACAGCTGACGCCCGACATACAGCACCCCCGCGGCTGCTCCGCCGATCGCGAAGCCGATTGCTGGAGCGGTTGCCATCGCAACGGCTGCAGTACGCCGGTCCACCCGCGCCGGGCGCAGCGGTAGCACGGTGAATGTCGTGACCGCGAGCCGCAGACCGTCGACCAGTGTGCGTGCGCGCGACTCAGGCATCGGGCCGGTCCGACACCCCGGCTTCGTCGAACGTCGCCATCTCAGCAAGTGTTGCAGCAGCGGCCGTCAGCAACGGAACGGCGAGCGCCGCACCCGTGCCCTCACCGAGCCGAAGGCCGAGGTCGAGCAAGGGGGTAAGGCCGAGGTGCTCCAACGCGGCTCGCTGTGCGGGCTCGGTCGAGCGATGTCCGGCGTACCACCACCCGAGGGCGCGCGGGGCGAGCGCGGAAGCCAGGAGAGCGGCCGTTGTCGACACCACACCGTCGAGGACGACGGGTGTACGCCGGGCGGCTGCCCCGAGCAGGAAGCCCGCTGTTGCTGCAAGGTCGGCGCCGCCGACGACGGAGAGCAAGGCCATTGGGTCGTCGGCGAATTGGTGACCGCGTTCGACGGCCGAGGTGACGACTGCGGTCTTGCGAGCAAGTGTGGCGTCATCGACGCCGGTGCCGCGTCCCACGACTGTCGCCGGCTCGCGGCCGGTCAGGATGGCGGTGATGCATGCCGCCGGTGTCGTGTTGCCGATTCCCATGTCACCCGCGATGAGCAGATCGGTGCCCGCATCGACTTCTTCCTCGGCCGTGAGCGCACCGATGCCAAACGCTTCTTCAACGGCAGTGCGAGTGAACGCGTCCTCGACGTCGATGCGGCCCGATGGTTTCCCGACCCCGACATCGATGACCCGCACGCGCGCGCCGACCAGCCGAGCGAGCACGTTGATTGCCGCGCCCCCGGCGCTGAAGTTCGCCAGCATCTGTGCCGTGACTTCGGCCGGGTACGCCGAGACACCCGCAGCTGCGACGCCGTGGTCGGCGGCGAACACCGCGATCACGGGGCGTTGCGGTGGGAGCGGAGGGCAGCGGCCCTGGACCGCGGCCATCCAGACAGACAGGTCCTCGAGACGGCCGAGTGCACCGGCGGGCTTGGTCAGTCGCTGCTGTCGTTGCCGTGCGGCCGCTGCGGCGGTCTCGTCGGGGTCGCCGACGGATCGCACTAGGTCGGGGATGTCGACGGTCAACGCAACCTCTGCGCGACACCGGCGGTGACGAGCCAGACTTCGTCGGCTTCCGCTGCTAGCCGGGCGTTCAGTGCGCCGAGCTCGTCGCGGAACTCCCGCCCCGTCGCGGACGCGGGCACGACGCCGCTGCCAACCTCGTTGCTCACCGCGACGACATGAGCAGACGTGTCCCGCCATGCGCCAACCAGCGCGTCGGTCGCCGACTGAGCGTCTGCATCGGCGTCAACCAGCGCAGCGATCCACAGCGTGATGCAGTCGATGAGCAGCGGCCCCGGTTGGGACAGCACGGCCACGAGGTCGTGCGTTTCCACCGTGCGCCAGTGGGCTGGCCGGCGGGCTCGATGTTTCTCGATCCGTGCGGTCCATTCGCTGTCATCGGGGACCGACCGTGCCGTCGCGACATACGTCACGTCGGGTTCTGCCAAGAGTCGTCGCTCAGCCTCGTGCGACTTACCCGACCGGGCTCCGCCGAGGATGAGCACCCGTCTGGGTGTCGGTTGACGCGAAGCTTGTGACTCGCCGACGGTCACGACCGCACCGTCTGGCAGCGCTTCCGCGTTCCACACCGCGAGTCTCCGCGCCAGATCCGGCAGAGGTGGGTTCTGGCAGCCGAGATGGATCGCGACCAGGCGGGTGGCGTCGGTGACTGCGCCGACCCGTCGCAGCTCGGCAACGGTCAGCGGCCAGGACGTCAGATTGAGATGCCCGTCAAGCGTTGCATCGCCGGCAGTCTCTTCGAGGAACACCACGTCATACGCCGCACCGCGCATGGCTGCGATGGCACCGTCGGTCAAGGGCCCAGTGTCCTGTCCCCACAGCACCCGTCGACCCTCCGCATCGGTGAGGTCATAGAGAACTGGGGGACCGAAGGCGAGATCGTGGCTTGCCTCGATCACACGAACGTCGTACGACCCAACCGTCAACCGGTCGCCGGCATGCACCTCGTGCCACCGCAGAGACCGGTCGTCGCGATCGACCCAGGCCTGGCACAGCGCGATGACAGCGGGTGGCCCGACGACGTCCATTGGTTCGGTACGCCGTGCCCACCGTCGCCACTCCAACAGGTTCGGTCCGATGTGGTCGGAGTGCGCATGCGTCAACAACATGTGGCGTACTTCGGTGAAGTCACGACCGAGTCGCACCGCAGCGCGTGGTGCCTCTGGGCCACAGTCGAGCAGAAGGGTGTTGTCGACGAGCGCCGCAGTCTGCCCGCGGACCACCCCGGCCGTGCGCGCCCACTGACACGACGAGCAGGTGCAGAACGGGTTCGGCCAACCATCCGACGCGCCGGTGCCGAGCAGGAGAACCTCCATCAGGCCTCCTTGAACTCGACCGGCGCATCGAACGCCGCGCGTCGGGCCGCCCGGCGTAACGCGCCGAGCACGGCTCGGCCGGCGACGAGGACAAGCACGAGGTTGGTCACCGCTCGTGGGATGTCGTAGCCCAGCGAGGTGGTCAGGTCGAAGGCAATGAAGTGCCGCACGTTCGTCACCAGCGAAGCCTGCGGATCGAACGCGAGGTTAGAAGCCACTTCGACGCCGGCACCGAACGGCCAGAACCACAGGTTCATGACAAGCCCGTAGAGGAGACCGGCGACGACGCCGTACACCGCGAGCATCCACACCTCTGCGCGACCGCGCAGGGGCGGGAGGCATCCCGCGAAGAAGCCGACCCACGCGGCGGCGAGCATCTGGAATGGCAGCCACGGTCCGACGCCGGCCGTCAACAACGCGGACGCGAACAGCGTCAGCGCACCGAGGACGAATCCAAACCCTCGTCCCAGCACGCGCGCCGACAGGATCAGCAGGAAGTACACCGGCTCCACACCGGTCGTGCCGGTGCCGAGAGGTCGCAGTGCAGCGCCGCAGGCGGCAAGGACGCCGAGCAACGCGATCGCTTTGGCGTCCATGCCTCCGTCGGAGATCTCGGCAAGCACGACGGCGAGCAGCAACGGCAACAGCGCGACGAACAACCACGGTGCGTCGTTGGCGTGCGCGAATCCTTCTCCCCGTCCAGCACCAGAAACGAGCAGCGGCCAGGTGAAGCCCATGAGTCCGACGAGTGAGACGACGGCGAGAGCGATGGCCGATCGCAGGCGCAGCCGCACGGCGGTGGTCCGCTGCGGAAGAGCGCCGAACGTTGTCATCCGGCCAGCGCCTCGGTCACGTCGGACACCGTCAGCCATGGCAGCGGTGCGAATACCTTCGCCACTTGCGGCGCGAAGGCGGGGGAGTGCGTGACGACCTCACGGGTCGGTCCGTCGGCGACGATGTCGCCATCGGCGAGTACGACGGTTCGCGTAGCCAGGTCTGCAGCGAGCTCGACGTCGTGTGTCGCGACGATGACTGCCTGGCCACCGGCGGCGTAGTCGCGCAGCACCGCGGTCAACCGTTCCTTCGCGGGGTAGTCGAGACCGCGCGTCGGCTCGTCGAGCAGCACGAGGCGGGGAGCTGCAGCGAGCACGACCGACAGGGCCAGCGCGAGCCGTTGGCCCTCGGAGAGATCACGCGGGTGGATGTCGTCCGGGATGTCCGGCGCAATTCGATCGAGCAGCGCTCGCGTCGTGCCAGCCGTCGCATTCGCGTCGCGGTCGGCTTGCGCACATTCCGTTGCGACGGTCTCGGCGTACAACAGGTCCGACGGTGTCTGCGGCACGAGTGCAGCGAGGCGGGTGGCGTCCCGCGGGTCCCGGTCGTATGGCGTGATGCCGTCGATCTCGATCGTGCCGGAACGCGGCTTGCGCAACCCCACGAGGTTCGCGAGCAGCGTCGACTTCCCGGCGCCGTTGCGTCCCATCAGCGCGACAATCTCGCCGCCGCCAACGGAGAGCGTGATGTTTCGCAGCACGGGCTCCGGGCCGTACGCCGCGACCAGTCCGCGGACGACCGCGATCGTTGATACGGGCGGTGGCGTCATGACTGATGGGGGCGGCAGCGCCGCGAGTTTGTCGCGCAACGGTCCGGCCTCGCGACGCGCGTCGCGGACCGACAGCGGCAGCGGCGACCAACCAGCCCATCGGCCCAGCGTCACAACCGGCGGCGCGACGGGGGAGTGGGCCATGACCGCGGCCGGCGTGCCGATAGTCAGCGGCGCCGCGTGGCCGGGTACGTAGATGATCCGGTCGGCGTACTGCACCACGCGTTCGAGCCGATGCTCGGCGAGCAGCACGGTCAACCCGAGGTCATGCACGAGTCGGGTCAGTGCGGCCAGCACTTCTTCCGCCGCGGGTGGATCGAGGGCGCTGGTGGGTTCGTCGAGCACGAGGATCTTCGGGCCGACGGCGAGCACTGACCCGATGGCGACGCGTTGCTGCTCACCCGACGACAACGTCATCAGCGGCTGCTCGCGCAACGCGTTGAGCCCGAGGAGATCCAGCGTCTCCTCGACGCGGCGTCGCATCACGTCGGGTGCGATGCCGAGCGACTCCATGCCGTAGGCGAGCTCTTCTTCAACCGTGTCGGTGACGAAGCCGGCGCGTGGGTCTTGCCCGACGACGCCGACGACATCGGCAAGCTCGCGCGGTGGATGTGTCCGGGTATCTCGGCCAGCGACGACAACTCGGCCGGCGAGGCGTCCACCCGTGAAGTGCGGAACCAGCCCGGTTACCGCGCGCAGCAGGGTCGACTTGCCACTGCCGGTGCGACCCACCACCAGGCAGAGCTCCCCTTCCGGGATCTCTAGCGAGACATCGCGGATGACGGGGTCGGTTGCTTCCGGGTACCAAACGCTGACGCGGTCGAAGACGATCACGACGCAACTCCCACCGGGGTGCGCTCCTCGACCGGACGGCGTACGACGTCACTGACACGTCGTGACATTCGTGGTGGCGGCGGGGCCACCCACGCAGGCAGCAACGCCACGAGAACACCACCGATTGCGAGCCATGGTGGTGGCGGAGCGACGAGGGGGATCGTCGACGGGTGCATCGCCGCGGCGCCGAGGTGGCTTTCAACGACGACGGCAATCAGCGCGACTACGCCACTGGCGATGACCGCCCATTCCAGCGCGGCAAAGTGATCTGGCCGATAGCGCGTTCGCGTCGTACGCCGAGATCCGACGACGAGCCCTGCGGTCGCTGCAGCAACACCGGCGGCTAGCAGGGGCAGTCCGAGAGCCGCAGACGATCCGGTGTCGAGCAGGCCGTACGTCCCGACGAGGACCGCCAGGAGACCTCCGAGCACGAGCACTGCGGTGAGCCGGCGCTGCGACGCGGGCACACCGGCCCGACGACCGAAGCCACGACTGTCCATCGCCGCGGCCATGGCCAGCGACCGTTCCAGCGCGTCTTCAAGAATCGGCATACCGAGGCCGCGCCACCCGGCGAGGCCTTTTACCGGACGCCCTCGCAGTCGTCGGGCATCACGAATGCGTCCCACCGAGGCGACCATCTGCGGAGCGACGGTCAATGCGACCGCTACTGCAACCCCGACCTCGTAGAGCGCACCCGGCAATGCCTTCAAAAGCCGGCCAGGGCTTGCGAGTGCGTTGGCTGCGCCGACGCAACAGATGATCGCGGCGAGTTGCAGTCCTTGGTACAGCGCAGTTGCGAGCGACTCGGCGGTGATCGATCCACCAATGCGAACGCCGGCAAACCAGTCCGGCAACGGCACCGAGGGAAGTCGCACGAGTTCGCGACCGGGAATGTTGCCGCCGAAGATCACCTGGATCACCATGCGAAACGCCAACACGATCAATGCCAGCTTCATGAACGTCGTAAACGACGACGACCAGGGTGCGTCCCCACGACGGGCCACGACCACATAACCCGCAACCGTGATGATCGTCAGCAGCACGATCGGGTTCGTCGTGCGCGTTGCGGCGGCGGCGAGACACAAGGCCCAGAGCCACCACGCCCCGGGATGCAGGTGCCGTGCCAGCCGCGTCGTCGTCACTGTGTCGTCGCTCTTCGCGCCCGCCAGAACGCCGCACCGCCGACGCCGACGACGACCGCGGCACCGGCGAGAACGCCGGTCAGCGGCGTGCCTCCGGCGTCCTTCTTGCGCGGAGGTTCAGAGATCGCAACTTCCGATTGAGCCGGCGACGGCGTAGAGCCGGTGGCGGCAGCCGATGCGGCCGCACTCGTGGAGCTCTTCGGTGCGACTGTCGCAGTCGGTTGTCTTGAGGACGATCCTGACCGTGAAGACGCCGGTGATGACGTGCCGACGGTGCTCGTTGGCTTGCTGCTTGTCGACTTCGGCGTCGGCGCGGTCAAGGGGCAGACGCGCTCGTAGGAGACCGCCGCAGGGGGGCGGCTGTTCTTCTCCTGACCTTCGACCCAGGACCAACCTTCACCCGGATGGTCTCCGGTGACGCTGTAGTCGAACGGGCCGGACTGGGCGTACTTCCATGAGCTGTTCAGCTGCTTGTGCCAGTACGACCAGTACTTGAACCCGCCGTCGCCAGTCTGTTCGGCGCAATCAGGTGCGGCGGGCTTGCCATCGATCGCGCAGAGCAAGCCGTCCGCGCGGTAGCGGGGTTTCTGTACGCCGAGCTTCGTCGCGCGTGCGTCCAGGATCTGTGCACCGGTCGAGCCCTTCGCCACAACCACACACGTCGCGCTGACCTGCCCGTTGTAGAGCTGGCCGTAGTCGACGACGATCTCGACGCACACTGTCGACGCTGCTGCCGATGCGGGCACTGGCACAGGGATCGACGCCGCGACAGCCAGCAGGGGCGCGGCGACGACGAGCGCCCGTCGAGGATTCATCCGATTGATCTCCGGCGCGTACGCCGTGAGCCACCGACCAACAGTGCGCCACCCGCAACGAGGAGCTCACCAGTGAGGACCAGCCAGGTTGGGACGTTGCCGCCGGTGTCCGGAAGCGTTTCGGTTTGGCCTAACACCTCGGTCGTGGGTGTGCTCCGCCCACTCGTCGCCGGCTTCGGCGCTGGAGTTGGCTTCACGACGGGCTTCGGCGCCGACGGGATAACGGTGTGCGGCACCGGCAAGGTGTAACCAGCAAGGGCTGGTGCGGCTTGCACGGTGGCGAGCATGTTCGGTTGCGGCGTACCTCCACCGGACGGGTAGAACAGCGCACCGTTGGTCAGCTGGAACGCGCGCAACCCGTCGAATGCCGACTTGCCGCCGACCTTCCACGGTGACGACTGCGGGTTGTCGCCTAGTGCGATGACGGCATGCAGTCCGTACGCCGTGGAGTTCGGGTCGGCCTCACCGCTCGTGTTGTAGCGGAAGCCACCACCGGAGCGCTGCTGCGCGTGCAGGAAGGGCCGCGGGTTGTGCGCGAGCGTCGACAAGTCGAACCCGATGGCTCGCAGCCCCATCAACGCAGCACCTGCCTGGTCGGTCTGCTCGTCGACGAACAACGACGGATTCGGTGCACAGGCCACGGCAAGATCAGCGCGGTACGGCATCCATCCGCCGTCCGCACACTGCTGGGCGACGAGCCACTGCTTGGCCGCAGAAGCGGCACTCCCGCCGCCCTGCCCGACCGCGCCGAGGGCGGCCAACGAAAGGCCTTGCCGGAACGCACCGTCGTACGTCGGATCCTGCGAACCGAAGAGCCCCGCATCCGTCCCGGTTGTGTGCTGGGTCGCTAGCAACCGTGCCACGAGGTCATGGCTGGCTCCGAAGTTGGTGGGATCAACACCGTGCGCATGCGCGGCGAGGATGACGAGCGCGAGTGAGCCGGGCTGGTCGTTGCTGCTCGAGTCCTTGATGAAGGACTCTGCATGCCCGCGCAGCCAGGTCACGGCTCGATCAGCAACCAGCTTCTGCCGCTTGGCCGCGTGGAAAGCGAGGACGCCGTACGTCGTGGCGCTGACGTCCGCTTGGCCGGTGGGCCCGGCGAGGAAGCCAGCCGCCGCAGCTTTGGTGGCGAGCCAGTCGGCCGCGCGATCGGCCGCACTGTCCGCGGATGGGGGCGGCGTCACCGTGCGGCCGTCCGTGGCGAGAGCCGGCAACGCGAGGACGACGGTGATGGCGGTGGCGATACCGGCGACGGTGCTGAGACGAGCGCGCACTTTTTTGTCCTTCCGGGGCGAGTCGCACGGCACGCTGAGCCCCAGATGCCCCCAAACGACGTAACCCCCGACGCCAGAAACGGCGATCGGGGGCGTATCGGGTGGGTACCCGGGCTCCGCCCCGTAGACCTCGACGGATGAAATGAGGAGCCAGTCGCGCACGGACAGGTGTTCCGGCTTGCCGACCTGTAATCAGGTCGGCCTACGGTTGCGGGTCAGCGCCGGCATTGGACCGGCTTCCCCCACCCGTGCGCATATGGAGTTGTGGCTCGGATGGGACCATGCCTCGGCCCTCGAAGTCAAAGGGCGTGATGAAGGTAACCGCCAGTAAGAACAAGGAGACAGCACAGATGGCTTGGAATTGGCGCTACGAGGATGAGGGTGGTGCGGAGACCTCTCCCGCGGGTGCGCCCACTGCCGAGTCCTTCCCGACGCAGTCCGACGCCGAGTCGTGGCTGGGTGAGACGTGGCGCGAGTTGCTCGAGTGCGGGGTGGCCGCCGTCACCTTGCTCGAAGACGAGCGCGAGGTCTATGGCCCGATGCCCCTGACCGCCGAGTGAGCGGGCACGACGAGGGCGGCTTCGACGACGTCCTGGCATCCAACGCCGACTACGTGGCCGGCTTCCACTTGGCCGGGCTCGAACCGCGTGCAGCACGCGGTCTCGCGATCGTGACGTGCATGGACTCCCGGATCGAGCCGCTCGCGATGCTCGGCCTCCGCCCCGGCGACGCGAAGATCGTGCGTAACGCGGGCGCCCGGGTGACCGACGACGTGGTGCGCACCCTCGTGCTTGCGCGCCACCTGCTCGGCGTCGACCGCGTCATGGTTGTCGCGCACACGCAGTGCCGCATGGCTGGTGGCACCGAGGAGGACATCCACGCGGCGATTGAAGCTGCCGGCGGTCCTGATACCCGCGAGCTCTCGTTCCTGGTCGCTACCGATCAACAGGAAGCGATCCGCGCGGACGTACAGCGTGCCCGGTCGTCGCCGTACCTCAGCGACACTACGATCGGCGGCTTCCTCTACGACGTCGACACCGGCGAGATCTCGCGGATCTGCTGAGCTACACCGCTTCTTGGCGGATTCGCACGGTGGTGGTTGCGGTCGCATCCGTGCGCCACTCGCCGGTGTTCTTGGTCCAGGTCTTTCCGCCATAACTCACATGACTGACGCGATACCGGTACGCGTTGGCCACCGCCCACGACGCGACCGTCCAGCCTCGGGGTGAGGGCAACGCCGAAGTCAGTACGCCGGAGCCGAGTTCGCGGGTCGCTGCGGAGCTGAGCGTGCCCTCGACGGGCTCGGGCGTGTTGTAGGCGCACGTGAGGCCGGCGACAACTTCACCGGTCAATGCCTGGGCCATCACGCGCGCTTGTGGCTCCCACTGTGCGTACGCATAGCCGCCGGCACTGCGTTGCACACGCTGCGCCGCTTCCTCGATCGGCATCGTCTCCCAGCCGCGTACGCGTCGGAGATGCATGTAGAACGCGTTGGCGGCATACACCGGATCGAGAATTTCGGCTTGCGACCCCCAACCTTGCGATGGCCGTTGCTGGAACAACCCGACTGAGTCGCGGTCGCCGTAGCTCAGGTTCCGCAGTTTCGACTCCTGCAGCGCGGCGGCCAACGCGACAGTCACCGCGTGGTTCGGCATGCCAACTCGTTTGCCCACGGCGGCGATGGTCGCGCCGTTGGCTGCTTGGTCGAGATCCATCGCAAACCGCTCCCCACGAGCAGTTGCGACACATTCAGGAGTTGGTGAAGCGTGGTCGTTGACGATGCGAACGACGACAACGGCGCCAATGCCCACCGCCGCCAAGGCCAGCCCCGCGCCAATAACCCGAAAAATCATCGCTCAATTCTCGCTGATCACAATGAATATGGCCTGAAGAACTCGCTCGTCGCGGATCTTCATACCGCCAGTCCGGTAAGGCTATGCCGTGACGTCCATGGTGGTGATCCGTGACCAGGCGGCGGCGCCGAAGATGGCGGTGTAGGCAAGCGACAGCACGATCCCTGGCACCAGGACGGACAGCCGCGGCGACAGCCGCATCAGTTCCGCGAAGTCCTGCCAGTGATGCGTGAGAAGGATCGAGCGCAATGACCCGACCTGGGGAATCGAATCCAGGATGGCAAACACGATTGTCGATCCGAGCGTTGCCGCCATCGCGCCGACCGGCACTTCGGTGAGAGTGGAGAAGAACAACCCGACGGCGGCAAGCCCGACGAGGTCCGCCAAGACGAATGCGGCTACGCCGAGAGCTCGCAGCAACCCGCTCCAGATGGACACGGTGTCGCCGGAAAGGAGCGTCACATCGTGCAGCCCGAATAGCGCAGCACCTGTCACGAGCCCAACAAGCGCGATGATCGCAATGGCTGTTGCCGTATAGGTGAGCACACCGATTGCCTTGACGACCAGAAGGCGGGTGCGACTGACCGGGATGGTGAGCAGGTAGCGCAACGTTCCGGTATTGGCCTCGCCAGCGACGGAGTCGCCCGCGACGATGGCGACAGCAAGGGGCAAGAAGACGGGCAGGGCCACCGCCAGCGAGGTGAGTACGAGGAAAAGGCCATTGCCGCTCACCTGGAATATGAACGGCGGACCCTCCGCGGATCGGGGCGTCGAGACCTGGACAGCTATCCCCACGAACACCGGCACCACTGCCAGAAGCAGCACGATGATGGCGTTACGCCGCCGGCGGAAGGTCAACCGCAGCTCGCTGCGGATCTGGCGAGCGAACACACCTCGATGCGGCGACGCGGCTCGCACGCGTTCAGCGGTGATCGCGTCAACCGACGACATCGAAGCCCTCGCCGGTGAGCTGGACGAACAGGTCTTCCAGCGCCGGTCGCTCGACAGCAAGACCGCGCACGGACACTCCTGCCGCAACCAATTCTGCTGTCACGTGTTCCGGCGCGATATCGCCGAGGCGGCCGGTCACCTGCTCCGTCAGTTCCACGACGTGGCTCACGCCGAGCCGGTTGAGTACGACGGCCGCCTTCGCTGTCTCGGGTGTGATCACGCGAAGGACCGCGGCCGTGTCCTGGAGAACCTCGTCGAGCGAGCCTTCGCGAATGAGCCGTCCATTGCTCATGATTCCGACGTGGGTGGCCACCTGTTCGACTTCGCTGAGCAGATGGCTGGACACGAACACCGTTATGCCATCGCTGGCGAGGTCACGCACGAGGTTCCGAACTTCACGAGTGCCCTGTGGGTCCAAGCCATTTGTGGGCTCGTCGAGGATCAGCAACTCCCTCGGTTGAAGAAGCGCGGCCGCGAGACCGAGCCGTTGCTTCATCCCCAACGAGTAACGCCGGTAGGTCTTGCCGGCCGCGGCCGCAAGCCCGACTCGAGCCAGTGCTGCAGCGATCCGCGCATCGCAAGTTGCGGGGTCAGCCGTGGCGTCGAAGGCGTCGAGCCGTCGCAAGTTGTCCTGACCGGACAAGTAGGGATGGAAGGCAGGGCCCTCCACCAGCGAGCCGACGAGAGGAAGCACCTGGGCGGAAGCCGCCGGTATCGACCCACCCAGCACACTCGTCGTTCCTTGGTGAGGTGCGATCAGCCCGAGCAACATGCGGATCGTCGTCGTCTTGCCTGAACCGTTCGGGCCGAGGAACCCATATACAGCACCGCGCGGAACGTGCAGGTCAACTCCGTCGACAGCCGTGTGCGAACCAAACCGTCGAGTGAGGCTGGTCGTGCTGATCGCCAGTGACTGTGGAGCTGGCGAATCTGTGGGTGCGGTCGTGCGATCCAGCGTGGTCAAAGAGCGCGCCCGGTGGCGACGACCTTCTGCAGGCTCTCGCCGGAAACCGAGCCCACAAAAACTCGGCCATCGTCAGTCAGCAGCACTGACAGCAGCGACGTGGTGATCAGGCGACCCTGTGCAACGCGCGTTGACATGTGGTCGAGCAACTTCGATGTCGCATTGTCAAGCTTGCCCATTGCACCGGAGACCTCGGCAACGGCCGTCCAGCCGGACCCGAGTACAACCGGCGAGCCTGTGCCGTGCGCCTTGTCGACCTTGGCGGACGGTTTCGACGGCTCAGCCGGCGCATCCGATGCCGCTAGACCAGGAATTGTGCGCTGCGTGACCGTTGACCCGTGCGGCGGCCGGAATCGGAAGACTGATGTGTCCGGTGTACCGAAATTGACGTGTGTGAAGCCGACCTGTAGCGCCGCAGCTCCACCGCCCCGGGCGAATACCTCGACACGCAGCGGTACTGAAGTCTTGCTGTCGATTGCCACCTGGACTCGACCGATCAATGTGCGGGCGTCGCGTGGGGTCAGCACTAATTGGTACGCCGGGCGACCAGCGACGCGAGCAGTGCGATCAACAGAGACTGCTGTCGTCGGGTCGATTGCGTTCAGGGCTTGTGCTGCAACCTGCGCCGGAGTCGATGCGGTTGTTTGTTCCTTGGCCGTTTCCTTGGCAGTCTGCGTAGGCGCCGAGGCGTGTGTGACCTTCAGAGTCTGCGAGTCGTACGTCCACAGGTCTTGGCCGTTGTGCACGGCATCCATCTCCGAGAGACGTCCGAGCAGGGCGACTCGCTGACGGTCCGGACCGTCTACCCAGACGCGCAACGTGTGCGTGCCGGTCAGCAAGGACTGCAACGAAAGAGAACCGTTGCCACCGAACCCCTCGGGCAGGGACGGAAGTCCCAACTTTGCGGAGTGCACGATCGTGCCGGAGAACGCCGTGACCGTGCTCTGCTGGACCGCTGTCAGCAACTGCGCCGCCGTACGAGCAGGAAGCCGAGGATGGTCAGACGCAGAAGCGACGGACGTCGAAACGAGAGCGACCCCCCCGATGCACACGGCCACAACAGGGGCGGCTGCCCAACGAACCCGGCGAGAGCGCACCAAGGGAGTCATGTCAGCAATTGTGCGCCTCTATGTGTCCGCTCGACCAGCGGGCCGCCCCAGTCTTCAGTCGACGTTCAGGTTTCGGTCGGCGGCGCGCTCACATTCATGAAGAACGTGTGAAGGAGCCCGACTACGGACGTGGGTTCGGACTCGCTGTCAGCGTCGGGTCGCGGATCACAACGGGCTCGATGATCGCGTCGATGCGCTTCATCAGCTCGGCCTCTAACTTCTTGCCGGCGGCTTCGGCGTTCTCGGCGACCTGCTCTGGCCGGCTCGCACCGATGATCGCGGCAGACACGTTGGGGTTCTGCAGCACCCACGCGATCGCGAGCTGCGCCATCGACAGGCCTGCCTCGTCGGCAAGCGGCTTCAGCTGCTGCACCGTCGAGAGGATCTTGTCGTCGAGCAACCACTTGATCATGTTGGCGCCGCCCTGGTCGTCGGTCGCACGGGATCCGGAGGGCGGCTGCTCGCCCGGCTTGTACTTGCCGGTCAACACACCTTGCGCGATCGGCGACCAGACGATTTGGCCAATCCCTTCGCGTTCGCACAGCGGCACGACCTCGGTCTCGATGACGCGCCACAGCATCGAGTACTGCGGCTGGTTGGACACAATCCGGTCGAAGCCCATGTCGTTGGCGATCTTCAGTGCATCGGCAATCTCGCTTGCACTCCACTCCGAAACGCCGACGTAGAGCACCTTGCCTTGACGCACGAGGTCTTCAAATGTGCGCAAGGTCTCGTACAGCGGCGTCTCGTAGTCGAAACGATGTGCTTGGTACAGGTCGACATAGTCGGTCTGCAGGCGCTTCAACGACGCATGTAACGACTCCATGATGTGTTTGCGCGACAAGCCGCGGTCGTTAGGTCCGCGACCGGTCGGCCAGTAGACCTTGGTGAAGATCTCGAGGCTCTCGCGACGCTCGCCTTTGAGGCCGCGCCCCATCACCGCTTCTGCTTTGGTGTTCGCGTAGACGTCCGCGGTGTCGAAGGTCGTGATGCCGACGTCGAGCGCGGCGCGGATGCAGGCGAGCGCTTGGTCTTCCTCGACCTGGCTGCCGTGCGTGATCCAGTTGCCGTACGCGATTTCGCTGATCTTCATGCCGCTGCGACCGAGGTGACGGAACTCCATGCTGAAAAACCTAGTCCAGCGAGTCCCCGAGCTTTACCCGCGCCTTGGGCATGCGTAAGCGGCGGAACTGCATCGCGCGCATCACGGCGTACATCCGGAGGCCCTTGGTCTGCTCGTCAGGCCACCGTTTCTCTACCTCGGAAGTGACCTTGCGCCCGAGCCGCCGCCCGTCGAACAAAACGACGAGAAGGCCCGTGAAGAGCAAGCCGTTGGCAACGAGCCTCATCACGCGCACCGGGCTCGAGGCGAAGATCAGGATTCCCAACGTGAAGGGCAAGAAGTACGACGACGCGTGTCGTCGCGAGTCGACGTAGTCGCGCGCGTAGGCGCGTGCCGGTCCGGCATCGCGCTTCGGCAGATATCGGGTGTCGCCGGTTGCCATCGCCTTGCGCGCCATGCCGCGCTTCTCGCGCATCATCTCGCGCTGGAGCTTGGCGGCTTCCTTGCGCGACTTGGGCGCGGTGATGGCCTTACGACGCTTCTCGGCGTCGCGCCGCTTCGGCGTCGGCCGGCCCTTGCCGCCGGGCTTCTCTTCGGGGAGTGCGCTCACGACAGCGTGAGCATCCGGTCGAGTGCGACGCGCGCGTACGACGCGGTGGCGTCCTCGACGTGGATCTCGTTGACGACGTCGCCAGCAACGAGTGACTCGAGCGCCCAGACAAGGTGGGGCAGGTCGATGCGGTTCATCGTTGCGCAGAAGCAGACTGTCTTCTCGAGGAAGACGATGGTCTTGTCAGGGTGGCGCTCGGCGAGGCGCTTGACGAGGTTCAGCTCCGTGCCGATCGCGAACTTCGCGCCGGCCGGCGCCTCGTCGACCGTGCGGATGATGTATTCGGTCGACCCGACCAAGTCGGCCTTGTCGACAACTTCGTAGGTGCACTCGGGGTGCACCAGCACAGTCACGCCGGGCACTCGCTCGCGTACCTCGTCGACGCACTCAGGGGTGAAGCGACCGTGCACGGAGCAGTGACCGCGCCAAAGGATCACCTTCGCGGCGCGTAACTGGTCGACGGTCAGGCCGCCGACGGGCTTGTTGGGGTTGAAGACAACACAGTCGTCGAGCGACAGACCGAGCTCGCGGACCGCGGTGTTGCGACCAAGGTGTTGGTCCGGGAGGAACAGGACCTTCTCGCCCTGCTCGAACGCCCAGGTCAGCGCGCGCTTGGCATTGGACGACGTACAGACGGTGCCGCCGTGACGTCCGGTGAAGCCTTTGATCGCGGCGGAGGAGTTCATGTAGGTGACCGGGATCGTCACGTCGGCGACGCCAGCGTCGGTCAGCACGTCCCAGCACTCTTCGACCTGGTCGAAGGTCGCCATGTCGGCCATCGAGCAGCCGGCGGCGAGATCTGGGAGCACCACCTTCTGGTGCGGCGCGGTCAGGATGTCGGCCGACTCGGCCATGAAGTGCACCCCGCAGAAGACGATGTAGTCAGCCTCCGGGCGTGCCGCCGCCTCGCGGGCGAGCTTGAACGAGTCACCGGTGACGTCGGCGAACTGGATGACCTCGTCACGCTGGTAGTGGTGGCCGAGGATGAAGACCCGCTCGCCCAGGGCCGCCTTCGCAGCCGTCGCTCGGGCGACGAGTGTCGGGTCGGAGGGGGCGGGGAGCTCGCCGGGGCAAGACGTCCCCCGCTCGCTGTCGGGGTCGCGCTGGCGGCCGAGCAGCAGCAGCGCCAGGGGAGTCGGCGCGACGCCCGCGGGCAGATCGAGATCGTCGGGCTGCTCAGGGATCCCGAGATCGACCGTGGTCACAATTCCATCGTCCCATGTCAGGCACCGGCACACTTGCCCGCGTGCAGGTGCTGGTGGCTCCCGACTCCTTCGGCGGAACGCTCTCCGCCGTCGAAGTGGCCGGGGCGATCGCCACCGGGTGGCGGCGAGGCCGGTTGGCTGACCAGGTCGAGGAGCTTGCGCTCTCTGACGGTGGTCCGGGCTTTGTCGACGCCATGTACAACGCCCTCGGCGGCGACCTCCTTCCCGTCACCGTGCGCGATCCATTGGCTCGCCCAGTGCCGGGCGTGCTCCTGCTCGTCGGTGGCACGGCGTACGTCGAATCGGCCCAAGCCTGTGGGCTGCACCTCCTTGCCGCAGGCGAGCGCGACCCGATGCAGACCTCGTCGTACGGCGTTGGGGAACTGCTCACCGCGGCGCTGGACACGGGCGCGCAACGCGTCGTTGTCGGGCTCGGTGGCTCGGGCACAAACGACGGTGGGCGCGGAATGCTCGGAGCCCTCGGCCTTCGTGAACACGACACGGGAATGGTGGATCGCTCCGGTTTGCATCCGCTGCTCGGATCCGTGGACCTTGTTGCGGCGACCGACGTCGACAACCCGCTGCTCGGACCGCAGGGCGCCAGCGTGGTGTTCGGCCCGCAGAAGGGCGCCGGTCCGGAGACCGTCGTGGTGCTGGAGGCGCGGATGCGGCGCTGGGCTGCGGTGCTCGACCCGGGGGCTGCCGAGCTCGCCGGCGCGGGTGCCGCAGGTGGCCTCGGCTACGCCCTCCTCGCGGTGGGTGCCCGTCGCGAATCCGGATTCGGCGTCGTCGCGGACGCCGTGGGGTTGGCGGCCCGGCTCGGCGGGGTCGACCTGGTCCTCACCGGTGAAGGGTGCTTCGACCAGCAGTCGCTCCGCGGCAAGGTCTGTGCCGGAGTCGTCCGGTTGGCCCAGGCGGCGGGGGTGCCCTGCGCCGTACTCGCCGGCCAGGTCCGGATCGAGCCCGACCAGGCGGTGGCCGCGGGCATGCAGGCCGTGTATTCGGTGGCTGACGAGGTCAGCTCGGTCGAGGAGGCCATGGCACACCCGGCGGAAGGGCTGGTGGCGCTCGCTGAGCGTGTCGCGCGCGAATGGCCCCCAGGAGCTGGCTCGTGACCGTGGTGCGGTTGACCGCTGTGCGACCATGGAATGACACGGATGGCAGATCCGTTAGAGGTTGAAAGAGCCGCAACTCCCATTCAGGAGTCTTACGTATGAGCGAGAGCACAACCACCACCCAGGCAGTCGTCCTCACGGACACGGCGGCCGCCAAGGTCAAAGCCCTGATCGAGCAAGAAGGCCGCGACGACCTGGCGCTGCGCATCGCCGTACAGCCAGGCGGCTGTTCGGGCCTCCGCTACCAGCTCTTCTTTGATGAGCGCTCCCTCGACGGTGACAACGTCACCGACTTCGGCGGCGTCAAGGTCGTCATCGACCGGATGAGCGGGCCCTACCTCGGCGGCGCCACCATCGACTTCGTCGACACCATCGAGAAGCAGGGCTTCACGATCGACAACCCGAACGCCGGCGGGTCCTGCGCCTGCGGGGACTCGTTCCACTAAGTCGCACCGAACCGTGGTTGTGAATCTGTTCATGTCCTGACAAGGCACAAATCCACAACGATCATGAAGCAGGATGACCGCGCGAGCGTCGAATTCTTACCGGTCTCCGCTCAGTCGTTGAGGTTCTGGATTTCGCTGCCGTCCTCGTCGCGGACGGGTCGGCTGCCGAGGGGAGCCTGCAGCGTCACCGGAGTGTGCTTGATCTGCGCGAGCTCGATGCAGGCGGTGTCGGGGTCCATCGGCTGGATGTTCTCCGCGGTGATGATGACGGTGATCGACGTGGCCGACTCCTTGGCAGTGCCGACGTAGTCCGCCTTCGGGCACACACCGACGGAGTACTCGACGGTGAGTGTGCGCCCATCCGAGCTGACCGTGTAACTGCTCGGCCGCGGGTTCGGCACGGTGCTCGTGGGCGGGCCGGGGTCTACTGAGGACGGCTTGCCAGTGGGCTCGGTCGCCGGGTGCGAGGGGCCCGGGAGGTAGCGCGGCTCGACCGCGACCTGAGCGATCGGTTGGTCCAGGCCGACGACACTGAACAGCCACGAGGGCACCAGTACCGGTCGCCCGTTGTCGCGGTACTGCAGCGACAACCCGAGGGTGGCTCCCGTAACAACCTGCTCGACCATGCCGCAGGACTTGCCGATCTGGCACGGCATGTCTGCTGCAAGCGGTCGGGGCTGCATCTTCAGCTGCTCGAACGCCGCGCGAGCCGAGATCAAGGGGTACGCCGGTCCCTCGCTTGTCGTGGCCAGCCAACCGTTGCCGAACAGGACTCGGCCGGTGTTGCCAACCGTCACCGATGTCGTGAACCCGCTGGTCTGCAGACCGGAGACGATCGGGTCGGCAGTCACGTAGACGCCGCCGTCACCCGCTGAACCGACATGCGTGGTTGCCGAACCGACGCCGGCTGCGTTGAACACCGTCGTTGCGATGGTCTTGGCCGTCGCCGCTGCAATGGTCTTCAACGGCTTGGGCGGCGGTGCGACGGTGCGGCCGCTCGTGCCGGAGCCGCTTCCGCTGCTCGTCCCGGGGGCGGCAGTGACAACAGCGCTGCCCGATGTGCATCCGACAGCTTGGTCGGCAGCGGCAGGTGGCGAACAGACAGCGACGTCCTGTCCATATGACCACGGCTGGCCGGTGTCGTCGCGGACCGACAGCTTCGACCCCGCTGTCCACGACGCACCGATGCGACGCGGGTGGCCAACTTGGAGCGCGCTCGTCAATCGGGTGACTGCGTCGCGGTCGACCGGACCACGCGACAGCTCACGAATGTGCGCGGGCGCCGGGATCCCGCTGGGCAGGGACCCCGACAGCCGATATCCACCGTTGCCCTTCACTCCGGCAGCCGCTGGCGCGGCCAGATCAGCGGCACCCGCGGCTGCGAGCGCAAGCGGAGGCGGCGTACCACCGCCGCTAGAACTGCCGTTACCGCACGCGGCGAGGGGGATGGCCAGCGCGGCCGCGACAGCGACGACAGGAAGACGCATAGGCCTTGGACGGTACGCCAGCCAAACCGGTTCCCTCAGCCAATCAACAACGGCCCGATTCACTCAGGTGCCGTAGTCGCCCATTCCGTCGACCATCGACTTGGTCGTGTCGGGGATCGCGATCGGCTCGCGTTGGTCGGGCAGCTGGAGGACGCGGCGAAGCGGCCGCTGCACGGTCAGGTCGATGAAGCGCCGTGGCAGCTGCGCGCAGTCGGCGATGAGATCCGCCAACCGGTCGGGCTCGACCTCTGAAGGCAGAGTCCGATGGGTGGTCACGAAGTCCTCCGGTGGGTGCGTCGGTACCTTTCCCTTGCACCGTAGAGACCCGATCCGGGCCTCGGTAGTGGTACTGGCGAGTAGGTTGCGCCGATTCGTGAAACCTTCCGGAGGCAAGCACGTGCGCATCATCGTGACCGGGTCCATCGCGACCGACCACCTCATGAGCTTTCCGGGGCGGTTCGCCGACCAACTCATCCCGGACCAGCTGGACAAGGTGTCCTTGTCCTTCCTCGTGGATGACCTCGACATTCGCCGCGGTGGGGTGGCCGCCAACATCTGCTTCGGGATGGCACAGCTCGGTCACCGGCCTGTGCTCGTGGGTTCCGTTGGCGATGACTTTGGCGACTACCGATCGTGGCTCGAACGGCACGGTGTCGACACGTCACATGTGCGTGTGTCGGAGCTGCGGCACACCGCGCGCTTCCTCTGCACGACCGACAGCGACCAGAACCAGATCGCGTCGTTCTACCCCGGCGCAATGGCCGAGGCCCGCGACATCGAGCTCGGTCCAGTCATCACGGCGGTCGGCGGCGTGGACTTCGTCGTGGTCAGCCCGAACGACCCGGAGGCGATGATTCGCCACACCGACGAGTGCCGCGCGCGCAGCGTGCCATTCGTTGCGGATCCGTCGCAGCAGCTTTCCGGGATGGATGCCGAAGGGATCCGCAAACTCGTCGACGGTGCGGCGTACCTCTTCTCTAATAGCTACGAACGTGCACTGCTCGAGCAGAAAACCGGCTGGTCATCGGACGACGTCCTCGCCCGCGTCGGTGTGCGCGTGACCACGATGGGAGCCGACGGCGCGATCGTCGAGACGAAGGATGGTGAGTCGATCGCCGTGCCCGTGCCACCCGAGGAGCGACGCGCTGATCCGACCGGTGTCGGCGACGCCTTCCGCGCGGGCTTTCTCTCCACACTTGGCTGGGGTCTCGGCCACGAGCGCGCGGCGCAGGTCGGCAGCATGCTTGCCACCTTGGTCATCGAAACCATTGGCACCCAGGAGTACGACCTCAACGCGACATTCGTCGAGCGGTTCACTGCGGCGTACGGCGAAGACGCAGTCACTGACGTTCGACCCCATCTGTCGGGCTGAGTTGCGGTGCGGCTGGAATCGCTCGTCGGGACACCCCGCTCGGTCGCTTCGCGAGCCGGCTCCTCTAGCCCTCCTCACGACCCCAGCCGCACCGCAGTGCCGTTTGCTCGTTAGACAAGGCGTCGTACGAGGTAGGCCGTTCCGTCATCGGTCGAGCGCTGCCCGACGTACTCCTGTTTGCGCATGCGGCACCACTCGGGCACGTCGAGTCGCGCGGCCGGGTCGTCTGACAGGACGGCGATCACCGCACCGATTGGCACGTCGGTGATGTGCCGCGCGAGCTCGATGATCGGTATCGGGCAGCGGCGTCCACGCGCATCGAGGGTGACCTGCGGATCGTCGGTCATAGGGAATCGGTGCCGGTGATGCGGCGCAGGTCTGCGACAACGCGGGGGAGTACGCCGAGGAATCTGTCGATGTCATCGCGCGTCGTACTCCGATGCAGCGAGATCCGGACGTTGCCGTGTGACAGCACGCCCATGGCGACGAGCACGTGGCTCGGGGTGAGTGTCGACGCCGTGCAGGACGACCCGCTCGACACCGAGAATCCCGCACGGTCGAGCTCGGTCAGCAATGCCTCGCCGTCGACGTACAGGCAGGAGAACGTGACGAGGTTCGGCAGCCGCTCGGTCGGATGTCCGACGACCTCGACGTCGGGCACCAGCGTCGGCACCTCGGTGCGGATGCGCTCGACGAACGCGGACAGCCGTTTTGCTTCCGCGTCCATTTCTGAGATGCGTGCTTCGAGCGATGCTGCGGCTCCCAGCACTGCCGGCAAGTTGACGGGTCCGGGTATGCGACCGGCCTCGCGCTCGTCCGAGGGCAGCGGCGACTGCCAGCGTGTTCCCGAGCGCAGGACGAGCACGCCGGCGCCGGGCGGTCCGCCCCACTTGCGTGCGCTCGCGACGACGATGTCGGCTCCGAGGTCGCGCACGTCGAGCTGCATCCGGCCAAGGGTCTGGGCCGCATCGACGAGGAGCGGTACGCCGGCGTCGCGGCAGCGTTCAGCGACGGCCGCAACCGGCTGGGTTGTGCCGACCTCGTGGTTGGCGGTTTGCAGGCAGACGAGCGCGGTGTCGGCGCGCAACGCTCCGGCGTAGTCGTCGACTGTCACTTGACCGGCGCGGTCGACCGGCACGGTGGAGACCTCGCCGCCGTTGGCGGCATGCCAGTCAGCCGTGTGCAGGACGCTCGAGTGCTCGACCGCGCTGACTACGAGGTGGTGCCCGACCCGCCGCCGGCCGCCGAGCGCCCCGAGCATCCCGAGCTGCACGGCTTGGGTGCCGGAGGTGGTGAATGACACCTCGTCCGGGCGGACACCGATGGCAGCTGCGACCGACGCACGCGCCCTGTCGAGCAGCATCCGGGCGCGCCGGCCTTCGGCGTACAACCGCGCAGGGTCAGCCCACCCGTCCTCGAGGGCGGCGAGGACCGCCTCCCGGGCGACAGGGTGCAGCGGCGCCGCCGATGCGGCGTCGAGGTAGGTCATCGGTGGCGACGGTATCCCTTGGGTAAGTACGCGCCGGGATTGGCGCGGGACACGTGGGGGCACGGTGCGCGGGCGCCGTGGGGCGCTGCGATAGCGTTTGGAAGCCGGCAATCGGCGTCCCTTCGGCAGCGTGCACTGGTCAGAGGAAGGCGTGACTTGGTGGTGACTCAGTGAGCCGCTTGAGCACACGTCTCGGCGTACTCGCCGTGGTCCTACTGACCGCCAGCGGCTGCTCCACGGACAAGATCCCGTCGTTCGGCATGCCCGACCCGATCACCAACCACGGCCATCGCGTTCTCGCGCTGTGGAAGGGGTCGTGGCTGGCGGCCTGGATCGTCGGCATCGTCGTGTGGGGCCTCATGGCGTGGGTGATCGTCCGCTATCGCAAGCGCAGCGATGACCTGCCGCCGCAGGTGCACTACAACATCCCGATCGAGATCCTCTACACGGTGTTGCCGTTCGTGATGATCGCGGTGCTGTTCTTCTTCACCGCCCGCGACGAGGACAAAATCGACAAGCTGTCCGCGCACCCGGACATGACGGTCGACGTCATCGGCTATCAGTGGGCGTGGGAGTTCGACTATGCGGACGGGCCGGCAGCGGGGCTGCAGATCCACGGTCGGCCGGGGCAGTACCCCCAACTGGTTCTCCCGACCGGCACGACCATCCGCTTCCGGCTCACCTCGCCGGATGTCGTCCACGCGTTCTACGTGCCTGACTTCTTGTTCAAGCGCGACGTTGTCCCCGGCCGGGTCAACCAGTTCGAGGTGACGATCGAGAAGGAAGGCACGTTCCGGGGCGAGTGCACTGAGCTGTGCGGCGTCGACCACGACCGCATGCTGTTCACGTTGCGCTCGGTCTCGGCGGCCGAGTTCCGGTCGTTTGCCACTACTGCGGTGGCCGAAGCGAAGTCTGGGACCGGTAGTCCCCAGTTCACCTACACAACACCAACCGGCAAGCCGCCCACAGCGCCCGACGCCACGGGGACTG
Organism: Frankiales bacterium; assembly: GCA_033851265.1. Classification (GTDB taxonomy): domain Bacteria; phylum Actinomycetota; class Actinomycetes; order JAWWOW01; family JAWWOW01; genus JAWWOW01. The sequence continues at coordinate 67,532 of JAWWOW010000023.1, forward strand.
AGCCGAACCAAGGGCAACAACCGGGGCAGGACTGATGACCGCCACGCAACCGCAGATAACGTTTGACACCGCGCCTCCGCAGCGCAAGCCGAAGGGCGGGATCGTCGTCAGCTGGCTGACGACGACCGACCACAAGACCATCGGCTCGCTTTATCTGATCACGTCATTCGGGTTCTTTATTGCGGCCGGAATCATGGCCGAGCTCATGCGGACCGAGCTGGCGCGTCCAGGCCTGCAGTTCCTCAGCAACGAGCAGTACAACCAGCTGTTCACGATTCACGGCACGATCATGCTGCTGCTGTTCGCGACGCCGCTGTTTGTCGGCTTCACCAACTGGATAATGCCGCTGCAGATCGGCTCGCCCGACGTCGCGTTTCCACGGCTGAACATGCTGTCGTACTGGATGTTCCTGTTCGGCGGGCTCATGGTCGTTGGCGGCTTCATCACGCCGGGCGGAGCCGCGGCGTTCGGCTGGTACGCCTACTCGCCGCTGACGAGTCAGGTGTATTCGCCGGGAGTCGGCGCTGATCTCTGGATCATGGGCCTTGTCTTATCCGGCCTCGGGACGATTCTGACTGCGGTCAACTTCATCACGACCGTGTTCTGCATGCGTGCGCCCGGCATGACGATGTTCCGGATGCCGATCTTCACCTGGAACGTGTTCGTTACGTCGATCCTCGTGCTCTTTGCCTTCCCGGTGCTCGCGGCGGCGTTACTGGCGCTTGAGGCGGATCGAAAATTTGGGTTCCACATATTTGACGCCGCCAATGGCGGCGCAATCCTCTGGCAACACTTGTTCTGGTTCTTCGGTCATCCCGAGGTGTACATCGTCGCCTTGCCCTTCTTCGGGATCATCACGGAGATCCTGCCGGTGTTCAGCCGCAAGCCAGTGTTCGGCTACAAGGGCCTCGTCGCCGCGACGATCGCGATCGCGGCGCTATCGATGACCGTGTGGGCGCACCACATGTTCTCCACCGGCGCGGTGCTGCTGCCGTTCTTCGCATTCATGACCTATCTGATCGCTGTACCGACCGGCGTGAAGTTCTTCAACTGGATCGGCACGATGTGGGGGGGACAACTCTCTTTCGATACCCCCATGCTCTGGGCGCTCGGCTTCCTGACGACGTTCCTCTTCGGTGGCCTGACCGGCATGATCCTGGCCAGCCCACCACTCGACTGGCCGACCACCGACACCTACTTCGTCGTCGCGCACTTCCACTACGTGTTGTTCGGCACGGTGGTCTTCGCGATGTTCGGCGGCTTCTACTTCTGGTGGCCGAAGTTCACTGGGAAGATGCTCGACGAGAAACTCGGCAAGTTGCACTTCTGGCTGCTCTTCATCGGATTCCACACGACATTCCTCATCCAGCACTGGCTGGGTGTGATCGGGATGCCGCGCCGCTACGCGGACTATCCGGGTGATGCGGGCTGGACCACGCTGAACATGGTGTCGACGGTTGGGGCCTACATCCTTGGTCTGTCGATGTTCCCGTTCTTCTACAACGTCTGGAAGACGTGGCGGTACGGCAAACGCGTCACCGTCGACGATCCGTGGGGCTATGGCAACTCCCTCGAGTGGGCGACGTCGTGTCCACCGCCGCGGCACAACTTCACCTCGATTCCACGGATCCGCTCCGAACGACCCGCGTTCGATCTGCACCATCCGCACGCGGCCGGTGTGGTGACCCCGGCACGAAGTCCGGCCGAGCTGAAGTGACAGGGGCGACGCGATGAAGGCCGAACGCAATCTCTTCGTGCTGCTCGCCGTATTTCTCGGCGGGTCGACGATCGTCTACTGGTACACGTCGAAGGACCCGACGGGCACAACCGCGCTCGCACTTTCCGCGGGCCTCGGTGCACTCATCGGGTTCTACGCGTTCTCACTCGGCCGCCGGATGGATCCACGTCCGTCGGACCGTGGTGACGCTGACATCGCCGAAGGCGCGGGGGAGCTGGGCTTCTTCAGCCCGCACAGCTGGTGGCCGCTCATCGCTGCTGGCGCGTCCGCGACGATGTTCCTCGGCCTCGTGTTCGGTTGGTGGCTGTTCATCATCGGCGCGGCGTTCCAGATCGTCGGCGTCGTCGGCATGCTCTTCCAGTACGAACACCCAACCGGTAGCCACTAGCGCGTTCCGCGCTGGGCTGTCATGCGCATCGCTGTCGCGGGCGGCACCGGTGTGGTCGGTCAGTACGTCGTCAAAGCTATTGAAGCCAGCGGCGGTACGCCGGTCGTGCTGGCTCGCAGCACGGGTGTCGACCTCGTCGATGGGTTCGGCCTTGAACCGGCGCTGGAAGCTGTGCAGGCGATCATCGATGTGACAAACCCGAAGACGGGGCGAGGTTCAGCTGCGGAGAAGTTCTTCGTGACGGCCGCACTCCGCCTGCAAGGAGCTGCGCAACGAACCGGCGTCCGGCACATCGTGACGCTGTCGATTGTGGGCGTCGATCGGGTCCCGGGCTATGGCTACTACGAGGCGAAGCTGGCGCACGAGAAGGCGGCGCTGGGCGGCCCGGTGCCGGCGACGGTGTTGCGCTCGACGCAGTTCCACGAGTTCCCGTCGCAGGTGTTGCAGCGCGCTCTGCGCGGACCGATTGCCGTCGTACCCAAGATGCGCATCCAACCCGTTGCCGCACAGACGGTCGGTGAGGTGCTCGTGTCACTAGCTGCGGCGCCTGCGACGGGTTTGGGACAGGAGTTGGCTGGACCTGAGGTGCGCGAGCTGCCGGATCTCGCGCGTCGCCTCCTCGACCGTCGCGGCAAGCCTGCATTCGTGTTGCCGATCCGACCGATGGGTGAGCTGGGGAAGGCGATGACCGGCGGGGCACTGCTGCCGGGCAGCGACGCCATGATCCTGGGCCCGACGTTCGAGGAATGGCTCGAGAGCGCCTTCGAGTCGCCCGCCTGACTGAGGCTTACTGCTTGGTGAGGAACGAAGTGATCCTCCGCTGACAATCACCGATCGCCTGTGCCGCAGCGGTCCCGCGGTTAGCCTCGGCAGACCAGTAACGACTGCGATGCAAAGGGTGATCAATGACGAGTCAGCCGACGTTCGGCGAATACGTGGTTCTGGACACGGTCGCCGTGGGAGCGACGGGCACGGTTTATCGCGCCCGCCACACCGAGCTCGGACGGCTGGTCGCGATCAAGGAGCTGAGCGCGGCGCTGCGCTCTATGCCGGGCATGCTCGAGACGTTTCGCAGTGAAGCTCAGATGCTTGCGGCCCTCGACAATCCGCACATCGTTGCGGTCTACGACTTCGTCGAGGATGGCGACCGGGCATGGATCGCCGAAGAATGGGTGACCGGCGCGGCGCTGCAACAGATCCTCGCCAGTCAGGGCCAGTTGTCGCCGGAGCAGTCCCTCGGCGTCCTGCGCGGCGCCCTGCTGGGATTGGCACATGCACACGAGCGGGGGCTCGTCCACCGAGACATTGCCCCAAGCAACATCCTCGCCGACGAATCGGGCACCTCGAAACTCATCGATTTCGGTCTCGCCGCCCCGGTCGGCGACACCGGGCGCTGCGGCACACCTGCCTATGTCAGTCCTGAAGCTGCCCGTGGCGAGTCAGTTGGCAAGTCGGGCGACGTCTACTCGGCGGGAGCGGTGCTCTTCTCGTTGCTGTCCGGTAAACCGCCGTACCCCGCCGCCGATCCAGCGACCGCCATGCGACGTCACATTGAGGACCCCGTGCCTCAGCTGCGTGGGCATGGTCAGCTTGCGTCGGTCGTGCGTCACGCCATGGCGAAAGACCCCGCAGAGCGTCCGCCGGACGCCGCCGCTCTGTTGGAGGAGCTCGAGGAAGCCGCGCGCAAGAAGTACGGCGCCGATTGGTTGGCCCGCTCGTCGATCGTGGCCGCGGTCGCGACGGCGATCGCCGCCCGATCGAGCCTGGGTGCCAGCGCGGTTCCGGCAGCGGGTGTAGCCCCGGAGACCGTGGTTGTCACAACGGCAGCCGCGAACACGGGCATCGCCCCGGTCGCACCCGCGGCGGCGACGCCACCGCCAACGCCGCACGCGCCACGTGCCCGGCGACGGCCGAAAGGCCGCACGCTTGCGGTCACCGCGGCCGCCACCGTGGTGGTGGTCGCCGCAACGGCGGTAGCCGCCGTCGCACTGAGCGGCGGTAACGACAAGGCTCCGACAGCGGCAGTCCTCCCGACTCCCAGCCCAACGGTGAGCCCGACCCCCGCGCCCCTGCTAATCGACGGGCCGACCGGGCGATACAGCTACAACGTTCGAGTGGTGACGAGTACGAACCCGTCCCAGCCGAAAGGTTCGGTGCTTACCGGCGTGTGGACGTTTGCCTCCTCGTGCATGACGAGCGACTCGTGCACCGGCACCATCGTGTCCTCGGGAGGCGCTAGCTACACGTTCACGTACGACGGAACCACTCTGGTCGCCCGCGGCACGCGTCTCAGCTCGTGCCTCGACTTGGCGACCGGGCAACCGATCGCGGGGACTGAGGGCGCCTACAGCGAAGCCATCGTCAACACTTTGCGGGTCACGAAGCGCGTCGCCGCTGCTGCCGGGCACGTAGGCGCTCCCCAGGCCATGACTGGGACGGCCACGCAGGTGCAGCGCAACGTCCGGCGGGTCGCGAACTGCAGTACGACGCCGACCAGTCAGACGCGTACGGTCCAAATGACCAAGGTCACCTGACCGCGGGTCCGCCCGTCAGCTGCGGATCGATCCGTCGCTGACTCTGGATGCCGGAGCTGCTACGACCGCGGCGCCTGGATGTCCAGTCCGGTGCCGCCAGACGTCGGTGTTGCGGAGGGAGCGACCGAGCCGGTGATGCGCGTCAGCGTCACCGTCGAGTCGGCAAACCACGGCCCGAGGTTGGTCGGCTTCTTCGGACCGGTGATCGATACCAGGCGAAGCGTGGTGTGGGTGCTGCCGCTGAACGATGTGCCGTTCCCCGTCATCGAGCCCCGAGTGATCTGGCGCTGAGTGTTGACGCCCGGGAGTTTGTTCCCCGCGTCGTCCTCATTGGGCCTGGTCAGGGGGAGGTCCAACGCTTCGGTCAACGTGGTCCCGTTGTACGTCATGGTGAACGTGACACCGGCGTCGAGCTTGAGCGTGCCGGTGCAGATGAGGCCGTGGCAGGTCATGGTCAGGAGACCGGGTCCGATGAAGCGTCCGCCGACACGTTCGCGCGGGCTGTTGGTCGCCGTTCTCAGCTCCGTGTAGGTGTACCGCCCGTCGGGCAGCAGCTCCGCTCGCTTGCTGGCGAGGTTGACAGCCGCCGCTGCTGCGCTGGCCGACGCTTTCGCCTCCGGGGATGACCCGGAGGAGCCACCGGTCAGGGCGATCGCACCGACGGCCACCGCACCCACGACGGCCACAGTTGCACCGGCGATGAGCAGCACCGATCGGGGACGCAAGTGGCGCAACGACCGCGCACGCGACGGCGGTGACCCGGACGGCGCGCCGGAGTCGCCGGCGGGGTGCGGGACCGGCTGCGCGCCGAGGCTCGTCGTCGCGGCGGGCCCGGTCGCCGCAGCCCCAGTGTCCGTGGCACCGGTTGTGATCAACACTGTCTCGCTGCCGCTGCTGGCCGCGGCCGTCGTCCCACCAGCGCCCGCGCCGGCGCCGGCTACGCCCATCGCGGCCGCACCCATCCCGCCGCCGCCCATCGCCACGGTGACGACACCGACGACAGAGGCGTTGCTGAGCCAGGCCGCGCCAAAGCGACGCTTCGCCGCTTCCTCGAGCTCGCCGAGGAACGCACGCGCGTCCGGCGGGCGCGCCGCTGGGTCCTTGTCCATCGCGCGAGCCAGCAGTCCGGCGAGATGGGTGCCGCTGCCGCGTAGCCGGGGTGGCGTGTCGTTGATGTGCCGCGCGAGCATCGTCACGGCGTCGGGCGCGTCGAAGGGCGGGTGGCCCGAGAGCAGCGTGTAGAGAACGGCGGCGGAGGAGTACACGTCGCTGGCGGGGGTCACGGCGTCTCCGCGCGCAACCTCAGGACTGACGAAGGCGGGTGTGCCGCAGCCACCTGTCGACCCGATAGGTGACGCGATGCCGAAGTCCACGAGTTTCGATGTGCCGGCGTTGTCGAGCAGCAAGTTGCCGGGTGCCACGTCACGGTGGACGAGGCCACGGTCGTGGGCATGCGCGAGACCGAGCAGCCCTCCGCGAATGACGCCGACCGATTGCTCCGGTGCCAGCTGCCCGTGTTGCGCGAGCAGCGCGCGCAGGGACAGTCCGGTCACCCATTCTTCGGCAATCCACGCGCCGCTGTCGTCCTCGACGTAGTCGTAGACAGCGACAACGTGCGGGTCGTCGAGTGCGGCCAGCATCTGCGCTTCACTGCGGAAGCGCTCGATGACGCCGGGCACGGCCAGCAGCGCGGGTGAGAGTTGCTTGATCGCCACCGTGCGGTTCAGGTCGCGTTGGAGGGCACGGTAGACCGTGCCCGTGGACCCGATCGCGACCGTTTCGAGCACGTCGTACGGTCCGAAGTTGGCCATCATCCCCCCGTGGTGCGGCGCGCGAGCTCGCCGAACGAGAGATTGTCCCACCTGCGCACCCTTGGCGAGGTCGTGTTTGACGCATTCGCTCCACGCTCGGATCCTGTGACGATGCGGACCGGGGGCGCGCGATGACCGAGACTGCGCGTCCGCTTCCGAAGGGCTACGACTTCGTCCGCGAGATCGGCGCGGGCGGGTGTGGCGAGGTCGTCCTCGCGCGCCACACCGCGCTGAAACGACTGGTTGCCGTCAAGCGAATCCACGGCTACGCGCTCGCTGATGCCGACGCGCTCGAGCGCTTTCGCCGCGAAGCCCAGGTGCTCGCCACTCTCGATGATCCGACTGTCGTCCGCGTCTTCGACTTCCGCCGCTCCGGTCACGACGCGACCCTCGTCATGGAATATGTCCCTGGCGAGTCGCTGGCCGACATGATCGAGCGCGGACCGCTGCCCTTCGCGGACGCACTCGTCATCCTGCGCGACGCGGCCGACGCTCTCCGGATCGCGCGCGAACGTGGGATCGTGCACCGCGACGTCAAGCCCGGCAACGTCTTCGTGCTGCCGAACGGTCGGGCCAAGCTCGGTGACTTCGGGCTGGCGCGGATCGTGTCCGACCCTTCGGTGTTCCGTACGTCGACCGGCGACGTCAGCGGTACGCCGGCGTACTTCCCGCCCGAGTGCGGAAGTGCTGACAACGAGCCGGATGAACGCTCCGATGCCTACAGCTTCGCCGTCATGGCCTATGAGCTGCTGACCGGCGTGCTGCCGTTCACCGGCGACGACATCATGCAGATCGTCACGGCGCATCTCTCGAAGTCGCCGCCACCACCGGAGACGGTGCTGCCGGGCTTCCCGGCGCCCGCATCGGCCGCGATCCTCGCCGGACTCGCCAAGGACCCGGCACAACGGCTGCTGCCGTGGGAGCTTGTCGATCGGCTCGAGGCAGTCCCGACTAACGCATGGCCCACCGTGAACAGAGCGGCCGCGCATGCCAACCGACCGGTTCCCAAGTCGGCCCCGACGGTGCGGGTCGCGCCGGACGCGGTGCCGGCCGCGTCACCGGGTGCGACGACTGCAGCATCGCCGCCGCGTCGTCGTCGTCGTGATGGTTCACGGCGCATCGGCATCGTCGCTGCCGCCGTGGTCGTCGCGGCCGCTGCCGCGGTGCTCGCCATCCACTTCCTGTCCGGCTCGTCGTCGACGTCGTCGGCGGAGCCGTTGCACGTGACCGGGGTGTCGCTGACGGTGCTCCCGCCTGACGGGCGGGCTCGCTGTCCGTCCGGTCACTTCGAGTTCAGCGCCCGCATCGCCACGAACGGCGCGGGAGGCGACATCGTGCTGCGCTGGACCCGCCCGGACGGTCGAGACTCGGCGCCGACCACGGTCGCGGTGTCATCAGGCCAGCGGGCGGTGACAGCTGTGCTGCGGTTCGACGTCAGCGGCGAGCGTCCGCTGCAGGGACGTGCGGTCGTTCATGTCGTCACCCCGGACGCTCGGGACGCGACGTCGACGCCGATCGCCTACACCTGCTGAGACTCAACCGTCGAGGTCCGGGCCGAGCTGGCGGATGAGTTTCGCGATCAGCGCGGTCCAGCCGGTCTGGTGACTCGCGCCGAGACCAGCGCCGGTGTCGCCATGGAAGTACTCGTTGAATGTCACGGTTTCGCGCCAGCCTGCCACGTGTAGACGTGGGTTGTCGCCGTGCACCGGACGGACGCCGTTGTCGTCCGGAAGGAAGAGATGGATCAGCCGGCGCCCCAACTCGTCCGCCGCTTCGGCCAGCGTCAGGTGCCGTCCGGAGCCCGTCGGCACCTCGATCGTGAACGCGTCGCCGAAGTAGTGGTGGTAGCGCTGCAGGGACTCGAGCAGCAGGAAGTTGACCGGCATCCAGACGGGTCCTCGCCAGTTGGAGTTGCCGCCGAACATGTGGGTCTGCGAGTCACCCGGTTCGTAGGCGACCACGTGGTCGCTGCCGTCGAGGTCGAGGTGCACGGGACGGTCCCGGTATTGAGCCGACAGCGACCGAACGCCGTACGGCGACAGAAACTCCGACTCGTCGAACACCCGCTGCAACACTCGGCGCAGCTGATCGGGGTTGAGCAGCGACAACATCCGCCGTTCGCCCATTCCTGGGACGTCTGCGGTGAAGACGTTGCGCGCGATGTCGCTGCGCTTGCGCACAAACCAGCTCACCCGTCGGGCGAAGTCGGGCAGCTCGTCAAAAACCGTCGCCTCGATCGTCTCGACCGCGAACAGCGGGATGAGCCCGACGAGTGAGCGCACCGGCAACCGCAACGCGCCGTCGTCGGTTTGCAGTACGTCGTAGTAGAAGCCGGTCTCGTCGTCCCACAGCGAGATGCCGCCGTGTGCGGACTCCGTCGTCGCGCTGGCAATGCCGAGGAAGTGCTCGAAGAACTTCGTCGCGACGTCCTCGTACGCACGGTCGACCCGAGCGAGCTCCAGCGCTATCGCGAACATGTTGAGGCAGAACAACGCCATCCAGCTGGTCGCGTCGGCTTGCTCGAGGCGACCACCGGCCGGTAGCGGTCCGCTCCGATCGAACAGGCCGATGTTGTCGAGGCCGAGGAAGCCGCCTTGGAAGAGGTTGGAGCCCTGCGCGTCGCGCCGGTTGACCCACCAGGAGAAATAGAGCATCAGCTTGTGGAACGCGCGGGCCAGGAACTCCCGGTCACGATGCCCGGTGACCGCGGCACTGATCTTGTAGACGCGCCAGACTGCCCACGCATGCACGGGTGGGCTCACGTCGTCGAACGACCACTCGTACGACGGCAGCTGCCCGTCCGGGTGCATGTACCACTCACGACACAGCAGGAGGAGCTGGTGCTTGGCGAACGCCGGGTCGACGACGCACAGGGGGACCGTGTGGAACGCGAGGTCCCACGCGGCGTACCACGGGTACTCCCATTCGTCCGGCATCGAGATGATGTCGGCGTTGTAGAGGTGGGTCCACCGGTTGTTGCGCCCGGTTGCGCGCGCTTGTGGAGGCGGCGGCTGAGCGGGGTCCCCTTCAAGCCAGGTTCGTACGTCGTACCGGTAGTGCTTGCGGGTCCAGAGCAGGCCGGCGAGGGCGAGTCGTTGCACCCGCCGAGCTTCGTCCGGTGTGCCCGGCGGCACGGCCGTCGCGTAGAAGCGGTCGGCCTGCTGTGACCGAAGCTCGATGACCGATCGGTGCTCGTCAGCGAGTCCGCTGGCTGACGGTTCAGTGTCGGCTAGCCGCAGCCGCACCTGCGTGGTCTCACCGGCCGCGACCTCAAGTGAGTACCAGACGCTCGCCTTGGTTCCCACCCGGTCGGGGTTGACGGTGTCCGCGCCATGCACGACGTGGTCGTTGATCCCGTCCTTGACGTAGCGCGAAGGGTTCGGCGTGCCGTACAACCGCATCACGTTGGTCTCGTTGTCAGTGAAAAGCAGCTCGCCACCCGGTTGCGAGCTCAACCAGTAGGAGCCGAGCGTGGCGTGCTCGGCAAGCAGGGTCCGGTCGTCCACTGCCGACAAGCGCGGCCGCCGGTCGTCGCGGCCCCACGCCCACGTGTTGCGGAACCAGAGCGTTGGCAGCAGATGGATCGTCGCGGGCTCGGGCCCGGCGTTGCGCACCCTGATCTCGATGCACATGTCGGTCGCTGTCGCTTTGGCGTAGATGACATCGATGTCGAAGTAGCGGTCCTCGTCGAAGACTCCCGTGTCGAGCAGTTCGTACTCCGCGTCGGCCAGCCCGCGGGCGGCGTTGGTCGCGATGAGGTCGTCGTACGGGAACGCCGCATGCGGATAGCGATAGCGGAAGTGCAGGTACGACGAGGTCGGGGTGGCGTCGAGGTGCCACCAGTACTCCTTGGCGTCCTCGCCGTGGTTGCCTTCGCCGTTGGCCAGTCCGAACAACCGCTCTTTGAGCGTTGCGTCGCGGCCGTTCCAGACCGTCAGCGCGAAGCAGAGGTGCTGCCAGCGGTCGCAGATCCCACCGATGCCGTCCTCGCCCCAGCGGTACGCGCGCGACCGGGCGTCGTCGTACGTGAGGTGCTGCCAGGCCTCACCGTCAGCGCTGTAGTCCTCGCGGACGGTGCCCCACTGCCGGGCACTGAGGTAAGGCCCCCATTGCCGCCACGGTGCCGTCGGTGCGTCAGACGCGGCCAACCGCTGCCACTCGCTGTCCTCACCGCGGTCGTGTCGGATGACGCGATCGCTGCGTTTGCGGGTCCGTCGCGGTTGGTCCACCCGCCCATCGTGGTGCGAGCGCGGGCCCTTGGTGACCTTTTCCGGCTATCCCACCGTCTCGACGTACGTCCTGGGCTAGCCTCGCTCGAGCCAGCGAGTCGCACGTTGTGACAACGGGGGAGCGCTTGACCACGGGACGCGAGACCAGGCGAGTTGCGCCCTCCGATCTGCCCGCAAAGCGCGCCGCCGCGTCGCGGTCGGGCGCTGCCGGAACAGGTGATCTGACCGCCGAGCTGCTGGAGACCGACTGGTGGACCGACGACATGGTGGCGAGGGCGGGCATCCCCATCACGGATGTGCCTTTCGTCACCGTCGGCGGGGGGATCGGGAGCTTCGTCACTGTCGACTACCTGCGCATCGCGGGCGTCCCGACGAGTGACATTCGCATCCTCACCGGTCTCGAGCACCCCTGGCAGACCTACGAGTACCTGACCCGGGTCAGCCAGATCCCGCGCGGTGAGCGGCTGCGCTCCGACAGTGCCAGCCGTCCGGACAACATCTGGGGCTTCCCGTCGTACGCCGTCGCGGAGGCGATGGCTGCGCGCAAACCACGTGAGATCGTCGCGCCGCTGTTCCAGGTGCTGGTCGAGCCGATCTTCGCCGACTATTACACGCCGCGGGCCGGGCAGGCCTTCAGCGGCATGGAGCGCGAGGCCGCGCGCATCAGCTACTTCGACATGCTCGAACATGGGCAGGTCCGCATGGTGCGCCGCCGCGAGGGTGGCGGTTACTTCACGATCCTCACGCCGGACGCGAGCGGTGGTGGCCCGAAGCGGTTGGCCTTCCGTAGCAAGTTCGTGCACATCGCGGTCGGCTATCCCGGTTTGAAGTTCCTGCCCGACCTGCAGGACTACCGGACGAAGCACCAGGACTTCGGTCGGATCGTCAACGCGTACGAGCCGCACGAGCACGTGTACGAGGCGCTGCAGAAGCAACCCGGCACGGTGATGATTCGCGGCGGCGGCATCGTCGCCTCCCGCGTGATGCAGCGGCTGTTCGACGACCGTGCGAAGCACGGGGCGCAGACGCAGATCCTGCATCTGTTCCGCACGTTCGTGACCGGCTCGCACGGGCCGAGCATCTTCATGCGCCGACGCGGCGGTGACGGCTGGGCGTACCAGGGTTTCAACTACCCCAAATCGGTGTGGGGTGGTCAGCTGAAATCGCGGATGCGGCGGCTCGAAGGTGAGGAGCGCGCTCAGCTCTACAAGGTGATCGGTGGCACGAACACGCCGTACCGCAGAAACTGGCAGCGGCAGATGCGCGACGGCCGAGCCGGTGGTTACTACCGGACGCACGTCGGTGAGGTCGACGAGGTCTACCCGGCCGACGACAAGCGCGTGGTGACTCGGGTGCGGACGAAGGACGGTGTGCTCGAGCTCACGGCCGACTACGTGGTCGACGCCACCGGCCTCGAGGCCGACATCGCCGAGCACCGGGTGCTCAACGACCTCCTCGAGCACGGCGGCGCGGGACGTAACCCGATCGGCCGGCTCGACGTGGAGCGAACGTTCGAGCTCCGTGGTGTGGCGAGTGGTGACGGCCGTGTATATGCATCGGGTACGGCGACGTTGGGTGGTTACTTCCCCGGCGTCGACACGTTCCTCGGGCTGCAGATCGCAGCACAGGAGATCTGTGACGACTTGGCTCGACGTGGTTTCTGTCGGCGTATTGGACCGTTTCGATCGACGTCGCAGTGGTTCAAGTGGGCCCGGAACAAGAAGATCTGAGAGGACGTCATGCTGCCCACCCTGATGGGGCGGATCCAGACCCGCATCGTCGCCTTGCTCGTCATCGGTGGCATCTGGACGCTGATCATCACGCCCGTGCTACCGATCAACGGACCGTTGTCGGATGCGTACAAAGTGACGTTCCGGATCCTCCTTGCAGTGACGGTGCTCGGTATCGGGTGGGAGCTCGTCTACCACGCCCTCCAGCAGTTCCGCTGGGAGAAGGACTGGCCGACACTCTTCGGTCTGCTCACCGGCTTCAACGAAGGCGCTCTCGTCTGGTTGCTCATCAGTGCTGACGCGATTCCCGGGATCAAGTCCGTGCCCGGTGACGCGTTCATCATCGACTTCGCGACCACGTGGCTAGTGGTCTGGTTGTGGGTCAACGGCCCGATGCGCGTGCCGTTCATCCGTTGGCGTTTCCGTGGCGGCAGCCTCTTCGGCGGAGCGCGCTGATGCCCGGGAAGAAGTCGGCCATCGGCTGGGGTCCCCACGCACTTCGGCCCGTGCCCGGCGACGGCGTCCTGCAGCGCAGCGGTGACGTCGTCACGCTGGTCTCTAGCGCTGGATCGGATGCTGCGATCGATCAGCTGCTCGAGGCATGCCGTGGTGCCAGTGACGGGCGCAAGCTCGCTCGCCAGCTCGCGCGCATGTTGACCGACGACGACAACGACGAGTTCCCGGCGTTCGTCGTCCTCGCGCCGACGGGTGACGAGCTTGCTGTGTTCGTCTACGGCGATGCCACCGTCGCCGTCGTTGATGCGGCCGGCGACAACGCGCAGCTGTCAGGCAGGGCATCGAGCACATGGGTCGACCGGGTCGTTGGCGCGCCGGTCACCTCGCTCACTGCCTACCTCGGCGCGGCGTCATCGGCTGCTGCCGACTCGCGCACCAACCTGACCGATGGTGCCGTGCCCGCAGCCGGCCTTGTTGTCGGTGAGGTGGCTGCCGCATCACCAGGTAAGCGCGCCAAGGCAGTCAAGCCAGCCGCGAAAAAGGTGGCTGCGAAGAAGAAGGCGGCGCCCAAGCCGCTGCCCGATGAGCCGACAGTGATCTCCGAGGAGCCGCCGTTGCTCGAGCCCGCGGGTGCGCCGGAGCCGGACTTCGAGTCAGTGCTGCTGCTCGAGACACAGCCGGGCACACCGGCAACGCCGCTGCCAGTAGCCGGCGACGAAGCGGCCGAACATGCGCATGCGTCCGGTGGCGCCGTGATCGTCAAAGGGATCATGTGCAAGCGCAAGCACTTCAACGGACCGACCGCCGCGTTCTGCGGTGTGTGCGGCATCTCGATGGTTCAGCAGACGCACGAGCTCGTCGACGGCCCGCGGCCGCCGCTCGGCGTCATCGTCCTCGACGACGGCACGACGTTCGGCCTCGACGATGATTATGTGATCGGTCGCGAACCCGAGATCGACTCCGACGTTGTTGCCGGGCGTGCACGGGCTCTCACGATTCGGGACGACGAGGGCACGGTGAGTCGCGCCCACGCGCTCGTGCACCTGGAGGGTTGGGACGTTCAGCTCGTCGACCGTGGGTCGGCGAACGGCACGTATGTCGCGCCGCCGAACACCACCGCCTGGACACCGTTGAGTCCGCACGAGCCGATGCTGATCGTCCCGGGCACCCGGGTGCAGATCGGCCGCCGCACTTTTGTCTTCGACGCGCACAACCGCGTCTGACGGACGGCTCAGGTTCGGGCGGGAAGCTTCGACAGCACACCCGCGGCTAGCCGGTCGGGGCTGAGCACATCGCGGTCCTGCTCGGCCGTCACGTGCAGGTGCACGGGCGTGATGCCGTCGGGCCGGGTCCCGTTCGCCATGACCGCAACATCGGCGGAGCGGCCGTCGTCCATGGAGGCGTTCAGGCCTGCTTTCTGCGCCGCGGCGACCATCGAGGCGGCGCGGCGTTCGTCACTGCGAGCGGCCGAGGTGGCTTCGCGGACCACGAGCTCACCACGGCTGCCCGCGACGAGGCGGAGTGCGATCTCCGCTGCGGCGTCCGCGTCACGACCGGCTTCCATCGACAGTAGGACCCGAGGCTGTTCGCCGTACGCCTGCGCGCTCGACCCCGCTGCATTCGTGCTGACCAGGATCACCTGACACGTGACCATCTCGACGACGTCGTGGTGAGTGGCGGCGTCGTCAATCACGACCACATTGGCCTCGACGTCGTTCGCCATGGTCGCGAGCTCGGCCGCTGGGTTTTGGCTCATCCGCACCAGCGTCACGGCGGGGAGGTCGGACTGCGCTGCCTCGCGGCGCAACGCTTCGAGCCGTTCCGCGGATGCGGCGAACTCGCTCAGCTCCAGCGTCAGCCCGCTGCCGACCTCGAGGGTCGGGGTGGCGAGCGGACGGATCTGGGCCAGGACCAGCTCTGCCGGTCGTTCGCTTCCGAGTAGATCGCGGGCGATCCGGACGGGAGTCGGGTCGGTCTGGTCGGGTGGTGTCGCGACGACCACGCGATAGGCCTGTGGTGCGCCGAGCGCGGCCTTTTCGGCATCGGCGACGTCCCGCGCCAGCCGCCGGTCGGAGTAGACGACGCGCAACAGCGGGCCTGTCATCAGCGTGGTGAACACAGCCATGAACACCAGCATCGAGAAAAGCTCGGCGTCGAGGATGCCCTTCTGCTGACCGACGGTGAGGATGACGATCTCGGTGAGACCGCGGGTGTTCATCAGTACGCCAATCGCCGCTGAGCGCGGACGCGGAACTCCTTGGAGCCGCGAGGCAGTGAATGCCCCGATGAACTTGCCGGCGATGGCCACGCCGAGGATCGCGGGCAGCTGCCAGTACCAGTTCGAGCCCATGTGCCAGAAGTCGACGGCCAGGCCCGTCACTACGAAGAAGACGGGTAACAGCAACAGGACGCTGACCTGCTCGAGTCGTTCGAGAATCTGGTGAAACATCGCTGCCGCACCTTCACGCGGCATCACGGCACCGAAGAGGAACGCGCCGAAGATGTAGTGAATCCCGAGCCAGTCGGTGGCGTACGAGGACAGCAACAGCCCGACGAGGATCACGGCCAACAGGTCAGGCGTGAGCCGGCCGACCTCGTTGTACTTCGCGACGATTCGTTTGAGTAAGGGGCGCACAAGCACAACCATCGCGACGAGGTACGGCAGCGTCAGCCAGATGTGCCATTGCGGTTCGCCGCCCCCGGCACTTGGGCCCGCGATCGCAACCACGACGGCGAGCAACGACCAGGCGATCACGTCGTCGACGGCGGCACTTGCAAGTGCGGCTGCGCCGAGCGGCGTGCGCAACATTCCACGGTCCGCGAGGATGCGGGCCAGCACTGGGAACGCGGTGATCGACATAGCCGCGCCGATGAACAGCGCGAAGGCGATCTTGCTCTGTGTGGTGTCGGGCGGCCGGTGCGTCGTGTAGAGCGCGAGGCCGAGCAGGATGCCGCCGCCGAACGGCAATGCGATCGACGCCAGCGAAACGCTTGTCGCCAGGCGTTCCTGGCCACGGATCACCTTGAGGTCGAGCTCGAGGCCCACGATGAACATGAACAGGACGAGGCCGAGTGCGGCGATCGCCTTGAGGAACGGCCGCGAATCGGTTGGGAACAGGTGCTCGGTCGGATGGCCCGGCAGCCGCCCGAGCGCTGTCGCACCGAGCAGGAGCCCGGCGACGATCTCGCCGACGACCGCTGGTTGATGCATCCGCTGGAACAGCGCACCGGTGATGCGCGCGGCGACGACGATGACAGCGATCGCGAGGAAGATCTCTGCAAACGGCACGGCTTTGGGCACGCGGTGAGAGTATGGGATGGATCCCGTTCGTACGGCTGCTTCGGAGGACTTTGTCATGGAGCGCATCGCCGACTACGAGTTCGTGCGATCGCTCGGTGAGGGCAACCACGGCAGCTACTACTTGGCTCGTACGCCGAAACGCCTGCCCGTGGTCGACGAGGTCGTTGCCGTCAAGGTGATGCAGGGCCAGACCAGCGAGGAGACCTTTCGGCGCGCGACCAAGGAGCTGCGGGCTTTCGCCGCGGTCAGCTCTCCCTATCTGGTGAAGCTCTATGACGCCGGCCAGGAGGGCGGCGTCTTCTTCTACGCGATGGAGCATCTCCCGCTCGGCTCGATCGCCGAGCCCGCACGCCCGTTGACACCCGCTGAGGTGCTGCGCGCCGTGGAGCACGCCGCGCGTGCGGCCCACGCGTTGCACGAGTCCGGCCTCGTGCACCGCGACATCCAGCCCGCCAATGTGCTCCTTCACGAGGACGGGGCAAAGCTGCGCGACCTAGGACTTGCACAGCTGCTGCAACCTGGCGTGACGATGACGGGCATGGGGTCAGTCAGCTCCGTCGAGTACGTCGATCCTTCGATCCTGCAAGGAGATCGCGCGTCTCGCGCCTCGGACGTGTGGTCGCTCGGCATGACGCTGCACCGGGCGGTGACGGGCCGCGGTGTCTACGGCGAGCTCCCGGAGAACGACCCGCTGCTCGCGTTGCGCCGCGTGCTGTCGAGCAAGCCGGAGGTCGACGCGTCGCTCGACGCGCCGATCGCCGAACTGGTGCGTCGCTGCCTCGAGCCCGAGCCGACACGCCGGCCGGCGACCGCGCTCGATGTCGCGATCGCATTGGCCGACCTCACCGCAGACGGTGCCCGCGGCTAACCTGCTGGCGCCGGTTGAGGTTCGCAGATGACGACGGGGATATCGCGCATTGTGTTGCGCTGATAACCCTCATAGCCCTTGTACACGGCAACGATCTGGGGCCAGAGCGTCGCCTTCTCCTCCGGTGACGCGGTTCTTGCCCGCATCGGTCGCGTCACGTCATCGACGGTGACCTCGACATCGGGGTTGGCGTCAAGGTTCTGGTACCAGTGGGGGTGCTCCTGGTGGCCGCCCTTCGACGCGACCAGGATGACTCGCTGCTCGTCGCAGATCGGCGAGCTCAACATCGTTGCGCGCCACTGTCCGGATTTGCGGCCGATCGTGCGCAGCTCGACCGGCTTCATGCCGAGAATGGTTCGAGGGAATCTGCCGCCAGTGAGCTTCAGCAGTGCTCGGTGCCCGTTCTCAAGTGCCCAGGCGCCAGCTTCGATGACGGTGTTCGGCGTACGCATGAACGTCTTGCCCTTCGCGAAGCGATTCATGACGCGCTGGTCCTGCCAGCGTGATTACGTCAACGTACAGCCGAATACTTACCTACAGGTCATAGCCGGCGTGACACGGCGCTGATCGCGGCATCATCGGCGACTTCAACTCGGCGGCACCGGGCCGCCAGGCCTGGCGGGCAGGCACGGGAGGATGTACCCATGTCATCTATTCGACGGTTCGACCATGTCGGCATAACGGTCGCGGACCTCGACACTGTCGCCGCGTTTTTCGTCGGGCTGGGTTTCGACGTTGAGGGCAGGACATTCGTGGAGGGCGAGTTCCTGGACACCGTCATCGGCATACCCGACTCCCGTACCGAGATCCTCATGCTGCGGCCGCCCGACGGGGGAACTCGGCTGGAGCTGTCGAGCTTCATCCGGCCCAACCACGAGCCGGGGTCGCCCGATGCCATGACCAACGAACTGGGGTTGCGCACGGTGGCGTTCGAAGTGGACGACCTCCCGGCGGCCGTCGACCGGCTGGCCGCGGACGGCTACGGCCTGGTCGGCGGCATCGGTGAGTACGAGAACACGTGGCGGATGGCCCACGTGCGCGGGCCGGAAGGGATCATCGTGGCCCTGGCCGATCGAATCGACCAACCCGAACCGCCACCGGTAAGTGCCGTTCTGAACGAGGACTTCTGATGCGCCGCGTGACCTACTCGATGGGCGTCTCGCTTGACGGCTACATCGTCGGGCCGGACGGCGACATCATCCCTGCGCCGCCGCCCGACGAGGAGGTCTGGCGATTGGTCAGCGATGAGATACGGGAGGTCGGCGTCCACCTGATGGGACGACGGCTGTACGAGACGATGCTGTACTGGGAGACCGCCGACCACGATCCACCGCTCGACGACTCAGAGATCGAGTGGGCTGCCCTGTGGAAGCCGCTCCCGAAGGTGGTGTTCTCCACCACGCTGTCGGCAGTGCAGGGCAATGCCCGCCTGGCCTCCGGCGGCCTCGCGGAGGAAATCGAGCGGTTGCGAGCCGAGCCCGGCGAGGGCAACATCGCGATCGGCGGCGCGACTCTCGCCGCCGAGGCGGCCGCGTTGGATCTGATCGACGAGTACCGGGCCAGGGTCTACCCGGTGCTGGTCGGCGGCGGTATTCCGTACTTTCCTCAGCGCGAACGCCGGGTCGATCTCGAACTCGTCGAGACCCGCACCTTCAGCTCGAGATTCGTCTACCTCCGCTACCGCGTGGCGCACTAGCGGTGGATGACGGAGTTCTACCCCGGTCTGACTCGGCGAACGGCCCTGACCTTGACGTCGTCCGGCAATCACGAACGCTCGGCGGCTGCCTTGACTCGTTCGAGGGTGCGGAGCATGTCCCGCCGGTTGCGACGCTCCCGCAGGAACCCGCCGAGCGGTCGCCAGATCTTGGTGAAGAGGTTGTCGCCGAGGTCGAAGGATTCTGTGGCGTCGGTGCCCCCGTCGCCGGTGGCCCGAAACTCGTAACGCCAGGTGTTTACCGGCCGGTCGCGCATGATGACCGCGAACTCGAAGACCTCACCGGGCTCGCACGCGGTGATCTCGCAGGTGGTCCAGTAAAGGACGGGCCAGTTCTCGTTGCGCTTCACGTGGCCCCGGTACCGGGCACCGACCGCTGGACCGGTGGCGCCGTCGATCCACTCGGCTTCAACAACTTCCGGGCTGTACTCGCCCATCTTCGTGATGTCGCTGACCAGCGCCCACACCCGGTCCGGCGGTGCGGCGATGTGAAGAGTGACCGCAGCGCGCATGAGTAGACCTTAGAGCGCGTCAGTCTGTTGCCCGTGCAGCCACCGCCGGACTGAGGCCGATCTGCCGGAACGCGTTGAACGCCGCAGTGCTCGAGTTGACGCGGAAGTCGCACCCGGACTCCTGCTCGTGCCAGTACGAGATCGCCTTGATGATGGAGTTCGCGGGCTTGTTCAGCGCCTCCGGCACGGCATTGAAGAAGTCGGCTTTGGCGTCCGGAGTGGATCCCTCGGTCGCACCCCACTCCGGCAGCATCATCGGCTTACCGGGAGCATTGGAACGCGTCCAAGCGACCGACCGCTCGACCATCTCGTCGAAGGTGCCGTACCACGTACCTTCACAGCCGCCGTTGTATGCGTCGACGCCAACCCAATCCGTGTACGCCGCACCGGGCCAGTAGTGGTCTGCGCGCACATTCGTCTGTGGCGAGAAGCCGTAGCTGGTGACCGTCCACATGAAGACGACCTTCGTGTACCCGCGCGCCTGCGCCAGGTTGTAGATGTGCTTCCAAGCAGCGACGAACTCTGGCCCACAGGTCGTGTCCGCGCCGTTGCTGCAGGAGGCTTTGGCCTCGCTCGAGTCGGGTTCGTGCTGGAAGATGAAGTACGCCGGGGTCGCGAGCGCGTTGAGTTGCGCAAGCCCATTCACGAACACGCTGTCGTACTGACCCGACGTGACCGCTGAGTAGGGGATGTAGGCCGACGCGTTGCGCGCCCGCACACTCACGACGACGGAGTGACCGCTGTTCACCAATGACTGCATGCGTGAGCTGACGAAGCTCTGGTCGATGCGGCGGTACTCCCGTGCGAGCGCAAACTTCCGGCCGAGGCTGGCCTCGATCTGGTCGTAGCTGTCGTGGTCGTTCATGCCCCACAAGACTGACGTGCTGTTCACAGCCGTGCGCGACGGCTCCGGCGTGGGCTCGGGGGCAGGTTCAGGCGAAGGCGGCGGCGGCGCGACGTTGCTGGGTGACGGTTTCGGTGCGGGCGGGGCAGTACTTGCCGCGGGAGTCGGTGTGGTGGTGTCCGAGGGGACCGGAGCTGCGGTCTTCGGCAGTACGGCGATGCCGTCGACCTTTGCGTTGTCGCGCGAAGCCGTGAAACCGAGGTCGAGCCGGCCATCCGACACCGTCACTGTGAATGGCAGCCACACTGCCTTGTACTTGCCACCGGCCCGCGCGAACACGTCGAGGTTGAGCAGCGCCGTCCTGCCCTCGGCGGTGACCGTGAAGATGCGCTGGCCTGCGCTGTTGAAGTAGTGCTCTGACTCGAGGAGCCGGACCTCGTAGGTCCCGTTGGTGACGGGGATCCGGTACGCCGTCATCCCGAAACGCTCGTCGCGGAACACACCTTGTTTGTTGGTGCCGGAAACCTTCGTGCTTGTCGTACCAACCTTGCCGCCGACGAACCCGGTATCCGCAGACCACGCGTTGCCGTCGTCGTCGGTGACGGCCGCGCCGCCGGCGTTGATGCGGACCGTGGACAACGGGTCGGTTGCGTTGGCCGACCGGCTGTTAGTCGCCACGCCGATCGCCAACGACAGTGCTACGACAAGCGGCAGCGCACCGAATACGCGCGCGCGAAAGCTGAGTGAGCGCAGCACAGCAAACCCCCGGCCTGGGACAAGGACTGGGACGCGGACTGATCGTGGGATCGGTCAAAGCCCGATGTGTGTATGCCATCGGCCCCAATGGCCCAGCGCCTGTTGCTACGGATGGGTGACGTGACCTCAGGTACGGCGCGTGAAATCGCCCATCCAGTGTGTTACGTCGCAGCGACGTACTAGGAGGCAGGCCGCGTGCGCGGCCACTCCATCTCCGTCGCGATGTCGTCGGCCAGTGCGGCCGAGAATTCGCGCTCGATCAGCCACAGCGCCAGGTCGAGGCCGCTCGTGACGCCGCCACAGGTGATCAGGTCACCGTCGTCGACCACGCGTTCGCGCACGAGGTCCGCGCCGGTCGCGGCGAGCTCATCCCATGCCCCGTGGTGCGTCGTTGCACGACGGGATCCGATGACACCGGCGGTGGCGAGCACCATCACGCCGGTGCAGACACCCGTCAGCGTCGCCCCGGCGTCCTTCGCCGCGCGGATGTGCTCGAGCCAGTCGCCGCGCTGCGCCTCGCCCCATGCGCCGACGTCGTTGCGGTCGTTCCACCCTCCGCCGGGCGACAGCAAGACGTCAGCGCCCGGTGAATACGCGGCGTGCGGCGTGAAGTGCAGTCCGTGTGACCCGATGACCTGCGGGACCGCGGTCAGGCTGACCAGCTGCGCGTGCACGTCCGCGCCAGCCTGCTCCGCATTGCGGAACACCTCGAACGGGCCGATCGCGTCCATCTCATCCACACCATCGAACACAGCGATGTCGATGCGCATCAGCACTCCCGGGTTTCAGCCTCGCGTGGAACCTCGTGACGTGACTATCGTCAGCGCATGCGCCGAATGTTGCTAACTGTTTTTGCTGTCCTGCCCGTGCTGGTGGCTTTGCTCGCGGCGCCAGTCAACGCGAAGACCGGCAGCGGCGGTCCCGGAGCGCTGGTCTTTGTCCCGAACCCCGTCGCTGAAACCGGCAACGAGTCGCTGACCGATCAGAAGGACGCCGCATCAGCGGTCCCGACCTCGGTGTACCACCAGGTCCCGCTACCCGCCCTCGACGGATCCGGCTATCTCTCCGGGCTTTACGCCACGGTCAAAAGTGAGACCGGCAACGCGGCGTACTCACCGAGCGGGAGTTTCGCCTACAACCGGCACCAGGACGAGTTCGAGCAGGTCATGGCGTACTACTGGGTTACCCAAGCTCAGCTCTACCTGCAGAGCCTCGGTTTCGGATCGAACCTTCCTGCGGTCAACCGGCGTCCAGTCCCCGTCCGGATCAACCAGTACGGCGGTGACAACAGCTTCTTCCGTGACAACAAGACGGACCTCACCTTCGGCAAGGGTGGTGTCGACGACGCCGAGGACGCCGAGGTGATCGTGCACGAATATGGCCACTCCGTGCAGAACGCGCAGGTTGCGGGCTTCGGAACCACACCGGATGCCGGCGCCATCGGAGAAGGATTCAGTGACTACCTCGCAGTCGAGGTGTCCAACTGGGTGGCAAAAAGCCTGGGTGTGACGACGCGAGTCGCTGACGCATGCGTCGCCGACTGGGACTCCACGTCGTACGACACCGCTGCCGACGACGGCCTCTACTGCCTTCGGCGCGTCGACAGCAGCAAGCACTATCCCGAAGATCTGCACCCCAGTCGCGAGGTGCACGCCGATGGTGAGCTGTGGTCCGCGGCCTTGTATCGCATGCGTAACCTGCTCGCTGATCCGAAGACCGCGGACATCATCATCATCGGGGCACAGTTCGGCTTCACGGCCGGAACGACCTTCGATGCCGCAGCTCGCGCTACTTACGCGTACGCCAAGGGGCACTACCCGGCGAAGGCGGCCAAGGTCCGGCAGGCGTTCGTCGAGCGAGGTTTCAGCGTCCCCGCCTGAGTGATGGCACGATCGCCCGGTGCACTTCGACGTCATGTTGCCCATCGGCTCGCTGACTGACGTCCCGCAGTTCGTACGCCGGGCCGAGGAGATCGGCCTGGATGGTGTGTGGACCGCTGAGGCCGCGCATGACGCGTTCCTCCCGTTAACACTCGCAGCTGAGCACAGCGAACGGCTCATCCTCGGTACCGGCATCGCGGTGGCATTCGCGCGTACGCCGATGACGCTGGCTGTCGTCGCCAACGACCTGCAGTCCTACTCCCAGGGCCGCTGCATTCTTGGCCTCGGCAGTCAGATCCGCCCGCACATCGAGAAGCGGTACTCGATGCCGTGGAGTCACCCCGCCGAGCGGATGAAAGAGATGGTGCGCGCGCTCCGGGCGATCTGGCACACGTGGGCGACGGGGGAGCGCCTCGACTTCCGGGGCGAGTTCTACACGCACACGTTGATGACACCGATGTTCGACCCGGGTCCGAACCCGTACGGCCCACCGAAGGTGTACGTCGCCGGCGTCGGCCCGCGGATGACCGAGGTTGCGGGCGAGGTAGCCGACGGTTTTATCGTTCATCCGTTCACGACGTCGCGCTATCTCGCCGAGCGCATCCTGCCCGCGCTCGAACAGGGGCTCGCCAAGTCCGGGCGCACGCGCGCCGACATCGAGATCGGCTTCCCCGGATTCACCGTCGAGACCGGCGCTGCTGAAGCCGAACTCACACTGGCCGCGCGCAACCAGTTGGCGTTCTACGGCTCGACGCCGGCCTACCACCCGGTTCTCGAGCCGCACGGCTGGCTCGACCTCGGTCACGAGCTGAACGCGCTGTCGAAGTCAGATACGCCGGACAAGTGGAGGCGGATGGGCGACCTCGTGCCCGACGATGTCGTGCAGGAGTTCACGGTTTTCGCCGACGCCGACGCCATGCGCAAGTCAATCGCCGAGCGGTTCGCGGGTCTCGTCGACCGCTTCACGCTGCCGCCGCGCACTCTCACCGGATAGCCGGGGTCAGCCCTCGGCAGCCACTGCGGACTCGCCACCAGTGTTGGTACGCCGAACGACCGACGCGCAGGCAGCGGTCACGGCTGTTGCGAACTCCTCGTGGTGCGTCACGCACGAGGCATGACCACCGTCGATCTCGAAAACCTCAGCGTCCTTGATGCTCGCCGCAAGCTTGTGCTGGCGTCGCGTCGGTATGCAGTGGTCCTTCGCGGTGATGACGACCGAGGTGGGTACGTCGACGTCGCCGATCCAGCCCGCTGAGCTGAACCCACCCATAGCGCTCAGAGCAGAGAACGTTGCCCTCCGGCTGGTCAGTCGCAACTCGTTCATCGCCCACTGCGTGAACTCCTTGTCGGCGACGGTGCCGCCGGCGAAGTCGCCGAGGAGACCGCTCTGCACTGCGCGGGCCGGCAGGTGCGGACTGCCGCTGACGGCCAGCGGGATCAGCAGCGGTGGAAGCAACCGGAAGAACGTCGACTCGCGCCCGGTGCCGCGGAAGTTGCGCGCGGTCGCCGCGAGCACCAACCCGGCGACCCGGTCGCGATGTCGTTGCCAGGTGAGCTGCGCGACGATGCCGCCCATGCTGTACCCGACCGGCACGAAGCGATCGATCCCCAACTCATCAGCGACAGCGATCACGTCGTCGGCAAGGTCGTTGAGGCGGAATATCCGGCCGCTACGCGGGCCGCGTCCGTGCCAGCGCTGGTCAAAGAGCACAACACGGTGCTGCTCCGCGAGGGACGGTACGGCGGAGAACCACGAGAGCATCGCCGTACATCCGATGGCGTGGAGCAGCAGCAGAGGTGGCTGCGCATCCTGCGGTCCGCACTCGGTGACGAAGGTCGCGCCGCGCTCACCGAGCGAGATCATGCGGCCCGCGGGCAGGTCTGCAGAGTTGGGTGTCTTCACGACGCGACGCACACCCGCGCGTGCACCGCGTGCGACCGGTGCGCGAACGGCTTTCCAATCCACCTTCGGCGGCATGCAGGCCTCCTGCCCGTCTACCCGGGAGTAGCCACGTCCCGGCACAGTGAAATCTGACACATCGTCAGAACACGCGTGGAGCCGGGGTGGGTGCTTGCAGCACCGTTGAGCGCGACGGGGCGCGCACACACACTGAGCTAGGCGTCGGGCCCCGATCTCCTGCTGTGGCCAGCCGACCCGTTCAACCCGTACCGGGACGCGGGGACACGCCGGTCAGGGGTTCGACCTTCGGAAGCGTGGGCTTTGGCGGCCTTGACGAGGGGATCGCCCACGGCGACGTCGCCAGTGAGGATCTTTCGGTACTGGTCGTTGTAGGCACGCAGTGAGATCTCGTCATCCGCGTCAAGGATCAGAGCCTTCCCTTGTTTCGCGGCCTTGTCCTTCTTCGCCGCCAACGCCGTCCCCCGATCTGCGTAGATGACGGCCGTGCGGCCATCGCCCGATCCCCGTTCACCGACCGGAACGACTGCGATGGGCTGGTCTTCGTCAGTGACCCAGAGCTGAAAGTCGTCATACTTGAACAGTTGCTGATCGACGATGGGCGCTGGGTAGTGGTGGAAGCCACCCGCGACGACCTCGCCGGCTTTGCCCTTTCCTGGCTTCGCAAGGACACCGACGTGCAGGCCCTTTGGCAGTGGCAAGCTCGCGTTGCAGATCGAATCGGTCCAGCGGGCAACATCTTCAGCCGTCGTGATCGGGGTGTCGAGCAACTTCCGGATCCCTAACTCCTGCACGGCGTCAGGGAATGCGGCGTACACGCGCCGCGCATTTAGCCGGAGCTTGTCCACCTTCGCGGGATCAGCGCAGAACTGTGATGACCACTCCATCCCCACGACATTGCGCAGGATGAACCATCCGTCGCCATCCTTGAGCCAGAGACCACCGCCGTGATGATCCTCGTACGGCGCCGCGCCGTAGTAGAACTCCGCAACCGTGCGGGCCAGCTCGTTCATCACCTTGCGCGACTTCACGTATTCCGGAGAGTCGGAGCGGTCCGCGTGATCGTCCACCCAGATCGTCCACGGATTGGTCTCGCCTCGGACATGTCTACCGGCCGCGACGGCCTTCTTGACTCGAGCCTTAGTTCCCTTCTTGGCTGACGGCTTCGTTGCAGCCTTCTTGCCCGGCGCGCTCTTCTTGGCGCCGCGTGTTCTTACCGGCATGACTGGCCCTTCTGAGCCTCAGCGGGGTGTGACGGGGCGCCGGCGTACGTCGTCGATGTCCACGTCGAGTGGCCCGAGAATCACTGGAGCCGGTTGTGCAGGAAGCACAATCGGTACC
This sequence comes from Frankiales bacterium, assembly GCA_033851265.1. GTDB lineage: Bacteria > Actinomycetota > Actinomycetes > JAWWOW01 > JAWWOW01 > JAWWOW01. The sequence goes on from JAWWOW010000023.1 coordinate 93,552, forward strand.
CGGGGCGCCATGGTCAAGTTTTGGACCCGTACGACCGCGGAGAAGTGTTGGGACGCCGGCGCGACGGGAGCGACTGCTCCGCCGTACACCGGGGCGGCGTCCAGCTTGACGTCCTGGTCGGGGATCGTGGTCGTGTCCAACTGGTAGGTGAACATGCCGCCACCTTGACTTGTCGCCCAACCCAGGCGTCGCCACGCGAGGGTGCTGGCGTCATTCACATCGGACGCGCAGTAGGCACTGATGTCGATTGAATTGGCCTGCGGTGCACGGATCGTCACGGTGACAGTCCCATTGACAACCGGGTCTCCACTGACCGCCGCCGTGCTGACTGGTGACGTGATGCCGATTGCTGGGTTCCCGTCCTGGAACAGCGGCGACGGATCCTTCGGCGCATAGGGCGTCACAAAAAAGCCCAGCACGGTGCGGTTGCCCGCAGAGTAATTGAAGGTTGTGGTGTTGTACGGGTTCGTGTGGTTGAACGTGATCGTCACGTCGGTGTCGGGGTAGTTCGAGTCGTAGACGTGCACCGTCGTGTCCGGACCGATGTCGTCGTAGGCATACGCCAGCACCTGATGGTTGTGGCCGAGCAACATCGGGTCCGGCGAATGAACGCAGACGAGCGAGATGGGGCAGGGGTGACCGCTGTCGATAGCGCCGCGCAGGATGGGCATGTGATCGTTGATCGTCCGCCACGACGTCCCCGTCGGGCCAATCCAGGTGTTGTGCGTGTTCAACTGCATCCACTCGAGGTACTGCATGACACCGAGGGGCAAGTTGAAGCTGTCGAACAGCCGCGCCACGATGAAGTCGAACGCCGGCGATCCCGGGACTGGGTTCTGGTGCGACAGCGGTGGGGTGCGCTTGGCTTCAAAGAGATCTCGGACGACGAAGGCCATGCCACCGCACAGACCATTCGAGGCGTCGCCAATCCCTACGGGACCGAAGAATGTCGGGATGTGGAAGTCGGGAACTTGCGGCCAGACGTTCGGGTAGTGCAATCCACTCTCTAACGGACTGAACCCAGGCACGGCGCCCATGGACGTGCTCCTTTCGAGATCGTGTGATCACTGGAGCAGGAGCGACCTATGTGGCCATGCTTGCCCTGTGGGCGGTTCAGCGGAATGGCCTCAAGTGATGGGGCGCAGACCATCACTTGTGCGGTGCTGAGCGTGAATGGGCTGACGCAGTCAGGCTTTACGGGACTGCTGAGCTCGTCGCGGTTGGTTGTGCAGACGGAGTGGCAGACGGCTCGCTTGGCGGCGTACCGCTGCTCTCAGCCGATGCACGTGGTGAGGGCGTCGCAGTCGCTTGTGGGTTCGCCGCGGATGCCGCTGCACTCGGCTGTGCTGACGTTGCCGTCTCCGTGCCCGGGGAGGTTGACGGACTGGTCGTGACATCCGGAGTCGCCACCTCGGGTTGGACTACCGCGAGAATCTGATGCTCGTAGTCCTCCAACGTCGCCTGGATCTCGGCGAACGACAGCTGCTCCAGGTGATCACCGAACGCCGCGATCTGCGCCCACAGCAGTTGCAACTTGGTTGTCGCATCGGTGCTGAGCTGGTCCGGCAGATCGACGACGAGCTGCAATGCCAACGCGTGGGTCACACAGCGGATGCAGTTGTAGGCAACTGCCGCGGCGATGTTCTCCGGCGCAGCGATATTCGCGTGCCCGACGATGAGCACCACCTGGAAACTCACCGCGACGGCGCGACATGCCGTGCAGCTCGCAAACGCGTAGGCCTCGTTGTCGTTGACCACAGTGCCGTCGGTGACCCACACCAGAGCAAACGACACGTCGTAGACCGTGCCCCCGTCGCGGGTGACGACCGCGAGGCTCTGGTTGTCTCCCACACCAGGAGCATCAGGACGGTTGAACGGGAAAACCCACGTCGCGCCCTGGCCACCGCGCGGTGTGAGGACGACAGACAGCGCAGGATGGTCGGCGGTCGGCAGGGGAGTGCCGTCATCGGGCCAAATGGTCGAGGCAGACGTCTGACGACCGACGTGCACGGTGGCGTTGGCGTCGCCGGGCACGAAGGAGGCTGGCATGGCATCGAACAGGGTGCCGCGTTCGTACGGCCGGATCGGCCGGTAGTTCCCCTGGCCGGGCCACCATGCGTATGCGAGCCCGGAGAGGATCGCCAGCATCGCCACAACTGCGACGGCGCGCTTGCCGGGTTTGCCCTCGGTGCGTTTCCACGTGCTTGCCGCATAGCGCCGGACAACCCGGATGAGCATGAAGAGCAGCCCGCCAACAGGGACGAAGAGCGCCACGATGGCCAGCGCCTTCACACCCACACCGGCCCAGTCGCCGGCGTTCGCATGACGGCTGAACTCATGTGCCTGGATCGACATGCTGTGCCAGGTCGTCGCGAGGATGCGGGGCAGTGCGATCACTGCTAGCAGCGCGGTCACCAGCAAGATGGGTACGACGACGATGACCCAGAGGGTCACGACCGCGCGGGCCCAGAACTTCAGCTCGCGTGAGTTCTCCCGACGCCACCGACGCGGCAAGAAGCTACGGAGTGTCGGCCCGATGCGATGAAACAGGTCGGGGACACCGGTGATGTCGGCGAGAATGTGGTAGCCGTCGAAGCGAACCAGCGGGGGGAGTTGGCGGATCATCTGCAGAATCTGCGCAGCGATGACGAGCAGCAGCCCGTCCCAGCCGGTCACGAGCCACAGCGCGTACATCGCGATCGCGACGAGCGTGTTGAAGTACAGCCCGCCGAGGTCAGTGCGCAGCCGTGCGCTACGGCTCAGGCGATAGCTATCGGTCACGTCGGTGTAGAAGGCGGGATAGATGAGGTAGAGCCCGGCGCCCATCGCCCCCGGGGTGCCGCCACCTCGCCGCAGTGCAGCGGCATGACCGAACTCGTGGAAGCCAGCCGACACGATCGTGATGGCGAAGACGGCGAGCAGCATGCCGGGCTGGTGGAACGCGTTGTACGCCGCCGATCCCAACCCCTTGCGGAACAACACCCAGTACGTGAGCACCGCGAACGCGATCGTCGAGACCACGACCAGAACAGGGTTGAACAACCAAGCAAATGGCGCGGTGACGCGGCGGGTCACCTCGGGTCGAGACAGGACGATGCGCGGTCGCAACGCTAGGAGCGGATTGGATTTCCGCATTTCGGGGTCTGACCCGTCGGCCAGACAGACCAGACCGAGCGGACGCAGCTGACTGTCGACGAGTGTCCGGACGTCCTCGCCATGCAACTGACGGCCGGCGGCGGCACTTGCCGTCTCGGCGACGGCGTCGAAATCGCGGCGTCCGTCGATGGCGTCGAGGACGGCGTACAGCAGCGGCGTGAGCTGAAGCACCTGCCCGTCGACGCGGCGCACCAACGACGGCGGCACAACGTAGCCAGATCCGGGCTGTTCCCCGAACAAGTGCGTCCCTGCAACGCGGACCGGGACGTCACGATGCGTATGTGACGTCCCGGTCGGCCGCAGTAACGACGTATCCGACGGGCCGCCGGCGAGGGCGGTCATCGACTACGGCGTAGGAGTTGTGTCTTGACCGATGTCCGAGGTCTGGTCGGCAACAGCATTGGCGTCGCCCTCGATGCTCTGGTCGATGATGACGTCCTGCTCGGCCAGCGCGATCGACTCCGAGAGCGGCGATCCGACGTTCGCCGACACAGCAGCGTCGATCGGCGCCGCCACGTTGGCGTTGGCCGCCACAGCACCGTCGATAGGAGCAGCCAAGTTGAGATTGCCGTCGAGGTTGACGTTGATGTCCAGCAGGTCGCCACTCAAGTCGGGCGTGCCACCAACCACGGTGCCGGGATCGGGAACCGGGACTGGAGGCTCGACAGCAGCAGCGTCGGCCGCCGGCGTGGCGCCCTGGTTGATCGTGCTGTCCTGCAGGCCATGTGCGTTCGCGTCGCCGAGGATGTCCTGGCCGATGAGCGCGCCCTGCGATGCGCTCGCCGCGGACACGGAGCCCGGTGAGAGCACGTTCGCGCTGACTGCCGCGTCGATCGGAGCGGCGATGTTCGCGTTAGCGCCGATGGCAAGGTCGATGGGGGCGGCCGCGTCGAGCGCGAGATCGATGTCTGCGTTGAGGTCTAAGAGCGACAAGACTTCCTTGTCAGGCAGTGCCGTTGCTCCTTCGGCGGCTAACTCCTCGGGAGTGATGCGGGCGACCGGGCGCTCTGTCACGGCTCCTCCAGTATCTCGGTCAAAGTTGGACCGCCGATACCCGAGATCCACACACCGTGAAACCCGCGACGCTGCGCAGTGTGACGACCCGCAGCATCTGAGGTTGCTGTTAGTGCTGTTGTCATATCCGCCAGGCAAGTTTGGCCGGCTAGTTAGTCCGACCGAGCCGGTGGCGTGAAGAAGAACGGACTCGTGTAGCCGATGACGCGACCACCGGCGGCGTACTTGGCCGGCATCGGCCCGTCTGGCTCGTTGGTCGGGTCGGTGATCCGAAGGAACATCCACTGACCCTGAGCGATGTCGACGTCGACCGTGAACCGGATCGGCGGCCGATCGGGTCGTGGCACGAAGGTCTTGACCACCTTGGCGAGAGTCGGTGCCGGTCGACCGGGCCGGATGACCTGGATCGTCACCGGCTTGCCCGCCCAGGCCGCGCCGCCGTCGAAGTCCACCTCGACTGTTAGCGGCCCCCGCCGGTGTGCCACCGTGCCACCCATCGGCACACCCTTCGCCGCGGCGTCCAGTCGCAGCCCAGGAATTCGGGTGGCGAACACGCGGCGTGCCATCAGCGCTTCCCGGACCCCTGCGCGCGTCAACTCCTTGACCCACAATCCACCGCGGTCGCCAAGTACGCCGTACTCCTCGCCGTGGTTGTCGCTCACCCCGATGAACCCAGTGCGCCAGCCGGCGTCTAGGCAGGCCGCGAGCGGGTGTGGCTTTCCTTCGTCAGTGCCAAAGAAGAAGAAGTCGCGGCCCATGTTGAGGGCTTCGCAGGTCACCAACCGGTCGACCACACGCGCGTCGTACGCGAAGCCGTCGAAGTTTCCATATTCATTCGGGTGGTTGAACCCGGCGAGCGAGTCCCGGCCACCCGGAAGCACGGCACGGCGTGGCGATGCGTCGAGCCAGTTGTAGAAGCCGTCCATCGTTGCGGTTTCTGGCAGGTGCTTGAACAGATTCGTCAGCTCCGGCGGTACGTCGAAGAGCTGGTCCAGCTCGCTCGCCCCACGCGGGGTGACGAGGGCGCGGGCCTGCAACCCGTCAATCCATTCACTGCCGAACCACACGTTGACGTGACCCATGGTCCCGGTGGTCCATTCGAAGCCCCGGATCGCCGTGAATTTGCCATCGCGGTTAGCGGCGTCGGCTAGCCGACGGAGTCGTTCCCAGTCCTTGTCGTCCATGCCCGTCACCTGCCGGCACGGTCCGCTGTGGCACGAGTACTGCCCATGCGTCTTGCCCATGATCGCGTGCTCGGTCAGCGATGCCGCGTCGAGCCCAGCTGCCCGAAGATTCTGATACGCCGTGTCCGGGTCGCCGACGGCATCACCGGAGATGACGCTGTGGTTGTGCAGGTCGGCGTGCACCACGAACCGCTTGCTGTTCGGGAACAGTCTCGAACGCCGGCTTGCACCGTCCGGACCGAGCGACGTTGCGGGAAACCCTCGCGATGGGTTGGCCAGCATCAAAGCGCCTGCACCAGCAGCGCCCTTGAGCACCTGCCGACGGCTCAGCGTCCCCATGTCCCACCCCTTCGACGCGGCTGGACGCGCTTCCGGAGGTAGTTCGCCGCTGAGCGCCGAGACCCTGCCCGGCGGTGAGAGTCAGCTGTCGATGTCGGCGACGACGGCGCGCAGCCAGGACCGGAGCGATGCCGCACCGTCGTGGACCGGGTCCAGCACGGTGGCCACCTCGCGGTAGGGGCCGGCAGCTGCCTCACTGACAACGAGAACCGGCCCGGGATGCCGGCCGGCCAACGTCAGGAAGTCGCTGTCACCGGACGCGAGCACGAGCGGTCCGGGCTCCGGGGTGTACGCCGTCGCCAGCGCCAGATCGGCGCGCTGCCAGCCTTCTGCGATCAGCAGATCGGCATCGTCCGGCCACTCCACCCGAGCCAACGCATCCGGATGGCCGGCCACCACGATGCGGCGTTCGACGCCGACCTCACTGATGACAGCGAGAACGTCGCGCAGCCGGCCGGCAGGAACGTTGTCGGCGTCAACGAGGACTTGCAGCAACCCGGACATTGGATGGATCCGGGGGTCAGCGCGTCAGGGGGTCAGCGACTTGGTCGGGTCGTGCTCGTCGTCGTGGACGACCGGCGTCTCCTCGTAGAAGAACGACAAGATCTTGCGCCTTGTCGTCTCGAGGGCAGCCGCCGCAGTGGCGCCCGGCGGCCGGCCCCGGCCGTTTCCGTAGTTACGGCCGCGAACATGCCCGGCCTCGATCGCATCCTGTGCCCGCTGTGCCTCGACCGCTTCGTCAACCTGCGGCAAATGCGACGTGGCCGCGGATTCGATGATGAAGATGCGTTCGTTCTCCTCGGCCGGGACATGCAGCTCGACGAACTCGCCGGTCGGCAACATCTTGATGGTTCCGGACTCGTGACCGTGGTGGATCGTGTCGTAGTCGCGGCGCTGCAAGCCGAAGCAGATCCGACGCGTGATGATGAACACAATGGGTGGTACGACGAACACCCCGGCTTGGAAGAGCCGTGTCAGCGTATTGATCGATAGGTCGAACTTGTCCGCGATGATGTCGTTGCCGCCACCGAGGAACAGGATGATGTACAGCGACATCATCGCCATGCCGATGCCGGTGCGGTTGGGTCGGTTGCGCGGTCGGTCGAGCAGGTTGTGGGAGGCGTGGTCGTTGGTCAGCCACGCCTCGATGAACGGATAGAGCGCGAGCACGGTGAAGAGAATTCCGGGCAGGATCACCGCCGGGAACAGAATGTTGAACGAGAACGTGTAGCCGCCCGGGATCGGGAACTCCCAGTTCGGCATCAGACGTAAGGCGCCGTCGAGGAAGCCGATGTACCAGTCGGGCTGAGTGCCCGCCGAGACTTGAGAAGGGTTGTACGGCCCGTACAACCAGACCGGGTTGATCTGGGCCACCGCCCCGAGCAGGGCGCACATGGCGAAGACCAGCATGAAGAATCCGCCGGTCTTCAGCGCGAATCCGGGGTAGAGCGGGGTGCCGACGACGTTGTCCTCGGTCCGGCCCTTGCCAGGGAACTGCGTGTGCTTCTGCCGCACCAGGATGATCATGTGCGCGCCGATGAGCGCGAGGAAGATGCCCGGCAGCAGCAGTACGTGGATCGTGAACAACCGCGGGATGAACTGCGGCCCCGGATAGTTGCCGCCGAACAGGAAGAATCCGACGTAGGTGCCGACCACGGGGATCGACTCGACGATCGAGAAAGCGATGCGCAATCCGGTGCCGGAGAGCAGGTCGTCCGGCAGCGAGTAACCCGCGAAGCCCTCGAGCAGCGCGAGCGTCAGAAGGATGACGCCGATGGTCCAGTTGATCTCACGTGGCTTGCGGAACGCGCCGGTGAAGAAGACCCGGCACATGTGTACGCCGATTGCGGCGACGAACAGCAGCGCCGCCCAGTGGTGAATCTGCCGGATCAACAGGCCGCCGCGGACGTCGAAGCTGATGTTCAGCGTCGACGCGAAGGCCTCCGTCATCTTGACGCCCTTGAGCGGAACGTAGCTGCCGTTGTACGTGACCTCCTTGACCGACGGCTCGAACCAGAAGGTCAGGAACACACCCGTGAGCAGCACAATGATGAACGAGTAGAGAGCGATCTCGCCGAGCAGGAATGACCAGTGGTCGGGGAAGACCTTGCGCATGTTCCGCTTGAGCGCGTCGGCAAGCCCGAGACGGTCATCGAGGGTCTTGGCCTGATGCTCGACGACTTTCGCGATCGGGCCACTGCCCATCCCGGAGGCTGGTGTCGTCATCCGCGCTCCCAGAAGCTCGGTCCGACCGGTTCGGTGAAGTCACTCCGAGCCCGGAAGTAGCCCTGGTCATCAATGTAGATCGGCAACTGGGGCAGTGGGCGGGCAGCGGGCCCGAACACGACACGGCAGTGCTTGAGCACGTTGAACGTCGACTGGTGGCACGGGCAGAACAACTGGTGCGTCTGCTGTTCGTACAGGCCGATGGGACACCCGGCGTGCGTGCACAACTTGTTGTATGCGACGTATCCCTCGGGCGCCCAGTCCTCGCGGCCCTTGTACGGAACGTTCTCACCGAGGCGGAGCCGGATGAGGATGACGGGGGATGTGGCGGCGTTCTTGTCCTCGATTGCCACGCCCTCCGGCATGACGGTCATCAACCCGCCGATCTCGATGTCGCCGACCTTGACCGGCTGCTTGCTCACGATGTCGGTCAGCCGGGCGTCCTTCGTCCAGCGCGTGTGGAACAGCGTCTTCTCCGGCTTGGGGCCGAGGTCACGCAGCATGAAAATCGGGAGTACGCCGAGCAATCCGGCTGCGGTGAGCAGGCTCCGACGCAGGATCGGGCGGCGCACGAGGCCGAGCTCGTCGAGGCCCTGGTTGAACACCTCAGCGAACTCTTGGCGGTCCGCGTCTGGCGAGGCGAATGGATGCCGCTCCTCGGTGACCTGGTAGTGCGGCATCAGCAACTTCGTCCAGAGCACCATCCCGATGCCGAGGAAGCCGAGCGCACCCGTGAGCGTCAAGCCGAGCACGTAGTTGGACAGTTCGACGTCGTTGATGTTCTTGAGCCCGATGGCGACGTAGCCGATCGCGAAGCCGACTGTGCACGCGGCTGACGCGAGGAAGATCAGCGCGACCTGGCGTTCGGACTTCTGCTCCGCGTGCGCGTCGACGACGGCGGGGGGCTGCTCGTCGTGCGCGGCGACCTCTCGGCCGCCGACACGTGCGTCGACATCTTTCGCACGCCGGATGGTCGCGGGCAGTCGTCGGCGCCGGGGCGCCCCCGATGTCTCACTCATGGGCGGGCACCGATCCAAACCGTGGCTACGACCAAGAGGCCGATGCCGACCAACCAGCCGACCAGGCCTTCGGAGACCGGTCCGATCCGACCGAGCGAGTTGCCGCCGGGGTCGGGCATGTTCCGGATGTGCACGAGGTACTTGATGATCCGCTGCTTCTCTTCGTCGTTCAGCGTGCGCTCGCCGAAGATCGGCATGTTGGCGGGGCCGGTGCTCATCGCCTCGTAGACGTGCTTCGGCGTGGTGTCGGTCAGGTCCGGCGCGTACTTGCCATGCGTCAACGCGCCGCCCTTGCCGACGAAGTTGTGGCAGGACGCGCAGTTGGTACGGAACAGCTCGCCGCCTTCGGCGAGGTCTTCTGGAGTGGTGCCGCTTGCGGCGTACTCCTCGGGGCGCGGGACCAGCGGGCCGCCGCCCAACGACTGGACGAACGCCGCCATTGCGTCGATGTCAGCCTGCGTGTACCGCGGGGTCTTCTCGAGCGGCTGCGCACCGCGCTCGGCGAGCGGCATCCGACCCGTGCCGACCTGGAAGTCGACGGCGGCCGCGCCGACGCCGATGAGGCTCGGGGCGACCTCGCTGCCCTGACCCTGCAACCCGTGGCAGGACGAGCAGCCCTGCAGGAACAGCTGGTTGCCCTTGACGACGAGGTCTTCCTGGGAGGAGCTGGTGGCCGCGCGCCCACTCGGGGCGACCGCGGCGTACAGGAAACCGATTGTCCCGAGCGCGATGACGATGACGAGGTACGCCGAGATCGGACGCCGCGAGATTGGGCGTCGCGGTGCGGCGTTGGTGTCGGTCACGGGCGCTCCAGGCTCCTCACTGGATGAGGTAGATGGTCGAGTAGAGACCGATCCAGACGACGTCGACGAAGTGCCAGTAATAGGAGACGACGATTGCCGACGTCGCCTTTTGTGGAGTGAACGGACCAACCTGGGTTCTCGCGAGGAGCATGACGAACGCGATCAATCCACCAAGAACGTGCAGGCCGTGGAAGCCGGTGGTGATGTAGAAGACCGAGCCGAACGCGTTCGTCTTCGGGGTGAAGTCATTCAGGTTGAAGTATTCGTTGCCCTGACCGAGCAGGAAGATCAGCCCCATCACGAACGTGATGACGAACCAGATCTGCAGCCTTCTGCGGTCACCACGCTCAGCTGCGAACACCCCGAGCTGGCAGGTGACCGACGACAGAACCAGGATGATCGTGAACACCCCGGAGTACGGGATGTCGATCTCGATGCCCTCCGGGGGCCACGGGGCGCCGGTGACCGACCGCACCGTGAAGTACATGCCGAAGAGCGCGGCGAAGAACATCAACTCGCTCGACAGCCACACGATCGTCCCGACACTGACGAGGTTGGGCCGGCCCAAACCCGTGTTCAGAGACGTGTGCTGAGTCGCGGAAGCGGTCGCCACGCGCTCATTATGTCGATGGGCTCCTCGTCTTACGCGTGACCCCCCACGTCTGACCCGAGCGCGTCGCTAGTGCCTTTGTGCACGGCCCCCCGGCCGGTCCCTGCGGGGAGCATTTTCAGCCGATCCACTCACGCAGATGCGCCGTCGTCGTCGCACAGTCGCGGTTGTGATCGGCGTCGGGTCCCCACACATGGTTGAGGTTCATCCGCAGGCTCGGAGCCTGCCAGGCGGCCGCGGCGGCGCGCACGATGCGCTCGGTCAGCCGCAGCCCGCGGTAGCCGTGCATCTTTCCGGTCCGGAGGTACTCACCGATCGCTCGTTGCGAGGATCCGTCTTGCAGCAGCTTGCCGTGGAATGCCGGCAACACTGCGGCGCGGACGTGCCGGGTTGCGTCGTACGGCGCCCCGACGGCGTCAGCCAAGGGGAACAACGTGAGCTCGGTGGTGTTGGGAAGCGGGCACAGCAGCCAGCTCTGTAACAACGGCGCGTTGTCGGCGACAGAACGCAGGAACGGTCCGTCGGGGGAGAAGTCGAGTGGCGTCAGGGCACGGAGCGCCGCACTGACTCCGCGCAACTCGTAACCAGCAACGATCCCGTAGCCATTGCTGCCCGCAACCGGGAAATAGGCACGGCCTGGCTCGACTAACGGGCTCGTCAGCACGTGGACGCGCACGGGTGCATCCGGGTGTACGAGCAGGAACACCTTCGCGACGAGCGCGCCCTGGCTGTCGGACACGATGTCGATGCGGCGTCCGGTCTCTTGCGCGAACGCCTGCACCTGCTGCTGCATCAGATGCACGAGCTCGGGCAGCGGTTTGTCGGTGTCCCGACCGGTGAACACCGCCGGACGTCCGGTTGGCGTCATGCCGGCGTAGGAGAATCGACGCTGTACAAGGCCAGGACCGAAGTCGAGGCTGTCACCGCCGCGCCAATGCGAGTCGTAACCAGTGACGACGAGAACCGGTTGACCAGTGCCGTTATCGGCGGTGCTCGACGCTGTCGCGTCTGCGATTCCGTGGCGCGCTGTCTGCAGCTGTACGGCGACGACCACGCCGATGATGACCACGGCGGCCAACGCTGCAATGCCGATCGGTGCCAACGGGACGAAGCGTCGGCTTTCGCGAAGGGCCAAGGCACGCGTTATCCCCAACCAGGCCCAGGCGTTGAAGAGTCCAGCGGCGGCAGCCACGACGATGGACAGTGGCCATGGGCTTACCGCGATCGCGGCACCGCCAAGACTCAGCATGACGAAGGTCAGGGCGGCCCAACCAACGGTGCGCAGCGTTGGACCTGCACGCCACCAGTCGACGACCGGCCCGTGATGGAGGAGCAGAGCCAGCAGGAGTGCAACGGGCACTGATGCAAAGAAGAGGTAGGACACGGAGATGACCGCGAGACCGACAAGCAGGCTCGCGGAAAACGTCAGCAAGACCGCTGCGGCGATGGTGAAGGTGACGGCACGCCGAGCCAACGTCACGAATGACGGGCGATCACGGTCCTGCGGCCAGGCCAACCAGACCGTGACCGCCGTGAGCCCACCTCGGACCACCACGAAGGCCAGCGACTCGAGGCCCACCGTCAGCCACGAGTGGGTATAGACGAGCAACCAGCGCAGATCATGAAAGACCGCCCAAGGGGCAGGCGCTGTGGCCTGGGGGGCGAGAGCGAGTGCCGGTCGGGGGCCAAGCCACCCGACGAAGACTGCCTCGACAACGGCGCCGGTGATGCACAGCAGGACGAGCCCTTGGTGGGCTCGCAGGTTTGGTTCCTGCAGACCGCGGTGCCTTGACAGGCGCTCAGCGGTCAGGTTGGGCGTGACCACGGCCGATAGATACCCGGCGGGCGGAATTCGCCGCGACTAACAGTAAGAAAGGGGTATCCGTGGGCAAGTTGCTCGCACGCCCACGCTCGACCCGAGTCGCTTTGGGTTCCTCGGTCGTTTACCGTCGACACAGTCTTTCGGCCGTCGATGAGACCTCCACTTTGGGAGCCCCCGCCTCCATGCAGTTGCCCCCCGCACTTTCTGAGCATCTGCCCACCCCCCACGTCATCCACCTGCCGCCCTTCCGAGACCTGCTCCGGCGTACCGCCGAGAATGTCCTCGAGGCGACCGTTGTCCCGATGATGCTCTTCTACTTGTTCTTGACCATGATCGGCCTTCGGTGGGCGCTTGTCGCGGCCCTCGGGTGGGCGTACGCCGCGATCATCCGCCGCCTCATCGGCCGCCAGCGAGTGCCGGGCCTGCTGGTGATGGCTGCTGTGCTGTTCACCGCACGGACGGTGATTGCGCTCGTGACGGGCAGCACCTTCATCTATTTCCTGCAGCCGACTCTGGGCACGTTCCTGGTGTCCGCCTTGTTCTTGATCTCGGTGCCGATGGGTCGTCCCCTGGCCGAGCGGTTGGCCCACGACTTTTGCGCGTTGCCCGAGTCACTGATCGCCAATGTGCACGTCAAGAAGTTCTTCCTGCGCATCTCGCTGCTGTGGGCGTTCACCTACATGGTCAACGGCGCGATGGCGCTCTACCTCCTGACGAGCTCGTCGCTCGGCACATACCTAGTGATGCGGCAGGTTGTGTCGTTCACGCTGTTGGTGTCGGCGATCACGTTCTCGTCGCTGTACTTCTTCCGTTCTTTGCGCCACGAGGGCATCGTCCTGCGCTGGCACAAGAAGGCCGGCCCTGCGGACGGCGTGCCCGTCGCCGCCTGAGTCAGCTCGGGTCGAGGGCTAGATCGGCGAGCAGGCTGATGCGCGTCGGCCCGCTGATCGGCACCTCGTCGGCATACTCCGGATGATCGACAGCCAACACAGCCGGCACTGACGGATCGCGGAAAGCGTCGCGCTGCTCATCGGTGAACGCGAATCGCAAGAAGTGCACGGACGCGGTCGTCTCTGGCTCGAGCTCCTCGTCGACGCCAGGAAGCTCACGACCCGGGACGGACTCGCCGCCGACGTCGATACGCAACGAATGGTGTACGCCGGACAACCTGGCCAACTCGTCTTTGACCGTGCGCGGGTCCTCGAGCTCGATGAACAGCGTGCAACACAACTCGTGACTCGTCGGGAGCATGCGCGCGTAGGCCTCGACTTCAGCCGCCGCCTCGCCGGGGTCGCTGATGCCTTCGGCGTACACCATTTCTTGCACCTGATAGCGCAGCGTTTCAGCGTTTTCGAACTCGCAGACCAACTGGTCGCCGAGGCGCAGCCGACGGTCCCGCCGCAGTGGAATCATCCGGTCGCGCTCGGCCGGCCGGCGCTCGGCGTACATACCGCGGTCGAGCACGAGCTCGTCAGCGCTGAAGCGGGTCATTGCCGCATCAGGCCTCCGCCGTGGCGCCGTTCAAGCGCTGGCAGTCAGCGCACAGTCCGTGGAACCGCAGGTCGTAGCCGGTGACGTCGAACCCAGTGTCGTGAGCGATGCCGCGGGCTGCAGTGGTGATCGGGGAGGCGGTCAGGCGCGGCACGTCGACGGCACGCCCGCAGGTGTCACAGACGACGTGATCGTGATGCGTTGTGTTCCCGTCGTACCGCGCACTGGCGCCATCACCGAGCGAAAGCTCGAGCGCTTGGCCACTCTCGACCAGCAGACCCAGACTTCGATAGACGGTGGCCGCTCCGATACCGGGGTGCTGATGGCGAACCCGGTCAATAACCTCCGCAGCCGTGGGGTGATCCGTGCAACCGCGCAGGACCTCGAGAACGGCACGACGCTGCGGGGTGAGCCGCAACTCGGGTCCGGTCGTCGGCATCGTGGGTCCTTCGCTCGGATTGATAACGATTATCAATCCTACTACGATCGGCCCGATGCAAAACCGAGCGCGGCGCGCGTTGACGGTCGTGGTACCAAGCAGGTCAACAGCGGTGAAGCATCGGAAGGAAACATCGAGAGAGGACAACGACCGACGTGTCTGAACGCGGCAGCGAAAGCGAAAACCCGGCAATCCCAGCCCCGACTCCCAAGCCGCATCGGCCCCGGACCAACCAGGACTGGTGGCCGAACCAGCTGGACCTGTCGGTTCTCAACCAGCACTCGCCCCGGGCCAACCCGATGGGCGCGGACTTCAACTACGCAGCAGCGGTCACGACCCTCGACCTCGACGCGCTGAAGCGCGACCTCGTTGCGGTGATGACGACATCGCAGGACTGGTGGCCCGCCGACTACGGCCACTACGGGCCGCTCTTCATCCGGCTGACGTGGCACGCCGCGGGCACCTACCGCATCGAGGACGGCCGGGGCGGTGCCGGCGCGGGCGAACAGCGCTTCGCCCCCCTCAACAGCTGGCCCGACAACGGGAACCTCGACAAGGCACGCCGGCTGCTCTGGCCGATCAAGCAGAAGTACGGCCGGCAGATCAGTTGGGCCGACCTCCTGGTCCTCGCCGGGAACGTTGCCATGGAGTCGATGGGGTTCGAGACGTTCGGTTTCGCCTTCGGGCGAGATGACGTGTGGGAGCCCGAGGAGGTCTTCTGGGGGCCCGAGGACACCTGGCTCGGCGACGAGCGCTACAGCGGTGACCGGGAGCTCACCGGTCCGTTCGGCGCCGTACAGATGGGCCTGATCTACGTCAACCCGGAGGGGCCCAACGGCAACCCGGATCCGCTTGCTTCAGCCCGGGACATCCGGGAGACCTTCCGCCGGATGGCCATGAACGACGAGGAGACGGTTGCGCTCATCGCAGGCGGCCACACGTTCGGTAAGTGCCACGGTGCAGGCGATCCCGAACTCGTCGGCCCCGAACCCGAGGGTTGCCCCGTCGAGCACCAGGGTCTCGGCTGGAAGAACGCGTTTGGCACTGGCAAGGGCGGCGACACGATCACCAGTGGTCTCGAGGGTGCATGGACCAACGAGCCGACCAGGTGGGACAACGGCTACTTCGACAACCTTTTCAACTACGACTACGAGCTGACGACAAGTCCCGCCGGTGCCAAGCAGTGGACTGCGAAGAATCCGGAGGCGCAGGGATCAGTTCCCGACGCGCATGATCCGTCAAAGCGGCACGCGCCGATGATGCTGACCAGCGACCTTGCGCTGAAGATGGACCCGATCTACGAGCCCATCGCGAGGCGCTTCCACGAGAATCCGGACCAGCTCGCGGACGCGTTCGCCAGGGCCTGGTACAAGCTGTTGCACCGTGACATGGGGCCTGTCTCGCGATTCCTCGGGCCGTGGGTTCCGGAGCCGCAGCTGTGGCAGGACCCCGTCCCCGCCGTCGATCACGAGCTGATCGGCGCGGACGACATCGCGGCCCTCAAAGGCAAGCTCCTCGGGTCGGGACTGTCTATCTCGCAGCTGGTGTCCACCGCGTGGGCATCGGCGGCCACCTTCCGCTTCACCGACATGCGCGGCGGAGCCAACGGGGCGCGGATTCGGCTTGCGCCGCAACGGAACTGGGAGGTCAACAACCCGACCGAGCTGGCCACGGTGCTGCAGACCATCGAGGCGATCCAGCAGGACTTCAACAGCGCAGCGTCCGGCGGGAAGAAGGTCTCGCTCGCTGACCTGATCGTCCTGGGCGGCTGCGCGGCCGTCGAGCAAGCGGCTAAGAGCGCGGGACACGACATCACGGTCCCGTTCACGCCGGGACGCACGGACGCTTCGCAGGAGCAGACCGACGTGGAGGCGTTCGCCGTACTCGAACCGAGGGCCGACGGGTTCCGCAACTACCTCCGAAACGGGGAGAAGCTGCCGCCGGAGACCCTGCTGCTGGACCGGGCCAACCTGCTGACGCTGACCGCTCCCGAGATGACGGTCTTGGTCGGCGGCATGCGGGTGCTGGACGCCAACGTCGGGCGATCCCGTGAGGGCGTCTTCACCGACCGGCCGGAGACGCTGACCAACGACTTCTTCGTGAACCTGCTCGACATCAACACGGAGTGGAAGCCGTCGGCCTCGTCGGAGAACGTGTACGAGGGTCGGGAGCGCGGCACGGCTGAGGTCAAGCGGACCGCAACGGCCGCCGACCTCGTCTTCGGTTCGAACTCTCAGCTGCGGGCTATCTCGGAGGCCTACGCGTCGGAGGACGCGAAGGAGAAGTTCGTGCGTGACTTCGTGGCGGCGTGGGACAAGGTCATGAACCTCGATCGGTTCGACCTCGCCTAGCTCGCACCGCGATCACCACCAACGCCTGAGGTCACCGCCAGAGGTACCGCAGGGTGTCCGCCGGTAGAGTCCGCGAGCGTGACGCACGGACAGAACGCCGAACTGCCGGCGGGCGAGGCTCCCGAGCCGGACCCGCTGACCGTGCTCGTCTACAGCGACGACGCTGCGATCCGCCGGCAGGTGATCCTCGCGCTGGGTCCCCGTCCAGCCAAGGACGTGCCGCCGGTGACGTACGTCGAGGTCGCCACCGAACCCGTCGTGCATCGCACCGTCGCCGCGGGGGGCATCGACCTGGCGATCCTCGACGGGGAGGCCTGGCCTGCGGGTGGCATGGGCATCTGCCGGCAGCTCAAGGACGAGATCCTCGACCCGCCACCGGTCCTCGTCCTGATCGGTCGCCGCGACGACGCGTGGCTCGCGAGCTGGTCGCTGGCAGACGCCGTCGTTACGCACCCGATCGACCCGCCGGCCCTCATCGATGCTGCGGTGGGCCTGTTGCGCCAGCGGGACGCTCGTCTCCCGGCGCACTGACGTTGTGACGTTGCCGTGAACGCTCCGGCCGGCCCGACCTGGCCTGCTCTGCTCGCCGCGCTGTTGCGTCGCCAGGATCTCGGCCCCGATGACACCCGCTGGGCGATGAACGAGGTCATATCGGGGGAGGCGACGCCGTCACAGGTTGCGGCGTTCATCACGGCGTTGCGCGCTAAGGGTGAGACAGCGGATGAGGTGCTCGGTCTCGCCACGGCGATGCTCGACCAGGCGCCGCCGTTAGGCCTCGACGGTCTAACCCTCATCGACACGTGCGGGACCGGCGGCGACGGCGCGCACACCGTCAACGTGTCCACGATGGCGGCAGTCCTCGTTGCAGCCGCCGGAGGGCTCGTCATCAAGCACGGCAACCGCGCGGCCTCATCCGCGTCTGGCTCGGCCGATGTGCTGGAAGCCCTCGGCGTGGCGATCGATCTGCAGCCCGCGCAGGTGGCGGCCTGCGTCCGGGACGTGCGGATCGGGTTCTGTTTTGCTCCGGTGTTCCACGCCGGCATGCGCCATGCCGCGGTGTCGCGACGCGAGATCGGCGTGCCCACCATTTTCAACTTCCTCGGCCCACTGACCAACCCAGCGCGGCCCCGGATACAAGCGGTCGGCTGCTCGGACGCGCGGATGGCACCCGTCATGGCAGGCGTGCTCGCCGAGCGCGGAACATTCGCGCTCGTGTTTCGCGGTGATGACGGTCTTGACGAGCTGTCAACCGCGACACCGTCGACCGTATGGATGGTGCGCGACGGCACTGTGAGTGAGACGCGCATTGACCCGGCTGCACTCGGGATCAAGCCACCTGAGCCGGATGCGTTGCGTGGAGCCGACCCGGCGTACAACGCCGACGTTGCCCGGCGCGTGTTCGACGGGGAGAAGGGACCAGTGCGTGATGCGGTTGTCCTGAACGCCGCGGCGGCGCTTGTTGCCCTCGACGCGACCGTGGATGATCTCGACGACCTGCTTGTCGGCGCGATGCGCAAGGTCAGTGACGCCATCGATCTGGGGGAAGCGCGCGGCGTGCTCGACCGTTGGGTGCGCGTCAGCCAGGAGCTAGCGGCGGCCCACTAACGCGATCGGCAGCCCACATATACGTCCAGGGATGATGAGGGACATGGCTGAGTATCCATTCAAGTTCGATTCCAAGTACCGCCCGCTGCTTCGTGGCTTTGGAGTGACGCCGACGAATTCGCGCATCACGGTTGCCGACGGCGAATTGGACGTGCGGTTCGGGCCGTGGCATCTGCGGACGCCGGTGAGCAACATTGCGGGCACGCAGCGGTCCGGTCCCTACAAGGCCTACAAAGCGATTGGCGTGCGTGGCTCACTCGCTGACTCCGGTGTGACGTTCGGAACGACAACCGACGGTGGGTTGTGCGTGCTGTTCAAGGAGCGCGTGCCCGGGATGCTGCCCTTCGGATTGCGCAAACACGAGGGCATGACGGTGACACCGGAAGACATCGAAGGCCTTGAGCAGGCGCTCACACAGTGACGTGGCGCGCGAACGTTGCTTAGTCGGCGTCCTCGAAACCGAGGGCGAACGCCGCTTCTAGGTCGTGGCGCGAATAGCTGCGGAACGCGATGTGTGTCTCGGTCGACAGCACGCCGTCAACCTTGTTGAGCTGATCGGCGATGACGTCGGCGAACCTGTCGTGTTCACGGACGCGCACCATTGCGATGAGGTCGACGTCTCCGGTCACGGAGTAGACCTCGGTCACGCCATCGATCTCGGCGATGCGTTGCGCGACTTCGGGGATAGCACTCACATCGGCTGCGATGAGGACGATCGCTGTGATCACGCGGGTGACTTTAGTGCCCGCGCCGGACGGTGGGCCGGGCGCAGTCCGCGACGGTCGCGAAACGGCTCGGCCGCGTCGAGCGCGCTAGCAGCCAGCTGCCGGTGGCGTTCGGCGCCGCCGGTCGGGCAGGTCCACTCACCATCGAGCTCGACGAGGCGTACGCCGGCTTGGTCGAGCCAGCGCAGGACGCACTCCATCTCTTCTGCAGTGGCGCAGGGGAGTGGACCGGCGGCGGGAGTCACGGTCTCGGCGGTGGCGAGCAACGCGTCGACGTACGGCCGCGGTGCTGCCCCGGGCAGGACAGTGCCGGCGGCGACCAGGCGGCCGTGGCGTACGACGTGCAGCTCGAAGCCACCGTCATCGGTGCGCCGCGCGGCGACAAGTTGCGCGCAACGGCCGAGGGCCGCAAGCCGTTGGTAGCGGGCCGTCGCGCGCAGGAACGCCGCGAGCCGGTCGCGGTGCCGGGCGGCCTCTTCGTAACGGAGCACAGCAGCGAGTCGACCGATGCGTGTCGTCAACGCTGTGACGACGGCATCGGGTGAGCCGGTGATGGCGGTGCGCACACCGTCAGCGTGGACGGCGTACGCCGTGACGGACTCGTGTCCCTCGCAGGGCGCACCGCACCGGTCCATGCCTGCGAGTGCGCATGCGGGGGTGTTGCGGTGCTCGGAAACTCGTTGCGTGCATTGCCGGATCGGGAACGTCTCGTGCAACGCCGTCATCGCCGCCTCGGCTTGACGGCGGGAGCCGAACGGTCCGAGGTAGGTCGCACCGTCATCACGGACTTCGCGCACCCGCGATAGACGCGGGAACGCTTCGACGGTGAGCTTCAACCACGACGCGCGTTCGGGGAAGCGCGACCGCCGGTTGTAGCGGGGCTTGTGTTCGGCGATCAGGCGCAGCTCGCGAACTTCGGCCTCGAGCGGCGTCGCGCAGACGACGGCGTCGACGCGCTCGGCGATGGTGACCATCTCGGCCATGCGGGTGCGCGACTCCGACGAGACGAAGTAGTGACGAACACGACTACGCAGATTGCGGCTGCGGCCGACGTAGAGCGGGCGACCGCTGGCGTCGCGGAAGAGATAGACACCGGGCGCCTGCGGCAGTCCCTCGGCGAGGTGGCGTTTGCGGCGTACCTCTGGACTGACCTGCGAGCTGAACGTCGCCAGCTCTTCCAGCGACTGGACGCCGAGATTGCCGACGCGCTCCAAGAGTTGGTGAAGGACATGGACGGTCGCGCGTGCATCGGCTAGAGCCCGGTGCTCGGGTGTTGTGGGGGAGCGGAAGATGCGCGCGAGGGTGGCGAGTCGGCAGTCGGGTGCCTCGTCGCGGGTGAGGACGCGGCGCGCGAGCCGTGCTGTGTCGAGGCTGGAGTAGCCAGGCCAGGCGCGTTCGGTCTCGGTGCAGGCCGCCCGCAGGAAGCCGAGGTCGAACGGCGCGTTGTGGGCAACGAGCACTGACCCTCTGGCGAACTCGAGGAACGACGGCAACACGGTGCTGATGTCGGGTGCGTTGGCGACCATCGGGTCGGTGATGCCGGTGAGCACCGCGATGAACGGCGGGATCGCGACGCCGGGATTGACCAGTGTCTGGAACTCGCCGAGGACTTCGCCGCTGCGCACTTTGACCGCGCCGACTTCGGTGATGGCCGATGTCGCTGGTGAGCCGCCGGTGGTCTCGAGGTCGACGACGACGAACGTGACGTCGCGCAGTGGAGTGCCGAGCTCGTCGAACGTCCCTTGCCGGGGGAGGGCGGTGAGGCCGAGCGAGGGCGTTGCTGTCACGTTTTGCGACGTTAACTGCGACTACCGACAGAACGACGGCGCAACGCCGCAACCCACCCACAACCAGCGCGCACTGGGTGACCTACCCGGCGACGTGCCGTGTGCGTGGTGAGTTGCCGGCGGTTAGCTCACCCAGTGGCGATGGGTTTGGGGCCGTGGGCGGTGGCCACTTCGGAGGCGGCGGGTTCGGCGAGGGCGCGGTCGGCCGGGACGAGGCCGATGCGGGTACGCCGGTCGAGCAGGTCGTCGGCGTCGAGCGCACCTTCGTGGCGCAGCCCGAACATCAACTCGGCTCGGGTTGTCGGCACGGTGGGCGCGATGGGGTCGAGCAACGACGGATCACCGTCAGCCAGGGCGATGACCGCGACAGCTTCGGCGCCGTACTTGCGGACCATCCGCTCCGGAGCGTGCACCGCTGCCAGCGCCGGGGGAGAGGCGGCGCCGACCAGCGGGATGTCCTTGGTGCGACACGGCCCTGCGGTCACGCCAGGCCGCCCGGCGAGGAGGTCGACGGTGTCTTCCGCCATCTGCCGATAGGTCGTCAGCTTCCCGCCAACGACCGTGATGACCTGGTCACCGCCGACGACGACGGAGTGCCGACGCGACAGGTCCGCAGTGCTGCCGGACTCGCCAGCGAGCAGAGGACGCAAGCCGGCGTAGGACCCGATGACATCGCTCTCAGTCAGCGGGCGCTCGAGACATCTCGACAACGTGCTCAGCAGGAACGTCACATCGCCGTCGTCAGCAGTCGGCACCTCGGGGA
This sequence comes from Frankiales bacterium, assembly GCA_033851265.1. GTDB lineage: Bacteria > Actinomycetota > Actinomycetes > JAWWOW01 > JAWWOW01 > JAWWOW01. The sequence continues at coordinate 114,886 of JAWWOW010000023.1, forward strand.
TAGGAGCGCTGACCGGATCGTCAGTGAGGCCGACGATCACGCGGTCATCGGCGATCGGCACGGCAAAGACGAAGCGGAACCGCTCACCCACGACGGGGATGGTGAATCCGACGTGCGGTGAGCCGAGCGTTGATGAACGCAGGACGACGTGCGCGCCCTTGCTCGGCGTGAGATGGATGTTGTCGGCGAGTGTGTCGGCCCAGACACCGGTCGCGTTGACCACGTGACGTGCACGGATGTCGATGGTTGCGCCCGTGCGTTCGTCGCGAACATGCGCGCCGCTGCCGTCGATGGACTCTGCGGCGCAGTAGGTGAGGATGCGTGCGCCGTACGCCGCTGCCGTGCGTGCAACGGTGACGACGAGTCGCGCATCGTCCTCGACCTGTCCGTCGGTGTAGGAAACGCCGCCGCGTAATCCCTTCGCCGCTATGGCTGGCACCGCCGCGCGGACCTCCTCTGGTCCGATGTACCGCGCCCGCGGCAACAGCGCGGCTGGGGTGCCGGACAACTTGCGCAGGACATCAGCAGCCGCCCAGCCGAGACGCCCCAGCGTGGCCGTCGTCCGGGAAAGGTCCGGCGTGAACGCTCCGATCCAGCCCAGCCGTCGCACGAGGTGAGGGGCGGTCCGACGGATGAGGACGTCGCGCTCGCGGGCGCTCTCGTAGGCGATGCCGAGCTGACCTTGCGCCAAGTAACGCAAACCGCCATGGATGAGTTTCGAGCTCCATCGGCTGGTCCCGTGCGCGAGATCGCGCCGTTCGACGAGCGCGACGGACAGCCCACGTGTCGCCGCATCGAGCGCGACGCCGACACCGGTGATGCCACCGCCAATGACGAGCACGTCGACGACTTCGCCGCCCGCGAGTGCGTCGAGGTCGCGCTGCCGGCGTTCGGCGTTGAGAGAGGAGCCCGTGGCGATGGTCATGCGGGATCCGGTCGCAGGTAGCAGTCGAGGAGGGTGCCGAGCTCGGTGAATGCGCGACTGCGCGACGGCGCCTTCGGGATGCGCGCCGCCAACACAAAAGACTGCACCGTCAGCAGCAACGCGTGGGCGAGCGTGCGTGCGTCGCCCGAACGGATCGATCCGTCGCTCTGTCCCTCGCTGATCCAGGAACGAAGCAGATCGAGAGCCAACTGCTGGGTGCTGCCGAACCGCTCGACAACATAGGGGAGCAACAGCTCGGGGTCGACCTCGACCACCCGCCGGAACATCGGGCTCTCCGGCAGTGCTCGTGCGACGGCGACCGTGCTTTGCACCAGCCGGGCTCGCGCGGTCGGCAACCGCTGCGCCGCGACGGTCGACTCGTCGACCAGCGTGCCGAACTCCTGGGTCATGAGGGCAGCGACCAGCGCATTCACGTCGGGGAACGCGCGGTAGACGGTCATCCGGCTGACCCCGGCCCGTCGAGCGACGTCGACCAGCGTCGTACGCCGGACACCGACGGCCAGCACGCTCTCCCGGGCAGCGTCCAACAGTGCGGCGCGGCTGTCCGTGCTGACACCACCGTTGTGACGGATAGACGTCATATGTCACACTGTATCGCATGACGTTCAACAGTGCATCCATGGTCTGGCATGGCTGGGGCGACCCGGCCCGGCGCACCGGCATCCCACCCAAGGCGATGGCCATGCTCCGCAAGGAGCTCGGCCTCTCCGCGACGAGCACGCCACCGGTAGGCGAACCTGCGCTGCGGATGCGTCCGAGCGCACTGCCCGACACTGCCGCGCAGCGACTCACCGACGTCGTCGGCCCCGACAACATGCGCACCGACCGCGAGGCGCGACTGCTGCACGCCGGCGGCAAGAGCTATCCCGACTTGCTCCGTCGACGCACCGGCGATGCCGTGGATGCACCGGACGCCGTCGTGCTGCCGGGTTCACACGACGACGTGGTTGCGGTGCTTGCTGTCTGCGCCGAGGAAGGCATTGCCGTTGTCCCGTTCGGCGGTGGCACCAGCGTCGTCGGTGGTGTCGAGCCGGTGCGCGGGCGCTTCCCTGCAGTGATCGCACTCGACCTGTCACGACTCGACCGGCTCGTGTCCGTCGACCGCGAGTCGCTCACAGCAACGATGCAAGCAGGACTGCGCGGCCCACAGGCCGAGGAGCTGCTCAACCAACGCGGTCTCACTCTCGGCCATTTCCCGCAGTCCTATGAGCACGCGACAATCGGTGGCTACGCAGCGACCCGGTCGGCAGGTCAGGCGTCCACCGGCTACGGCCGCTTCGACGAACTTGTCGTTGGTGTCCGGATGGCAACGCCGACCGGAGAGCTCTTGCTCGACCACGGGCCGGCATCTGCTGCCGGCCCTGACCTGCGCGCGATCGCCGTGGGATCGGAAGGCGTGCTCGGGATCATCACCGAGGTGACGTTGCATGTGCGTCCCACGCCCGACCGCAAGGTCTACGAAGGCTGGCTGTTCCGCAACTTCCACGACGGTGCCACCGCACTACGCCGACTTGCGCAAGAACGCGTCGCTCCCGATGTCGTGCGGCTCTCCGATGAGCACGAGACCCGGGTGACGATGGCGCTCGCCAACCGCACCGGTAGCAAGGCGCGGTTGGAGTCGGCCGTCCTTCGAGCGAGGGGGTACGCCGAGGGTTGTCTCGTCATCGTCGGCTGGGAAGGCACCGACAACTCGGTCCGCGCCCGTCGCAAGGCGAGCACCGCCGTACTCAAGGAGTCGCGTGGGCTGCGCCTCGGCGAGGGCGTCGGCGAAGCCTGGGAACACGGGCGGTTCAACGGGCCGTACCTGCGCGACGAGCTGATGGACCGCGGCGTCTTCGTCGAGACCCTCGAGACCGCCGCGCCGTGGTCGAAACTGCACGAGCTGCATCAAGCGGTCCGCACCGCGCTGAACGACGCACTGACGCTCCGCGGCACACCACCGATCGTCATGTGCCACATCTCGCACGTGTATGAGAGCGGTGGATCGCTCTACTTCACGTTTGCCGCGGCGGCGCAGCAGGGCCAAGAGCTCGATCAGTGGCGCGCGGCCAAAACCGCCGCGAGCAAGGCCATCGTCGCGACCGGGGCCACCATCACGCACCACCATGCGGTCGGCACCGACCACGCGCCGTACCTCTCCGCCGAGGTCGGCGACCTCGGCATCGACATCCTGAAGGCGGTCAAGGCACGCCTCGATCCAACCGGGATTCTCAACCCGGGCAAACTGATCCCGTGACCGACGCGGAAAACACGGACAAGACCCTCAAGGACATCGCCGGCGAACTGGCGGAGCGGCGTACCGATTTCCTGCAGATGGGCGGGCCGACCGGTGTCGAGCGCCAGCATTCGCAGGGCAAGTTGACGGTCCGCCAACGACTCGACCTTCTCTTTGATGAGGGAACCTTCGTCGAGACCGGTCTCTACGCGCAGGCGGTTGACTCACCGCAGTCCGAGGGCAAGCGCACGCCGGCCGACGGTTGCATCACCGGTGTCGGCAAGATCGATGGGCGTCCCGTCACTGTCATTGCGTACGACTTCACGGTGCTCGCCGGCTCGATCGGTCAACACGGTGAACGTAAAGCGGCCCGTGCCCGCGACATGGCGCTCAAGCACGGCACGCCCGTCGTCTACCTGCTCGACTCCGCGGGTGCGCGCGTCACTGAGACCGTCGGTGCGGCGTTCGCCGGTGCTGGCGACTTGTTCCGTGAGATCACCGTGATGAGTGGTGTGCTCCCGCAGGTCGCGGCGATGCTCGGTCCGTGTTCGGCGGGTACGGCGTACATCCCCGCCCTCTGTGACTTCGTGCCGATGGTGAAGGGCACGTCCTCGATGGCGTTGGCCGGTGTCCACCTTGTGCGCGCGGCCACTGGCGAGGAAGTCACCGAGGAAGAGATGGGCGGCAGCGGCGTACACACCAAGACGTCCGGTGTGGCCGACCTCGAATGCGAGGACGACGCGGAGTGTCTGCGGGTTGTCCGCGAGTACTTGTCGTTCTTCCCGTCGCGGTACGGCGATCCACTGCCGACGCGTGACAGCAAGGACCCGGTCGACCGGCGTTCGGAAAAGCTCTACGACATCGTCCCGACGAACCCGCGGCAGGCCTACGACATGCGCCGTGTGGTCAAGGAGATCGTCGACGACGGCGAGTTCTTCGCGATCAAGCCGGAATGGGCCAAGGCGGTGCTGACCGGCTTTGCGCGTTTCGGTGGGCGTCCGGTCGGCATCATCGCGTCGCAACCGATGATCCGGGCCGGCTCACTCGGTATCGATGAGGCGGACAAATGCGCGCGCTTCATCAACATCTGCGACTCGTTCGACATCCCGCTCGTCTTCCTCGTCGACGTGCCGGGATTCGTTGTGGGTAAAGAGGTCGAGCACAAAGGGATCATTCGGCACGGCGCAAAGATGTTGCACAACGTCTCCGAAGCAACCGTGCCCAAGATCACGGTCGCACTGCGCAAGGCGTACGGCGCCGGCTACTTCGTGATGGCAGGACGGCAGTACGAGTCCGACCACCTCATCGCCTGGCCGACCGCAGAGTTTTCCGTGATGGGACCGGAGGGTGCGGTCAACATCCTGTTTCGCAAGCAGCTCGCAGCCGCGGAGAACGACGAGGCCCGTGAGCAGATGCGACTGGAGTTCGTCGCCGGTCTGCGTTCGTCGATCGACCCGTTCCTGTCCGCGAAGATGGGTTTCGTCGACGACATCATCGATCCGGCCGACACCCGCCGGCACATCATCGAGGGACTCGAGATCTCTGAGCGCAAACGCGTCCTGCGCCCCAAGCGCAAGCGCGGCATCATTCCTGTCTGAGGTGCAACTAGACCGAACCGATAACTCGGACCGCCTCCCTTCGTATTGGTTAGACGTTAGGGGTCCGACAGGTTGAGCATGGCGCGGTCCGCTCCCGCTGGTCCAATAAGCACGACATTTACGTCGTCATCCCGCAGGGCGATGGCGCAGCGTGGTGCTAGTTCACCGGCGGCCTGCAATGACAAGACTTGGTGCTGCCAAAAAGCCGGTGGCATCTGGGTACGAGGGACCGCGGCGGTGCAAAGGGTGATTGCCGATCCGGGGCGTCTGATCATTAGGTGATGCTCATCCAGCGGTACGGCATCCACGGGTTGCCACGGTCTCGTGCGTGAGACAAATTTTGAGCGATGGAACCATCCAAGGCGGCGGCCAACAACGAACGCGGCAGCCAGGAACGGAATGACGCCAAACACGATCGGCTCAACAGGGTCGTACGGTTCGGCTGACAGCCGCAGCTTGCTGGGGTGGGATGGGGTAGTGACTGCCGGGTACCGCCGACCGACGGTGTAGTCCTCCGGGTAGTCCGCGGGCGCGGCCCCGACCACTTCGCGGCCGTCTTTCGCGGTGTATCTGACTCGCAGTGCGGTGCCGTCATCAATGACCGCGAGTACCTCTGCGATGACGCGATCACCCGAGCGCTCCAGCTGCTTCGCCTCCGCTCGGTTGGTCAGGGTGAGTGCAACCGTCGCAGTCGCTAGTGCAGACGCCACCGCTAGCGTGCCGAGGTAGGCAGCAAGGCGCGATTGCCACCAGCGGGCGTTCGGAACTCGCCACTCCGGAACCCAGACTTGGCTGCGGAAGGGGGGTTGCTCCTGGACGTCTCTCTTAGGCTTTGGCAGGCGCTTACTTGACATCGCGCGGCTTGTCGGCCAGATGACAACATCGCCGGCCCGGGCGACGAGTCGTCCGAAAGGGCGCGGTGATCCCTTCACCTCCACCGGAAATCGATGTGTGACGAGCGGGAGCCCATGGGTGGTCATGACGGAAACCGCGCAGATGGCGGGGCTGCCGTCCGCAGCATCGAGGGGATACAGACTCAGTTCGCAGCGCCGTCCTAGCAAGCGGGGTGGCGCGATCGCCGCCGTCATCGCATAAGTCGTCATACGAGCGTCGCTCGCCAACCGACGAATGCGCCGGATGAAGAGCAGTCGGCGTACCCAGAGGACAAGTGGAACTAGTGGTAGCCAGCCGTATCCGAGGACATTTGCAGTGAGCCCCACCCGATCACCGGCTATTCGAGCTTCATCCGGATTGTTGCGGTCCACATTGAGCTCGACGTTTCCACCGGATGATGCTGGTCGAAGTGCTGACCGATAGACCAAGACGTCGAGCCGCACAACTTGCGCCGTCGCAGGGTTGGTGTACCGCACAGGCACTTCATCGCTGCCGTCGTAGGTCGCGTCAACCAATGCTGAGACGCGGTAGCCGTGCTCAAAGCGATGTTCGGTTGCTCGGATGTCATGCGCGTCCCACGCCCATAGGAGGGCCACTGCCGCCATGGCAAAGATCAGCCAGGGCAGCGGACCGCGGACGAAGCGACGTTGTGGGTCGCGAACGTGGAGGCGGTCAGTTGTCAGGTGTCGATGCCTCAATAACATCGGGAGACGGCAGTGCCCGCGGCGACTCGGCCTCATGTCCTGGTTCGGTCGCTGTGACGTCTAACCCGCCGCCGTCGCCTTGATCGTCATCGAGTGGGCGCAGCGTCCGGCGATCCCAACGAGCGATGCGGAGTTGGTTCTCCGCGAGAAAAATCGCTCCAAGCGAGAGGATGCCAAAGGCAGCCGCTATGACGGGTCCCCGGGTGCCGCTGTGGGCCGCGTCGATAAGTCCGATCGCTACACCGAGGAGTGCGCTGAGGAGCGCTAGCACCGCGGCAGATGGCCAACCACGCAACAGTGCCACTACCGAGGTCACGATCGATACGGCGCCCACGCTTGCGAGCCCCGCGACCCACGCCCTGTGTTCGGGGCAAAGCGTGTCCGTGGACATCATGCCGACGAAGACGGCGAGCATGGCGAACGCCACAGACACGGAAACCCAGCGTCGTGGGCCAGTCGGTGGCCGGCCCGGTCCGTCGCGCTCGGTCCAGGCGAGAACTTCGCCCGCCTGCCAATCGTCGCCCATACGTCCCTCCGACGTTTCAAGACACAGCCAGTATCAACGATCGCGGCCGCTTTGTCCCCCGTCCATACCCCGTGCTAGACGCTTGTGTGTTGGCGGGTCCATTCGTACATGGCGATCGCGGCCGCAGCGCCGGCGTTGATCGATCGCGTCGACCCGAACTGTCTGATGTGGAGTACGACGTCGGCGATTGAGCAGGCGTCGTCGGTCAGTCCGGGCCCCTCTTGGCCGAACAACATGACGCACGCACGGGGCAGCTCGTAGGTGTCGATCGGATGCGAGCCGGAGACGTTGTCGATCCCGATGATCGGGATGGAACGTTCTTGTGACCACGTTCGGAGGTCAACGAGTGTCGCGTGGTGCTGCACGTGCTGATACCTGTCGGTCACCATCGCACCGCGACGGTTCCACCGTTTGCGGCCAACGATGTGCACCGAATCGGCGAGGAACGCGTTCGCGCAGCGCACCGCCGTACCGATGTTCAGGTCGTGTGCCCAGTTCTCGATCGCGACGTGGAACGGGTGTCGCCGCGTGTCGAGATCAGCGACGATCGCGTCGCGCGACCAGTAGCGGTAACCATCGACCACGTTGCGCCGGTCGCCTTCGCGCAGCAGTTCGGGATCGAGCCGGTCGTCCTCCGGCCACGGCAAAGGGTGTGGGCCGACACCCACTTCGGGCTCGGCTGAGTCCGACGCCCACGACATCGCCGACGGTCCCTCGTCGAAGTCACGCGTCCTCGGGGCCACGCACGTATCTTGCGTGATGCCAAGGACCCGAGGGGAAGCCATGACGTCTGACGATCCGCGTGCCGCGTTTGCCACCCAGTTGCGCGGTGCGATTGACGACTTCCTGTCCTTTGAGCACACCGACGCCGACCTGACTGCGGCGGCCGGCCTGATGCGGGGCGCGCGTGGGCTCCTGGCCGGGCCGCCGGCCCCCCGGCTATTACGAGCGCGTTGTCGACAGCCATGCGGACCGGGCGGCGACGTTCGCGGACTACCTCAACGAGACCCCTTTCGGCGGCGGCACCCACCCGATCAGTCCCCCGGGATCCGTCACGTTGAATCCCGATGGCTCGGTGACCGGGCTGGTTACTGCGGGCCGCCCCTACGAGGGTCCGGCTCGGTGTATGCATGGCGGGTTCGTCGCCGGCCTGTTCGATCATTTCCTTGGGATGTCGCAGCACGCGTACAACCAGGCGAACGGCACCAACGTCATGGGGGCGACGCGGGAGCTCACCGTCCGGTTCAAGAAACCAACACCACTCGACACCGAGCTGACGTTTCGTGCCTGGTTGGAAGACGTCGACGAACGAACGCTGCGCGGCCACGCGACCTGCCACGCCGGCGACGTGCTCACGGCGAGCGCCGAGTGCGAGTTCGTGAAGCTCGGTGTCGAGCGCATCCTCTCCACCGACCCAGATGGGTTCAACGCTCCGCGACCGTCCGCTTAGCCCGCGCCGTACCCTGCTTGCCGTGTCCGTCCCCGCTCCCACGCCGACAACACGATGGCGCTGCACGCTGTGCGGCAACCTCACGCGCTTTGACGTCACACGCACGACTCGGGCTACCGAGTTCGTCCACCTCGACTTGGCGGGGGAGCCCAACGTCGAGGAGCGCGAGGTGCTCGCCGACTCGATCGAGCATGTGACGTGTCGGTGGTGCAACGCCGTCGACCAGGTCGAGTTGATCGACCGACCCGACGTCCCGGCGGCGACTGGGGAGGGTCGCTGACCTTTCTTCCGTCGTACGCCGGAGCGACACGCCGCGTTCGGAGAACTGTCAGTGGCCGTCATTAGCGTCCCTGTTGTGAGTTCACGGGAGGCGAAGATGACGGAGTTCTCGGCGTTCGGTGCCGACCCTGGTGGTCTGGTCATCGACTGCGAAACCTGCACCGTGCGCGGCGTGGGCTGCGACGACTGCGTCGTCACGGCGCTGCTCGACATGGACGGCCTGACGTCCGAGCAGGATCTCGAGCTGGATGCCGACGAGGCGCGGGCGCTCGACGTGCTGGCCTCCGGAGGCTTGCTGCCACCGCTCCGGCTCGCCCCCCGGGCCCAGACCGGCTAACCCATCGTGATCATGGTCAGCCGGCGAACTTGATCATGGTTCTAGTGACAATTAGTGACGAGCTATGTCCGGTTTCAGCCGGAGAATCCAGAACGCGTACCAGAAAGTGATCCACACTGGGGGGTCTGAACTTGCTTAGGTCACGGTTAGGTCTCTATGGTCTCCGTGACAGTTTGGATCGGAAGCCGCCCGTCGGGCGGCGTCTGACTGTTACCGCCGAGTCTGGTTGACGAACGGTCGACCGGAGCCGGGGACCCAAGGTTCCTGGGGTGAATCGGGGGTCGCTGCCCCTCAGCAGCGGCCAGCCGTAGGGCGATCTTCCCGCCCGAACCCGTCAGCTCACCCGGTAGGCGGACGAGGAAGAAGGAGAGCCGCCCCCTCGTGGCGACCCCCCGGTCTTTTAAGCATGCCCTGTTCGTAATCGTTGCCGCCGGCGTTACCGCTGTCGGCCTGTTCCCCGCGTCCAGTACCAAGGCGGAGCCCTCAAAGAGCCTCGCCGAGGTCCAACGCGAGGTCGACGCGCTCAACGCCAAGTTGGATGGCGCGATCGAGAACTACAACCAGGCGCGGATTCAGCTGTCCGCTGCCTCCCGCCGTACCGCCGCTGCTGAGCGACTCGTCGCCAAGGAGCAAAAGGCGGTCGAGGCCAAGCGCAAGTCGATGAGCCGCGTCGCCATTGCGGCCTACCGGTCGGGCGGTGCCAACACGATCCTCACGCTCGTCACGACCAAGGACCCGCAGTCGTTCCTCGACCGCGCCTCATCGCTTGACCAGATCTCCGGCAACCAGGCCGACGCGTTGACCGCGCTGCGCACAGCGCAGGTGCGGCTCCAGCAGGTACAGGCCGTCGCGGATCAGGAGCTGTCCAAGCAGCAGGCCGTCGCCAAGCAGCTGAAGGCGCAGAAGGACGGCATCGAGGCCACGCTCGCACAGCAGAGCCGTCTGCTGAGCGGTCTCAAGGCCGATGAGCGGGCCCGCCTCGCAGCAGCAGCCGCCGCCCGCTCCCGGGCAGCCAGGGCCCAGCATGCGACCTACAACGGCCCGGCCTCCGGTGCCGCTGCCGTCGCAGTGCGTTTCGCCTACAACCAGCTCGGTAAGCCGTACTCCTGGGGCGCTTCCGGCCCCGGCTCGTACGACTGCTCGGGGCTGACAATGGCGTCGTGGGGCGCGGCAGGCGTCTCGTTGCCGCACTCGTCCAGTGCGCAGTACGGCTCGGGTCGTCACGTCTCGCGCAGTGAGCTCAAGCCGGGCGACCTCGTGTTCTACGGGAACCCGATTCACCACGTCGGCATCTACATCGGCAACGGCAACTACATCCACGCGCCGCACTCCGGTGACGTTGTGAGCATCGACCCAGCCTTCCGCGATGACTACGCAGGAGCGGTTCGCCCATAGCGCGTCCAGCCCAACGAGCCCGGCCAGCAAAATCGGCCGGGCTCTTGGCATGGCGCTTGTGAGTGGGCCTTCGGGCAGGGAGACTTCCGCGGTGCGCCAGTTGCACGTTGTATCCGTGAGCCCCGACGGCAAGTCGGTGCTCCTGTCCGGCACGTCCAAGAACGGCCGGGCCACTTATCGGGTGCCGATCAACGCGCGGCTGCGTACGGCGATCAACGGCGAAGTGCCATCGTCGAAGGCCGCTCCAGCCGAGGCTCCCCGGACCGAAAGCGCGCTCAGCCCGCGTGAGATGCAGGCTCGGCTCCGTGCCGGTGCCAGCGTCGAGGCCGTTGCCAAAGCCGCCGGGGTTCCGGTGGAACGCGTGGAGACGTACTTCGGCCCGGTGTTGTCCGAGCGGATCCAGGTCCTGGACGCCGCGCAGTCCTCGACGATGAACCGGCCACGGTGGGGAGACTCGGCGCGACCTCTTGGCGATGCGGTCACCGCCAACCTGGCGAAGACAGCCGGAATCCGCGAGGAAACCGTGACGTGGTCCACTCGCCGGCGCAAGGACGCGGTGTGGATCGTTCGCGTCGACTTCATCGCGCGCGGGCGTCGCCGCTCCGCCGAGTGGGAATGGGATCCGCGCGAACGCGAGCTCACCGCCATCGACCACACCGCGACATCGTTGGGGTACGTCGAGCCGCGCGGCGGCGCCCCCGGGCGTCGTACGTCGTCGTCGCGAACCACGGCGGCGCGGAAGAAGACCACTAAGAAGGCAACCGCCAAGAAGCCCACGCGCAAGAAGACGACGGCGAAGAAGGCGACCCGCAGAAAGACACAGTCGCGTCGGTGAGTCGTGTGCGGTCGCTAGCCCGAATCGGAATCGTGGTTGCGCTCGGAGCCGTCGTCGGGTGCTCCGGCGCTGGCAGCGGTCCGAGTAACTCACCGGCCCCCGTCCGTGGGGTGGCGGCGCTCGACCGGGCTATCGAGGGCATCAACGCGAGTCGGGGGCCGCTGGTCAGCGCGATGAACGCGGTTGTCGCGGCCGCGAACCATATTGATGCTGTCGACGAGGTGACCGTCAAGGGCGACGTCAAGAAGGTGCAGCCGGTCCGGCGCAAGAACATCGTCGACGTCCCCGCAGTCACCGACGTGGTTGGCAGGCTGCCGGCTCGGATCCGCGCCTATACCGCCGCGCTGAACACGCTCGCGGCTGCCGCGAATGCCAAGGATGTTCCCGCGCATCCGGCGGAAGCGGTGCGTCAGGTGGTCGGCGTCGGGCGGGCTGAGGCAGCGGCCGACGATGCGTTCGTGCGCGGCGTGGTGGTTGCTTGGCCGGCGTACGCGACCTTGTCGGGACTGCAGGCGCTGTGGTTCGAGCGGGCGAACAGTGGGTGGTACGAAACGACGAAGCTGGCGGCGCAGGAGTACGCCGTGCTGACCGACCGCGTCAGGGCGACGACGAGCCGGGCGTCCCAGCTGTTTGCGTCGACCGATCAGCCGCGACGCGATGCGGCCGACACCTGGGCGGAGACGCTGAAACAGATCGGACCGATTCTGCATCCGGAGCGATCGTGACCAGCCCACAGCCGGCGACTTCGTCCGTACGATGACCCGGTGAGCACGCGTCCGCGGGGGTGGAACACGCGCCGGCTCATCCTCCTGGCCAACGTCGCGTGCCTGCTGATCAACGTGGGTGTCATCGCGAGCCGGGTCAGCGATGACCCCAGTGCGCGTGGCAAGCCCGCGGCAGCGAAGCAGGGAGCCGCCACCGACCGCAACGCCCGGCCGACGGTCGACACGTTCTCACCCGATTCCGCTGAAGGGCGCGATGCAGCGGTGCGCGATGTGCTGAACCGTCGGGCGCGCGCGTTGCTGCACAAGGACCGCTCGGCATTGCTTGCCACGATCGATCCATCGTCGAAGAAGTTCCGCGATCAGCAGTCGTCGTACTTCAACAACGTGACGAAGGTGCCGTTCGGCTCATGGAGCTACACAGTCGAAGACGGCATCGAGGCTCCCAACAGCGGCAGTCAGTTCCAGCACTACTTATCGTCAGTGTGGGTGCCGCACGTACGCATCCACTACACCCTCGCTGGGTTTGACCGGGTCCCGGCGATCAGCGATGCGTACTTCACCTTCGTCAAGCGCGGCTCGAAGTGGCTGATCGGCTCGGACGCGGACGACGCGCATCTCGGTTTCGCCACGACGCGTGAGATCTGGGACTTCGGCCCGATCACCGTCCTACGCAGCAAGAAGGGACTCGTGCTCGGCCATCCGAAGAGTCGAGTGTCGCTGCGCACGATGGCCGACGAGATCGACAGGGACGTGCCTCGCGTTAGCGCGGTGTGGGGCACGGCGTGGTCGCAGCGTGTTGTCGCACTCGTGCCATCAACGCAGAGCGAGCTGTCGAAGATGCTCAGCGGCGCCGGCGATCTCAGCAAGATCGCGGCGGTGGCTACTGCCGAGCTCGAGGGCGAGGAGACCACGAAGGCGGTCGGCGACCGCGTCATCGTTAACCCGTCGAATTTCGTGAAGCTGGGGCCGCTCGGGCGGCGTGTTGTGGTGACGCACGAGATCACCCACGTCGCGACGAGGCAGGCCACCGGGAGCCTGGTGCCGACGTGGTTGGTCGAAGGCATCGCTGACTACGTGGGCTACAAGGGCACCGATGTGCCGGTGACAGTGGCGGCAAGTGAGTTGCGCCGCGACCTGGCACGGGGTACGCCGGTCGGCTCGTTGCCTACCGACAAGGCGTTCGCCGGAACCAACAAGAAGCTGGCGCAGGCATATGAGAAGGCATGGCTCGCGTGCATGTTTGTTGCGGAGACCTTCGGCCAGTCAACGTTGCTGCGGCTCTACCGCGTCGTCGGTGCGCAGACGCGAGGCAACGAGACGACCGCGACGGACCGGTCGCTGCGCACGGTCGTGCATCTGACGCTGAAGGCGTTCACGGCACGGTGGGCGTCCTACGTGCGTAGCCAGCTGGCGTGAGCAACGGCCGGCTGCCAGCCGCGATCACGCTCGTCGTCCTGCTCGTCGCTCTCGGCGTGACGATCGGCGTGATGACGCCGTGGAATCCGCTGCCGGGCAAGCACCAGCAGGTGAGCGTGTCGCGGGACTTCACGCCGACTGAGGTGGCGCACGAGAGTGCGTTTCACCGAGCGGTCCGACCCTGGTCCTATGGCTCGATGGCGCTGGGTCTGGTTATCGCGCTGGTGCTGGGGTTCACGTCGTTCGGTGCCCGGCTGATCGAGGCGGTCGCGCGGCCGTTCGGTGGCGGGTGGCCGACTCGCGCCGGACTCGGCGCGGTGGTGCTCGTGTTGGTCGTCTCGTTGTTGACATTGCCGCTGGACGCGCGGTCGGAAGTCGCGTTGCGCCGCTATGGCTTGTCGACGCAGAACTGGAGCGGCTGGTTCGCGGACCGCGCCAAAGGCTTCGGTTTGTCCGTCGTTCTATTGGCCGTGGTGGCGATCGTCGGGTTCGCCGTCGTCCGGGCGTGGCCGCACGGGTGGTGGGCGCCGCTGGCGGCGTTGGCTGCGGGGGCCGTCGTACTGCTGTCCTTCGTGTTGCCGGTGGTCGTGGAGCCGGTGTTCAACACGTTCACACCGATGCAGGACGGTCCCCTGCGCGACTCGCTGATGACGCTCGCTCGTGAAGATGGGGTGCCGGTCAAAGAGGTGCTCGTCGCGGATGCGTCTCGGCGTACAACTTCGTTGAATGCGTATGTGTCGGGATTCGGTGCCACGCGGCGGATCGTTGTCTATGACACGTTGGTCGAGAAGTCGACGCCGGAGGAAGTGCGGCTGGTCGTCGCCCACGAGCTCGGGCATGCCAAACGCAAGGACGTGTTGACAGGCACGATCGAAGGGGCGTTGGGAGCAGCCGCTGCTGTCTGCGGGCTCTATCTCTTGTTGTCGTGGGGCCCGTTGCTGCGGCGAGCGGGCGTGCCGTCGTTGGGAGATCCGCGATCGTTGGCGTTGGTGATGGCTTTGTTGGTCGTGGCCGGCTTCGCAATCGGACCGTTGACGAACATCGTCAGTCGTCGGATCGAGGCGCGGGCTGATGTTCACTCGCTCGAGCTGACGCATGACCCCGACGTCTTCGTGCAGTCCGAGCGCACGTTGAACGTGCGCAACCTCGGTGACCTGAATCCAAACCCATTCGTATATGCGATGTTCGCGACGCATCCGAGCGGGCCTGAGCGGATCGCGCTCGCACGAACCTGGGCGCAGCAGCACGGCCTGCCTGATCCGCCGTCGCTGGCACCGGCCGGCGCTGAAAGCCCGTGAGCCGCACGCTCGTCGTCACGAACGACTTCCCGCCTCGACCGGGAGGCATTCAAGCGTTCGTGCACGGATTGGTGTCGCGGCTGCCCGCTGACGAGGTCGTCGTGTACGCGTCCACGTATCAGGGAGCAGCTGCGTTCGATGCGACGCAGTCGTATCCGGTGGTGCGCTACCCCGGTGGGCTGATGGTCCCGACGCCGCGGGTGGCCAAACAGGCTTGGGAGATCGCACGCGCCGAACGCTGTGACTCGGTGTGGTTCGGCGCGTCGGCGCCCCTCGGGCTGTTGGCGTCTGGGTTACGGGGCGTTGGTGTGTCACGGTTCGTCGCAACGACGCATGGTCATGAGGTCGGTTGGGCGAAGCTGCCCGTTGCGCGCCAACTACTGCGTCGTATTGGCACGTCTGTCGACGTCGTGACCTATCTCGGTGAGTACACCCGTCGACGGTTGGCACCGGCGTTCGGTCGCGGCGTACGGATGGAGCAGTTGGCCCCCGGCGTCGACACCGAGATGTTCCGCCCGGACGTGGCGTCAATGCGAGCGAAAGTTGGGCTTGCGGATCGACCGGTCGTGGTGTGCGTCTCGCGGTTAGTCGCGCGAAAAGGTCAGGACACGTTGATCCGCGCGCTGCCGTCGATCCGGCAGCGTGTTCCTGATGCAGCACTGTTGCTCGTCGGGGGAGGGCCATATCAGTCGACGCTCGAACGGATTGCTCGGGAGAACGGCGTCGAGGGCAACGTTGTCATCACTGGCTCCGTCCCATGGCCAGAGCTTCCGTCGTACTACGCAGCGGGCGATGTGTTTGCGATGCCGTGCCGCACCCGTCGCGGTGGGCTCGACGTCGAGGGTCTCGGCGTTGTCTATCTCGAAGCCGCCGCAGCCGGACTGCCTGTCGTCGCCGGCAACAGCGGGGGAGCACCGGACGCCGTCCTCGACGGCGAGACCGGAGTGGTTGTCGAGGGCGCGTCGGTCCCCGCAGTTGCCGCCGCGGTTGGTGATCTGCTCAGCGATCCCGCTCGCGCGCAGGGGATGGGTAAGAACGGTCGCGCGTGGGTCGAAGAGAAATGGCGGTGGGAGACCGTCGCGGCTCGTCTGCAGGGCTTCCTCCACCGCTGACCGAACAGAACCGGCGCAGGACCAGGTCCCTGTGCCGTCCTCTGCTCTGCTTCCGTCTGAGCACCAGAGCAGAGCGCAGCGAAGGGCACCCGGACCCGGCAGCTACCGGACGTTCCCCAATGCACTACAGCGCTGATGACGTTGGCAATGAACTCATTGAACTTCGAGCGCGCCGTGACCGCTGGAACAGCACCAGAAATCACGATGTGAGGCTAGGTCAACCGCATTGGTCGTGCGGGGTCTCTTACCGTGGCCACCGCGAAGAATGGAAATAGGCTGCGCGGGTTCCCGAAGGCAACGCCGTCGACGTGCCGACGACTCATGATGACGACTCCGTCGTCGACGACGAGACGGGCGCGACTGTCGATGTCGAGCTGGATGCCGAACCCTTTGTCGCGAAGAAGACGCATCCCTGCACGGCTGGGTCGAGAGCCGTACGGGTAGACCAAGATGTCGATGGGTCCAAGGAGTCCGCGGGTGAGGGTCTGCCAGCGTGTGGTGTCACGCCGGATGGTGGCAAGCGAGTCATTGCCAAGCGTGATGTGGCCGTAGGTGTGGCTAGCGAGCGTCCACCCCGAAGCGGTGAGTCGTGAGGCCAGTGCACGCACACGAGCTCGTGCCGCAGGTACGTCGAGGTTGTGTTCACCGAACAATCCTTCGTAGCCGGTGAGTGCGAGGATGCCTCGCGCGCCGTCCGCCGAAAGCTCTGGATGTGTGGTGACCGCTGCCTCGACAAGAGGGACTACATCGTTGCTCGTGAGGCGCGTGCCGGTCCGGTCCGTGTACTGGGCCCGGACGGCACCTTCTGGAGTTAGGACGAGTCGTGACGCCAAACCGCGTCCGCGGAAGTAGCCGTAGTAATTGACGTCGTCTTCACAGAGCACGAGCGGCTTGCGTCCGACCGGGACGCGGACGCGTCCGGTCGCGACGCGATGAGGGTCGACGAGCGTCCAGCCGTTGTGCCACAACTGATCGAGGATGGCGCTGAACTCTCGCGCAGTGATGAAGTAATCCTGGAAGCCGCGTCCGAGCGTGTCGTCGGTGAACGCAAGTTCCGGACGCAGCACCAGTGGATGGACAAATAGCTGCTCGACTGGCCCGTGCCAACCCACCAACCGCGCTGTTGGGGAGATGGCGGGTTCGGGCGTTCGGGAACGTGGTGTTGGGCTGCCCTGGCCGGCGGTGCCATCGGCTGCCGCAGACAAATGCGGATGTGAGGACCGTCCGCTGACAATGTCCCAGGCGAACAAGAAGCTTGCCGCCATAGCGACGACGGCCAGGAACGCTAGCCCCAGTCGCACAATCCTTCTGTCGAGTTTCACCCTGAGCCCCTAGACGTCGCCGCCGATCATGCCCGTCGGGAGGGCCACGCGGGTGCAAGCACGCCGATGCTCAACCTCGGCACGTGGCGATTGTTGTCCTGGGCTCACGCTATGTTCCCGACGTGGCGGAGCTCTTCGTTGCCGATGAATGTCTGTACCTACGCCTTTCGGGCTTCGAAACTGCGCTGACGCTATGCCGGAGCAGGACGACGCCGATTTCGGCTATTCGCGGGGTGGGCGTCGCTGATCGGGCGGGTCATGAACTGGCAGTAGCGCTGGGCTTTCCCTTCCCGCACTACTGGACTCCGAGCACCCGCATCGGTCGCTGGTGGACGCCGAGTGGTTGCTACCTCGTGTCGACGCGCCGCGGCAAGCCGGTGATCGTGATCGACCTGCCGTCGTGGTGGACGCGCCGCCTCTACGTCTCCGTCGAGAACCCCCACGTTGTGCTCGAGCACCTTCCTGCTCGGGCGCGCGACATGTCGGACCAGTTACAGCCCGGGCTCGATGGAACCGCTGACCTGTGGCGTCGCGAACCGGACGACCAAGGCAACACATAGTCGTCCTTGGCCGACTTGAGGCCGCAGTGGACCAACGCGCATGCACCCTGTCGCATGCGCCCGGTATGGCCCTATCTAGCCATCTAGGCAGAGACCGGACGAGCCGAAGTCATATATGTGCGAACGGCAACCAATGAACCCGGCCTCCTCGACAGCCTGATCTCCGCGCTTCGTGCCTACGAGCCGGCGGAGTATGCCGCTGTCCCGGGCCTGGCACCCGCAGCAGTCCCGGCGGCTCGGGTACCAGCCCCGCGCCGCGCCGAGGTCACCGTCGCGGCTGCTCCCGCTGATGTGACGACCGCCCCCGAGGAATCCGAAGCGCCTGAATCCGACGAGTCGACGAACGTCGACATGCCTGCGATGTACCGAGAGTTCCGCGGTCTCGCCCCGGAGGACGCAGCGTAAGGCTGCGTCCGGCCGCCAGCCTCTACTTGGTGTAGAGGGCGTCGATCTCGTCCGCGAAGTCCTTCGCGACGACATTCCGCTTCAGCTTCAACGTCGGTGTGATGTGTCCGCCGTCCTCGGTGAAGTCCACTGCCAGGATGCGGAATTTTCTAATGGACTCCGCATGCGAGACGGCCTTGTTGGCCTCGTCCACTGCTTCCTGGACCGTCTTGTTGAGGTCCTCGTCCTCGCGCAGGTCCTCGACGGTCGCGTCATCCGGCTTGGCGTGATCACGCTTCCATGCCGGGAACGCCTCCTCGTCGATCGTGACCAGCGCCGCGATGAACGGCTGGTTGTCGCCGACGACCATGCACTGCGAGATCAGCGGGTGAGCGCGCAGGCGGTCCTCGAGTACGGCGGGGGAGACGTTCTTACCGCCGGCCGTGACGATGAGCTCCTTCTTGCGCCCCGTGATCTTGAGGAACCCATCCTCGTCGAGCTCGCCGATGTCGCCGGTGTGGAACCACCCGTCGTTCTCGAGCGCTTCTTTCGTCGCGTCTGCGTTGTGCCAGTAGCCGCGGAAGACGTTGCTGCCCTTCAACAGGATCTCGCCGTCGTCAGCGATGCGGACCGTGACGCCGGGGATCGGCTTGCCGACCGTGCCGATGCGAATGGAGTCGGGCAGGTTCAGCGTCGCGCCGGCCGACGTCTCGGTCAGCCCGTAGCCCTCGAGCACCGTGATGCCGACGCCGCGGAAGAAGTGTCCCAGCCGCGCACCCAGCGGCGCACCGCCGGACACGGCGTATTCGACCTGACCACCGAGCGCCGCGCGCAACTTTCCGTAGACCAACCGGTCGTAGAGTCGGTGCTGCACCTTCAGCAGCAGCGACGGTCCGCCCTTGTCCTCCATCGCCTCGCTGTACTTCACCGCGATTGACTCGGCACGGTCGAAGATCGCGCCCTTGCCGGACGAGTGCGCCTTGTTCTTCGCGGTCGTATAGACCTTCTCGAAGATTCGCGGCACCGACAGGATGAACGTCGGTTGGAAGATCGCGAAGTCGGGCAGCAGGTTCTTGATGTCGTTCGTGTGCCCGAAGCGCACGCGCGTGCGAATACATCCGACCTGGATCAGCCGCGCGAACACATGCGCCAGCGGCAGGAACAGCAACGTGGAGTTCGACGAGTCGAAAAGCTCGCCGAGCCCCTCGGTCGTGGCGGCCGAGTCGAAGATGAAGTTCTCGTGCGTGAGCTCGCAACCCTTGGGCCGACCGGTCGTCCCCGACGTGTAGATGATGGTCGCGAGCGAGTCGGCCTTGAGAGTGCGGCGACGCTCGGTCAGATCGTCGTCGGTGACCTGCGTCCCGCTGTGCGACAGATCGGCGAGGGAGCCGGCGTCGATCGACCACACGTTCTTAATGTCCGGCAGCTCGCTTGCAACCTCGTCGTACGCCTTCCGGTGGTCTGACGTCTCGGTGATCAACGCCTTGGCGCCGGAGTCACCGAGGATCCACGCGACCTGCTCCGGGGAGGACGTCTCGTAGATCGGCACGGGTACGGCGCCCGCGGACCAGATCGCGTAGTCGGCGAGGGTCCACTCGTAGCGGGTGCGGGACATCAGGCCGACCCGGTCGCCCGGCTCGATCCCGGCCGCCATGAAGCCCTTGGCGAGCGCCGCGACCTCGTCGCGGAACTCCCGCGCGGTTACGTCGGTCCACTTGCCGTCGATCTTGCGGGAGAAGACGACGCGGTCGGGCTCGAGGTCGGCGTTCTCGTAGACGGCATCGGCGACGTTGGCGTTCGGGTCGACCTCGACCTGGGTCGGGACGGTGTACTCGCGCACGGCGTGACTCCCCTTCGGAATCCGGCCCCCGCAACCTAACCGGTGGCCGTTACCAGCAGGTAGGGCCGTCCCATCCAGTGTGCCTCCCCGCCGCTTGTCCTGGCAGGCTTGCCGCGTGCCGCTCGTGGACCTCATCGACGAGACCTACGTCGTCGCCGCTCCAGCGGTCGTCGCTGAGCGTCTCCGCGACGACGCGCTGTGGCAGCGGCACTGGCCCGGACTCGAGCGCGTCGTTTTCATGGACCGCGGCGACAACGGCACCCGGTGGACCGTCACCGGCGCGCTCGTGGGCACCTGCGAGGTGTGGCTCGAGGCGTTCGGCGACGGCACGATCGTCCACTACTTCCTGCGGGCCGATCCCACCCGGCGCGGCAGTCGAACCGAGCCGGTCACGGGGCGCCCGCGGCGGATGCGGCAGCTGGCGCTGACGACCGGCCGTGAGCACGCGCACCGCTGGAAGGCCATGGTCAACACGCTCAAGGACACGCTTGAAGCAGGCCGGGATGTCGGCGCGCCCAGAGAAGCGATTAGCCCAAATGGCTCAACCCGGCGGGCGGACCTGCCGAGAAATGGGCCGTGACCGCCGACCGCTGCCCGTCGTGTGCGGCCGCCGTCCCGGCAGGGGCGCCGTGGTGCACGTTGTGCTGGGCACCCCTCCGCAAGCCGGAGCCGGAGCCTGCTTTCGTCAGCGTGCCCGCGACCGATGCTGTCGCTGACGCGCCTGCGGCTGCTCCCGTTGACATAGCTGCCGCCGCTGCCGCCGCTGCCGCCGCCAACGACGCTGCGCCGGTGCCGGGCACGCCAGCGTTCACGCCCGCGGCGCTCGCGGCCCCACCAACCGTGTCCGCAGCGCCGGCGCCCGACGTACCAGCGCAGTCGACCGAGCCCGACCCGCTGACTGCGCCGCTCGAACCCGAGGCCCCGGTGTCGACGACGTTCCCGACGCAGGCAATCGGCTGGCCGTGCGTGAGCTGCAACATCAGCGTTCCGATCGACGAGGACACCTGCCCCAACTGCGGCCGCCGTTTCCTCGAAGCCCCGCTCGGCGAGGATGCCGGGCTAGTCGACAAGCTGCCCGCCATGACGTCGCAGAAGGGATTCACCGCGGCGGTCATCGTCGCCGGATCGTTCGGTGTGACCCTCCTGCTGGTGGTTCTGCTCGCCGTACTCGGCCTCCTCTTCAAGGGCTAATCGCCGGCGCGACCAATCACCCGCGGGTCATACGCTCGTCACCATGCAGGTCAACGTGGTCAGCGACGTGCACGCCAGTGTTGACGCACTGCGCCGGGCCGGTGACGGCGCCGACGCGCTCATCTGCCTGGGCGACCTCGTGTTGTTCATCGACTACGACGACCACGGCGCCGGGATCCTGCCGGACCTGTTCGGCGCCGAGGCCGCCGAGCACTACATCTCGATGCGGTCGGCGTTGCAGTTCGACGAGGCGCGCGCGTTTTCCAAGACGCTCTGGGATTCCCTCGACCGCGACCGCGGCGAGGTCATCGAAGAAGCCATCCGGGGTCAGTACGCCGCGCTCTTCGGTGCGATGCCGACGCCGGCGTACGTCACCTACGGCAACGTCGATATCCCGCGCTTCTACGACGACTATCTGCGCGAGGGCATCACGGTGCTCGACGGCCAGACCACCGAGATCGGCGGTCGGACATTCGGCTTCGTCGGAGGCGGGCTCAAGACCGCGATGAACACGCCGTTCGAGATCTCTGACGAGGAGTACGCCGAGAAGGTCGCCGCAGTCGGCGCCGTCGATGTGCTCTGCTGTCACATCCCTCCAGCACTGCCTTTACTGACGTACGACGTCATGGGCCGGCGTTTCGAACGGGGGAGCGAGGTGCTCATCGACGCGATCCGCGACACCCAGCCCGAGCTCGTGCTGTTCGGCCACGTGCACAACCCGCTCGCCAAGCGGGTGCGCATCGGCCGCACCGAGTGTGTGAACGTCGGGCACTTCCGCGGCTCCGGTGAGCCGTACGTGTTGCGCTGGTGAGCGGGTAACCTCCCGGCCATGGCAGACCAGGCCTCATCAAGCATCACCATCAACGCAAAGCCCGCCGACATCATGGGGGTCATCGCGGACTTCCCGGCGTACCCGGACTGGGCGGGCTTCATCAAGAAGGCCGAGGTCGTCGAGGAGTCCGACGACGGACGTGCGCGACACGTGCACTTCGTGCTTGACGCTGGCGTCATCAAGGACGACTACGTCCTCGAGTACGAGTGGGATGACGTCAGCAAGGTGTCGTGGCATCTCGTCAAGGGCGGTGTGCTCAAGGGCATGGACGGCACGTATGCACTCAGCGACGCAGGCGGTGGTGCGACGAAGGTTGACTATCGCCTCGCGGTCGACTTGAAGATCCCGATGATCGGTCTGATCCGCCGCAAGGCGGAAAAGGTGATCATCGACACCGCACTGAAGGAGCTCAAGAAGCGCGTCGAGCGCTGATCCTGGCTCCTCTGTAGCCTCTGCGGGTGCGCGTCCTGCTCTTCACCGGCAAGGGCGGTGTCGGCAAGACCACCGTCGCCGCTGCCACCGCCGCGCATGCAGCGTCACAAGGGCGCAAGACGCTCGTCATCTCGACCGATGCTGCGCACTCACTCGGTGACGCGTTCGGGATCCAGGCCAGCTCGGAACCCGTCGAGGTCGATACCGGGCTCGCGGTCCAGCAGGTCGACACGCAACGGCGCTTCGAGCAGACCTGGCGGGACGTGCAGTCCTGGCTGGTGAGTGTCCTCGACGCGGTCGGCGTCGACCCTCTCGAGGCCGAAGAGCTCACCGTCATCCCCGGTGCCGACGAGGTGCTGGCCCTGCTAGAGGTACGCCGACAGGTCGAGAGCGGCGTGTACGACGTGGTCGTGGTCGACTGCGCCCCCACGGCCGAGACGCTGCGGCTCCTGGCACTGCCGGACGCGTTCAGCTGGTACATCGAGCGCGTCTTCCCGATCGAGCGCCGTGTGGTCAAGACACTGCGGCCGATGCTGAACCGCTACACGCGCGTGCCGATGCCACAGGACAAGGTGTTCGACGCGGTCGAGCGGCTGGGGCGAGAGCTCGCCGCTGTCCGCCAAGTCTTGGCCAATCCTGCGTCCGCATCGGTTCGGCTCGTCCTCACTCCCGAGGCGGTGGTGGTCGCCGAGGCTCGGCGTACGTTGACGTCGTTGTCGCTCTATGGCTACCGCGTTGACGGTGTCGTCGCCAACCGCGTGTTCCCCTCTGACGGCGCCGACGAGTGGCGCGCCGGCTGGGTCGCGTCGCAAGCTGCACAGCTCGCCGAGGTCTCGCAGTCATTTGCGCCGCTGCCGATCTGGCAGGCGCCGTACCGTCCGAGCGAACCCGTCGGTATCGACGCGCTCGGCGATGTTGCGCTGGAGCTGTACGGCGAGGTCGGCGTACACGATCCGCTTGCGGCGCCGTCGGGTCCTGAGCTGGTCGAGGTGGAGCGGAGTGGTGACGAGTTCGTGCTGTCGATCGCGTTGCCGCTAGCGGACAAACGCGAGGTCGACCTTGTACGGAAGGGCGACGAGCTAGTGGTGACCGTTGGTTCGCACCGACGCGTGCTCGCACTGCCGAGTGCGCTGCGTCGATGCACGGTTGTTGGTGCCGCGCTGCGCGACGGTCGTTTGCGGGTGCGGTTCGAACCGGACCCGGCATTGTGGATGGGGCTGTGACGACGTCAACTGAGGGCATCGGGTCGGTCGGCGAGGAAGCCAGCCGACTCTTCACGGCATTCGAGGCATGGGTGAAAGACGCCGCCGGCGGTGCGGGCGCGGCGTTCGCCACTGCTGACGCGCACGTCGCGACGGGGTCCGCGGAATGCCAGCTGTGCCCGGTGTGCCGACTCATCGCGCTGTTGCGTGGAACGCGCCCCGAAGTGTTCGAGCACCTTGTCGACGCGACCGGGTCGATGCTGGCCGCGATGCGTGCCGCGATCGACGCGCACGAGCATGGGTGGGCCAGCCGACGCAGCAGTCCGGTCGAACACATCGACATCGGATGACCAAGCCGGGATGACACTCAATATCGGCGTCGACATCGGGGGAACGAAGGTCGCCGCCGGCGTCGTCGCCGAAGACGGGACCGTGCTTCAAGTCACCCGTCGCGGGACCCCGAGCGCGCACCCCGAAGCGATCGAAGACACCATCGCTGACGTTGTTGCAGAGCTCCGCAAAGACCACGACGTCGCAGCGGTTGGCGTCGGCGCGGCTGGGTTCATCGACGCGGCCCGGTCGGTGGTGCTCTTTGCTCCCAACCTTGCTTGGCGTAACGAGCCACTGCGCGACGAGGTAGCCAAGCGCATCGGTCTGCCCGTCATCGTCGAGAACGACGCGAACGCCGCTGCTTGGGCCGAAACGAAGTTCGGTGCTGGCCGCGGTCACCTGGACACGGTGACCGTCACGGTCGGCACGGGAATCGGCGGCGGGATCGTGGCCAACGGCCATCTCTATCGAGGCGCCTTCGGGATCGGCGCCGAGATCGGTCACATGGAAGTGGTGCGCGACGGGCTGCGCTGCGGTTGCGGGAAACGCGGTTGCTGGGAGCAATACGCAAGCGGGCGGGCGCTGTTGCGGGAGGCGCGCGAAATCGCGACGTCGTATCCGGAACGAGCCGCAATGCTGCTCGAGGCGGGCGAGGATGACCCGGACGGGTTCGGTGGTCCCGATGTCACGACTGCCGCACGATCGGGTGACAAGGCAGCGATTGAGGCGTTTCGGGTGGTCGGAGAGTGGCTCGGCCACGGCTTGGCGAGTCTCGCCGTGATCCTCGACCCATCGGTGTTCATTGTCGGCGGCGGGGTGTCTGATGCCGGTGAGTTGTTGCTCGGACCCGCACGTACGGCGTTCATCGACCGGCTGCCCGGCGCGGACTACCGACCCCTCGCCGAAGTTCGGCTGGCCGAGCTCGGCAACCAAGCCGGGCTCGTCGGCGCGGCCGACCTGGCCCGCGACACAGACTGACGACCGTCGTGAGAGTCGTCGCCGCGCTCGGCGGCAATGCGTTGTCACCGGAAGGTGGCGCGGGCACGGTCGATGAGATGCGTGCGTCGCTGGCAGCGACGAGTGCCTTCTTGGGTGACCTGGTCGAGCGCGATGTCGGTCTGGTCATCACCCACGGCAACGGACCGCAGATCGGTCGCATCCTGTTGCAACAGGAGTACGCGGGGGCGTTCGTGCCGCCGATGCCGATGGATGTCTGCGGCGCCGAAAGCCAGGGACAGATCGGGTACCTGCTGTCGCAGGAGCTCGACTCAGAGCTCCGCAGACGGCATCTCGACACCCGCGTGTTGTGCCTGGTCACTTCGGTGATCGTCGACGGACGTGATCCTGCATTTCGCCGGCCGACCAAGCCGGTCGGCCCGTCGTACATCCGATCCGATGCGCAACGGATCGCGCACGAGACCGGCCATGTTTTTCAGATCATGCCGGACAAGCGGTGGCGTCGCGTGGTGCCGTCACCGTTGCCGCAACGGTTTGTTGAGGAAGCTGCCCTGCTGGAAGTGATCGAGGCCGGGCACATCGTGGTTGCGGCTGGCGGCGGCGGTGTGCCCGTGGTCGAGGTCGGTGACACGATCCGCGGCGTCGAGGCCGTCGTCGACAAGGATCGGAGTGCTGCGCGCCTCGGAACGTTGGTGAACGCGGACCTCTTGCTGATACTGACCGCCGTCGACCGCGTGCAAGTCGGTTACGGAACCAAACATGCGCGCGAACTGGAGCACCTCACGGTCGCTGAAGCCCGTGAGTTGCTCGCTGCTGGTGAGTTTCCCGAAGGATCGATGGGTCCGAAGATAGAAGCCTGCTGTGACTTCGTCGAAGCCGGTGGTGGGAGCGCCGTCATCGCCGCGTTGCATCAAGCCTCCGACGCCGTCTTCGGCGATGCCGGCACAAAAATCACGGCGTGACTCGACCCGAGCCGTGCCAGACTCGCTGTTCATGCGGCACAACCCCCATCACGCCACCGAGGATCCCGAAGTAGTTCGTCGGCTGATCCGGGAGAACCCGTGGGGGACGTTGGTCAGCAACAACAACGGCGAGCTCGTCGCCTCGCACTACCCGGTTTTGCTCGACGACGAGGCAGCCGAACTCGCGGTGTTCACCCACGTCGGTCGGCCCGACGAAGTGGTCCATGGATTCGGTGACCGGGAGATTCTGCTGATCATCGAGGGGCGCAACGGATACATCTCACCAAGCTGGTACGCGCCAGGTGCAATACGCGCGCCCACCTGGAACTTCAGTGCGGCGCATTGTTATGGCGTGCCGCAGATCCTCGGCGATGAGGAGACTCTGGCGGTGCTCGGCAGGCTTGTCGCGCACTTCGAACGCCACGTCGAAGAACCGATGCTGCTGGATCCAGGTTGGGGTCGACCGGTCGCCCGGGGGACCGTCGGCATCCGGCTGCCGATCACGCGGTTCGTCTGCAAGGTCAAGATGAGTCAGGACAAGGATCCGGTCACCCAGCGTCAAGTGATGGCTCACTTGCGTTCGCCGGGTCCGTACCAGCATCCCGAACTTGCCGACGATATGGCGCGGGCTCTCTCCACGGACTGACTCGGCGCGACATAGGGTCGTACGCCGTGCCTGATCTCCGCGTTCTCTCTTACAACGTCCGATCGTTGAAGGACGACAAGATTGCTGTCGCTGCGGTCATCCGTGCGTGCAATCCCGACGTCGTCTGCATTCAGGAGGCGCCGCGCTTCCTCCGGTGGCGGTCTAAGGCGGCGGAACTGGCACGCACATCAGGCCTATTGGTCGTTACCGGAGGCCGTACCGCGGGTGCGATGTTGCTGCTGGCACGTCAAGGCGTCGACGTCGAGGCGAAGCACGACGTCCTGCTATCCAAGGCGCCCAAGCTCCACCAGCGGGGGCTCGCGATCGGCGTGCTCAAGATTCTTGGTGCGCGTATCTGCGTGGCGAGCATGCACCTCGACCTCGAGGCAGGGGAGCGACGCAAGCACGTTGATGAGGTGTTCACCCACTTGGACCGGGTGCGCAAGGGCGCACCGATCATTCTGGCCGGTGACGTCAACGAAGAGCCGGGTGAGCCGGCGTGGGAGGCGATCACCGCCCGGCTGACGGACGCCGGCGCTGTCGCGCCGACCGGCGATATCGTGACGTTCAGCGCGCAGAACCCGCACAAGATCATCGACGGCATTTTCGTCGATCCGTCGATCGAGGTGATCAGCTGCGGCGTCCCCGACGTACCCGGTGTGCAGCAGGCGAGCGACCACCGACCCGTGCTCGCTGAGCTCCGGCTGCCCACCCTTTAGCAAACTCGCGGGGTCCTCACAGCCAACCTTCAGGTTCTCGGCGCAGGGTCGTCGGTGACCGACAGGAGACCCGCCATGGACGGTACGACCGATCCCACCGCCTCCCGAGCCGACCTCGATCGCCGTGACCGCGAGCGCAGGCTTCGTCGCAGCCGCGCCGTCGCTGCTGCTGCCAGCTTCGGCGGGTTCGCCAGCCTGGTCGCCGTTCTCGTCGGCGCGTCCTCGCCCGGGAGTCAGGCGACGACGACCCCCACAACTGTGACGACGAACACCACGACGAGCGATGACACGTCGGGTAGTGACACATCGAGTAGTGACGCGGCAAGCGATGACACCTCGAGCGGCGCTACGGCGAACTCAAGCACGGGGAGCACGGCATCCGCGAGCTCGAGTCAAACGACGACGGTCACGCCTGACACCGTCACCAGGGCGAGCTGACCATGGGCGCCGCCAACTCGTGGTCGTTGACCCGCACGGACGACCCGCGCCTGGTGCTGGTTGCCGCACCGTTCTATGAGACGCGGCTGTCGACGATGGGTACGCAGGCGCACATCGCCGCGGTGCACGGCGACGCCGGTCTCATCGAGGACGCCGCGTCGCGACTCACCGATCTCCATCGGTTGTGGACCCGGTTCGAGGAGGCCAGCGACGTCAGCCGCATCAACGCCGGCGCAGGACACCCCGTCGCGGTGTCGCCGGAGACTGTTCTGCTCGTCGGCCTGGCGCTGGACGCATGGGAGCAAACAGACGGACGTTACGACCCGTCGGTCTTGCCTGCGTTGCTCGCCACCGGATACGACCGCGACTTTGCCGAGCTCGACGACACGACCGTCGGCTCGGGTGAAGGGTCACCCGCCCCTGGGTGCGCAGGAGTTCTCGTGGATGTCGCCGCGTCGACCGTGACGGTGCCGGCTGGTCACACCATTGACGTCAGCGGAATCGCCAAAGGGCTCGCAGCCGATCTCGTCGTCGCCGACCTGCTGGAAGGCGGCGCGATCGGAGCTTGCGTCAACATCGGTGGCGACCTTCGCGTCGAGGGGTCATCGCCGAAGCCCGGCGGTTGGATCATCGGTGTCGAGCATCCTCGAGCCCAATTCCTGCTGGGTTGCTTGCGGCTGCGTTTTGGAGCGGTCGCCACGTCGAGTCGCGTGAAGCGATCCTGGGGTCCGGCGGATGCACGTCAACACCACATCATCGATCCGTTCACCGGCCGTCCAGCTGACACCGGCGTACAAGCCGTAACTGTTGTTTCCAACGAAGGATGGCGGGCCGAGGCGTTGACGACGGCCGCATTTCTTGCGGGTGCTGACCACGCGGTTGCTCTGCTCGAGGCCGAAGGAGCATCCGGTTTGATCGTCCGCGACGACGACACGCTCGCCTTCGCCGGCGCGTGGACGGAGCTGCTCGCATGAACGGCACGTTGCCTTGGTACGTCGCGCGCTCGGGCGGGCTCGTCACCTACGTGCTGCTCACCGTCAGTGTGATCTTCGGTACGGCGGTGGCGGCGCGGGCGTTCCGCAACAAGCCGGGGTTGCCGTGGATGAACGGCATGCACGAGTGGCTGGGGACGCTGACGCTGGGATTCCTCGGCGTGCACGTCGTCGGACTGTTGCTCGACACCTACATCGGGTTCTCGATCGTGGAGGTCCTCGTGCCGTTCACGTCGCACTACCGGCCTGGCGTCGTCGCCTGGGGGATCGTCGCGTTCTATCTGCTGCTGGTGGTGCAACTCTCGGCACGGTTCCGCGGGAAGCTCCCACGCAAGTGGCGGCCGCTCTGGAAGCGCGCGCACATGATGGCTTATCCGTTGTTCATCGTCAGCACCGTGCACTTGCTCACCGTCGGCACAGACGCCCGGACGCTCCCGGTGCTCCTGCTGGTCGCTGCTGCCATCGCTGCCACTGTCGCCGCTGCCGCCCGCTCGCGCTGGCTGCGCGATCAGCGCGCGTTGGCGAGGACTCCGGCCGCGGCTCCGGCTCCGCAGCAGGACTTAGCCGTACGACGGCACGAGCTGGTGGGCTAACTGTTCGAGGAACAGTCCGATGTCGGTGACGATGCCCATCGCCTGGGCTGACCCGCGATCGGCCAGCTTGGTGACGGTCGCGGGATTGATGTCGACGCTGACCAGGGGAATCGACGCCGGGAGGATGTTTCCCGTCGCGATGGAGTGCAGCATGGTCGCGACCATCACCGCGATGCCGACGCCTTTGAGATGGGCCCGCATCGCGCGTTGCCCTTCGATAACGTCGGTGTAGACGTCGGGCAGGGGCCCGTCGTCGCGCACCGACCCGACAAGCACGAACTCCTTGTGCGCCTTGACCATCGCGTGCATGACGCCGCCGGTGAGTACGCCGGATTCGACAGCCGCGGCGATCGAGCCCGCCTTGCGGATCATGTTGATCGCGCGGATGTGGTGTTCGTGGCCGTGTTCCACACCGCGTCCCTGGGTGAGGTCAATGCCGAGCGACGTACCGAACAACGCGGCTTCGATGTCATGTGTCGCCAACGCGTTGCCCGCGAACAGCACGTCGACGAAACCGGCTTCGACCAGCGCGACCATTGCTGGTGCTGCGCCGGTGTGGACCACGGCCGGGCCGGCGACCCAGAGCACCTTCTCGCCTTCGGCCTTGACTTCCTTCATGCGTTGAGCGATCTGCCGGACGAGCAGGGCCTGCGGCTTCTCTGATGACACGACCGAGCTCATGAACCCAAACGCGTCGTCGCTCGTCGCTGAATGCGGGCGCAGCGGCAGCACGACCTTGACGCCGCTCGCACCGCAGACGATTTGGTCGCCGGCCTTCACATCGCTGACCGGGACGGTGCGCACCCGCCCTTTCTCGACGAGCAGGCCGCAGTCCATCTCCGGGTTCTCGACGGGGATCCACTGCCCCTCGAGCCGGACCACGGTCTCGAGGTTGGTCGTCGAGTAGAAGTCCTCAGGAAAGACGCCGTCCTGCTCAGCAGCACGGATGATCGCCTCGCCCGGGTCGACCGGGTTGACGCCGTACGCCTGTAGCCGCATGAGCAAACGCTGCAGATCCGCGTCGTTCGGGGCGTGCAGGCCGATGCGCGCGTAGGACTCGTCGTCGTGTGTCTTACCGACCTCGAACTTCTCGATGACGTAGTCGCAGCCGTAGTCGAGCACGTCGTCGAGCACCCGTGCGAGCACGCCGGAGTCCATGAGGTGCCCGCTGATCTCGACCGTCTCGCGCGCCTGCACTGAGTCCTCCCGAAGAATCCCGCTCAGACGACGGCGCCGTCGTCCGGTCCGGAATCAGTCGGCGGTGAGTCTTTCATCCGCAGGACGAGCAGGACGAACCCACCGATGATGCTGGCGACGGCAATCAGCAGCCATCCCGTGCCGAGCGTCTTGCCAGCCATCGCGGGGAGAAGCAGCAACAAACACCCACCGATCAACGCGATCCACCCATAGCGCGTGTGTGGGCTGTCGAGTGGTTGCAACGGAGGGTCAGGCGGCACGAAGTGGTCGTCGTCGACAGGTGCCGGCGGGAGAATCTCGTACGCCGGCTCCTCGGCCGTCGACGCGGACGTTGACGCTTCGACCTCTTGTCCGGTGCGTCGCTCGGCGGTGTCGTCGGACTCCAATGACTTGACGAGCTCCGCCCAGCGTTCGTCTTCAAGCGACGCGCGCAGCTCAGGCAGCGTGACCGACACCAGCTGCTCGGCCTCGCGGCGCAGCGAAGCGTCCACCCAGAGTCGATCGATCGGCGGGATCGGGAGCTGGACGGGATACAAGGTGGCGGAGTCGGGTTGAGCCGGTGCGATGTATGCCGGGATCGACGCATCACGCAACGCCTCGAGGAGCGGTGCCGCGAGTCGCGGATCTACGTCGCACACCGACACCCAGTTGTCGGCCCGCAGGCCGTTTCCGCGCTCCGACGATGGCGACCGGTCACCGGTGAAGGCATCGTCGCTCACGGTTTGTCAGCTCTCTGATGCGGCGCGGGCATGTGAACGGACGAACGCGAGGCTGCCCTCGAAAATTTCCGGAGCGTCGTTGTCGAGCGTCGCGACGTGATAGCTCTGCCGAAGCAGCCGCTCTTCCTTGTCGTCCGAGGAGACGCCGGCGAGGACGGTTTCGGTGCTGATGGGCTCGACGACGTGGTCGTCGATGCTGCGATAGACGAGCACCGGCGCAGTGATCAGTGAGAGGTCGCCGCAGACGACCTTCCACAGCTGGCCCAACGAAGCGGCGGCCTTCAGCGGCGTGCGCTCGTATGCCCCCTCGGTGACACCTGGTTTCTTGATGTCATCGCCGATTGCCTTGACCGAGGGTACGAACCACTTGAGGACGGGCAGCAGCGTGGCGGCGCGGTTCTGACTGGTCACGGATGGGTTGACGAGCACCAGCCCGCTGACGTCATCGGGACGTTTCTCGGCCAGGCGCAGGGACAACGTGCCGCCCATTGACAGGCCCATGACGAAGACTTCGTCGCATCGCACGGACAGGTCATCGAACGCGCGCTCGACCTCGGCGTACCAGTCCTGCCACCGGGTGAGGTTGAGCTCCTGCCAGCGGGTGCCGTGGCCGGGCAGCCGTGGACAGACCACGGAGAGCCCGGCGGCGGCGAGGTGTTCGCCCCACGGATGCATCGACTGCGGCGAGCCGGTGAAGCCGTGGCAGAGCAGCACGCCGACGGGCCCGCCGTCGTAGCGGAAGGGTTCGGCTCCTGGAAGCACTGGCACAGCGTTATCGTCGCACGCGGAGCACGCGCCCTGCCCCGAAGGGAACCTGGGGTCCCGATGGACCGTCGAAGTCTTATGCGCGTCGGACACGTGGTTCCCGTGTTGGCGTCATTTCTGACCGCGGCGCTGCTCACTGCGGGATGTACCTCGGGTTCGGGTCCGGGCACTAGTGCTACTACCAGGCCAGGGGAACTGCGAGTGAGTGCGCTCATTGGTTTGTGGGCGGTCGACGCAAAAGGCGAGCCGTCGTCCAGCGTGCTGCAGCTATCGCCTGATGGTCGGGCAGATATCTGGCGCTCGTGCGGAAGACTCAATTCGAGTTGGCGCGCCTTGACAGATGGAACGTTCCTCGCGGATTTCTACGGCGGCTCCGATGCCTGCTTCTCGCGCAACGGCGCTAGCGTGACCGAACGTTCCGCACGTTGGCTCACGCAAGCAACTCGTTTCCGCATGGTCAGCGGGGGCTGGGAGTTGCTGCGCAATGACGCTGTGCTCGCTCGGTTGAAACCAGGTGGCAAGCCGAAAGTTCCAAATACGATCGCCGAAAGCGAAGCAGAGCCGCCGAGGATCACGCCCGCAGAAGGCGCCGCGTTGGACCTCAATCCTGAGCTTCTACCCCGAGGTGCCACGGCCGCTCGTGCAGAAACTCTCATCGGCACCTGGCTTCCCGATGTAGCGCGGCGACCGCGCATCACATTCAAGGCGGACGGCACGTACACGGGATCCGACGGCTGTAACGGCTCGAGGGGAGCATGGGCCGTCGGAGACGGCGGCCAAGTCGTTGTCACGTCAGGCGTGTCGACACTCGTCGGCTGCGAGAACATCAACGTTGCCAACTGGATCGCCAAAGCCGCTCGGGCAGCCATCGATGGCGACACGTTGGTCCTCTACGACGCCCGGGCCCAGGAGACACATCGTGTCCATCGCGGGGTCGAGCCCGCGCCCCAGCCTCGCTGATTGGTCCCGCTGACTCCTGCCTACGCGTGAGTAGCAGCGCTTCCGATCGGCACGCGTTCCGCCCGGTGAGGCGATGGGGAAGAATCGAGTCCACCCGACGCGGACGTCGGGTTGAGGCGAGTCGATCGGGTCGGAGGTGTCGCCGTGGGCTACTGGCTCATCAAGGCGATCCTTGCCCCGATCCTGCGCATCGTGTTCCGGCCCTGGGACGAGGGCCTCGAGAACGTCCCGAAGACCGGTGCCGCGATCTTGGCGAGTAACCACGTGTCGTTCTCCGACTCGTTCTTCATGCCGCTCGTCGTACCGCGCAAGGTCACGTTTCTCGCGAAGAGCGACTACTTCACCGGTCGCGGCCTCAAGGGGTGGCTGACCCGGCAGTTCTTCTCCGGTGCCGGGCAGGTGCCGGTCGACCGGAGCGGTGGTCGGGCGAGCGTGGCTGCGATCACCACCGCCTTGCGGGTGCTGGGCGAGGGCAAGTTGCTGGGGATCTATCCCGAGGGCACGCGGTCGCCGGACGGTCGGCTCTACCGCGGCAAGACCGGCGTCGCCCGGATGGCACTCGAGTCCGGCGTACCTGTGATTCCGGTTGCGATGATCGGCACTTATGAGATCCAACCTCCAGGGAAGCTGATCCCGAAGATCATGCGACCGGGGGTGCGCTTCGGTAAGCCGCTCGACTTCTCGCGGTACGCCGGCATGGAAAGCGACCGCTTCGTACTGCGTTCGGTGACCGACGAGATCGTCTACGAGTTGATGCTGCTGTCTGGCCAGGAGTACGTCGACACCTACGCGACCAAGGCGAAGGAAGACATCGCGGAGTCGGAGCTTGCTGCTAGTGAGTCGCTGGTGTCGGACGAGCCGAAGGCGCGTCGCGCTAGCTAGGTGCTAGACCAGCTCGAACGTGATGGTCACCGCGTTGGCGTATTTCTGCGCCACCATCGCTGTGCCGATGCAGGTTGCCACGCTGGGGTTGCAGGTCGGCGCCGCTGCGTAGTGCTTGGTCACGCAGTTGGAGGCGACGCACACAGTGGCCGACACCAACGTGCCGGTCGGCACGTCATAGAGGCTGCGGCCGGCATTGGTCGCGAGCGAATCCGCGATCTGCTGCGGGGTGACTGCCGTGGTCACTGCTGGTACGTCGGGGTCACCGGCGCCGATCGCGGCGGTGGCGCCAATGGTCGCGGCGGTGCCAAGCGCGGCTAGGCCGGCCGCTACCGCGAAGACTCGACGCATTGGACCCCCGAAAAATTTCCCCCT
This sequence comes from Frankiales bacterium, assembly GCA_033851265.1. GTDB lineage: Bacteria > Actinomycetota > Actinomycetes > JAWWOW01 > JAWWOW01 > JAWWOW01. Next base: position 148,914 of record JAWWOW010000023.1, read on the forward strand.
GAACGAGCGCAGCATGACACGAAGATGGTGAATTGCGGGGGTGATTCGGGTCACGGCTCGGTATCAGGGAGCGTGATCCCGGTCACCATCGAGGCCCGAGGCCGCTGCTCTGGATGCGAGGATCGGTCCGATGCCGACGGGACTGGACCGCGCACTGTGGCGAGCTGTTGCCGCATTCCGCGTGCTCTCCCTCGGCTACGCGGGCGGCCTGATCGTCCATCATCGCCATCTGTACGACCGGCCGGTCGTGGCGTGGTCGGTCTTGGGCGGCATGGCCGTCTGGACTGTGCTCGCGACAAAGTTGTACGCCGTGCGCGCTCCGCACCCCGGTGCGCTGCTGCTCGTGATCGATCTCACGCTGGCGGTCGGCGCGGTCCTGGCGACGCGCGCTGCGTTGTCCGCCGATCGCATCGCGGCTGGCGACCCCACCTTGCCGGTCGCCTGGGCCGCGGCGCCGGTCCTGGCGTGGGGTGTGGCCGCTGGGCCACTCGGTGGCGCATTGGCGGGTCTGGCTGTGTCTGCTGCCGACCTCGTTGAACGCTGGTCCGCGCCATCGGAGGCGACCATCAATGGCGTTGTGCTCTTGTTGCTTGGCGGCTTGGTCGTCGGTTACGTCGTGCAACTCGCCCGCGCAGCGCAAGCGCAGCTGGCGAGAGCCGTACAGATCGAGGCAGCGACGCGCGAACGCGATCGCCTCGCTGCGCGCATTCACGACAGCGTGTTGCAGGTACTCGCTCTTGTCGCGCGACGCGGCGGCGAGATAGGTGGGGATGCCGCCGAGCTCGGCCGGCTCGCTGGCGAACAGGAGATTGCGCTCCGCACGCTTGTCGCGTCCCCCCCGCAGGCTACGCAGGCCGGGTCGTCCGATCTTCGAGCGTTGCTTACCCCGTACGCGTCGTCGACGGTGAGTGTTGCGGCCCCGGCAGAGTCCGTTCTGTTGTCGACGGATGCCGCGCGCGACGTCGCGGACGCCGTCGCAGCTGCGCTCGACAACGTCGCCCGGCACGCAGGTGCGGGAGCGCGCGCCTGGGTGCTCGTCGAGGACGAAGGAACGGCTGTCGTGGTCACCGTGCGCGACGACGGCGAAGGGTTTGCGCTCGGTCGGTTGGAGGAGGCAGCCGGTAGCGGGCGCCTCGGCGTCGACCGGTCCATCCGGGGTCGGATCCGCGCGCTCGGAGGCGACCTGGCCGTGACGTCGTCACCCGGAGTGGGCACCGAGGTCGAGATGCGCGTCCCCCGTACGCATCAGGGCTAGCGTCGGTCCCGTGGTACGCGTACTCGTCGTCGACGACCATCCGATGTGGCGCGACGCGGTCGCCCGCGATCTCGGCGACGCCGGCTTCGACGTCGTGGGGACTGCTGGTGACGGCGACCAGGCTGTGCGCGTCGCGAAAGCAACGCGGCCCGAGGTCGCCGTACTCGATCTGAATCTGCCCGGCCTCAGCGGGGTGGAAGTGGCTCGCCAACTGGCCGCCGCTGACCCTCCGTGCCGCGTACTCGTGCTCTCGGCCTCGGGCGAGCAGGCGGATGTGTTGGCTGCCGTGACCGCGGGGGCCACTGGCTACCTCATGAAGTCAGCCAGCCGCGACGAACTCGTCGACGCTGTACGCCGGACCGCCGATGGTGACCCGGTCTTCACGCCGGGACTCGCAGGGTTGTTGCTGGGGGAGTACCGCCGGCTCGCGACGACACCCGGTGGTGCCTCGACACCGGAATTGACCGAGCGTGAGACTGAAGTGCTGCGCTTCGTCGCCAAGGGGCTGACGTATAAAGAAATTGCCGAGCGACTTGTGTTGTCGCACCGCACCGTGCAGAACCACGTGCAGAACACGCTGACCAAGCTGCAGCTGCACAACAAGGCGCAACTCGTGCGTTATGCGATGGAGCAAGGCCTCGACGACTGAGTACTTGTACTTAGTCGAAGTCGCGTAACTCGCCTCATGTCTCGACGTCGTGCAGGACCGATCGTCAATGCATGGACGGTCTCTATGCCTTCAAGCCTTGGTACGCCGCGCGGCTCACCCCGCTGAGGCGGCGATTCGCCGTACGTGGCGTGACGCCCAATGCCGTTACGGCTGCCGGTGTGGTCTTCGCCGCAGGTGCTGGCGCTGTGCTCGCGCTGGTGCGACCTGGCTGGTGGGCGGCACTGGCCGTGACCGCGTTGCTTGCCGCCCGGCTCGCGTGCGCCAACCTCGACGGCGCGCTTGCTCGCGAAACTCGGCGGACATCCGCCTATGGCAGTGTCGTCAACGAGTTTGGCGACCGGGCCGCTGACCTTGCCGCCCTGGCTGGGTGCTTGGTCCTGGCCCCGCCTTCGGTCGTGGCTACCGCGGCCTTCGCATCGACGTTGCCATCGTGGGTGGCACTAGCCGGTGCCGCGGCCGGTGCGAACCGAGTCAATGGTGGCCCAGTCGGCAAGACCGAACGGGCGGCACTGCTGGTCGTCATCGCGCTCACCGGCGCGGCAGTCCCGATACTCATCGTCCTGGCGACTGGTTCGGTGTTGACGGCGGCATTGCGCTTGCGAGTGGTGCGCAGGGCTCTGGTCGGCGGTGCGTCATGAGCGCCACGCTCGACATAGCGCCCTACGTCGCAGGCGCTCTCGGTGCCAGCGGTGTTGGGGTCGCCCTGTCGCGCAGGCGCGAGCTCATCGCGCGTTGGGTGACGTGGGCCGCAGCGGCCCCGATCGTTGGCGGTTCCCTGTATTTCGGCGCGCCCGGCGCGACCGTGCTGGCAATCGGGCTGGGCGTCATCGCGGCCTTCGAGTACGCCCGGATGATGCGGCTGCGGCACACGGACGCGTTCACTCTTGGCGCGGTTGCGACAGCCGCACCCATCGTCGCGTGGGTCCATCCCACGGCGTTCAACGGCCCAGCACCGTTGCTGTTGCTTCCGTTGCTCGCCGCTGTGCCTTCGCTCACCGGGGGGGACACAGCAGACGGTGCCCGTAGAACGGCGTACGTCGCGCTCGCAACTCCCTGGCTCGTCGGCCTGGCGGGTCTGGTGCTCCTCGGCACCGATGCACTGCCGCTGTGCATCGCGGTGTCCGTTGCCGATGTCGCGGCGTGGTGTGGTGGCAAGACACTCGGGCGTCGCGGGCCGTTTGCGCGCAAGCTCTCGCCGCTGTCGCCGGCCAAGACGTGGGGCGGTGTCGTCGGCTCCATGCTCGGTGCGACTGCCGTCCTCGCGCTCTGCGGCTGCCTGCGTCCGAGCCTGCTCGCGGCTGTCGTCGTCGGCTCTGTCGTCGGGGACCTGTTCGAGTCCATGCTCAAGCGCGGTGCCGGTGTGAAAGACGCCGGTAGCTGGCTACCCGGGTTCGGCGGTCTCCTGGACCGCATCGACTCGTTGCTGGTTGCCGTGATGATCGCGACGGTCCTGCGGTGAGCCGGGGTTCAGCGCTGCTGCGCTGGCTTCTCTGGCGCTGCACATTCGCGTTCTTCGGCGGGATGTACAGGGACGGAGAGCGGTTGCCGCGTGGCGGTTTTGTCGTCATCGCCAACCACCAGTCGCACGCCGACGCTCCGGCGCTGCTCGCTGCGTTGGGCCCCCGCCGGCGGGTCCGTGTCGCGGCAGCAGCCGACTACTGGTTCAACGGCGGCTTGCGGGCACGCATGTGTCAGTGGCTTGTCGGTGGGTTCGCGGTCCGTCGCAACGGCGGTGGCGCGAGTGATCTCGCGGCGATGGCCGAGTTCATCCGTCGCGGTGGGGTGGTCGTCTTGTTTCCGGAGGGGACACGGTCGCGCGATGGCGTGCTCGGCGAGTTCCACCGCGGTGCATTCCGGCTGGCCGAGCTCGCCGGAGCGCCGCTCGTGCCGATCGGCATTGCCGGAACTCGGCAACTATTGCCGGTCCACGGCACGCCGTGCTTCGGAGCGGTGCGGGTGCGCGTCGGCGGATCGCTGCAATCCACCACCCCACCGGATCGCGCGCGTGCCCAGGTGGCGGGGCTGGCAGCCGGAACTGTTGGTCGGGGCGACTCCCGACTGCGTCGACGCGTCCGCACGTTCGCTGCCTCGCGTGTTGCGCTCCTGGTCGTTGCGGTCTGGGCTGGCGCCGAGGCGCTTTCGTGGCCGTTCGTGCCGGAATTGCTTCTCGGCGTCGTCCTTCTCGCGGCCCCGCGCGCTGCCTGGCGGCTCGTCCCCTTGGCAGCTGCGGCAAGCGTCGCCGGCTCCCTGCTCGGCTACGGGCTAGCGGCGCATGACCACCACCTTCCGCAACCGCTGACGACGCCTCGGATGTACACGGCCGTGGCGGCGACGACCGCGGCGGAGGGAGCGGGCGCCGTACGACACCAGGCGTGGTCGGGGATTCCGGTCAAGGTGTATGCCGCGGAAGCCGGCCGCGAGCACGTGTCGCTGACCCAATTTGCCCTTGGAGCAGCGCGCGCTCGCGGTGGCCGAATCCTCGCGGTGGGCGCGCTGCTGGCGCTGATCGGAGCCGCCTTCTCACGTGCTCCGCGCCTGTATCCCGCGCTGGTCGGGTTTGGGCTGACGACGTACGCCGTGGGTCTCGGCCGCGTGATCGCGCATTGGTCCTGAGTACTTGTACCTAGCCGAAGTCACGCACTGGTGCTCATGAGCGCAAGCTCGCGACGCCCGATTCTCAATACATGACACCGACCGAGGAGACATCGATGACAACCAACAGTGAACTCAACGATTTCTGGGCTGTGGCCCGTACGCATGCGTTCGACGCACCCGCGTCACCAGCAAAGGTCGAGAGGTCAGCCGGCCGGACAGCTGCGGTCGTGCTTCTCGTGCTGCTGACCGTGCCGCCGACGCTCGCATCGGTTATATCTCCGCTGTTCCTGATCCCGGCTGGGCTGTTGGGCGTCGGCTTCTTTTGCCGTAAGGGTTCGCCAGCGCGGATCACGTTGTTCTCGATCACGGCCGTGCTGGACCTGGCGGTCATCGCGTTCTTCGCCTTTCTCATCGTCGTGTTCATGAGCGGCGGCCTGCAGTTCGGCTGACGTGACTAGACCCGCGCCCAGCCTTTGCTGCGGTCGACGGCGGCGCGCCAGCGGGTGTACGCCGCGTCGTCGCGCTTGCCCGGCTCGAAGCGCCGGTCGAGCCGCCAGGTGTCCCGGAGTTCATCGGTCGATGACCACACCCCGGTCGCCAATCCGGCGAGGAAAGCCGCGCCGAGGCCGGTCGTCTCGCGGACCTGCGGCCGGCGTACCGGCACTTGGAGCTGGTCGGCCTGCAACTGGCAGAGCACGTCGTTGACCGACGCACCGCCGTCGGCCGACAGCTCCGGCACCTCGAGGCCGGCCTCACGCGTCATCACGTCGACGACGTCGCGTACCTCGAAGGCGATCGCTTCGAGGGTCGCGCGCACGAGGTGGGCGCGCGTCGTACCGCGAGTGATCCCGAGGATCGTGCCGCGCGCATCGGGATCCCAGTCGGGCGCGCCGAGCCCCGTCAACGCCGGCACGAAGACAACGCCGCCGCTGTCCGGCACGGTCGCGGCGATCGCCGCAGTCTCGTTGGCGGTGCCGATGATCTGCAGGCCGTCGCGCAGCCACTGCACTGCTGCACCGGTGACGAAGATCGCGCCTTCGAGCGCGTAGACGAGGCCGTCGCCGATGTCCCACGCGACCGTCGTCAGCAGCCCGGCGTCGGAGCGCACCGGCTGGTCGCCGGTGTTGACGAGGACGAACGACCCGGTGCCGTAGGTGCACTTCGACGAGCCGTTGGCATAACAGGCCTGACCGAACAGCGCCGCCTGCTGGTCGCCGGCGATCCCGCCGATGGGCAGGTCAAGACCCAGGAACGCGGCCGGGTCCGTGCGCCCGAAGTCGCCGGAGGAGGGCCGCACCTCGGGCAGCGCATCGAGCGGTACGCCGAGCAGGTCGGCGAGCTCGCCGGACCACTGGCCGGTGTTGATGTCACAGAGCAATGTGCGGCTGGCGTTGGACGGGTCCGTCGCGTGCACCCGACCGCTGGTCAGGCGCGCGAGAAGATAGGAGTCGACGGTGCCGACGACGGTGTCGCCGGCTGCGACACCCGCCCAGGTGCGCTTGTCGTGTTCGGCGAGCCACGTCAGTTTGGTGCCGGTGAAGTAGGGGTCCAGGCGTAAGCCGGTCAGCTCGGCGAATCGCGGCTCGTGGCCGGCCTCGCGCAGCCGGTCGCAGATCTCGGTGGTGCGGCGGTCCTGCCAGACGATGGCGCGCCGCGGCGCGGCGAGGGTCCGGCGATCCCAGAGGACTGCGGTCTCGCGCTGGTTGGTGATGCCGATCGCGGTGGGCGGGGTGGGGGAGGCGTCAAGGGATTCGCGGCTCGCGGCGAGGGTCGCCTGCCAGATTTCCTCCGGCTCGTGTTCGACCCAGCCGGGCCGCGGGAAATGCTGCGGAAACTCCTGGTACCCGCGGGCGATGACGCTGCCCTGCTCGCCGACGACGAGGGCGGTGACACCTGTCGTACCGGCGTCGATCGCGAGAACGGCCATGACGTGCGAGACCCTAGCGAGGTGACCAAGCGCACCCGGTACTTCTTCGACACCGAGTTCCTCGAGGACGGCAGCACCATCGAGCTGGTCTCGATCGGCGTCGTCTGCGAGGACGGGCGGGAGTACTACGCGGTCTCGACGGACTTCGATCCGGAGAAGGCCGGGCCGTGGGTGCGCGAGCACGTGATCCCGCAACTGCCGTCGCCCAGCGACCCCGCGTGGAAATCTCGCGAGACGATTCGGGACGAGCTGTTGAAGTTCCTGACTGCAGACCGGCGCGATCCGGAGACGTGGGCCTGGTACGGCGACTACGACCACGTGGTCCTTTGTCAGCTCTGGGGGACGATGCCCGACCTGCCGCGCGCGTTGCCGCGGTTCACCCGCGACCTACGGCAGGAGTGGGAGCAACTCGGTGCGCCGGAGTTGCCCAAGCAGGAGAGCGGTCGCCATCACGCGCTCGAGGACGCGCGTCACAACGCCCGCATCTGGGCAACGCTTGAAGCCGAACGCGAGCGCCTCGGCTGGGTGTTGTGAGTGGCCGACGAAACGAACTGAACCGGCGTTATCGTGCGTCGGTCGTCGTGCCCCGTGAGGTCACATGGCTCTATCTGTCGGGGTTGATGAGCCAGGGTTCGCTGTCGTGAACGTATACCGGGATCGACATCGTGTGCTCTGTCACCGGTGGCGGGCCTGCGGAAAAGTCCTCCGCCAGGCAGGAGGACTCGCCCAAGGTGACCGTGATCAGATGCTTGCCGGCGCTGGAGTACTGATGTGTTGGGTAGGCAGTTGATATCAGATCTTCTTGGTTGGCAGCGCACAGCGCCGTCCGGTAGACGGTCGACCGCTTCATGGACGAGCCATCGCCCCAGTCGATTTGCAGCGTGTGGGCGACCGTGGCCGGAGCTTCGATCCATACTTCCAGCCAGGCCATCCCGTCTTCGCGATCTAGGCCGAGGTGACAGGGCCAGATCTTGAGCGTCAGCCGGGTATCACCGTAACTTTGCTCGCGGGTGCCGCCGAAGTCAGCCGACCCGCTAGGGGTGCCGCAGTCCTCACCGGTGGGGTGATTGATCACGATCGTGCACCCCGGGTGCGCGGGGCCGCAGGTCATCTCGGGATCCGGCGTCGAATTTGGCTCGTGCGCGAGGGTGCGCTTCGAGCCCTGGCCGTCGGTTGCCGGTGCTGCTGATTGCGAGGGTTTCGACATCTCGGTGGCGGCCGTTGTCGGCCGCGGCGTTGGCGTCGGTGTGGTGAGTTCGGACGGGCCACTTGTACTCACGACTTCGGGGTCTGCCGCGCGAACCACGTCCACGCTCGGCTGCGCATGGCCGCATGCCGTCAGCGCAACCGTCAGCCCGATCGCGGCCGCGGCTCCCAGAAAACGATGCTGCGCCAAACCCCGCCTCCAAACACGCTTGTCACCGGCGATTGTGACCGCCCAAACCGTCGATTGTCTGTGAATGCGGATATTGCCATCCAAACGTGCTGCCTCAAGCCAAGCGCGGATGCGAACACGATCGCGTCCGCGGACGCGGAGTGCCGCGATCGAGCGGCGCTCTCAGGCTCATGGAACGGGTGGCCGTGCGTCCTCCGGCAACTGGCACGGACGCCTAGTCGATCCGTTCGCGAAGTGGCGTTCCCGAGCGCGAGTACCGGCGTTACCGTCTGCTTGTGCCGACCAATCTGGCCCTGCTCTCTCCGTCAAGGAAGCGGCTCGCCGAGGGCGACATATTCGTCATGCGTCTGCTCGACCTCGGATACGTCTTCGGTCGAGTAGTCAACACAAAGGCCGTCTGGGCAGTCGGCGACGGCGTGGGACCAGCAAACCTGCTGTATGTCTATGCGGGCCTTCAGGCTGAGATGAACCCGCCGGACCATCTGCGGCCAGAGGCGCTACTCGTACCGCCGCTCATGACGAACCGGCTCGGGTGGTCGCGCGGGTACTTCCAGACCGTCGGACACGAGCCGCTAGGGCCGGACGACGTCCTGCCGGTTCACTGCTTCCGGCGATCGAACGGTGAGTACTTCGACGAGCGAGGCCGAAGGCTCCCCGGGCCTGTCGAGCCAGTCGGGCTTTTCGGCTTACACAGCTACCGCACCATCGATGACGATGTCAGCCGTGCGCTTGGCGTCCCACTGGCCGAAGACTGAAGCGCGCGGACTATAGGTGGCGTTACACACTTCACCCTCGACGTTCCAATCCCGTTACGGTCGCTCCGTGGCGGCCAGAGTTCGGCTAGTCGGCGTGCTGGTGGTCAGTGTGTTGGTCCTGACTGGCTGCGCGGGCGACGCGCCCCGCTCATAGGCTGTTCACCGTGTCGTCTACAGAGGATGTTCCAGAGGCCAGCCGCCCGAATGCGGCTACATCCGATCCGGTCTCGTCGGATACGGGGGCGAGTCCTGCCAGCCGCCGACCGATCTACGCCGTGCTGCCCGACGATGATGAGGAAGCGGTTTCGGTGCTACATCGCTTGATGAGCACCGAGCCCGGGCCGCCAATTCCACCCCCGTGATCCACGGCTGAGCGGAGCATGACCGACCCGCACAGCGGGGTGGGATCTCACCAACGGGTGGTACATGGTGGCGCCCGCGCCACAGATTCCGGCAGAAATGGCCAATTCGGGCCATAGCACCTAAGCCGGGAACATTGGAGGCTGGCTGGGCTAACGGGGGAGCACGAGAGGTGCCGGACTTGTCTGATCGGAATGGTGGGCGCCGCCGCGTCTTGAGTGTGTGGGCGACGAGTGGGCTGTTCGCTGGCGTCCTGGTTCTGACCGCTAGTTCTGGGGCAGCCGTCGTTCCGCCGGCTAGCACGGAGCGGGTTAGTGTGGACACGGCCGGCGGCGACGCCAACGGCAACAGCTCCGGGGCGTCGGTCAGCGCCGACGGTCAACGCGTCGCGTTCGAATCGTTGGCGTCGGACCTGGTCGCCGGCGACGGCAACGCGACCAGCGACGTGTTCGTCCGGGACCTGAGCAGCGGGACCACGACCCGGGTCAGTGTGGACACCGCAGGCGGGGACCCCAACAACGCCAGCTGGGCGCCGTCGATCAGCGCCGACGGTCAACGCGTCGCCTTCTACTCGGACGCGTCGGACCTGGTCGCTGGCCAAGGGAACGGGAGAAACGTGTTCGTCCGGGACCTGAGCAGCGGGACCACGACCCGGGTCAGTGTGGACACCGCCGGCGGGGACCCCAACAACGCCAGCTTCTCACCGTCGATCAGCGCCGACGGTCAGAGCGTCGCGTTCTCCTCGGCGGCGTCGGACCTGGTCGCCAACGACGGCAGCAGCCGGGGCAGCGACGTGTTCGTCCGAGACCTGAGCAGCGAGACCACGACCAAGGTCAATGTGGACACCGCCGGCGGGGACTCCGAGAGCGGCAACTGGCCACACGTCTACAACCCGTGCGACAAACCGTCGATCAGCGCCGACGGTCAGCGCGTCGCGTTCTGCGCATACGCGCCGGACCTGGTCGCCGGCGACGGCAACGGGCACAGCGACGTGTTCGTCCGGGACCTGGGCAGCGGGACCACGACCCGGGCCAGTGTGGACACCGCCGACGGGGACCCCGACAGCGACAGCTTCATGCCCTCGATCAGCGCCGACGGTCAGCGCGTCGCGTTTTACTCGTTGGCGTCAGACCTGGTCGCCGGCGACGGCAACGGGACCGACGACGTGTTCGTCCGGGACCTGGGCAGCGCGACGACGACGCGGGTCAGTGTGGACACCGCGGGCGGGGACGCCGACAGCTACATCCCCGCCTACTACGGGCCGGCGATCAGCGCCGACGGTCAGCGCGTCGCGTTCGGCTCGAACGCGTCGGACCTGGTCGCCGGCGACGGCAACGAGACCTGGGACGTGTTCGTCCGGGACCTGGGCAGCGAGACCACGACCCGGGCCAGTGTGGACACCGCCGGCGGAGACCCCGACAGCGCCAGCTTCGAGCCGTCGATCAGCGCCGACGGTCAGACCGTCGGGTTCGGCTCGTTCGCGTCGGACCTGGTCGCCGGCGACGGCAACGGGGTCGACCCGGTCACCGGGTTGCTGTCCAGAGACGTTTTCGTTCGGCACCTTGCTCCGGGGGACACTGACGGCGACAGGGTGGCAGACGCGGCGGACAACTGCCCGGCCGACCCCAACACTGACCAGGCGGACGCTGACAGCGACGGTGTCGGAGATGCGTGTGATGCAGATAGCGCTCCGCCGTCGGTTGGTGTGATCACCGCTCCGGTGTTCGGGCCGCAGACCGACGACACGTTCAACACTGCGTGGACGGCTACCGACACCGAGTCCGGGGTGGCGAGCTACGACGTGCGCTACCGCACCGTCGGGGTGCCGGGATTCACGGCCTGGCACACCGCGACTACCGACACCGGCGCCAGCTTCACCGGCGTGTCCGGCGCAAGTTACTGCTTCTCCGCCCGGGCCACCGACAACGAGGGTCACGTCGGCGCTTATGGTGCAGAGCGGTGCGCGGTCATGCCCATCGACGACGGTCAGTTGACCCGGGCCGGGATGTGGCAGACCCTCCACCAGGAGAACTTCTACAGAAACACGCTGTCGGTGTCCCGCCAGACCGGCGCCACGCTCACTCGGACCGGCGTCACCGCCCGCTTCCTCGGCGTGCTGGTCAGCATGGGCCCCAACGGCGGGTCGTTCCAAGCCCGGTTCAACGGCCGTTTGCTGACCAAGTACGGCACCACCACGACGACGATCCCAACCAAGTGCGCCTGCGATGCCCCCATCCATCGGACGGTCATCGTGTTCAACCCGCTCAGCTCCACTCAGACAGGCACCCTCGAGATCCGCGCCATGGGCAACAACCAGTGGATCGGCATCGACGGTTACTACGCCACCACCCTCGGCCCCCCCGCGCCGCCCACGTAACCCACAGCGGCCGACAACACCATCCGATCGAGTCGGAGTGCGGCACCGAGGTGGCGCCGTGCGAAGCAACACGGCCCGCGGTCTCCTGGAATCGGCGCGGTCGACCGTCGTCGCGCAACGCGATGGCTTCGTCGGCGAGGAGCGCGCCCGTGCGGTCGCGACAACCTCGGGCAGCCGGCCGGTGACGTTGTCCAGAGTCCGGGTGAAGAGCGAGATGTCCGAGCCGTGGCGATTCACTTCGAGGACGCGCAAGCACGCGCTCGAATCGCCTTGCTGCAAGCTCCAGAACCATCGCGATCCCGAGCCTCTTCTTCAGTCCTCTGCTCTGCTTCTGGCGGGGAAGCAAAGCGCAGCACCGACGCGGGTGTACCGAGAAGCCCGGCCCGCCAGACAGGTGTACGCGAAGTGGCGTTAGCGTCCGACGGTCGCGGACAGCACACCGCTATTGATCGGGCTCGGTCTCACGATCCACCTGGATCTGCACCGCAGTCTCGAAGGGGATGCCGATCTCGCGGCAGAGATCGAGGTACTTCATCTCCTGCAGCTGCTTCTGAAGCGTGTCAAAGTGGAGGGCCGCCACGTCCCAGTCCTCATGATCGAAAGCCACAACCTCAGCATGGGTGTCCCGCCTTCGGACCACCACTCGGGATCGAAGCGATGGAGAGCCAGCAACGAGCAGAGCCAAGACACCACGGAAAAAGCCCGCTATCAGCGACTTGCCTGCCGGCTCGTGGGTCACCTCGAGCCAATGGGCGGCTTCCATTTACGCACGGTAAGGCCCACCCGTCAGAAAGGCCCAGCGATCAGCGAGACCGGCCAGAGCGCCGATCCCTACATCATCGATAGCGAACCAGAAGTGGCGTTAGCGTCCGACGGTCGCGGACGCGAAGTGCCGTTAGCGCCTAGTTGGTCGTCAGCATGGTCTGCCCACGGCTACTGAAGGCGACGGTGAACTGTTCGCCGTCGGCGGCGAGTGTGGAGCGTTTCTGTTCCCAGGACATCGCGGAAATTGGTCCGGCTCTATGGCCAGTGTGGATAGTCGGACTAGCTAGATCGGGCTAAATTCGGCAGAACGCGCCCGGTTTGCGTGTGGTTGCTGCAAATCTGTCGACATGGGTCAATGTCGCACGCGAATCTGGATCGGCGTACTGGTCGGCGTTGTCGCCGGCACGGTGATGCCTTTGACACAGGTCACGAAGGCGATGGCGGCATCCCCGACCTACGTCGCTCGCGACCTCGGCACACTCGGCGGCCCAACGAGCGTGGCGAACGCCGTGGACGGACCCTTCGTGGTCGGCGATTCCGAGCTGGCGCAAGGCGCGCGACATGCGTTTTCCTTCGATCTCGCGCTGCCCGAGGCCGCCGCGACGATGCAGGACCTGGGCACGTTGGGCGGAAACTACAGCAGTGCTACGGCCTTGAGCGGCACGATCGCTGTTGGGCAGTCCAGCATCAGTAACGGCTTCATGCACGCATTCGCCGTGAACGTGGCCGTCCCGGTTCCCGTGATGGTCGACCTTGGAACGCTTGGCGGCTCGGGCTCTGAAGCTATGGATGTCAGCGGAACGATCGTGGTCGGCTCGGCCGCGACTTCCGACGATGCGACAGGACATGCATTTGCTTACGACCTGGCCAACCCATTGCTCGGGATGCGCGATCTGCACACGTTCGGATCAGAGAGCACCGCGAAGGCTGTCGACGGCTCCATCGTCGTGGGTACCGCTGGCAGCGGGCGCGACCTCCGCGCGTTCGCCTATGACTTGACCAAACCGGAACAGGGCATGCTCGACCTGGGTACCTTGGGAGGCAGCACCAGCCAGGCTCGCGACGTCAGCGGCCATCTGGTGACCGGGGTGGCCGACCTACCCGGAAATACCGGTGTCGGAGCCTTCGTCTACGACTTGGACCATCCCGAGCAAGGCATGCACAACCTCGGTACGCTGTATGCGGACGGCGACGCCACCTTGGGGAACGCGATCAGCGGGACAGTAGTCGTCGGCAACTCCAACCCGCCGGGCAACCACAGCAGTTCCGCGTTCGCCTATGACCTCAGCAATCCCGACCAAGGAATGATCGCCCTCGGCGGCTCGAACGCCTACGGCGTCGACGGATCCTTCGTTACTGGCTATGGCGAGGTCTTCGATGGACGAACTACAACACACAGCGGGTTCGTATTCGACCTCAACGACCCCGCTGCTGGCCCCCATTATCTGCCCACACTGGGCGGCACTATGGGCGGAGCGGTCGGAAGTGTAGAAGGCGCCATCGTTGTCGGGTACTCCTCGACCCAGGCGAACCAGTCTTATCCCTACCATGCGGTTGCTTGGCGCGTCGACAACTCAACGCCGGTGCTCACCGTGTCGCCTCCCCCGACCGTCGATGCCACCAGCGCTCGCGGCGCCTCCGTCGCGTTCACGGCCTCAGCCGTTGACAAGTACGACGACTCGCCGCGCATCAGCTGTTCGAAGGCACCTGGAAGTACGTTTGCGATCGGAGCGACACGGGTCAGCTGCATAGCACGAAACTGGGCCGGTTCGACATCGATAGCCCAGTCGTTCCTCGTGAATGTCCGCGGCGCAATCCCACAACTGCAAGGCCTGATAGCCAGCGTTAAGGCGCTCGGGCTGGCCACCGCCGATACGACCAGATTGACCAGACCGCTCGACGCTGCAATCGCCTTCGCAACCACAGGGAAAAAAGTCGCCGCGAAATGGTCTCTTCTCGCCTTCCAACGGCAGACAGACCAGCTCGTTTCCAGCGACCACCTGCCGTCTACAACAGCCCAATCTTTGAACAGCAAGGCACGGCAGATTTCAGCCGTGCTCGGCTAATCCCGGCGACGAACAGACGAATAGGGCTCGATCCGGACCCGGTTGACCGGCGGGATGACCCGTGTTCAGCGACCAAGGCCGGGACCGTGGGCGATCATCCTGGCGGGAATAACACTGGTAGGAGACGCTCGCGCATAAGTGCCGTTCTGTAAGGGCCGTTCGCGAGCATAGGATCCGGCATTATCGTTCGCTGGTGGGCTCTCGAACCATTGAGGCAGTCGTTGTGGATGAAGCCCCCACAAAGTTTGGCTTCCTAACCACGGACTTCGACTTCGTCGGTCCGGAGATCACCGAAGATGCGGTGCTCTTTTACGGTCGAGACCTGGTGGTCAGCGTCAATGGGTACTCAGGACGCGAGCCCAGCGTGTGGACTTCGTTGTCGGTAAAGCTCCCAACTGGAGAGCGAACGGCAGAGCTCTCGTTCGTGTACGTGCACCTCGCGCTTGGACCTGCCCAAGACGTGCCGAATGGAGCGGCGAGCGCACGCATCGCATCTGCTCGTCTGGATCGGCAATCAAGCGCCCTGCGCCGGGTGCTCCACGAGGCAGACCACGAAGCAATTCTCGCCGCGGTGGTCGCCTGTCACGGTCGATAAGGGCCGCTCCCGCGCGCAGGGTCCGGCATTATCGTGCGTGCCAACGCTTAGGGAGGCTCAGGTGCAGGACCCTCGGCACGCTGAGGACCCAGACAAGTACCGAGATCTCGTACCTGGCGGCTTGGCACTAATCGTTCTCGCTGTGATCGTTTTCGTCGGCATGGCGGTCGTACTGATCCTGCTCAACCCATGGACCTGGGCGAGCTAGCCCCGTGCACGACGCTCCGTCAGGGCCGTTCGCGCGCACGATGCCCGGCGTTATCCGTCGCTCAACTGCCTTCGAACGTGCCATATTTTGCAGGTGTTAAGGCGTCTTCTTTTGCCTTCGACTGCCGCTCGCTTGATGCTTCAGTGGGCCGTCTTGGCAGCCCTGGCCGCTGCCGAGATCGCCTGGTTGGTGTTCGGCAGCCGACCAAACTCTGCGGACCGCCTACTGGGCTGGGTGATGGTTTCGTGCGCAACCCTGGTAAGCGTGACGTTGTTCGTCGCGTCTTATCGAGCTCGGATCTCGTACATCCGCCGTCATCCTGAAAAGCCACTAAGCCCACGTAGGGCCCGGCTCTATGCCGGGATCCAACGGAACATGGACAAGGTGGACGAGTTCAATCGGACGGCTGGTCCGGTGATCGGTATCAACCAGCCTCCCTGGATGCCACCCGCGTTCCCGCCGCCCCACTTGCCCAAAACAGAATCCGATGACGAGCCACCGAACAAGTAGGTACTGGGGAATTGGCCTACCGCACTAGAAGGGCCGATAGCGCGCACGAGTCCCGGTGTTATCGATCGGTCGTCGGATGGGTCGTGCGGCGTCAGCCCGGGTGAACCCCGGCAGCCGCGAGCGCCGCCAATGCCTGCGCGATCCCCGACCGTGGGTGAACTCCGATCACCGTGCGTCCAGCTCCGTCGCTGCTCGTCAGAACAATGGCGTCCCAAGTCAGGACGGGAAGGCCTGCCCATCCAGTTCGTTCTCGGTGCATCGTCAAGTCACGGGCATCGAAGTGGTAGTCACAACCCAGGAAGACGCCCAACCTCCTGAAGGGAGCACCAAGTTCGACATCGACGGAGCCGGTTCGGACCGTCATGCGGATACCGGCGGGTCCACCTTTGATGTCAACCCACGCACCCGCAGTACCCCGGACACGGGCACGCACTTGTTCGCGATAAATGATGGGCTGTGACGCCAGCCTGGTTCTAGTCTCGCGCCCGCGCCACCGTCGCACCTGTACCCGGCCGAACGCGAACACCAGCATCGCCAGGACGGCGAACGTGAAGATCACATGGAAGGGCGGCACGCATCAAACTCTAGATCGCGAACGTGGCTGGAGCGGGCGCGAAGATGCGTTCGGGACCGCACTGGAAGGGCCGCGCGCGCACTGTACGCGGCGTTCTGAGCGGGTGGCCAACCTAGGCCTTGTTGCGGATCCGTTGGTAGCGCTCGGACCGTTGCATCAGGCGCTCGACTGCGACGCGGTAATCGTGCGAAGCGACTGGCACTGGTTTGCTCGGCTCTAATGGGCCTCGCAGACCGTCTCGCTCAGCTAGTCGGTCGATTTCCGCCTGTGCCTCGACTAGATCGCGAATTGCTTGCAACAGTTCCTCGTCGTCGCCCACGTGCTGAAGCGTAAGGCAACGGGATGTACCGATCTGGACCGCCGTTCGCGTTCACTCCAGAAGCACATCGCCGACGGTCGGGTGCCGGCGCTACCGAGTGTCGGTCAGCCCATGGATGATGATCGTCGTGGGAATCGTCGCATCGCTGCGAACACGAGATGGGACGTCGATCGTCGGCCTCGCCGATCCCTCCGGCGGCACGTTCGACTCTGCTGGTGATTTCGACCGCCTGCTAGGAGCTGATCCGTCGCTGGGGGTGTGGTCGTCTATCGACCCGTTCGGTAGGACGGTAGTGGGACCCGGAGCCAGCTCAGCGCTGCTCGCGGAACTTGATCAGATCGAAGTCCAAGCTGAGCCGGGACCCGAGCAGAGGGGCGTCGCGCGTCTGCGTGTGTTGGCCGAGCAATGCGCCGGGGACAGGTCGCTGCAGCTTCACTTCGCCGGAGACTGACCCCTGACAGGGTCCCGAACAGAAGTGGCGCTAACGCACATACTTGACGGGTGAGGGGTTTGCGCATCGCGGCTTGGGCGTTGGCCTTTGCGGGCTTCTCGGGTTGCGGAGGCGACGTCGTCCCGTTTGTGGGCACGACAAGCCCGGACCCGCGCCTCGCCGCCGTTCCTGTCGTGAATACTGCGGACGCCATTTGCGCGAGGTTCCAACAGACGTTCCTGCCCGCGACCGATCTGCACGTCGCATTTAAGGAAAGGGCTGGCTGGATAGCCAGGGGTGAGAAGACACCGTGGGCGAACCGGCCATCTCAAGAACTGGTGGCCGTCTGTCACTTCTGGTCTAAGGACCGGGCCAAGTTTCCGACCGGCCACATTCTCAAGTCACCAGTAAGTGCTGGCACGTCGGTAGTCGTCATCCTCGCGGACCGAGACGGCTACTGGTCATCGGTCGCCGATGAGTCTGTTCTAGACCCCTAGGCCTCGCGGCACCGACCTAGCGGTAAGTGGCGTTGTAGAAGGGCCGATACTCCGCACAGATGCGCCGATGTCGATCTCCCGCGGCTAAGCCTCGACCTGGGCGCTTGAACGAGCCACTACTGCATTCTGGCGGCGTCGTTGCGGTAGCGAACAACCCACGCCGCCATCATCAGGATGATGGCGGGTGTACAGAAGGCTCCGATCAGCGAGACCGACAGGTTCGCCCACGCGTTGCTTGCGAGTCGACCGCCGACCACCGCGACAGCGAGAAACGTTGATGGCCAGGCCCACCGCCGGTTCCGCTCGCGGCTTCGCTTGAGTCGGGCAACGGCGTCGCTTGGTGCTAGCGACATCACCAGGATCTGTCGATAGGTGCTGAGTCCACTGTGCACGCCGACTGCGAGTGCGAACAGGTAGGCCACGATCGCCGTTGCGTGAACTGTGGTTGTCCCCGCATGCCAGGACTTACGGCCCCACACCACACCGACGCCGACACACAGTGCAAGCAGGAGAACGCCGATGCCCACCCGATCCAAGGGTTGGGCCGTCACTGCCCAACTTTCCTCATCCGGCTCACCGGTGAGCTTTGACGGGCCGGCGAAGGCTCGATCGCGATAGGCCGCGAGCTTCGACAGCGCAGCCGACCCGAACGGTCGTGCGTTTAAGCAGTCCAGATGAACGGTGGCGCCGTTGAGTTCGGCCAACGCATCCCGGCCACCAAACACGCCAGCAGGGAAAACGACGGGGACCTGGCCCGCTCCGATCGGCTCAGCACACAACGGGCAAACCACTGCCCCGGTCGCAGGTGCACCCACACAGCAGATCTTCCACCGTCAACGGCCAGCGATGCCCGCCCAGAGGTGCCGCAACCTTCCGATGCTTCCGCCGCCCCAGTAGGCGCGCCTGCTTGGACGAACTAGAAGGGCCGTTCTTTCGGCTCTGGACCGGCGTTATCGAGCAGGTCTGGGGGCATCATCTGCACATGCGTAGCGCGTACGCCGGACTCCTCGCGGCTGTGGTGTCTGTGTTCCTCGTCGCGCTCCCGGCCACGGCTGGTGCGCCAGCACCCGGGAACCGGTCGTCAGTTTCCATCCACCTGACTGCCGACATACGGGTGGCTGCGCCAGATGTGGTGTTCACCATCCGCCTCCGTAACGCTACCCAGCACCGGTTGCGCGAGTTGCGCCTGGAAAGTTCGCAACTCTGGGACGGGACGGCAGGGGGTACCGATGGCGTC
>JAWWOW010000001.1:0-2976 GCA_033851265.1 Frankiales bacterium
CCGACGTGACTGTCAGGGGCTACGGCGCAAGCGAGAGCGAGCCCGACGATCACGACGTTGACGACCGGAACTGTGTGGCCGGCCGCGAGCCAGGTGCACCCCACGGCGACCACCGTGCTCGCGAGTATCAGGACACGAAGCACCAAACCCGCACCGCGTACGCGCGACGACAGCCACCCGTCTGGAGAACGACCGTCGTTCATCGACGCCGCGCCATCCGAACTCCGGCGTGGCGGTGCAGGTCGCGCAACACGACATCGAGGGTTCCGGGTCCCCGCCACGGGACGACGGCGATACCTGCCTCTCCGACCCGCCGAATTTCGCGCTCGCGCTCGAGCAATCGGATCCGCCAGGCGATCCCGACATATGGGTCGTCAGGGTCGCTCTGAGTGATGTCGGCGGGGAGACAGTCCACTACCAGAACCGTCAGGCCGTGCTCGGCAATCGTCACCGCACGTTGGAGCGCCGTGGGCGACACCAAGGCGGACAGCATCACGACCAGCGCACCTTGCCCGAGGCCGCGCGGCATTCGCCCGTCGTCGGCGAATTCGGTTGCCGGCTCGATGCTGGCCATGACCTCCAGCATCCGGCGCAGGTGCCGGTACCCGGTCGCCGGTGGTAGTCGTTGCACGCCTCGGAAGCCAATCACCACCAGTGCGACGCGGTCGCCGGTGCTGATGTAGTGCTCGGCGATCGCGCCGGCCGCGCGCAATGAGACATCCAGGCTCGAGGCGCGGCCGTCGATCCCGGTGCTCTCGCCGACGTCGTTGAGCGCGTCGATGAGCAGCACGACGTGTCGATCGTGATCAGCCCACGTCGAGGTGACATGCAAGGTGCCTGTGCGCAGCGACTGAGCCCAGTGGATGCGGCGTAGTCGGTCTCCGGGCTGAAAGGGACGGATGCTTGCGAACTCGGTCCCGCTGCCCTGTCTGGGCGAGCGGTTCACTCCGACGAGGCCCGGGGTACGCACGGGTGGAGCCGAGGCGTCGAATCGCGAGGGTTGCGGGAGAGCAAGCAGAGTGCGTGCATTGGATTCTCCCTTCTTCGGCGCACACCGGAAACCGGCCCACGCGCTCGAAGCGACAACGAGTGCAGGACCGACTCGCCGAGATCCCCAGCGAATCGGGCGGACCACCATCGCGAGTGGCTCGTCGCCGTCGTCACGAAGGCTGACAACGACCTGGCCATCGACCGGTTGCCGATCGATCCACCTTGTCGCCTCGAGCACGGCCGCCACGTCGTCGACCCGGCCTTCTGGATCGCGCACCTCGATGTGCCACGTCGTCGCTTCACCCTCGCGGACTACGCCGTGGCCGATCGAATGGCTCACGTGCGGCAAACACCGTGGCCGCAGCATGACCGCCCACACTGCGGCTCCCAACAGTGGAGTCGCGAGCACCAGCAGGTCAGGGCGGCGGCCCAGCACGGCAGCGACCGCGAGCAGCAGACCGCCGAGCAGCGCGCGGGCGTGCGCAGTCGTCGGTTGCCAGCAGTCGTCCGGTTTCACGACGAAATGGTCCCGCCCGGCGTCGGCGTCGGGACCGAGGCCAGGACCTCGTCGGCGACCGTTGTGCCGGAGGCCCTCGTGAGCCACAACTCGGGCTTGATCGTGATTCGATGGGAAAGCACTGATGGTGCCACGGCCTTCACATCCTCGGGAGTCACATAGTCACGGCCGGATATCACGGCATGAGCGCGAGCGCACAACAGAAGCGCCAGCGCGCCGCGCGGCGACGCACCGATCTGCACCTGTGGATGGCGACGAGTGGCAACCACAAGATCAACGCAATACCGGCCGACGTCGTCGTCGACCACCACCGTCTCAACCGCGGCCTGCATGCCCAGAAGTGTTGGCGCGTCAACGACGGTTCGCAGTTTCTGCGCTTCCTGGCGACGCTGCATCCGCCGCTCGAGCACTTGCCACTCCTCGTCCGGCGATGGGTAGCCGAAACTAATCCGGAGCAAGAACCGGTCGAGCTGAGCCTCAGGCAGGGGGTAAGTGCCTTCATACTCGACCGGGTTGGCCGTGGCAAGGACGTGGAATGGCGGCTCCAAGACGAACGTCTCGCCCTCGACGGTGATCTGGCTCTCCTGCATCGCTTCCAGGAGGGCGGCCTGTGTCTTGGGCGGCGTGCGGTTGATCTCGTCGGCCAGCAGCAAACCGGTGAACAACGGACCGCGACGAAACACGAACTCGTGCACCCGCTGATCGAAAACGAAGGAGCCGGTGAGGTCGGCCGGCAACAGATCAGGCGTGAACTGAGCGCGGGTGAACCGCAACCCGAGCGCCTGCGCGAACGAACGCGCCGCGAGCGTCTTGCCGAGCCCGGGCAGATCCTCGAGTAACACGTGACCACCTGCGAGGACGCCGCACAGAACGAGCGTGAGCGCCTCGCGCTTGCCCACGACGGCCCGGTTCACCTCGTCGAGAACTTCACGAGCGAGGCCCGACGTCGTTCCGATGTCGATCGTCGGCGTGGGCGTCGTCCCCTCTTTCACAGCGACTCGATATCGGTGATGATGCGGCCCAGCTGGCGCACGGCGACGGCCGGTCGTTGGGCTGCGACGAGATGACGCAGGGTCGGGGTGAGCACCTCCATCGCCGCGGCAGGATCCGTGGCGCGGTCGATGTGACGGTGGGCAAGCAGCCGATCATCGACGAGATCGACAAGAGTTCCGCGGAGCTCAGCCGAACCGAACCACCGCGAGTCGTACAGTTCAGTGCGCAACGAGTTGACCCGCGGATCGCTACCGCGCGTAGAGCGGCGCACCTCCCGCTGCCGTGTCCACCCGACCCGGATGACAGCGTTTGTGAGATCGAACATCACCAGGATCACCGCCGAAACGACCGCGACGATGCCTGCTAGTACGAGCACCCCCGGTCGAGCGTTGGTAGCCGCAAGCGAGACAGAGACCACCAGCCAGACGCACACCGTCACCAGCGCACGCCAGCGCGTCATGTGAGAACCACGACAC
>JAWWOW010000012.1:0-301585 GCA_033851265.1 Frankiales bacterium
TCTCCTTGGACGGGTCGGCCCCGTAGATGTGAATGGTGACCGACGGGCTCGAGATGGCGTTCGTGTACTCGTGAATGTCCTCTTCGGGCCAGAGCACGTGGGTGGTCTCGCCGACCTCGGCGGTCCCAGTCCATACGTCCTTCAACTCGGCGAAGCCGTCACGCTGGCCGTCATCTAGCCGCTCGTATTTCGTCGTCCGCATCTTCCCCTGATAGACACCCTCGACCACGAAGGTCCCATTGTGGTCGTGGACCCCAGTCGAGGCGTCCGGCGGCCACATCGTTGAGATGATGCAGAAGCGGTCGTCCTTGCCGCGGTACAGCATGTTGACGCGGTACGAGTAATGGGATCCTGGGTCTTCGACCTCGACGCCGTCCTGCGGTCCGCAATACTCGGCGGGGATCGTGCCTTCAGACAGGAATCGTGCGAGCAAGGGCTCCGTGCCGGCAACGATGTGCTTCTGCGCATCGGTGCTGCGCTGGAATGGGCCGCCGCCGCTGTCCTCCGCTGCTTTCTGGATGACCGCCTCAACGTCGCGCGTGAAGTCCGCAAGGGAGTAAGCCTTGCTCTTCGTGCCTTCCGCTACCTGCGTCATGTCCCACCGCTCCCTGAGTTGATGTCGGCCCTCGGCAGCGAAGCCGCCCTTCGAGATCTCGAAGGTCTCTCCGATCTCAGGAAGAGTATTGCCGACTTTCCCCGGCTTGACAAGACCGACGACCGGTCCTTCTTGCTCTGTTCACGCTTGTGGCGGTCGCGATTCCGCCCCGATGCACAGTGCCCGCTTGAGGGCACTGTGCCGGTTGCGTTGAGCGGCCACCGCGGTGTCGGACCTCGGGGCGAGCGACTCAAACCCGTGGTACGCGCCGGGGTAGACGTGCAACTCGACGGGGACCGCTGCCGCTGCCAGTTGCAGAGCGAAGCGGACGTCCTCGCCGAGGAACAAGTCCAAGTCGCCGACCTCGATGTACGTCGGCGGTAGCCCGGCAAGTTTTTCCGCGCGTGCCGGTGCGGCGTACGCCGGGACATCGCTCGTGCCTGCCTTGCCCACAAGAATCGACGCCCACGCTTGGAGGTTGGCCGCGGCGTCCCATACGCCGAGGTCGGCAAGGGGTTCGCCGGTGCCGTCGGGGGAGCGGTCGTCAAGCATCGGGGCAACGAGCAGCTGGTGCGCGATCGCGGGGCCAGACCGGTCCCGGCAGTACAACGCAAGTGCCGCGGCGAGCCCACCGCCGGCACTCGTGCCGTAGAGCCCGATCCGATTGGCGTCGACACCGAGTCGCGGCGCGGAGTCGACGAGCCAGCAGAGTGCCGCGTAAGCGTCTTCGAGTGCAGCGGGGTAGGGGTGCTCGGGCGCCAGCCGGTACTCGACCGACATCGTCAAGCATTCGATGCCAGCGGAGATACCGGCAGCGATGGCTTCGTCTGTGCCGATGCCGCCCATGACCAACCCGCCGCCGTGCAGGTACATCACTGCGGCCGATGGTTCTGTCGCTGCTTCCGGGCGGTACAGACGGACGGCCACGTCGGGTCCGTCCGCTACTTCGATGATGCAGTCCTCCCGGCTGACTTCCGGATAGGAGGGAGTTCTCGAGGCAGCGGCTTCGATCAGTTCCTCGAAGCGGGTCCTTCTCACCCCGATGTCCTCGATCCCGCACAGGCCCTGTGGTCCGGTGAAGGCGAGCAGGCCGTCTAGTTGCTTCCGCATCTGCGGATCCACCTGGTCTCGCCCTCGGGACGAAGCCATCGGCTACTTTTTTCCATTCCGTCTGGGCACCCTGATTGCGTCACTGCGCTCGTGAACGCCCAGGTCCAGTTCGATGAGCCGGGCCACCGTGGTGGCCTCCTCGATGACAGTCTTCACCCGCGCTTCGGTGAGACCTGCGGCGAGCGCAGACACATGGATGGCGGCGAGGAGCTGACCGGCGTCGTCATAGACCGGCACCGCCATGCCGCAGATTCCGTCGAACGATTCCTCTTGGCTGACAGCGAAGCCTTCTTCGCGGATCTTGTCGAGCTCCCGAGTCAACTCCGCCGGGTCGGTGATGGTGTGCGCAGTCGACCTTTGCAGTGGGCGGCTGAGGACCCGCCTCTGCAGTTCGGGCACGTATGCGGCGAAGAGTTTGCCCACCGCGGTCGAGTGAAGCGCGAGGGACTCGCCAAGCCGGATGTTGACGGTGACTGGCTGTGAACCGACGAACCGGTCGACGTAGACGACCCGGTTGCCGGACTTCACCGCCAGGTAGACGTCGTTGCCGACCGTTTGTGCCAGCTTCTCGAGGTGCCGGCGGGCGGCAGAGCGCACCTCGATGGAGTTGATGATGCGGATCCCGAGCCGCACGATCCGTGGCCCGATCATGTAGCGAAGGTCATCGCTGACGGTGGCGACCTCGGCCGCGACCATCGTTTGGAGCAAGTTGTGCGTGCTGCTCACCGGAGCCCCGAGTGTCTGACTGAT
The DNA here is from genome assembly GCA_033851265.1 of Frankiales bacterium. Classification (GTDB taxonomy): domain Bacteria; phylum Actinomycetota; class Actinomycetes; order JAWWOW01; family JAWWOW01; genus JAWWOW01. Next base: position 2,456 of record JAWWOW010000012.1, read on the forward strand.
CTCGGTCAGGCGTAGGCCGTCGGGTCGTAGGACGAGGAGGTCTAGTACGTCGAAGGTGCGAGAGAATCGGTCCGGGTTCACGAGTGCACTCCTGTACGACGTTCTTCAGGCAACGCCCGTTTCTGGGGCGAGCCTGACAATGACCTACTGGGACGGTGCTGCATTGACCTTCTCTGATGCCTCCGCTACTGCTCGCGTGCTGATTAGGTGCTCCACGCGTTCGCTTGACAGCCCGGCTTCGCGCAGAACCTCCGCGGTGTGCTCGCCCGGCCGCGCCGCCGGTCGTTGCACCGTCGACGGTGTCCTGCTGAAGCGGGGCGCCGGCGCAGGTTGCCGGATTCCGTCAACGTCGACGAAGCTGCGCCGGGCGACAAGGTGCGGATGGTGCGGTGCCTCGCGCATCGTGAGGACCGGAGCGAAGCATGCGTCGGTGTCCTCGAGTAAGTCGCACCACTCATCGCGGGTCTTGCGGCGGAAGACCTCAGCGAAGTACTGCTTGGTCGCGGGCCACCGCGTTTCGTCCCACTGCAGTCCTGGGAGGTCCGCTTCAGACAGCCCGAGGCGCTCGAGCAGGATCGCGTAGAACTTCGGCTCCATCGCTGCGATTGCGACGTACTTGTGGTCGGCGGTCTCATAGACGGCGTAGAACGGGGCGCCGCCGTCGTTCATGTTCGACTCGCGCTCCTCCACCCACATGTCGCGGCCGAGCAACTCAAACATCATGGCCATCAGTAGCGATGAGCCGTCGACCATCGCGGCGTCCACCGTCTGCCCAAGGCCGGAGCGCTGAGCTTCAAACAGACCGGCGACCATGCCGAGCGCGAGCAAGAGCCCGCCGCCACCGAAGTCCCCAACGATGTTGAGTGGCACGACCGGGGGCTCGCCGCGCTTGCCGATGTGGGCGAGCACACCAGCGATCGCCAGGTAGTTCACGTCGTGTCCGGCTGCCTGCGCGTAGGGACCGTCCTGGCCCCAGCCGGTCATCCGCCCGTACACGAGCCGTGGGTTAGCGGCGAGACAATCGGCCGGGCCAAGGCCGAGGCGTTCCATGACGCCGGGTCGGAACCCTTCGATGAGTCCGTCGGCTCCGGCGAGGAGCTCGCGGACAACGGCCACGCCGTCGGAGTTCTTCAGGTCGACGGCGATGGATCGGCGTCCGCGCGCCATGATGCCTTCGGTGCGGTCGACGAGCGCGTCGACGCCCGGCACGATGTCGACGGCGGACGTGCGATGAAGCCGGATCACATCGGCGCCGAGGTCGCTGAGCACCATCGCGCAGAATGGCGCGGGGCCGATGCCGGCGAACTCGATGATTCTTACTCCGTCGAGCGTTCCCATGCGTCCTCCCGCGACTGACGCTGGCCCAGACCGGAGCGAAACGAGAGACCCGAAGACCCGGGTATTCGAGTCCAACTTCGAAATCTCGTAAAGAGTATCAGTCGCCGATGGCGGGATCAAACGATCCGGTCAGGTCCGAGCGTTGGCAAGTCGATTCACCGGCGCCCCGCCCGGATCGTGGCGGCCGAGGTCCATCTCGATCACGCGCGCGACCGCGGTGGCTTGGTGGATCACGCGCTGTTCTTTCTCTCGTGCCAGGGTGGCGCGAAAAGCCGACACATGAACGGCCGCAACCAAGCTGCCAGCCGCATCGTGCACCGGCACGGCAAATCCCACGACACCTTCGTAGGCCTCTTCATTGCTGACCGAGAATCCATCCGCACGTATCCGCATGAATTCGCGGCTCAGTGCGTCAGCATCCGTGACGGTCGAGCTGGTCAGCTTCGGCAACGCCCCCGAAAACACGCGCTTGCCAAGGTCGGGCTCGTGCGCTGAAAAGAGTTTTCCTACTGCTGTTGCATGGAGGGCACGCGACTCTCCGAGCCGCACGTTTACCGAGACGGGATGGGTGCCCACGAAGCGGTCCACGTAGACAACTCGCTCGCCCACCTTGACCGCCAAGTAGACGTCATTACCGATAACTCGGGCCAACTTCTCCAGATGCCGACGCGCAGCGCTTCTTATCTCGAGTGAGTTGCTGATGCGAATGCCCAGGCGCATGGCTCGGGGCCCGACGACGTAATGCAGGTCGTCGTCGACGAGCAGCACCTCGGCCGCGACCATCGTTTGCAAGAGGTTGTGCGTGCTGCTGAGCGGCGCACCGAGTGCCTCGCGGATCTCCGTCAAGCGCATGCCGTCGGCGTGCCCGACCAGTAGGTCGAGCACATCAAAGATGCGGGAGAACCGGTCAGGATTCACGCGTCGGCTCCTTCGGCTCCGCTGTCCTCTTCGTAGCCCTACGGCCAAGAGCAGGTCTCGGGTCGCCGACACAGCCCGACGGAGCCACCACTGTTACGGATCCTCGACAATTTCTTCGAGTTCCTGTAAAGCCTAGCGGCTCCTTCCGCGGTCGGTCAACTCGGCCGGGGTGGGCGTCCGCGAACCCTTGACACGTGAGCACAGAGCGAGCACGATCGCGGGGGTCAATCCGAATTCTAGTATGTAGTATCGAAAAACCGAAATGAGGCTGTGTGACTGCCACCTCGATGTACCACTTCGGCGTCCTCGTCTACGACCTCGAGGAGGCGATCAGGCGATTCAGTGACCTGTTCGGTCTCACCTTCAACGACCCCACCGATATTCGCTTGAATCGGCTGGCCGACCCGGACGAACACCCCTTCGACCTTCGCGCGACGTACTCGCGCCAAGGGCCGCCGTTCATGGAGCTCCTCGAGGCCAATGGCAACGGCGTGTACGGCGCGCACCACGGCGAGGGTCTCCACCATGTCGGTTTGTGGGATCCGAGCATCGCGACCAACAAGTCGATGTACATCGACAAGAAGAATCTGACGGTCGAGGGCGAGGTGCTCTTACCGACGGGTGAAGTATTCGCGTGGTACGCCAAGCCGGATACCGCCCACGGGGTCCGCTTCGAATTTGTTGACGAAGCGGCTCGCGCTGACCAAGAAAAGTGGATTGCGACCGGCGAGGTGGGCGAGGGTGGCTTCGTTGTCTGAGCCCAATGACTAAGGCCAAGACCAAGGCTGCGGCTCCGACCGGGGAGCACGCAGCCGAGGTGAGCCAGCTGCGCATCCTCGACCCGGACGGCACCCTCATCGGAGAACCACCGAAGATCGAGGAAGAGCGACTGGGCGAGATGCTCCGGTTGATGATGCTCGGTCGCCGGTTCGACCAGAAGGCGATTGCCCTGCAGCGCCGCGGCAAACTCGGCACATACCCCCCGATGTCCGGTCAGGAGGCTGCATCGGTGGGCAGCGCGTTCGCGATGGACCCGACGATCGACCACTTCGTCCCGTCGTACCGCGAGCAGCTGATCATGGTCCACTGGGGCTTGCCGTTCTCCCGGTACTTGTTGCAACGCATGGGACACCCGGCCGGCAGCGTCATCCCCGATCACGGCCGACTGTGGCCGCAGCAAGTTGCGTTGGCTGCCCACCTGCCGCACGCCGTCGGCCTGGCGTGGGGCCTCAAGCTGCAGGACCGAGAAGGCGTCGTCATGACCCATTTCGGTGACGGAGCTTCGAATGAAGGTGACTTCCACGAGGCCTTGAACATCGCCGGGGTCCGCAAGGCACCGGTCATTTTCATCTGCCAGAACAACGGGTGGGCCATCTCCATCCCCTGGGAACGGCAGTCCGCGGCAGCGTCCGTGGCTGATCGCGCAGCCGGCTACGGATTCCCTGGTGTCGCCGTTGACGGCAACGATGTTCTTGCTGTCTACACCGCGACAGCCGACGCTCGTGCCCGCGCCGCAGCCGGAGGCGGACCAACATTGATCGAGGCGCGCACGACCCGCCTCGGCGCGCACTCAACTGCGGATGACCCGACGCGTTACGTGCCACCGGAGTGGCTCGAGGACGCGACCCGACGCGACCCGATCGCTCGATTCCGCACCTGGCTGACGTCCCAGAACATGTGGGATGACGATCGCGAAAAGGCCGCCGAGCAGTGGTGCGATGACTTCATGGAACAAGCCATCCAGGAGTACGACGACACACCAAAACCGGACCCCGAGCAGTTGTTCGACCACCTCCTTGCCGAGCGCGGCACCCGGCTCCAACGGCAGCGCGACGATTTCGTCGCCAACAGGGAGACCGACGGATGACCGTCAAGAACATGGTCGAGGCGATACGCGACACGCTCGAGTCAGAGATGGAGCGTGACGACCGGGTGATCCTGCTTGGTGAAGACGTCGGCAAGTCGGGCGGAGTGTTCCGGGCGACGGACAAGTTGCAGGAGCGGTTCGGCGCCGATCGCGTCGTCGACATGCCGGTCAGCGAGGCAGGGATCATCGGCACGTCCATCGGACTGGCCGGCTCCGGGCTCATTCCGATCGCGGAGATCCAGTTTCTGGGATTCACCCAGCAGGGCTTCCATCAACTCGGTAACCAGCTCGCGCGGATGCGCTATCGCACGAGTGGGTCATTGACGATGCCCGTCACGATTCGCGCGCCGTACGGCGGTGGTGTTCGCACTCCGGAGCTGCATAGCGATGCCTTCGAGGCGCTCTTCGCGCACAGTCCGGGCATGAAGCTCGTGGCACCGGCCACGGCGGCCGATGCCAAGGGCATGTTGACGCAGGCCATCCGCGATCCGGATCCCGTCTTCGTGCTCGAGCCTCTTCGCGGCTACCGCCTGGTTCGTGACGAGGTTCCTGATGGTGAACACCTTGTGCCGTTTGGAAAAGCTCGGATCGCGCGTCCGGGCACGGATGTCACGGTGGTCGGCTGGAGTGCGATGGTGCAGGTGGCGTTGCAGGCGGCCGAGCTGGCAGCTGCCGATGGCATCGATGTTGAGGTCATCGACCTGCGCTCTCTCGTTCCGCTTGACGTCGACACCCTTCGCGAGGCCGTCTCCCAAACGGGACGGGCCGTGGTCGTGCAGGAAGCTCCGTTCACCGGTGGATTTGGATCCGAAGTTGCGGCCACGATCGCTGAGGAGGCGTTCCCTTACTTAGAGGCGCCGATCGCCCGCGTCGCTGGGTTCGACCTGCCGTTCCCAATGCCCATGCTCGAGGATCACTACATCCCCGACGCGCAGCGGATCTTGCGGGCCATTCGGGCCGCTGTCGACTACTGAGGATCTGCCATGCCGTATGTCTTCAATCTGCCCGACATCGGGGAAGGTATCGCCGAAGCCGAGGTCATCAACTGGCTCGTTGCCGTCGGTGATGTCGTCGAGTTGGACCAGGCGATCGCGGTCGTCGAAACCGACAAGGCCGCCGTCGAGATGCCGTCACCCACCAAGGGCACGGTGCTTCAGCTCGGCGCCGAAGCCGGCGACATGGTTCAGGTCGGCGACTTGCTCATCATCATCGATGACGGCAAGGAAGGCGCCCCCTCGGCCGCTCCAGCTAAGCAAGCGGAGTCCGTGCCGAAGCAACAAGCGGCAGCCGCGAAGCCGAGCGTTAGTGCGCCTCCCGCGGAACCTGCTACGAAGTCGCGGCCGATGGCGACGCCTGCGACTCGTCGCCTTGCTCGCGAGCTCGAAGTCGTCCTCAGTGGAATAGCCGGAAGCGGTCCAGGCGGACGAATCACCGATGACGACGTACGTGCGGCTGCCAACGGAGGTCGGGCGACCGACTCCCGGGACGCCGAATCGACACCGGCCACGCAGACCGCGACAACGACCACAGCTCGCCCGCCCCGGCCGCGGTTGCAGCTCGGTGAAGTCCCTGTTGATGAACGCATTCCCGTCCGAGGCATCCGGCGTAAGACCGCGGAGGCGATGACGCGAGCGTCGCAAGAGATTCCGCACACCATCGCGTTCCACGACGCGGAGTTCGACGACCTGTTGGCGCTGCGGAAGACGTTGAAGCCGCGTGCGACTGCGTTGGGGATCAACCTCACGTTGACGCCGTTCTTGGTGAAGGCAGTAGCGCTCGCGTTGGTCGAGCATCCAATGGTGAACTCATCCTTCGATGCCGAGGCCGGCGAGATCATCGTGCGGGCACGACGCAACATCGGAGTCGCGGCCAACACCCCGGACGGCTTGGTGATCCCCGTCATCAAGGACGCCGACTACAAGCCCGTGCTCGCCATCGCGCGAGAGGTTGAGGAGCTTGCCAACGCAGCTCGGCTGCGACAGGTGGCCCTGTCGGACCTGCAAGAAGGCACCTTCACCATCACCAACCATGGGCCACTCGGTGGCACCTACGGAACCCCGATCATCAAGCCGCCTGAGGCCGGGATCATGGGATTCGGGCGTGCATCCGCGCAGGCCGTCGTGCGTGACGGTCAGATCGTGATCCGGACCATGCTGCCAATGTCCTTCTCAGCCGATCATCGGATCGTCGACGGTGATCAAGTACTCGGCTTCACCCTCAAGGTCAAGGCGTTGCTCGAAGAGCCGGTACTGCTGCTCGCGGACGAGGGGTGACCTCATGGTCGTAGGCGAAATGGCAGAGCCGGTCCAGGTTCTGGTGGTCGGCGGCGGACCCGGCGGATACACCGCGGCGGCCCGTGCTGCAGAGCTCGGAAAAGATGTGGTGCTCATCGAGCGCCAGCGTCTCGGCGGTGTGTGCCTCAATGTCGGTTGTATCCCCTCGAAGGTGCTGACTACGGCTGCGCACGACATCACGCGTGCAGCTAGTGGTGCGGAGCGGGGCCTCCATGCCGACATCAAGCTCGACTTCGGTGCCTTGCAAGCCTGGAAAGCATCTGTTGTGGACCGCCTTGTCGGTGGTGTTGGTCAAGTGCTGTCGAAGGTGCGGGTCGTCGAGGGCACTGCCTACTTCCTCGACGCCAACCGAGTCTCGGTAGAGAACGACGACCAGGTCTCGCACTTCCGTTTCGAGCACGCGATCATCGCGACCGGCTCGGAACCGCTCCAACTTCCCGACCTGCCCGTCGACCAAAAGCGGATCGTCGACTCCACCGGTGCGCTCGCCTTCGACGAGGTGCCCGAGAATCTCGCCGTTGTCGGTGGCGGTTACATCGGGACCGAACTCGGCATGGCGTACGCGAAGCTCGGTGCTCGGGTCACGCTGGTGGAAGCGACCGAGGGCATCCTGACTGGTTTCGACGCCGACCTTGCGAAAACTGTTGCCGACCATGCAAAAGCCATCGGGATCGATGTGCGTACGTCGACCTTTGCGAAGGTTCTCGACGGTGACGATCTCGTGGTGATGGGTCCTGAGGGGGAGGGGCGCGTGCCGGCCGACAAGGTGCTCGTGGCTGTTGGCCGTCGGCCTCTGGTCGGCGAACTGCAGTTGGAAGACCTCGGCATCAAACTCACGGCAAGTGGTCATATCGCCGTTGACGAACAGTGCCGCACCAACGTCGCCAACATCTTCGCGATCGGCGACGTGATCGAAGGACCCGCGCTGGCGCACAAGGCAAGTGCGGAGGGGCGGGTTGCCGCGGAAGTGATCTGTGGGCTCCCGAGCGCGTTTGATTCAGTGGTGCCACTCATCGCGTTCACTGACCCCGAGGTCGCCGCAGTCGGGCTGACAGAGGCGGAGGCAAAGGCCGAGGGTCGCACGGTGCTGGTCGGTCGCAACAAGTTCTCGACGTCGGGTCGCGCCATCATCCTGGGCGAGGAAACGGGCCTGGTGAAGGTTGTCATCGACGCGGAGACGGACGTTGTCTTGGGCTTTCACATCGCCGGTCCGAATGCGTCCGACCTCATCGGCGAGGCCACCGTGGCGGTCGAGACTGCGTGTCGCGCTGAGGACCTAGCCGCAACTGTTCATCCGCATCCGACCTTGGTCGAGAGCCTGCACGAGGCTGTCCTAGCGGCTCTGCGGCGGGCCAAGCGCTGACGAAGTTGACCCAGCCAAAGTCGAGACAGATCGAATCGCGGGGGCCAGTTACCGGGGCCGGATGGAGTAATGATGGGTATGTCCGAGGACGCTAGCCATCGAGAGTTGTTGAGTCAGCGGCTCGACGCAACCGCCGCTGCCATGCCCGACGCGCTCGCGATCGTGCATGGAGATCGGCGGCTCACGTGGCGCGACGTCCAGGAGCAGAGCGAACAGATCGCTGCGTCGTTCCTCGCTGCCGGTGTCACGAGAGGCGACCACGTCGCACTGTGGTTGCCCAACCACCCGGAGTGGCTGGTCCTGTGGTTAGGGGCAGCGCGAATCGGTGCCGTGGTCGTGCCGGTCAACACGAGGTACAAGCCGGCTGAGGCTGAGTACGTCCTGCGCAAGTCAGAGTCCACGATGTTGTTCGTCGAGGACTCGTTCCTCGGGATCGACTATGTATCGGCATTTCGCGCTATCTGCCCCGACTGGGACGGGACCAGCTCGACCAAACTGCCGGACCTTCGGCACGTCGTTCGCCTCGGCGATAGCGACAAAAGCATCGACGGCTTCGGCTCTTACTCCGCATTCCTCGCTGCCGGCGCCGACGTACCGCAATCGGACGTCGAGGCAGCACAGGACAAGGTTTCACCGGACGACACCCTCATCATCGTGTTCACGTCAGGCACCACGGGCTTCCCAAAGGGCGTCGTGCACACCCACGATGCCCTGCGCATGATGACTGCGGTCACGGCGTGGCTCGGGCTCGATTCTTCCGACCGTGTGCTCGGGCACTTGCCCCTGTTCCATGTCGCGGGAGTGTTCAGCAGTTTCCTTCCCGCGTTGATAGCCGGCGGCGCACTTGTTCAACTGGACAGTTGGGACGCCACCGAGGCACTCCGGCTCGTGCAGGACGAGCAGATCAGCGTGCTCTCGGGGATTCCCACGCACTTCATCGACCTGTTATGGCATCCAGAACTCAGCAGCTTTGACACGCGTTCATTGCGGACGGGTTGGATCGGTGGTTCGGCGATCCCGGCCGAGGTCGTCGACGGTGCTCGCGAAAAGTTGGGTATGAAGGCAATTCTCCCCGTCTACGGCATGACCGAGACCACGTCGACGACGACGCTCGGGCGACCAACCGACTCGAAAGAGAGCCTCCTCGCGGGCAAGGGCGTGCCAATCGGCGGCTACGAGGTCGCGGTTGTCGACCCGGAGACGCGCACCTCGCTTGACCCTGGCCAGGAGGGTGAGGTCGCGGTTCGCGGATACACGGTGATGAAGGGCTACTACCACGAGCCAGAAGCCACGGCGGCTGTGATGGACGACGCGGGTTGGTTCTACACAGGCGACCTGGGCGTCTTCGACGCGGACGGGTATCTCGCTATTACCGGCCGCCGCTCTGACAAGTTCATCGTTGGCGGCAACAACGTCCACCCGGCCGACATCGAGCTTGTCCTTTTGAAGTACCCGGGTGTCAAACAGGCTTACATCGTGGCTCGCCCGCATCGCCGCTTGGGCGAGGTCGCCGTTGCGTTTGTCGAAATGGACAGCGGCATCGACGCGACGGCCGACGAGATCAAGAGCTTCTGCTCCTCGAGCCTCGCCTCATTCAAGGTCCCACGCGATGTGATCTTCGTCGACACGTGGCCGATGACGCCCACTGGCAAGGTGCAAAGGTTCCGGTTGCGAGAGCTCGCCGCGGCTGCGGCGGAGACTGCTACCGAGTCCGCGTCGTCGCGTTCCTAGTCACCAGGTGTCGAACGGCACTTGGTCGGGGTCCAGCTTCACGTCGACGAGCAGCGGCCGGTCGCGGTGTTGAACCGCCTCAGCGACAGCCTCGAGATCTGAAAGCGAGCGGACCGTCACCCCTGCGCCGCCGAGTGCCTCTGCCAGCGGCGCGAGCTCTGGCCAGTGGCAGGTAGCCAGCCCCGGATCCATGTCTCGGTTCCGGAACTGGATGTGTTCGGCCCCGTACGCCCCATCGTTCAGGACCAGAACGATCAGGTCGATGTTGCTCTGCACGGCAGACGTGAACTCGGCGAGGCCGCCAAGCATGAATCCGCCGTCTCCACAGACCAGAAGGACCGGTCGGCTGGGATCTGCAACGCCGGCTCCGATCGCGTTACCCATGCCGAGCCCGATGGCGCCGAAGTTACAGGTGTGTACGAACGAATGGGGATCGGGGACAGTCAGGATCTTGTAGGCCTCGTACATGAAGCGGCCGGCATCCGCAACGAGCACGCGGTCTGACGGCACGATCTCGTCCATGCGAGCAAGAGCCGTTCGGAAGTCGACCGTGCCGTCTTGAGTCCGCCGCGGCGCACCACCGGCCGGGGAGTAGTCCTTGATGCTCTGCGCGAGGGCGTCCGTGCGTGAACCAGCAGGGCGAATATCCGCTTCGTCGAGCCAGCGGACGATCGCGTCGGCCACCTTGGCCGCGTCACCGATGAGGGCTGCGTCCACGAACACGTGCTTGCCGATGGCACTCTGCTCAAGGTCGCATTGGATTACCCGCTTGTCTTTGAGCAAGGAGGTGGAGTCAGTCGTCCAATGATTGAGGCTGGCACCGAACGCGATAACGCAGTCGCTCTGCACGATTGTCTCGAGTGCCACCGGCGTACCCAGCGTCCCGAAAACGCCGAGGTTGAAAGGATCGCCCCGAAAAAGGTTTGTGCCGCGCAGCGTGGTAGCGATAGGAGCACCAATGCGCTGCGCCAGCCTGAGCAGTGCCTCCCGGGCAGCTGGGCTCGCCGCACCCCGTCCGGCTAGGACGATCGGCCGCTTTGCATGCGCGATTGCCCCGACGGCGAGATCGAGGGCCGCCGGATCGGCTTCAACCGCTTGATGGACGAAGACCGCGCCGGATGGTTCGTACTCGACGTCTTCCCACATGAACTTTGATGGCACGTTCAGCACGACCGGTCGACGTTCAACGGTCGTACGCCGGATCGCCGTACGAAGATCGTGTACGGCGGTGCGTGCGGCGCGGACCTGCTCGAAGCCCGCCCCCGTTGGCAGGGTCAACTCTCGCTGGTCGATCCTCTGAAGGTTCTTCTCGTCCTCGATGGAGGTGTCGCCCGCGATCAGCAACACTGGCATCCCGCCGCGCACGCTGTCGATGAGCGGGGGCAGGGCGTTGGCCAGGCCGGGGCCATGCGTAACCGTTGCAACGCCGACTTTTTGCGAGACGCTGGCGTAACCATTGGCCATCAGGACGGCTCCGGCCTCGTTCGCCGCGGTTACGTACCTCGTGGAGTCGGCTTTGGCGAAACTATCGGCGAAGAACAGATTCCCGTCACCAACTACGCCGAAGAGCGTTGAGACATCCTCATCTCGCAACGCTTGTGCCAAGGCTTCGAAAAGCTTCATGCGTTGCTGTTACCCGTTCTGTGAAACGTGCGCTTTCGCGATGGCTCCTGCGACCGCGGGGCTACGGCGTCCGAGGCTGGCTGCGGCTGCTCAGGCGGCCGATGACCCCCCTGATCGCGGCCCCGCGCCCGCGGAGTCGGGTCAGGCCAACGGCGATGATGAGGGCAGCTCCGTTGAAGAGGCTAGGCACCCAGAACGACGCTCCGGCCAACTGGAGGCCTTTGACACCAACGCTGAGAACGTAGACGGCAACGACGGTTCCCAAGACGTTGAAGCGACCGTTCTTGAACTGGGTCGAGCCCAGGAATGCAGCGGAGAACGCGGGTAGCAGGTAGTCCGGTCCGGTTGTGGGGTCACCCGTTCCGAACGTCCCCGCGATGAGTAGTCCGGTGAGACTTGCCGTCACGGCACTAGCCGCCAGAGAAGCAGTGATGACGCCGCCGGTTCGAACGCCGACGAGTCGTGCCGCTTCTCGGTTGCCGCCGGTCGCGTACACGCGACGACCGAGTGGTGTGTGCTCAAGCACGTACCAACACACGATCGCGACGCCGATCAATACATAAACCGGCACCGACATTCCGAGGTACTGCCTGCTGACAAAGCTCCGAAAGCCCAGGTCAAGTCCGATGATCTGCTGGCCGTTCGAGATGGCGAGCACGGCCGCGGTGAGGATCGAGGAGACGCCGAGGGTCGCGATGAATGAGTCGATGCCGATGACTACCACAAGGAAGCCGTTGACCACGCCGATAGCGACGCCAATGACCAAGGTGATGAGCACGGCCGTGATGGGGGAGTAGCCCTTGTTGACGAGCAGCCAGGAGACCATCATCGAACCGATCCCGACCGTCGCGCCGACGGATAAGTCGAAGACGCCCGCACACAGCGCGATGCCGACGCCGATCGCGACAAGGGCAGTCGTGGCATTTCCGTTCAACAGCGAACGCCAGGTTGTCGACGTCAGAAAGGTGTCCGGAACCCACAGCGAGAAGATCAGGAACATCGCTGCGAAAACGTAGATCGCGCTCGCATTTCGGATACTCAGTGTGGACGCCAGCCGCCGTAGGCCCTGGCCTTCCGACGTGTGGTCCGGCGCTGGCGGCTTGTCGAGGGGAGATTCGGGATCCGCCACAGTCGCGTCACTCACAGCTTCTCCTCTGGATCAGGGGCGGGAAGCGAGCCTGCTTCGCTGACCCCTAACGTCTCTGTGGTCAATCGGGTTTCGTTGATCTCGTCATGGCCGAGTTCGGCGACGATGACCCCATCACGGAAGACAAGTACGCGATCACACACGTCGATCAGTTCGACGACATCACTGGAGCAGACAAGGACTGCAGTCCCGTCCGCTGCAGCGTTGCGGACAGTGCTGTGAATCTCGGCTTTCGCCCCGATGTCCACGCCCTGAGTTGGGTCGTCAAGGAGCAGAAGCTTGGGACTGGTACGGAGCCAGCGGGCCAGGATCACCTTCTGCTGATTGCCGCCACTCATGAGCTCGATCGACTTTTCGGTGTCCGGGGGACGGATGTCGAGGGCCCGGATCCACTTACGCGTCTCGCGGCGTTCTAGCGCACTACTCAGCCAGCCAGTGGGTCGGCGCAGCGGTCCAAGTGATGGCAGGGTCAGATTCTCGCGCATCGACATGGCCATGATGGCAGCTTGCCGTCGTCGATCAGCGGGGACCATGGCAACCCTCGCACGGATCGACGCCTTGGGATTGCCTGAAGGCAACGTGCGTCCGGCAACCCGAACGGTCCCACCAGCGCGCGGTGTCGCCCCGAAAATGAGATTCGCAAGCTCGTCGCGACCCGAGCCCACCAGCCCGGTGACTCCAACGACTTCGCCAGCACGAACAGTGAGGTCAGCTTTGTTGACACGGAGCCCGGACACGTTGCGCACTTCTAGCGCCGGCTCTCCCGGCTCCGGTCGGTCACCACTGAGAAGTGGCTTCAATTGTCCGCCGGTCATGAGTTCGATGAGGTCGCGTTCCTCATAGCCGTTACGGGCCACCTCCCCGACGATTCGACCGTCACGGAGGACGAGAACGCGGTCGGCAAGAGCTGCAACCTCGTTGAGCCGGTGCGTAACGAGAATCACCCCTGCGCCGCGGTGAGCCAACTTCTGAATCGCAGCGAAGAGGGGCTTCAGCTCCTGGGGGTGGAGGGCAGCAGTTGGCTCGTCCAGGACGAGGATGTTGTCTGCCGAGGTCCAGCCGTCAAATGCGCGGGCGATCGCGACGAGGCTTTGCTCCGTCGGGGTGAGCTCTCCGACCGGCTTCTCGACATCGAAGTGCCCGCCGAAGTCTGCCAAGACTCTGCGGGCATGCCGTACCTCGGCCCGCCTTCGTGTCGGCCAGAGCGACGCCAGCCAGCCGGGTCGAGGTCGAGTCACTTCGAGGTTCTCGACGGTGGTCAATGCAGAGACCAATGCAAGGTCTTGGTGAATGAAGTGCAAGCCACGCTCGGGGGCCCCCACCATCGAAGCGGTGATGGGGGCCCCCCAAGCAAGGATCGAACTGTCTCTGTCCGGTGTGTGATAGCCGGCCAGCGTCTTGATCAGCGTTGACTTGCCACAACCGTTCTGACCGATGATCGCCAGCACCTCGCCAGCGTCGAGCTTGAGCTCGATATCGCGGAGCACCGTCTGACTCTCAAAGGTCTTGCTCACCCTGGAGAGTTCAAGCAGGTGGTCAGTCACGGAAGTTTCCTCTTCCAACTACTCAGACTCAGGTAAGGCCCCAGGACTTCTTGAACCTGTCCTTGAAGTCGGGGTAAGCGACCCAAGCCTGGGAGATGTCGAACGTCAGGTCGTCCTTGCCGAGGAACTGGAATGGCGGGGTGAGGCGATCGGGCGTTTGCCCGGTCGCAAGCTTGGCGGCGGTGTCGACGCCCACCCAACCCTCCATGTTCAGGTCCTTGGCCAGGATGACAGCCTGCTGGCCATCCTTCACGGCCTGGTACTCGGATGGACTACCACCCTGTGTGTACAGCTTGATACCCGACAAGCCAGCAGCCTTGAGTGCATCGGCGACGCCGAGGTTCATCGAACCGAACCCGGTGATCACGTACTTCACCTTCGGGTGCTGCTGCAGGTAGCTAACGATGCGGTTGGGAATGCGCGGTGTCCCGAGGTCGGTCACGGGCACCTCGATCCCGTCGATCGAGCAGCTCGTGCAGTGCTTAGCGAATTCCGCCTTGACGCCGTCGGCAACAGGCGTGATCACACCGATGGCGGGCGGCCAGACGACCACGGCGTCAGCAGTGCCCTTCGAGTCCGCAATCGCCCAGTCGGCAAGGACCGTGCCCAGCTCGATGAATTCCGGTGTCCCGTTGTAGGTGGCGTCGACCGCGGTAGCTGCGGGCTGAGTCGTGATGCTCCACGCAAGGACGGGGATGTGACGTGCCTTGGCCTTCGTGAGCTGCGCCGACCATGACGCCGGCTCGAAGGCGACGGCCATCAGCACGTCCGGGTTGGATTGCAGAGCGCTGTCGAAGGCTGCCGAGATGGTCTGCGCGGTTGCGCCGCCGTTGAACTGCTTCACCGTGGCGCCGAGGAGTCCTGCGGCTTCCTTGATGAAGTCGCCCATCTTGATGCACTCAGGCGCCGAGCACGCTACGTATGCGAACTTCTTGCCGGTTGGCTTCGCCTTCAGTGGCGTGACCGTGGGGAAGGCGCGCGGGTTGGTCGTGTACTTGTCGACCACCGCCTGTGCCGCTGCCACGCCGGCAGTGTCGACGCCGCTCCCGGTCGTCGGGGTGCTGCCGCCGCTGGAACCGCCACAGGCGGTTAACGCCAGGGCCGATCCCACGAGTACGGCGGTGATTGTGCTCAGACGCATTGACGCTTTCATCGACCCAAGCCTCCTGTGGAGTTGCAACATGGAATGTCACGTTCGTGTGCTAGCAGGTGCAGTTCTTTCGTCTCGTTCGCGCTCACACTGGCAGGACCGACTGGGTGCCTTTCACCAATCGAAGGGCGCCATCCTGAGGGGTGAGCTCACTCAGGGAATCCGACAAGACCTCGACCGAAACGGGAGCGCTCGTCCCGCTCTCGAATATCGCGGCGAAGAAGCCCGCAAGATCGAAGTCACCGTCGCCAGGGACGTCGCGATAGTGCATCGTCTCGTAGAGAAAGTTCGGGTCCGCGGGCTCCGCAGGCCCGTCATCCAACTGGATGACGGAAACCCGATGTGGCGGCACAGCGCGCAGGAGGTCAAGATTCTGGGCGCCGCGGGTGTGGTGCCAGCTGTCGATGCACAGGCCGCCGTTCGGGCGATCAGCCTGCTCAACGATGCTGAGTGCAACGCCGGCATCGGGGATGTTTGTGGTCGGCAGGAACTCCAGACCGATCTTGATGCCCACCGTGGCAGCTTGGTCGCATAGACCGGCGAATCGCTCGATCGCGTCTGGCTCGAGTACGTCCGTGTCGAAGGCACCGACCGCCTGCAGGTGATGCGGTTCGAACAGCTCCGCCATCGTCCAGAAATCCTTGAGATCCTCCGGCGGCGTGTAGACAAGGCCACCACCGAACGGAATGCCTGTCTTCGCGGGCTCGATTGCGTAGCCGAAGACTGCCTCGAGCTCCGCGACCCGCATTCCATTCGCGTCGAGCACCGACTTCATTTCCTTCGGGCTCATCTCCCCAGCCGAGATCTCTCGGAATGCAGCGAGGCTCAGCCCGAGCGCGTCGAAGCCGGCTGCCGCAGCAACCTCGACACGCTCGCGGAAGGAGCTCGTGCCGATGGTTGTCATGCTGGCGAGGATCAGCGGCTGCTGCGTCCCGTTGACGTTGATCATTAGGCTCCCTTTGCGCCGGCGATCGCGGCGGGTGGCGGAAGGGTGATCCGCAGGAATCAACCGCCCGATGTCATCGCTTGTGGCGCGGGGCTCAGGGACTGGAAGCCCTCAGGTGATTTCGAAATGCGGAATCGTCTTCTTAATTTCGGAATAGTTCCAGCGCGGGGTGGTCTTGTCAAGAGTCGCGGCCCCGGCGAAATCGGCCCTCGCCGACCACCGGGTCACGCACCGGACCTGGCCTTGACAACCCCTGGTCGGGGAGTAGTGTCCTACGCGCTCAGGGAACGGATTTCGAGAAAACGAACCCTTACGGATCAGTCCTAGATGCAGCACCGGCAGGCAGCGGTACCTCTTGTCAGTTGGCTCCCGAGCGGGTTGGCATCGCGACCCGGAGACGGACTGTGATACCCGTGGGTGACAACAACTGGGGCCGTTGGGGTCCGCTCGACGAGCTCGGCGCGCTGAACCATGTTGGCCCGGAGCAGGTGCTTCGCGCGGTGCAGCTCGTCGAACACGGGCAGGTCGTCAGATTGGGGCAGAACCTCGGCCCCGAGACCGCCGTTCCGCATCACCGCAAGAAGGTTGAGCGGTTGATGATGCGCGATGGTGGTGACTACGCAGCCGGAGCCGGACGCCCGGGCGGGTTTCAGTTCGCCGAGGAGGTGCTCGGGTTCGCCGCGCACACCGGTACGCACATGGATGCGTTGGCGCACGCGTGGTACGACGATCAGCTCTACAACGGGTTTCCCTCGTCATCGATCCGCAGCACGACGGGTGCACGCCATTGCGGTGCAGAGAACCTGCGTCCGACGGTCACCAGGGGCGTGCTCCTGGATGTCGCCAGTGTTCGCACCTCGCCACTGGGGAGTGGTGATGTCGTGACCCTGAAGGACCTTGAGACGGCGGCTGCGAACGCCGGCGTACAACCGGAAACCGGGGACGTCGTGCTCATTCGCACGGGGTGGTTCGGTCGTCATGCGGGCGACGCGGAGGCTTACCTCGATGGGGAACCCGGGATCGACGAGGAAGGCGCAGCTTGGTTTGCGCAGGCTGGGGTTGCGGGGGTTGGCGCCGACAACTACGCGATCGAGGTCCTGCCCTTTCAGTCCGACGACGTCTTTCCCGTGCACAAGTTGTTGCTCAGAGATTATGGCGTGCCTCTCATCGAAGGTGTCGTCCTGGACGAGCTCGCCGAGGCGGGAGCGACAGCGTTCCTTTTCGTCGCGGCACCGCTCCCGGTTACCGGCGGGACCGCAGGTCCGGTGTGTCCGGTGGCAGTCCTGTAACGCATGTACATGCGCCCGAACGTCTCGCAATAGATAGAGGAGCGACGATGCAGATCAGCGGCGGGTCGGCTGTGGTCACGGGCGGTGCTTCCGGTCTTGGCCGGGCTGCCGTCGAGCGACTTCACGCGGCCGGAGCGAAGGTCGTCATCGTGGACCTCGAGAGATCCGCTCCGCAGGCCGAGTTGGTAGTGAAGGAGCTCGGCAAAGACGTGGTCTTTGTTCCCGGTGACGTGACCAACTGGGAGGACGTCGCCGCGGCTGTTGCGGCTGCGACGGAGTTGGCCCCCCTGCGGATCGCTGTTGCTGCGGCGGGCATCGCACCGGTGGGGCGACTGGTCGGCGGTTCGGCTGCCGATCTCGAATCGCACTGGAACGCGACGATCGCGGTCAACCTGTTGGGGACCTTCACTGTCCTTGCTAAAGCCGCCCAAGCGATGGCGGACACGCACCCTCAGGACGGTGAGCGGGGTGTCATCGTGTGCACGGCATCCATCGCTGCCTTCGAAGGCCAGATCGGCCAGGTTGCTTATTCGGCATCAAAAGCCGGAGTTGCCGGCATGACCCTGCCCGCAGCGCGAGAGCTGGCCAGGCACGCGATCCGCGTGATGTCGATCGCGCCCGGATTGTTCGACACACCCATGATGGCCAACGTTTCAGAGGAAGCACGTGCATCGGTGGCGGCGCAGGTGCCCCACCCTGCACGGCTGGGATTTCCGGAGGAGTACGCCGCTCTCGTGCAGCACATCGTCGAGAACCCCATGCTCAATGGCGAGGTCATTCGCTTGGACGGTGCAATCCGGATGGGCCCACGGTGAGCAGCGCTACGGAAGCGGAGTCGTCATGAAGGCATGGCAGTTCACGGACGTCGGAAAGCCGCTTGCCCTCAACGAGATCCCGGACCCCGAGCCGAATGCAGACGAGATCGTCATTGACATCAAGGCGTCCGGTATTTGCCACAGCGACGTCGGCTTTCTCGACGGCAGCCTGAGCTACCTCCTGCCGTTCAGTCCGTTCACGCTCGGCCACGAGATCGTCGGATTCGTCGCGGAGGTGGGTTCGGACGTCACGAAGTTCGCTGTTGGAGACGCGGTTGTCGTCCCGGCCGCGATCGAGGGTCCCGGCTGCTCATTGAATGGCGGCTTCGCGGCGAAGGTCACGGTGCCGGAGCGCCTCGTGATCGCGATGCCCGAGGGCATCCCGTGGGATCAGGCCGCCACGGCGACCGACGCCGGGCTCACGTCGTACCACGCGATGATCGTGCGGGGAGGCGCACAGGCCGGTTCGAAAGTCGGTGTCATCGGTTTCGGTGGCCTCGGCTCGCTGGGCGCTCAAGTCGCGTTGGCGGTCGGTGCCGAGGTCTACGTCGCGGAGATCAACGAGACAGTGCACGACTATGCGCGCAACATTGGCGTCACGGACGTCTCGACGAGCATCACGCATTTCGCTGACAAGGACCTCGACGTCATCGTCGACTACGCCGGCTTCGGCACCACGACGGCAGAAGCCGTCGACACCGTCCGCCCAGGTATTGCGAGGCGCGGCGAGTCGACCGAACGTCCGGGCGGTCGCGTCGTGCTCGTGGGCCTGCCTGTCCAAATGGGAACGATCGACCTCCACACCCTCATCCTCAACGAGGTCGAGCTCCATGGTTCACAATCTGGGACTCTCGAGGATTGCGAAGCCGTCCTCAAGCTCATGGCTGACGGCAAGGTCGCTTCACGAATCACACAGATCGGTTTCGACGACATCGGTGAAGGCGTCACGATGCTCGAACGCGGCGAGGTCGTCGGCCGCCTTGTGGCAATACTCGACTAGCTGCTTCGACCAGACTCAGGAACCTGCACCACGGAAGACCGCTTCGCGTCGTTCGATGAAGCTGTTGACACCCTCTGCGGCATCCGCGCTCGCGAGGATCGTTGGCAGTGTCGCCTTGAGGTGCTGCACTGCGGCTGCGGGTCCTTGAGCGCGTGCGATCCGCGCGTTGGCGAGCGTGGCTTGTACGCCGAGAGGTGCCTGTCGCGCGATCAGCTGCGCGATGTCAGCGGCCCGCTCGAGATGCTTGCCGGCGGGAACGACCTCTTGCACGAGGCCAATGCGCAGCGCCTCCTCGGCACCGAACGCTTCCGCGGTGAGGAGGAACCGCATGGCGTTGCCCCAGCCCAAGGCCGCGGGTGCACGGAACGTCGCGCCACCGAACGGCATGATGCCGCGCCCGATCTCCAGTTGACGAAAGCGCACGTCGTCGGCGGCAACCACGATGTCGGCGGCCAGCGCCAACTCGATGCTCAGTGTCATCGCGATGCCGTTGACGGCCATGACGACAGGTTTCGGCACGGGGTCTCGCCACACACCCCACGGGTCGTACTTGTGCGCACCCGACAGTGCTTCTGGGCCTTGCTCGATGACGACCGGACCCACCTCGGCTAGATCGAGACCGGCCGAGAAGTGCTCGCCATGGGCGAAAACCACACCGACCCACAGCGCGTCGTCATCGCCGAGCAACTCGTACGCCGCGCCCAGCTCATCGATCGTCGCCAGGTCGAAGGCATTGCGCTTCTCCGGACGGTTGACGCCCATGAGCAAAACGTGTCCATCACGCTCGACGGTGATTCGATCGGTCATCTGTCCCTCCTGAACGCCGCGCCCATCATGCTCGACCGGGTCACAGCGAGGTCTAACCGCATGGGGGCTGGCGCACGGCGGGTTCATGCCGGATGCTGGAGGAGCCGGCTCAGTCCCGGCAGTGAGTGGGTGCGGACCATGCCGCCCGCAATGGAACTTCCTGTTATCGACGTCTCGACGCACATATGAGTTCGCGCGCGCCTCGGGCGCGCGTCGTACCTCATCTGCATCGGCCTGTCCTCGGTGATGGCCTGCGTCCGCGCCAAGTCGTGACGCGCCACGTCATCCCGCGTGTGGTTGAGGCGACGCTCATCCCGTCTGGCATCTTCTACGTGGTCTGGCACTTCCTGGGTGCCTGGCCAGCGCTGGGCGCGGCACTTGTGTACGCCGGCGGTCTCATCGCTCGTCGGCTGGCGCGTGGGCGTCCGGTCCCGGCGCTCGTGGTCATCGCGATGATCGGTCTCACCTTGCGCACGCTGATCACGGTGGGCACGGGCAGCACATTCATCTACTTCCTTGGACCGGTGCTGGGTACGGCGATCATCTCCGCGACGTTCTTCGTCTCGGTGCTTGTCGGACGTCCGCTGGTGAACCGGCTCGCCGCGGATTTCTGTCCGCTGACCGACGAAGCGCATAACCGCCACGGCGTACAACAGCTCTTCCGCAACCTCACCCTCTTCTGGTCAGCCGTGTTGTTGACGCACGCGACCATCACGTTGACATTGCTGCTGACGGTCTCCGTCGACACCTTTGTCATGGTGAAGACCATGACCGGTCCTGGGTTGACGTGTCTCGCAGTCACCTTGACCGTGCTCTGGTCGATCCGGGTGGCGAGACGCGAAGGCATCACGGGTCCGAGCCGGCGGACGCTCGCGCGAGCAATCGCTTAGCCCGCGGCGCGTCGTTTCGTGCTGACCCACAAGTGGGGCACGCTGTTTCGATGCCTGGACCACGTCGCCTGACGCCACGCGACCGTCGCGCCGTGATGTGCGGCAGTGTCGGCGCCCTGGCCGCGTGCTGGCTGGCTGGTGCGGTTTTCCTTGCGACGGGAACCGTGCTCGTGAGTGGCATCTGCGTCCGCGGTGATGCGCAATGCAACACACCCGCTGGACTCTCACCACTGGTCGGGCACGTGTTGCAAGTCCTCGGCTGGGTGCTCATCCTCGCCGGGCCGCTGCTCGCGGCAGCGACCTACCGCAAGCTGCACCGCAGCTGGCTCGGCAGGCGGGTAGTCAGCCGCTTGATGCCGTGGCCGCTGCAACCGCGGCGACGTAATTGAAGCGGCTCACCTGCCTCGCTCCGGACTAGCGTGTCGAGCGTGATGTACGACGTAGCAGTGGTCGGCGCCGGTATTCACGGCGCAAGCGCCGCGTATCACCTTGCTCGCGCAGGGCACACCGTCATCGTCGTCGAGCGCAGCTATCCAGCGAGTGGGCCAACCGGCCGGTCCAGCGCGATCTGTCGGGCGTACTACACGAATCCCTTCCTCGCGGCCGTCGCTCGTGAGGCGCTTGCGTGGATGGCGGAGTTCCCGTCGAGCCTCGGCGGCGAGTCCGGCTTCCATGCGACCGGTGCGCTGTACATCCATCCGCCGGCGGACATCACCGACGTCGAGGCGGTCACGTCGTCGCTCAACGCCGATGGTGCGCTGATCGACCTGCTGGATCATGCCGACCTGTCCCACCGTGTCCCAGGGATCAGCCTCGACGGCGTGGGGGTCGGCGTATGGGAACACGGCGCCGGTCATGCAGACCCTGTCTTGACGACTACGACGATGCTCGATGCAGCGCGGAAGCTCGGCGCGACGCTGCGCATCCGCACCGAGGTTGGTGGCATCGTGCCCGACGACCAGCGGGTCAAGCTGGCCACGCCCGGCGAGACGATCACGGCCCGGCGCGTGCTACTGGCGATGGGTCCATGGACACGGCCAACCGTCCAGTCACTCGGTGTCGAGCTCCCATTGCGGGTGGAGCGACACGTTGTTGGCGCGTATGCCTGTGGTGACAGCACACCGTCCTTCGTGATGGCCGACCTGGCCGCCGGCTTCTATGGCAAGCCCGAGCATGGTGGCCAGTACTTGCTCGGTTGGTTGCATCCGGCGGCTGAGGTCGATCCAGCGGACTACTCGGAGCGGGTCAGCGACGCCGAATCACTGGCATTGCTGACCGCCGCGGTGAGCCGACTTCCGTTTCTCGAGTCGGCCGCTCCCCGTGGTGGTTGGGCGGGGTTGTATGACGTCAGCCCTGACTGGCAGCCCGTCATCGGCGAAGTCGCGCCCGGAGTGTTCGTGCACGCGGGTAGCAGCGGGCACGGCTTCAAGCTCGCACCTGTGCTTGGACGGTATGTCGCCGCGCTTGTTTCAGGTGAGCACGTGTCCGAGCTGGATCAGTTCAGCCCGCAGCGATTCGCAAGCGGAGCGACGGTGCCAGCCGGTTTCGGCGACATCCGCATCATCGGCTGACGACGAGCCGTAACCAGTCGCTGATCTGCTCGGCCGTCCAGTCGGGCATCTCCATCTGGGGCACATGCCCACAATCATCAGCGATCCTCAGGTGCCACGACGGGTTGGTCTTCACTGCCGCGCGGGCCGACTGCAGCGGGACCAGCCGGTCTTTGGCGCCGTGCAGCAACAGGACCGGAGCCGTGATCCGCGCCATGTCTGCACGGATGCGCTTGGGTCGTGCCAACAGGCGCACAAGTGAGCGGGACGCAGCGAGGAATTCTTTGACTGCGTCGGGACGTCGCGCGCGTTCCGCGGCGAAGTGCTCGGCGATCTCGATGACGTGTGCCGGCACCCGGTCGGGGTCAACGCAGCACAGTGCGAGGGTCTGGCGGACGATCGTGCGCGGTGCGAGCTTGTAGTTGCGGGCGATCGCGAGTTCGCCGGCGTACGGAATGGACATCAGCGCGAAGTTCCGTGCCACCACTAGGTCGATCGGGGTGAGCGGCGCGCGTGGCAGGGCCGGGTCCACGAGGACGACACCCCTGACCTGTTCCCTGTTGCGTGCCGCTTCCATGATGGAGATGAGCCCGCCCATCGAGTTGCCGACGAGCACGACGGGCTCGTCGACCACCTCGGTGAGGAATCGATGCAGTAGCCGGCGGTTCGCGATGACGGTGGTGGAGCGTCCCTGCGCGGGGCTGCGTCCATGACCAGCGAGGTCGGGTGCGATGAAACGCGCGTGCTGAGTCAGCTGCGGGGCGACGGCTGCCCAGTTCCAACAGGCGCCGCCGAGACCATGGACGCCGACGATCAGCGGCCCGTCCGCAGGCCCACCGAAGTCGAGGTAATGCAGCGGTCCGTCCAGCTCTGCAAAGCGCGACTCAGCGAGTTGGGCGAGGTCAAGGCTCACCGGCCCAGGATCACATATCTGGCGGCATACTGCTCCTTGTCCCTGCGAGGAGGGGAGCGTTTCGTGCACGACCTCGTGATCCGCGGCGGCACGGTCGTCGATGGCACTGGTGCGCCACGTCGCACAGCTGACGTCGCAATCAATGACGGCGTCGTTGTCGATGTCGGCCGCATCGATGGCTTGGCGACGCGAGAAATCGATGCAGACGGCGCCCTGGTCACGCCTGGGTTCGTCGATATCCATACGCACTACGACGGGCAGATCACCTGGGACCCGCTGCTGACACCGTCGTGCTGGCACGGAGTCACGACCGTCGTCATGGGCAACTGCGGCGTGGGCTTCGCCCCGGTTCGACCTGATCGGCACGAATGGCTGATCGGTCTGATGGAGGGCGTCGAGGACATCCCCGGAGCGGCGCTGTCGGCGGGTATCCGCTGGGGATGGGAGAGCTTCCCGGAGTTTCTCGATGCGGTGGACGCCGTGCCCAAGTCGATCGACATTGGCGCGCAGGTTCCCCATGGCGCCGTACGCGCCTATGTCATGGGTGATCGAGGGGCCCAAAACGAGTCGGCGACCGCAGCCGACATCACCGCCATGGCCGAGATCGTGCGCGCTGGCCTTCAGGCCGGAGCTCTCGGGTTCTCGACGTCGCGGACGTTGGCTCATCGCGCGATCGACGGCGAGCCGGTGCCGGGCACGTTCGCTGCCGAAGATGAGCTGTTCGGTATCGGATCCGCGCTGGGTGACCTTGGCACGGGTGTCTTCGAGCTTGCGCCGGCCGGTGCCCTCGGGGAAGACCTGGCTGCGCCGGAGAAGGAGATGTCGTGGATGCGGCGGCTGGCGGCGTCCATCAACCGGCCGGTCACCTTCGCTCTCAACCAGAACAACAACGACCCTGACGCGTGGCGCAAGATGCTCGACCTTGCCGCTGAGGCCGCGTCCGACGGAATCCCCGTGCGTCCGCAGGTGCACGGGCGCACCGTCTCGTTGTTGCTCGGGATGCAGACGTTCCACCCGCTCAACTTCACACCGACCTGGGCAGAGATCGGGTTGTTGCCACTGCCCGAGCAGGTCGCGCGGATGCGGGACCCGTCGGTGCGTGACCGGTTGCTGGCCGACATGGCCACGCTCGAGCACGACCCGATCATCAACGGCTTCATGCATCCGTCGAGGATCTTCCAGCTCGGCGACCCGCCCGACTACGAACCGCCTAGCGGTGCCAGCGTCACGGCGGTGGCGGCGCGCGAGGGCCGTTCACCCTGGGATGTGTTGTACGACCTCTTGCTCCTGGACGAGGGACGCGAGCTGCTCAACGCGCCGCTGCTCAATTACTCCGACGGCAATCTGGATGCCGCGCGAGAGATGCTCGTGCATCCGACGACGGTCTTCGGCCTCGGCGATGGTGGCGCTCACGCGGGCCAGACCTGCGATGCCAGTACGACGACATTCCTACTGTCCTACTGGGCACGGGACCGCGAGCAGGGACGTCTGTCGGTCGAGGAGGCGGTGCGCAAGCTGACGAGTGCGACCGCAGATGTCTACGGGTTGGGAGACCGCGGTCGGCTTACCCCGGGTGCGAAGGCCGACATCAACATCATCGACTTCGAACGGCTGCAGCTTCGGCGTCCAGAGCTCGTCGCCGACCTGCCGGGCGGTGCCAAACGGCTCATCCAGCGCAGTGATGGGTACGTCGCGACGATCAACCGCGGCGCGATCACATTCGAGGCGGGCGAAGACACCGGTGAGCGGCCAGGAGTTTTGGTCCGTGGCGCGCGCTGAGGCAGCGAACGTGAATCGGCAACGCCGAGAGGACTCATAGGAATGGACAAGGTCGTCGGCTCGGCTGCTGAAGCCGTCGCCGATATCGGGGACGGCGCGTCGTTGGCCGTCGGCGGTTTCGGGCTCTGTGGGATACCGCACGTGCTGATCGCGGCGCTGCACGAGTTGGGATCGACGGATCTGGAAACGGTGTCGAACAACTGCGGTGTTGATGAGGCAGGGCTCGGCATTCTGCTGGTGGCTGGGCGGATTCGGCGTACCACCGGCTCCTACGTCGGGGAGAACAAGGAGTTCGCGCGGCAGTACCTCGCGGGGGAGTTGGAGTTGGAGCTCACCCCACAGGGCACGCTGGCAGAGCGGTTGCGGGCCGGTGGTTCGGGGATTCCCGCGTTCTACACGCCCGCGGGAGTTGGCACCTTGGTCGCAGACGGCGGGCTGCCGTGGCGCTACAACACCGACGGGACCGTCGCTGTTGCCTCGCCCACGAAGGAAACACGCGAGTTCGGCGGGCTTTCCTACGTGCTCGAAGAAGGGATCGTCACGGACTTCGCACTCGTGCGCGCCGCCAAGGGCGACCGACACGGAAACCTGATCTATGACGCGTCGGCGCGCAACTTCAACCCACTTTGTGCGATGGCGGGCCGGATCACGATTGCCGAAGTGGAGGAGCTGGTCGAGCCGGGCGAGATCAACCCGGAACAGGTTCACACTCCGGGCGTGTTCGTTCAGCGCATCATCGAGGTTGGCACCGAGGGCAAGTTGATCGAGCGACGTACGGTCCGCGACCGCGCCACAGTTTCGACCTCCGGTGCCGGCTCTGACTCGAAAGAGGGCTGAGCGGCCATGGCACTGTCACGCACCGAATTGGCGGCCCGCGTCGCTGCGGAACTGGCCGACGGCCAGTACGTGAACCTGGGTATCGGGCTGCCCACGCTGGTCCCCAACTACGTGCCCGATGGAGTGCATCTCGTCCTGCAGTCCGAGAACGGCATCCTCGGCGTCGGCCCCTATCCGTACGAGGACGAGGTCGACGAGGATCTGATCAACGCCGGCAAAGAAACCGTGACGGTGTTGCCGGGTGCGTCGTTCTTTGATTCGGCTACCAGCTTCGGGATGATCCGCGGCGGTCACATCGACGTTGCGATCCTTGGCGCCATGCAAGTGGCGGCTAATGGCGACCTCGCCAATTGGACGATCCCCGGCAAGATGGTCAAGGGCATGGGCGGCGCGATGGATCTCGTCCACGGGGCCAAGCGCGTGATCGTCATGATGGAACACTCCGCCAAGGACGGCACACCGAAGATTGTCGAGACCTGCACGTTGCCACTGACAGGCAAGGGTTGCGTGCAGCGGATCATCACCGACCTCGCCGTCATCGACGTCACGGCTGATGGCCTCGTGTTGCGCGAACTGGCGCCGGGAGTCACTGAGGACGACGTGCGCAGCGCGACCGAAGCGAAGCTGTTGCCGTCCGCGTGACGAGGGCTAGAGCCAAAGGCAAGAGCGCAGCGAGGAAGAACAACGGGTCTGTTGCCACAACCACGGTGCCGGACGGCGATGGTTGTGGCGCTGGGCCCGGAAAACCGGGTCTACCTCCACAACCACGACGCGGCAGGTGGCGAGCGGCAAAAATAGTGCCGCTCGGATGTCTCCTCACTGCGCTCTTTGGTTTTCTTGATTTGGCGTTGTCGTGGGACGGATGACGATGTCCGATCCCCGCCAGTTGTTGTCGGTGGGCTGTGACACGGTGGGCCCATGGAGCTCGACGCGGACCGCTACTGGCACGCCGTGGAAAGCAGCGACTCGCGCTTCGACGGATGGTTCTTCTGCGGCGTGACGTCGACCGGCATCTACTGCCGGCCTAGCTGCCCGGCGCGTACGCCGAAGCGCGTAAACGTGCGGTTCTATGCGACGGCCGCGGCGGCGCAGGCGGCGGGCTTCCGAGCGTGTAAGCGGTGCCGCCCTGATGCGACTCCCGGATCTCCTGAGTGGGACCGTCGGGGTGACCTCGTCGGCCGCGCCATGCGGCTGATCGCCGACGGCGTGGTCGACCGCGACGGTGTCAACGGTCTTGCGCGGCAGCTCGGATACACCGAACGCCATGTACACCGCGAGCTCGTCGCGGTCGCCGGCGCAGGACCGTTGGCGCTCGCGCGTGCGCAACGCGCTCAAACGGCGCGGGTGCTCATCGAGACAACGCAGGTGCCACTCACCCAGGTGGCGTTTGCCGCCGGGTTCCAGAGCGTGCGGCAGTTCAACGCCGTAATACAAGAGGTGTTCGCGACCACCCCGCGGGAGCTCCGTACGAACGCACGCAGCCCAGACAGCGAACACGGCAGCGGGGCTGTTGTCCTTCGCTTGCCGTATCGCGCACCGTTCGACGGTGCCGGCCTGATCGACTTCCTTGGTCATCGAGCGGTTCCCGGTGTCGAGCAGGTCGTCGACTCGTCGTACCGGCGCAGCCTTCGGCTTCCGCACGGGACCGGCGTCGTCGAGCTGACTCCGGCTGATGGTCATGTGCAGGCACGCTTTGTGCTGGCAGACCTGCGCGACCTGGGGCCCGCGGTTCAGCGCTGCCGGGCATTGCTCGACCTGGACTCCGACCCCTTGGCGGTCACGACAGCGCTCGGGGCCGACATCGTGCTGGGAAAACTCGTGACGACCGCGCCGGGTCGACGAGTGCCCGGTCACGTCGACGGTCACGAGTTGGCGATCCGAGCGGTGCTTGGCCAACAGGTCTCGCTCGCTTCGGCCGCCACGCTCGCCGGTCGACTGGTCGCGACGTACGGCGAAAGACTCGACCATCCGGTCGGCGCAGTGACGCATCTCTTCCCGAACGCCAGCGCCCTCGCTGATGCTGATCCGGACGACCTCGCGATGCCGCAGGGACGCAGAAACTGCGTACTCGCGCTGGCCCGCGCGCTGGCGACGGGGGCCGTGACAGTCGACGTCGGCGCTGACCGTGACGACACGATGCGCCGGCTGCACCAGATCACCGGCGTCGGCTCATGGACCGTGAGCTACATCGCAATGCGTGCGCTGCGGGACCCCGACGTGTTTCTGCCAACCGACCTCGGCGTGCGCCATGCGCTCGAGTCGCTCGGCCTCGACGGCCGCGCGGCCTCAGCTGCCCGGTTGGCGGAGTCGTGGCGGCCCTACCGGGCGTACGCCGTACAACATCTATGGGCGCAGCTCCCGACCGCGGGTGTAGCGGTGCGACAGACAAAGAAGAAGAAGGCGCGGGTTGCCGCATGACCGCTTCGTCGACGCATCGACCCGCCACGGGCCAACTCGTCTACACGCTGGCGGACAGCCCCATCGGTCAGCTGTTGCTGGTCAGTGACGGTACGACGCTGCGCTGCCTGTACATGCAGGACGCACCTAACCCAATGGTGATCGCCGCTAGCTGGGAGCCGTCGGAGCAACCGTTTACAGACGTGCGGAACCAACTGGCCGACTATTTCGACGGTCAGCGCACCACGTTTGACGTGCCTCTGGCGCCGCAGGGCACCGACTTCCAGCGCCGCGTGTGGCGTGCACTGCAGGACATCCCATATGGCACGACGATCAGTTATGGCGAGCTGGCCCGACGTATCGGGACGCCCAGCGCGTCGCGGGCAGTCGGCCTGGCCAACGGGCGCAACCCCATCTCGATCATCGTGCCGTGTCATCGGGTCATCGGCGCCAACGGCACATTGACCGGCTACGGGGGCGGCCTCGAACGCAAGCGATTGCTGCTGAGTCTCGAAGCGCACGTCCTCTCCGCCGCTCCCGACACCGATGCTGGGATGCTGTGGTGAGGTGGCGTCAGGGAGGGGCTCGTGCTCGAGGTACCGCAGCTAGATCCGGGTGACTATCACCGCGACGTGCTGCCAGGTCTCACGGCTGGACGCAACGGTCAGTTAGCCGCGGCTGCGATCGGCGACACACCACCGCTGGCGACGAAGGTCGGCGACGGCGCCTGGACCTACCGCCGCGACGGCGACCAGATTGCGGTGACGGCTGGCGTCGCTGACGACGCTGCTGTGGTGCTCGAGCTGACACCGGAAGCGTGGTCCGATCTCGTTCAGCTCGTCCGCACCGTCCCGGCTCTGATGATCAGCGGCGACATCGGAGTGAGCGGCCCCGGCCCGGCCGTGGATCGTTGGGAGCGCGCCCTGCGCGCACTGTGGCAGGGCATGCCGGTGGTCGACCCGGTGGCCGACACATTGGTCGACCGGTCCGGCGCGCCCTTGGACATCGGTCGCTCGTTCACGCTGGCTGACAGCGACGAGGAGCTGGCGTGGTTCCTGCGCACGGTTGGCGTCATGCGTGTCCGGGAGGTGTTCACGGCTGCGGAGATCGCCTCGCTGAATGCCGAAGTAGACCGGCTGGTTCCGCAAGCACGACCCGACGACGACCGCTCGTGGTGGGTCGACACCGAGGACGGCTCGCAAGTCGTCTGCCGGCTCGTTTACGCAAGCGAGCAGTCGGCTCCCATCGCTGCCCTAGCGACGGACCCTCGGCTGCGCCGACTCGCCCACCTGGTGAGCACAGATCTGCAGCCATCGCTGGATCGCATGGAAGGCATCGGCGTCCTCCTCAAGCCACCGGGCAAAGTGCGCGGTCTCGCGAACATCCCCTGGCACACGGACTGTGGCCTTGGCGGTCATCTCGTGCTGTGTCCGTCGGTGGCGGTCGGTGTCCAATTGACTGCCGCGACGCGCGAGACCGGGTGCTTCGAAGCGATCGCGGGCACGCATGGCGCTAGTTGCCGAGTGCCGACACCCGACGAAGTCGACGAGTGGCCGCATCTGTTCGTACCTACCGAGCCTGGCGACGTGACGGTGCACATCGCCGACCTCTTGCACGCTTCGCCGCGACCGACTGGCCAAGGAGGCCGGCGCACGATCTACGTCACGTTCCACCCGCCAGCGCTGTTCGAACACGTCGGTCCGGGTGAGGCGTACAACGATGCCATCCGGCGGCGGAGCGCCGCCGACGTCGCAGCCGCTGTACGCCGACGCTGAGCACCTAGCGCCGGACCACCGCCAACAAACGAGCCAGAATGTACGCGGTGAAACTCAGCGAGGATATGAAGAAGCTCGTCGGCCACGATTGAGCGAGTGCGAGCAGGATCCCGCCGATAGTTGATCCAAGGCTGATGGCAACCGACGAGGCGAACACCGCCGATGGTCGCGACGCCAGGTACTGCGCGGCCGCGGCAGGTGTGATGACCAGAGTCAAGATCAGAAGCACCCCGGTGACCTGAATCGTCTCAGCGACCGCGGCCGCGAGCAGTACGGGAAAGACGATGCCCAGAGTCCGCGTAGGTACGCCGCGGGCTTCAGCCGTCTCCGGATCTACGGAGGCGAACCACAACGGCCGCCCGATAACGATGAGTGCAAGGAGTAGCGCCCCGCACACGAGCGTCAAAATGTGCAGCTGGTGGTCGCTGACCGCGGTGATGTCGCCGAACAGCAAGCCGAAGCCGGTCGTTGCGTACTTGCGGGACAAGTAAAGGAACAAGACACCCAGGCCCAAGCCCGCGGCAAGCACCGTCCCCGTTGCTGTGTCTCGGTCCCGCCCGCGCAGTCCGAGTACGCCGAACAACACACCCACGGCCAGACTTCCTGCAAGCGCACCCGTCGCGGCGCTCACACCTATCAGCAGGCCACCAGCTGCGCCGGTGAGACCCAGCTCAGCGGTTCCGTGTACGGCGAACGCCATCCCGCGGGTTACGACGAACGGGCCCATCAAGCCGCACACGACGGCAACGATCGCACCGGCGATCAGGGCCGTGTGGACGAAGTGCGCACCAAGCAGCTCCGTAAACATCAGTGCACGTGCCGGCCTGAATCGTCGTGCACATGGTGTGGGTGATCGCCCGGCATTCCTGTACTTGCTTCGTCGCCGCCAACGATGATGAGCCGGCCTCGAATGTCGAGCACGTCGACCGGCGCGCCGTACAGACGAGTTAATGTTTCGCTGGTGAGGACCTCACGCGTTGGTCCGATGGCCCACTGCCCGTTCGCGAGATAGAGCACGCGGTCGGCGTAGGGCAGCAGCGGATTGATCTCGTGTGTGACGAGCACGACCGCGGTGCCCTTGCTCGTGCGCCGTTGATCGAGGAGGGCTGCGACTGCCTGCTGCGCCGCCGGGTCGAGCGACAGCAGCGGCTCGTCGGCGAGGAGCAAGACGGGGTCGGCAACAAGAGCCTGCGCAAGGCGCAGTCGCTGTTGCTCGCCACCCGAAAGGCGGCCGATCGCTTGGTTGGCATAGGAGTTTGCGCCGACATCGGCAAGAGCCGCGGCTACACGTGCACGAGTGTTGTTCGATCGCAGGGGCACTCCCCACCGATGGCCGTCGAGTCCGAGACGGATGAGGTCGACGCCGCGCAGTGGCAATTGCTCGTCGAAGCCATGCTGCTGTGGCAGATATCCGATGTGCGGGTCGCCACGCCGCGGCGCTCGACCGAGCACATGTACCTCGCCGGCGGTGGGTTGCTGCAGGCCGAGCAGCATGCGCAACAGGGTCGTCTTGCCCGTACCATTTGCACCGAGGACGACGAGGAACTCGCCTCGTTCCACCACTAGGTCGAGGTCGTTCCACAGGGCCCGCTGGCCATATCCCGCGGCGACGTGTGACAGGGCGACAATCGGGTCAGTCATCGTTCAAGCGCCGCCCGCAGTTGTTGCACCTGTCGGAGCTGCCACTCCTGAAACGACAGTCCAGCGGGCAAGGTCTCGGTTACGCCCACGATCGGTATGCGGTTCTGGTTGGCAAGTCTTTGCAAGCGCTTGGTGAGAGCGCTCACAGCCTGTTCGTTGTATAGCAGCACGCGAATGCCGTGGGTCCGAAGCAGTTGCTCCATCGCCTGTGTGGCGGACGGCGGCGGGTCGGTTGCTTCCTCGATCGCATTAGAAAACGCCGGTGGAGTGCGCACGTCGAGTCCCGCCGCATCGAGCAGATACCCCGCGACACGTTCGGTGTAAGCAACTGGTGTGCGCGCAAACCGTGCCCTTAGATCCGCAACGGCGGTGAGCAGCGGCTGCAGAGCGGCGACGGTACGCCGAACACCGTCACGATAGTCGTTCTGGTGCGGGGGGTCGGCGGTTTCCAAGGCCTGACCGATCGCCTCCACGACACGTGACATGCGGGGAGCGTCGTACCAAAGGTGTGGGTTCGGGTTCGACCCAGTCACGCCCAGTACGTCGGCAACGGTGACCACCTGCCGGTCGGATTTCGGGGATGCGTTGATGAGGCGATCCATCCACGAGTCGTAGCCAGCACCGTTGACGACGACGACGCGGGCCTTGGCCACCGCGAGCGCGTTCGCGGTGCCTGTCGCGAAAAGATGTGGGTCAGCCCCTGGGTCGGAGATGACACTTGTGACGTGCACCCGGTCGCCGCCGACCTGCTTGATCAGGTTGCCGTAAAAGTTCTCCGCGGCCACCACTCGCAGTTGGGCACCGGTCCCAGTGCTGGCTGAGCCGGTGCAGCCCGTCGTGACCCCAAGAGCTGCGGGGACGCAGATTGCCGCCAGGCCCACCACGGCAGCACGGATCCGTGGCACTGCTGCCCCCTCTGGTCGGACCGGTCGGCATGATGAGACCCGTGCGAGCCGCCCACTGTCTAATGCGCATACACGCATGGGTCCGCTGATGGCCGACGAGCATGACGCGTCCGGCCCGCCCCTGGCGCCCGTCAACGTGGCCGCTTATGAGCCTGCGAGCGAGGTGCTCCGGGCCCTCACGGCGTCGATCCGGCTCGCGCTCGTCGACATCCTCTCTGCCGGTCCGCGTTGCGTGCACGAATTGGTCGACGCTCTCGGCGTACCGCAGCCGCTGGTGTCTCAACATTTGAAGGTGCTGCGGGCTGCTGATCTTGTGGCCACGAGTAGGCGCGGACGCGAGATCGTTTACCGCCTAGTGGACGAGCACGTGTCGCATGTCGTGCGGGACACGGTTGCCCACGCTGCCGAATCGCCTGCGGCGGCGCAGGAGAGGTAACGTCGGGGCATCCCGCCATCTGATTCACCGGAGTCTTTTCGTGCCTGAGCGTTTCCCTCGTCCGGATACACCGCTGTCCCGCCGTTCGCTGATCGCTGCCGGGCTCGTATCTGCTGGCTCCGCCATCGTCGCCGCGTGTTCCCGCGGCGGATCGAGTGCCAAGAACACCCCGAACAGGTCGGCCACCCCGAGTGCGACACCGACAACGCCACCGCCTGATCCGGCGTCGGTGCGAGCAAACGAGCTCGGACTCGTCCCAATCCTCATGCACCACCGGGTCACCGAGAAGGTTGATTCCGAGTTCGACATGACACCGGCCTACTACCGCGCCGAGCTGGAGCGGTTGTACGCCGAGGGCTACTACCCGGTGACCACCCTCGACCTGGTTCACGGCAACTTCGGCCACGTGCCCGCGGGAAAGACGCCCGTGGTCATGACGTTCGACGACGGCAGCTCGAACCAGTTCGGCTACACGGCGAGCGGGGCCATCAAGCCGGACAGCGGCATCGGAATCTTGCTGGACTTCAACCGCGAGCACCCGGATTTCCCCGCAATCGCGTCTGTCTACATCAACCAGCAGCCGTTCGGGATCGCGGACACAGCGAAGGCGCTCGGTGACCTGCATCGGCTTGGTTTCGAGATCGGCAATCACACGCTGCATCACGCCAACCTGAAGCAACTCGATCCCGCGCACGTGCAGGCGGAGCTGGGCGCGCTGCAGGCGATGGTCGAGCAAGCGGTCCCTGGTGTGCGCACGCGCACGATGGCGCTGCCGCTCGGTGTCGAGCCCCATGACAAGGCGCTCGCGCGCAGCGGGCTTTTTCGCGGCAAGCGCTACCTCAACGAGGGCGTGCTCCTAGTGGGGGCTAACCCGTCACACTCGCCGTTCCACAAGAGCTTCGACGCGCAGGCGCTCCCGCGAATTCGGAGCAGCTCATACCAGGGCGGTACGGGGGAGTTCCTCGCGAAGTACTGGCTGGACTACCTGAAGGCGCACCCGACCCAGCGCTACCGCGCGGCCGCCAACCCGGGGCGCATCACGTTTCCCAAGAGCTTCGCGGACGTACTGAATCCCAAACTGCGGGGTCGAGCCGTCTCCTATTGACGTAAGAGGTTGTCGGCCGTGGAGGGATCGGCGCCTGGCCGAAGCGCTTCCCTGATCACGAGTCACACTGTCACCAACCGGTAAGAACTCACGCCCGAATTGCGCCGATCTTCGAGCAGTGACTAACACCGATGGGTGATTCAGCCAGTGGCGCGGGCGTCGAAGTAGGAGACGTCAACTGTTCCCGTAGCTGGGGCGACCGCCGACACGAAAAGGCACACCGCGCGTGAGCGCGGGTCGCAAAGGCATGGGACTGACGTAGCCAGGGATCGGGCGTCCAACCGGTCTGGCTGTTGTCAGTTCGCCAGCCCACCGACGTCGAAGGCCGCCAACCGCGTCCGCGATATTCATTTTCGCGGCGAGCGCCCTGGCCTCCGTCGGAGGTGCTCGTCGTGGCGCGTCGCCATCCATTGGGCTCTGTGCTCACTGTCGTGGCATCAACAGCGGTGGCGATGGCGATGCTCTCTGCCTCCACCAGCTGGGCGTTGACGTCTGCGCCTGTGAGCGGGAGCTCTGGATCGTCGGCAGTCCTGTGGGGAGCAGACGACAACGCTGACTTCGATTCACTCGAAGCGGACAGCGGTCGCCAACTCGCGGTTGTCCGGCAGTACCGGCGACTCGACCAAAGCTTCGCCAACTCACGCATGCAGTCGCTGGCGGCGGGTGGCCGCTCCATGGTGGTCAGCGTGAAGTCGCGCAACGCGACAGCGCCGATCCCGTACAGCGCTGTGACGGCCGGGCAGTACGACCAGACGTTCCTGAACGGATTCGCCCAACTGAGCGCGCTTCCGACACCGACGTTCTTCATCTACCAGCACGAGGCCGACTCGACGTCGGCGAAGGCCGCCTGCAGTCAGCCCACCGACTCCGTGTGCGGTCCGGAGTTCGTTGCCGCTTGGAAGCACGTTTACAACCTCGCCGAGTCGCACGGTTTCCAGAATCTGATCTTCGCCTGGACGATTACGAGCTACGGATTCAACCCCCAGACCGGCGTGCGCAACAACTATTACTGGCCGGGCGAGGCTTACACCGACTGGCTCGGTGTGGACGCGTACAACGGCGGTTGCGAAGGCAGCTGGTGGGGCTCGTTCGAGCAGAGCGTCGAGTCGTCGGTTAGCTGGGCCAAGGTGCACGCACCGACCAAGCCGATCATCATCCCGGAGCTGGGTGCCACCGAGGGCGCTACCGCGACCGCGAAAGCCGACTTCTTCAATGGCATTCCGGCGACGCTGGCTAAGCCCGGATACAACAACATCAAGGCGATCCTCCACTGGAACAACCAGGAGAACGGCTGCAACTTCAAGGTGGACTCGACCGCCACCTCCTTTGCGGCCTACCGCCAGACCGGGCTGAACCCAACGCTCTCAGCACGGGGGAGCGATGCCGACAAGATGATCTCGACGACACCGCCCGTCGACCCATCACCGGACCCGTCGACCTCTCCGTCACCGGACCCGTCAACGTCCCCGTCACCGGATCCGTCAACGTCCCCGTCACCGGATCCGTCGACGTCCCCGTCACCCTCTCCGGACCCGTCAACGTCACCCTCTCCGGACCCGTCAACGTCACCCGCTCCGGACCCGTCAACGTCTCCGACCCCGGGTCCGACCGGGACGCCGACGCCTCCGTCGGCGCCGGCCCCGTCGGTGCGCGCGCTTGCAGGCACGTACACAATCGCGCCGAAGGTGAGCGTGCTGCACGATCTGCGCGCGACCATCCGGATGAACATGAAGGCCGGCGAGACGCGGGTGATGAGCGGGAAGCTACGTGTCGGCAAGGCCACGGCTACCACGGCGGTCACGACGATCGTGGCCTGCCGCACCAGCGGCGCTACGCACAGCCTCGCCAACGCTCTCGCCCGCGCGACGACCAAGCAGAACGTCCGCGCCGGTCGTGCGGTCGACAGCTTCTGGGCGCGGCTCGAGTTCACCGCCCCTGCGAACGGCACCTACGACTGCGCACTGGACGCGATCTTCAGCAGCGGAGCCGGCGGGCGTATCACCGTGCTTACCGACTCGTCGCTCGGAGACGCAACAGGCCCCCTCCAGGCCAACGCACAGACGTTTCAGACCGTCGGCCGTGTCGTGCAGAGCAAGGTCGACACCGCGCTCATCGCGAAGTACACCGTGCCGGCAGCAGTCTCCGTGTTCGACGTGATCGGAGACGTGAGTGTCACGAACTGCTACCGCGCCGGCGGCACCTGCCCCACCGTCACTACGACAACCTCGTCGAAGGTGGCGAGCGAACTGGTCGTCTACCAGCTGCAGTCGGACGGCACGCTTTGCCATCAGATGACCGGCCCACTAGCCAAGGCTGCTGTCGACACGACAACGCGGACGCTCAAGATCTACAACCGGCTGAGCATCCAGGTCGACCCGCAGTGCACTTCGCGTGACTTCAAGGCCTATATCCGCACCTACCGCCAGAACGGCAACATCTTCGAGATCCAGAGCGACACGCAGACGAACAACTTCATCTTCGACAGCTGACCGGCGCGCCCGTCAGTCGGGCGGGATGTTCTGGTTCAAGCGGAAGAAGTTGTCCGGGTCCCACTGGCGTTTGAGTGCTCGCAGGCGGTCGTACTTCACATCGCCGTACGCCTGTCGGACGCGGTCGTCGCCTTCCTCCATGAGGAAGTTCACGTAGACGCTGGTGTGGTACGGCGCGAGCGCACCCCAGAAGTCGCGGACCCACTCGCGTTCCTTGTCGAAGCCTGCTTCGGATGCGGTCGTGGCCGCGATGTTGAAACCGAAGCCGGCATTGCGCGAGTTGAATACGGTCGCATCGTCGGGCACCTTCGACACCGCGCCGCCGAGCTGCCAGATCGGGAAGTTGGTCAGCGGTGAGCGGATCCGCTGGGCGTGCTCCACCGTGATGTCAATGACGTCGTCGGTCAGCTCGGCGACGTCACAGGCGCGCATGTAATACCACCACCCGGGCGGGAAGGACGGATCGAACATCGACTGGTGCTCGAGGTAATGCTTGGGTCGGCAGAGATCAAGCACCGGTGAGCCGAACGATCGCAAGGGCTTGATGACGGCCTCGCCGTCCTCGATCGGTCCCGTGTAGCAACACGTGATGCCGACGACCGGGGCGCCGTGCAGTTCTTCCGGCACGAATGCGGCTGCAGGCGCTTTGCGGTGGGTGACGATGGTCATCAGCTCATCGGGAGCTTCGGCGATCCAGTCGCGATAGAACCGGAGCACCTCGGGCGAGTCGGCCATGTGCCAGAAGATCGGTCCGGCGAGCACCGTCGGGCCGACCGGATGCAGTTGGAACTCGAACTCTGTGACGATCCCGAAGTTGCCGCCGCCGCCGCGCAGGCCCCAGAACAGCTCGGCATTCTCGTCCGCGCTCGCCCGCACGAGCTCACCGTCAGCCGTTACGACGTCGGCGCCAAGCATGTTGTCGATCGTGAGTCCGTATTTGCGCATGATCCAACCGATACCGCCACCCAATGTGAGTCCGGCAACGCCGGTGTGCGTGACGATGCCAGAGGGGACGGCAAGCCCAAGCTCCTGCGTTGCCTGGTCGAGCTCACCAAGCAGGACGCCGGCCTGCACCCGAGCCGTCTGCGCCACCGGATCCACCGTGATGCCCCGCATGAGACTGAGATCGATGACGATTCCGTCGTCGCAGACGGACAGACCAGGGAAGCTGTGGCCGCCGCTGCGGACGGCGACCGGTGCGCCGACAGGGTGATCGCGCACCCGACGGACGACCGTCCGGACGTCGTCAACATCGGCACACCGTGCAATCAGGCCGGGGCGGCGGTCGATCGATCCATTCCACACTCGGCGGTGTTCGTCGTACGACGTG
Organism: Frankiales bacterium; assembly: GCA_033851265.1. Lineage (GTDB taxonomy): Bacteria > Actinomycetota > Actinomycetes > JAWWOW01 > JAWWOW01 > JAWWOW01. The sequence goes on from JAWWOW010000012.1 coordinate 40,335, forward strand.
TCCGCGGGTTGCACCACCCCGCCGCGCAACTCACGAACAAGATCATCGGCAAGTCCGCGTGGGATGGATCCAGCGGTGCGGGTCTCCGACATGACGCCCCTCCGTCGGCCGGATTGTCGTCGCAACGACGCGATGGTGCGTTGAGCCTAGACCCACGATTACGTGCCGAAATGAACCGAATACATGGCGTGCTTGATCATCACGACGAACATCGCGGTTGGGGGGCGTACTGTGGGCATTCGACGAGCTTGGGGGATAGCCGACCGGCCCGTGCCGGGCACGATCGTTGGGAGACCCGCTTCATCGTTAGCTCGTTGATCGAGAGCAGTGATTTGTGACCACCACGCTTTTTGTTACGCCGCGAGGGCTCCTCCCCGCCTCGTTGCCGCCATCGACACCGGTCGTCAAGGGCTCGCACCCGCTCTTACGCATAGCGATGATCGCTCCGCCGTGGTACACCGTCCCGCCCGCGGGATATGGCGGGGTCGAGACGGTGGTCGCCGACCTTGTCGATGCACTGGTCGACCGTGGCCATCATGTGACGCTCGTCGGTGCAGGAGAGGCCGGCACGAAGGCGCAGAGTTTCCTCAGCACGTTTGCAACGCCCCCCGGCGAGAAGCTCGGCGAGGCGTTGCCGGAGGTCGTACACACTGCCCGGGTCGGCCAGCTGCTCGACGACCTCGACGTGGACCTGGTCCACGACCACACGCTGGCGGGACCGCTGCTGGCCCGCGGCAGGTGTATGCCGACCGTTGTGACTGCACACGGCCCGGTGACAGGCCCCGAGGGTGACTACTACCGGGAGCTCGGCGACACCGTGGGGTTGATCGCGATCTCCGAAGCGCAACGAGCACCCGCTCCGTCGCTCCCGTGGTTGGCAACGGCCCACAACGGTGTGCACGTCGATTCCTTCCCGTTCCGTGCCGACAAGGAGGACTACGCGCTATTCCTCGGTCGGTTCCATCCGCAAAAGGCACCTCACCTGGCGATCGACGCCGCCCGGGCGTGCGGTGTGCGCGTCGTGCTGGCGGGCAAATGCCAGGAGCCCATCGAACGTGAGTACTTCGATCGCGAGATCAGACCGCGACTCGGGTCCGACGTGCACATCTTCGGTGTCGCAGATGCCGCCGCAAAACGTGGACTACTCGCCGCCGCCAGCTGCCTGTTGTTCCCCATTTGCTGGGAGGAACCTTTCGGCATGGTCATGATCGAGGCCATGGCGTGCGGCACGCCGGTCGTGGCGCTCCGCCGCGGCTCGGTGCCAGAGATCGTTCGCGACGGTCTCACCGGTGCGATCGCGGACACTCCGGAACAGCTGCCGTCAGCAATGGCGCGCATCGCCGACATCGATCCGATTGACTGCCGCGCGCATGTTGCTACGCATTTCAACGTGGACACGATGGCTGCTCGCTACGAGATCGCCTATGCCCGGCTGCTGTCCGAATTCGCCGAGTCTGGTCAAGGACGGCGTGTGCACCGACACCATCACGCCACGGTCCCCATCGTCGCCTGATCGTGGTGCGGTGACAGAAGGCTGGGCCTACACCGGTGGGCCGCATATGGGCATCGGCTTGCCCGGTCAGGCCACCCTGGTTGAAGGCAGCACGTTCTGCATCAGCGGGCGCGCCGGCGATATTCGACCTGGCGTTGAACAGGGGCTGTTCTTCCAGGACACGCGGTTTCTCTCGCAGTTCGAGCTCGGCGTCGACCATGCCCCGCTCCAACCACTCTTGGCGCAGTCATCCGCGCCGTACACCGCGATCTTCATGGCTCGGGTGCCGCCGGCCGCCGGCGCAGCGGACAGCACCGTGCTTGTTACCCGGCGTCGCTATGTCGGCAACGGCATGCGTGAGGACATCACCATCCACAATCTTGGCAAGGAGAGCGCGGACGTCGTGCTCACGCTTTGGATCGCCGCAGACTTCGCTGACCTGTTCGCGGTCAAGGAGGGGCGCGCCCAAGCTCCGCAGAACCTCGAGTACTCGACGTCAGACGGACGGTTTGTGGTCACGACGCGGTACGGCGATGAGACCCGGGGCGTGACCGTCGCGGCAACGGGCGACGCTTCGATGACGTCCGACAACATTGAGTGGAAGACGACCGTGCTCGGCCGCAGCGAATGGACGACGTCGATTCAGGTCGTGCCTTCGGTCGATGGCGTTGACGCCCCGTTGCAGTACGCACCGGACCAACCGATCGAGGACAGCCAACCCGCAACCCAGCTCGCGGCCTGGCGACGCCAGGTGCCTGCAATCAGTACGCCCGATGAGCGGGTCGTTCGCATGATCACGATCGGCGCCGAGGATCTTGGCGCACTTCGAATCTTCGATCCCGAGCAGCCATCGCGAGCGGTCGTCGCCGCCGGTGCGCCGTGGTTCATGGCGTTGTTCGGTCGCGACTCGCTGCTCACGAGCTGGATGCTGTTGCCCATCGACGCGTCCCTTGCACTGAGCACTTTGCAGACGCTCGCGGAGCTGCAAGGGGAGACCGAGGACCCACTCACCGACGAGCAACCCGGACGGATCTTGCACGAGGTCAGGTTTGCGTTGCCGGGCGCTCGCAAACTCGGTGGGCGCCATATCTACTACGGCAGCGTCGACGCAACGCCACTGTTCGTGATGCTGCTCGGTGAGTTGCGTCGTTGGGGCCTGGCCACCTCAGAGGTGACCGCGTTGCTGCCACATGCCGATCGTGCGCTGAACTGGATAGAGACCTACGGCGACCGCGACGGTGACGGTTTCGTCGAATACGAGCGGGCCAGCGAACATGGGCTTGCGAATCAGGGGTGGAAGGACTCCTTCGATGGCATCAACTTCGCTTCGGGGGAAATCGCGGAACCGCCTATTGCTCTCGCCGAGGTCCAGGGCTACGTCTATGCCGCCTTCCTGGCCAGGGCGCATTTTGCCCGCGAGCTCGGTGACGAGCAGGCAGCCCGCCGCTGGTCCGGGAAGGCCGGCGCTCTCAAGCGCCGGTTCAACGATGCGTTCTGGCTGCCCGACAGGGGTTACTACGCGATCGGCTTGGACGCAGACAAGCGACCCATCGACTCACTCACATCCAACATGGGCCATTGCCTCTGGACCGGCATTGTGGATCAGGACAAGGCCGCGTCGGTCGCTGCGCGTTTGGTCAGTCCGGAAATGTTCACTGGTTTCGGCGTACGCACGCTGGCCACCTCGATGGGTGCCTACAACCCGATGAGCTATCACAACGGGTCGGTCTGGCCGCACGACAACTCCATCGTCGCGGCGGGTCTGATGCGCTACGGCTTCGTCGCCGAAGCACAGCAGATCGCACTGGCCATCTTCGATGCGGCAGAACACTTTGATGCGCGGCTGCCCGAGCTATTTTGCGGCTTCACTCGCGAGGAGTTCCCCAGCCCGGTGCCGTACCCCACGTCATGCTCACCGCAAGCGTGGGCGGCAGCTAGCCCGTTGTTCCTGCTTCGAACCCTGCTTCGCTTCGATCCATGGATCCCGTTCGGGCAAGTGTGGTGCCGCCCGGCAGTCCCTGACCGCCTTCTCCCATTGCAGGTCGACGGCCTGCACTTGGCGGGAGCAGATGTTTCGATCAACGTGACTCGCGACGGGTGCACGATCGGTGGACTACCCGACGACATCGAGCTGATTCGCGAGCCGCGTCGCCCCATGACTGCCGGCTTGTCCTAGCTGCTCGTCGCGTTTCCACCGTGTCCCCCCCGGGGTACCGGAAGGGTGACCGACAACCTGGACGCTGGGAGATCAGTCATGCCACCAAGGGCCTGGAACAAGAAGCGTGAGCGCCAATACGGACACATCAAGGAAGGCCTCGAGGAGCGGGGCACCCCTGAGGACAAGGCGGAGGAGATCGCCGCTCGTACCGTCAACAAGGAACGTGCTCGTGCGGGTGAGGCGAAGACAGCAAGCCGGACCTCGGTCAAGGACATCTCGTCGAGCCGCCGCGGTGGGCTGCGCTCACACAAGGGTGCCGGTGGTCGCACCAAGGAGCAGTTGTACGCCGAAGCGCAACGAAAGGGCATCGAGGGCCGCTCGACGATGAACAAGAAGCAGCTCGAGCGCGCGGTCAGCCGCTAGTTCGTCGCAGCAGATTGCACCGTTACGCACCATGTGTTGCTCACGCATGGTGACGATGTCCTTTCATCGCGCGAACGGTCATTTCTTGTCACTTACAACGACGGTGTGTCGGCGAAGAGTGACCCCCGGTCGTTCCTGCAAGGGGCAGGGACGCGCGTGGGGGAGGTCCCGATATGAGCACCAAGAGATGGCTGGCACTCGTCGTTAGCGTGACCGCGATCAGTGTCGTGGCGTCCGTTGCGGCGTACGCCGCGGTGACCAGCGGCAGCGGCGGCAGCGAAGTGCGCAAGGACTACCGCACGCAGGACGCGGTGGCGACGTTCACCGGCCCGTTTACCGCGATCAACGCGTCGGTCATCCCGGTCGCTATCCCGTCCGGTCAGAGCCGCCTGCTCACGGGTCGGTTCTCAGGAGAGTCGCGGTGCACCGGCGTCGCCAACACGTGGTGTGCGATCCGAATCATGGTCAAGGACACCGTTTCAGGAATCGCCGTCGAGATGGAGCCTGCTGTGGGCGTGGACTTCGCGTTCGACACGGTCGGTGGGGACGGCAGCGAGGCACACGCGATTACGCGCTTCCTGCGTGTTCCCGGTGGCAGCTACAACGTCTACGTGGAACGCGCGACAACCAACGGTGGCACGGCGTTCCAGCTGGACGACTGGGCCTTCGAAGTCGAACAGAACATCTGAATCAGGTCGTTACGTCACGGCACCAGTGACAGCAGGGGTGTCGGGGTCGGCGGTGGTGTCGCGGTTGGCGTTGGGCCAACCGTCGACACCACTGGGCTCGGTGTCGATGTTGGTGACGGCACGGCCGTCGGGGAGACCGACGCGCTGGGCGACGGGGCCGGAGTAGGCGTCGTCTTGGTCGCCTTCGGTCCGGACCGAAGCACACCACCGAGTGACGTCTTGCGAGGCGTGTGTGCAGACCCGCCCAGCAGCGATGAGATGGGCTTTCCTGCAGCTGCTTCGATTGTGGTGACGATCCCGATCGACAGCACGAAGACAACCAGGCCGGCTACAAGCACTGCTGGCCATGGCAGATGTCCCGGTGCGCTGCGTACGTCGGCGGGCATTGGCCCGAGTGCGGCCGGTTCGACGATTGGCTGCGGTGTCCTGCCAAGACCAGCACGCGTTTGCTGGAGGTACTGGAGCCGTCGCTGGGTCACGCGCATCGAATGCGCGTAGAGCGCGCTTCCCGTCGTGGCCACGATGCTCGCGATGGCGGTGCCGATGACCGTGCCCGCAACGCCGAAGTAGGAGCACACGATCGCGGCGGCTACCGCGGCGATCGCGCTGCCGATGATCTGCACCGGAGAGAGCTCGAGCTTCTCTTTGGGTGGGTCGGGGCGGGGAGTTGCCATTGCCTCAGTATCTCGGGGTTGCATTTCATGAAAACCACCGACGCCGTACGTCGCCGGGGCAGGGGCGACGTACGGCGTCGGGTCAGCGGGAGTGGCTACCCGACAAGCGCAGGCACGAGCTCGTTGCCCGGCCCCTCACCGTTCTCGCTCGCGGGCTCGACGCCCGGCCCAGTCAGGTCACTGCGCCGCGCACGGACAAGCAGCCCGACCGCGATCGTCGCGATCGCGAAGATGCCTGCGCTGAACGCGAACGCCGTGGTGAATCCGTGGACGACTGCATCGGGTGACGTGCCCCCATGACTGGTGGCGTACGACACCGTCGCGTTCGTCGCGATCGTGTTCAGGAACGCGACTCCGAGCGACCCACCGATTTGCTGCATGGTGTTGACAAGGGCGCTTGCGACGCCGGCGTCGTGGTTCGGGACGCCGAGCAGCGCGGTGGACGACAGTGAGACGAACACCTGCCCCATGCCGAGGCTGATCAGGAGCATCGACGGAACGAGGTGGGTGATGTACGACGACGTCGGCTGGAGCTGGGTCAGCCACAGCAGGCCCAACGTCCCCATGGAGAAACCGGCGACTGCGAGCGGTCGCGGTCCGAAGCGAGGCAAGAGTCGACTCGCCAGCGTGGCCGAGGTGATCACACCCAGCGGGAACGGGAGGAATGCGAAGCCAGCCTTCAGCGGAGTCCACCCGAGCACGCCCTGGAAGTAGAAGGTGAGGAACAGGAACGTTGCGAACATGCCAAGCGTCGCGAGCAGGAACGCGAGGTAGGAGCCGCCGCGGTTACGGTCGAGCACGATTCGCAACGGCAACAGCGGGTTGACCGCACGCCGCTCCCAGGCAACGAACCCGGCGAGCAACGCGATCGCGGCCGCGATGAGGCCGACCGTGCGCGGTGCGCCCCAGCTGTGCGTCGATGCCTCGGTGAAGCCGTAGACGAGAGACACCAATCCGGCCGTACCGATGAGCGCACCGATGAGGTCGTATCGCCGGTCACCGTCGGCGCGACTCTCGCGGATGAATGGGATGGCAGCCAGCGCAACCCCGATCGCGATCGGGACGTTGACGAACATCGTCCAGCGCCAGCTCGCGTACTCGGTGAGTGCGCCACCCGCGATGAGGCCGATCGCTGCGCCTGTGCCGGAGATGGCGCCGTAGACGCCGAACGCCTTGGCCCGCTCCTTGGGCTCAGTGAAGGTGGTGGTGATCAGCGAGAGGACCGCAGGCGCGAGGACCGCGGCAAGCATGCCTTGCAGCGCACGAGCACCGAAGAGCTGGCTCCCGGACTGTGCGGCGCCACCCAGCGCCGATGCGGCGGCGAAGCCGAGCAGCCCGATGATCAGCGTGCGCTTGCGGCCGAAGTAGTCGGCGATGCGCCCGCCGAGCAGCAGCAGGCCACCAAAAGCGAGGGTGTAGGCCGTCTGCACCCATTGCCGGTTGGCATCGGAGATGTGCAGCGCTTGCTGGGCATGCGGCAACGCAATCGTCACGATCGACGCGTCGAGGATGATCATCAGCTGTGCGACGCCGATGACGGCGAGCGCTAGCCAACGATGGTCCTTGTGTCGCTCTTGTGCCGCGCTGACACGTGCGGCGAGATCGATGGTCATGGTGAAAGCTCCGGTTCTCCGCGGGGCGCGGTCAGGGCTGGTCCGCGGGTGGTCGTACGGTCAAAGTCCGGGGAAGTTGGTGTTACCTCGTGCGTGGGGCTGCGTAGCCCGTCAGCATCACGTTCAGGTCTGACAGAACGTTGAAATGGGGGGCGATGCATTCCGGACATCGCACAGATGTGACGAGAGTCATGGTCGGTTGCCTTCCTCGTCACGGGTGAGCAGCGGAAGCGCGATGTTGTCGACGACGTGCGTCACGAAGGCTTCGTCGAAGGGTTCGCCGGTGATGAGCAGCCGGTTGAACATGATCGCCGGTAACACCTCGACGAACGTGTCGGCGCCGGCGGGGGAGGAGAGCTCACCGCGCGCGACTGCGCGGTCGGCAAGGATTCGGCACGAGCGACGCTTGTCGTCGTACGTCGCCTCGCGCATCGCCGTGGCGAGCTCGGGGTCACGCATCTGCGCACTGATGACAGCGGCCATCAGCTTGCCGTGGTCAGAGCTGAGGCGTTCGACGAAGTTGCGGACGCCCGCGATCAGGTCACCCCGCAGCGACCCGGTGTCCGGCCAGTAGCAGGGCGCCTCGGTCTCGCCCGAGAGCGGCTTCGGTTTGAGCGTCTGCATCGCGTCGACGACGAGGGCCGCCTTGCCGGACCAGCGTCGGTAGACGGTGGCCTTGCTCGCCTTGGCGGCAGCGGCGACGGCGTCGATCGTGAGCCGGTCGTAGCCGACCTCGCCGAGGACCTGCAGCGTCGCCTCGAGGATGGCGGCATCGCGGGTCTCATCCCGGGGGCGACCCCCCTTGAGGAGGGGAGCCTTGACGGCGGCGAGATCCATGATCGACTGGCTCCGATCTACGAAACGGAACGGTTCCGTTCTGCAAGACCCTAGACGGGTTAGATCAGAAACGCAACCGTTTCGTTTCGAGAGTTTTGGAGCCCGCTACGTGCTCGGGTGGGCCGCCATCCGCTCCGCGTGCGTCGCCCGGGCGACCTCCTCGCTGGGAGCACCGCGATGGTCCACGCACGGCTCACCGACCTCCGCGCCGCACTGCGGGCAGGCAACTTCGAGCCAGTTGATGGGACGCATGTCGCTCTCCTTTCGCGAGGTGGAGTCAGCCCCGACCCGGCGAGGCTAGCCCCGGCATCGCGCGACCCGACAGGGCTCAGGTGTGATCGATCTTGATCTTCCCGTAGGCCCCCCAGCCGGCGGAGCATGCCTCGCCCCACGTCGGCACCACGGTCTTGCCGCACGACAACCAGCCGGTCTCGTAGCTGACCGGCGAGCCGTTGAAGAGCACCGCGACCTCTTCTTGGGTCACGTGGCTGAGGGTGAAGTAGCCGCCTGGTGACGTCGTCGCCCGCGCCAGCACAACGTTGCGATGGACGACGTCGCGAGCCGACACCTTGACGCCGCCCACCCCGGCTCCAGTAATGGAGTCAACGGCGCGGCCCTGGATCGTGCCAGTTGCGGCGACAGCGTGGGGTTGCGCGCTGACGAACCCGAGGGCTGCGAACACAATCGCGAGTGGCAACACGAGACGCTTCATAGGTGCTCCCTGCAGGGGACGGCTGTTCGACTCAGCATGGCAATGATCAGTCTTGCTCGGCTGTCGTCTGGACGACAGCCGAATGCTGATGTTGCGATGGTGCTCGCCGGTTATTCGGAGATGAGGCTTTCGAGGGGTTTCTCCGGGTTGGCCAGGGCGGCCGGGTCCACCGGGCGACGCGAACGAATGAGCGCCTGGATCGGCTCGATGACGTCCCAGACGTTTACGTTCATACCGGCGAGGACGCGCCCCTCAGCATCGAGCCAGAAGGCAATGAATTCGCGCTTCGCCGGATCGCCGCGGTAGGCGACCCTGGCGTACCCGCCTGGCTCGAACCAACCAGTGAACTCCAAGCCGAGGTCGTACTGGTCGGAGTAGAAGTACGGCACGCGGTCGTACGGCTCACCCATGCCAAGCATGGACTTGGCCGCGGCGGGACCGGCGTTCAAGGCGTTCGCCCAGTGTTCGACGCGGATCGGCCGCCGGTAGAAGGGGTGGTCGGCATTCATGCAGTCGCCGGCGGCGAAGATGTCCGGGTCGCGCGTTGTTTGCAAACGGTCAGTGACGCGAATGCCGTCGTCTACTTCGAGTCCAGCCTGCTCGGCGAGTTCGATGGCAGGGCGGACACCTACGCCGATCAGCACGGCGTCGGCGGCGATCTCATCGCCCGTATCGGTCACCACTACCGGGCCCGGTCGAACTTCTGCCAAGCCAGCGCCGAGACGTAGGTCGACGCCGTTGTCCCGGTGCAGGTCGGCGAACACATTGCCGAGCTCGGGACCGAAAACGCGATTCAGCGGTGCGGGTTCGGGATCGATCAGCGCGACCTCGCATCCATGGTGACGTGCAGCGGCCGCGCCCTCCAAGCCGATCCAGCCGGCCCCGACGACAACGACCCGAGCACTGTCGATGAATGCACTTCGCAACGCGTCGGAGTCCTCGACCCGTCGTAGGTAGTGGACACCGTCCATGTCGGTGTTGGGGATTCGACGTACGACGGACCCAGTGCTCAGCAGTAGCTTGTCGTAACGCTGTCGTGAGCCATCAGACAACTCGATCTCGTGCGCGTCGCGGTCGATCGCGCTGACCACAACGCCGAGACGCAGGTCGACATCGTGTTCGCTGTAGAACTCTTCGTCGTGCACGTAGATCTTTTCTCGGCCCGCCTTGCCGAGGAGGTAGTCCTTGGACAGCGGTGGTCGTTCGTACGGACGTTCCTGCTCTTCGCCGATGAGGACAACCCCGCCGTCGAATCCCTGCTCGCGAAGCGTTTCCGCGGCCTTCGCGCCGGCTAGCGAGGCACCGACGATGACGTAGGGGGGACTCACGACAGGCCGGCTAGGGCGAAGAACTCGCCGCGAGACCCCGGGTCGTCACGCAGTGTTCCGTGTAATGCCGACGTGACGGTAACGGCTCCCGCTGCGTGGACTCCCCGCAATGTCATGCAGGTGTGTTCGGCCTGAATCACCACGCCGACACCTTTCGGGTTGAGGTGCTCGGTCAGCCAGCGCGCCACCTGGGTGGTCAGACGCTCCTGCACCTGAGGGGCGCGCGAGAACATTTCCACGACCCGGGCCAGCTTGGACAGGCCGAGGATGCGTTCACCAGGCAGGTAGCCAACGTGTGCAACCCCGACGAACGGCAACAGATGGTGTTCACACACCGAGTGGAACGGGATTTGTCGCGCCAGCACGAGTTCGTCATACCCCTCGTCATTCGGGAATGTTGTCAAGGTGAACTCGCGCGGCGTGAACAACTCCGCGAAGGCACGAGCCATTCGGGCCGGGGTCCCTCGCATGCTCTCGGTCTCGAGCGGTACGCCGAGCGCGGTCAGAAACGCACCGGCCGCCTCTTCGGCAGCCGCAAGATCGATGTTCGAGTTGCCGGGCGCAACGCGTAGGTTTCTGTGTACGCGACTGTGGGTCGTGTTCCCCCCCGGGGCCGTGATTGCTCTCACGACGACTGCCCTTCGGCGGACTCCTGCAGAAAGTCGAGCAGCGCTTGGTGCTCCTCTGCGCATGCCGGGCAGCCCAGGAGATGAGCCGCCATGAAGGGAACGACGATATCTGCGTCCTGCCCGGAGAATTGCGCGTCCACGTAGCGGTCGAGCTCAGCGAAGCAGTCCGCACAGCTGAGCTCTGAAGCGCCAGGGCCGATCATTCGTGCAAGCCGTTCGCGGCGATCCAAGACCTGTGTCATCGGGTGCCCTTTCGGGTGGCGGGCAATTCGATGCCCTGCTCGTGCAACGCGACGCGAAGCCGAGCCCGCGCATCGTGCAGCGTCTTGTACAGCGCACCGCGGGTTGTGCCCAGCCGCTCTGCGAGCACATCGACGGGCACGTCGTTGATAGCCAGGGCGATGAGAATGTCGCGCTGGTGTGGTGTCAGCGCGGTGTCGATGCCAGTCCGCAGGGCCCGTGCCAAGGCAACACCTTCGGCTTCTTCTTCGGGGCCGGAGGATGAATCTGCCTGGTATGGCCACGAGGCCGGCTCGGTCGGGACCTCTCGGTGCCGCCAGGCGGATCGACGTACGGCAACCGACATGTGCAGGATCGCAAACTTGAAGACCCAAGTCGTGAAGCGGCTGTGGCCCGCGTAGTCGTCCAACTTGCTGAGGACGGCGACTGTCGCGTCGTCTGCCGCCTGTTCCGCCAGTGTGTCTCGTTCAGCGAGATCCATTCGGGCCAGCTGTGCCTGCATGCGGTGGAGTTGCCAACGAGTGGCTCGCAGCAGCAGCGCGTGCAAGCGGCGTACGGACTCGTTGCGCTGCGCCGGCTCACCGCGCAGACCCTCCAGCCAGGCTGCTGATTCCGCATCGAGCCCCGTGCTGACCTCGGAAAGCTCAACGTCAGCCCGTGCAGTCAGGTATCCGCGTCCGTCAGTTGTGCTCACGCGTAGTCCGACTCATCGTTGTCGAGGATGCGGGCAGCCAACCCCGGCGGGCAGCCGCGATCGACCAGCGCGAGCAACGCGTGCAGATCGGTTGTGCGGCTCGTCGCCAGTGCGTGCGCACACTCAGCAGGGAACCGTGCGGCCAGCAGTCGGTCGTACCGCCAGCTCACGATCCGTTGCCATTCGGGCGTGTCCGGTGCCGCAACGGGCCGGGAGCCGCGCAAGGTGTTCATATCTCTATTGGTAACCGGCGCCGGCCTTGTCTTACCTCGGATCACAGGCCTTTCGTATCAGCCGGCTCGCGGGCGGGCTTCGGCGCGCCCGACGCTGCAGCGGGTTCCTGCAGGCCGAATCTCGCGTGCAGGCGGCGCAACGGGCGAGGAGCCCACCAGTTGAGGTCGCCGAGGAGCGTCATCGTGGCTGGCACAAGGAGGCACCGGACGAGGGTCACATCCACGACTACAGCCGTCGTCAGGGCGACGCCCATCTGTTTAACCGTCGGCGACGGGGCCGTGGCGAACCCGATGAACACGATGACGATGAGCGCGGCCGCTGACGTGATGATTCGACCACTGCGTTGCAGTGCCCGCTCGACAGCCACGTCATTGGGCAGGCCTTGGTCGACGAGCTCACGCACGCGTGAGATGAGGAAGACCTCGTAGTCCATCGACAGACCGAAAGCAAAGACGAACACGAGCACGGGTACGACGGTCTCGAGGCCGCCGCTTGCAGAGCCGCCGATCAACCCGACGAGGTGCCCGTCCTGGAAGACCCACACCAGGACGCCAAACGTCGCGCCGAGCGACAAGAAGTTCATCACCAACGCTTTGATCGGCACCAGCACTGAGCCCGTCATCAAGAACAACAGGATGAGAGTCGCCATACAAATGAGTAGTAAGGCCCAGGGCAGGCCGCGGGCGATGTTGTGCTTGAAGTCCACGAGGTAGGCAGCCGAGCCGGCGACGTACGTCGGAAAGCCAGGTTCATCCGCGCGCAAGTCACGCACAAGTGATTGCGCCGCCGATCCCTGGCTGTCGCCAATGGGGTAAACGCGCAGGGCAGCGATCTGGCCATCCAGATCCTGTTCGGCGGTGACTGCCGTGACGCCCTGGCGCACACGCAGCTGATCGGCGTACTTGAGCAAGCGCGGATCAGTGGGGGACACCGGCGCGATGACAAGTAGGGGGAGCACTTGCTGGTCCGGAAAGCGCGTCGTCAGGGTTTCCGCGACCTGCCGGACCTCCGACCCCTTGGGCAGTGCCTCGGGCCCGCCTTGCCGGTAGTTCGCGTGCAGGAACGGGATCCCGGCGGCGAGCAGGGCGGCTGCCACGACAATCACGACCGGAACCGGCCGCCGATGCACCCAGCGTGCGAGCGTGGCGAACGCGCCGTGGTCGCTCGTCGCCCGGGGCTTGATGCGGTGTCCCCAAATACCGAGAAGCGCTGGTGTCAGGGTCAGGGCGGCAAGCATTGCGACGACGATGACGCCGATACCGCCCGCTGCCAGGGATCGGAACAGCGGGTCATTGAGCACCATCAGACCGCCGAACGACGCCATGACTGTCACGGCCGAGTACGCCACCGTCCGCCCGGCGGTTGCGACAGTTCGCTCAACCGCGTGCGGAACGTCGAGACCAGCCGCGCGCTCCTCCCGGAACCGATAAACCGCCAACAAGCTGTAGTCGATTGCGAGTCCGAGCCCGAGCATGGTCACGGTGTTGACGGCGTAGACCGCGATATCGGTGACGAAGCTTGCCGCGAGCAGGAGCAGCAACGATCCCCCGATCGCGACGAGCGCGGATATCAGTGGCAGTGCTGCGGCGGCCAGACCCCCGAAGACCAGCAAGAGCGCAACAAGCGCGATGGGGAAGGCCACCGCCTCGCCGCGGATCGCGTCGCGCTCAGCGCCCTGCTGGAACTCCTCCCACAGCAAGGCTTCGCCACCGACGCGAATGTCGCCGACCGGGATCGCGCGCATCCGGTCGCGCACGGTATGCGCGACTTTCGGCCCCAAAGCGTCGTCATGAAGCGGGGCTAGCGTCACGACGATGAGACTCGCCTGGTTGTCGCGTGCGCGCAGATGGTCCCCGCCGGCGTCGTAGGCACTGAGAACGTTGGCAACGTTCGGGATCGCGCGGATGTCGGCAGCCGCGTCTGCGACCGCGCGCTTGGTGGTCGCACTGTCAACAGGCACCTTGTCGACGATGGCGACGACAGAGTCGCCCGCCGTCGCGTGCCTGTCGAGCAGATCGAAGCCACGCCCCGACTCTGACGACGAGGTGGTGTCGTCGGCGAGCCGTCCGAAGACCGAGCTGCCGAGGGCGATGCCGGCGATGACGAGAACCGCCCACGCCAGGGCCACCAAGCGCCGCCGTCGGTAACAGAATGCCCCGAGGCGGGTGAACATGTCGGCCTGCGTCACTGTGGCCATCCGAGGTAGGCTTCACATACAACCTGTATGCAACAGGGAGTCTGTATGCCAGTCAAGGGCCCTGCTCCGGGGAGCAAGAAGAAGAATGCTGCCGCCCCGTCGCGCGCCAGCCGGCGCGCCGAAAACGCTTTCGAGACGCGCGCTGCGATCGTCACTTCCGCGCGCAAGCTGTTCGCGAAGAAGGGCTACGCGAACACCGGCACCGAGGAGATCGTCGCCAAGGCTCGGGTCACCCGCGGCGCGCTCTACCACCACTTCCGCGACAAGGAAGAGCTGTTCCGCGTCGTTGCCGACCAGCTCGTGTCCGAGACGCTGCACAAGCTCGTCGCCGAGGGCACTGCCGGCCAGTTCGGCACCGACGACAACATTTGGAACGGGTTCCGCAGGGGGTTCCAGGCCTACCTGGACGCTTGCCTCGAGCCCGCGTTTCAGCGCATCGTCATTGTGGATGCACCGGCGATCCTGCGCGACACACCAACGCGGTCAGACCAAGCCGCCGCCATCCTTGAACGCGGCTGGTTGGAGCGCGCAATGGAAGAGGGCTACCTCATCGAGGCACCCGTTGACGCCCTCAACGCCCTGGCCGCCGGTCTTCTCACCGCCGCGAGCAGGTACGTCGCACAGGCAACAGACCAGGCGACCGCACGTCGGGAGATGGGCGAAGCGCTCGACGTGGTGCTCGCCGCGCTCGGGAGTCGAGAGCCTCCCCAGCCGGCCGCTAAGCGGGTCACGGGGCAACGTCGACCACCACGACCTGCTGGCTAGCGCGAGCGGTCGACGGCCTCGTCGATTCTCCGGGCGGCATCGAGCGCCTGGGCCGCCGTGACCGGGACGCCGTTACGGCGCCATTCGTTGCGTTGGCAGACATCGCACAGGTAGAGGAGCAGGCCGGTCGGTGCGGGAATGCCGATGACGATCTCGCGCATGTCGTCACCGCAACAACGCGGTGTGCTGGCCATCTGCGCCCCCTGATTGTGGACACGGTCTAGATGAGGCATCGGCGACGAAATGACCATACTTGACCGCTTTGCGTCATGATGACGATGTGCCCCCGCTTCACCACGCAGCGATCTGCACCGGCGATCTGGAGCGGGCGCGACGGTTCTGGCAGGACGGCCTCGGTCTCGTCGAGTTTTTCGACCACGAGTTCACCGGTGACTGGCCAACTCTGTTCGGAGCATCGACCAACCGGCTGCGTTCGGTGTTCCTCGGAGACCGGGACCATCCCGATGCGGGCATCGTCGAACTCGTCGCGTTCATCGACGGCGATGATCGTGGCAACGAGCTGGCCGCCAACGCCGATGCAGGTCCGCAGACCGGTTTTTTCTTGCTGTCGTTCAACGTCGATGTCGAGGCTGCGCTGCAACGGCTCGTGGACCTCGGATTTGTCGACGGCGTACGCCGAATCTCGGTGCCTGCGGGCGGCGGCAAACAGGTTCCGATGGCCGTCGTACGCGCACCCGATGCTGTGCTGGTCGAGCTGATCGGACCAGCGCACTAAGGCTTCGGACGTCGGACGCGCAGACCTTGGCCATAGGAGTCGATCGGGCTGTGCAGGGCGAGACCGCCGTCGGCATGCAGGACCTGGCCGGTGACCCAGGCCATGTCGAGCAGACTGAGGATCGCTTGGGCGACGTCGTCGGGGTTGCCTAACCGGCCGAGTGCAGTGCGTTCAGTTAGACCGTCGGCCCAGCCGGGCAAGGCTGACGGGTCTCCCAGCATCGGCGTCTGCGTGACTCCCGGTCCGACGGCATTGACGCGGATGCCATGGCGGCCCCACTCGACGGCGGCGACGCCAACGAGCATGTCGACGCCGGCCTTGGACACGCTGTACGCGCCAACGTTGCGGTCGGTCAGCGTGCCGCTGATGCTCGACACGGCCACCATCGAGCCGTCGACATGGGCATCGATCATGGCGCGTGCGGCCGCGCGTAGGACCAGCCACGTGCCGAGCAGGTTCACGTCCAGCACGCGCCGGAACTCATCCGGCGACTCGTCGACAAGGAGCGCGCTGCGTCCGATGCCTGCACACGTGACGACGTAGCTGGGTGTGCCAGCGAGCCGCACCACCTCGGCGATCGCGGCGTCTACAGCGGCCGGGTCGCTGACATCGCACTCGATGTCGCGCGGCTCGGCAACATCGAGGACGAAAACCTGGGCTCCGGTTTCCCGGAGTTGGGCAGCGACCGCGGCCCCGATGCCAGACGCTCCACCGCTGACGATCGCGACCTTCGGACGCTCGGAAGTGGTCACGCGGACAACTTAGGGGAGCACCTCGCCGCACCTGACGCAGATGTCAGGCAGGATTCCGTCGTGGACCCGGAGCTGGCCGTGATCGCGTCGCGTTTGCCGCGGTCGTCGTTGGCCGACCCCGCGCTCGCACGCCAGGCCATTCGTGACATGTTCAGCGCTGGGGCGCACCGTCTCGACCGGTCGTGGACTGAACGCGTCGACGTCGTGAGCACGGACGTCGCCGGCGCGGACGGCAGCCGCGTACCGATACGGATCTACACGCCTCGCGAAGAAGCGCGCACAGGGGCGGGGCTCGTGCACTTCCATGGCGGTGCGTTCGTCATCGGTGACCTGGATCTGTCCGAACATGCCGCAAGTCGTTACGCCGATCTGGCCGGCATCACGGTCGTCGATGTGGACTACCGGCTTGCGCCCGAGCACCCGTTCCCCGCCGGGTTCGATGACAGTTATGCGGCGCTGTGTTGGACAGCCGATCACTGCAACGACCTCGGGATCGACCGGACCCGCATCGCCGTCGGCGGTCACAGTGCGGGCGGTGGTCTCGCCGCTGCGGTGGCGTTGGCCGCGCGCGACCGGGGCGGGCCGGCGCTCTCCTTCCAACTGCTGCTGTATCCGGTGCTCGATGACCGGCTGACGACGCGGTCCGTGCGCGAGATGTTGGACACGCCGATGTGGACCGCCGAGAGCGCCGTGCACATGTGGCAGCACTATCTCGCCGAGCGCGCCGGTCAGCCCGACGTCTCGGCGTACGCCGCACCGGCCCGGGCCGCGGACGCGAAGGGCGGACTGGGTGGGCTGCCACCGGCGTACCTGCTCGCCTGCGAACTGGACCCGCTGCGCGACGAAGACATCACCTACGCGCTGCGTTTGATGGAGGACGGCGTCAGCGTTGACCTCCACGTGGTCGCGGGTGCCTACCACGGCTTCGACGGGTTGCCGTCGCAGCTGAGCCGGCGTACGTCGGCGGAGATCATCGAAGTCCTGCGCCGCTGGGTTGCACTCTCGTGATCCACGGTCTTGCGCACACGGCGATCTGTGTCCCTGACGTCGATGCTGCCGTCGCGTGGTACCGCGATGTGCTGGGGTTGCAGGTGCTCTCCCCGCCGTACTTGATGGAGGGCGAAGACATCGCTCGCGACATGGGGGAGCTGGTCCCCGACCCACGACTGAAGGCAGCCATCGTCGGTTTCCCGGACGATGGGGACCGTGTGCTGGAGATCGTCGAGTACCCGGACGTGTCGAGCGCCAGCACGCCGCGCACCGACGGGCTGACCGACCACGGTCTGGCTCACGTGGCACTGCTCTGCACCGACATCGAAGCGACGCGCAAGACGCTCGAGGAGCGTGGGGTGCACTTCCTTGTGCACGGCATCGCCGACATAACACGGCTGCGCACGACGTGGTTCGCGGATCCGTGGGGAGTCGTCTTCATCCTCATTGAAAAATCGCGGCCCGAGCGGCCGTACTACGCGCAATGGGGATGAACGAGCGGGCACGCCCTGGCAAACCGACCGTTGCGGTCCTCGGCGCCGGCTTCGGCGGCATCGGGATGGGCATCAAGCTCAAGCGAGCCGGCTACCCGTTCACCATCTACGAGAAGTCCGACGGCGTCGGTGGCACGTGGCGCGACAACACGTACCCAGGTGCCGCGTGTGACGTGCCGTCTCACCTGTACTCGTACTCCTACGAGCTCAACCCGTGGTGGAGCCGGACCCACGCGACCCAACCGGAGATCCTTGCCTACCTCGAGCGGTGTGCTGATCAGTACGGCGTACGAGCGCACGTACGGACTGACACCGCGATCACGGAAGCGCGTTGGAACGACGCGACCCAACAGTGGCAGCTCACCGCCGACACCGGCGAGACGTTCGTAGCGGACGTACTCGTGAGCAGTCTCGGCATGCTCAACATCCCGCATGTGCCAGACATCCCTGGCGCTGATCGATTCACCGGTCGGATGTTCCACTCCTCGCGGTGGGACCACAGCAAGCCGGTTGCTGGCGAACGGGTGGCATCCATCGGCACCGGCGCCAGTGCGATTCAGTACGTCCCGGCGATCGCACCCGAGGTCGAGCGGCTGACCGTCTTCCAACGCACACCGATCTGGATCACGCCACGTATTGACCGTGCATACACCGACGAGGAGCAACGGCGGTTCGCTCGCCGGCCGCTTGCCGCCCGCAGACACCGGTGGCAGATCTGGTGGAGCTATGAGAAGGCTCGCTTCGCGGTCGACTCGGAGCAAACGGTTGCGCAGACCGCGCTAGCCCGGTCCTACCTCGAGCGCAAGATCACTGATCCAGAGCTGCGCGCCAAGCTGACTCCCGCCTATCCCGTTGGCTGCAAGCGGCCGCTCATCTCGCGCGAGTGGTTGCCGGCGCTTACCCGTCCGAACGTGCGACTGGTCACCGAGCCGATCATCGAGATCACCGAACGAGGGCTGCTTACCGCCGACGGTGAGGAGCATGAGGTCGACACGATCGTGTTCGGCACGGGTTTTCGTGCGAACGAGTACCTGACGGCGATCGACATCCACGGCCGGGCCGGCTGCCGGCTGCACGACGATTGGCGTGATGGCGCAGAGGCTTACCTCGGTCTGACTGTCGCGGGTTATCCGAATTTGTTCCTGCTGTATGGGCCGAACACCAACGGTGTGAACTCGATCCTGTTCATGCACGAGGCGCAGGCGCGCTATGTCTTGCGCGCGTTAGTGGCGCTGTCGCGCTGGCCGATCGGTGCGGTGGAAATCCGCCGACGGGTCATGGATCGCTACAACCGGCGGATCCAAGCAGCGATGCAAGACACCGTGTGGCTAGCGGGCTGCCGTAACTACTACCAGACACCGAACGGAAAGGTCGTCACGCAACTGCCCTACAGCGGTGGTCGCTACTGGCTCCGAACGCGCCTGCTGCACATCTGGAACTACCGGCTTCAACCCCGGCGACGCCGATCTGCCGGCTAGCCCACCTTCAGGCGGAAACTACTGCTGGTAGCCCTCGACCTCGCTCACGGGGCGAGCCTCTGCGCCGCTCGGATCCTCTCCGAACTCTCGCCGTGCTTGCCGTTGCCGTAGCAAGTCCCAGCATTGATCGAGCTGCTCCTCGAGGCGGCGACGGCGTTCGACTCTGTCGCCAGCGTCGTCCCCACTGTTCGCGAGGCCGTGCTCCTCGTTCACCAGCTCTTTGATGCGCGCGAAGATGTCCTCATCCTCTGTCATGCGATCCCTCACCGTTGCTGCGCCGGGTTGTAGATCTTCAGTCAACACCCAGCGAGTGCCGGGAAATCACCCGGTGACCAGCTCTCGCGGGAAGGCGATGACGTCGACCATTGCACCGTTGCGGACGACAGTCACCGGCAGAGGTTTGCCGATCGCTTCCGCAAGCATCAGCCGCTGCAGGTCCTGAGACGTTGCTACGTCGCGACCGGCCGCTGACAGCAGCACGTCGCCCACCTTGAGACCGGCTTGGTCCGCGGGTGATCCGGGCTCGACATGCAGCAGCGTCAACCCATCGTGGCGGCCGGTGCGCGCTGCGACGGAACCCGCCAGCGCGGCCGGGCGGGTGCCGACGCCGAGGTATGCACGAGTTACTCGCCCCTCGGCTATCAGTGTCGCGATGATCTGGCGCGACGTCGAGTTGATCGGAATGGCCAGACCGAGCCCAATGCCGGCCACGGCGGTGTTGATGCCGACCACAGAGGCATCGGCGACCGCCAGTGCGCCACCGGAGTTGCCAGGATTCAGCGCCGCGTCTGTCTGGATGACGTCGTCGATGATTCGCGCCGCACGCCGGTCACCCACTGGCATGGATCGGCCGAGTGCGCTGACTACCCCGGCCGTGACGGACCCGGTGAAGCCGAGGGGGTTGCCCACTGCGACAACAAGCTGGCCGACGCGCAGGAGGTCGGCGTCGCCGAGTCTCGCCGGGGGTGGGATGGCTCCCGACGCGCGAAGTACGGCGAGGTCGGATAGGGGATCACGTCCGACCACATCGACAGGGCTCGCGGACCCGTCCGAGAACGATGCCCGCCCCGCCCGATGCGGGCCGACCACATGAGCGTTCGTGAGTAGAAAGCCGTCATCGGTGAAGATGACCGCGGAGCCACTGCCGCGCGGCCGGCCTCCGGTGTCGGCGATCGTGACTGCTGCCACCTGCGGCGTGAGCGTTGCGGCGACAGCGGTGACGACCGTGGAGTAGGCGTCGAGCGCGGCAGCGTCGGCCGCCGCCTTTTCTTCGAACATGCGAGACACAACGCACATGCTGGTCCGGCTCTGCCGGTGTTCGCCGTAAGCAGATCTGTTTGCCAAGCCCGGCCGCGGTTACTGTTGTCCCGAGCCGGCGCTTCGCAAGGAGGTCGCATGACACTCGCTGACAAGAAGGTTCTGGTCCTTGCGGCGAACTTGTTCGAGGACATGGAGTTGCTCTATCCGGTCTTCCGGCTGCGCGAAGAAGACGTGGCGGTCACGATTGCCGGGCTTGATGACAAGCCGGTGTCTGGCAAGAAGGGACATGGACCCGTCCCGGTGGACACAACCGTGGACCAGGTGTCAGCTGAGGCATTTGACGCGCTAGTCATTCCCGGTGGCTTCGCCCCGGACATGTTGCGGCGCTCAGAGAAGGTGCTCGACCTGGTGCGCGCGTTCGACACTGCGACAAAGCCCATCGCGTTCATCTGCCATGCCGGGTGGGTGCCGATCTCAGCGAAAATCCTCAAGGGTCGGCGGGCGACGAGCGTCGGCGCAATCCGTGACGACATGGAAAACGCCGGCGTGGACTGGGTCGACGAGCCGACGGTCGTCGACGGGCATCTGATCTCTGCGCGGACGCCGGACGACTTGGGGCCGTGGATGAAGGCGCTTCTTGCCGCCCTGGCGGACTAGGCACCTTCGACAATGCAATGACCTGACCGCATTGACCCAGAGTCTCGTGCGAGAGACTCGGCGTATGACCGATGAAACCGAACGCGACAACGCGCTTGCGTCAGCACTGTTGGCCGCCGACGAGGTGGCGGCGGCCCTGCAGGCGCATCTGACGCAGGAGCACAAGGTGAGCCCCGAGCGCTCCGACGACCGCAACACATCGACCGAAGCACTGGACCTGCTCCGGCACGCCCGGGTCCGGCTCGCTGAGGGGCTACGCGCGATCGGCGAGTAGGCAGGTAGGGATGGCTGCGGTCCAAGCAGAGCCCGGTCGCACAACGTGGTTGCGGCCCAACACACCCCTGCGCAACTTCCTGCGCACGGAGAGCGGCAGCGCTGCGATCCTGCTCGCGGCAACGGTCATCGCCCTCGTGTGGGTGAACAGCGACCAATCGTCGTACGCCGACGTGTGGCGCACCCAGCTCTCCGTGCGCCTCGGCGACTGGTCCGTGTCCATGGATCTTCGCGGTTGGATCAACAACGGCCTCATGACCTTCTTCTTCTTCGTGATCGGACTGGAAGCGCGCAGAGAGTTCGACCTCGGTGAGCTTCGCGACCGCCCCCGAGTCGTTCTTCCGTTGCTCGCTGGTTTGGGCGGGATGGTCGGGGCGGTCGGGCTCTACCTCGCCATCAACGCCGGCCATTCGTCAGCGCATGGCTGGGGTGTGGCGATGTCGACCGACACCGCGTTTGCCCTCGGCGTACTCGCGCTTGTCGGCAACCGCGTGCCCGACCGGCTGCGTGGATTCATCCTCACCGTCGTCGTCGTGGACGACATCATCGCGCTCGTCGTGATCGCAACGGTCTACGCGAACGACGTCAAGATGGGCCCGCTCCTGATTGCCGTGGTCCCGTTCGTGCTCGCCGTCGTCGCCAAGCGGCTGCGTGTTCACTATGGATTGCTCTACCTCGTTCTGGCTGGGGCCTCCTGGGTCGCGCTATTCAAATCTGGCATCGATCCGATCGTGATCGGCCTCGCGATTGGCCTCATCACGTTCGCTGCACCGGTGGCAAGGACGGATCTTGAGCGCGCGACCAACTTGTTCCGCGACTTCAGAGAGCAACCCACGCCTGAGTTGGAGCGGTCAGCGCGTGCCGGACTGCGAGCAGCTTTGTCACCGAACGAGCGCCTACAACAGCTCTATCACCCGTGGACGAGTTACGTGATCGTCCCCATCTTCGCGCTGGCGAATGCCGGCATCGCGATCGACATGGGCTTCTTGTCCCGCGCCTACACGTCACCGATAACGCTCGGAATCATCGTGGGCTATGTCGTCGGCAAACCCGTCGGTGTCGTGCTCACGTCCTCGTTGGTCACCAAGATGAGCCGGGGTCGGCTTCGCCCGCCGGTCGGTTGGGCCGCGGTGCTCGGCGGGGGACTTCTCGCAGGCATCGGATTCACGGTGTCGTTGCTGATCGCATCGCTTGCGTTCACCGGCAGCGATCTCGAGGAAGCAAAGTTGGGAATTCTTACTGCTGCGTTGGTTGCCGCTGTTCTCAGCTATGTGCTTTTCGTGGTCACGGCGCGGCTGCCCAGACCTGTGCGTGCGCGCGTGTTGCTCGGCAAGGCGGACGTGATTGTCGATCTTGCCGACCCGGTTGATCTCGACCGCGACCACGTTCGCGGACCGGCTGACGCCCCGGTCACCCTGGTCGAGTACGGCGATTTCGAGTGCCCCTACTGCGGCCAGGCCGAGCCCGTTGTCCGGGAACTTCTATCGGACTTCGGGGACCTCCGCTATGTCTGGCGCCATCTGCCGCTCACCGACGTACATCCCAACTCGCAGCTCGCCGCTGAGGCTTCCGAGGCAGCGGCGGCACAAGGCGCTTTCTGGGAGATGCACGATCTGCTGTTCGATCATCAGGATGCGCTGGAACCCAAGTACTTGATCGGGTACGCCGAGCAACTCGGTCTCGATGTAGACCGGTTCACCGATGAGCTGCGCACGCACAAATGGCGTGACCGGGTGGCGGCCGACGTCGACAGCGCCGACCTCAGCGGGGTCGCGGGCACCCCCAGCTTCTTCATCAACGGGCAGCGGCATCTCGGTGCCTACGACATCGACACCCTCACCCGGGCGGTTCGAACGGCGCGGGCCCGTGCGGCCCTACCGTCGGCGACTGCGTGACGACGTCGGCACTCGATACGTTGAGGTTGTGCAGCTCGATCAGTTCACGCACTTCGTCCAGGATGCCTCCGGCTGGGCGTACGCCGTCATCTTTCTCCTGGCTGTGCTCGATGCAGTCTTTCCCGTTGTCCCGAGCGAGACGTCGGTCATCACCGCAGGTGTGGTGGCCGCATCGGGCGATCTCAATCTCGTGCTGATCGTTGCCGTGGCTGCCAGCGGCGCATTCGTCGGCGACAACAGCGCCTACCTCCTTGGTCGTCGTTTCGGCGCTCGCCTGCGAGAACGCTTCGGCACCAGTGACAAGGCGCGTAAGCGAACCGAATGGGCCGACCGTCAGTTGGCCGAACGCGGAGGACAGCTGATCGCTGTCGGCCGGTTCATTCCCGGCGGCCGTACCGCGGTCACCCTCGCGGCTGGCACCCTGCATTATCCGTGGCGCCGTTTCATCGCTTTCGACGCTGCGGCGGCACTGATCTGGGCGACGTATGCCTCGCTGTTGGGTTACTTCGGCGGCCACGCATTCGAGTCGCCGTGGAAGGGCCTACTTCTCGCGCTCGGGGTTGCCTTTGCAGGGGTTGTCCTGACCGAACTCATGCTTCGGTACCTGCGGCGACGGAAGTCCCGTGCCGCCTCGGCCAGCTGAATCGTCAGCCGAGCTTGTAGCGGGCGAGGAGCACTTGCTCGCCGTGCCCTCCGCGCCAGTCGCCCCACGAGGCGAGCAGGTGATCCCGGGTCAGCCAGGCAGTCGTGGTGTCGTCACCGCCGATTTGTAAGTAGAAATTCGGCTTCGGAGACCGCTTAGTCGACAGACGGTTCGGCGAGCCGAACGTGCGTCCTCCATCGCTCGATATCGCTGCCCATGCTTCATAGGTGCCGTCGGGGTAAAGCGCTCGCCACGCCGCGGCAAAGTGGCCGGTTGGCGATGTCACGAGCCATGGCTCCCATGGAGAAGCGTCCTGCCCACCGGCGTTGATGCTCACAGCTCTTGACCAGGTCCGACCCGAGTCGGTCGTGCGGTACATCTTCAGCTCATGGCCGACCACAGTCATGACGACGAAGACGCCGCGCTGACGAGGATCGGCAACGACCTGTGTTGCGATACCTACGCCCGTCGCGGGCTGGCCGGTGAACGGCGTAACCCGATGCGTGAACGTGCGGCCCTGATCGCTGCTGACCGCAAGTTCAATACAGGCGCACTTCGCCGGCTGTCGCGGGCCGGAGGGCGCGACATAGGCGACAGCCAGCAGTCCGTTGGCTGCTGTTGGCGGGGGGTACTGAGTCTCTGTTGCGCCGATCGGCACCGAGTCGTCAACGACGACCGGGTGGCTCCACGTGCGTCCCTTGTCAATCGAGTGGGTAACGACGATTAGGTTGTGGAAGACGCCATTGGCGTCGGCCCAGTACTGCACCGCACTGACGAAAAGCGTCCCGGTCGACTCGTCGACAGCTAGCCACGGTCGGTCGAGGAACAGCGCGATACCGCCACGGGGGACCGTTGACCCAGTGGGGCCAAGCACATTGCGCAGTGCGACAGACGGTCGGCTCCAAGTCTCACCGGCATCGTGCGAAATCAGCAAGCGCACCTCGGTGACCGCGACGAACCCCGGCTGGTTGAAGGCGGAAACGGTCATGTACGCAGTGCCTCGGTGATCGAAGAGGACTGTTTCGTCGGAGCAGTTGTTCAGGACCGCCTGTTCGGAGGACGTTGCGTATGGGATCTGCCGCCGTTTCCAGCTGCGTCCACCGTCGTGGGTCACGGCGTACCTGCAATCTTGGAGTGTCGACTGGAGGTGTTGCACCGTCGGCACCTGCCGGTACATCGCGGCATGCATGCCAGCCCCGTTGTTCTGCAGATACCCGACGATGATGTTGCGGGGATCGTGAGGGTCTGCTGCAACGCTCGGCTCGCCGTTGTCGGTGCTGATGTCCTGACTAATGTTGGTCTCCGCGGGCCTGTGGTCCGGCGCGACCGCGGAGGCTGATAAGGCTGACGCCGACACAACGGCCAGAGCGAGCCCGAACAGACCGAGCCGAGACCGGGGTGCCATTCCCTGTACTTCGACGATGCTTCGCGGTTCCCTACCGCCTGGTTGACTCCGATCCAGCCCGGGAGCCGATTAGTTTGGCGTTGCCGGTACGTCTACTGAGGTAAGACCGATTCGACCGAGGAGACGACGATGCGACTGGCTCTGCACACCTTTCTCACTCTCGACGGCGTGCTGCAGGCACCTGGCGGTCCGGACGAGGATCCCGAAGGCGGCTTCAAGCACGGCGGCTGGTCCTACCCCTACGGGGATGAGGATTTCGGGTCGGCGGTGGACGGCTGGTTCCAGAACGCCGACGCGTTCCTGCTGGGCCGCAAGACCTACGACATCTTCAGCGGCTACTGGCCGAAGGTCACCGACGCAGACAACACCGTCGCGACCAAGCTCAACGAGCTGCCGAAGTACGTCGCGTCGACAACCCTGAAATCTGCTGAGTGGAACAACACGACGGTCCTCGGCGCCGATGTCGCCGCCGAGGTTGCCAAGCTGAAGGACCAGCCTGGCAACGAACTGCAAGTCCACGGCAGTGGTGACCTCGCGCAGACACTGATCGCGCACGACCTCATCGACGAGTACCGACTGTTTTTCTTCCCCGTCGTGCTCGGCTCTGGCAAGAAGCTGTTCAATGATCGTGAGAAGGGTGCCGCGCTTCGTCTCGTCAGTTCTACGACGACGAGCACCGGTGTGATCATCGCGACGTACGAGCCGGCTGGGCCAGCGCAGTACGGCGACTACACCCTCGAGGACTAGTCATGACCATCGTTGACTTGGGCCCCGGAGCTCGACGCCTTGCAGACCTCGTCGCGCGGGTTACCGATGAGGATCTCGGCAAGCCGACACCCTGCCCCGCTTACACGCTTGGTGATCTCGTCGACCACATTGGTGGACTGGCGCTCGCGTTCACCGCCGCGGCGCAGAAGGACACTGGGACATACGGCGACCAAGGACCATCGGGCGACGCGGCACGGCTCGGCGGCGACTGGCGGACGCGCATCCCACGCGACCTCGACACGTTGGTGCAGGCGTGGCGCGACCCCGAAGCCTGGGACGGCATGACGAGGATCGCCGGCATGGACGCGCCGGGAGAGATGGTCGGCCTGACCGTGGCCGACGAGCTCGTCGTGCACGGCTGGGACGTCGCGCGTGCTACCGGTCAGGCGTACGACGTCGACGCGGAACTGCTCGATGCCGCGCGTGGTTTCCTCACAATGTTCTCCAGCCCGGACGCTCCGGCCGGTCCAACAGTCCCGTTCGGACCCTCGCGCCCAGTGCCGGACGATGCTCCTCCACTCGACGAGGTGCTAGCGCTCGCCGGGCGTGACCCGAAGTGGTCGTCCAAGTAGCGAGCACGGATTACGCTCGTCGAATGACCCCGGAGGAGCTGGCC
The DNA here is from genome assembly GCA_033851265.1 of Frankiales bacterium. GTDB lineage: Bacteria > Actinomycetota > Actinomycetes > JAWWOW01 > JAWWOW01 > JAWWOW01. The sequence goes on from JAWWOW010000012.1 coordinate 66,987, forward strand.
AACCTCGCGCACCTGCGTCGTGCACGTGACCTCATGGACCGCGAGTACGCCCAACCACTCGACGTCCCGGCGCTCGCGCGCGCCGCGCTGATGTCACCGGCGCACTTCTCGCGGCAGTTCCGTGCCGCTTACGGCGAGACGCCGTACAGCTATCTGATGACGCGCCGGATCGAGCGGGCGAAGGCGCTGTTGCGGGGCGGGGACCTGACCATCACCGAGGTCTGCTTGATGGTCGGGTGTACCTCGCTGGGTTCGTTCAGCTCGCGGTTCACCGAGCTGGTTGGTGAGAGCCCGACCGCATATCGCGAACGGGATCACAGCGCGGGCGCGGCCGTGCCGGCTTGTGTTGCCAAGGTGGTCACGCGGCCGAGCAGGAATGGAGAAGCCTCCGCGGTCGCAGTCCCTTAGCGTTGCCGACATGGATATCTCACTGTCGCACTGCTACATCACTGTTCATGACCCGGACCTGGCGTTGGCGTTCTACCGGGATGTTCTCGGACTCGAGTTGCGCAACGACGTGGCCTCCGAGGGCTTCCGCTGGTTGACCTTCTCGCCACCTTCTCAACCCGACATCGAGATCGTGCTCGTCGAACCGCACGCAGGCCGGCCAGCAGCAGATGGTGACGCCCTCCTCAGTCTTGTGACCAAGGGCTCGCTCAACGCCGTCATCTTTCGCACGTCGGACCTCGACGGCACGTTCGAAAAGGTGCGGGCGTCCGGCGCAGAGGTGCTCCAGGAACCGATCGATCAGCCCTGGGGGGTTCGCGACTGCGCCGTCCGCGATCCTTCGGGCAACATGATCAGGATCAACCAAGCCACCGACTAGTGCAGCGGTGAGATTGCGGTGAGCCCGCCGTCGACACGTAACACCTCACCGGTGACAAACGCTGCCTCATCGGAAGCGAGCCACGCGACGGCAGCGGCGACTTCTTCTGGGTAACCAGGGCGACCGGTGAGATGGGCGTCGGAGTACTTCTTCAGGCGCGGCCCCTGCGCGCCGCCAAGAGCCTCTAGTCCGTCTCTGTCGACCACGACTCCTGGTGCGACGGCGTTGCATCGGATGCCGCGGTCGGCGTACGCGGCGGCGACGTATCGAGTGAGTGCCACCAGCCCACCCTTAGATGTGCCGTACGCCGCAAGAGTGCGGCTGCCGTAAAAGGCGGCCGCAGACGCCGTGCTGACAATCGCACCGCCCCCACGTTCGATCATGCGTGGGATGGCGAATCGGCAGCCGAGCATGGGACCGGTCAGGTTGACCGACAGCACGCGGTCCCAGGTCGCGAGGTCCATCGTCACGATGTCCTGGTCGAGACGGTTCTGGTCGAGCGCGGCCGCGTTGTTGTGCAGGACATCGAGGCCGCCGTACGCCGCCACCGTGTCGGCAACCATGGTCTCGACGGCCGCCGGGTCGCTGACGTCGACGACCTGTACCCGCGCCTGCCCATCTGCGCTCGTGATCTCGTCAGCAATCTCCTGCGCGCGGTCACCGTCGATGTCAGCGACTGTTACCGCCGCGCCCTCCCGCGCAAGCTGACGTGCGGTCGCAGCACCGATCCCGCCGCCGGCTCCGGTGACGATCGCCACCTTGTCTGTGAAACGTCCCATGCGGTCACGCTATTGGGTCCGGGAGAAAGCCCTGGTGCTGGTCAGACCTTTACTGCGCGGAGTGGTGCAAGCGCGGCGCTCCATGCGATGACTTCGTCGATGAGCGTGTTGAGTGCTTGCACATGCCGATCGTTCGGTGTCAGCTTCGAATAGTTCTCGAAGTCGGTGATCATCGATAGTGCGACTTGGGTCCGCACATCGGCCATCTTCAATTCACCTGAGACCAGTCGCAGATGCTCTGCTGCCCGGGCGCCACCGACAGCTCCATAAGAGACAAAGCCGACGGCCTTGTTGTTCCACTCTGCGTAGAGGTAGTCGATGGCGTTCTTGAGCACCCCCGATGTCGAGTGGTTGTACTCCGGCGTCACCATGATGAATCCGTCGTACTGGTCGATGGTCGCTGCCCATTCCTGCGTGTGCTGGTTCTGGTACTGGCCCATCGATGGTGGGAGCGGTTCGTCGAGGTGCGGCATCGGATAGTCGGCCAGGTCGAGCAGGTCGAATTCCGCGTCGTCGCGCCGCGATGCGATGTCCATGACCCAGCGCGCGACCTGCTCGCCGTTGCGGCCCGGGCGGGTGCTTCCGAGAATGACGCCAATCTTTGGCATGTCTTGCTCCTCAGTGCTTTGGGTGATGGCGACGAGGGATGGTCAGGAGAATCGGCGGGGGGCCATCTGGTCGGCCGGAATGGTTCCGAGACGACCGGCCTGGTAGTCAGTGATGGCTTGGGTGATCTCGTCCCGGGTGTTCATAACGAATGGCCCGTAGTGTGCGATCGGCTCGCGGATCGGTAGGCCGCCGAGCACCAACACATCCAGCGCGTCCCAGTTGCCAACTATCCGGTCGGCGGCGCGCAGCACGATGTTGTCGCCCGCACCGAACTGGATGAGCTCGTGATCGCGGATCAGCCGCTGCTGAGGTCCGGCGGATCCCTGACCGGTTAGGACGTAGGCCATCGCGTTGAAGTCGGGGCTCCAGGGCAGCGACAGCTGCGCGCCCGGTGCGATCGTCGCGTGCAAGTAGGTGATGGGCGTGTGCGTGACCCCTGGACCCTCATGGCTCGCGAGGTCGCCCGCGATGAGACGCAACAAGGAACCGCCGTCGTCGCTAGTGAGCAGGACGAGGTCGTCCCGCGTGATGGCTTGATACCGCGGCGCGGTGAACTTGAGTCGGCTCGGCAGGTTCACCCAGAGCTGTACGGCGTGGGCAGGTCCACCGAGCCGGTACATCCGCTCGGTCGGCAGTTCGTCGTGCAGGATGCCGGCCCCAGCTGTCATCCACTGGGTGTCGCCTTCAGCGATAACGCCACCGCCGCCGTTGGTGTCGTGATGGGAGACCTCGCCGTCCAGGACGTAGCTGACGGTCTCGAACCCACGGTGCGGATGCCACGGTGCGCCGGCTGCCTCGCCGGGGCCATTAATGAGCGGCCCCAACTGGTCGAGCAGCAGGAACGGGTCCGTCTCGGCGAGGGAAACGGCTCCTGGGAAGGGGCGCCAGATCTCGAAGCCAGCGCCTTCCACTTGCCGCTGGGACTGCACCACATGCGTGACCGGTCGATCGGTCGTGGTCGCTGGGTCGGGCCGGGGGACACGTGGCAGGACGAGCGGGTTATCGACAGTGACGGCAGGCATCGCGCCCTCCAAACAGTCCGACCACAACAATGACTTGAACCTTCAACTAACCAACCTACGCCGATCACTTGAACTGTCAAGTCATCGGCGTAGGGTGGGCCCATGCCGCGCGCGACTGCAGTGCGATCCAGCAGGGCCCCGTCGAAGGCCCCGCGCTGGCTCACCGCCGACGAGGAGGCGGCCTGGCGTGCGATCGCCCATGCCCTGCACACGCTTCCGTGGGCGCTCGAGTGTCAGCTGGAGCGCGACTCTGGCCTGAGCTTCATCGAGTACCACACCTTGGCGAGGCTCTCCGAGGATGCCAACCACACCTTGCGGATGAGCGAGTTGGCCGAGCTGACCCACGCATCGCTCTCGCGGCTGTCACATCTGGTGAAGCGACTGGAGGCGCGCGGCCTTATTCGACGTGAACCTGATCCCACGGACGGGCGGTTCACCAACGCGATCCTCACCAAGGCCGGTTACGCGAAGCTCGTTGCCAGCGCCCCGGCGCATGCCGCTAACGTGAGATCGCTGGTGATCGATGAATTTAGCCCGGCCGAGCTGGAACAGATTCGCGAGTTTTCGCAACGTTTGGTTGCCCGTATCGAGGCGTTGGACTAGTAAGGAGGGCCGCCGTGCCTACGTATCAAATGGTCTACGGGGACGAGGGGCAGGTTGTCCGCGAAACCTTCGATGACGTCGATGTTCAACGCGAGGACGGCTGGGTGGTGCTGTTTCGCGGCAAGGAGGCGATCCTCCGCGTGAAGGAGGAGCACGTGCAGTCGCTCGAGGTCGTCCCGGGGAGCTGACTGCGGGAAGCGTTGAGTAAGGAGAGTCGTGGCCGAGCTGGGACTGCCCTCTGAGGCGGAGCTGACCGACGAGCAGTTCGCGACTCTCAGGGAAGTAGGCGAACTCCGGACTGTGTCCGTGGGCGATGTGCTGTACCGCGCCGGCGATGAGGGCTTTCCGTTCATTGCGATTCTCGACGCGGAAGTCGAGATCGTGGGAGGCACCCTCGAGCAAGAGATCGTCGTGGTCACGCATGGATCACGACGTTTCCTCGGCGAGCTCGGGCTGCTCACTGACGAACGGTCCCGCCTGACGGCGCGGGTATCCCGCGCCGGCCAGATCATCGCCGTTCCGCGGACCGAGCTGCGGAGGCTGATGGCGGGTGACTCTGAGTTCGGCGACATCGTCCTGGCCGCATTCATGGACCGCCGCCACCTACTCCGCGACGGGGCAGGCGCAAACAGCATCCAAGTCATCGGGTCACGTTTCTCCAGCCAGACGCAAGACCTCCGCGCATTTCTGATCCGATCAGGGCTGCCACATCTTTGGGTCGACCTGGATGCGGAGAAAGACGCGGAGGGGCTGCTCGCACGCTACGGCGGACGCCCCACCGAAATCCCTGTCGTCGTCACTTCAGTCGGCGTGCTCCGCCAGCCGACACCCGGTGAGCTCGCGGATTTGCTTGGGCTGACCTTCCGACCGATGCCCGGGCACATCTTCGACCTCGTTGTTATCGGCGCCGGCCCGGCGGGTTTAGCGGCCAGTGTGTACGGCGCCTCGGAGGGCCTGTCGACCGTCACACTCGATGCGGTGGCTGTCGGAGGTCAGGCCAGTGGTTCGAGCCGGATCGAAAACTATCTCGGTTTCCCGCAAGGACTTTCGGGGTTGGAGCTCACCGAGCGCGCAACTATTCAGGCAGAGCGATTCGGGGCTCGTATCGCGTCACCGTGCGCCGCAGTTGGCATGCGCACGGACGACGGGTTCCATGTGGTGACGCTCGTTGACGGTAGTGAGGTTCCGGCTCGCGCCGTGATCGTCGCGTCCGGCGCGGAATACCGACGTCCGGGTCTAGCCGGGTGGGAAGCGCGCGAGGGAAACGGCGTCTACTACGCCACCACGCTGACTGAGGCCGGCTTGTGCGCAGGCAGTCCAGTCGTCGTTCTCGGTGGCGGCAATTCAGCCGGGCAAGCCGCGTTGTTCCTGGCTGGCAAGGGCTGCCCCGTGCACATCGTCATTCGAGGACCCGACCTGGGCCGGTCGATGAGCCGCTACCTGGTAACTCGGATCGAGGCAGATGACCGCATCGACGTATTGACCGATACCGAGCTGGCGTCGTTGGAGGGGGAGGGCCGGCTCGATGGAGTTGTCGTGCGCAGCAAGGTGGATGGCAACACGGACGACCTCAAAGCGGTGGCCGTCTTCTGCTTCATCGGAGCCGACCCGGCAACATCATGGCTATCTGGCGACATCGCCGTCGATGAGGACGGGTTCATCCGCACCGACCGCGACCTGACGGCGGCCGACCTGGGCTCTGCATGGGAGCACTTGGATCGAACTCCGCTTTCCTTGGAGACGAGCCTGCCGGGAGTGTTCGCGGCGGGGGACGTTCGGTCCGGCAGCGTCAAGCGCGTCGCGGCGGCGGTCGGTGAGGGCTCGACAGCGGTTCGATCCGTGCACCAATACCTCGCCATAGTGGGCTAGTTTCGACGACAGAGGAGCCGGCCACCCCAGTTGTGGGATGACCGGCTCTTCTTGCCTGGTGGCAGTTAGCCGACTGTCACCGGCGTCTTGTGGCCGACCTTGCCGTTTGCGGCAAAGATCTCCACCTCAGGAGAGACCCGGCGCAAGTGCGCGACACCGAGGATGGACAGCAGCGCCATCAGACCGGCGAGCGCAAAGCTCACGATGGCGCCGACGAGCGCGATTGACGCGACCTTGTCGAACGCGTAGGCGTTGAGCAACAGCCCGCGCAGCGTCTCGCCCTTGAACAGGCTCGCTACCTGGCCTTGCAGTGCCACGTTCGTCGGGTCAGCCTGTGCCTTGGTGCTGACCTGCGCATAGGTCTGGCCGTCAGCGACGCCCTTGAGGTGCACACCGATGAAATGGTCCGCGTAGGCCTTGGCCTGCTCGCCGTTGACCAGTTGCTGGCCGGCGTACTTGTTCAGGTACTTGCCCACTTCCGGTGACTTCAGCGCATCGCTGCCCGCAGGTGGGAAGAAGATCTGCTGTTGTGCAAGCTGCGTCTTCACCTGGTTGTGGGCGAAGTTGTGGCCCCACAGCAGGAGGCCTCCTGCAGCGACAAGCATGATCATGACAACCATGCCGCCAGCGGTTAGAACCTTGTCGAAAGCCTTCCTGCGCATTTCTTCCTCCTCGTATCGCCACCAAGTGGCTTGCGGATGTCCTTGCGGTTCTCACCCTGCTCGTCTGCCTCGAGTTGCGCTCGGGCCGAAAGTCCCGGGTCGGCCCGGCGAAAGACCTCGATTCCACGCCAGGGGACGATGGGCTGGTGCGGGTGACGACAATCGAGGCGGTACGCCGGCGGTTGGCCGGGCTGGCGTCCGGCCCCGGGTCGATTCGCGTGGTTTCGGGCGGTAACGGTGCCGTGCCGTGGACGCTCCTTCGAGCGATTGATGCGGAGCTGGCGTCGTATCGGCTCTTCATGCTCAACGCCCCAGTCGGGGTGCCGGACCGCAGTGATGTGGCGCTCGAGACGCCGTTCGTTGGCGTCGGAATGCGCGACAGTGCTCGGTTGTCTTACCTGCCATCGCGGCTGAGTCTTGTCCCGCAGATGCTGCGGACCGCGACACCACCGGACGTTGTCGTCGTCAACGTCAGTCCTCCGCGATCGGGTGTCCTGTCGTTGGGGACGGAGGTCAACATCCTGCCTGCGGCTATCGAGGCGGCGCGTGCACGCGGTGGTCTGGTCATCGCACAGGTCAACACATCGATGCCGTACACCTACGGCGACGCGGCGCTGCACCCAGACGAGGTCGACATCGCGGTTGAGGTGGACGAGCCACTGGGCACGATCGTGCCCAGGCCGATCGACGACCGGTCTCGTCTGGTCGCAGCGAATGTCGCGGCGCTCGTGCCCGAGGCGGCGACGCTGCAACTGGGAATCGGCTCGGTGCCGAATGGTGTGCTCGATCTGCTGGGCGACCGGCGCGGTCTGCGTGTGTGGACCGAGATGTTCACGGACGGGATGCTCGCTCTCGACCGAGCGGGGGCGCTCGACGCTGATGCGCCGATCGTTACGTCGTTCGTCTGGGGATCTCCCGAGTTGTACTCGTGGCTAGATGGCAACCATCGAGTCGTGATGACTCGGACCGAGCGGACGAACGATCCCTCGTGGATCTCGCGTCAACCTGCGATGACTTCGGTGAACGCCGCGATTGAGGTCGACCTGTACGGGCAGGCGAACGCGTCGTATGTCCGTGGTCGCATTCATTCGGGGTTCGGGGGTCAAAGCGACTTCGTCGTCGGCGCCCTGCACGCGCAGGACGGGCAGGCGATCATCGCGTTGCCCTCGTGGCATCCGGCTGCGGATGTGTCGACCGTCGTCCCTCGATTGCAAGCACCGGCGACGTCGTTCCAGCAAAGCGCCGTCGTCACCGAGCAGGGAACGGCGTTGCTTTGGGGGGTGTCACAACGGGAGCAGGCAGCTCGGCTGATCTCGATTGCCCACCCAACTGCCCGTCCGGCGTTGACTGAGGCTGCCGTTAGTCAGCGGATTGGTTGACCGCCGCGGACTCCGAAGACGTGTCCAAAACGTCGTGCACGGGTCGCCGTGGTGTGAGGCCGCCGGAGCTCGCGTATCCGAGCTGGAAGACCATCTGCGGGAAGCCAGGAGTGCGCACCGCATCGCGCACAGCTGCGCGGATCTCGGGCAGCTCCAACGGTTGCGTAGCGAAGCGTGCAAACACCGAGTCCATTGCCGCGCGAAGCAAACACCGCTGTAGCGCCATTCCCGCGCGAAGCCAGTCCTTTGGACCGTCGCCATCAGTGGTGAGCACGACCAACACCGACTTTCCGCCCGTTCCGCTGGTCTTGGTGGTGCCCCAATGTCGGCCGAGAGCGAAGTCGCGTCCGGGAAGTTGGCCGGTTGATCGCTCGGGCATCGTGCTCGGGTACGCCTCGGGTGGCACACCATCGCGCCGCGGCTCGGCCGGGTCGTTTGCCCATCGGGCCATCTCGCCGCTCCACGCGATGTCGGCGCACTGTTCGGCGTCGGCAGCCCAAGCGAGGTCGAGCACGCGGTCAGCGGTCTTGTTGTCAGTGAGGACGGCAAGTTGAGCGCCTTCGAGTCGCGCCAGCACGCGAAGGTCTGCGACCAAGGCGGGGTCGGGTCCGCCCTCAGTGAAGGGTTCGCGGTGCGTGTGGCGCCGGGTGATGGCCGCGAGCATCTGCAGTTCCTCGTGTGACGGCTCTGTCGACGGCAGGCCCTGCACGCGTGCGAGTAGCCCAGGATCGCCGTCTCGCTCTGGAAGCAGGTGAGCGCGCGGGACAAGGCCGAGTTTCTTGATGGCGAGTTGGAGGTTGAAAAGGGCGGCCCCACAGCTGATTACGAGCTCGCGGCCCAAGGGGTCGGCCACGTGCAGTCGGCGGGCTGGATCGACCCGAAGCTCGATCGAGTTGTCGACGAACCGGAACCGCCAGGGTTGGGTGTTGTGCACCGACGGAGCGCGGGAAGCCATGGCGATCAGATAGTCGGCGGTGTCGCGGGTCAGCATCGTGCGCGCCTTTGTCAGCATGGTCGGTTCCTTCTGGTCGCGCCGGAGTGCTCTCGCACCCTCGACGGGTCGAGCACAGACTGGGCAAGATCCGGCCAGCCGTGCAGGGCCCAGGGCTCATCGTCGAGTGGTATCTCGATGTGCACCGAGTCCGTGCCCGAGCTGACCTCGGTGCGGAGGCCGATGTCGCGAAAAACGCTGAGCATTCCACTGTTGCTCGGCAGGACTTCGGCAACGAACCGATGGACGCCTCGCGCCCGCGCCACGTTGACGAGCTCGGCGAGTAGGAGCGTGGCAAGACCCTGCCCGTGGTGGCCTTCGTCGACGAGGAAGGCGACCTCGGCCAGGCGGGGATCGTCCAATCGTTCGTAGCAGGCGACCGCGACGATCTCCCGGTCGATCAAGGCGATGACGGTTTCGTGCGTCTCATCGGGTGGCCGCAGGAGGCGCCCGATGCTTCGTTCGACGTTGGGGGCGCCGGTGAAGTACCGCAGGTAGCGCGACCAGGGTGACAGTCGCTCATGTAGCGACCGCGTTGCTGCCACGTCCTCAGAGCGGCCACCGCGAACATGCACACGGCCAGCACGCGTGAGCCACGCCTCGTGGTCCGGGAGGACGGCTGTCATGGCGTGCTCCGATCGTTTTGGCTTGCTGCCCGACGGTAGGCACCGCGGCACCCCGGGCGGGAGCGGCAAAAGGCCCCTTTGGCGGGGTCTTAAGTCCTGAGTAGGCGTGCGTCCGAGTCGGTTACCGTGCAGTTGTGGCTGAGACCGAGGCAATCCGGGTGTTTCTGCTCGACGATCACGAGATCGTCCGTCGCGGCGTGAAGGATCTCCTCGAGTCGGAGCAGGACATCGTGGTGGTGGGGGAGGCGTCGACAGCGCAAGAAGCAATTGATCGCGTGCCAGCCTCCCGCCCGCAGGTCGCTGTCCTCGATGTCCGGTTGCCCGATGGTGACGGGGTCACGGTTTGCCGAGAACTGCGGTCGCGGATGCCTGAGCTCGCTTGCCTGATGTTGACGTCGTTCGCCGATGACGATGCGTTGTACGACGCCATCCTCGCCGGCGCCGCGGGCTACGTGTTGAAGCAGATCCACGGCAGCGATCTCGTCGGTGCCGTTCGCACGGTCGCCGCCGGCGGCTCATTGCTCGACCCGCAGGTCACCGCCCAGGTGATGGCGCGCCTTCGTGATCAGGTGACGCGCAAGGACCCGCTTGGCGGGTTGACCGACCAGGAGCGCAAGATTCTCGACCTCATCGCTGAAGGACTCACGAACCGACAGATCGGTGAGCGGATGTTCCTCGCCGAGAAGACCGTGAAGAATTACGTGTCGTCGCTGCTTGCCAAACTCGGCCTGGAACGTCGCACGCAAGCGGCCGTGTTGGCCGCCGAGCTACGTCACGACCAGCCAAGCTGACGTCTCCAGTTGCGGGTGTCGTCAACGTCGGTCGATCGGTGCCGCCCAAATCAACTCGGAGCCACCCTCGATCATCGCGGCAGCACTGAACGTCCCGTTGATCGATCTGGCCCGCTCGGCGAGATTGGTCAGTCCGCTGCGGCGTCCGCCCTCAGGTAGACCGACCCCGTTGTCACGGATTGTCAACTGCACGCGGTCATCGTCGACCACAAGATGCACCTCGGCTGTTGTCGCTTGAGCGTGCTTGGTCACGTTGGTCAGCGCCTCGCGGACAACGGCAAGCAGATGGTCGGCGACGGGCTCGGGAACCAACGTGTCGACGAGGCCGTCGAGACGCAATGACGGGCTGAACCCGAGTGGGCCAGTGATCTCTTCTAGTGCGCCGAGCAGGCGGGCACGGAGGCTTCCCGAGTCGCCGCGGTCGGGCGCCTGGAGGGCGTAGATCGTCGAACGGATTTCGCGGATCGTGTCGTCTAGGTCCTCGACGGCGCGGCGTACCCGCTCGATCGCCTCGGGCTTGTCGATCAGCCGCGTCGCGCCTTCGAGCTGCATGCCGGTCGCGAAGAGACGCTGGATGACGAGGTCGTGAAGGTCGCGAGCAATCCGATCTCGGTCGGCGAAGACGCTCAACTGCTCGGCATCGCGGCGACGCTCGGCAAGTTCGAGGGCGACGGCGGCCTGGCCCGCAAATGCCATGAGCGTCCCTAGGTCGGCCTGGCTGAACTGCCGACCACCGGCCTGGTTCGCCACCGCCAGTACGCCGCTCGTCAGTCCGGCCGAGCGCAACGGCACAAGCATCGCGGGTTCCATGGCTACGGGGAAACGCATCGCGGCGTACGCCCTGTCGTTTCTCGTCAGATCCGTTACGAGTAGCGGCTCGCCCTCCCGGAAGACCCGACCAATCAAAGAGTCACGCACGGGGATGACCGCACCGCGGACGGCACCCGCGTGTTCGCCGTGGGCCACTTCGAGCAGCAGGGATCCATCGCCCGCCGGAAGTGCGATAACTGCAAGATCGCTGTCGGTCAGGACGCGTGCCTGCTCCGCGATGAGATTCAGAACTTCGACCACGTCAGTGCCCGACAGCAGACGCGTTGTCACCTCGGCGGAGGCAGCTAGCCACCGCTCGCGTCGCATCGCACCCTCGTAGAGGCGGGCGTTGGCAATGGCCACGCCAGCGGCAGCTGCGAGCGCTTGCACGATGTTTTCGTCGTCCGCATCAAAGACTTTCCCGCCACGTTTCTCGGTGAGGTACAGGTTGCCGAAAACCTCGTCGCGCACGCGAACCGGGACACCCAGGAACGTCCGCATCGGCGGATGGTTCGGCGGGAAGCCGTACGACGCCGCATGCTCAGCGAGATTGTCGAGGCGAAGCGAATGCGGCTGATGGATGAGCACACCCAAGATGCCGCGGCCACTCGGCAACCCTCCGATTTGCTCGTGCGTCGCGTCGTCGACTCCCACAGTGATGAACTGCGACAACGTCTCGTCGTCGCTGATGACCCCCAGCGCGCCGTACTGCGCATCGACGAGAGATACGGCCGCTTCGGTGATCCGAAGCAGGACGGCCTGCAGCTCGAGGTCCTCGGCGACCGCGAGGACGGCCTCGAGGAGCTCGCGTAGCCGATCTGGTGCGGGTACGCCGCTGCCCGCCTGCCCGCCACTGCCTGACGTCACCAGGTCAGGGTGTCACGGGGCGCCGCAAGCCGGGCGAGAACGCAAAGTAGGGACGAAAGTCCCGCACGGTCGGGCATCCCGGCCCTGGGGTGACGGGCCGACGTGGGCTTGCATGAACGCATGAGTATTGGGCAGAGCACACCGCTGATCGTTTCCCAAGACGAGCTGCGCACCGCGGTCGAGGCAGCGGGTCTCGCGCCTTCCCTGCACAACGCTCAACCGTGGTGGTTCCACGTCCGTCCCGATGGCATCGAGGTGCACGCCGATCGATCCCGCAACCTCGCCGTGGTCGACCCGATCGACCGGGAACTGCACATCGGCTGCGGTGCGGCGATCGCCCTGGCCCGGGTGGCGCTGCGCGGAATGGGCTGGTCTGTCGACACCAACGTCCTACCGGACGACGGCGAGCACGATCTGCTCGCTGTGTTGACCGTGACGGGTCGCCAGCCCGCTACCGGGGCCGAGAAGCAGCTGGTGCAAGCGTTGCCCATCCGGTACACCGACCGCGGCCGGTACGCAGACCGGCCGCTTCCCGCGGCGCTCATCGAAGAGTTCCGCGCTGCGGTCGAGTCCGAAGGCGTGTGGTTGCGGCCACTCGATCGTCCGGGCGATGAGGTCGTCGCCGCTGTCCTGCTGGGGCACGCCGATGAACTCGAACGCGCCGACCTCGCCTATGTTGCGGAACTGGCGTCGTGGAGCCGCTACGACTCTGCTGCCGTGGACGGAGTCCCGCGGCAAGCCGTTGACTCGACACCGGTGGAGGCTCGCGGGTCGACGATTCCGCTCCGTAACTTCGACGTCGATGGCAGCGTGACTGCTGGTTACGTCCCAAGCGAAGACCCGCCGCCGGCCGAGCACCCGCTGTTCGTTGTCATCGGTACGGAGTCCGACGGCCGTCAATCTTGGTTGGAGGCCGGTATGGCGCTCGGGCAGTTGTTGCTGCGTGCCGCCGCCAACGGCGTCAGTGCCGCCCCGATGACCCAGGTGCTTGAGATCCCTGCTGCCCGGCTCCGGCTCGGGCACGCACTCGGGACCGTCGGACACCCGCAGATGCTGCTCCGCATGGGCTATGGGACCGGTCGCCCGACCACGCATCGCCGTCCTGTCGATGACGTCATTCGGTAAGCCCTGCTCATGACACTGGCCCGAGCCCGCGTCGAATCGATCGTGCTGACCCGCAGTGAATGCGAAGCGCTGCTGCGGTCAGCGGTCGTCGGCCGTGTTGCGTTCACCGATGGAGCCTTGCCGCAAGTGCTGCCGGTGAACTACACAATGGACGGAACAGCGGTCGTCTTCCGGACCACGGCCAACGGTCGGCTCGCGGCCTGTTGCCGGGATGCTGTCGTCGCCTTCGAGGTTGATGAGATTGATCCATCAACTCAGTGCGGCTGGTCCGTGCTCATCGTCGGCGACGCAATCGCCGTGACCGAGCAGAGCGAAGTCGCCCGTGCCCGGCAGTTGCCCTTTGCGCCCTGGGCGGATGGCGAACGCGATCACTACATCCGGATCGTCCCCGGTATCGTCACCGGCCTGTCGCTGCGGGAGGTGGCAGCATGACCGACCGTCCGCAGCTCGGCGTACCGAGCACGTCGGTGGAGGCGGAGAGGGCATGCGCGCAGCACGCGTCATCGAGCACGGTGAGCCGTCGGCGGTTGTCACGGTCGAGGACGTCGACGCCCCGGAAGTAACGCCCGGGACAGTCCGGGTTCGAGTGTCGACGGCTTCGTTGAACTACGGCGATATCGCACGGTGCCGTGGCGGGCTGGCCAGCGTCATGGCGCAGCCGCCGTTCACACTCGGGATGGATGTGTGCGGCACCGTCGAGGAGGCCGCAGAAGGTCTCGAGCAGTGGGTGGGGAAGCGCGTCGTCGGCATCACGCCGATGGCCATGGGCGGTCTGGCAGAGCAAGCGCTCATCCCCGCGACCGCGCTGTTCGAGGCGCCGGAAAGTCTTGACGATGTTCAGGCGGCGGCGTTCACGCTGCCGTTCCATATTTCCTACCTGGCGCTAGTACGCCGGGCGCGGCTGCAGCCAGGTGAGCAACTGCTCGTAATCGGCGCCGCGAGTGCCGTCGGTACTGCCGCGATCCAGCTCGGCGTAGCACAGGGTGCGCACGTGATCGCGGCTGCCGGTGGTCCCGACAAGGGCAAGACCTGTCTCGAGCTTGGCGCTGCCGTGGCGATCGACTCGACGAGCGAGGACCTCTTCGACGCAGTGATGGCGGCGACGGCCGGTCATGGCGCGGACGTCATCTTCGACGTCGTCGGGGGACAGCACACCGAAGCGGTCTGGACGTGTATCGCTCCGGAGGGTCGCTACCTGCCGGTCGGCTTCAACGACGACGTCGACGGGGGTATGACCGGGCGGCCGCTCCGCAAGGTCTCGATGGGCAACTTCAGCGTGGTCGGCACGATCCTCGCCTACAACGAGCCCGATCCCGGGTTTCGCCGATTTGGCCTCAACATGGTGCCGCCGAGTGTCGGGAAGCAGGTGCACGAAGAGTTGGCTGCGCTGGTGGCCAACGGTTCCATCACGCCGTACGTCGGTCGCGTCATCGCGATGGGGGAGGTTGGCACCGCGCTCGACGACCACGCGGCCCGGCGTACCAGCGGACGCACGGTCGTCGACGTGACCCGGTGACGGGCTTCGATCCGGCCGCCCTCCTGGACGCCGCGGAGACTGAGACCGGCCTCGACCAGTGGGGCGACGCGTCCTTCCATGAGGGACTCGAGATCTACTGCGCCGCACTCGACGCCGAGGCACAGCTCAGTGAGCTCGGCGACCTAGCTCTGCAGGGCAATCTGCACAACCAGCTCACCAACCGGCTGAAGGTCATCGACCACGCGCGGCGCCACGAGGTCGCCGGTGAAGTCATCACGCAGCCGGTGTTCGTCATCGGGCTGTTCCGCGCCGGCACGACGTTGTTGAGCAACCTGCTCGACCAGGATCCCGCCAACCGATCGCTGCTCCACTGGGAGGCGGGTGATACCGCACCGCCGGCGACACCGGAGACTTTCCGGCAGGGCGAGCGCGTCGAAGCAGTCCGCGGGAACCTCGAGATGCTCCACCTGCTCAACCCGCAGCTCAGCGCGATCCATCGGGAGGACGCAGATGCGCCGACCGAGTGCATCGCGCTGATGGCCCAGGACTTCAAGGCGCTGCTCTGGGAGAGCATCGCCAACGTCCCGACGTACGGGCAGTGGCTGATGAAAACCGATCAGCAGTCTGCGTACCGACACCACAAGCTGTGTCTGCAGGTGCTGCAGTCGGGTGGGGTCCGCGGCCAGTGGAGCCTGAAGTCGCCGCACCACGCGCTCGCTCTCGACGCGCTGACCGCCGTCTATCCCGACGCTCGGCTCGTCTACCTGCACCGCGACCCCGTCGAGGTGGCCACGTCGGCGTTCAGCCTGATCCGTTGTTTGTCGGGAACTTTCAGCGACGCCGATCACACGGCCTACATCGTGGACCGCTGGACCGACGTCCTTGTCGAGTCGGTGCAGCGGGTCGACAGTTTTCGCGATGCGAACCCCGCCACACCGATCCACGACATGAGGTACGCCGACCTGCGCGCCGACCCGGTCGCAGCGGTGCGTGGGCTCTACGCGTTCCTGGACCGCGAGCTGACGGTTGCGGATGCCCTGAGCGATTACCTCTCCCGCAACCCGCAGGGCAAGCACGGTGCCCACCGCTACTCCGTCGAGGACTTCGGAGTTGACGCAGCATCAATCCGCGAACGCTTTCAGCCCTACCTCGACCGCTACAGCGTGATGAGCCAGAACTAGTCGAACACGCTCGTGGTCAGCGCCCGCCCCCACAACAAAATAGAAGGAGTCGAGCGCTCAGGGGCAAAGATGGTCAATAGGGATGGCTGTCACAAGATCAGGTTTGCGACCAGCCTGTCGATGCCCTCGCTGAGGAACGGATAACAGCTCACTCCGTGAGCTACGCCGTTTTCCTCGTGGAGGCTCTAAATGTCAGATTCAGCGCCGGTCGTCCACGACAACGTTGATGTCCGGACCTTGCTGAACGTTCTGGCCCAGGTCAATGCAGGTGATTTCACCGCCCGCATGCCGCTCGAATGGACGGGATTGGCCGGCAAGGTCGCCGACGGTCTCAACGACGTCATTGTCGCCAATCAGGCACTCGAGGCGGAGCTGGCACGAGTAAGCCAGGTGGTCGGCAAGGAAGGCAAGCTTTCTCAGCGGGTATTGCTCCGAGGCTCGGGTCAGGGATGGTCCGGCAGCGTCGAATCGGTCAACAGCCTGATCGACGACCTGGTGCGTCCGACCATCGAGATGCAACGTGTCATTGGTGCAGTCGCCGATGGCGACCTGAGCAAGAAGGTAACCGCGGATGTCCGCGGTGAGATGCTCGAATTGAAGAACACCATCAACGCCATGGTTGACCAGCTCAACGGCTTCATCTCCGAGGTGACCCGCGTCGCTCGCGAGGTCGGTACCGAGGGAAAGCTCGGTCAGGCTGCAGCGGTCACCATTGAGGTCGGCGGGGTCTGGAAGGACCTGACCGACAACGTCAACGTCATGGCCGGCAACCTGACCGCCCAGGTTCGAAACATCGCGGAGGTCACGACCGCGGTGGCCAACGGCGACCTGAGCAAGAAGATCTCGATCGTGGTCAAGGGCGAGTTCCTCGAGCTGAAGAACACCGTCAACGCCATGGTCGACCAGCTGAACGCGTTCGCTGGCGAGGTGACCCGAGTGGCCCGCGAGGTCGGCGTGGAAGGCAAGCTCGGCGGTCAGGCGCAGTCAAAGGAAGTCGCCGGGGTATGGAAAGACCTGACCGATAACGTCAACCAGTTGGCTGCCAACCTCACCAACCAGGTGCGAGCGATCTCCGAAGTCGCCTCCGCAGTCACCGAGGGAGACCTCACGAGGCAGGTCCGGGTCGAGGCAAGCGGCGAAGTTGCCGTCTTGAAGGACAAGCTCAACGAGATGATCCGCAACCTTCGCGAGACGACTCGGGAGAACGTGGAGCAGGACTGGTTGAAGACCAACCGGGAGCGCTTCACCCGCATGCTCCAAGGTCAGCGCGACCTTGCCGAGGTCTCGAGCATGATCCTTTCTGAGATCGCGCCGCTCGTGTCGGCCCAACATGCGGTCTTCTACATGATGACCAGCCCGTCAGATGGCGACGAGCCGGTACTCGAACTTCAAGCCGGTTACGGCTACGAAGAGCGCAGGAATCTGTCCACGGCTTTCCGACTCGGCGAAGGCCTAGTCGGTCAATGTGCCAAAGAGAAAAAGCGAATCTTGCTCACTGAGGTGCCGGCGGACTACGTCAGGATCAGTTCGGGACTCGGCGCGTCAACCCCGCTCAATGTGATCGTCCTGCCCATCCTGTTCGAAGGTTCGATGCGCGCTGTGATCGAGCTCGCTTCTTTCTCCGCCTTCAGCGTCACGCACCAGGCGTTTCTCGACCAGATCACGGAAAGCATCGGCCTCGTCCTCAGCACCATCGAAGGCAGCACGCTGACCGAGAACTTGCTGAAGCAGTCGCAGTCCCAGGCCGAGGAGCTCCTCGCGCAGCAGGAAGAACTCCGCGAGTCCAATGAGGACCTGGGCCGGCAAGCCAAACTACTGGCCGAACAGAACATCGAGGCCGAGCAGAAGAACCGTGAGGTCGAGCAGTCCAAGCAGCTGGTAGAGGAAAAGGCCGCTCAACTTGCCAAGACTTCGGTCTCGTCGAAGTACAAGTCTGAGTTCATCGCCAACATGTCGCACGAGCTCCGGACGCCGCTGAACAGCCTCCTGATCCTTGCTGAGCAACTCGAGGACAACCCAGACAACAACATGACTGCCACCCAGGTCGAATACGCCGGCGTAATCCGCACCTCCGGCATGGACCTGCTGAGTCTGCTCAACGACATTCTCGATCTGGCCAAGGTTGAGTCGGGCACCGTCACCGTCGAGATGACCGACTTCACCGTCCAACAGCTACGCACGGAACTTCTCCACGAGTTCGAGCAGGTGGCCCGCGGCAAGGGCCTCAAGTACTCGATCGACGTCGCAGCTGGTACCCCGGAGGTCATGGTCACTGACCCGAAACGCCTGCGGCAGGTCCTGAAAAACCTGTTGGCCAATGCCTTCAAGTTCACTGAGCACGGCGACGTGCGTGTGCATGTCGGCTCGGCAGTCAACGGCTGGAGCGCCGAGACAGAATCACTCGCCGAAGCCTCGTCGGTCGTGGCAATCTCCGTCATCGATACCGGAATCGGTATCGATGACAACATGCAGCAGCGGATCTTCGAGGCGTTCGCGCAGGGCGATGGCACGACTGCTCGCCTCTACGGAGGCACCGGGCTCGGCCTGTCGATCAGCCGTGAACTCGTCGGCCTGCTCGGCGGGGAGATCACAGTGACCAGTCGGCCGGGTCAGGGCAGCACGTTCACCGTCTACCTGCCGTTGGGGCAGCCCGCAACTGGGTCTATTCCGGAGAGCCCTAAGCCTGCGCGACCACGCGCGGGCTCGCTGCTCCAAGCCACCCGCTTGGTGCAGAAGGAGAGCGGTCACCCGCCCGATCTAGGCATGCACGTCGGCCTCGACGGTCGTCCCTTCGAGGGCTTGAGGGTCCTCGTGGTCGACGACGACTTCCGCAACGTCTTCGCCATGACGGCACTTCTCGAACGAGGCGGCGCCGCTGTCACGGCGGCCGAGAGCGGGCCTGGCGCCATCGCCGCGCTCGAGCGGACACCAGACATCGACATCGTCCTGATGGACATCATGATGCCCGGCATGGATGGCTACGCGGTGATTCGAGCCGTCCGTGCGCTCGAACCCTTCGAGTCGATTCCCATCATCGCTGTGACTGGAAAAGTGGTCGTAGGCGAGCGCGAACGTTGCATCGATGCCGGCGCCAACGACTACGTTCCCAAGCCGGTCAATACGGCGGAGCTTCTCGCCGCCATCGGACCCTGGTTGCCCGCGACTGCACAGCCCGCCGCGTGAACGCCAACGGAGCACCCGACCTGGCCCCCACTAGTAGCCCTGTCTCGATTCTGGTCGTCGACGACAATGCGGCAAAGCGGCTAGCTCTGAGGTCGGTGCTCGCACCGCTGGGCTACTCAATCGTCGAAGCCGATTCCGGAATCGCAGCATTGCGTTGCGTGATGGACGAGGACTTCGCCGTCATCTTGCTCGACGTCTGCATGCCGGACATGGACGGCTTCGATACCGCGGCTCTCATTCGTCGTCGTAGCCAATCCGAGATGACCCCCATCATCTTCATCACCGCATTCGCGAGCGACGAGATTGTCAAGACGAACCGCTACTCAGAAGGCGCAGTCGACTTCATCTTTGCTCCTGTCCCGCCTGACGAGATTCGAGCCAAAGTCTCGGTCTTTGCAAACCTCTTCATCAGGGCCGAGGACCTCGCCAGGCAGGCCCTGGAAGTGCAGACGGCCATGTCGGAAGCCCGGGATGCAGCCAATGAGGCATCCCGGCTGAAGTCAGATTTTCTGGCCAACATGAGCCACGAGATCCGTACGCCGATGAACGGCGTGATCGGTATGACGGATCTACTGTTAGAAACTGATCTTGACGAGCGCCAGCGCGATTACGCAGAGACGGTACGCGCCTCAGGTGTGGCGCTGCTGAGCATCATCGACGACATCCTCGACTTTTCGAAGGTTGAAGCCGGCAAGGTCGACATCGAGAACATCGAATTCAACGTGCATCACATCGTTGACGATGTGATGGACCTGCTTGGAGGCCTGGCCGAGACCAAGGGGCTCGAGTTGGCAGCGGTCATCGAGAACCATGTCCCTGCTGAGGTCTACGGGGACCCGGGTCGGGTGCGTCAGGTTCTGACCAACTTGATTGGCAATGCCATCAAGTTCACCCAAGCCGGTGAGATCGTCCTTCACGTCACAGCGGCCGAGGAACCAGGTGCAGACACGGTCCTACGTTTCGAGGTCACCGACACCGGCGATGGCGTCGAGCCAGACAAACTCGCTTCGATCTTTCACCCGTTTGTTCAAGCCGACACATCCACCTCGCGAAAATACGGAGGCACCGGCCTCGGACTCGCGATCAGCGGACAGCTCGTTGCGTTGATGGGCGGAGATTGTGGCGTGTCCAGCCGCGTTGGAGAGGGAAGCACGTTCTGGTTCACAGTTTGCGTCCACGCCATTGCCGAGCAAGCATCCGCCTTGGATGCGTCGGCGCCTGCACGTGAAACGACAACGCGAATGACGGCGCAGGTTCCAGCACCGCGACTTCCCCGGTCCGACAACGCGGATGCTGGTCGGCTGCTCCTAGCCGAAGACAATCCGATCAACCAGAAGGTCGCGGTCGCAATGCTGGCTGGTGGCGGTTACACCGTGGACACGGTGTCCAACGGGGCCGCAGCAGTGGAAGCAGTCACGAATCGGGACTACGACGCCATCTTGATGGACTGTCAAATGCCGGAGCTGAGCGGTTATCAAGCCACTGCGGCTATTCGGGCCCACGAAGGCGCGGACCGGCACACACCGATCATCGCTTTGACTGCTGGGGCGCGTCCGGAGGACCGCGATCGCTGCCTCGCCGAAGGGATGGACAGTTACCTGGCGAAACCGTTGACCAAGGACATTCTGCTCGCCCTGGTGGCCGAGTCCGTCAAGAGCGGGCCGACGGAGACCGGGCCGCCGCCGGTAGGTCATGTAGCGGCAGCCGAGGTCATGATCGACCCGGCTGTCATCGACGAACTGTTCGCTCTGGCACAGGGTGTCGATTCGCATTTTCTCGCCAACCTCGTCGACCAGTTCATTCGAGAGACGGAGCCGCGTCTCGTCGAACTGCGCGTAGCCCTGGAGGCAGGTGATGGCCCTGGTGTGGGCCGCATCGCTCACATCATCCAAGGGAGTGGCTGTCAATTGGGCGGCCGGCGATTAGCCCTGTCCTGCGGCCGCCTCGAAGCCAAGGCGACAACAGGCTTGCTGTCTGAGGCGGAGCCTGATCTGCAGGGCGTAGAGATCGACTACCAAGACCTACGCCGCACGTTGACCGAGCTGATGGCCCCCGTCGACGAACAACACGCTCGCTACCTCCATGCGTGACACGGAACGCAATGGAGCCGGTCACGTCCTCCTGGCGGAAGACGACCACGTCAGCCAGGCAGTGGCCGGTGCCATGCTGGCGAGCCTTGGCTTGGACGTCGACGTTGTTGGCGATGGAGCGGAAGCCGTGAAAGCCGCGACGAAAAACCACTACCAAGCGATCCTCCTGGACTGCCAGCTTCCGATCCTGGATGGCTACCAGGTCGCAACCGAGATCAGGCGCCTGCAGGCGGGATCGCGCCGTACGCCGATCATCGCTGTCACCGCTACTCCGATGCGGTCTGGTCAGGAGCCTTGCCTGCTTGCTGGCATGGACGACTACCTCGCAAAGCCCTACAACTCGAAGGCGCTAGCTGCGGTCTTGAGTCGCTGGATGCCGGACAGATCACTACGCACTGCGGTGCTTGACCGCACGACGCCCTCGACCAGACCCCAGGTGAGGCAGGCCGTGCAATCTGACACCGCTCGGCACGTGTTGGATCCAGAGGTCGTTGGTCGTCTGGAACGGTTGGGGAAGGCCGCGGGAGAGGACCTCTGGGGCCAGTTGGTCATCCTGTTCTTGGTTGACGCCGACGCTCGGATCCTTGAACTGCGCCAAGCGCTGGTCGACGACGACACCGGTGCGGTCGTCCGATCGGCACACCTCTTGAGCGGAGCGAGTGCCAACGTTGGAGCCAGCGACCTGGCTCGCTTGTGCAGCACATTCGAGACCGACGTCGCGCAGAACGAGCCGATGGGTGGCGGGCCTCACTTGGCTGCGATTGAGGCGGAGCTCGGGCGGGTCCGTGTCGCTCTCACCCGGGCAGTGTCGGCACCAGCAGCGTGAAGATCCTCATTGCTGACGACGACCCCACCTCTCGGCTTATTGCCGACATGGCAGTGCGAAACCTGGGCCACGAGTGCCAGAGCGTCGCCGACGGGACACAAGCGTGGGATGCGTTTCGGGCCAACGATCCCGACGTGGTCATCAGCGATTGGATGATGCCTGGGCAGACGGGCCTCCAGTTATGCCGCAACATTCGGGACCAGAAATCAGGCAGCTACACCTACTTCATCATGGTCACGAGTAACGGGGAACTCGGCCAGATGGCGGAAGGAATGAGCGCCGGTGCGGACGACTATCTCGTCAAACCGCTCAACCACGAAGACCTTCAGGGCCGGCTGATCTCTGCGGCGCGGGTCACGGCGATGCACGAGAAGCTGGCCCACGAACAAGTCGAACTCCGAGGGTTGAATACCGAACTCGCTGCTATCGCCAGACGGGATCCACTCACTGGGTTGGCTAACCGCAGAGCCCTCCAAGAGGATCTCGAGGTGCTAGAGGCACGCGTGACCCGCTATGGCCACCGGTACTGCATGGCGGTGCTGGACGTGGATCATTTCAAGGCTTACAACGACAGCTGCGGTCACCAAGCCGGCGACCAGATCCTCAAGACCATCGCGGGAACTCTCAGCAACCAGGTGCGCACTGGAGATTCGGTCTATCGATACGGCGGCGAGGAATTCCTCTGCATCTTCCCCGAGCAGTCCCTCGCCACGGGCACTCAAGCAGTCGAGCGCATGCGAATCGGCCTGGAACAGCTAGCCATCCCACACCCCGGCAGCCCGTCTGGCGTGCTCACCTTGAGCGCCGGTCTCGCCATGCTCCAGCCCGACGACATCAGATCCGCCAGTGAAGTCCTCGAAGAGGCGGACGTAGCGCTCTACCGAGCCAAGCATCTTGGGCGAAACCGCGTCGAGTACGGAATCTCCGAGGCAACGTAAGGGCGCATCGATTCGCCGAGAGCGAACTGCATTCGCTTACGGCATACGCTCCGACCTCGCTAGGTTGAGGGCGTCATGACAAATGTCGACGGTGTCGATCCGACAGTCCCGCCCTCGGGCGTCGGCTGCGTCGAATGCCTCAGCGGGGACGCGCCCGGTTGGTGGTTCCACCTGCGCCGATGCGCACAGTGCGGTCACGTCGGGTGTTGCGATTCCTCGCCCAGTCAGCACGCGCGCGCCCACTTCGGAGCTACCGGCCACCGGTACATGCAGAGCTTTGAGCCTGGCGAGGACTGGTTCTGGGACTTTGAGGGCGACGACTACGCAGAGGGGCCAACACTGGCGGCTCCCCACAGTCACCCTGACGACCAACCGACCCCAGGTCCGGCAGGTGCCGTTCCCGCAGATTGGACTCGACACCTGCACGATTAGAACGGCGTGACGACGACCGGATGTTCACCGTCGGCGAACGCGATCTCAACGGGAAGTCATTGGGCCTCAGTCACGTTCCATTTGCGTGACTCAAAACGAGAACCTGACAGCTGACACCTTTGATTTGCCTGTCCTACCGCTGACCGACGAGGTCGTGCTGCCCGGCATGGTGGCGCCGATACTGCTCGACCGGGAAGCGCAAGCTGCGGTTGATGCAGCCCGGTCGGTCGCCGATTCCCGGTTGCTCTTGGTGCCGCGACTCGACGGGGCGTACGGGCCGTACGGGGTACTCGCGGTCATCGAGCAGGTCGGCCGGTTGCCCAACGGTGAGCCAGCGGCCGTCGTCCGCGGACTGCAACGCGCCCAGATCGGCGCGGGTGTGTCCGGCGCGGGTGCTGCACTCTGGGTGCAGGCCACCGCCGTCGACGACACGGCTGCTACTGATCACACCCGCGAGCTGGCCGCGTCGTACAAGGCGGTCGTCGTGTCGATCCTGCAGCAGCGCGGCGCCTG
Organism: Frankiales bacterium; assembly: GCA_033851265.1. Taxonomy (GTDB): domain Bacteria; phylum Actinomycetota; class Actinomycetes; order JAWWOW01; family JAWWOW01; genus JAWWOW01. Next base: position 90,586 of record JAWWOW010000012.1, read on the forward strand.
GCAGGTCGTCGACAACGTGCAGCGGATGACGGACCCCGCGTCGCTTTCTGATCTGGCCGGCTATGCGCCGTACCTCGATCTCGAGCAGAAATTGTGGCTGCTCGGAAACGCCGACGTCGACGAGCGGCTGGAGAAGCTGATCGAGTGGGGCCGCAACCACTTGGCCGAGCTCGAGGTCTCCGAGCAGATTCGTGACGATGTGCGCGAAGGCATGGAGAAGAGCCAGCGCGAGTTCCTGCTGCGCCAGCAACTTGCCGCTATCCGCAAGGAACTGGGCGAGGGCGAACCCGACGGTGCCGAGGACTACCGCGGCCGGGTCGAACACGCTGATTTGCCCGACAAGGTGCGCGATGCTGCGTTGCGCGAGGTCGACAAGCTCGAACGTGGCAGTGACCAGAGTCCGGAGGCGGGCTGGATCCGCACGTGGCTGGACACGGTGCTGGAGCTGCCGTGGTCGATACGTACGACGGACAGCACCGACGTCACCGCGGCGCGAGCGGTTCTGGACGCCGACCACGAGGGTCTCGACGACGTGAAAGACCGGATCGTCGAACATCTCGCCGTCCGCGCGCGTCGTGTCGAACGCGGCATGGAGCTCGTCGGCGGTCGTGGCAGCGGTGCTGTGCTCGCGCTGGTCGGGCCGCCCGGTGTCGGCAAGACATCGCTGGGGGAGTCGGTCGCCCGTGCGCTTGGCCGCAACTTCGTCCGGGTCTCGCTCGGTGGCGTACGCGACGAGGCGGAGATCCGCGGTCACCGACGCACGTACGTCGGCGCCCTACCGGGCCGCATCGTTCGCGCGATCCGCGAAGCCGGCTCGATGAACCCTGTCGTGCTGCTCGATGAGGTCGACAAGCTCGGCACGGACTTCCGTGGTGACCCGGCGAGTGCGTTGCTCGAAGTGCTCGACCCAGCCCAGAATCACACCTTCCGCGACCACTACCTGGAACTCGAGCTCGACCTGTCGGATGTGTTGTTCCTGGCCACGGCGAACGTTGCCGAGACGATCCCGGACGCACTGCTCGACCGGATGGAGGTCGTCCGGCTGGACGGCTACACCGAGGACGAGAAGGTCGCCATCGCGCGCAACCACCTGCTGCCGCGGCAACTGTCCCGCGCTGCGTTGGAGGCGAGTGAGGTCGAGGTCGATGACGACGCACTGCGGTTCATCGCCGGCGAGCACACGCGAGAGGCCGGCGTACGCCAGCTCGAGCGAGCCATCGCCAGGGTGCTCCGCAAGGTGACGACCGCGTTGTCGGCAAACCCCGCGGTCGCTCCGGTGCATGTGACCGCTGACTCACTCGTTGCCTACCTGGGTCGCCCGCGGTTCACCCCAGAAAGCGCGGAGCGCACCGCCGTAGCCGGGGTGGCGACAGGACTCGCGGTGACCGGCGCCGGCGGAGACGTGCTGTTTGTCGAAGCCACGGCGATGCCGGGCGAGGCCAAGCTGACATTGACCGGGCAGCTGGGTGACGTGATGAAGGAGTCAGCACACATTGCGCTGTCGTACTTGAAGTCGCACGGCTACGAGCTGGGCATCGACACGGCCGATCTCGACCGGGCCCTGCACGTCCATGTCCCTGCCGGTGCCATCCCCAAGGACGGACCTTCGGCTGGCGTCACGATGGTGACGGCGCTTGCGTCGCTGGTGAGTGGTCGGCCGGTGCGTTCCGATGTCGGGATGACCGGTGAAGTCACCTTGAACGGTCGGGTGCTTCCGATCGGAGGGGTGAAGCAGAAGTTGCTGGCCGCACACCGGGCTGGGCTGACGACAGTTTTCCTGCCACAGCGCAACGAACCGGACCTCGACGACATACCCGAAGCTGTTCGCGAGCAGCTCGATATCCGGCTGGTTGGGGACGTTGCCGACCTGGTGCGGGAGGCGCTGGAGTCGGCCGCGCAACCGGCAACAGCTGCCGCCTGAGGGGCGGGCCCTAGCGGTCCTTGGCGGGGCGGCATGTATGTGTGACCATCTGGGCAACCTTTCCCGCTTCAGGCCTACGTGCCGGGGGCTTCGTTGTCGGCTCGAGTAGGGGAGACCATGACCGCCGGAACGGGCGAGATGGCCGTCAGTCCTGGCTCGCACGTCGTTCAGTTCTATGACCGCGACGACGACCTGATCGACAGCGCCGCCAGCCATCTGCTGGCCGCCTTGGATGCCGGTGGTGTCGCGATCGTTGTCGCGAGCGAGGCGCACCGTCGTGCGTTTGAGGCTCGGCTTTCGGACCTCGATGTTGCCGCAGCGACGGCGCGCGGTGACCTTGTCGTGCTCGACGCGGAGGCGACCCTCCGACGATTCGTCATCGATGACCGGCCAGACGGAGACGCCTTCGAACAGATCATCGGTGGGCTGATCGAAGGCGCGATTCGTCTGGGGCGACCTGTCCATGTGTACGGCGAGATGGTCGCGTTGCTGTGGGAGGCCGGGCAGGTCGTTGCCGCGCTCGAGCTCGAGGGCTTATGGAACGAGCTCGGAAAGCGGCTCGCGTTCTCGCTGTACTGCGGATATCCGAGTCACTCGGTTGCCGGTGACGGACACCGCGACGCGTTACATGAGGTCTGCCGCCTGCACTCGTCCGTTGTCGGTCAGTTCCCGGTCGTGCCGGGTCAGCCCGACCCTGCCGGTCATGCCGATGAGGTGACTCGTTCATTCCTGGCGACGGTCGACGCGCCCCGAGCGGCTCGCCTGTTTGTCGTCGAAGCACTGCGCGGTGGGGACGCGCAGGCGTTGGCTGACGATGCAGCTGTTGTCGTGACCGAATTGGCGACGAACGCGGTTGTCCACGCCCGATCCGAGTTCACAGTCACGGTGTCCGCCTCGCGCGGAGCGGCTCTCATCTCGGTCCGCGACGCCAGCCCGGTAGAGCTGATCGTCGGCAACGCTCCGTTGCTTGCTATATCCGGCCGCGGGCTCGGTCTGGTGGATGCGGTCGCCAATCGCTGGGGCGCGGACCTGCTTGACGATGGCAAAGTGGTCTGGGCGGAGTTGCGGCGGTGACGGCGACGACAGCGGACGCCACGTCATGAAGCTGACGGGTGAGATCGAGAAGCTCGGCCACTTGGGGCGCGGCGATCACGTCTGCTGGTTGGTGGATGACGCGGAGACCTACGCAGAGTCGGCGGCGACGATCCTTGCCGGCGCCCATGCCCTGCGCCAAAAGCCGGTGGCGTTCGGACCCGAGGGCAGTCCGGCGCTGATGCAGCTCGAGCCGATGGCGGCGATCGCCGCAGACCCGTACGTCAAGTTCCTCGACCGAGGTCCGTTCGTGCCCGAGACGATGTTGGTCATGTTCCGCGAGCAGTCGGCGCTAGCCCGCGCCGAGGGGTACGACGGGTTGCGTCTCGTCGCCGACATGGACTGGCTGTTGTCCGGGCAGCCGACGATCGACGCGATCATCGGCTTTGAGCTGCTCCTCGATCGTGTGGTTGCTGAGCTCGGCGCGACTGTTGTCTGTGCTTATCGGCGGTCATCGTTCGACACCGATGCGCTGGTCGGCGCTCTTGCCGTTCACCCTGTCGCGTGCCCAGATGACTCGCCGCAGTTCCGTTTCGTCAATGGGGACGGACAGAGTTGGCAGCTGTCGGGCGAGCTCGACCTGGCAGTTGCTCCGATGTTCGCAGCGGCATTCCGTGCCGCCGCGACACAGAGTCCCTGTGTGGTTGATATCTCCAGGTTGGCCTTCATCGATGTGGCCGGCATGCGCACGATCGCTGAAGCGGGGCGAGAGACGCACGGTGTGCAACTCCGAGGTGCGTCATCGACGGTGCGACGTGTCTGGCAGATGACCGGCTTCGACGAGTTCGCGCCAATGGTTCAGCTCGTTTAGCGCCTGTCGACAGTCCCGCTGAGCGTGCGCCTAGCGGGCTGGTTGTCTCCATCGGCGGTCAGGGCGGCCTGTTGGCATGGGTGTAACAACCCATCGTGCTTTCCCACCGAACCGAGGACAGTTACGGCTACCTGAACGCCGCGCACGACGATTGCGTCCAAGGAGCAGCAGACATGGAGATTGCCAAGGTCAACGGCGTGGAGCTGGAGTACGACGTGACCGGGTCCGGTGAGCCGGTGCTGTTGATCAGCCCCGTACTGGCCGACGGTTATTTGCCGCTTGTCGCACAGCCGGTACTCAGGGACCGCTACCAGTTGATTCGGTACCACAAGCGCGGCTGGCTCGGGAGCACCCACACCCACATGCCCGTGACCGTCGGCGACCACGCGGCTGACGCCGCGGCGCTGCTCGATCATCTGGGCATTCACCAAGCTCACGTCGTCGGGCACTCCAGCGGCGCAGCTGTCGCTGCTCAGCTAACCCTCGACGAGCCTGACCGCGTGGCCACCGTGGTTCTGCAAGAACTCTCGATCTTCTCGCTACCCAGCGGTGTTGCATTTCTTCAAGGCGCTGGCCCCGTCTTCGAGGCGTACGGCACCGGCGCGCACGACGACGCTTTCATGATGTTCATGACGGCCGTGAGCGGACTCGATTGGCCGACGTGTCGAGGCGTGCTCGACGAGCACATACCAGGAGCTGTCGAGGATGCCGTCAAGGACGCCGACACGTTCTTCGGCGTCGAACTGCCGAGCCTTGCGCAGTGGACGTTCGGACCCGAGCAGGCCGCCGCCATCGGTCAGCCGGTGCTCTCGATGTTGGGCAGCAAGACGGAGAGCCTCTGGGTCGACATCGCTGAGTTTCTGCGCTCATCGGTGCAGCACGTCGAGGAGCGCACGATCGCTGGCGTCGGCCACCTTCTGCACATTCAGCAGCCGGCGCCCGTCGCAGAAGAGATCGCCGAGTTTCTTTCGCGCAATCCGATGGCTAGCGCGTGACGGGCATGCTGACGCTGCTTACTTGACGAATCTCCGGATGAAGTCGAGGGACAGGTCGCAAACCTCGCGCCAGCCGCTGTCGATGGTGAGGGCGTGGCCGCGGTTCGGGATGTCGACGAACTCGGTCACGTCCTGGTTGCGCTGCTGCTTCTTGAAGGCTGCGCGAGCAATAGCCCGAGGTACCGTGACGTCCTTCTCGCCGGACATGATTAGCAACGGCCCTCGCTCCGGATTCTTTATCGACCTTGACATCGGTCCACGGGTTGAGATTCGCGGCAGCAGCCTGGAAGAGCGGTGCACCTGAGGCCGGTACGGCGTACGTCTCGTAGAGCTCTTTTGCTTCGTCCTCGCTCACCGCATTGGCGAAGCCGTACCGGAACTGCTCGTAGGTGAGCGGCACGGCTCGGTGGCGGTTGGCCGGATTCTCCAAGACTGGTTTCGCGGACCGGAGCGCCGAGATGGGCAGCGGAAGCACCCCGCGGAATGGGGCTGCATCGATCGCCACCGTTGCCGCTGAACTGCCGCGGCCCGCGACCATCTGCGCGAGAAGCCCGCCGAACGAATGTCCAATGACAGCCGGCTTTACCTTGAGCTTATTGATGACGGCGCAGTAGTGGTCGGCTACCTGCCCGACCGTCTTGTTCGCGAACACCTCTGGGCGCGCATTGGCTTCTTCGACGGTCTCAGGGTCGTCTGGCCACCCCGGGGTGATCGGGGCGAAGCCGGCCTCGTCGAAGACCTCGGCCCATCGATCCCAGCTGCTCGGCAGCAGCCAGAGGCCGTGAATGAACACGACGGGCGTGCGATTGGACGTGTTGACCTGCTTGATGTCTTCCTTGGTGTGAGCGGGGATCTGCGGCGCCTTTTCGGCCATTGAAGTCTCCTTATCGCCTGCCATTCGCACGATGGCACGCGGTTATAGCGATGGCAAGGAGTCGTGAGCCGCGGTAACCGGGCGCGACAAGCCGAGGTTTCCGGCTGAGTCGAAACTCGGTTGCCGACCTTGATGCACTTCGCTATTGATGATGGCAATGGGCGCGACCAAGATGCATGCCGACGAGATCGAAACCGACGTGGCGCTCGTGCGTCGCTTGCTCGCAGGGCAGTTCCCGCGCTGGGCGGATTTGCCGATAGATCCGGTCATTTCGTACGGGACTGATCACGACATCTATCGGCTCGGGGACCAACTGTCGGCTCGGCTGCCCCGCATCGGATGGGCCACCGAACAAGCGGCGAAGGAAGCCGAGTGGCTGCCGAAGCTCGCACCGCTTCTCCCTCTTGCAATCCCCAGACAACTAGCCATGGGACATCCGGCAGAGGGCTATCCCTACGACTGGTCGGTGTACGAATGGCTGCCCGGCGAGGACGCCAATGCCGGCATCGACGATCTGCAGCAGGTCGCCGTCGATCTTGCTGCATTTGTCCGTGCACTGCGTCGCGTTGGCGTGACCGGTGCACATCACCGGGAGCCTCATAGTCGGGGCGGACCACTGGCCGAATGTGACGCGTTCGTTCGCTTCTCGATCGAAAAACTTGGTGAGCGGATCGACAGGGAAGCCGTCCTCCGCTCATGGGAGGAGTCACTCAACGCGCCGGTGTGGGGTGGTGCGGAAGTATGGGTGCACGGCGACCTGTTGCCGGGCAACCTGCTCCTCGTTGACGGTCGGCTGTCAGCAATCATCGACTTCGGAGGGTTCAACGTCGGCGACCCCGCGTGTGACCTGCAGCCGGTATGGAACGTGTTTGTGGGGGAGAGTCGCACCCGGTTTCGTACCGAGCTCGAGGTAGACGATGCGTCGTGGTTGCGAGGCCGTGGCTGGGCGCTCTATCAAGCCGTCACGGCGCTGGCGTACTACTGGGACACCAACCCCGGCATGATCCGACAGGCCTCCCACGCGCTCGCACAACTCCTCGCGGACACCTCCCACCTGCCCGGCTGACGGCACCGAGCTGCCCTGGTGGGGCGAGCCGAGAAGCATGGCTCGTCCCACCAGGGGCTGCACGATTGCAGAGTCAGGCGCCGCTGCCGTTGTTGATGGTGAATGACTCGCTACCGCACCGCGCAGTGAACGCCGGGTGCGTGCTGTCGCCGCTGTACTTGATGGACCAGCGCCACGTTCCTGCCGTGGTGGCGACGAACGTTGTGTTCGACGTGGTCGCTTGACCATTGGTCACCTGGACGACCTCGGTGTACGCCGGCGTACCACCGCATCCGGGCAGGCTCGGTGGGAACAACTTGAACGTCATCGTGCCACCCGCTCCAGCACCGTTGACCAACGTCGCCGTGTCGTTCGGGAGCAAGGACTGCATCGACGTCATTGTGATCGCATTCACTGTCGATGTCTCATTCGCGTCATTGCAGGCGGTGTCGATGGCTGCGTTCTTGCTGTCACCGTTATAGCGAGCGGTCCAGCGGTAGGTTCCCGCGCTGCTCGGGGTGTACGACGCGGATGTGTAGTTGCCGTCTCCATTGACTGCCTGCGTCGCCGCAAGAGTCGCCGCTGGCGTCCCTGAGCAGGTGGCGTCATTCGGCCCGTACACCTTGAACGTGATGCTGCCCGTGGCACTGTCGGTGCCGGATAGCGTCGCGACGTCCTTGATGCTTCCGCCAAGCGTCGCCGTCTTCGTAGCGTTCGTAGTCAGCGTCGCGAAGCTCTTGGTGAAGCAACCGTTGCCGAGCGGCGTTCCCGCGTTCTTCTGCACGGAGTTGTCGCCGTTGTGGTTGTTTCCACCAGCCGTCGTCTCGTTGGTGCTCTTCGGTGCGCCACCGTCGGTCGACAGGTGTACGTCGTAGGTCACTACGCACACGGTGAACTTGGTGACGTCCGCGGCGTACTTGTGCGTCACCGGACCCCAAACACCGGAGTTGTACCCCGGCGGGTTGGCGTACGTGCCGCATCCGCCGAAGCCTGGATTGGGGATCTCGCTAGCCGGGGTGGAGTGCACCGCGTTGTCGGCTGGGTTCAAGCCGGCAGAGGCCACACCGACGTCGACGGCCGTCCCGTTGACGGTCGCAACTGGGTTGCCGGCCTGATGCGGGTCGTTCCAGTCGACGGCGAAGCCGACGGCCCGGCCGTCGTAGTTGCAGTCACTCGTGTGTGTGGGCCAGCTCCACTCACCGTGCACGCTAAGCGTCTTGGTGCCGTCCGCGTTGGTGACCAGGCTTCCGGTGGTCGACGCGAGCGCCGGATCGGGGGCATCGGCGTGTGCGAGACGCCCGATGAGAAGGCTGGCAGCAACCAGCCCAACAACTACGAACACCGACCTCAACTGCAGCCGTCGCCGTACCGCGGCACCTGTCATGACGTCCCTCCGAGATCGAGCCATCCTTGCGAAGATAGGACACACTGTCCTATCTCCGTGGAGGTCGTCAAGGGAGGTCCGCGAGGCGCGGACAGAGGGCTTAGGGCACGTGCGACACCGCTTGATCAATTACGCTGTCGAGGAAATGAGCCGGATGCATCGCCACAACACCCGCGTCCGCGGTGAGTTGCTTTCCGCATGGGGCGAGGTGCTCGCCGAGCAGGGGTACGACGCCGCGACCGTCGGTGACGTGGCAACGCGAGCGGGCATGGCACGTAGCTCGCTCTATCGCTACTTCCCGGACAAAGAAACCCTCTTCTTCGCCTACGTCGAGGACCGGGTAGCCGCATTTGTCGAGGCGCTCCGGATCGAAGTCAACTCCGAAGCTGACGCTGCGAGCCGGCTGCGCCGTCTCGTGATCGGTGAGCTTCACCGGTTCGCGGATGCTCCCGACATCAGCCTCTCCGACGTGCCGGAGACCCTGAGCCGAGAGGGGCGCGAGCGGCTGCTCGCCTGCTTCGCACCGTTGCGTGAGTTGGTCCGCGACGTGATCGAACAAGGCCAGCACGAGGGCACCCTCGGAGTCCTCGGCGTTGATGAGGCGATCGACGTCGTATTTGCTTGCATCGAGGTATTCCGGGTGCGGCTGCAGCGTCAGTGGGTTTCCGCAGACGAGATCGCTGACGACGTCGCCGACTTTGTTCTGCGTGGACTCGGCGCGCCACGGTCTTCGCATCGGAGACGAGCACCGGCCCGTGCTGACGCTGGTGGCCGCACGCGCGCCCCTGCCTCTCGGCGGCAGGCAGGAGCTGGATCCGGGCTTCCAGCACGTTGACACCTGCTCACGCCCTGACCATGTCGAGGTATGCCCGATCGAGCAACGTCTCGGCGCTGTCACCCGCGCTGTTGATCGCGTAGCCGATCTGCACAATCAGGTCGACGCGATGCGCATCGACGTGAATAGGGCGGACGAGCGAGGTCTCGATGCGTTCGGACAGTTCCGTAGCCACCTGCGGGTCGGGCGGCAGCGTGGCAACGAGCGCGAACCGCTGGTGATCGAGTCGGCCGAGGACGTCTTCCTGACGAATGAGTCGGCGCAACCGTTCAGCCACGACGAGCAGTGCAGCATCGGGCACCAGCGCACCGCCGGGGTCGGCGAGATCAACGACGATCGTGGCGAGAGTGTCGGGTTCACCGGAGGACTCCGTCAAGCGCGTCGATAGTTGGTCCGTGAACGACAGGCGCGTGGCGAGGCCGGTGAGTGCGTCGTGGTTCTCCCGGTAGGCCAGTTGTCGTTCAAACACGCGCAGTTGGTAGAGCGGCCGCTCGAGCTCGCCGTCGTCGACCCCCACGCTGAGCTGCTGTGCGAGGGTTTCGAGGACGAGCAGGTCAGTCGTCGAGAAGCGACTGACGTCGTTGAGCCGGTTGGCGACAAGCAGATAGCCAACCGTTCGCGACCCAAGGATTAGCGGCGCCACCATGCCGTTGTCGATGCTGACGTCGGTCAGAAGCTCGTCACTGATCTTGCGGCGACTTCCGACAAGTGTCGCCTGCGCGCGTGGCGCAAGGTCACGCCATCGAGACCAGACCTGGTCTCGGGGCTGGGTGACCATCGGCTGGATTCCGGTGCCGGGGCCGACGACCCAGAGGGCGGCCATCGTCGGGTCACTGACGGGCACGTAGGTCAGCGCCGCGACATCTGCTTGGAACAGGTTGCGGATCTGGTCAAGGAGGTGTTGCAAGGCATGCGCGGTGTCTTGGTCACCCTGTAGCAGGCCGGCGGATGTGTGCAGCAGTTCCATGCTCCGTCGGTCATTGCGTTGTGCCAATGCGAGCCGATAGGCCGCATAGATCGCTGCGATCGGTGTGGCCAACAGGACGACGGCACGATCGTCCACCTCAATGAGTACGGCGAGGGCGATGGCTGTGCTCGCGCTAATGAATGTTGCCGCCACCGCAAACTGAAGTGACTGCAGTCGCTGGTGCCAGGTCTGCGTGCCGCCGGACACAGCGATCGCGACGGTGACCGAGATGACCGCTACGAGGGCTGCGACAAGAGCGGCGAGGAACGCGGCAACCCAGCTGGTCGGCGCCAACGGGTCGAGGTGACCGATGGAGTGAAAGACAACGAGGGCCAACGTGTCTTCGAGCGCGAACGCCGCCAGGTTGTAACCGAGCTTCATCGGTCGTTGCCGCCGGAATAGCCCCAGTGCGACTGCGGCACCAGCCAGGTGCGCAGGCACGAGCCAAGCGGGGGAGGCGAAGAACAGGCCGAGCACCAAAGGGATGTCGACGAGGGACAGTGTGTGCGCGTCCTTACGGAACTCCACATGTACGACGAAGATCTCGGCTGCGGCGAAGAGAATGACGAACACGATGACCGGAATGTGCTCGTGCGGATGTGGCACGTCGTACACCCAGAGCGCGTACAGGACACCGGCGATAGCGGCGATGAGGGCGGTCAAACCCCAGGTGCGCGCTTGATGATTCATCTGCGGCCGTTGATTCGTTACGACCACGAATCGGTGGCCCACACGCCGTCGGACAGCGACGAGTCCGACCACGATGAGCCATGCCACTCCGAGCCGGACCAAGACGACCCCGTCCAGGACGAGTCAGACCAAGACGACCCCGTCCAACTCCCGCTGGACCAGCGGTCGGATGACCACGACGAGCCGCTCCAGTCGCTCCCTGACCAAGCGCACGACGACCACGAGTGGTCCGACCACGACGAGCCCGCCCACGACGAGCCGTTCCAGTCGCCACCTGACCACGAGGCGCCGCTTGCTTCGGTTGCAGCCAGGGCTGCCGTGTCAACCGACCGGCCGAAGATGTCCTGGTCACCGGACAGCGGAGTGCCGCGGAGGACTTGGTTCATTCCGCCACGCGAGCCGTCCAGCGACCCGCCACCTGTCGCCCGATCGAAGGACTGAGCGAGATCGACGGCTTGAAGTTTGCTCGCTGCGCGCAGGTTGATGACCCCGTTGCCCTGTGCCGTCGCGGGGGCGCCCTTCAACCGGGTCGCCGTGGAGACCAACAGCGACTTGATCTGATCGGGGCTGTAGTCGGGATGCTGTTCTATGAGCAGCGCCGCCGCTCCGGACACCACAGCGGCTGACTGCGACGTCCCGCTTCCTCGGAAGAAGCGACTGTTGATCGAGCCAGTCGAGGAGAACGTGTCATCGATGTACGTGCCGCCGACCCGCAGGCTCTGCACGTGCATCCCCGGCGCGAGTAGGTCGGGGTTGCGGGTGCCGTCGCCGCGCGCGGAGAACGACGCGACGCGGTCGTCCTTCGCGTCCTCGGTGCCTCGTGTGTCATTCGTGCCCACGGCGATGATGAACGGGTTGATCGCAGGATCGGACAGGCGGCCCTTGCTCGTGCCTGTGTTCCCGGCCGACGCGACGACGACAATCCCGCGCCGCCACGCCTGTTCGGCCGCGAAGGACAACGGGTCGATGAGGTAGTCCTGGGTCGACGCAGTGCCGAACGACAGGTTGAGAACGCGAATGTTCATGCCGGGGTCGTGCGCGTGCTGCACGACCCAGTCGATGCCGGCCAGCACCTGCGACACATCGGTCAGGCCTCTCGCGTTTGCGACCTTGACCGACACAATGCCCGCGGCGGGGGCCACGCCCATGAACTTGGTGTGATTGCCCTCGTCGGCCGGCGGGTTCACACCCGCATCGGCGCCGGCGATGATCGCGGCCATCTGGGTGCCATGTCCGAACGTGTCGAGGTAACCCGTCGAGGAGCTCTGCGACTCCTCGGTGAGATCGGGACCGTTCATCACCTTGCCGGGGCCAGATAACCCCGCGACTGGCGCGACACCAGAGTCGACGACCGCGACATCAACACCCCGACCCGTCCACTGCTGCTTCCACATCGCGCGGGCACCGATACCGCGCTCGAGGTTGAAGAGCGAGCCGTCGTCGTGATTGGCGTCGTACTTGTCAGACATCAAACGCACCGGGCCGTCCGGGGTGACGTGGACGGTAGGGGTGGCCACAAGTTGTGGAAGCGCGCTGGCCGGGATGACAGCAGAGAACCCATCGATGAGCGGAAGTGGGCGGCCAACGTGCCCACCAAAGCTCCGGACGAGAGCTATGGCGCTAGCGCTCTCCCCGGACGCCACCCGCACAACTACCCCGACGTTCGGCTCACGTGGTCGGGTGGCTGCCTGGGCGGACTCCGTCATTCCGGCGGTGAGAAGGACGAAGACGAATCCGCACAGCACAATGCGCGCTCTGCCGCGCGGCATCGTGCTCATCACCCCACCTGCCCACCGGCCCCGGAAGCCACTAGCTTCCGTTCGCGTCATGAGGCTGCGCCGCGCCCGAAACGGAAACCAAGATCGGACAGCGAGTCTCAACTTCGAGGGAAAATATCACGGTAAGTCATCATCCGTGCCCTTTCGAGGGCCCGCTACGGTGCTCGGTGACCCGACCGGCCCAATCCACCTGCGCAGGCCAGCCAGTGCAGCGACGGATGTGACTGAGGTGACAGTGGTCGGGCTGTGCCCCATCGCTGCCGAGCCGGTGAGAACCGGGCGAAACTCAGACCGGCAGGTAGCGCCACCAGCCCGCCGTGCGCCACGCCTGGCCGTCTGCGGTGAGGCCGATGCCTTCGTAGCCGTGGACACCGTCGAGCCAAGCCGGTGCAGCTGAGCCCATCGCCACAGCGGCGGTGGCGTAGACATCCGCCCAGGTGAGGTCGGGACCGACCACTGTGACGCTGATGGGGTCGGTGACAGCACGCCCGGTGTGCGGATCGAAGATGTGACTGCCCCGCTCGGCAGAACCGGATGTGGCTACCGCCAGGTTGGTGCCGGCGACGACCGTCAGCACACCTCCTGACCGTGGGTCGGCAATGCCGACGTTCCAGGCCGATCCCGGTGCCGGCTGGCCGATGACCCGCACATCGCCGCCACCGTTCAGGCAGTGGGCGGTCGACCCCGCTGCGACGAGCATCCGTGATGCCACTTCGATGCTCCATCCCTTCACGAGACCTGAGGGGTCGAGCTCTCCGTCGCGGCAGGCGTTGAAGTAGCCGTTCGTTCGCTCGCTGGCCACGGTGCAAAGGGACAGCACCTCGGCTACCTCGGGCGGTAGCTCCCCTATGCGTTTCTCACCGCGTCCGAGGACGTTGATGTCGCTGCTCGGACGGTAGGTCGAGAACGTCGCGTCAACCCAATGCCACCACTCGACCACGGCGTCGACCGCACCGATGTCGAGGTCGGAGCTGCGGATGTCAATGGAAAACACAGTGCCCATGACATCGACCACTCGATGAAGGTGCGGTTGGTGCGGAGCAATGACGTCAGGCATTGAGCTGGTCCAATGCACTCTGCAGCGACTGCGCATACCCATCACTGGTGTACGTCGCGCCGGAGATCACGTTGATGTGCGCGCTCTGCGCGGCCAGCGCTTCGGCACGCAGCTGCGGTACGGAGTAGTTGCTGATCTGGATATCGCGACGATCTCCGGTCGGTAATTGAATTGCCTCGACATCGGTCAGCCGGTTGCCGGTCATGGTCACCCGAACTTGGACGGGCCCGTACTTGGTCTGGATCACGGCGCCGGTGGCCGTCTGCGGAGCCGACGACGGCCTCGACGGCGACGCGGACGCGTTCGGAGCTGCCGTGCTTGTCGGCCCGGGGGTGGTGGGTGCGAGCGCGGCCGGCCGGTTGGTGGGACCGGCTCCCTGTGACTTGAAGCTCAGCAGAAAGATCAGCCCGGTGACTGTGGTCACCAGGGCGATCAGAGTGCGACGCACGGCGTACCTCCTAGAACGCAAACTGTTCGGAGTGGATGTGACCGGCCGGCACCTTCGCAGCGCGCAGAGCCGTGGTGGCGGCCGCAGTAAATCCGGGAGGGCCACACAGAAACACGTCGTAGCTGCGCAGGCCGGGAACGTGCGCGGCGAGTCTGCTGCCGAGGAATGGGTCCGCGTCGCTACCGGGGGGACCAATGAGGTAGAGCACTCGGGCGCCGCGTTGATCGGCAAGCAGGTCGAGTTCGTGACGAAACACGATTTCGTCTGCATGGTTGACGCGGTAGACGAGGGTTAGGTCGCCTGGTTCGCCAGGCAGTGTCTCTAGCAATGTGCGAAGCGGGGTGATCCCGATCCCGCCGGCGAGCAGCAATACCTTGCGTCGTCGTCTCCGGTGCGCGGTGAACGCGCCGTAGGGACCCTCGGCGAAGACGCGGGTGCCCTTGTGGATGTGCTGCAGCTCACCGCTGTGGTCGCCGAGATCCTTCACCGTGATGCGCAGTAGCCGTGGGTGCGGGGGAGCGGACAGTGAATACGGGTGCGACTGCCACCATCCGGATCTGGTGAGGAAGCGCCAGCGGAAGAACTGGCCGGGCTCGGGTTGCAGTTCGTCGAGGTGCTGACCCCTCATGACGATGGAGACCACTCCCGGTGCTTCCTGGACGACGTTGTCGACAACCATCCGATGTCGCACCCGCTGCCGCAGCGGCACGATGAATCGGAACCACAGCAAGGCTGCGCCGACGACTGCGTAGAGGCCGCCCCAGAGCACACGCGCCTGGAGGTTGGTTGCGAAGTCGGCGCCGGTCGCGAACTGATGGCTGAATGCCAATGCGACAGCCAGATAGGTGTAGAAGTGCAGGTGGTACCAGGTTTCGTAGCTCAGTCGCTGGCGCGCGGCACGCGCGGAAATCGCAGCGATCATGAGGAACAACCCGAGCGCAACCGTCGCCATCATCACGTCGGGATAGGCGGTGAGGAGTGTCCCGGTTTGGCTGACGACATTCGTGTGCGCGGTGACTGCATAGCCCCAGATGATCAGCAGCGTGTGCGCGACGACGAGCGAGATCGTGTAGCGCCCGCCGAACGAGTGCCATCGAGCCAGCCGGTCGGCACCGACACCTCGCTCGATAGCCGGGATCCGGGCCATCAAGAGCAGTTGTACGACGATGCAGTAGCCAGCTAGGAGACCGGTGATGCGACCTGCGTTGGTCAGCCAGTCTCCAAACCCATGGACAACCAGGGTGTCGTTCCACCACAGGGCGACAACGAGGAGAGCGCCGAGGCCGATCAGCGTCAGGAGTGCCCGAGGATTGATTCGCACGCTGGGCGACGGGCTCCCGACGGGAGCCCGAACGCTGACAGGGCTGATGGTGCCGGGCACGAGTTGAGTATCGGCGGTGAACCTGACAGGAACCTGACAGTTCGCTGAGGCTTTGGTGTCGGACGGGGACGCGAAAGCGTGTCTGCCAGGCGATCGAGCGATGTGCCAGCGGCGCCCGCGGGCAAGGATTAACGAATTGTCACCGTCGGGCCAGGGTGCCGAAAGAGGCTGTCCCGGGGGGATCGTCAGCTGGACGCTAGGCGCGCATCATCGTCGAGCGGTACGTCGAAACGGTTGAGGTAGTCGGCGAAGGCGCCTCGCACCTCGTCGGCGCTGAGACCGAACGAGCTGAGGTCGCGCCCCGGCGTACCGCGCTCGCGACGACGGTGCTGGGTGGCCCAGGTGGCTATGGCTGTTCGGCTCGCCTCCGGGAACGCGAGGTCGACCGCTGCGTAGGCCCGCGCGACGGCACCGACGGGGTCGGACTGCAGGTCTGCGTGCGCGATGTCGGCGAAGCGGTCGTCGCCGACCCGCGCGCGGAAGTCCATGGCGCGGCGGATGGCCTCGGTCCAGGAATCGAGCTCGTCGCGACCGAGCTCACGCGAGTCATCGCGATCGCTGACCCAGCTGCGGGTGTAGGCGATGAGGTCACAGACGGAGGCCAACACCGAAGCCGGGTCGCGGTGGCTCCAGAGGAACCTCGCCTGCGGATAGCTCGATAGCAGGGCGTCGAGCGCGAACATGTGCACCGGGGTCTTGAGGTGCCAGAGCCGGGGCGGGCACTTCCACTGCAAGAGCCTGAGCACCTTGCGGTGGTAGGCATACGTCGCCTCCATGTCCGCGTCGCGTACCCAGCGCGTGTAGCTCGGAACCCGGGCGTAACCGTCGAAGTGCACGGTGCGAAACGTCATGCCGAGAAGGTCCTGGCATTCCGTCGCGGTCGTCGCTTCCTGGTGATAGAGCTCGCGCATCCGCGGGAACGTCGCGTACATCATCTCGAGCCCCTCGGCCGTCGCGGCGATGCGCGGATCGGTGTGCTCGGTCGCGGTCGTCGGCGGAGGGACCGGGGCCGAGGACTCCCATAACCGCAGCGAACGCACCTGCGGGTCGGCCGCAACGAGTTGCGACAACGCCGTGGTCCCGGTGCGTGGCAGGCCGATGACGAAGATCGGACCGTCGACCTGCTGCTCAACGATTTCCGGATACTCCGCGTAGACCGCTTCGACCTGGAGCCGCGCGGCGAGCAAACCGGTGATGCGACCGACCAGGATCAGCACGCCCATGTCCGTGAGCTCGGCTTCGTCACGTAGCGCGGCGGTGAAGCGTTCCAGGCCCTCGCGGTAGGTGTCGTCACCGAAGTCGTCGAGGCCGGTCTGTTCGCGGGCAGCGCTTTCCAGTACGTCGGGGTCGAGCCCGGACACGTCGGTGCTGCTCATCTGGCGGCGCTTACCGCGCGAACCGGCGCGAGACCGCGCGACGCCGGGCGTCGATGACCCGCGCGCGTTCCTCTGGGGTCACGTGTGGGTGTGCGGCCGGCAGTGCGGACGCGATGTCGTCGAACGGGAGCACCGTTGTCGACGGCACAGGCGCGGTCTCGGTGCGCACGCAGCGCAGGATCATCGGCCCTTCGGAGTGGCCGGCGGTGTCGAGCCAGTTGGCGACACCGGGGTCCGCGTGGGCGATCACGGCGCGGAAGACACCGTCATCGTCGATGACTGCCTGATGGCCGTTGAGGCTCGTGATGTGTTCGGCGTAGTCGATCGTCTCCCACCAGACGTTGCCGAGCGAGAGGCCCCAGTAGACCCCGACGGGGGGAGTCACCTCGATGAGGAGAGCCTCGTCCGGCGCGAGTTTCCAGGCACCAATGACCGGGCGGTTCTCGGCCGCTGCTCCCATGCCGGTGCCGTCGTACGGCGGATTGAAACCGTTGGGTGCCTCGGGGTTGGCGAAGGCGAGGAAGAAGTCGAGGTTGGCCTCGACGAAGGCTCCGACGGCGCGCAGCTGACGCGCGATTGCCGCATCGGGCGAAACGCGATCGCGACTGTCGGAACGTTCCGCCGGTGCGGACACACGTTCGATGCGCATCGTGGCCGGGATCTCGACGTCCCAGTCGTACAAGAACTGCCGGATGATGAGCGTGGACGCGTCTGATGCGATCGGCAGCCAGTTGCCGGAGCTCGGTCGCTCGACCGACAGAGTGATCGTGAAGTCGCCGTTGGACTCGGTGTCGATCTCGTCGAGGAGCACGTTGGCCGTCGTCGCCATCCCCGCATTCGCTTGCAGTCCGACGTAGCGCGCGCTGCCCTTGTTGCCGGTGATCAGGTAGGTCTCATCGCCACGGATGCCAGTGCCCGAGTACGCGCAGTCGGGACAGTCCATCCCCCACTTGATGGCGTTGTCAGTGTTCGCGGGTTTGATGGCCGGCAGCCACGCGCCGCCACTGCGGACCACTTCGTCGATAGCGAGGTGCATCAGCACTAGGAGGTGGCGGAACCCAGCAGCAGTGTCGACCGGGTTTTGCGGAACCCGATCGGACAGCACAACCTCAGCCGCCCGGGCGAGTGACGCGAGCAGGTCGGCCCATGCCGCCCCTGATGACAGGTCAGCACCCGATTCGGTGCCGACCCGGACCGCGTCCCGCACCGAGAACGGCATCCACGCGGGGTTCGTCGCCGGCGCCACCATGTGCCGGAGTGTAGGGAGTGAGGTGTGCGCTGGTTGGCGGGCGGCGTCATCCATAGTCTTGGCTGGTCAAGAGAACGCAGTGGGGACGCAAATTGCGCAGTCGTGAGCTTCGCTTCGAACGCAGCGGCCGGCTGGCGTGGCACGACCGCGGCCCGCTCGTGGTCGAGGATGACGGTGACGCGATCGTGCGGCCGTTCGTCGCTGGTCGCTGCGACGGGGACACGTTGCCCATTCATCGTCCCGTCTCGCGAGCGCTGCAAGCGGGCATTGCCCTCCGCGTCATCGACCCCGTTGTCGCTCACGTTTGTGGCCGCGTGCCCTATCAAGGTCCGTTTGCGATCGGACACGAATGCGTCGCAGAGGTCGTCGCGGTGGGATCAGCTGTCGGACGTGTCACCGTTGGCGAGCGGGTGATCGTCCCGTGGGCGGTCTCGTGCGGAACGTGCCCGCGATGTCTCGCCGGGCTGACATCGAAGTGCGCCACCACGACCAACGCGAGCCGTCCCGTGGCGGCGTACGGGTTCGGCTCCGCAAGTGGGCCGTGGGGCGGGATGATCGCCGACGAGATTCGGGTGCCGTACGCCGACCACATGTTGGTCACCGTTCCGGCCGGCATCCCCGCCCTGCGCGTCGCAGCGGCGAGCGACAACATCGCCGACGCTTGGCGCAGCGTCGTACCACCGCTGGCAACGCGTCCCGACCGATCGGTGCTGATCCTGGGCGGGGGTGCCAAGAGCATCGGCCTGTACGCTGCCGGTCTCGCCGTCGCTCATGGCGCTCGCTCGGTGGATTACGTGGACGACGACCTGTCACGTCGCGACATCGCGGAATCGTTAGGTGCGCGCACACCGACGACCGTCTCGGCTGGCTACGACGTCGTCGTCGAGGCGACCTCCCGTACGTCCGGGCTGCGTCGGGCTCTCCGGGCGCTCGCTCCCGGCGGGATCTGCACTGCCGTCGGCTACTACTTCGCCACCGGCACACGGCTGCCACTGATGCGGATGTACACCACCGACGCCACCCTGCGCGTCGGCGTCTCACATGCCCGTGCGGTGCTGCCGGAACTGCTGGATTTCATCGGCCGCACCCAGTTCCCTGCCGAACGCGTCACCACCGTCACCGCCGATTGGGAAGACGCCCCGGCTGCCTACGCCACGAAGACCACGAAGGTTGTTGTCCACCGAGACCCGCTAGCAACGGAACCCAATCCAGCGTGAAGTTCGGGGGGCAGTCGGAGTTGACGGCCCATATCGTTGCGTCCACCAGTCCGATCTCACGTAGGGGAGAGGCTATGGCCATCGGATGGATTGGCAGAGTTCCTTTCGCCGAGGGCAAGCGACCCGAAGGCCTGTCTCTGATGTCCGCCGCGCTCCCCGCGCTGCGCGCCCTGCCAGGTGTTGAGCAAGTGTGCACTTTCACCCGGATACGAACGACCCCAACACGGTCTGGGCGTACTGGCGGTTGACCAGCCGCGATCACCTGTTCGAGGTGTATGAAAGCGACGTCTTCAAAGGAATGGCGCAGTCGAGCATGGCCCTCTTCGCGGGCCGGCCCGAGGACTTCTTCCTTGATGAGGAAGTCGGCGATCCGTAAGCGAAGCAAGACAGTGTCGGAGGGGGACTTGAACTGCCCGACAACCCAATTTGCGACGAGTCTCTGACCAGCGCAAACGGACCTTCGCGAGTGGAGACTGGCTATGAGCGCACAGCCGATTCAACTTCCGGCCGCCGTCACGACCTACCAGGCTGCCCACGATCGACACGATGTCGACACCGCTCTCACCACCTTCACCCAGGACGCCGTGGTCCACGATGAAGATCACGACTGGGTCGGCCACGAGCAGATCCGTCAGTGGCTGGTGAAGACGAGCACCGAGTACACCTTCACCAGAGCGCTCCTCGGCGTGGAGTCGAGCGGTAGCGAGTCATGGCTCGTGCGGAATCGTTTGGAAGGCAACTTCCCTGGCGGCGTCGTGGATCTGCGCTACGAGTTCACAATCGATAGTGGGCTCATCTCAAGGCTGTCGATCGCCCCCTAGCGTCCTCGCCGCTAGTCCTAGCTTGCACTGCTGTTCGAACGCGGCTAAACGCGCGTGAGTTCGAGCACGGGGATGGTGCGCACTCCCGCAGTTTGGCGTGCGTACTCGGCAAAGCCGGGGTAGCGCCGCGCTTGCTCGGCGTAGATGCGGTCACGTTCAGCACCGGCCAATTCGCGGACGGTCACCGTGTAGCTCTCGCTTTCGCGTTCGACACTGCCGTCACCGGCGGCGGCCAGGTTGGAGTACCAGTCGGGGTTAGTGGGGGCGCCCCCCTTGGTTGCGAACACGTAGATGACGGTGTCATCGGTGTCGTGGGGGAGGTACATCATCGGATGGACGTACTCGCGTCCGCTCTTGCGGCCGCGGTGATGGACCAAGACCAGGGGAGCGCCCTCGAAGTTCCCGCCAACCCGGCCCGCGTTCGCTCGGAACTCCGCGATGGTCGTCGCGTTCCAGTCGAGCGTGTCACTCATCGACATGGGCCCTTTCTCATAGAGGGGTAGTCGCCGTTTGCTCGAGCTCCCGCCCGCGCACGAGCGCGATGCAGGCCACCACCGATACCGCGCTGATGCCGGCAAGCACCCAGAAGCCGAGGGCGAAGCCGCTGGTCGCCGCATATGCAGGCGCGTGTCCGGACGCGAGCAGCGCCTTCGTATGCGTGAAAGCGACGGTCGCGGCGATCGCGACACCGAGCGCGCCGCCGACCTGCTGTGCTGCGTTGATCAGCCCCGACGCGAGTCCAGCCTCCTGTGGACCGACGCGCGCGAGCGCGGCGATCGACATCGGGATGAAGGAGAACGCCATGCCGACCCCGACCAACAGATACCCAGGCAGGAGGTGCGTGACGAACGACCCCTCCACCGGAATCTGCGTGTACCAGAGCATCCCGCCGGTGATCAGCGCCAGGCCGACGGCCATCACCGGCCGCGGTCCGACCCTCGTCACGAGCGCCTGCGAGATGCCCGCCACCAGGACCACTGTCCCGGCTGTTGCGAGGAACGTGAGACCGGTCTTGAGAGCCGAGTAGCCAAGCACCTGCTGCACGTACAACGTCAGCAGGAAGAAGTTCGAGAAGACGACCGCCCCGATGAGGAACCCACACACGTCCGCCCCGGTCACGGTGCGGATACGAAAGATGTCGAACGGGACCATCGGCGACGCGATCCTCGTCTCGATCACGAGAAACACGACGAAGAGCGCCGCGGAGGCAATCAGCAGCGCGATCGTGCGGCCGGACCCCCAGCCGACGTCAGGCGCCCTGGAGATCGCATAGACGAGCAGCGAGAGACTGGAGGTGATCGTGACAGCGCCGCCCACGTCGAAGCCGCGTAGCGCCGGGATCCGGCTCTCGCGGACGATCGGGCGCGTCAGCGCGAGCACGAGTGCGCCGACCGGAACGTTGACGAAGAAGATCCACTCCCACCCTGCGTACTTCGTGAGGATGCCGCCGAAGAGCACGCCGGCGGCCGCGCCGCTGCCGCCAATGGCACCCCAGATGCCGAGCGCCTTGTTGCGCTCTGAGCCTTCCTGGAACGTCGTCGTGATGATCGACAGCACCGCGGGAGAGACGATCGCCGCTCCGACCCCCTGCACCGCGCGCGCTGCGATCAGCACTCCGATGCTGGTGGCCAGTCCGCAGGCGAGAGACGCGGCCGAGAAGATCGCAACCCCGATCATGAACAGCCGCCGCCGACCGAGCAGGTCAGCCGCACGCCCTCCGAGCAGAAGCAGCCCGCCGAAGGTGATCGTGTACGCAATCAGCACCCACTGCAGCTTGTTGTCAGACACGTGCAGCGAGTTCTTGATCGACGGTAGCGCGACGGTGACGATGGTGCTGTCGAGGACCGTCATGAAGAACGCCACGCACACCAACGCCAGCGCCTGCCAGCGGCGTGGGTCGGGCTCGTAGTCCGCCAGGGCGGCGGTGTCGGGTGTGACCCCGATGCCCGTCGTGTCAGTCCCTCCTGTCATGGATGGACCTGCGAACCAGCACCGAGGTCGAGGCGCATCGACTGCAAGACGGTGAAGGTCGTGCTGTAGGTGAAAGCTTCGACGTCGGCGGCGGCGAGCACGCCGGTGTATTTGGCGATGACCGGCTCGGCGGCTTGTGCGGTGACTTCGTCGAGGTAACCCTTCACGCCGGCCCACACGTTGGCGCCGTATTTCACGAAGTACGGCGTTGGGTCGA
Source organism: Frankiales bacterium (assembly GCA_033851265.1). Taxonomy (GTDB): domain Bacteria; phylum Actinomycetota; class Actinomycetes; order JAWWOW01; family JAWWOW01; genus JAWWOW01. Next base: position 112,715 of record JAWWOW010000012.1, read on the forward strand.
CCGTGCCGAGCGCCGATTGCGCGCTCTCGACGATGTCGGCGACGTACTGCTGGTGCAGGGCGATGTCGTCACGGGTGCCGAGCCGGCCGAGGTGCCCGCCGATGTAGTGCTTCCACGGGTAGGACAGCGCCGTGTCCGCGGCTGCAATGTATCCGGGGACGTCCTCGGTGAGGTTGAGGTTGTAGATCGGCACCCAGCCCGGGTTGGCGATGTCGACGAGCATCAGTGCGTCGTGGTCCGGGAAGTGGATGAAGATGTTGTCCGGTGAGTGGTTGGGCCCGTGGAAGGCGAGTTCCACGCGGTCGCCGGCGACGTCAAGGGTGTAGGTGTCGGCGAACGTCACGTCTGGCGCCGGCCGGGTCGGGTCGTTGTCGCGCAGTAGCAGTCGGCGGGTGTCCTCGTGCCCGATGCGCACCACGTCGTCCACGAACAGGTTCGCCGCTCCGGCATGATCGGCGTGGTGGTGCGAGTAGACCAGATGGGTCACCGTGTTCGTGACGCCTTCCGCCGCAGCGATTTCGTCTACCGCCCGGCGCAGGTTGTGGCCGATAGTTGGCGGCGCGTCGAACACGACGACGCCGTCGTCGGTGACGAGGAAGGCGGACTGGTAGGTGCCGTCAGTCACCCAGAACAGGTTTCGCTCCACCCGTCCGACGTGATAGCCCTGATCGTTCAGCGCGGGGCCCAACGCGGACGGCGGCACCGGCGCGTAGTCGGGGAGCGTCTGGGCGGCGGCGCTTGAGGAGGTTGCGGCCATGTCTGTTCCTTTGGCATACGGCGCGACCCGGCGGGTGCGCGCGACCGGTGATAGGCCCAGGATGCTGTGATCAGATTGACTTTCCGTGTCAAGTGAACCGTAGGGAGGCATACTTTCCGTGTCAAGTCATCGGTTCGGCGAAACCGATGAATCCTCCGTCGTTTCAACGGTCTGAGCCACGGCTAGCGCCGGGTGAAGCGTCGGAATGAAGTTGCGGTAGCAAGTGAGAGTTAGGATCAAGACGTGAGCGAATCCGTTAGCGCCGAGCAGGCAACCGTTAACTGGCTGACGGCCGAGGAGCAGGGATCGTGGCTATCGGTCGTGCGCCTGATGAGCTGGCTTCCCTGGTCGATCGAGCAGCAGCTCCGACGCGATTCCAACCTCTCGATGGTTGATTACCAGGTTCTCGCCATGCTCTCGAATAGCCCGGACCGCACGAGGCGGATGAGCTTGCTGGCTGAATGGGCCAACGTGTCCATGTCCCACCTGTCGCGCATCGTGAACCGCCTCGAGCAGCGGGGACTGGTTCGCCGCGAGCCTGATCCCACCGATGGGCGTTTCACCAACGCGATCCTCACCGATCAGGGATTCCAAACGGTCGCCGATGCCGCCCCCGGTCACGTCGCACACGTCCGTTCCATCGTGATCGACGTCCTGTCGCCGGAGCAGCTGCGACGGCTCGGCCGCGACGCAGACCGCATACTGTCGCGGATCGACAGGTCCGCGATCAACCCTTGCTGACGCGCGTCACTGCAATAGCGGATCGAGGAGGAACCATGACCGAAGATGATGGACGCACAGGTGTTGTAGCGAGCGAACTGAAAGAAGTCGAAGAGACGCTCGCGCGGCTTCGTGCCGAGGAGAGCAATCGCAGCCGTGACGTTGGCGATAGCGGTGATGCGGCGGCACTCCTGACCGAGTATGAGGAGCAGGACGCCGTGATTGCCAGCTTGGAAGCGCGGCGCGAACGACTCCTGGCTCAATTGGGCCCTGAGTAACGCCGTGGAGCGTGAGTTGACTCGCTGGCCGCCACTCCCGCTGACTGAGTGGCGGGCAACGCGGGACACGCTCCAGTTGTGGACGCAGATCATTGGCAAGATCCGGTTGGCCAACACACCGCTGCTCAACCACTGGTGGAACGTTCCGCTCTACGTCACTGCCCGCGGCCTCACCTCCTCACTGATGCCGCATCCGAGCGGCGACAGCTTCCAGATGGACTTGGACCTTCACGAGCAGACGCTTGATGTCCTTGCCGAGAGCGGCGCGCACGGTTCGCTCCCTCTCCAACCGGGCTCGATCGCCGATTTCTACGCCGACGTCATGCAGTTGCTGGACAAGCTAGGCCTGGCGACGTCGATCTGGCCGATGCCGGTCGAGATTGAGGGCGCCATCTCGATGGTGGAGGACCACGAACATCGGGCGTACGACGCGGAACACGCGCACCGCTTTTGGATAGCGCTGACCAGCACTGCCGAGGTGTTCGAGCAGTTCCGCACACGTTTCGTGGGCAAGTCCAGCCCCGTGCATCTCTTCTGGGGCGGGCTCGACCTGGCGACGACGCGGTTCTCGGGACGCACGGCACCGCCGCATCCCGGTGGTGCGCCCAACTGCGGGCCGCACGTGATGCGCGAGGCCTATTCACATGAAGTAAGTAGTTGCGGCTACTGGCCCGGTGGTGATGGGGAAGGCTTCTTCTACGCCTATGCGTATCCAACACCGGCTGACTACCGAAACCAGGCTGTGGAGCCTCCCGAGGCGTACTGGGATGACGCGATGGGCGAATTTCTGCTCCCGTACGAAGCGGTACGCACTGCGCACGATCCGGAGCTGGCTGTGCTGAGCTTCGCGCAGTCGACGTATGAAGCTGCCGCGACAACTGCCAACTGGGATCGGAATGCGCTGGAGCGACACGAGGCTGACACCTGAATCAGCACCTCGTTCCCGTGCAAACGTCGCTCCGTCGAATGCGGGCCGTGCGGGCCGTCGCCGCAGAGGCGGCAAAGGGTTCACCTGCTGCGCGCTCGGCCGCGGGGAGGGGATGTAGTGGGCGCTGCCTCGATGAGAACGATGGCCGCCGCGCGGGCAGCGACTGCGGCGTCGGCGCTGCGGTCCATGCGAACGGATAAGCCTGCGCCGTCGTAGAGCAGTTGCAACTGGGCCGCGAGATGTTTCGGGTTCTGGGCTCCTGCCTGCTTGGCGAGGTCAATGAAGAGTTTGCGCAGCCAGGCCCGGTAGTCGTCAGCGGCCTGCTGGACGGCGCCACCCGGTGGCGCTTCGGCTGAGGCGCTGACGAACGCGCAGCCGCGGAAACCGGGCGTGGCGAACAGTTCGGCCTGTGCCTCGAAGACCGCGAGTATTTGCGCGCGCGGGTCCTCGTGGCGTGCGAGCGCTGCTTTGATCCGTGCCTCGGTGCTTGCGTGTTGGGTCTCTAGGTAGGCGCAAACCAGGGCCTCTTTGCTGCCGAACGTGTTGTATAGCGAGGCCTTGGCAACGCCGGCGTGCTCGATCACGCGGTCGATGCCAACAGTTTGGACGCCTTCGTCGTAGAAGAGCTCGTTCGCTGCTGCGAGTAGGCGTTCGCGAGCCGAGCCCTTGTCCGTAGTGGGTGGCACCATCGACCCCAATTCCGCGTAGACAGACCTGTCTATGCTACGCCGCGACCGTGACTTCGATGTGGACGCGGTCGGGGTAGAACGCGACGTGTCCGGCGATCTCGGCAACCGCCGGGTACGGTTGCTCATAGCTCCATACAGCGTCGACGATCTCGCCGTCGGCCGTGACGATCGAGTAGTACGACGCGTCGCCTTTGTAGGGGCAGTACGTCGCGGAGTCGGTGCGGCGCAGCCGGCTCGGGTCCACGTCGGTGATGGGCACGTACTGGACAGGCGGGTAGCCCGCCTCCCGCAGTGTGAGCGCTGCTGTCGTGTCGGCGATCACGATGTCGCCTGCGCTGACGACGACGCGCGCGTCCGTCGGCTCAATGGTGATCGGATGCTTGGCATCAGGGATCTTGCTCGTACGACTCATCGCTCTGCTACTCCTTCTGTTCAGGTGCACGTGATCGGCGCCCTCGGTCATCCCAGCTCAGACGGCCGTCCGGCCTCCATCAACAGCGATGACCGCACCCGTCATGTACGCCGCCTTCGGGGAAACCAGGAAGGCGATGACGTCGGCGACCTCATCGACCTGCGCCGCGCGATTGAGCAACGTGGTGGAGCCGAGCTGCTCAATCAGATCCGGGTTCGCTCCGTCGGTGAACACTGGTCCCGGCGCGATGGCGTTTACCCGTACGCCGCTCGGGCTGAACTCAGCGGCCCAGGCGCGGGTCATCGACGCGAGCGCCGCCTTCGTTGCGCTATACGCGGCGCCGCCGGCAAGGCCGACGGTCCCAGCCATGCTGCTGAGGCTGACGATGGCGCCACTGCCGTGTTTAGCCATCAGGGGCGCGAGGTGGGCGACCAGGTAGTACGCGGCTCGGACGTTGCTCGCGAACATCGCGTCGAATGTCGCGACGTCGAGATCGTTCGTAGGGCCGAACCATGACCTGCCACCGTTGTTGACCAGCACGTCGACCTCGCCGACCTCCGCGGCCAGTCGCTGCACGTCATCGACGTTTGTCAGGTCGGCAGCGACGAAGCGGCCGTGGCCACCCGCGGCCTCGATTGCAGCAACAGTCTCTGCGCCGCGCGCGGCGTCACGGCCATGGACGTAGACGAACAGCCCGTCGCCCGCGAGCTTCAACGCAACCGCACGGCCGATGCCGGAGGTCGCTCCGGTGACGAGCGCCGTCGGTGGATGAGTGTCGTGGACGAGCGTGGCAGTCATGGTTTGCCCCTCGCAGCAGGTAGACCGATCTGTCTACTACTTGGGTGAGAATAGACAGGTCTGTCTAATCGTGTCAAGAGAACGCTGCGTAGTCAGCTAGCTCCGCGAAGCGCTAGGCGTGCCGGGCCCGGCTTCGTCAGCGGACAGCGAGCACGACCTTTCCGATGGCGCGGCCCTCCGCGACGTAACGCAGCGCGTCCGCTGCCTCATCGAGCGGGAAGGTCGCGCCAATGTGCGGCCGCACGCGTCCGGACCCGAGCAGCTCCATGAGCTCGACCTCGTTGCGCAGCAGCTCCTCGGTCTGATGCGTCATGAAGGAGAGCATCTCGAAGCCGGCGATCGTGACGCCTTTGAGCAGCACGAGGTTGAGCGGGATCCGCGGAATCTCTCCGGCCGCGTAGCCGATGGTCACGAATCGGCCGCCGTAGTGAAGCGAGCGCAACGCCGGCTCGCTCAATGTTCCACCCACGGGGTCGAGCACGACGTCGGCGCCGTCCGGAAGTGCAACTTTCAGGGCAGCCCGCAGGTCAGCTGTCTTGTGGTTGACCAGACGTGTCGCGCCGTTGGCGTTCGCGACCGCGAGCTTCTCGTCTGTCGACGCGACCGCCGTGACCGAGGCGCCGAGCGCCACCGCGAGCTGCACTGCGGCCAGACCGACGCCGCCACCGGCGCCGAGCACAATCACCTGGTCGCCGCTGCCGGTGCGCGCGATGGAGCGCAGTGCGTGGTACGCCGTCCGGTGCGCCACGCCGAACGCGGCAGCGTCGCGAACATTGACTCCGTCGGGTATCTGCGTCAGCGATCCTGCGTTGACGACAACCTGCTCGGCGAATGCGCCTATCAGGACCGCGCCGAAGACGCGGTCGCCGACGGCGACGTTCATGACGTCCGGCGCCACATCAGTGATGATTCCGGCGTACTCACTGCCCGGAATGAACGGTGGCGGCACCGACACTTGGTACTTGTTCGCGACGACGAGCACGTCGGGGAAGTTCACCGCTGCGGCGTGCACCTCCACCCGCGCCTGGCCTGCGCCGAGCTCGGGCGCCGGTACGTCTTCGAGGGCGACAACGTCCGGAGGGCCGTAGTCACGGCAGAGGGCAGCTCGCATGTCCGCGGCTCAGAGATCCCAGAACCGCGAGCGGTCAGCCGTGTCGAACGCCGTGCGGAGGACCGTCTCGTCCTCGACTGTGAACCGGACATAGGCGTCGGCACCACGAGGGCGGACGAAGAGGTCGTCGCCGCCGAGCCGGTCAGCCCGGAACTTCTCGTGCATGAGCACCCGCGTAAGCACCTTGTTCGTCGGCGTGACCGGCAGGGATGTGCAGACCCGCACGTATCGCGGTCGCCACTTGGAGCTGATGTCGGCCTGCTCGTCGATCCAGCGGGCGAACCGCGCCCCGTCGAAGGATGCACCCGCCCGGAGCACGAGGGCAGCCATGACCTGGTCACCGGCGTCGGCATCGGGCACGCCGTAGACGGCGGCGAGCATGACGTCGGGATGACGGCTGATGATGGGCTCGATGGGTCCTGCGGTGAAGTTCTCGCCGTCGACGCGCAGCCAGTCGCCGGTGCGGCCGGCGAAGTAGACCCAGTCGTCCTCGTCGACGTAAGCGAGGTCGCCGCTCCAGTACCAGCCGCCCCGGGTGGTTCGGGCCATGGCCTCGTCGTTGTTGTAGTAGCCCTCGAACGGGCCGACGCCCAGCTTGTTCACGAGCTCGCCGACGCACTCTGCGGGGTTGAGGAGCCGCCCCGCCGCGTCGAAGTGAGCCGGCACCTGGTCGTGACCGTCGGGGTCGACCACCGCGATGCCTTGGCGGAGCCGGCCCACCGAACCCGGTGGTGGGCCACCCGTGCGGTCGAGGGCGATGCTGCCCTCGGTCGAGCCGAAGACGTCCACGATCTTGATGCCGAAGCGTGCTGTCGCAGCGGCCACGACATGAGGCGAGCCCTCATTGCCGAAGGCGATGCGCAACGTGTTCTCGGCGTCGTCGGGCTGCTCGGGAGTAGCCAACAAATATGGCAGCACCTTGCCGGTGTAGTTGAACCACGTGACGGCGTACCGCCGTACATCGGGGAGAAAGCGCGACGCGCTGAACCGCCGAGCGAGTGACAGCGACGCGCCGGCGACCAACGCCGGTGCCAGACCGGACATGAGCGAGTTCGTGTGGAACAGCGGCATCGCCGCGTACCCCACATCGTCATGGCCGAGCGCAAGCATGGTGCTCATGCGGCTGCCGGTAGTCAGCAGTCGATGCTGCGTGCACCGGACCGCTTTCGGCGCGCCCGCAGTGCCAGAGGTGAACAACAACGTCCACAGCGTCTGCGCGTCGCAGTCCGGCATCCTCACGGGGGGCGCCTCGTCCAGCGCCTTCGTCAGCGAGTCGCCCAGTGAGTGGTGCAGCGTCATGGCGGGGTCATCGGCATCGGCGAACCGCTCGGAGACGAGCACGCCGCCGGGCAGTTGGACATGTCCCAGGGCGGGCGCGAGCAGCGACAGGTGGCGCGGCTCGGTCACCACGAACTGCACGTCCGTGTGGGCGATGTCGGCGGCGAGGTGCTCATCGCGGCGGGTGGTGTTCAGGCCGACGACTACGGCGCCGAGCAGTCCGGCGCCGTACAGGGTGAAGACGTAGTCGGGGGTGTTGTCGAGCAGCACACCAACATGCGGGGGCTGCGACGGGTCGAGCCGGGCCGCCAGAAGCGCGGCGAAACGCCGCGACTCCTCCAGCAGCTCGGCGTGCGTCCACAAGTTGCCCCCGAAGAGCAGGGCCGTCCGATCACGCGTGCCCCCGTCGGTGGCGTTGCGCTCGAGAAGCGCGCGGACATTACGAGCGGGCAGCTCGACCTCGGCAAGCGGGGGGGCCAGCGACTGGGGCTGTGCCACTCGGCCTCCCTCGACACCGATCAATAGGAGTGGTCCGGGCGTAGCCTAAGCGCCGAAATGGCCTTCGAACTTCGCGATCTCGTGGTGCGGGAAGACGACGTACTGCCCCGCGCCCGATACACGAGTCCGGAGTTCGCCGCCGCGGAGTTTGAGCGGCTGTGGGGACGGGTCTGGCAGGTCGCGTGTCGCGAAGAGGAGATAGCCGAGCCCGGCGACTTCTGCGAGTACGTGATCGGCGACCAGTCGGTGCTCGCCGTGCGCGACGCCGGCGGTCGGATCGGTGCGTTCTACAACTCGTGCCTGCACCGTGGCACACGTCTCGCCGAGGGCGCCGGCCACTTCGACGAGGGTTGTATGCGCTGCCGCTACCACGCCTGGCGTTACGACTTGGACGGCCGGCTGGTGGATGTCGTCGACCGCGACGAGTTCGACCCGATCCCCGAAGGGACGTGCCTGACCGGCGTACGCGTCGAGTGCTGGGGCGGTTTCGTCTGGGTCAACCTCGACCCGAATTCAACGCCGCTGCTCGAGTTTCTGGACCCGTTACCCGGCTTGCTGGCGCCGTACCACCTTGAGCAGATGCGTATCCGCTCGTACCTGTCGACGGTGCTCCCCGCCAACTGGAAGGTCGTCGTCGACGCGTTCAACGAGGGCTACCACGTGCAGGGCACGCATCCGCAGCTCTTGCCGTGGACCGACGACGTCAACCTCTCCTACGAACCGCTCGGCATCCACGCTCACTACGGCCGCCTGCCCAACGCCCGCCGGGAGCTGCGGCCCAGTCCGCGCTTGGGGCTTGCCGAGGGGGAGTGGGACGAGGCCAAGATCCTGTTGTCCTTCGTCGAAGGGCTCGGCGGCCTCTTCGTCGAGGACGAGCGCGCGATGGTGGACGAGATCATCTCGACCCCGATGGAGGGTCAGTCGCTGCTGTCGCGTTACCAGCAGGGCAAGCGAGAACTGTTGGTACGCCGAGGGGTGCCGGTGGACGCGTTCTCCGACGACCAGTTGAAGAGCGCCGACGACGTGCTCTTCTTCCCGAACATGGTCGGACCGATCTACCCCGGCAGCGCCATCGTGTTCCGGGTCCGGCCCGACGGCACCAGCCCTGACCGCGCGATCAAAGACACGTGGTTCCTCGAGTTTCCGCGACCAGGGGAAGCGCCATCAAAACGCGGGCGACGTTTCTATGCGGACTGGACCGAGCGCGACTGGGGGCTCATCACCAACCAGGATTACGCCAACATGGCGCACGTGCAGACGGGTCTCAAAACTCGAGGGCCGGGCCTTCGGCTCAACAAGCGTCAAGAGAGCAACGTCTTGCACATGCACCGCATGATCGACCAGTACCTCACCGATTGGTGAGCGCCGGACCGCTTCACGGAATGCGCGTCATCGAGCTAACCGGGCTCGGCCCGGTGCCTTTTTGCGCCATGATGCTCGCCGATCTCGGCGCGGACGTGTTACGCATCGAGCGGACAGGCATCCCGGTGCTGCCACCGGGCGAGGTGGACCGTCGCATGGTGCTCACCCGGGGCCGGCCCTCCGTGGGGATAGATCTGAAACAAGACCGGGGCGTCGAGCTCGTGCTGTGCCTGCTTGAGCAAAGCGACGTACTCCTCGAGGGGTTCCGGCCCGGAGTGCTCGAGCGCTTGGGACTCGGACCCGACGTCTGCCTGGCTCGCAACCCGCGGCTCGTGCTCGGACGAGTAACGGGCTATGGCCGGCAGGGCCCGTTGGCACAGGAGGCCGGCCATGACATCAATTACCTGTCCGTTGCAGGTGTCCTCGACCCCATCGGCCCGCGCGGCCAGCCACCCGTTCCGCCATTGAATGTTGTCGGCGATTTCGGCGGAGGCGCCATGCCACTTGCCGTCGGCGTGCTGGCAGCGCTCCTCGAACGCGAGCGTTCCGGCCAGGGCCAGGTCGTTGACGCCGCCATCGTCGACGGCGCCGCGCTGCTCGCCACGATGGTCTATGAGATGCGGGCGCTGGGGCAGTGGAGCGACGAGCGGGGCACGAACTTGCTCGACGGCGGCGCTCCTCAATACGGCGCATACGAAACGGCGGACGGCACGTACTTGTCGGTGGGTGCCCTGGAGGAGCCGTTCTACCAATCCTTCATGCACGGACTCGGTTTCACCGTCGAAGAGATCCCGCCCCGTAACGACCGCTCCCAATGGGAGGAGATGAAGGTCAAAGTGGCGGCCGTCCTGCGCACCAAGTCGCGTGACGAATGGCTCGCCGTGTTCCGGGACATCGACGCCTGTGTCACGCCGGTGCTGTCGCTTGCCGACGCGCCGGGTCATGAGCACAACGCAGCACGTGGCACGTTCGTCGAGGTCGGCGGAATCGCCGAGCCAGGGCCGGCGCCGCGTTTCAGTCGCAGCGCGGCCGGTGCGCCGTTACCGGCACCGGCGCCGGGTGAACATGACCTCGGGCTGTTGACAGCCTGGGGCATCCCGACCGCGGATGTCGACGTCCTGGTCGCCGCCGGAGTTGTCGACTGAAATTTGGTGGCTGAGGGGGACTTTGAACTGCCCGACTGGCGATTTCCGGTAAAGCTCTCACCAGCACAAACGCCGGGATTGATCCTGCAAGGACTACGCACCCTGGGGATGTTCCGGCGGTGGAACGCCGGAACCGTGAGGAGCGCGGGACTGGGCTTCTGGCTCATGTCCTACGCGTCCGTACCTTCGGGTGAAGGAAGGCAACATGGCCAGGGCAGTCGGCATTGATCTCGGCACCACCAACTCGGTCATCGCGAGCATGGAGGGTGGTCAGCCGCAAGTCATCCCGAACGCCGAAGGCGCACGCACGACGCCCTCGGTGGTGGCATTCACCGACAACGGGGAGCGCTTAGTCGGCCAGTTGGCAAGGCGGCAGGCGATTCTCAACCCGAAGGGAACGATCTACTCGGCCAAGCGTTTCATCGGCCGCCGGTATGAGGAAGTCGAGAGTGAACTGACCGCTGTCACGTTTGACGTGACATCCGGGCCGGATGGCGCAGTCCGGTTCAAGATCCGGGACCGGATGTACGCACCGGAAGAGATCTCCGCGCTTGTCTTGCGCAAGCTCGTAGATGACGCGTCGAAGTTCCTGGGCGAGAAAGTCACCGAAGCCGTGATCACGGTCCCGGCGTACTTCAACGATGCGCAGCGCCAAGCCACCAAGGACGCGGGGAAGATTGCTGGCCTCGAAGTCCTCCGCATCGTCAACGAGCCAACGGCGGCGGCGCTGGCTTACGGCATGGACAAGCGCCAGCACGAAACCGTGTTGGTGTTCGACCTCGGCGGCGGCACGTTCGATGTGAGCATCCTCGACGTTGGCGACGGCGTCGTGGAGGTCCGGGCAACAGCCGGCGACACCCACCTCGGCGGTGACGACTTCGACCGGCGCATCGTGGACTACGTCGCGGACGAGTTCCAGAAGACCAACGGCATCGACCTGCGTAAAGATCCGCAGGCGCTGCAACGGTTGTTCGAGGCCGGAGAGAAGGCGAAGGTCGAGTTGTCGTCGGTGACTCAGACGACCATCAACCTGCCGTTCATCACGGCTGACGCGTCAGGTCCACAGCACCTCAATGTCACGTTGACGCGCGCGACGTTCGACCGGATCACCGAGGACTTGGTCAACCGCACGCTTGATCCAGTGAACCAGGCGATGGCTGACGCCAAGGTCACCCCGGCCGATATCGACGAGGTCATCCTTGTGGGTGGCTCAACGCGAATTCCTGCCGTGCAGGCTCTGGTCCGACGGCTGACGGGCGGCAAGGACCCGAACATGACCGTCAATCCGGACGAGGTCGTCGCGATCGGGGCGGCGATCCAAGCGGCGATCATCAAGGGCGACGTCAAGGACGTGCTGCTTCTCGACGTCACGCCGCTGTCGCTGGGCATCGAAACCCTGGGTGGCGTTTCGACGAAGGTCATCGAACGCAACACGACGATTCCGGCGCGGCGTACCGAGACGTTTAGTACTGCGGAGGACAATCAGTCCGCCGTCGACATCAACATCTTGCAGGGCGAACGCGAACGCGCTGCCGATAACCGTTCCCTCGGCCACTTCCGGTTGGAGAACATTCGGCCGGCACCGCGTGGCGAGCCGCAGGTCGAAGTCACCTATGACATCGACGCCAACGGCATCTTGAACGTGTCGGCCCGTGACAAGGACACCGGCAACGAGCAGCGCATCACGATCAGCGAGAGCTCGAACCTGGATCAGTCCGAAGTCGAACGCATGGTCCGCGACGCGGAGAGTCATCGCGCAGAGGACGCGCAACTGCGGGAAGCGATCGACGTACGCAACCAGGTCGACGCGCTGACCTACCAGATCGAGAAAACGCTACGTGATCTCGACGAGACGGTGCCCGTGCACGAGAAGGCGCGCGCCGACATGCTCGTTGCGGATGCGCGTCAGGCGCTCAAGGAGGAGGCGCCGGTCGACCGGATGCGCTCGTTGATCTCCGAGTTGCAGCAAGTGGTGCAGAGCCTCAGTGCCTCCGGAATGTCCGCCGGCCCGGGCGCCGGCGGCAGTCCCCCCGGGTCGGGCAGTCCCGCTAGCGACGGTTCAGGCGGCGATGACGATGTCATCGATGCTGAGTTCACGACCGGATGAGGCCGATGGCCGACGAGAACGGCGTCGAAGCCGCTCGAGACCATGACGAGTCGGATGGTGATGAAGCGACCGAGTTGAAGGCGCGCGTCATCGAGTTGGAGGACTTGTGGCGGCGCGCGCTCGCTGATCTCGACAACAACCGCAAACGGGCAACTCGCGATGTGGCTCAGGTGCGTGCTGACGAGCGGGCGCGCGTTGCCGCGGAATGGCTACCGATCCTCGACAACCTCGAACTCGCGTTGGCCCATGCACAATCCGACCCCACCGCGATCGTGCAGGGGATCCAGGCCGTGCGTGATCAGGCCCTCGCCGTACTCACCCGGTTGGGGTTTCCACGCCGCAACGACATGGGTGAGCGCTTCGACCCCACTCGGCATGAGGCCGTGAGTGCGGTCGCCGATCCGGATGCCGAGCCCGGAACGATCGTGCACGTCGTTCGCCCTGGGTACGGCGATGACCAGCACCAGTTGCGTCCGGCCGCAGTGGTGGTGGCGCAGAGGCCGGATTGAGATGGCCGGAATGAGGGCCTGACTCATGGCGCCGCCACGAGACTTCTACGACGTCCTCGGCGTTTCTCGGACCGCAGGTCAGGACGAGATCCAGAAGGCGTACCGCAAGCTCGCCCGCACCTATCACCCGGATGTCAACAAGGATCCCGGGGCGGAGGAGCGCTTCAAAGAGGTGTCCGAGGCCTACGACGTGCTGTCTGACCCGGAGACGCGAAAGAAGTACGACGCGTTCGGCGAGGACTTTCGACGGGTGCCCGACGACATCGATCCCGAGATGTACGCGCGTGCGCGGGCCGGGGCGGGTGCGGCTAGTGGCGGCTTCCGCGGACCCGGCCGTGGTGGCGTGCGGTACAGCACCGGAGGAGTGGGGGGTGGGGGACCAGACATCGACTTCGAGTCGATATTCGGCGACATGTTCGGTGGCCGCGGCGGTTCACGCGGCTGGGGCGGGCCAATTCCCGGTGCCGACGTGGAGGCCGAGATCGAGCTCGGCGTCGAAGAGGCCTACACCGGCGGGCGCCGTTCGATCACCATCACCGGACCGGATGGGCCGCGCACTCTCGAGGTGAACATCCCCGCGGGCGTGACTGACGGGCAGCGCATCCGCTTGTCGGGGCAAGGCGGTCGGGGAAGCGCGGGCGCCGGTGCGGGTGACCTGTACCTCGTCGTGCGACTGCAGCCGCATCCGCGTTTCCGAGTCGACGGTCGTGACATCTACGTCGACCTGAAAGTTGCCCCGTGGGAGGCCGCCCTCGGCACGTCCGTCCCGGTGGACGTGCCAGGCGGAGAAGCGAAGGTCAAGGTCCCGCCGGGTTCGTCAAGTGGTCGCAAACTGCGACTGCGCGGTCGAGGGATGCCGAGCCCTCGCGGTAAGCCCGGCGATGTCTTCGTAGTGATCCGCATCATGGTGCCGCCCTCGCTGACCGACGAGGAACGTCGGCTCTTCGAGCAGTTGGCTGCCGCGTCTACCTTCGATCCGCGAGGGGGGCCCCGATGACGTCCTATGCGCTGGTCGCACCGGCCCGGTTCACACTCGACTCGTTCGCACGGATCACGGGACTGCACCCGGATGTCGTACGACGACTGGTTGCCCTTGGACTGATTGAAGCCACGATCGCGCCCGGTGGCCGGATGTGGTTCACGCCGGACCAGGTCGCCGCGGTCGCCCGCATCTCCCGGCTCCGTTCCGGACTGTCCCTCAATTACGCCGCGATCGGTGTGGTGACCGACCTTCTCGATCGCATTGCCCAGTTGGAAGCAGCGCTCCGCGCGCGACCTCGACGTACTGGAGGCATCTCATGGATATGAACCGCCTGACCCAGAAGTCGCAGGAAGCTCTGCACGATGCGCAGACCAAGGCACTGCGGTTCGGCCACACCGAAGTCGACGGCGAGCATCTGTTGCTTGCGTTGATCGATCAGCCCGAGGGTCTGGTGCCGCGATTGCTCACGGGAGCCGGTGCGAACGTCGAGGACGTGCGGAGCAAGCTCGAAGCAGAGCTCAGCCGGCGACCGAAGGTGTCCGGTCCTGGAGCGTCACCTGGACAGGTCTACGTGACACAGCGGCTGTCATCGCTGCTCGACGCAGCAGACCAGGAGGCCAAGCGACTGAAGGACGAGTACGTCTCCGTCGAGCATCTGCTCATCGCGCTGATCAACGAAGGGTCCAGCGGTGCTGCCGGTCGGGTCCTGCGCGACGCCGGAGTGTCACGGGACGGGTTGCTGCAAGTACTGACCAGCGTCCGCGGCAACCAACGCGTGACCTCGGCGATGCCGGAGGTCGCCTACGAGGCCCTTGAGAAGTACGGCCGGGATCTGGTGGTCGACGCGCGGACCGGCAAGCTCGATCCAGTGATCGGCCGGGACAGCGAGATCCGCCGGGTAATCAAAATCTTGTCTCGCAAGACGAAGAACAATCCGGTCCTTATCGGCGAGCCTGGTGTCGGCAAGACGGCGATCGTCGAAGGGTTGGCCCAGCGCATCACGAACGGTGACATCCCCGAGGGGCTGCGCGACAAGACCGTGTTCGCGCTCGACATGGGATCCCTGATCGCCGGGGCGAAGTACCGCGGCGAGTTCGAAGAACGGTTGAAGGCAGTGCTCAACGAGGTGCGCGCGGCCGAGGGACGGATCTTGCTGTTCATCGACGAGCTGCACACCGTGGTCGGCGCTGGTGCCGCCGAAGGTGCGATGGACGCGGGCAACATGCTCAAGCCGATGCTCGCGCGCGGCGAGCTGCACATGATCGGCGCGACCACGCTGAATGAATACCGCAAGTACATTGAGAAGGACGCCGCGCTCGAACGTCGCTTCCAGCCGGTCGTCGTCGACGAACCAACGCTCGAGGACGCCATCTCGATTCTTCGCGGCCTGCGCGAGCGGCTCGAGGTCTTTCACGGCGTGAAGATTCTCGACAGTGCAATCGTCTCCGCCGCCGTACTGAGCCATCGCTACATCACCGACCGGTTCCTTCCCGACAAAGCGATCGACCTGGTCGACGAGGCGTGCGCGATGCTCCGCACCGAGATCGACTCGATGCCAGCCGAGCTCGACGAGCTGACGCGTCGCGTGACCCGCCTCGAGATCGAGGACGCGGCGCTCGCGAAAGAGACAGACAAGGCGAGCAAGCAACGGCTCGAGGAGCTCCGCAAGGAGCTGGCCGACCTGCGCGCCGAGGCCGACGCCATGCGCGCGCAATGGGAAGCCGAGCGGCAGGCGCTGCGCAAGGTGCAGGACCTGCGTAAGCAGATCGAAGAGGTGCGGCTGGAGGCTGAGCGAGCGGAGCGCGACTACGACCTGAACCGGGCCGCCGAGCTTCGCCATGGTCAGTTGCCGGAACTCGAACGGCGACTAGAGGCCGAGGAGAAGCAACTGGCCGCGCGTCAAGGCGGCCACCGCTTGCTGCGCGAAGAGGTAACGGAAGCGGAGATCGCCTCGATCGTGTCGCGCTGGACCGGGATCCCGGTGAGCCGACTGCAGGAGGGCGAGCGCGAAAAGCTGCTCCGACTCGACCAGATCCTGCACGAACGTGTTATCGGGCAGGACGAGGCCGTTCAGCTCGTTGCCGATGCGATCATCCGGGCGCGTTCGGGTGTGAAGGACCCACGGCGCCCAATCGGCTCGTTCATCTTCCTGGGCCCGACTGGCGTCGGGAAGACGGAGCTCGCGAAAACGCTGGCTGCTGCGTTGTTCGACAGCGAGGACAACATCGTCCGCATCGACATGAGCGAGTACCAGGAGCGCCATACCGTCAGCAGGCTCGTCGGCGCGCCTCCTGGTTACGTGGGATACGAGGAAGGCGGGCAGCTAACGGAGGCGGTTCGGCGCAAGCCCTACTCCGTCGTTCTGTTCGACGAAATCGAGAAGGCGCATCCCGACGTGTTCAACACGCTGCTGCAAGTGCTGGATGACGGGCGACTCACCGACGCACAGGGGCGCACGGTCGACTTCCGCAACACGATCATCATCATGACGTCCAACATCGGCTCGCATTACTTGCTCGAAGGCATCACGCCGTACGGTGAGATCAAACCGGAAGCCCGCGAGGACGTCACGCGAGAGATGCGTCGGCAGTTCCGGCCCGAGTTCCTGAACCGCATCGACGAGATCGTGTTGTTCAAGCCGCTCACCGAGCCGGAGATCGAACGCATCGTCGACCTGATGTTCAACGACCTGCGAACGCGGCTCGCCGAGCGCCGGATCACCCTCGAGATCAGCCCCGAGGCGCTGCGCTTCATCGCTAAGCAGGGTTTCGACCCGGTGTACGGCGCGCGCCCGCTGCGCCGCTTCATCGCTCGCGAAGCAGAGACACGGATCGGGCGAGCACTCATCGGTGGCGACGTGCACGACGGAGCCGCCGTAAGCATCGACGTAGCCGACGACGAACTGGTCGTCACCTTCGAGAGTGCCATCGATGTGGATCTGACCGACCGCGAGGTGGTGACGGCAAGGTGACGAGTTCGGGAACGACGACGCAGACGCCCAACATCGTCACCTGTCCCAACTGCGGGAAGAAGAACCGGATTCTCACTACCGCCCCGGGATTCCCTCGCTGCGGGAACTGCCACAACCCGGTGCCGTGGATCGTCGCCGCCGACGACGACAACTTTCCCGACATCGCCGATAACGCGACCATTCCCGTGCTGGTCGACGTGTGGGCGCCCTGGTGCGGACCGTGCCGGGCCGTGACGCCGGTGCTCGAAACGCTAGCCCGCGAGCTCGCTGGGCGCGTCAAGCTGGTCAAGGTCAACGCGGACGAAGCGCCACGCACAAGTGAACGATTTCTCGTCCGCGGCATCCCAACGCTGGTGCTCCTCGACCACGGGCACGAGATCGACCGTCAGGTGGGCGCTGCACCAGCAGACGTCCTACGGAAGTGGTTGACAGACGCGCTTCAGGAGTTGTGAGGCATCCATGACGCTGCTGAATACGAAGGATCCGCACCTCGCCCTTGTACGGCCAGTGCGCCCGCACACGACATCCGGCTGCGAGGACTGTCTGCGAATAGGGTCCGAGTGGGTGCACCTGCGGTTGTGTTTGACCTGCGGACACGTCGGGTGCTGCGACTCCTCGCCGATGCGGCACGCCCGCATGCATGCCTATCACGACGGTCATCCCATTGTGCAGTCGTTCGAGCCAGGTGAGGATTGGCGATGGTGCTACGTCGACGAGTCGTATGTCTGACGTCGACGTAACCACTTCCGAGCTCACCGAGACTCCCGATCTGTACGGCGCCTTTCCACGACTGAACGACCGACACATCCAGATTCTCGAGTCGCTCGGTGTGCGACGCACGGTCGGCGCCGAGCAGGTGCTCGTCCGCGAGGGCGAGCGAAACGCGAACTTCATCGTCGTGCTCGACGGATTCGTGGAGGTGGTTAGCGACTACGGCGGTGAAAACCGGCCCGTCGCCATCCACGGACCAGGGCGATTCCTCGGCGAGCTCGGTCTGATCAGGGGTGAGAGCTCCTTTGTCACCAACGTCATGCGGACATCGGGCGAAGTGCTCGAGGTCCCCGTCCAGCATCTACGCCAGCTCGTCGACCGCGACCCGGCGCTGGGTGAGCTGATTCTGCGGGCGTTCATCGTGCGACGCTCGATGCTGATCAAACTCGGCGCAGGTTTGCGCATCGTGGGCTCCCGGTTCACTTCGGAAACTCGGCGCATCTGCGAGTTCGCTATCCGAAACCGGTTGCCTTTCACCTTCGTCGATCTCGAAGGTGACGAGAGCGCACACCAGCTACTCGAGACATTCGGGGTGACTCCGGACGAGACACCCGTCGTCGTCTGGACTGACGGCCGCGTGCTGCGCAACCCAACCAACGCCGACCTTGCTCGGCTGATCGGCCTGCCCCACATCGAGAGCCCGCAACTGGTTGTCGACCTCGTCATCGTGGGCGCGGGTCCCGCCGGACTCGCGGCCGCGGTGTACGGCGCATCCGAGGGTCTGTCCACGATCGTGCTCGACGCGATTGCGACAGGTGGCCAGGCGGCCACGTCATCCCGGATCGAGAACTATCTCGGCTTTCCTGCCGGGATCAGCGGTGCGGAATTGGCCGAGCGAGCCATTGTGCAAGCGGAGAAGTTCGGTGCCGATCTGAGTGTGCCGTCCAAGGTCATCTCGCTGGAGGAAAGTCGTGGTTACCACGTCGTACGGACCGATGGCGGCACTGAATTGCTTGCGCGCGCCGCCGTCATCGCGACAGGGGTGCACTACCGCAGGCTAGACGTTCCCGGGTTGATGGAACTCGAGGCCAGCTGCGTGTTCTATGCGGCGACCTTTGTCGAAGCGGAGATGTGTCGCAACGATCCAGTCGTCGTTGTCGGTGGTGGCAACTCTGCCGGGCAGGCCGCGATGTTGCTGGCAGATCACGCTGTTCAGGTCACCCTCGTTGTCCGCGAGGGCAGTCTTCGCGAGAACATGTCGGCGTACCTCGCGGACCGGATCGAGCGCAACCCCAAGATCGACGTCCTTCTCAACAGCGAGATCCGTGAGTGCATCGGCGACGGGCCACTCGAAGCTGTGGTAGTCGAGAACACAGCTAGCCGGGAGCGTCGGACCGTGCCGGCGCGTGAGATCTTCGTGTTCATCGGTGCGGAACCACATACCCGTTGGTTGGACGGCCAGCTCGCGCTGGACGACCGCGGGTACATCTGCACCGGACCGGCGGCAGCCAACGCCGCGAGCGCGAATGGTCACAAACCAGAGGAGCCACTGCTGTTCCTTGAAACGAGTCGACCCGGCATTTTTGCGGCCGGTGACGTACGCAGCGGCTCAGTCAAGCGAATCGCGTCTGCTGTCGGCGAGGGCGCAATGGCCGTGCGTCTCGTGCACGATCGGCTGACAACGGCAGCTACTTAGGCGCGTCGGAGGATCAATTGAGAGGCAGAGCCGATGAATCCCCTGGACCTTCTCTGGATTTTCTTCATCCTTTCCTCCCTGCAACCCGTTGTTGAGCAGCGCATCCTGGCGGCGCAACGTCTGCGCACGTTGCGAGCCTTGGAGAAGCGCAATCACTCCCGCGCGCTGACATTGATTCATCGCAAGGAGGGTTTCTCTTTCCTCGGTATTCCGTTTGGTGGCTTCATCGACATCGACGACTCCGAGGCAATCCTTCGTGTGATCGAGGCGACGCCTCCCGATGTTCCTATCGACCTCGTCCTGCACACGCCAGGTGGATTGGTGTTGGCGGCCGAGCAGATCGCAGCGGCACTAGCCGCACATCCCGCCGCGATCACGGTCTATGTGCCGCACTACGCCATGAGCGGAGGCACGCTCATCTCACTAGCGGCAGACAAAGTCGTGATGAACCGATCCGCCGTTCTGGGCCCTGTCGACCCGCAGCTCGGGGACATGGCCGCGGCGTCCATCCTCGCCGCCGTCGCCAAGAAAGATGTGAACGAGATCGACGACAAGACTCTGATGTTGGCCGATCTCGCTGG
Organism: Frankiales bacterium; assembly: GCA_033851265.1. GTDB lineage: Bacteria > Actinomycetota > Actinomycetes > JAWWOW01 > JAWWOW01 > JAWWOW01. The sequence continues at coordinate 132,248 of JAWWOW010000012.1, forward strand.
CAAGGCGCAGTCGCAGGTGCGCGACTTCGTGTATGAGCTGGTCCGTCATCGTCTCCCTGATGACCGCGCGGACAAGGTCTCCCGCGAACTGTCAGAAGGGCGCTGGACGCACGATTTTCCGATTGACATCAAGGTGGCCCGATCGCTGGACATCCCGGTGTCGACGGACATGCCCGACGAGGTCAGCAACCTCATGCACTTCTACCCCCAGCCCAGGGGCCGGCGCCCGTCCGTTGAATACGCACCGAACCCGTACGACACGTCTCGCCCGCATAGTGGACCCGACCGGGTCGTCAAGCGCCGATACGGCGCCCTTCGCTGACTGAACCTCGCCGCCAGGTTAGCCTTCCTCCTACGGGGTAAGGAGCACATTCGACTTCCTGCTGGGCGGAGGCTTTATGCCACCGACGAGTACGCCCCTCAGTTCGCCTGAACCGGTGACGCCATCAAGGGGAGCGTCAGCGGAAGCGATAGCAGCGCAAGCGCTAGGTAGCGCCACGGGGGTTGTACCGCTCGCCCGATTGAGGCTGACGCTTGCCTCCGCTCTGCTGTTGCATGGTCGCTCAGCGGAGGCGATATGCGAAGCGGATGCGGTCCTCGATGAGAAAGGGATGCCCGAGGAGTTGCTTTCCGCCGCCGCCCTGACCCGCATGATCGGCCTGCTGACACAAGAGGATCTGCCGGGCGCATTCGGCGCTGCAATGGGCGTCGTCGGTCAGGTGCCCCCTGCTCCAAGCGCAAACCTGACTGGTGCGCTCTGCACGCTTGCGTTCGTGGCGTGGGATGACGGCCGGTTCGCTGAGGCCGTGCGCTTGCTCCGATCGGCGATCCAGACCGGCGATCGTTGCCCACCGGGGAGCCTTCAGATGTACCCACGGCTGGTCATCGCACCGTTGCTCGTGGCCATGGGCGAGGACGCCGAGGCCGATCGACTGCTCGATGAGGGCAGCCACGAGCTCGACGCCAATGGGTCGGGGATCTGGGCCGCGCTCCCAGCGGCCGTGCGCACACGCCAGCACTTCGCCGCCGGTCGCCTTGACGAAGCGTTGGCATCTGCAGGAGTGGCGCACGCCGCCCACCGGCTCGGCAGTGCTGAGCACTTTCAGGCATTGGCTGAGCTCACCGAGGCAGACGTCGCACTGTTCCGGGGTGACCTGGAGCTCGCGACACGGCACGTTGAACGAGCGAGAGTGTTGCCCGCACCGTGGGGAGGGTTCGGTCACAGCATGCTGACCTGGACCGAAGCGCGCCTCGTCGATGCGCAAGGTGACCCGCAATCCGCCTTGCGACTTCTGGCGTCCACCTACGACAAGCCGTCCGCCCATCAGAGTCTTTTCGTTGAGGAGCCGCCGTCGGGCGCGTGGCTCGTCCGGCTCGCGGTGCGCACTGGCGACTCCGGCCGGGCAGAGCACATCACCCGGTGTCTCGATCGGCTCGCGAAAAACAACGCGAGTGTCGGCAACCTGGCGGCGGCCGCCCTGCATGCGAACGCCTTACTCGACACGAGCCCCAAAGACCTCGCCCGCTCGGCGCGTCAGTACAGACATGCGTGGGCGGAAGCGTCCGCGTGGGAGGACGCTGGCGCTGCAGCTCTTCGCGCTGGGGAGGGCGAGCACGCACAGGCGCATTGGTCAAAAGCAGCCGACGTATACAGGGCGGCCGGTGCGGAGCGTGATTCTGCGCGCGTTCGGGCGCGACTGCGCGCCGTCGGCGTACGCGTATGTAACTGGCGACGAGCGAACAGACCGTCGGACGGATGGAACAGCCTCACGGAGAAAGAAGGCGCCGTCGTCGACCTGGTCGCCGAAGGTTTGACCAACCGCCAGGTCGGGTCACGGATGTACCTGTCGCACCACACCGTGGCATTCCATCTGCGCCAGGTCTTCCGCAAGCTCGACATCAACTCGCGGGGAGAGCTGATCCGCCTGACCATGCTCCGTCAGCCGATTTCACCCGGCGCCACGGATACAACGTAAACAGCCCCTAGGCGTTCTCTGACCTTGCGGTCACGGGCGAGCAGCAGGGTCTTGGCGACTAGGTACGTGGTGACGCGCTATTCGGCGTGAGCCGACCGCATGATGGTCACTCGCACTGTTCAGGTCCGGCTGCGATATCGGTCGCGCTCATGGGGGCGACGACCGTGTGCAGCATCTCGAGGAAACGCTCGCGTTGGCTGGCTGACAGCGGGCCGAGCACGTGCTCGGTCGCGCGTTCTAGTTGTCTCTGGATTGTGGCGAGTCGTTTGGTGCCGGCCGGGGTGACGGCGATGGTCCGCTCGCGGCGGTCGGTCGGGTTGGGCTTGCGCGCCACCAAGCCGGCGTCTTCGAGGTCATCGAGGATGCCCACCATCACGCTGCGGTCGACGCCGAGGTGACGTGCAACCTCGAGTTGATTGTTCGCGCAGCCGGACGACGCGGCGGCGAGCACGAGATAGCCGCGCAGACCGGCAGGCACGTTGGCCACGGCGGGTCCGGCGGCACGGCGGTATGCCGCTAATACCTGCGCGCAGAGCCAGCCGAGATCCGCCTTGAGCAAGGCCGGTGTCTCGGCGGTGGTCTCCAGCGTGCTTCTACTCGGTGCCATGCGGGCATCATACAACGATCTCGTGTCCAGACCATCCAAAACATAAATCACTGTTGACACAGATCGTCTGTTGGGCAGATGATCGAGCAGATCTACACAGGAGCGCGTCGAATGACCGTGATCGAGCACGACTCCCGCTGGACGGTCGACGCCGCCCGCGCGCCTTCGTCATCGATCACACGGGTCGCGGCGGGTCGCCGTCGCTTGATCGTCACTCGCTCGGTATGGCGCGAGTTCGCTCTGTTGGCTGCGGTGTACGCCCTCTATAGCGTGACGCGGCGGGTCAGCGCTGGCGGTGTCGGCGATGCGGCTGCCAACGGCCGCCAGGTCCTACACCTTGAGCGTGTTGCGGGGTTGGCTCCGGAGCAGTGGCTCAATCACGCCATCTCCGGCCGAGCGTTCCTCGCCCTGCCGGCGGACTACGCCTACGCCACGTTGCACTATGTGGTGACACCCGTCGTACTCGTGTGGCTGTGGCGCGCCCGCCCGACGGCGTACTTGTCGGCGCGGCGGACGCTGATGGCAGCGACGCTGCTCGGTCTTGTCGGCTTCGCGACGCTGCCCCTGGCGCCGCCGCGGATGCTGCCCGGCTTCACCGACACGATGGCCCTGTTTGGCAACGACGGCTGGTGGGGGACCGAGGCAAGCGCGCCCGATGGTCTGGGTTCGTTCACGAACCAGTTCGCCGCCATGCCCTCGTTGCACGTTGGTTGGGCGATCTGGTGTGGCGCGATGGTGGCGTTCTACGCGCGACGAACGTGGGTCCGCTGGCTCGCTGTTGCCTACCCCGTCATGGTCGTCCTCGTTGTCCTGAGCACCGCGAATCACTACCTCCTTGATGCGGTCGCCGGCCTGGTGGTCCTGCTCGCCGGCTTCGCGCTGTCGCATGCGGCGGTCCGCCTCGGCGTGCTGAAACCCGCGCCGGTACCGATCGGAGACCGATGACAACCCAAGCAATCTGCCTGAGCCCGCCGACTAGTGACACGTCGCTCGATAGCGCGGACGGCATCCCGTTACCGCTCGACGGATGGCAGCTCCGTCACCGAGTTCCACCGAATGGGCGCGCCGTGGTCGAGGTCAGTGATGCTTCCGGCGACCTCGTCGGTCTCATCATGAGCACGGACCTGCCCATGCTCTCCGTGGATGCCGCCTGGCGCGGGATCGGACACGACTCCGACGGAGCTCGGCAATGGTGGGCGCTCGCTATCGGACACGCATCGCCCGACGACGATGACGAGCCGGTCATCACTTTCCGGCGTCGAGCCGAACCTCATCAACCCCCGCACCGCGCCGTCGTTAGACCCGTTCGCATCCGAGGACTCTGGATCGCTTCGGCGCCGGGCCTCTATACGACGGTCAGCTGTCGCAACGGGAGCGGACACACGGTCCGACGCCTCGCCACCCACCCCTCGATCGAAAGCAGGAGATCATGAACGACACAACGTCACATCCCAAAACCGCACATACATCGGCGTGCCCCTCCGTGGTCGTTGTCGGCGGCGGATACGGCGGCATCAACACCGCAAAGGTCTTGGACGGCATCGCCGAAGTCACGCTCGTCGACCCCACCGAGGCCTTCGTCCACAACGTCGCGTCGTGGCGCGCCCTCGTTGAACCCGAGTGGCTGGACCGGATCTTCCTGCCCTACGACCGCCTGCTCAGCAACGGCCGCTTCGTGCAAGACCGCGCCGTCGCCGTCAACGGACAGCGCGTCACGCTCGCCTCAGGTGAGGTGCTCGAGCCCGACTATCTGGTCCTGGCGACCGGCTCGTTCTACCCGTTCCCCGCCAAGACCGAAGAGCCCGACATCGCCTCGGCCCGCGAACGCCACCGCGCCGCCCACGATGCGCTCGTGGCGGCCGATCGAGCGCTGATCCTTGGCGCCGGCCCGGCCGGCCTCGAACTCGCCGGCGAGATCAAGGCCTTCTATCCCAACAAACACGTGACGATCGTCGACATCGCCGACGACATCCTCACCGGCCCCTATGACCAAGCCCTCCGCGACGAGCTGCGTCGCCAGCTCGACCTGCTCGGTGTCGAGCTCTACCTCGGGCGCGCGCTCACACGACTGCCCACGCTGCCACCAGCGACACTCGGCGCGATTCGCGTCGCCACCGAGGACGGGGACGAGCTGACCGCCGACATCTGGTTCCGTGCATTCGGCGTACGACCGCACACCGAGTACCTCAAGAGCGGATCATTTGCCGACCGTCGCGACGAGCGTGGCTACGTCCGGGTCGACGAGTACCTCCGCGTCGTTGGTGAAACGCGTGTCTTCGCCGTCGGCGACATCAACGACGCGGACCGCGACATGGCCGGCGTCGCCACCCGGCAAGCCGGGGTCGTCGCCGGCAACATCCGAGCGCTCATCACAGGCCAAGGCGATCTCACTACCTGGGAGAACCTCCCACCGATGATCGCGATCCCACTTGGCCCCGAGGGCGGTGCCGGCTTTATCGGCGACGGCGTCGCCGACGCGGCCACGATCGCCGAGCTCAAGGGCCGAGACATGCTCATCGGCCACTACGCAGAACTATTCGACGCCGAGCCGATTGCATCCTGAACCCTGCGCAGCGAGTGAGTCGGTCGTTGATCTAGAACCGGTCCACGAACCGTGCCTACTGCGGCTGATAGACCCTGTAGACCATCCGAGCAAGATCACTAGTGCTGCTCGCCAGGGTCATCCAGACTGCGTTTCTCGCAGCGGCATCGAGACGCTTACTGATCCGGCGTAGTCGAAATCGAAAACGACGGTAACACTCTGATCGCTGATGGCGCTTTGGTCCACAAACCGATCCGGCCAAGGCCGGGTGTTACGGGGAATGTGCTGTTTGCGAGCACGATAATTGCGGCGTGATGCAGCACGGACGGGGTCCGCTGGTTTGGCATGTCGACTGATCCACCGCATCCACGTAGTTCGTCGAGGTCGTTGGGGCCGAGTGTGAGGCGCTGGTGCCAGAGGTCGGCGGGGAATCCGCTGACCATTACACCTAAGAGTGTGTCGGTCCGCCGCGTGTGATTGATCAGGGTGAAGTAGCCGTTCAGGCGGTGGGCCGTTGTCGCTACGACGTAGGCGTTGCGGACCTCAAGTCCATTGTGGATGACGGTCGCCGACGGCGCTGCAAGCGCAGTTGGCTGGGCGCGAGCTGACGTCGCGGTGGCCGCAGTGATCAGGAGGCAGACCGCGATCAAGCGGGACGCCGTTTTCGCCACTGCCCCAAGGTAGCCCGCGGGCAGGTGGCGACTGACCTGGGCGTCGTAGTGATGTTCGGCGCTAGCCAGCGAGGACGAGTCTGCCGGAGAAGTCAGTTCGGGCCGGCGCAGCTGTTCTATTTGTTGTGTTCGGGGCCTTGCTGATCGCGGACGGTCTGCGCTGAACGGGTCGCGCCTTCCGCGTCGCTGCCCGACGACCGTCGCCCTACTGTTGTTTTCATGGCACCGCGTCGACCGCTGAATGAGCCAGCGGTGTCCCGGTTGTCGCTGGACAGCCCGCACCGGGACGACATCATCGCGGCGCACAGTGCGGCGCTCGCCGCCGACGAACCCGGCTACATCGACCCGGTCAGCCGATTGTTCGTTCTGACCGCCGGTTATCTCGCCGACCGCGGCGACTGCTGCGAGCGGGGATGCCGGCACTGCCCCTACATCGAGGATTGACGCGACGGGGCTAACCGCGGAGCAATACCGCCATGTCCGGACGCAGCGGTGCGACTTCCCCGTGCAGGACATGCGCGAGCGCTTCGACGCCGTCGATGAGTCGTGGCCCGGTCGCTCGCCCGCTGGGAAGCCATCGTCGCTCGCATCTACGTCAAGTTCGGAGACCCGCCCGCGCAAGCGGCCGAACACTCGACGGTGCTACTCGCCGCGCTCGAGGGCGCCCTCATCCTCGCCCGCGCCCGACGCAGCACCGAGCCGATCGACACAGTCGAGCGCTACTTTGCGTCACGAGCCCCAAACTCGCGCAAACGTCGAAGGTAAACAGACGTACCCGACCGGGGTACGCACCGCGCGGGCGGCTCGAACCCCTCATCTGAGGGATATCGGACGCTCGCTCGAGGGTGAGGCTCGTCCCCATGACGGCAACATCGACGGCACCCGGCTCCCGTACCTTCCGTGATCGTCGCGAAGCCGGCCGCGTGCTCGCGCAGCAGTTGGCGAGATACCGAGGGCGTCGTGACGTGATCGTCCTCGCGCTGCCGCGGGGAGGTGTGCCCGTCGGGTACGAGATCGCGACCGCAGTGGAGGCGCCGCTGGATGTCTTCGTGGTGCGCAAACTGGGCGTGCCCGGCAACGAGGAGCTAGCGATGGGGGCGATCGCCAGCGGCGGTATCGCGACTATCAACGAGGACGTCGTTCGCGGACTGGAGATCTCACCGGACACCATCCAGCAAGTGGCGGAAAGTGAAGCGCGTGAGCTGCTACGCCGCGAACAGGCATACCGAGAGGGCCGCTCATCGCTGCCGATCGGCGGCCAGACGGTGATCCTCGTCGACGACGGGTTGGCGACCGGCGCCAGCATGCACGCCGCAATCCTGGCGCTGCAGCAACACGGCCCGGCCCGAATCGTTGTGGCGGTGCCCGCCGCGCCCGAGTCCACGTGCCAAGAGCTTCGCGCGCTGGTCGACGAGGTCGTCTGTGCCACGACGCCATCGCCGTTCTTCGCGGTAGGCGCGTCGTACTGGGACTTTGCGCAGACCACCGACGACGAGGTCCGTGGTTTGTTGCGCGAGGCGACGACTGTTCGGCGCGAGGCGACTGTTGCCCGGTTCCCGACCGAGCTCGCGACTGTCCGGGCCGCAATCGCGACGGTCGACGAGGGCGCGATGTACGACGACGAACTGTTCGACCTGGTCGGGAACGCACACGTCGTCCTCATCGGTGAGGCATCGCACGGCACCCACGAGTTCTACGCCGCTCGAGCGCGGATGACCCGCCGCCTGATCGAGGAGAAGGGCTTCGCTGCCGTCGCTATCGAAGGTGACTGGCCGGACGCATTCCGAGTCAATCGCTACGTGCGCGGTCACGGCGAGGACAAAACCGCGGAGGAGTCGTTGCGCGGCTTCGAACGATTCCCTAGCTGGATGTGGCGCAACGAGGTCGTGCTCGACTTCGTAGGCTGGCTGCGCCACCACAACGACCGGATCGGCCGCGACGATCGCGCAACAGCCGGTTTCTACGGGCTCGATGTCTACAGCCTCTTTCGCTCCCAGTCCGAGGTGATCAGTTATCTCGAACGCGTTGATCCCGCTGCGGCGGCGCAAGCGCGCGAGCGCTATTCCTGCTTCGACCACCCTGGCGCATCCGACGACGGTCAGGCCTACGGCTATGCCGCGGCGTTCGGCGCCGGACCGACATGTGAGGCAGAGGCCGTCGCTCAGCTCGTCGACATCCAGGAACACGCCGCTGACTACGTCTCGCGCGGTGGCCGTCTCCTTCCCGAGGATCATTTCTTCGCCGAGCAGAACGCGCGCGTTGTGAAGAACGCGGAAGCGTATTACCGCGCGATGTTTTCCGGGCGTACGTCGTCGTGGAACCTTCGCGATCAGCACATGAGTGAGACGCTCGACGCGCTGATCAGCCATCTCGGCGAGCAGCGACAGGAGCCCGCCAAGATCGTGGTGTGGGCGCACAACTCACACGTCGGCGACGCCCGCGTAACCGAGGCAGCGGCTCGCGGTGAGCTGACCCTCGGCCAACTCGTGCGCCAAGGCAGACCCGATGACTGCCGCCTCATCGGATTCACGACGTACGCCGGCGCGGTGACGGCGGCGCATGACTGGGGTGGACCGGCGGAACGCAAGCGAGTGCGCCCCGCCCTCGACAACAGCGTCGAGGACTTCTTTCACGACGTCGGCGACGAGAGCTTCTTGCTCCGGTTTGACCGGCCGGCGCCGGCTACCGAGTTGTTGCGCATACCGCGGTTGGAACGCGCGATCGGCGTCATCTACCGGCCGCGTACCGAGCGCCAGAGCCACTACTTCTCGACGCGGCTCGCAGAGCAGTTCGACGCTGTCATCCACATCGATGAGACCCGCGCTGTGGAGCCGCTGGAGCGGACGGCAATGTGGGAGACCGGCGAGCCGCCTGAGACCTACCCGTTCGCCGTTTGAGATCTGTCGATGGGCAGGCGTACGACGCCCTGCGGTGCGAGAAACAGCTCGTCGTCGTGCCCGGTGCGAGCCACTTGTTCGAAGAGCCGGGCGCACTCGAGCAAGTGGCCGAGTTCGCCACCGACTGGTTCTCGCGGCACCTGAATCCAAAGACGCCTGCATAGAATCCCCCCGCGCACGCAAGCAAGTGCGTGCGGGCTCATCCCGCGACATCGGACGGGAGAGGGCCATGGATTACGACTGGTACGTAGCCTCGATCGACGCCATCGCACAGGCGGCCGATGAGTTGCGCGCCGCGCTCGACTCGACCCTGGCGACGCTCGCGCCAGCGCGTGAGGAGCGGCTTGCCGGCGTCGGCCTGGTTGACATCGTGAGCGGGTTAGTGGCTCGCGGGGGCCGCACAACACGACTGGCCCCGACCGTCGCATTCCGAGAGTTCGAGCTGGCCGTGACGGCGTATCGAGCGCGGGCGATACAAGCTCTTGTCGATGATGAGCACCTCACCTTCACCGAGGTCGCGAAACTGACCGGCGTATCGCGACAGATGATTGCGCGCTTGTACAGCAGCAGTGTTGAAAGCAACGCATGAACCCACTGGCCGAAATGTGCCTCACGGTGGGCGGTGCGTGCGGCGTGTCGTCGACCCTCCCGTCTGTGCGACCGATCGCAGCCTTGACGTAACCATTGGTTACCCCCTCATGTTACGAACAGGTGTGGCCCGCGTGACGTGAGCGCCAAGTCCCGCATCCGCTGGCCTGCTCTGGAGGATGCACGGGATGCGAGGGATAGGTGCCTGAGATGGGCGTCGCAGAGCGGTTCGCGACCGAAGAGCCGCGCCGTTTCTATAGCGCGCTGCTGGATGCAGTCGGTCAAGCCGTGATCGCAACAGACCCGGCAGGGCGCGTCATCTATTGGAACCGTGCCGCAGAACGCATGAAGGGCTGGACCGCGGAAGAGGCAATCGGGCGTCCGCTTATCGACTTTCTACCGTCAGATAACCCACCAGAGAAGACCGCGGCCCTCTTGACCGCTATAGCCGCCGGGGTGGGTTGGACCGAAGACACAGTCGTGTGGCACCGGAATGGCGGCGAAGTTGCGGCGCTGGTAACTGCGACCCCGATCATCGACGCGCAAGGCGATCTCATCGCGATGATTGCTGTCGGCACCGACCTCACGGATCGACGGGCAGGCGAGGAGACGGTCCGGCATCTCGGTGCGCTGGTCGAGTCCACCGGCGACAGCGTGCTCGGCGAGTTGCGGACCGGAGAGATCGTCAGCTGGAACGCGGCGGCTGAGGATCTCTATGGCTACACCGCGGAAGAGGCGATCGGGCAGAACGTCTCGCTGCTGCAGCCCGATGACCGACACGAAGAGCTCGAGGCCATCTTCGAACGGTTTCATGCCGGCCACGCCGTGCTCAACCTAGAGACGGAGCATGTGCGGGCCGACGGCACACTTGTCGATGTGTCGTTGACGGTAGCGCCTACCTTCGACGCTGACGGGGCTGTGGATGGCGCCTCGGCGATGGCGCACGATCTCACTGACGTCCGCACGATGGAGACTGCCTCCGTTCACAACGCGCAGCACGATGCGCTGACGGAGTTGCCGAACCGCGAACTGTTGTGCGAACGTCTTAAGCAAACTCTCGTAACGGTCGGGCGAAGCGATGCGCCGGTGGCTGTTCTGTTTCTCGATCTCGATATGTTCAAGACGGTCAACGATGCCGTCGGACACGCGGTGGGGGACAGGATTTTGATCGAGGTGGCTGGTCGGCTGAAGGCTGTTACGCGGGGCGACGACATCGTGTCGCGATTCTCCGGCGATACCTTCGTGGTTGTCAGCAGCGGCGCAGACGAGTCGACCGCTGCGCGCGTTGCTGCCCGTCTGCTGCATTCACTTGTCGACCCGATCAACGTCAGCGGGACTCTGGTGTACATCAGCGCCAGCATCGGCATCGCCGTTTCGCCGCCGATGGATGCCGAGTTGCTGCTGACCCACGCCGAAGCAGCGATGTACGACGCGAAGGCGCGGGGTCGCGCCCGTACCCGATTCTTCGACCCCGAGATGGCGATGGCCCGGGATCCACATGAGCGACTGCAGCTGTCCAACGATCTGCGCCAAGCCCTTTACGAAGATGCGCTCGAGGTTTGGTACCAGCCCATCGTGGATCTCGCGAGCGGCGTGATGCTTGGCGTCGAAGCCCTATGCCGGTGGGACCACCCCAGCCGTGGCATGGTCTCGCCGATCAGTTTTGTCACGGTCGCGGAGGACACCGGGCTCATCGGTGCGCTCGATTCCTGGGTGATGCATCGTGCCTGCAGAGACCTGCGGGTCATGATTAAGCGCGGCCTGCTCGACGCGGATGGGTACGTCGGCGTCAACGTGTCCGCGCACAATATCGAGGATGTAACGCTGCAAGGAACTGTGCGGTCGGCGGTCAAATCAGCCGGGATTCCCTACCCCCGGCTCACGTTGGAACTGACCGAGACCGGCGCGATGGCCGACATGGAGAGCGCGGGCCACGTTCTGGATGAGCTGGGCGCGCTGGGTGTCGGCATCGCTCTCGATGACTTCGGAACCGGGTACTCCTCCCTGAGCTACCTGCACCGGTTCCCCGTCAATATGGTCAAGATCGATCGATCGTTCGTGCAGAACATCACCGAGAACCCGGATGCCCTGGCTATCGCTGTTTCGATCATCGACCTGGGCCGATCCGCGCAACTGACGACCGTAGCCGAGGGAATCGAGTCCCCGGAGCAATTGACGCTGCTGCGGAAACTGGGGTGTCGCGCCGGGCAGGGCTACCTTTGGAGTCCGGCTCTTCCTCTCGACGACCTCGTGGCGCTGGTGAACGAGCAGCCGAAGCGACATTTCCGCACGTCGGGCGGCGCCAAAGAGTCCTCGCCCAGCCGACCACGAGCCACCGACGCCACCATCGACCACGGCCTGAAGCGGCTGATCGAGATGTACCAGGGCGGAGCCTCCCTGGACACAATCGCCGCTGCGCTCAACCAAGAAGGATTCAAAACACCCTCTGTCATCCGGTGGCACCGAGCCAGCGTTGCCCAGGTCATCGCCACCACGCTTTCCCCGCAGCATCGCCGTAGCAAGCGGCGGCACGAGGACGCTTAGCGTGTTGCAATCGTCAGGTTCCGACCGTGACTGGATCGCTGCGCGGGCTTTCGGCACCTGACCACGAATGCTGCCGAGGGATGATCGTGTAGCGCCACGTCCCGTTCGGCGCTGTGGCCTCGATACACCTGGTGGTCGTGACGAGGCCCGCGCACGCGGTGGTGATTGTGCGCGGGGTACCACTTGCCGCGTCGTACACGCGGACCTCATAGCCTGTTGCCGATGGGCCTAGATCTGACGCCGTCCACGAGACCGTTACGTTCGTGGTGCCCGCGGCGACGGGCGTGTTACCTGCAGCGAGGATCATTGCGGCGGATCGGCCTGCGGAACCGATAGCCGTTGTCGACTGCCACGCCCCGAAGGCGTTCGCCGTCGCTAGCGTGCCGGTCGACAGAAGGCCGACGAGCAGAACCGTTCGGTTTCTCACGCCATGTCCTCGCTTCGCACCGGTGTATTCGCTGCCGCGCAGGCCGATGGCGCGATTGGGGAGACCGCGCCATCGGCAGTTGCTAGCTCTGCGCGCCGGTCAGCGTCAGCCCAATGTCGAACGTCTTGGCCTGGCAACCGTCCGGTGCGTCCGTAGCCATGCCGACCACGTCCGTGATGCTCAGCGGCTCAGAAGTCGAGTTTGCCTCAACGACGAGACTGAGCCCGGCCTTCGCGACCGCCGTGACGTTGACGTTTGGGCAGGCCGTCGGATCGGAAGACACGGCTGTGCCCGGGGTCGTCATGCTGGTGAAGGTGACGGCGTACGGGTTCGTGTTCGTCAGCGTGAAACTGACGTCTCCTGCCGTGAATCCCGGATACAGGTCGGCCGGGCCAGTGCTGGCGCTGACCGTGACGACAACCGCGCTACCCGAGCTGGCGCGACCGCTGCCGGTGCCGCTCGACGACCAGGCCGCGTAGGCAATGCCGGCAGCGAGTACCGCTGCCCCGGCAATTGCTGCTCCTGTGACGATGTTGCGTTTGCGAATCATGAGTGCCTTTCCCGTGCGGTGCGACCCACTTGGCCGCTGCTCGCGGTATTCGACCGCGGCGCAACGGGGATGAACGACGCCAGCCACAAGTGATCAGAAGATCACCCACGGGCGTCTTCACGGATCGGTGAACGCTTGACTTAGTGACTACCTATCTCCGCCATCCTGAGCACTTGGCGGCTGTTGCGGGCAATGTCGAGACAGGCGGTCTCTCGAGTTCCGTCCCACTTGCAGGGGACGGAACTCGCGCGTCCGGAGGGTGATGGATCTGGCGATGGTGACGAGGCCAGACGGCTTCGTCAGGTGCCGATTTTCGACTGCTCACGCCACAAGTCGACAGCTGGGTCGTCCGTAGCGAGTGTGTCGATGGTGGAGAGTTCGTCGCTGCTGAACCTGGTCTGCTCGACCGCGGCTACGTTCTCCTCCAGTTGCCGCACTGAACTGGCGCCGACAACGACCGATGTGACGCGTTCGTCGCGCAACACCCAGGACAGGGCCATCTGCGCCAGGGACTGGCCGCGGCTGGCGGCGATGCCGTTGAGGCGACGCAGCGCGTCCAGTCGCTGTTCGGAGAGCGCCTGCCTGGAGAGCGTCGAGTCGTTGCGCGAGGCACGCGACCCGCTGGGGACGCCGTCGAGGTACTTGCCGGTGAGCAGACCCTGCGCGAGCGCGGTGAACGCGATGCAGCCAGCGCCGACCTCGGCGAGCACGTCGAGGAGCCCGTGCTCGACCCATCGGTTCAGCATCGAGTACGACGGTTGGTGGATGAGCAGCGGCGTTCCAAGGTCGCGCAGGATGGCCGCGGCCTGGCGGGTGCGCTCTGGGCCGTAAGACGAGATGCCGACGTAGAGCGCTTTGCCTTGCTGCACCGCGGTGTGCAGGGCACCCATCGTCTCTTCGAGCGGCGTGTCGGGGTCGGGCCGGTGGCTATAGAAGATGTCGACGTAGTCCAGCCCGAGCCTCGCTAGCGACTGGTCGAGGCTTGCGAGCAGGTACTTGCGCGACCCGTGGTCGCCGTACGGGCCGGGCCACATGTCCCAGCCGGCTTTGCTGCTGATGATGAGCTCGTCGCGGTAGCGGCGGAAGTCTTCGGTGAGCACACGACCGGCGTTGATCTCGGCGGCGCCGTACGGCGGCCCGTAGTTGTTGGCCAGGTCGAAGTGGGTGATGCCAAGGTCGAACGCGCGGTGCATAACTGCGCGCTGCGTCTCGAGGGGTCGGTCGTCCCCGAAGTTCTGCCAGAACCCCAGCGAGACCATCGGCAGCTCGAGGCCGCTTCGACCGGAACGCCGGTAGCGCATCTTCCCGTACCGGCCGTCGTCGGCGACGAACGTCCTGCCTGTCTCCATCGCGTTCATCCTTTCCTTGGGTCAGGCTGCGGGTGTTCGCCAGGGCGCCGGATGGCGGGTCGTGATGACCGCGGCAACCGTCACCACGGTGAGGAGCCCGGTGCCGAGGGCGAGTGCGGCTGTCGCACTGGCGTTGAGGACCAGTTCGGCGCCGGCGACAGCGCCAGCGAGCATTGCCAGCACGGTCAGCAGCCGCCGGGCCAGTGTGGCGTTGGGCTTCCCGCGCGCGGCTGTGTCCGCGGCGAGGCCGGTCAGCGTCATCGTCAGGACCGTTGTCGTCAGGTCCGGTACGGCGAGCCCGCGGGCGACGGCGTTCTGGATTCCCATGCCGACGGCGAGCACCGCGGCGACAACATCTCTGCCGCCCGCGGACAACGCGGAGCAGGAGGCGGCTGTGATTGTGAGTGCGGTAGCGACGAAGACGAGCTCCATACCGCATCCGACCATGAGCAACCGGGCGCGATCCCTACCGACCCGCCCGATGAGCCAGCCGCCAGCACGGGCACCGACGAGGAACCCGGCTAGGGCTGCCAGTGACGCGGCCAGGGCGAAGCCCGGGGCACCGGCGAGAGCGAACCCGACGAACACGACGTTGCCGGTCATGTTCGCGACGAACACGCGTCCCAACGAGAGGATGCTCACCGCGTCCACGACACCGGTCAGCACTGTCAGCCCCACCAGCAGTGCGGGAAGCGGGCCGTGCGCGGCGTCGGCGGTCAGCCAACCGATCCTGCTGTGACGTGCGGCGACGGCGATGGTCATCTCGGCTCCTTGCCTCGTCCATCAGGGTGCGGGCGGAGTAACCAGGTTCCGATGTCGCCGGTTTTCCTCGATCCCTACGAGGTTCACCCAGTCGGAGACTGAGACATTCTCGAGCCCTGGATCCCAGCCGACGATCTCGAGGCGTTCAACGACAACGACAACAATGTCGGCCAGATCGAACTCTCGCCACGTACCTGCGGGACGCTGTAAAGCGCCTCAGTCGGACGGCCAGGTCCGGTTGGGGGTGTCCGCGAGTGACCGCGATCGTTTCCCGACGCTCCTGTGACCAGTTCTGTGACCATGGGCGGACGCAAGAGTCTGGGTTAGACGTCGGGGACTGGGAGTGTCTACCGTTGCTAGACATTTGCAGTCTAGCGTATCTAGACTTACTCTCTTATGAGACCCATGAGCAAGCGGGACGTCCTTCGTGCTCTGGAGAGGGCCGGATGCATGCTCAAGCGCTCGGGCGGTCGTCACGAGGTGTGGGGTTGTCCGTGTGGAAAGCACAGTACGGCGCTCCCGGACCACCGGCAGGTAACCGCCGGCGTGATCCGCAACATCATTCGCGACCTGGCTTGCCTGCCGAAGGGATGGCTGCAGTGAAGGCAGTGAAGGCGTACACCGCCCGCGCCCACCGCGAAGGCAAGTGGTGGGTTGTCCATGTTCCGGAGATCGACAAGACAACACAGGTACGACGCCTCGACCAAGTCGACGAGTACGTCCGCGATCTCATCGGGTTGTTCACGAAAGACAACCCGAGTTCAGTCGAGGTCCGTAGGGAGTTCGAGCTTCCTAGCCACGTCAATGAAGCACTAGACGAAGCGCGGCGACTTCGGGAGAACGCCGAGACCGAGACCGCGAAGGCTCGAATGCTTGTCGTTCGCACCGCTCGTGACTTGGCCGACCGTGGCTTGTCGGTAAGGGATATCGGAACTGTCCTCGGCGTGTCCTTTCAACGCGCGCAGCAGTTGCTCGCCGATGCAGCAGTAACCAAGAAGACATCGCCGGGGGAAAGACGGATCAAGAAGGCGGCACCAAAGAAGCGCACCAGGGTCTCCGCCAGTCGGTAGGGGAACCGTGGTCATGAGTCAGCATTGAGTAATTCGGAGTCCGCGAGCCCCGCTGAAACTGCAAGTGCCGGCGCCTCGTTCCCGCCGCTGCTCACGGACCGGTCGTACGGACAGGGGAACGTCGAGGCCTCGGAGGTCGAGCGTCTTCACGGTGAACGAGCCGCGGTAGCCGAAAAGGCCCGAGCTCGCAGCGAGCGACACGGCCTGCGAGCGGGATCGCTGCAAGCACTGGGTCGCAGGACAAGGCCGAGTTATACGGGCAGCTCAACCTGCAACTTGTGTACCCCCTATAGACCCCCCTCCAAGATCATGACCTCGGCGCGATGACGCCGTACCCGGCGCTTGGCTCACTGACATCGTCAGAGTGAGGCAGCGTGGCGTGCCCGGCTAACGCCAGTCGACAGCCTTTTCAGGAATGCTTCTCCGTATGACAGTCACCGCGCCGACGCCTGAGGGAGCGCGCGGAAGAAGGTCTCGGCGTGACCTCGTCCCACTTCGGGAGGCGACGGCCGCCTGGTTCCGAATTTCGTTGCAGACCTTCGGCGGGCCGGCCGGTCAGATCGCCGTCATGCAACGTGCGCTGGTTGATGAGAAGCGGTGGATCGGTCAGCAGCGGTTCCTGCACGCGCTGAACTACTGCATGTTGCTGCCGGGTCCGGAGGCGCAGCAACTCGCGGTCTACGTCGGGTGGCTGCTCAACGGCACGGTCGGTGGGCTGATCGCCGGCACCCTGTTCGTGCTGCCCGGTCTGGTTGCGCTGCTGGCGTTGTCCGCGATCTACGTCGCGTACGGCTCGGCGACTGCTGTGGTCGGCATCTTCGTGGGGCTTGCTCCCGCAGTGCTGGCCATTGTCGCGCAAGCTGTTGTTCGGGTTGGTCGTCGCGCGCTCGGCCATCCCGCGTTTGTTGCGATCGCTGTGGCGGCGTTCGTCGCGCTTGCCGTGTTCCGCGTTCCGTTCCCCGTCGTGGTCGCGGTCGCCGCGATCATCGGGGGGGCCCTCGGCCGCTACGCCCCGCAGACGATGCGACCGGCCAGCCACGCCGCGGCAGCGGATGGGCCGCCGCCGGTCATCGCTGATGACGCGCTGCACGGGGAGCCCCCGTCCGGCCGCCGCGCTGCCCGCATCCTCGGCGTTGGCGTGTTCATCTGGGCGGCGCCGCTCGTCGCGGTCGCGTTGTTGACCGGGCGACACAGCACCCTGACGACCCAGGGCGTGTTCTTCAGCGGGACCGCACTGGTGACCTTCGGCGGTGCCTACGCCGTGCTCGCCTTCGTAGCGCAGCGAGCCGTCGAGGTCTACCACTGGGTGACCGCAAGGGAAATGGTCCGCGGCCTCGGCCTCGCCGAAACCACACCGGGCCCGCTGATCATGGTGGTCGTCTTCGTCGCGTTCCTCGGCGCCTACCGTCAGCACGGGTCGCTCGATCCGTGGCTCGCTGCCGTCCTCGCCGGGCTGCTGGTCACGTGGGCGACATTCGTACCCTGCTTCATCTTCATTTTCCTCGGCGCCCCGTACGTCGAACGACTGCGCGGCAACAAGTCGCTCGGCGCCGCGCTCGCTGGGATCACCGCAGCCGTCGTCGGTGTCATCGCGAACCTGGCGCTCTACTTCGCCGTACACACGCTCTTCCGCGACACGCACACGATCACGACGGGCCCGTTCGACATGGACGTACCGAACCTCAGCACGCTGCGCCCGGTTTCCGCGGTCATCGCCGCCGCCGCCGCCCTACTGATCTTCCGGTTCAACTGGTCCGTCCTGCGGACCCTCGGCATCTGCGCGCTGCTCGGCCTCATCGCCAGCTTCACCCCGCTGTCGATCGCTTAACGCGCCTTCGGGGGTCTACCAACACTGTCGATTTCAGCACTCGAGAGATCCATAGACCCCCGGATAGACCCCCAACATCCGCAACCAGATGCGAACAGACACGAGCGACCGCGAACATCCATCAACGTTTCTCGCGCGTTGGGGATGGGACTTTGCTATACGTCGCAAGGCAAAATTGGGGAGGATAGTAAAGACCCCCCGACCGGCCACCAGTTTTGCGTAGGCACGGTTGAAGTCCACCGAGACCATCAAGTGGGTCGGTGGCCAAAGTTCTGGGTGAGGACACACAGCGCGCAACACGCCAGCGTGGCTGCGCCAGGTCAGTGGGTGCGGGTCTGGCTCGCCACCGAGCGCTGGCGCCATAACGAGCCCAGCACCACGGCTAGGGCGCACAGCGGTGCGAGGACGACGCTCAAGATGACACCGGTGCGGTAGCTGCTGTCGTGGTCGGGTGCGGTGGCGATGAGCACCGCCGCAGCGACGGCGAAGAGCACGACCTCCACACCGACCACCATGGCGCGGCGGGCAGCGAAACGGGCGAGGAGTAGGCCCCCGATGAGGGGCAGAAGAGCGGCCATGATGACCTCCGGTTAGGTGCGGATCTGATGGTCTCCACCGTCGTTGCCGGAGGTCAGCCGCGCCTCCGTGCCCACGCCGCACTTCGCTATCCGTGCAGGCACGGGGGACGCGCACTGCTGGGAGGGCCCACACTCAGGGGATGACCGGGGGGCGGAGCGCGCTCGCGTGGGGAATGGCGCTGCTGTCGGCGGGCCTCACCACAATCGCCCTCGCGGTGGCGATCAGCGACCGCATGGGGTTGCAAGAGATCCTCGGTGGTGGGTCTGGGATCCAGGCGCTGATGGCCCTAACGTTCCCCGTGCTCGGCGCGCTGCTGCTGACCCGGATGCCCGACAACCGACTGGCTTGGGTGTTCAGTGCGATCGGGGTTTCCCGTGCCTTGGCGCTGTTCGCGCGGAACTGGGCACTGCATGACTACCGGGGCGGCGGGACCTGGCCGTCCCCCGACGAGATGGCGTTCGTTGCACTGGCGATGCTGTTCGTCGCGCCGGTGCTGGTACCGCTGACGCTGCTCTGGTTCCCGGACGGCCGCCTTCCTGACGGTCGGTCGCGCTGGCGCCTGGCCCAAGGCCTCGCCCTGGTGTCAGCCGCTGGCCTGCTGGTGCTGTTGTCGCAGGCCTGGTCGTCGAGAGGGTTGTCGCTGGTCGACGACTCGGCTGCGCCGGCCGGCCTCGCCACGATCAGCCTGGTCGTCATCCTCGCGGGCACCGTGACCGGCGTGCTCGCTGGGCTCATGGCCGTGGTGTCCCGACTGCGGGGCCAGGACCGCGTCGTTCGTCAGCAGGTCAAGTGGTACCTGTACGGCGCTCTCGCCGCGTTCGCGCTGAACGTCGTCGGCGACGTCGTCCCGTCCGCGGGGTCCCTGAACCTGGTGGGGACCCTGGCCTACGAAGCAGCCATCCTGGTAGCCGTGCGGCGGTATGCCCTCTGGGACA
Source organism: Frankiales bacterium (assembly GCA_033851265.1). Classification (GTDB taxonomy): domain Bacteria; phylum Actinomycetota; class Actinomycetes; order JAWWOW01; family JAWWOW01; genus JAWWOW01. Next base: position 151,573 of record JAWWOW010000012.1, read on the forward strand.
TCGACCGGATCCTGAACCGCACCGTTGTCTACGGGCTCCTCACCCTTACCGTTGCGGCCGTCTACTCGGGCACTGTCCTCGGTCTCGGTCTGCTACTCGGCGAGCTGAGGCTCGGCGGCAGCTTGTCAATCGCCGCAGCCACCCTCGCCACGGCAGTCATCGCGGGACCCGCCCGTCGCGAGCTTCAGACCCGCGTCAACCGGCGCTTCGACCGACGGACTCACGACGCCGTGCGCCGCGTCGCGGCGTACGGCGACCTCGTGTCCGTAACCCCGGCCGCACCTGGCGAGCTGGAGCAACTGCTCGCTGACGTGTTGCGCGACCCGGATCTTCGACTGCTGTTCCGCTGCAGAGAGGGCGACCTAGTCGACGCATGGGGGAGGGGCGTGGACGAGCCGGGCGGCAGAACAACTTCCTTCCGGACCGCCACCGACGAGCTGGCCCTGCTCATGCACCGCCCGTTTCAGCAGTACGAACAGACGTTGTTCTCCTCCGTGCGGCGCGCGGCAACGGGAGCGGTCACACTGGCCCGGCTGCAGGCCGAGCTGCTCGTGCAGGTCACCGTCGTGGAGCAGTCCCGGCGGCGCATCGTCGAGGCAGCTGACGCCGAGCGACGACGTGTCGAGCGCGATCTGCATGACGGGGCTCAGCAACGCCTGGTGGCGTTGGCAATCAAGTTGCGGTCCGAGCAACGCCGGCACGCCCCGCAGCTCGGTCCCGAAGCCGAGCACATCATTGACCTAGGCGTCTCCGAGATCCGCGGATCCGTCGAGGACCTCCGTGCGCTCGCGGCAGGCCTGATGCCGGGCTCGCTCGTGTCAGAAGGCCTCGAACCAGCCCTCCGGGAGCTCGTGGACCGCCAGCCCGATCCTGTGGAGTGCGTGCAACAGCTCGGACACCGGCACTCGCCCCAGATTGAGGCGACAGCCTGGTTCGTCGCCGCCGAAGGCCTGGCAAATGCTCTGAAGCACGCACCGGGATCGTGCGTCAGCGTCGAGGCGCTCTGCGACGGCAATCGGCTGCAGATCAGTGTGAATGACGACGGCCCAGGCGGCGCCGCGGACGGCCCCGGCCTCACCGGGCTCCAAGACCGGGTTCGCGCCTGCGGGGGAACGCTCGACATCGACAGCGTGCAGGGTTGCGGTACCCGACTCACAGCGGTGTTCTCGTGCGGGTAGTCGTCGCGGACGACTCCGTGCTGCTGCGGGAAGGGCTCGTGCGCATCCTCAGTGATAGTGGCCTGGAGGTCGTGGGAGTCGCGCACGACGCGAGCTCTGCTCTCGCAACTGTGGCTGCCACCCGCCCGGACCTGATCGTGCTTGACGTCCGAATGCCACCGACGTTTAGCGACGAGGGCGTGCAGGTGGCGCGCGAGTTGCGCGACACCGTGCCCTCGACGGCAGTGCTCCTGCTGAGCCAGCACGTCCATATCGGCGGTGCCCTGGAGTTGTTCGAGAACGACCACGGCGGCTTGGGTTACCTGCTGAAAGACCGCGTCATCGAGATCGACGGCTTCCTCGACGCGGTGCGTCGAGTAGCAGCGGGCGGATCGGCGATCGACCCGATCATCGTGCAGGCGCTCGTGACGCGCCGAGATCCGTCGAGGCCCCTGGACGTGCTGACTTCCCGCGAGCTCGACGTGCTGGCCCTCATGGCCGAGGGCTTGTCCAACGCCGCAGTCGCCGCCCAGCTCGTGGTCAGCCTGAGGACTGTCGAGACTCACGTGAACAACGTGTTTCTCAAGCTCGACCTCGCTCCGACCACGGAGGAGCACCGTCGCGTGCGGGCCGTGGTGACCTACCTCGCCCATCGAGCCTCAGGGCCCTGAAGTGACGGTGCCGGCCGCGGTCAGAGAGTGCATTGGAGGGTGTCGGAGGGGCGACTCGGTCGATAGCTACATGGTCCGAATCGATCGTGTTGCGACCCCTGGGGGCCGACCTGGTCCTCTGAGCGTCCTTGCGATTCAGGCTAAGTCGCTCAGACAGTCATAGGCGTGAGTCGGCCACCTGCCGCCTTCCGCTTGCGGCTGGTTCCGCTCACAGCCCGACATCCGGCATCATGCGCCAGTGGGCGAAGTTCAGTGGGTTACTACACCTGACGGTGCGCAGGTGGCCTATCAGGTGACCGGATCTGGACCGAATCTGCTTGTCCAGCCAGATTGGCTGACGAGCCTCGACTTGGACGATTCGTATTGGCGCCCCCGCGAGTTCCTCGAGCGCCTCAATCAGGTCGGTCGTGTCATTCGAATCGATGCGAGGGGCGCAGGATTGTCTGACTCGGTAATTGCGGGGGCCCTGCCCACGGCGGAGGAGATCGCTGACGACGCAGTGTCTGTGCTGGAGGCGGTCCAGGCCGAGGACGTAATTGTCGTGGCGTCGAATGAGGGTGCGCTGCTGGCAATGGCGTTTGCCGCGTCTCATCCCGACAAGGTGCGTGGATTGATTCTCGTCAACGCCTCAGCGCGATTTTCCCAGTCTGACGACTACGACATCGGTTTCCCTCACGAGTTCATCGAGGCCACGCTGCAAGATGCGAAAGAGCGTTGGGGTGCGGCGTCCACGGCGGATTTATGGAATCCGAACATGGCCAACGACCCCGAATACATCAAGTGGTTCAAAAGGTGGGAACGCACTGCCGCGGGGCCCTCAGTGGCACACGCTCTTTTTCGCATGATCTACCTCGACCTCGACATGCGGGCGGTCCTCCCTACCATCTCCGCGCCGACCCTGGTGCTACACCGAAGGGAATGCATTGCCATTCCGTTCTCCCACGGTGAGTTTCTCGCCAAGCACATCCCTGACGCGCGGCTGGTGAGCCTCGACGGAGCCGACGTTCTGCTTTGGGGCGTTGGGTCCGATGACGTCCTAACAGAGATCGAGGAGTTCGTGACAGGGGTTCGGCCCTTGGCCGAGCCAGATCGCTTCCTCGCCACCGTCCTCTTCACCGACATCGTCGATTCAACGGCAACAGTGGTCGAGCATGGGGACTCCGCCTGGCGGGCGCTACTCGACAGACACGATGCGATCTCCCGCCGAGAAGTGCAGCGCCACCGCGGCAATGTGATCAAGTCCACGGGGGATGGGCTCTTAGCCACGTTCGACGGGCCAGCGCGGGCAATCCGGTGTGCGGTCTCAGTTCGAGACGCCCTGCGTCCGCACGGGCTGCGGATCCGAGCGGGCCTTCACACGGGTGAGATTGAGCATCGCGGTCACGACATCGGCGGGGTCGCAGTGCATGCCGCGTCGCGCGTGCAATCTCACGCCCAACCGGATGAGATCCTCGTGTCGCGAACGACGACCGACTTGGTCGCGGGTTCTGCAATCGAGTTCGAGGACCGGGGGAGTCACATACTTAAGGGGATTCCGGGTGATTGGCCGCTGTTTGCGGTCAGTCGCACCTAGACCTCGCTCTGATCTCGGCGTTTGCTAGGTGGACTGGTGTCGGAGGGGGGACTTGAACTCCTGGCAGACAGTGTCTTGGCTGCTGCTGCCTGGTCGCATGTGAGCCTGTGACCTGCGGAGACGCTGCAACAAGGAGTGCTGCCAGCTGCTGGCTGACCCCGTCTAACCGAGGCCGCTTGTTGTCACCGTTGTTGTCACGGCCTGACGACTGACCGGGGGATGCTTAGCGGCGCGGGCCTTATTGGCGAACTAACCCGCTGAGAATGTTTGCTCAACTTTGACTTCATAGCCGGGTTGGACTGCCAGCAACAGGCATCGGTACGTCTGTGGGCTGCTAGGCCGCCTGCGGTACCCCCGGAAGGTCGGGAGGGCCGGTTGTAGCGCAGGTGACGAACCCCCGTGCAGCGCAGCACCGGCGCGCCACGGGCATGATGCGAGGGCACCATGGGGCGCTAGCCCCGTTCGATGGAGGCCTTGATGCTGCACACGGAGCTACTTCGCCTGATCAACAGCCGAGAAGCTTGGGCGTTCATCGGTAGTGGACCCTCAATAGAAGCCGGATGTCCTACGTGGGAGCAGTTGCTCGATGACGTTCGATCGGGGCTCTCTACTGATGAGAGATCACAACTAGACGCCGACCAGTTCTATGAGTCGGCGCGGACTCGACAGGACCTACCGGCGGCCTTTCTGTCGGTCGAGTCGGTCATTGGACGAGAGCGGTTAGAGAACAGCGTCAAAGCGTCGCTGGATCGATGCCGCGCGCCAGGCACCATGCACCGGCTCTTGGCCGATCTTCCGTTCGCGGGGTACATCACCACGAACTACGACGGGCTGCTGGAGCAGGCTCTAAACCGGGTCGAGCCTGGTTGGGCTCCCGTCGGTAACGTCGGTGACGAGGTGCGGAAGGCCTCTGGCACCGCGCCGAGAGTCGTGTGGCACGTTCATGGAGTTGCGGATCTAGATGCCGCTCGTTCACACCTTGTCCTAACCGAAGAAGACTACGCGGAGTTGTACCTAGACGAGTCACGTGTTGTACAGCAGATGAAGGGGCTGCTCGCACATCGACGCGTTGTCGTAATCGGCTTCGGCTTCCGAGACGTTGATGTACTCCGGATGCTGCGAACAGTCGGCAGACTCACTGACGCGACCAGGCCGATATTCGCACTGGTAGAAAAGGCTGGCGAGTTTAGGCACGCCATCGACAGGCAGGTCTTTCTGCGGCAGTACAGAGTGGATGTCCAGCCGTACAGGAATGAGGACGGCCGACATCAGGCGCTGCGTCAAGTGCTCGCCGTCTATACCTCGTTGAGTGTGCGCAGGTCTCTGAGGTTCGGCCGCCACCTTGCGGCTGCACCCACGTATGACCCAGAAACGACGGGTCTCCTGATCTACAACGACCTTGTGCTTGGCGGTAAGGCGGCAGTCCCGCAAGAGTTAAGGGCGTCGATCCTGAAGACGCGCGTACTCACTCGGTGCAAGACAGCTGGGCAGTCCCGCGAGCAGCTCGGTCAGGATCTTCAAGAAATCCTTCAGCATCTGGTGTCACGTCTCGATGCAAACAACGCGGAGGCTGAGGGTCTGGCCGCGCTCGACCATGCCCTTGAAGGCCTGTGCGCCGAAGGCTTGCTGACTGCTGAAAACGATCACTATGAGCTGACTGACGCTGGACTGGACAAGGTGCTGGAGTATGCGGCCGGTTCGGCGCGTTTAGAAGAACAGTTCACTGCTTCTATCCGCACTAGAGCAGAGCTGCGAGCATCGGGATTGGGGATTGATCCAGCCAAGCCGACTGAAGTTGTCGCTGGATTCTTTCGTGACGCTATCGAGAGACGAGCACTTGGCGTCGCGCTTGCGTTTGCGACTGGCGCGAGCCCGGCTCAGCAGGACTACCACGCGTTGGCGCTGCTTCAGTCATTGGGCACGTGGCTTGACACTGCAACTAGCGAGGCCGATGCGCTGGTTGTTGTGGAAACCGTGCAAGAAATATTCCGCGAACCGTCAGAGGCGGAGAGCACGTACATTGCCATGTCCGTCCAGGCGCGATTCGTGCTCCACGTACTCAGTCTCGACAATGACACTCTTGCCGTGCGTTTGCGAGACGTACAAGATTCGCTTTTCCTCATCGATGCAAGCACGCTGATCCCGTGGCTCGCCGTAGGGAGCAAGGGAAATGCAGCCGCCAAGAGCCTCGTCGCCAGACTGCAAGAAGCCGGGGCCACCATGGCTACCACGCGGCCACTCAGCGAGGAGGTAGCTGAACATGCGCGCTGGGCGCAGAAGACTGTTTCGGGTGACGGACCTGTGCAGTCTTTGGGTGTCTTTGAAGCAGCGACGGGCCGTGCAGGCATCAAGACAAACGCCTTTCTCCAAGGGTATTTGGAGCTCTATGCCATTCAGCCAACTGCGTCTTCCTTCGACGAATATCTGGCGAGCTGTCTGGGCGTTGCCCGAGTGGGCAATCCCTTAACTGATCGTGAACTGTCAGCGGCTCTTTCCGATCGAGGGGTCGTGGCACTGAACTTCGACGCACTCTCTACAAAGGTCCCCACACTTTCGGCGGACCGTGATTCATACGTGATACAGGTCCGTTCCAAGCGGAGAGCCTCCGCTTCTTTCACACACGAGCGGCAGGTCCGTGCCGAGGCCGAGGCAGTGGCGTTGGTCGAACACGCCAGGGCAGGCTGCGCCGATCTCGTTGGTGCTGCGGTGGGAAATGCATACTTCGTTTCGTACACGTCCATGCTTAACCAGATCGCCAAGAGCCCGCTGCCAGTGACGATGCGGCCCGAAGCCGCGCTCGCGTGGTTGATGATGATCAAGCCAGCGGCGTCCGAGGACGTGACAGCCCTGATGTCGGAACTCTTGTGGGAACTAGAAGAACGACGCATGAACATCGTTGATCAGACCGCGCTCTTGACCGCGTTTGGCCCGTTGATCACGGCGGCACGTGAGCGGCTGGATGACGTCCTACCGAAATACCAAGTGCTGATTGCCGAACGATACGGAGGTGACTACTCGTGGCCGACAGCGATCAATGATCTGGATGCGCCCGTTGTTTTGGAAAGCGTGTTGCACGACCAAGTGGTTGGATTGGAACGCGATCTAGCCGTTGCGACGAAAGAGTTGGAGCGGATGAGGTCAGCAGGCCAGATCAACGAACAGGATCGAAAGGAGCTTGAACGAGCCAGATCCAAGGAGAAGGGCCGGAAGAGGTACGAACGTCGGATGAAGCGTCAGCGGGGGAGCGAGTGAAGGGTCAGTCACGACCGGGAGCTGGGTTGCCTGTTTGACCGTCGGTGATGCTTTGCGTTCTCCCGGATACGCCCAGTCAGAACACGCTTCCGCTGTTCATCGGTGATGCCAGCAAGTTGCTGGACCACTACCGGTGCGACCTTGTCCCATATCCCGGTGTCCTGCCATTGCCGAAGCCGCCGCCAGACAGACGAGCCCGTGACACCTGTGAGTGTGCGCGGCAACTTCAGCCATCCGACGTCCTCTAGGAGGGCGTACAAGATGCCTTCCATGGCTGCCCGGTTCGGGAGGTGCGGACGGGCTGTGCGCGGTGACGGCCGGTCCGGGGGTAAATGGACAGCCACCTTGCTCCACAGACTGTCCGTGACGTACCGGTGGCTTCCTTTGCCCTTGATCGAAGCCACCTCAATACCCCCAAGATGTCTTGTTGGAGCGACACGTGTCCCCAGCCGAAGTCGAGCGGGGGGGTCTTGTCGCATCCGACCGGTATCTTCCGAGTATGGCGGACGGGGATCAGGGGGTCGTTCGGAAGGCCGCGCTTTTTGGGCTAACCGTCGAGATCGGTACCCCAGATGTACCGGCGGACGGCCGCTTCCACGTCCGTCAACACGGCGTCACTGAGTACTCATCAGCCAACAAGGAGCTGGCGGTTGCTCAGTTTGAGGTGTTACGCGACGCGGCTAAGGCGTCCAGTGGCATCGACCCTCAGGACAGGCTGAAGAAGGAGCAGGGTTTCCGCGACATTCTTGCCGTTCGTGGCGAGGCCACTCGGCGACGCGTCAGCCAGGAGCAGTCCAAGGGCGGCAAGGGTGGAAGAAGCGGCGTATGACCACGCAAGCGAGCCTCTGGGAGGACGACATCGACGCACCGACGCGCAGCGGCCGTAAGCGACCTGCTGGCGAATCCACCACGAACGTTGTCCTGTCAGCGTCTGTGGGCGACAACGCCCCGGTGTTCCGCGACATCCTCCAACTCTTCGTGCCAGTAGGCAGCACGGTTGCGGACGTGACGTGGGGTAAGGGTGCCTTCTGGAAGCAAGTGCCAGAGGGTGCCTACAACGTTTTGGCGACGGACGTCCAGATGGGCGTTGACTGTCGCGCGCTTCCGTATGAGGACGGCTCTTTGGATGCGCTGGTTCTCGATCCGCCATACATGGAAGGGCTATTTCGGCAGACAACCGGTGAGATGGCCGGCTCTGGCTCCCACTCAGCGTTTCGGGAGCACTACTCGGACGGACAGGCGACCGAACACACAGAGGGTGCGCCGAAGTACCACGACGCCGTACTAGACCTCTATCTCAAAGCTGGCAAGGAAGCCGTCCGCTGTCTGCGCAACTACGGGCTATTCATCGTGAAGTGCCAAGATGAAGTGAGCGCGAACACGCAACGGTTGACACACGTCGAACTCATCAACGCGTGGGCTGACGAGTTCTATTGCAAGGACATCTTTGTTGTTGTCCGGCCCAATCGGCCAGGCATTGTCCGGCTCATCAAGCAGGAGCACTCCCGAAAGAACCACTCGTACTTCCTCGTGCTCGTAAAGCGAAACCCACAACATCCCCATCGCATACGTCCAACCAAAAGGGAAGTACAGCAACTCGGGCTCGCGGAGACCAATGCTCCCAGCGACGACATGAAATCGTCCGCTCCGTGGACCTAAGGCCGAGTATTAGTCATCCTCTGGAACGATAAGAGTCTCTTGCTCGCCGGTAACCACTTGCACTGCTGGTGGCGCGTCCCCGCGTGCCCGCTCCTCGATCAACTCATCCAGAAGAGACCAAGGTTCCATGCGGTACGGGGCAACAGGCGGATCAACCATCGGCATGGAGGTGGCTAGCAATGCCTCCAACTGCAACGCCGTGTACGCCTTGCTCGCGCCCCGAAGACCAGACACGCGCGGCAGATCTTCATTCTTGGCAAATGCGAACACCCACTCCCGGTAAAACCCAAAGAGCGCAACCGCGAGAATGTCGAACTCGCCAACGAGCAGGCAGGTCGTCTCAACAGTGCTGCCATCAGAGAAAACCACAGGACGCCGGTCGGAGGCGTCGCACTGAAAAGTAGCGACGAGATGTCCATCACGTTCCCGGATGGAGTTGGTCTGAAGGCTCTTGACCTCCACTGTGAACCGTTCGCCTTTGTAGTCAAAGGCGATGTCACCCTTCTTCGTCCGGTCATGATCGTCGTACTTGATCACGTTCTCAACAGGATGCTGGCTGGGATCGAACCAGAGACGGCGGCACTTCATTTCGGCGGCATAGCCCGCCACGAAGGAGCGGAGCGATGGGTTATCCGTGAGTAGCTCGTCGATCTCTTCGTAGGTGAGGTGCCAATCCTCCAGAAAACCCACACGAGCTAGGCAACCAGGGATCTACGTCACAAGCGTGGAGGCACGTCGGCGTGTTGTGGCATGGGACCAGCGAATATCTGCTGCCTGAACCCCCTAAACGCAGCCCTGAACAGGCTGGTGTCGCTCGCCGCGTCAGTTCAGCAGACGCGAGCGCCGAAAGGCGCTGAAGCGCTTGATTTGCTGACGAAGTACTCCGCTTGCTCGCGCCCGCGCGGGACGGGCGCAGTCAGTAAACCCGTGGAGAACGGCTACCGGTACGTCTATGTAGTTGAGCAGGACGACTCAACGTCACAAGCCCCTATATAGGACCAGACGCAAGGATGACGCTCTTGGGGCGATAGCCCCGCGCGGCGTGTCACGCTGGATGGTGATTTCGCAGGTGGCACTGAAGTTGTACTGGCGGCAACTCTGCACGTGCAGTCAGTGCTGCACAGTGCGAGCTTGCTTGGTGCTGCGCTCGCTAACGATGGCGCCATCAAGCGACATCGGCTGACTGCTTCACCTTCCGTTGGTCGGTGAATAGCAAAGTGCCACTGGCTGCACTGCTCTTACTTATAGAAGCAACGGCTGTTTTCACGCTCAACCGGGGAACAACTGCTTCCTGAACCGTGTCTTCCCGGCGGTAATAGTTCCGTCAGAAAGGTCGTCTTCTGGATCGATCCAACCGTCATGCCATGCCATCCAGTGCCTGTGCACGGGGCAGGGCTTGGCTCCGCCCCGGCCCGAGTAATCCCAGAGCCTCATCGAGATGACGATGCATCGCGGGGTGGACCCTGGTGCGTACAGCCCAGCGCGGACACCGTGGTCAATCAGGCCACGGAGATGTCTATCTGTGAATCGGTCCAGCTCGCCACTGCTCTGGGTCAGCTTGGGAAGGAGGTCTGGAAGCGAATCCTGGAATACGGCATGACCACCGGCGGCAGCAGTGCCTGCCACTAGGAGGAATAGCCGAAGGTCAGTGCCCAGACTGTAGGCCGCAGCGCGCTCACGCGAGTAGCGCCTCTGGTATTTCGCCCAAGCGAGCGTGACGGCTCGCTGCTTATGCACGTGTCGCACAACCGCGACAGAGCCATCGCCCGAGCTCGCGTCCGTCATCAGTTGCCGAACACCCCGCGATCAGACTTCAGCTGGGCGTCTACCTCTGACAGGCGGTAGCGGTACTGATTGCCGACCCTGATACGCGCTATGCCAAGCCGCTCCGCGTTGTTGTAGATCCAGCTCACCGGCTTGCCGAGGTGCTCGGCGAGCTCTCGTGTGCTCACCCATCGTTCTGGATGGTCGCCTTCCGGTCCTGTCCAACGCTCCATAGAGCACACGCAAGCACGAAAGACACCGCATGGCAAACGCCAGACACCATGTGACAATGTTGTCTCCGTACGTTAGTGTTGCCTCGTGCCGAAGCGAAACCAGGAAACTAGAAGGCCGCGATCTAGCCAGGATCGGCTTCAAGTTGAGCGTCAAATGGGTCCGTGGACCGCTGTCATGGTGTTCGACATTCGGGGGACGGTGCCAGCGCCAGTCGGCCTGCACCTTGAACTGGCACGAGGAAACTCAGCAAACGCGAAACCAGGCAACGACGCGCTCTCGGCCGATGTGCTGCGTTCGGTGCCCTTCCGTCAGATGGTCGAAGAGGCAGCGCAGCGGGTCCCAGACCTTGTTCGTGGCAGTGAACCCTTACGCGAGCGGCTTCAGGCACGACGGTTCTCAACCCCACGGGACTACGCGGAACTAGCCGAGGTCTACGCGCAACTAGTCGGTGAAGGACACCGGTCACCCGTGACCATCCTGGCGCGCATGTACGAGGCATCCGTCAACACCATGAGCGCCCGCGTGCAGCGTGCTCGCTCGGAGTTCGGCTTTCTGACTGAAGGAACGCCGGGCCAATCAGGCGGTGCGCTCACCGCGAGAGCACGGCGAGAGCTCAGGGGGAAGAAGTGACACGACGACGAGCGGCTTCGGGGTCCGGTGGCATCAGCAGCTACACGACTAAGCAGGGGGAGCGACGATATCGTGTCGTCTACTGGTACCTGGACGCCAACGGGATCAAACGCCAAACGACACGGCGAGGCTTCACCACGCAAAAGCAGGCGGTGGAGTTCTCGCAGTCTGTCGCCGAAAGTGTCCGAGCAGGACGGTACGTCGCACCTGAGCGGCGCACCTTCGGTTCCTACCTCGACAGCTGGCACGCCGGGCTACGACTGGCCGAATCGACACGGTCGTCCTACGAGAAGAACATTCGACTGCATGTAAAGCCCCAACTCGGAAGCCAGCGATTGGATCGAGTCAGTCCCGCAATGCTGACGACGCTGTATCGCCAACTGGAGGCAAGCGGACGCCATTCCGGCAAGGGCGGACTAAAAGCGCGCACAGTGCGCTATATCCACACCATCGTTCACCATGCGCTGGCAGATGCAGTGCGCGAAGGAATCTTGGTGACCAACCCTGCTGATAGGGCCAAGCCACCGACAGCAATGGAAGCCCGCGCACCGGAAATGGTGACGTGGTCGGCTGATCAGATGCGGGGCTTTCTGGACACGGTCAGCCGCGAGCGACTGCATCCGTTGTGGCTCCTATTGGCTACAACAGGGGTGCGTCGCGGTGAAGCCCTTGGACTGCGCTGGAAGGACGTAGACCTGGACGCGCGCAGGGCCGTCATCCGTCAGACCGTGACAGCGATCTCAGGCCGCGTGCATCTCCGATCCACCACGAAGACCGGCAAGACCAGGGTGGTGGACCTGGACACCGAAACTGCTTCGGTACTGCGCGCACATAAGGCGAGTCAGGCGCAAGAACGTCTGGCTGCTGGGGAGCGATGGGTGGATCACGGGCTTGTGTTCACGAAGGACGACAGTCGGCTTGGTACCGGCGGAGCACCCGGAGACCCGCTGCACCCCGAACGGCTTACACGCACCCTGCAACGCCGAATCCGCGCGTACAACATGTCGAAAGGGACCGAGCCTCTACCCGTGATTGGTCCGCATGGGCTGCGCCACACGTGGGCGACGCTTGCCATGGCTGCGGGTATCCATCCAAAGATCGTCCAGGAACGGCTCGGCCACGCTTCTATCGCCATCACCCTGGACCTGTACTCGCACGTCACGCCGACGATGCAGAGCGGGGCGGCACAACAGGTTGCGGAGCTGTTCACAAGCCCGATCTGAAGCCCGTTGTTGTCAATCTTGTTGTCACGACCGTGCAATGCGTCTTCCTACGCGGGCGTAACCAGCTGCTGACCTGCACGTTTGCAGTCGGGAAGTGGTGTCGGAGGGGGGACTTGAACCCCCATGCCCTTGCGGGCACATGGCCCTCAACCATGCGCGTCTGCCAATTCCGCCACTCCGACGTGGCCGCCTGGCGTACCGCTAAGGCCGCCCAGGTGTCCGCACGAGGTTACAGGACCGCCCCCGGCCGGCCGGTCCGATTTGGCGTCGTTCATGAGGTGAACTCCCCATGGCCGAGGCCCGTCCGCAGTCTTACTCTTCGCGAGAAGCCGGAGGGGGAAGGGCCATGGCCATCTGGGGGGACCACCTACTGCCGCGACTCATCAACTGCGCATGCAATACGAAGGCCGGGCGCGAAATCCGTGAACGTGTCTGCGCCGATCTGTCCGGCGACGTGCTGGAGCTCGGCTCTGGCTCCGGTCTGAACGCGCCGCACTACCCAGGCAGCGTCAGCGGGGTTTGGACCATCGAACCGTCGGCAGTCGCACGCACGATCGCCACCAAGCGGTACGCCGCCACCGAGGTACCGATCCAGTACGCCGGACCGGACGCACAGCGGATGGAGCTGCCCGACAGCCGGTTCGACGTTGTGCTGTCGACGTGGACGATGTGCACGATCCCCGATCTCGAGGCGGCGCTCGCCGAGTCCTACCGCGTGCTGAAGCCGGGCGGAGCGCTGCGCTTCGTCGAGCACGGCCGCTCACCAGACGCCAAAGTCGCGCGGATGCAGGACCGGCTCGAGCCGTTGCACAGCCGAATCCTCGGCGGATGCAAGGTCACCCGCGAGTTCCCGCTCTCCGTAGAGAAGGCCGGCTTCACCGTCACCACCGCCGAGCACTTCTACGAGAAGGGTGCGCCGAAATACACCGGCTTCATGACGGTGGGTTCGGCCGTCAAGCCGGGCTGATCCGGCCGTTCATGCAACCTTTCTCCTGTCACATCCGTCCTGTTAGGACGTGAGTACACGAAAGGTCGCGGATCGTGGGTGACGACACGGCGTTTGCCGAGCTGTTCGCTGCGCGGGCGACAGCGCTTCGGCGTACGGCGTACCTGCTCTGCGGCGACTGGCACCGCGCCGAGGACCTGACGCAGACGGCATTCGCCAAGGTGTACGCCGCGTGGCCACGACTCCGAGACAAAGGCGCGGTCGATGCGTACTTGCGGCAGACGTTGACCCGCGTCTACCTCGATGAGTACCGGCGGTTATGGCGGCGCGAACAGTCCACGGCAAACGTACCGGACGTCGTCACGATGCCGGCCGATCCAGCCGACGATCGTCTCGTGCTCCTCACTGCGCTGGCGACGGTGCCACCGAAGCAACGTGCCTGTCTCGTGCTGCGGTACTTCGAGGACTACTCGGTCGAGCAGACCGCACACGCACTCGACTGCAGCACGGGCACGGTGAAGAGCAACACGGCGCGCGGTCTTGACGCACTACGACGCACCCTCGGTGACGCGCTCCCCGAGCTGACGGTTGTGGGAAAGGACATCTGATGAGCGGAACCGACCTGCACGAGGGTTTCTCACGACTGGTTGCCGACGAACCGCCCATGCACATCGACATCAGACCTGTGATGCAGAAGGGCAAGCGGCTGCGCAGTCGCCGGCGCATGGGGTACGCCGCCGGCTCGCTCGGCGTCATCGGACTCGCTGCCGCCGCGATCGCCGTACCTCTGGTATTAGCGCACGACACGGCGAAGCCACGCCTGAACATCGCGCCCGTTGCTGCGCCGGTCACTGCTCAGTCGCAGCAGCAACTTGGGCTTGCGCGCCAACGCGCCGTGGAAGCGCGACATGCCGCGATCATGGCGGCCATTGAGGAGGCAAGCCCGGCCGGATTCACCTTCAACGCCAGCCCCGATCGATGGAGCGAGGGCGACCTCGAGGGCGAAGTCAATGACGGAGCCGGTCCCGCTCGGCTCATGGTCGGTGTCTCTCCAACGAACGGATCGCAGCAGCTGCATCCCTGCAAGGACGCGGAGTTCCGCGCAGTGGGGCAAGCCGCTCGGTGCCGCGAGCGAACACTGGCTGATGGCTCTGTGCTGTCGTTGCGGGACGTCATCGACTCTGACGGCATCAAGTACATCGACGTGGTGCTGACACACCCGGACGGCGGTGGCGTGAACGCCGAGTCCGGCAACTTCACGATCGACTGGCCGCCGCCCTCCGTTGCCACTGCGCAGCAGAAGCGCGACATGATCCACGTGAGCCGTCCCGACCCGACGTACACGGTGGACCAGCTCGGCCAGGTCGTCCTCGCGGTCGACCGCGCGCTCAACGGTTGATCAACGCGCCATAGGCGGCGGTAGCCTGCCGCCTATGAGCAGCGCTGCCGAAGACGAGGTCGTTGACCTCTGTCGCGACCTCATCCGCATCGACACGTCGAACTTCGGAGACTCGTCCGGACCGGGGGAGCGGCTCGCGGCGGAGTACGTCGCGGAGAAGCTCTCCGACGTCGGTCTCGAGACACAGATCTTTGAGTCCGAACCGGGACGCGCGTCGGTCGTGACCCGGGTGACCGGCGCCGACTCGTCGCGGCCGCCGATGTTGATCCACGGTCACCTCGACGTCGTACCAGCGGAGAAGTCGGACTGGCAGGTCGACCCGTTTGCCGGTGAGATCCGCGACGACATGTTGTGGGGTCGCGGCGCGGTCGACATGAAGGACATGGACGCGATGATCCTGGCGGTGATCCGCGACCAGGTCCGGTCCGGACGCAAGCCCGCGCGTGACCTGGTCATTGCGTTCGTTGCTGACGAAGAAGCCGGCGGCGGGCTCGGTGCTTCCTGGTTGGTCGACAACCACCCGGAGTTCTTCGCCGACTGCACCGAGGGGATCAGCGAAGTCGGCGGCTTCTCCATCACGATCACGCCCGACCTGCGGCTCTATCCCATCGAGACCGCGCAGAAGGGCATGGCGTGGCTGCGTCTCATCGCGCACGGCACCGCCGGTCACGGGTCGATGATCAACACCGACAACGCGGTGACGCGGCTGGCGGAGGCAGTGGCGCGCATCGGCAACCACGACTTCCCGATGCGGATGACGGATACGGTCCGGGCGTTTTTGACCGAGCTTGCCGACGCGCTGGGGATCGAGCTCGACCTCGACGACCCCGAGGCGACCGTCGCGAAACTCGGCAGCCTCGCGAAGATCATCGGTGCGACGCTGCGCAACACGGCAAACCCGTCGATGCTCAAGGCGGGTTACAAGGTCAACGTCATCCCCGGTACGGCGGAAGCCGTCATCGACGGTCGCTTCCTGCCGGGTTATGAGGAGGAGTTCCTCGCCGAGATCGAGGCCCTGCTCGGCCCGGACGTCACGTACGAGATGACCCATCGCGACGTCGCACTCGAGACGCCGTTCGCGGGTCCGCTGGTCGAGGCGATGTCGGCCGCGCTCATCGCGGAGGATCCGCATGGCCGGCCCGTGCCCTACTGCTTGTCCGGCGGCACGGACGCCAAGTCGTTCTCGCGGTTGGGCGTCGTGGGCTACGGGTTCTCGCCGTTGCAGTTGCCGGCTGAGCTGGACTTCGCGGGGATGTTCCACGGCGTTGACGAGCGGGTGCCGCTGGACGCGCTGCGGTTCGGCTGCCGCGTACTCGACCGGTTCCTCAGCAGCTGCTGATGTCGCTGGCCGCGACGGGGTGCCGCGGCCAGCGAACCTTCAGCGTCAAGCAAACGTGATCTTTGTGGCGGCCACCTCTGTCGGAGCAGCTGTGCCGGCATTGGCGACCGAGATGATGCAGCCTGGGGCAACGCTGCAGTTGATGTTGTTTGTACCGAACGGGCCTTTGGCTACGGGGAATGCCACGGTCACGGTGCCGGATGGGTCCGCCGTTCCGACCTTGATGCCCCGCAGGTCGCAGTCGCCGGCGCCCGTAGCGGCTCCCTTGTCGCCGCATTCCGTTACGCCGTACTGCTTGCCGGCGGTGTATCCCTTGCCGACGACCTGCACGACCTGACCGTTCTTCAACCCCGTATCAGGCGTGATGGTCACGGTTTGCGCCGCGGCAGCCGGCGTCGGACTGGCCGTCGTCGCCTGCGGATTCGGGGTGTCGCTGCTCGCGGTGCTCCCGTTGCTGCTGCACGCGACCAGGCTCATTGCTCCGACGACCAGAACCATCGTCACTTTGGCGATTCCTGTCTTGCTCATTGCTTGCTGCCTCTCCTTCTTGGGTTGGCTACTGCTCCGCCAGGGTCAATGGCTGGCCACGCAGGTGCGGGCCTTCGGTATGTAAGTGGCAGGCGACGGTCGTGCCGTCGTCGGTGTGGAAGGGCTCGGGCGCGACCTGCGCGCAGATGTCCATGGCGTATGCGCACCGGGTGCGGAACCGACAACCGCTTGGGGGAGCGAGCGGGCTGGGCAGATCGCCCTTGAGCACGATGCGGTGCCGACTGCGCTGACGCACCGGATCGGGGATCGGGATGGCCGACAGCAAGGCCTCGGTGTAGGGATGGCGCGGACGCGTGTAGACGGTCTCGGCCGGCCCGACCTCGACGATGCGACCTAGGTACATCACTGCGATCCGATCGCTGATGTGGCGCACCACCGACAGGTCGTGCGCGATGAACAGATAGGCAAGGCGCAGTTGGCTCTGCAGGTCGATCAGCAGGTTGATCACCTGCGACTGGGTCGAGACATCGAGCGAACTCACCGGCTCGTCGCAGATCAACAGCCGGGGGCGCAAGGCGAGCGCGCGGGCCACGGCAATGCGTTGGCGCTGGCCGCCCGAGAACTCGTGTGGGTAGCGACGCATCAGCTGGCTTCCCAGGCCGACCTGCTGCATCAGCTCGGCAACCCGCTCGTCCCGACCCCGTCCGCGCAGCCGCTCATGCACCTCGAGCGGTTCACCGATCGACTCGGCGACCGTGGCTCGCGGGTCGAGGGACGAGTAGGGATCTTGGAACACAATTTGCATGTCCCGTCGGCGGCGCCGCAACTCGCCGCGATCAAGCGTCATCAGGTCAGTCCCGTCGAGGACGATCTCGCCGCTGTCGGGTTCGATCAGCCGGAGCGCGAGCCGCGCGACGGTCGACTTGCCCGACCCGGTCTCACCGACGAGGCCGACGGTTTCCGCTGTTCCGACGGTGAGATCGAAGGCGTCGACAGCGCGTACCGAGCCGATGTCGCGATGCAGAACGCCGCTGCGCACCGGGAAGTCCTTTGTCAATCCACGAAGCTCGAGCAGCGGCGCCGCGGCAACGCGTTGGGCGGGAGGCGACGCGGCCACACCTGATAGGTGCGTTGCCGCGAGGTGCAACTCGGTATGACGCAGGCAGCGCACCAGTGCGTCGCCATGTTGCGCCGGGAACAGCGGTACGTCGCTGCCGACGCAGCCATCCACGACGTACTCGCACCGCGGGTGGAACCGGCATCCGGTCGGCTGTCGGTCTGGGCTCGGCACCTCCCCGGGAATGACGTGCAACCGGGACGCACCGGCCGTGACCTGTGGCATCGATGCCAGGAGCGCGTGGGTGTAGGGATGCTGTGGCCGCGCGAACATGTCGACGACGCCCGCTTGCTCGACCACCTGCCCGGCGTACATGACGACGACGCGGTCGCAGATGTCGGCGACGACACCGAAGTCGTGGGTGACGAACAGAATCGCCATGCCAAGGTCCTGCTGCAGCGAGCGCATGAGCTCGAGGACCTGGGCCTGGACCGTGACGTCGAGTGCTGTCGTCGGCTCATCGGCGATGAGCAGCTTCGGTTCGCACGCCAAGGCCATGGCGATCATCGCGCGCTGGCGCATGCCACCGGAGAACGCATGCGGGTAGTCGCGCACCCGCCGATGCGCATCGGGGATGCCGACCAGATCGAGCATCTCGATGGCGCGACTCCACGCGGCACGACGACCAACCTGCCGGTGCAGGCGAACCGTCTCGGCGATCTGGTTGCCGACGGTGAACGCCGGGTTGAGGCTCGTCATCGGTTCCTGGAAGACCATCGAGATCTCGTTGCCGCGGATGTGCCGCATCTCTGCAGGGGAGATGCTCGTCAACTCGCGTTCGCCGAATCGCACTGATCCAGCAGCGATGCGGGCACCGCGACGGGGCAGCAGGCCCATCACGGCGAGCGCGGAAACGGTCTTGCCGGCGCCGCTCTCGCCGACCAGTCCAACGGTCTCCCGGGCCGCGACGCTGAATCCAACGTCGTCGACGACCGTGAGCCAGCCGGCGGCGGTGGCGAACTCGACACGAAGCCCATCGACCGCGAGCAGGGCGGAGCCCGACGCGGGTAGCGCTTCCACGGCAGTCATCTCGGTCATGACTTCACCACGAAGACCTCGCGACCGAGCGCATCCCGCAGTCCGTCGCCAACCAGATTGAAGGCGAGGACGGTGATCGCAATCGCGAGACCAGGCGGGATCATCGGCCACGGTTCCTCGGTGACGAAGTTGTAGGCGTTCTGCAGCATCACACCCCAACTCGCGTTGGGCGGCTGAACACCAAAACCGAGGAAGCTGAGCCCGGCCTCGGCCAGGATCGCGTAGCCGAATGCGAGAGCGGCCTGGACGATGAACGGCGACACAACGTTGGGCAGGATGTGTCGCCTGAGCATGCGTGCGGACCCCACCCCCACTGACCGGGCGGCCTCGACGTAGAGCTCTTCGCGGACGGAGAGCACCTCGGCGCGTACCAACCGGGCAAAGCCCGGGATGAAAGGAATTGCTACGGCGATCGACACGTTCAGCACGCTCGGACCGAGCAGCGCGGCGATAGCGAGTGCGAGCATCAGTGGGGGAAAGGCGAAGAGCGCATCCATGACGCGCATCAGGATGCCGTCGACCCAGCGACCGAAGTAGCCCGCGATCAAACCCACCGGCAGGGCGACGACCCCGGCGAGCAGAACGACGAGAGCGGCGACGCGCATCGACACGCGGGCGCTGTAGATCAGCCGGCTCAGGACGTCCCGGCCGACGCTGTCCGTCCCCAACAGGTGCGCGAGCGACGGCCCGGCGTTGATATGGGAGGGGTTGATCGTGGCTGGATTCTGCGGAGCGACAAGCGGTGCGGCGATCGCGACGAGCACCACAAGCAGTAACCACGACAACCCGAACATCGCTGACCAGTTGCCGCGGAAGCGCGCCAACAACCGCCGCAGCGGGGTCGGGGCCAGTGCCACATCCGGCACGCCGATGATGCCGGTCGTCGCGGTTGTCATCCGAGACGCACCTTCGGATTCAGATATGCATAGAGCACGTCAACAGCGAGGTTGAGCATCACAAAAGTGAGGGCGACGACGAGGGTCACCCCTTGGATAACCGGGAGATCCTTGCCGCTCAGGGCGTTGAAGAAGTACAAACCCATCCCCGGGATCGAGAAGATGTACTCGATGATGACGGTTCCCCCGAGCAGGTAGGCAAACTGGATGCCGATCACGGTGACCGGCGCGATCGCGGCGTTTTTGAGCGCGTGCTTCAGCACGATCCGGTACGCCGGCAACCCCTTCGCACTCGCCGTACGGATGTAGTCCCGGGCCAGGACGTCGATGAGCGCGCCGCGCAGCTGACGTGCGATCGGCGCCGCGCCACCAATCCCCAGGGCGAGCCACGGCAGGTAGAGATGCGTTGCCCACTCGACCGGTGACTGGGTGAGCCCGACGTACCCGATTGCCGGCAACGAGTGCAGCTTCACCGCGAAGACAATCACCAGCACGATGCCGAGCCAGAAGTCGGGTACGGCGATCGCGGTGCTGGTGCCCAGTGTGGTGAGTCGGTCGAGGAGCGAACCGGGCCGGGTGCCGGCGGCGATGCCGGCGGGAACGCCGAGCAGCAACGCGACGACAAGAGCTCCGACCGCGAGGCTGAGCGTTATCGGGAAGCGGTGGCCGATCTCTGTCGCGACCGATGTCTGCGAGAACAACGACGTCCCGAGATCACCGCTCAAGGCGTTGGTGAGCCAGTGCCAGTACTGGTGGACTACCGACTGGTCGAGTCCGAGCTGGTGGCGCACGTCAGCGACGCGTTCGGGAGTCGCATGCAGGCCGCCGGCAAGAGTTCGCGACGGATCGCCCGGGATCAGGAACGTCATCGAGAACACAAGACCGGAGATGATGAGCAGCAACGGCACCAAGGCCAGCAGACGGCGCGCGATATACCCGATCACGTCGGTGTGTCCGGACCGCGGACTATGACTTCGTGACCGTCACGCCGGTCAGATCGGGGGCGTCGCACACGCCTGTCTGGCCGTGGACAGTGCCGCTGACAGCGGCCTTCTTGTAAGCCATCAGCTGCGGGGCGAACGCGATTGGTATGTCGAGCGCCTGTTTGGTGACGATCGCTTCGGCTTCCAGGGTGTAGCGAGTAGCCGCCTTGAGGTCGGTCGCTCGCAGAGCTAGCAAGGCGAGCCGCGTGATGTCGGCGCGTTCGCCCTTGCTCCAGATCGCCACGAACTGCTCCTTGCCCCACTGAAGGAGGAGCTGCACGGGCGGATAGGGCTCACCCGGACGAACGGCCGCGAACGCGTTACCTTCGCCAGCCAAGTAGTAACCGGCCTGGATGTCGTTGCCAAGAATGCGCTTGATCGAGACGCGGAAACCGACCGCGTTGAGGTTCTGCTGGATGATCGCGGCCTGGTCTTCCATGGTCGAAATGTTGCCACCAGGGATCACCATCTTGATGCTGATCGGCAGCTTCAGCCCCGATCGCGCAAGGAGTTGACGGGCCATCGGCGGGTTGTACGAGTACATGTTGGCGACGGCGGCGTTATAGCCGAACGAGGACTTGAAGAACGTCTGGTTAGCCACCTCACCGAGCCCGTCCTGGACAACCTTGTTGTCCTGCGCCCGGTTGATAGCGAACGCGACGGCCTGGCGGACCAAGACGTTGTCGAACGGTGGTGTGAATCGGAACTGGAACTGCAGATACGAGGTCGTGTTCTGTACGGCGATACCGATAGAGCCGTCACTCTTCAGTCCGTCGTACGAACCCGGCTGGATCGAGACCATGTCCACGGAGTTGGACTTGAGAGCGGTCACCGACGGCGGGCCGACGCCGACCTGTGTGAAGTTGATGCCGTCGAACTTGTAGGTGTCCTTCTGCCAGTACTTCGGGTTGGTCCGGAGCTGCAGGCTGCTCCCGCGCGACAGCGACTTGAACAGGAACGGCCCAGCGCCCACCGGGTTGGTCGCAGCCTCATCGATGTGCTTCGGCGCGACGATCATGCCCTCGCGCCCGGTCATCGAGTAGAGCAGCACGATCGGCGGACTGTCCTTCATGGTGAGTCGGACTGTGAGCGGGCCGACAACGTCGATCGACGTCACCGCGGCGAGGTCGCTGTACGTCGTGTTCTTCTTCAGATGCTCGAGCCCCAGCTTGACCGCGTTGGCGTCGAAGGGCTCGTCGTCGGAGAACGTCACTCCGGGCTGCAGCGTCAGGGTGAGTGTGTTGGCGCCGATGGTCCAGCTCTTTGCGAGCCCGGGTAGCAGGTTGCCGCCGAGGTCCTTACGGACGAGCGTGTCGAAGATGGGCGCGATCGCGATCGCGTCGCAGTCACCGGTGCTCTTGCCGGGGTCGAGGTTGGTGAACTGGGCGCTGAAGTCGTAGCCGTAGCGCAGGATCCCGTTCGTCCCCGCAGACCCGCCCCCGGCGCCTGAACAGGCTGAAACTGCGCCCATTCCGAGGACGAGTGCCCCCACCCACTGCCTGGGTGCCAAGAGAGCGAGGCGCACCGTGACCCTCCGATCGGACGCTGACCCCTTGCCACGTCCTACTGCATGGTCTACACGGGCTGGACCAGCGGTTCAGTCGAACCCGCACTTTCGTTCGAACCCGCAACCTAGTCGTGACCTGTGGATAAGTCGTCCCCGCGGGGACGTGTTGTCCACAGGCTTGAAATTGCATCTGGCGCCGTTATCTTTCGCGACTATTCTCCCGCTCTGTGCCGGTACGGCGGATCGCCGTGGCGGGGGCCGCACTTCTAGTCGGGCTCCCACTGCTTGGCTGTTCGAGTAACGGCAAAGCGGTCGCCGTTCCATCGATCACAAGTACGCCGATCCCGACCGTCTCTGCATTCCCCAAGACCCGCGAAGGCGCCGCCGCCTTCGTTGAGTACTACTTCATGGAGAGCAACCACGCCACGCAGTCTGGTGACCTCTCAAGACTGAAGGCGCTGTATGACCCGTCATGCTCGGCATGCAGCAGGTACTCCACTTATGTGATGACCTCATTCGGCGGTGGAGGTCACATTGAAGGCGGCCAATTCAACACGTTTAGCACGGCGGCGGCCCCGTTTGAAGGCAACCGCGTAGCGGTAACGGTTGTCGGAACTCAGCAGGCCGCACGCGTCATCGCAGCTGACGGCAACGTCTTACAGCAGGCCGCAGCCGTTGCCAGATCCGAACTCGAAGTGACGGTCTCGTGGTCAGGCCGTCACTGGTTGACCATTGCAATTTCGGCAGTCGGGAAGCCGTAGGTGATCGCGATGAAGTCATTTCCATCAGTCGCTTGCGTCATGCTGAGCGCCATCAACATCTGGGCGCTGTCTGGAGTTGCTCGTGCGGATGTTGGTACACCTCCATGCATCGGCTATGACGGCACCACTGGCTGCGCCGACGGAGGCACGGGCGGTTTCGACGTTGGCGTAGGAACCGGTGGCGGCAATGGTCAGGGTGGCAATGGTGGGGGACCGGGGGCGAGCGGCCCTGGATACGACTACCGCTGGGTGCTCGCGTGCTCGACTAACACAGTCGACAGCTTCACAACCACCTGCCCAGGAGCAATGACGTCCTGCGGTGCTGCGGGAGTCGCGCGGTACTGGGTGTTCAGGCGTCCGGTCAGCGCAGCAGGCCAACCGACTGGAGCTTGGCAACGACTACCTGGCAGCTTGTGCCGCCCGATAGGCACAAACGGCGCGCCGACGTTGACCGCGGCGGACATCGCAGCTGCGTTCCGATGGGAGTTCGTGCCGATCGCACCGAGCCACACGCGCTTTAACCCAGCGAACGGCACGTTGGTCAACGCCGACACCATCTTCTATGCCGACACAGCGAAGACGTTCACAACGACGGTGACACTGCTCGGCCAAAACGTCGCGCTCACGCTGCATCCGACACAGTGGCGGTGGAGTTTTGGTGACGGGCACACGTTGACCACGACCACACCGGGAGCGCCGTACCCGAGCAAGTCCGTGACGCATCGCTATGCAGAGACCGGCAACCAGCGGGCCAGTGTGACGGTGACATGGGACGGCACATTTACGTTCGCCGGCAGCACGCTGGCAATCCCGGGCGACACCTCACGTCCCGGCCCAGCCGTGACCGTCGTGGTGCAAGAGGCACGGGCGCATCTCGTTGACGGCTAATGCTCCACGCGCATAAATATGTCGGTGGGACATCACCCGTGGCGGGTGTGCCGACTACCCGGTGCGGCGGACTCGCATGACGCGGCGGCGCAGCACGACTCGTCGCGTTCCGTCGGGATAGAGCCGGAGCCGGTCGAGCTCCCAGCGTCCGCGCTCGGCCGCCTCGGTCAGGAGTTGTGTGCAGGCAGACCGCGGCGTCCCGCGCGGGACCAATAATCGCTGGTACTCCCACTCCACGCCGATCATTGTGCCGCCCCTTCGCGCAGCAAAGAAGAGAGGCGCGTCCGCCGCGGACGGGCACCAACCACCCGAACCGCCCGCGCCACCGCGGGCCCAGCAGCATGCACGATCGACAGATGCCGCTGCGCCCGAGTGAACGACGTGTAGACCAGCGGCCGCGACAGCATCCCGGCCGCGTCACCCGGCAGTACGGCCACCACGGCGGGCCACTCCGAGCCCTGCGCGCGATGCACGGTGATCGCCCACCCGTGCCGCAGGTCCGTCACCGCCGTGCCCGACACGGTCACCGGTCCGGCCGCAAACTCCACGACAAGCCCACCACCGTCAGCCGCCTCGAGCACAACGCCGACCTCGCCGTTCGCGAAGCCGTCATCGAGATGGTTCGCGGTCGCCACCACTCGATCACCCGCATCGAAGCCAGCGAACTCACCCGGGCCAGGGTTCAGTTTCTCTTTGAGCGCCGCGTTCAACGCCATCGTTCCCGCGGGCCCGCGGTGCACGGGCGTCACGACCTGCACCTCGGCAGCCGGGATCGACAGCGCACGCGGGATGGAGTCAGTGACCAGTTGTACGACGCGATGGGCAGCCTCGCCGGCATCGCGAGCCAGCACGACAACAACCTCCCGGGTCGGGTCGTCGACCGGCGGCAGCTCACCCTCGCGGATGGACGCGGCGAGCCGCGCGATGGCACCACCCTCGGCCTGGCGATACAACGTGCGCAGCTCGGTCACCGGGACAGCCTCACTGTCGACGACGTCGCCGAGCACCCGGCCTGCACCGATCGACGGCAACTGCGCGGGGTCGCCGACCAGCAGCAGCCGGGTGCCATCCGCGCATGCCTCGACCAGTGCGGCCGCTAGCTCGGCGTCGAGCATCGATACTTCGTCGACGACGATCAGATCCGCATCGAGCGGCCACATCTCGCCGCGTGCGAAGTTGCCCGAGGTGCCCTGTGCGCCGAGCAACCGGTGCAACGTCATCGCTTCTTCCCCGGCAAGCTCTTCCAGCCGCTTCGCGGCGCGTCCGGTCGGTGCCGCCAAAGCCACTCGTGCGCCGCGTGCATTCGCCAACGCGACAACAGCTGCGACGGTTCGCGACTTGCCAGTGCCCGGACCACCGGTCAGCACCGACACACCATGTGCTGCGACCGCGCGCACGGCATCCGCCTGCGCATCGTCAAGATTGGCGAGGAACGGTTTGCAACCGGCCGGGTCACACAACGGATCCGCTTTCGCCATCAGGCGTTGCAACCCATCAGCGACCGCATCCTCTGCCATTGCAAAATGCTCGAGCGCCAACAGTGGATGTTCGCCGTCGAACAGCACGACGCGTCCGCCCCCGACCGCCGCAGCCACTGCGAGGTCGGGGTCGCCCGCATCCAGTCCGCTCAACGCCGCATGCATGGTCGGCACGGGCATCGCGGTGTGACCGTCACGCGCGGCCCGCAACAACAGATGGCGCACCAGCGCGCGTCCGCGGCGTACATCATCCCGACGCGCGGCGGCACCCAACATCGACCGCGCCAACGCATCGGCCTGTGCCGGTCGCACGTCGGTGACGTCAAGCAGCAACCACGGGTCGCCGCCCAGTGCAGCGGCCGCAGGATCTCCGAGCGCGTCCACGGCACCGGCCGCCAATCGCGCCGGCAACCCTGCGGCGACGAGCAGGACGACGACGTCGTACGCCGGTCGCATCGACCCGAACGACGTGACGAGTTTCTCCGCGCGTCCGGGCCCGACGCCCTGCAGGGACTGCAACTTGTCGGCAGTCACGTCGTCGGGTGAGCGAACCCCGCCCTCAGCGAGCCGACCGGCAAGGGTGCGCCCGAGCCCTGTCCAGAGCCCAGCCGCGCAGAACTCCACGAACGGATCGGGAGCCGCGTCGGCGAACGACTCGGCGCTCACCCCGGCGCCGACACCTCGTCGAGGGCGTCTCGAATCTCTTGCGGCAACACGAGTTGGTCGGCGGCGAGTGATCCGCGCAGCTGCGCTGCAGTCCGCGCACCGACGATCGGTGCAGTCACGCCGGGCCGGTCGCGCACCCACGCCAATGCGATTGCGATCGGCGCGACCCCCAAACCATCGGCAGCGGTCATCACGGCGCCGACGATGCCGTTGGCGCGCTCATCCAGATAGGGCTTCACGAACCGGTCCCACTGCGGTGACGCGCCGCGCGAGTCCGCCGGTGTGCCGCCGCGGTACTTCCCGGTCAGCACGCCGCGCCCCAGCGGCGACCACGGCAAGATCCCCATCCCGAAGTCGCGTGCCGCGGGCACGACCTCGTGCTCGATGCGGCGAGCCAACAGCGAGTACTCAACTTGCGTCGTCACGAGCGGCGCTCGACCGGGCCAGGAGCGTTGCCAGGTGGCCGCCTTCGCCGTTTGCCAGCCGGAGTAGTTCGAGATCCCGACATAGCGCGTGCGCCCCGACTCGACGGCGGTGTCGAGCGCGGCGAGCGTTTCCTCGAGCGGGGTGTCGTCGTCCCACTGGTGCACCTGCCAGAGGTCGACATAGGACGTGCCGAGCCGCTCGAGCGACGCGTCCAGCGCACGCAGCAGGTGCCGGCGCGAGGCGTCCCGATGCCGCGTGACGTCCGGCCCGAAGCGCAGCGCCGCCTTGGTCGCGACCACGATGTCGTCGCGCTTGACGACGTTCTCGAGCAGGTGGCCGAGGATGCGCTCGCTCTCCGACCCGCCGTACACATCGGCGGTGTCGATGAAGTTGCCGCCAGCCTCCACGAAGTCGCGGACCTGCTGCGCGGCCTCGTCCTCGTCGGTCTCGGTGCCCCACGACATCGTGCCCAGGGCAAGGCTGGACACGGTCGTGCCGCTGGGGCCGAGAGGACGCTGTTCCATGGCGGGGCAGATTATCGGTCGCACGCGTCATCTAGGCTGCCGCGCCATGCGGCTGGGACTAAACCTTGGGTACTGGGGCGCCGGCGACGACGCTGGAAATCTCGCACTGGCCCAGGAGGCGGACCGGCTCGGCTTTTCAGTCGCCTGGGCAGCGGAGGCCTATGGGTCGGACGCGGTCACGGTTTTGACCTGGGTGGCCGCGCATACCCAGAAGATGGATGTCGGCTCCGCGATCTTCCAGATCCCCGCCCGCAGCCCGGCCATGGCGGCGATGACCGCCGCGACGCTCGACTCCTTGTCCGGGGGCCGATTCCGCCTCGGCGTCGGCGCGTCCGGACCGCAGGTGTCGGAAGGTTGGCACGGTGTGCGGTTCGACGCGCCACTGGGCCGCACGCGCGAATACATCGACATCGTGCGGATGGCGCTGCGCCGCGAACGGGTGCAGTACGAAGGGAAGCACTACACGCTGCCACTGCCCGACGGACCGGGCAAGGCGCTCAAGCTGATCGTGCATCCCGTGCGCGAGACCATTCCGATCTACCTCGCCGCGATCGGGCCGAAGAACCTCGAGCTGGCCGGGGAGATCGCCGACGGCTGGCTGGCCATCTTCTTCTCCCCTGAGCATGCGGGGGAGCAGCTCGAGCACGTCCGCGCGGGCGCGGCGAAAGCCGACCGTGACATGGCGACGTTCGACGTCGTACCGACCGTCCCGGTTGTGCTCGGTGACGACCTGGCTGCGTGCGCAGAACCGCTCAAGGCGTATGCGGCCTTATATATAGGCGGCATGGGCAGTCGCGAGAAGAACTTCTACAACGCGCTTGCGCGGCGCATGGGCTACGACCAGGAGGCCCAGCAGATCCAGGATCTCTACCTCGGCGGCGACAAGATGGGCGCGATGCAGGCGGTGCCGTTCGAGTTCGTGGACCAGACGTCGTTGCTCGGCACGACCGAGCGAATGGTCGACCGGTTGCAGGCGTACGCCGAGAGCGGCGTGACCACGTTGTCGATCACACCGTGGGCGCCGACGCAAGAGGGTCGGATTGAGACGTTGCGCACTGTTGTCGACGCGATGGACAAGGCAGGATTAGGCACCTGAGCCGAGGAGGGGTCATGGCGGAATTTCCCGCGCTAGGGCACGTCGCATTGACTGTTACGGATCTGGACCGGAGCGTCCCCTGGTACCGGGACCTGTTCGGTGCCGATCCAGTCCTGGATGAAGACACTGGGCCGTTCCGTCACGTCGTCTGGATGGTGGGGGGCACGCTCGTCGGCATTCACCAGTTCCCTGACCCGGTCAAGGGTGCGGACTTCAATGAGCGCGCGCCGGGCCTCGACCATGTGGCGTTCGGCTGCGCGGACCGCGCTGAGCTCGAGCAGTGGCAGGCGCACCTCGACAAGCTCGGCGTCAAGCACGGCGGCATCATCGACGCGGGGTACGGCTCCGGCCTGTCATTCCGCGACCCGGACAACCTCCCGCTGGAGTTCTTCGCACCGCCTGCCGGCTAGATCCAGCCGCTGCGCTTGAAGAGCCGGTACACGATGAAGCCGGAAACGGCCATGGCGCCGAGGGCGAAGGCGTAGCCGAACTGCCACCGGAGCTCCGGCATATGGACGAAGTTCATGCCCCAGATACCGGCGAGCAGCGTTTGCACCGCCGCGATGGCCACATACGCCGAGATCCGGCGCATGTCTTCGTTCTGCCGTACCGAGATCTGCGCGAGGTTCGCGTGGAGGACAGACGTGAGCAGCGAGTCGAATGACTCGACGATCTCAGTCACTCGCATCGTGTGGTCGTAGACGTCCTTGAAAAACGCCCGGCATTCGGGGTCGATCATCGGTACGTCGCCCGTGACGAGTCGATGCAGTGGGTGCTGAAGCGGGAGGACGGCCCGCTTGAACTCGAGGACTTCGCGCTTCAGGTTGTAGATACGACCTGCATCGGCCGTGCGGTCCGTCCCGAACACCTGCTCCTCGATGTCGTCGATGTCCTTCTGCAACTCGTCAGTGACCGCGATGTAGTCGTCGACGACCTTGTCGCAGATCGCATGCAGGACGGCGCCGGGACCGTACTTCAGGAGCCCGTTCTCCTCCAGCCGATGACGGACGTCGTTGAGCGGGCTGCCCTCGCCGTGGCGTACCGACAGGATGAAGCCGTCGCCGACGAAAACAGCGATCTCGCCGGTTTCGATGAGTTCGGTCGAGTCGACGTAGTGGATCGTCTTGAGGACCATGAACACGGAGTCCGAATAGATGTCGAGCTTGGGCCGCTGATGGGCCTTGAGCGCGTCCTCCACGGCGAGCGGGTGCAGGTTGAACTCGCGACTGACCTGCGCGAACTCCTCCTCCGTCGGCTGGTACAAGCCGATCCAGACGAAACCGTCCTTCATCGAGCGAGCGAGGTCGACCGCATCGGACAGGTCCTCTATCGGTGCGGGCGAGCGCTGGCCGTCCCGGTACAGCGCGCAGTCGACGATCACCATGCCATTGTGCCGCCTAAAGTGGTGGAAATGGTGACCGTCCTGCTCATCCGGCACGGCCTGACCGATGCCAACACCGGTGGCGTGCTCGCTGGCTGGACGCCGGGTGTCCATCTCGCTGAGAAAGGCCGCGCCCAGGTCGACGCTCTCGCTACGCGCTTGCAACCGGTCCCGCTCGCCGCAATCGTGACGAGCCCGCTGGATCGTTGCGTCGAGACCGCTGCCGCGATTGCTGCGAGCCGCAACGGCATCAAGCCGACGGTCGACGAGCGGGTCGGTGAGTGCCGCTACGGCGATTGGACCGGGCAAGAGTTGAAGAAGCTCGTCAAGGATCCGCTTTGGAAAGTCGTGCAAGCACATCCATCAGGCGCGCGATTCCCCGGCGACGGTGGCGAGTCGCTCGCCGAGACACAGAGCCGAGCGGTCGCCGCCGTACGTGAGTGGAACGCGAAGGTGGGGGAAGACGCGACCTATGCGGTCGTCTCACACGCGGACGTCATCAAAGCAATCTTGGCCGACGCGCTCGGCATGCACCTCGACCAGTTCCAGCGCATCAACGTTGACCCCGCCTCAGTCAGCGTCGTGCGCTACACGTCATTACGGCCGTTCGTGACAAGAATCAATGACACCGGCGGCCGCGTCGACGATCTCCTCCCGCCGAAGAAGAAGACGCGTACGCGGCGCAAGTCCTCGGACGCCGTCGTCGGCGGTGGCACCGGCGAAGCTCCGGCGTAGGGTCGATTGATGCCCCGCCAGGTCTTCGACTTCAACCCGCCTGACCGCTTCGTTGCGGGCACGGTGGGACAGCCGGGCGAGCGCACGTTCTTTCTCCAGGCGAGCGGCGGCGGTCGCGTGACGAGCGTCGCCCTCGAAAAGATCCAAGTGGCGGCACTCGCGGAACGGCTCACCGAGCTGTTGGACGAGGTACGCCGCATTGGTGACGACGTCGACGTACCCGACGAACCACCGCCGGGGATGGACGACCTCGCCCCGCTCGACACTCCGCTGCTGGAGGAGTTCCGGGTCGGCACCCTCGCCCTGGCGTGGGACGGCGACACCGACCTCGTCGTGATCGAGGCGCACGCCGCCACCGAGGGCGAGGAAGCAGTCGAGCCCGAGCCGTTGAGCGAGTCCGAGGACGGCCCCGACGTGCTGCGCGTGCGCATCACCGCCCACCAGGCACGCGCCTTCGTGAAGCGAGCAGAGTCGGTGGTCGCCGCGGGTCGCCCACCGTGCCCGTTCTGTGGGTTGCCGCTCGACCCGGCCGGGCACGTTTGCCCACGCCAGAACGGGCACCGTGCCGGACACTGGTGACGTGGCCGAACCAGTCGAGCAACGCGCGATCGACGTGAGCGAAGCGCTGCACCTGCTGCGCGAGGGCACCCTCTCGGTCGAGGGACGTCTGGTCGATGCGTCGAATGCGACGCTGTTCTGCGAGGTCTCCCTCGATGAGGTGGCCGCTGCGTGCGTCTACAAACCGATTGCGGGGGAGCGGCCGCTCTGGGATTTCCCGGACGGCACGCTCGCGCATCGAGAAGTTGCGGCGTACGCCGTTTCCGAGGCTCTCGACTGGGGCGTCGTGCCACCGACTGTGATGCGTGACGGGCCGTTTGGACCCGGCATGTGCCAGCTGTGGATCGACGTTGACGAGTCGGTGGACCTCGGTGCTCTGGCACGGGCGGACTTGCCGCAGCTGCGCCGGATGGCGCTCTTCGATGCGGTGGTCAACAACGCCGACCGCAAGGGCGGGCACCTGCTCCCGCTGCCGGACGGGCACATTTTCGGAGTCGACCACGGCGTCTGCTTTTCCATCGAAGACAAGCTGCGCACACTGCTCTGGGGATGGCGTGGGACGCGCATCGAGCCGGAGTTCCTCGACGCGCTGCGCACGTTGCGCGCCGACCTGGACGGTTCCCTGGGTGCTGAGCTGCGCGGGCTGTTGAGCCGTGCTGAGGTGACAGCGACGCGGCGACGCGTCGACCGGATGCTGAGAGAGGGCTGCTACCCGCAGCCCAGCGAGGACTGGCCGGCCGTACCCTGGCCTCCGTTCTAACCGTTTGGACATTCGGAGGGGCACCGTGGCAATCGACGCCGACCTACTCGAACGCGGTTTTGCCGCGACACGCGAGATCGTTGCGGGCATCAAGCCGGATCAGCTCGGTAACGCGACGCCGTGCACGGAGTGGACGGTTCGCGACGTGCTCAACCATGCGATCGGGACGACGCAGATGTTCACCGCCCGGGCCAAGGGTGAGTCGTCTGACTGGGACCCCTTCGGCGGCCCATCCGACGTCGCCGGTGACGATGTCTCGGCGACGTACGACGCGGCCGCGTCCGACGCGGTGTCCACGTGGCGCAAACGCGGCACCGACGGGCTCGTCACACTCAACATCGGGGACGTCCCGGCAGCGGTAGCGATTGACATCCAGTTCACCGACAACCTGGTGCACGCGTGGGACATCGCTCGGGGAACCGGACAGTCGTTCGACGTGCCCGAGGATCTGGTGGCGCTGGCCTGGAACTTCCTTGATGGCAATGTCTCGGAGGACTCACGCGGGAAGAACTTCGCACCGGCAATCGAGGTGCCAGCGGACGCACCGGTTCTCACTCGCCTGATGGCGTACGCCGGCCGTCAAACGTAGGTTCGATCGCGAGACCGCGTCCTCAGTTGCATTCCTCGAAGATGGTCATGTACCAGCCAGGCACGCGCGCTGGACCGACCCGGAACTCTGCGAGCCCCCGCTCGGTGACCTTCACGCCCTTCGGGAAGTCGTGGTCGAAGAAGCAGCGGTAGTCGCCGGCCGGAAGCTTCGCGCAGTGGTTCAGCCGCAGGTTCGTGGCATGGACGTGCATGCCGTTGAGCTCGGCCCGGGCGTCCGGGTTGGTCACGTGACAGAGCCGCTTGAGGTCGTTGTTGTTCCAGGCCCGGGCGAGGTAGCGCATCGCGCCTTGAGGAGTGTTGAAGTGCGGTGAGTACTTCGCGTTGCCAGCAGGACACGAGAACGGCCGTCGAGGCTCCTCTTCGTGGTCGTGCGCGGCGGGCTTCACCGTTGGTGCTGCGGAGGGGGACGCGGAGGCCGGCACCGTCGGATTGACCGACCTCGCCTGCGACGTCTGCGCCGGACCGCACGCGGCGATGGGAACGAGAACCAGGACGGCAGCGGCGGCGATGGCTTTCATGACCGAGATCCCCTCTAGGCCGGACGATGCCGGTTGGACCTCACGCGTAGGCGATGGTTACACGTCCGGAAGGTCCAGAACGTCACGAATTGATATCGCTGCCGTCAGCGGCGCAACGCGTGCTTGAGGACCTTGCCCATCGCGTTGCGGGGGAGCGCCTTGACGAGGCGGATGTCTCGCGGGCGCTTGTACGGCGCCAGCAGCCCGGCGGCGTGCGCATCGAGCACTGCGACGTCGACACCGTCGCTGACCACGAACGCGACAATGCGTTCGCCGAGGTCGTCGTCGGGCTCAGCGATGACTGCTGCCTCGGACACTGCGGGGTGTGCCAGCAGTGCTGCCTCGACCTCGCCGGCACCGACCCGATGGCCGCCGGTCATGATCAGATCCGTTGCCCGCCGACCGACGATGCGCAGCAGGCCATCGTCATCGAGCGACCCGAGATCTCCCGATCGCAGCCAGCCGTCGCTGGTCATCACGGCAGCCGTCGCGTCCGGTCGTCCGTAGTACCCGGAAAAGAGGGTTGGTCCGCTGAGTTCGATCTCGCCCATGCCTTCGTCCACGTCCGCGAGTCGTATGCCGACACCTGACAGCGCCCGCCCAACGGATCCTGGTGCACTGGGTTGATCGGCCCGGGCTCCCGCCACGATCAACGCCTCGGTCAGCCCGTATCGCTCGACCAGTCCGTGGCCGGTCAGTGCCAAGACCGCGTCGTACACCGGTTTTGGCAGCCCCGCTGACCCGGATACCAGCAGCCGCGCCGACGACAATCGCTTCGCGGACTCCGGCTCCGCTGCGATCCGCGACCACATCGTCGGTACGCCGAACACCATCGTGCCGTCGGCGTCAGCGATCGCCGCCGGAGAAAACGTGCCGGGATGACGCAACGACGACCCGAAGCGCAATGGCCCGAGGACACCGAGCACCAGCCCGTGCACATGGAAGAGCGGCAACGCATGCACGAGTACGTCGTCAGCACTCCATGACCACGCATCCGCAAGCCCGTCCAGACTGGCTGCGATCGCGCGACGCGACAGGACCACACCTTTGGGTGGACCGGTCGTTCCCGACGTGTACATCAATAAGGCGGGTGCTTCGCTGTCGTCAGGCTCGGGCGGAAGGTCGGCGAGGTGACCGCGTGGCTCAGCAACAGGCAGCCCGCCAACTGGCGGCGGCAGGATCGCGAACTCGGGCGCGAACACCAGCTGCGGGCGGCTGTCGTTGACGACGTGCGCGAGCTCGGCTGGCGCCGACCGAGGATCCAGCGGGATCGCGATACCTCCCGCCGCCAAGACGCCGGCGACGGCGATGCATGTGTCGAGACTCGGCGTCGCCCATACTGCGACGCGTTGGGCCGTTGCGACACGGGAGGCAACGCCACCGACGGCGCCGGCCAGATCGTCGCCCGCCAACTCGCGATCGGCCACCCGAAGTGCGCTACTGGTCAGTCCAGGCAACAGACCTGCGGACGCAGTCACGTGTTGACGGTAGCGGTCCAACGCAAGCCCGCCGACTACGATTCTGCTCATGGACGCGTGGGCAGCACCGGAGCTGCCGGCCCTCCCTGGCCACGGTGTACCCCTCCGCATCCACGACACTGGCAGCGACCGACTGGTGTCGACGAGTCCAGGACCGACGGCGCTTCTCTATGTCTGCGGCATCACTCCGTACGACGCGACTCACCTGGGCCACGCCGCGACATACATCGCCTTCGATCTTCTGCAGCGGGTGTGGCGCGACGGCGGGCACGATGTGCACTACGTGCAGAACGTCACGGATATCGACGACCCCTTGCTCGAACGCGCGGCCGCGACCGGCGACGACTGGGCCGACCTCGCGCAGCGCGAGACGCAACTCTTCCGCGAGGACATGACGGCGCTCGGGGTCATTCCACCCACCGAGTACGTCGGCGCTGTCGAGGCGATCCCTCGAATCGTCTCGCTGATCGAACGGCTGCGCGATCGCGGCGCGGCCTACACCCTGGACGGCGACGAGCACCTCGATCTCTACTTCCCGGTCGCTGCCGATCCGCGGTTCGGTGCCGTAGCCAACCTCGACACCGCGGAGATGATCCGGCTGTCCGCGGAACGTGGCGGTGACCCGGATCGGCCGGGCAAGAAGGACCCGCTCGACTGCCTGCTGTGGCAGGTGCAACGGCCCGGCGAGCCGGCGTGGGAGTCGCCGTTCGGGTCCGGTCGTCCCGGTTGGCACGTCGAGTGCACCGCCATCGCCCTCGACCTGCTCGGTGACACGATCGACGTAATGGGTGGTGGTCGCGACCTGGCGTTCCCCCATCACGAGCTGGGTGCGTCCGAGGCGCACGCGGCGACCGGCACGCAGCCCTTCGCGCGGGCGTACGTACATGCCGGCCTGGTCGGGCTGAACGGCGAGAAGATGTCGAAGTCCAAAGGCAACCTCGTCTTCGTGTCCACGTTGCTGGCCGGGGGCGC
Organism: Frankiales bacterium; assembly: GCA_033851265.1. Classification (GTDB taxonomy): domain Bacteria; phylum Actinomycetota; class Actinomycetes; order JAWWOW01; family JAWWOW01; genus JAWWOW01. The sequence continues at coordinate 186,300 of JAWWOW010000012.1, forward strand.
TGATCCGATGGCCGTCCGTCTGGCGCTCCTCGCTCACCACTACCGCGACGATTGGGAGTGGACCGACGACCAACTCATTACGGCGAGCGAGCGGCTTGCGCAATGGCGTGCCGCTGTGTCGGCCGACGTCGGGCCACCTGCAGAGCAACTCCTCGCCGACGTCCGCCGCCAACTCGCCGACGACCTGCAGGCACCACTTGCGTTGGCCGCGGTTGACCGATGGGCAGCGGAGGTACGCAACGGTCGTGGTGACGACATCGCCGCGCCGGGCTTGGTGCGGGACCTCGTGCTGGCGCTGCTCGGCGTACGGCTATGAGTGAGCTCAATCGCGCATGGTGGGACGAGCGTGCCGCCTTGCACGGTCAGGACGGCCGCGTCTATGACACGTCGGAGTTCATCAATGGCCGGTCAACACTGAAGACGGCCGACTACGCGCTCGCTGGCGACGTCACCGACCTCGACCTGATCCATCTGCAATGCCACACCGGCATGGACACCTTGTCGTGGCTGCGGAGCGGTGCGCGTTCGGTGACCGGCGTCGACTTCTCGGCAGTCGCGACGAAGAAGGCCATCGACACCGCAACGGCGGCCGGGCTAGCCGACCGCGCGACGTTCGTGACATCGGACATCCTCGACGTTCCGAAGGAGCTACACGGCCGATTCGATGTCGCATTCGCGAGTATCGGCGTGCTCTGCTGGATCGAGGACATCGACGGGTGGATGCGCACGGCGTACGCCGTCTTACGTCCGGGTGGCCACCTCGCACTCCGCGATTTGCATCCCCTCTGGAACATGACCGACTCCCTCGACCCATTGCGGCTTGACTTCCCCTACGTCAACACCGGTCCGAAGACGTTCAGCGCTACCGGTTCGTACGCCGCACCCGCGGCCGACACCAAGCACAACGAAACCGTCGAGTGGGCGCATTCGCTCGGCGAGATCGTCACCGCGGCGATCGCAAGCGGGCTCGTCATCGAGCAGCTGCAGGAGTACGTCGAGGTTGAGTCGGACGGCTCGGACGAGCTGACTCGCGACGAGGACGGGCTGTTCCGGTGGAGACTCACCGACCAGCTCTTGCCGATTGAGTTCGGGCTGCGCGCACGGAAGCCAGCTATGCAGTGACGGCGAAGGGGGAGAGCGTCTGGTGGGGCACGCCATCGCAATTGATGCTGACCGATGACCCTGGCTCAGTTCGGCTGGGCCGCAAGTTCGTTGCGGACCATGTCGTGCCGGGATCGCTTCGTCACGACACGGAGCTCGTCGCGAGCGAGTTGCTCGCGAATGCGTATCAACACGCAGCGCCACCCGTGCTCGTCCGCGTGCTGGCGAGCGAGGACCGAGTTCGGATCGAGGTGCAGGACGCCAGCCCACGGCCACCGGTGCGTGCTCTCGTCAGTGAAGAGAACATGACGGGCCGAGGCTTGGCACTCGTGGAAGCCCTGAGCGAGCGGTGGGGCTTTCGACCCGAGGAAGGCGGTGGCAAGTCGGTATGGGCGGAGCTGACGGCCGCCGAGGACACGCCAGTCGATGACGACAACGTCGGCGTCGATGAGTTGATCGCAGCGTGGAGCCTGGACGAGGACTCAGCCGAGGAGCTGTTCACGGTGAGCCTCGCTGACGTGCCGACCGATCTGCTCCTGTCTGCCAAGGCCCACATCGACAACCTGGTTCGAGAGTTCTCCTTGGCCGCTGCCGGCGCGGAGTCGAGTGGCTCAGCGGTGCCGCCGCACCTCGCCCAGCTGATCGACACCGTCGTCAACGGATTCGGCCAGGCACGCGCCGCAATCAAGCGACAGGCCATTGCAGCGGCGGAGCGCGGTGACCCGAGGACGCGGTTGACCTTGAACCTGCCGCTATCCGCTGCCAACGCCGGCTTGGACTACCTAGCCGCACTGGATGAGGCGGACGGATACGCGCGCGCCGCTCGACTGCTGACACTCGAGACGCCACCGCAACACCGCGTCTTCCGTCGGTGGTACGTCTATGCGGTCGTCAACCAGTTGCGCAGCCTTTCTCGAGGGGAACCGACGCGGCTTCCGGAGACATTCGAACAGCGGCTGCTGGACGAGATCGATCGGCTAGCCGTCGCCCAGGAGGCGAGCGACCGCGCAGCGCGGCTGCAGACAATGACAGCGGCGTTGTCTCGCGCGTTCACACCGGACGAGGTCGCGGCCGCCGTTGTGTCTGAGGGTGTTGATGCGCTTGGCGCAGATGGAGGCGGCCTGCTCGTTCCGGCGCCGGACGGTGTGCATCTGGAAGTGCCGGGAACTGTCGGGTACGCCGAGGACATCGTCGGACAACTCCGCGCCGAACGCGCCGATGCACCCCTCCCGGCGGCTTTGGCACTTCGGACCGGCGAAGCCGTCTGGATCGAGAGTCGCGACGAGCGCGACGAGCGGTTCCCAGCGCTGATCGGGATGGAGCCACACACAAACTCGATGTGCGCCGTGCCGCTGCTCGGCCTCACCCGACCGCTGGGTGCACTGCGATTCAGCTTCAACGCGCCTCGGCTCTTCGATGAAGACGAGCGGCGTTTCGTCTACGCCCTCGCCGCGCAGACCGCGCACGCCCTGGAACGGAGTCAGCTCGACAGCGCCGAGCGTGAAGCGCGGGTGGCAGCGGAGAGCTTGGCAGCTCGGCTCACCGCATTAGCCGGTGTCACCGCGAAGCTGGCAGTCGCTCGGGACGCACGCGGCGTGGCCGATGCGGTTGTCACCGAGGTGGCTGAGGCCCTCGATGCGCAGATTGCAACGCTGTACATCCTGCGTGGCGACGAACTTCGGGGGGTCGCGACGCGCGGCCTGCATCCTGACACCGAGGCGCGCTGGTCGCACCACAAGGTGACCGCAGAAGTGCCGGCTGCGGAGGCACTGCGGACGGGTTCGACGATCGCCGTTGCCGGCACCGAGGCCATCGAGCAGCGGTGGCCGATTTTCGCGGGGCAGATCCCGGACGAACGCTCGCTGGTGTCCATCCCGTTGTTCGTCGAAGGCCGTCCCATCGGCGTGATCTCGCTGATGTTCGCCGGCCTGCGGCGACCGGACTCCTACGAGATGAGCTTCCTCAACACTCTCGCCTACACCTGTGCTCAGGCGTTGCACCGGCTCGAGATCACCGCGGAAGCCGAGCAGGCGGCTGCACGCCTCCAATTTCTCGCTGATGCCTCGGCTGAGCTGTCCTCCAGCCTCGACTACCGCACAACGTTGGCTCGTGTTGCCCGGCTAGCCGTACCAACTCTCGCTGACTGGTGCGCGATCGAGATGCTGGATGAAGCCGGACAGCTCCACACACTCGTCGCCGAACACATCGACCCCGAGAAGGTCGCGTTTGCGCTCGAGCTGGGGGAGCGCTACCCGTCCGACATGGAGGCGCAGATTGGCGCACCGAATGTGGTGCGAACGGGCATCAGCGAGCTCATCGCAGAAATCACCGACGAGATGCTCGTCGCAGGAACCCAGGATCCCGAGCACCTCGAGCTATCGCTTCTGCTTCAACTCCGCAGTGCACTGGTGGTGCCGTTGACGGTGCGGGACCGCGTCATCGGCACGTTGCTGCTGATCTATGCGGAGTCGGATCGGAGGTACACCGAAGCCGATCTCCCGTTCGCGGAGGACCTCGCGCAGCGAGCAGCAATGGCAATCGAGAATGCTCGGCTGTTCAGCGAGACGCGCGAAGTCGCCCTTCGACTGCAGCGCGCCCTGCTGCCGGAGGTTGTTGGTTCGGTCGTCGGTTGGGACATTGCTGCGCACTACAGCCCGGCGGGAAAGGAAGCCGAGGTCGGCGGCGATTGGTACGACGTGATCGCGCTCCGCGATGGCCGGTTCGTCGCTGTCGTCGGTGACGTCATGGGACGAGGTGTTGCCGCTGCGGCGGCGATGGGACAGATGCGGTCGGCAATCCGCGGGTTCGCCACCGTGAACCCCTCACCCGAGGTCGTGCTCAGCCAACTGGACGGCATGCTCGAAGAGCTCGAGGTGGCCCAACTTGTCACCGTGCTGTACGCGCTCGTCGACTCGACGACGGGGGAGATGTTCCTGGCCAGTGCAGGCCATCTGCCGCCGCTGCTGTTGTCCGGCTCAGGCGTCAGCGAGATCGACCTTCCGATCGGCGTGCCACTGGGCGTTGGTCGTAGCACGCGCGACACCACGCTGGTCCAGATGCCTCACGCGGCCACACTCGTGCTCTACACCGACGGACTTGTCGAACGTCGCACAGCAGACCTCGAGGTGACTGAGCTGGTCCGCAATGCAGGCGTGTCCCGCGCGACGCCAGCGGAGCAGGTGCTCGCCGCGCTGGCTGCCGCTGCTGGGGTCAGTGACAGCCACGATGACGATGTCACGCTGCTGGCATTGCGCCGCAGTTAGTCAGCGAGACGGACCGTCGTCGCCCCGACGACGCAGATACCTTTCGAACTCGCGAGCGATCGCGTCGCCGCTTGCTTCGGGCAGGTCGGTCTCGGCCTCGCGATCTTCGAGTGACCGGACGTACTCGGCGACCTCACTGTCCTCTTCGGACAACCGGTCGACGCCGCGTTCCCAAGCGCGGGCCGCCTCAGGCAGATCACCCAGCGGCACCGTCACGTCGAGGAACTCTTCGACCCGGCGTACCAATGCCAACGTCGCCTTTGGGCACGGTGGCTGCGCGACGTAGTGCGGCACCTGCGCCCAGAACGACACCGCCGCCATACCTGCCTGCGAGCAGGCGTCGCTGAACACGCCAACGATCCCGGTCGGTCCCTCGTAGCGCGACCGCTGCAGGTTGAGTGACAAGGACAACTCTGAATCCGATGTCGTGCCCATCACCGGCACCGGGCGGGTATGCGGTGAGTCGGCCAACAACGCGCCCAAGGTCACCGCGGAGCGCACGCCGAGCTCCTGACAGACGCCGATCAAGTCCGCGCAGAAGGCACGCCACCGCATATTCGGCTCGATGCCACGCAAAAGAACGACGTCGCGTTCGGTATCGGGCAGACGTACGACACCGATCCGCGTCGTCGGCCAGGTGATGCGCCGCGTCACGCCGTCGACCAGAGTCACCATCGGCCGATTGACCTGGAAGTCGTAATAGTCCTCTGGGTCGAGTGCGGCGAGCGGACGCACACCCCACACGGCTTCCAGATGCTCCACCGCACCGGTCGCCGCGTCGGCGGCGTCGTTCCAGCCCTCGAATGCCGCGACGAGAACCGGGTCGACAAGCTCAGGAACATCGTCGAGCTCCGTCAAACCGGCACTCCTTCCCATACGCGTTCGGCTCTTGCCAGCGTACGTCGTGGAACACCCCCTGCCGGCGCAAACGAAGCCTTCCGGCAGGAGTGTCGCGCGGCGGGCGGCGCCGGGCTGACTACCCGGTGGTGTGCACGATGAGGACGTCGATCGCAGCCCGATGCGAGACGTTCGCCGGCACCGAGCCGAGCAGACGCCCGGCCAGACTGTTGAGGCCGCGGTTGCCGATGATGATGAGGTCGGCCTTGTACTCGCCCACCTTTTCGATGAGCACGTCGACGGGGTCGCCTTCGGCGGCTTCGGTCTTGACGTCCTTGACCCCGATCGCCCGGGCCTTGTCGGCCGCCTCCTGCAACACGCCTTCAGCAGGAGCGGAACCGGTCACCTTGTACGACTCCTGGCCGAGGACATCACGAGCCTGCTCTTGCTCGCGCTTCGACATCGGGTGGTACGCGGTGATGATGACGAGCGTTGCGCCCGCGTCCTTAGCAACGGCAGCGGCTCGGTCAACCGCACGCGTAGCCGAGTCCGAGCCGTCGGTGCCGACGATGACGGTCTGGTAGCTGCCCACGAATCCTCCTCAGCGCGTGCTCACGCAGTAGGGACGCACGTTATCGGGTGGCGGTCAGGCCACGTTCGGCCCGTACACTCGATCAACAAGCCCCGATGTTCAGGAGCGCCAAACACCGTGAGTTCCACGCCCGAAGGCCTACTTGCCGCGCTCGCAGAACGCGTGGTGGTGGCGGATGGGGCGATGGGCACCATGCTGCAGGCGGCCGACCCCAGTCTCGATGACTTCGAGGGACATGAGGGTTGCAACGAGATCCTCAATGTCAGCCGGCCGGACGTCGTCCGCGGCGTGCACGACGAGTACTTCGCGGTGGGGGCTGACGCGGTCGAGACGAACACCTTTGGTGCCAACCTCGCCAACCTGGGTGAGTACGGGATCTCGGGCCGCATCTATGAGCTCGCCGAGGCCGGCGCGCGACTTGCCCGCGAGGTCGCTGACGGGTACTCCACGCCGGACCGTCCCCGCTGGGTTATCGGGTCGGTGGGGCCTGGCACGAAGCTGCCCACTCTCGGCCACACGTCCTACGCCGACCTACGGGATGCGTACGAAATCGAGGTAGCGGGCCTCATCGCGGGCGGCGCGCAAGCCGTGCTCGTGGAGACGGCGCAGGACCTGCTGCAGTGCAAGGCTGCAGTCAACGGCGCACGCAACGCCATCAAGGCGGCCGGCGTACGGCTCGGGTTGTTCTGTCAGGTCACCGTCGAGACCACGGGCACGATGCTGCTCGGCTCCGAGATCGGCGCGGCGCTGACCGCGCTCGAGCCGCTTGGTCTCGATCTCATCGGACTCAACTGCGCGACCGGTCCGGCAGAGATGAGCGAGCATCTGCGCTTTCTGTCCAAGCATGCGCGCATCGGTCTGTCCTGCATGCCGAACGCCGGCTTGCCCGAGCTCGGTCCCACCGGCGCAACGTATCCATTGACCGCAGAGCAACTTGCCGACGCGCATGAGCAGTTCACGCGCGACTACGGCTTGTCTCTCGTCGGTGGTTGCTGCGGTACGACGCCTGAACATATCCGCCAGCTTGTCGAGCGCTTGCGCGGTCGCGAGATCGTCAAGCGCAAGCCGATCCGTGAAGCCGGTGCGGCGTCGCTGTACCAGTCGGTGCCGTTCCGGCAGGACACGACGTACCTCACTATCGGCGAGCGCACCAACGCGAACGGCTCGAAGGCGTTCCGCGAGGCGATGCTCGAGGAGAAGTGGGACGACTGCGTCGAGATCGCGCGCGACCAGACTCGGGACGGCGCACACCTGCTCGATGTCTGTGTCGACTACGTCGGTCGCGACGGCGCGCTCGACATGGCCGAGATCGCCGGGCGGTTCGCTACTGCGTCGACCTTGCCGCTCGTCCTCGACTCGACGGAGCCCGCGGTCATCCAGGCAGGGCTGGAGAAGCTCGGCGGGCGTTGCGTCATCAACTCGGTCAACTATGAGGACGGCGACGGGCCGGACAGCCGGATGGCCAAGGTCATGCCGATCGTTCAGGAGCACGGCGCCGCCGTCATCGCGCTGACCATCGACGAGGAAGGACAGGCCCGGACCGCCGAGTGGAAGGTCCGTGTCGCCAAGCGCCTCATCGAGGATCTACGCGACAACTGGGGTGTCCGCACCGAAGATGTGATCATCGACTGTCTGACGTTCCCGATCGCGACCGGGCAGGAAGAGACGCGTCGCGACGGGATCGAGACGATCGAAGCGATCCGCGAGGTGAAGAAGCTCTTCCCCACGGTGCAGACCACGCTGGGTCTGTCCAACGTCTCCTTCGGGCTCAACCCAGCCGCGCGCATCGTGCTCAACTCGGTGTTCCTCGCCGAGTGCATCAAGGCCGGGCTCGACTCCGCGATCGTGCATGCGGCGAAGATCCTGCCGATGGCGCGCATCCCGGACGACCAGCGTGAGGTCGCTCTCGACCTGGTCTACGACCGCCGGCGCGAGGGTTATGACCCGCTGGAGAAGTTCCTCGACATGTTCGAGGGCGTGGACGCTGCGGCCAACCGCCAGTCGCGCGCGGAGGAGCTCGCTGAGCTCCCGCTGTCCGAGCGGTTGGAACGCCGCATCATCGACGGCGAGAAGAACGGTCTCGAGGCCGACCTCGAGGAAGCGATGCAGACGCGGTCGCCGCTCGAGATCATCAATGACACGCTGCTCGCCGGTATGAAGGTGGTCGGTGACCTGTTCGGTGCCGGTGAGATGCAGCTGCCCTTCGTGCTGCAGTCGGCCGAGGTCATGAAGACTGCCGTTGCCTACCTCGAGCCGCATATGGAGAAGGCCGACACGTCGGGCAAGGGCACGATCGTGCTCGCGACGGTCAAGGGTGATGTCCACGACATCGGCAAGAACCTCGTCGACATCATCCTGTCCAACAATGGCTACACCGTCGTCAACCTCGGCATCAAGCAACCCGTATCCGCGATCCTTGAGTCCGCCGAGGAGAACAAAGCCGACGCGATCGGCATGTCGGGGCTGCTCGTGAAGTCGACGGTCATCATGAAGGAGAACCTGCTCGAGCTGAACTCTCGTGGTTTGGCGCAGCGGTTCCCGGTGCTCCTCGGTGGTGCGGCGTTGACCCGTACGTACGTCGAGCGCGACTTGGCGGAGATCTTCGACGGCGACGTGCGCTACGCGCGTGACGCGTTCGAAGGTCTGCGCTTGATGGACGCGTTCATGGCTGTGCGCAAGGGCGTTCCAGGCGCAGAGCTCCCGGAGCTGCGCGGTGGCCGGGTCCGTGCGCGCACCCAGGTGGAGGACCGTCCGGAGGAGCTGCCGGCGCGCTCCGACGTCGCGACTGACAACGCGGTGCCGACACCGCCGTTCTTCGGCGATCGCGTCGTCAAGGGAATCCAGCTCGCCGACTACGCCTCGATGCTCGACGAGCGCGCGACCTTCCTTGGCCAGTGGGGTCTTCGCGGCTCACGCGGTGACGGGCCGTCGTACGAAGAACTCGTCGAGACCGAGGGTCGGCCGCGGCTGCGGATGTGGATGGAACGCCTGCAGGCCGAGCAGATGCTCGAGTCAGCCGTCGTTTATGGCTACTTCCCCTGCGTCAGCAAGGGCGACGACCTCATCATCCTGAGCGACGATGGCAGCGAGCGGTGCCGTTTCTCCTTCCCGCGGCAACGGCGTGACCGGCACCTGTGTCTCGCCGACTTCTTCCGCTCGGAGGAGACGGGGGAGCGCGACGTCGTTGCATTCCAGCTCGTGACGGTCGGTTCGCGCATCAGCCAGGTGACTGCGGACCTGTTCGAGAAGAACGCCTACCGCGACTACCTCGAGCTGCACGGGCTGTCCGTGCAGCTGACGGAGGCTCTCGCGGAGTACTGGCACGCGCGTATCCGTTCCGAGATCGGCTTCGACACCGAGGACGCCGATGTCGGCGAGATGCTCGCGCACCAGGGCTACCGGGGCTCGCGTTACTCGTTCGGCTACCCGGCCTGCCCGAATCTCGAGGACCGCGCCAAGGTTGTCGACCTGCTCGACCCGGCGCGGATCGGCGTGACGTTGTCCGAGGAGTTCCAGCTACACCCGGAGCAAGCCACCGACGCGATCGTCGTCCATCACCCCGAGGCGAAGTACTTCAACGCCTCGTGAAAAGACAAAATCAGCTGCTAGGAGACCGGCACGAGGCTACGTCGCCATATGCGGCGTCGGTCTGACGCAAAGAAGCGACGCGGGAGATGGCAACGCCGACGATTGCTGCGGTTCTCTTCGACCTTGACGGCTTGCTTGTCGACTCTGAGCCGGTTTGGTACGCCGTTGAGTGCGAGGTGGTCGAGCGCTTCGGCGGGGTGTGGAGCAAGGAACATCAAGCCGCCATCACCGGCGGGCTGATCGACAACGGCAGTGAATACATCATCAAGCTGACCGGGGCGGCCGTCAGCATTGCCGAGATGTCAACCGACTTGCTCGGTCGCATGGTCGCGGCGTTCGCCCCGGGAGTTCCGCTCATGCCCGGTGCGCACGAGCTCATCCAGGTGCTCACGGAGTCCGGCATCCCGATCGGCGTTGTCTCGTCGTCGTACCGCGTGCTGGTCGACGCGGCACTCGCGCAGTTTCCCAATGGGACCTTCGCCGTGACCGTGAGCGGCGACGAGGTGACCAACGGCAAGCCGGACGCAGAGCCGTACGCCGTGGCGTGTGCTCACCTGGGTGTCGACCCAGATCGCTGTGTGGTGCTCGAGGACTCGCCGATGGGGGTGGCCTCGGCAGAAGCGGCGGGCTGTCGCGTCATCGCCGTTCCAGACCATGCCGTGATCGAGGAGACGCCGCGGCGGCGCGTTGTCGGCAGCCTCGAAGAAGTCGACCTCGCGATGATGCGTGACCTCGTTGCCGCGAACAGCTGATTCAGGCGGCGGCGCGACCACGGAATGTGAAAACAGCCGGATGCGTCCAGACATCGACCTCGGTGAACCCCGCCGCCTCGAGTCGCTGTGGCAGGGCGGCGGCGTCGACGAGAGTCATGTCATCACCGATGTGAGCGAGCCGGAACAACAAACTCGAGACACTGTCTGAGCCGGTGAAGGTCCCACCCGGCCGCAGCACTCGTCGCACCTCTGCGAACAACGCGTCTTGCAGCGAGCTGGCGGGGATGTGATGCAGCATCGTCGTACACACCACGATGTCGATGCTGCCGTCCGCAAACGGCAGTGCCGTCCCATCTCCTTGGACAACGCGCACGCGGCTCGGGGCAAATCGATGTCGCAATCTCTGGGCAAGGGCGGGGTCGAGCTCGACAACCGTTACCGGTGTGCCCCCGGCCGCGAGTTGCTCTGTCGCGATACCGAGGCCCGGGCCGATCTCCAGGACGTTGCCGGACAGCGCAACGCCCTTCAGAACCCGGGGCAGGATGCCGTCTTGCAGGTGCTTGCGCCATTGCGACGAGCCGCAGTACCACTTGTGCAGCCGGTTCACCGCTAACCGCCTAGCGGCTTGGTCCAGAAGTCGGAGATTGCATGCCGGATCGATTCCCACCCGGTGCGTTTGTGCGGGCGCACGGCAACTTTTTGGACGGTTTCCCACTTGCCGTTGTAGATGACCTTCCCGTCCTTGGCGTCGAGACCTTCGAGTGAGTCAAGCGAGCCGTCTGGGCGTGACACCAGCAACGAAAGATCGGCCGGTTTCGCGAGCGGCTGCGGCACTAGGTCCAGCCGGTAGACCCCGTCCTGCATTGGCACGACATAGGTCAGTGTCCAACTGGCGGACTGGCCGCGTTCAAGGTCGACGGTGAAGGACAGCCGCTGGTAGCCGTGCTCCTTGTCGATGGAAAGCCCCTGGTCTCGCCCGTCGCGTGTCAGCGATTCGAGCGCGGCGTTGGACGCAGTGCTGAACGCGACCAGCTCGTGCAGTCGCCCGGGGTGCGTCGGCCCGGCGACGTAGTCGCGCAAGCCGGTGGGAGCGTCGTTGTGCAACGTGACGGTCTGGACGACGTGAGCGACGTCTGTACGAACGGTCACCTTCACGTCAACTTCGCGCCGTGCGTAGTAGTCGAGCTTGTTGCCATTGCCGCTGCGCCCCGGCTTTCGGAACGAGTCACCCAGGTTAGAGATCGTCAGCATCGCGAGGTCGCGGCCGGCCGCTGAGACTGACCCACCAACGCCGGCCGACACCAATGCCGCCTGCTCGGTCGGCCGGGCGGACCACAACGTGATGTGGCGACCCGCCGCCTGATGGGCCAGCGTGCGCACCAGCTTCAGCGACGCATGCGCGCTCGTCAGCCGATGCACGGACTGGGTGGCAGCGTCCTCGAGCCGATGGCGGCGGGCGTTCTGCTCGGCAAGAGAGTTGCCCGCGCTGCCATAGGCGTCCACCAGAAGTGCCTTGGTCAGCTCGTTCTTGTTCAGACGCTGGCCCGTGTCGAGCGTGACAGGACCGGTGACGCCGATGATCTCCGCCATGGCGGGCACATCGAGGAGTACGACGACATCAGGGTGGAAGTTCGTTGTCAGCGCAGCGATCTCTGAAAGCACTTGCGATGACGTCGGCGCGTCTGGGTCCAGGTTGACGTTCTTCCACAACGAGGAGTTGGCGAGGTAGGGGCCGTAGTGAGCGGTGTAGTCCGGCGGCGCCGGGACCTTGATGGCCTTACCCGGCGACGAGGAGAACTCCTCGACGTCGCGGAAGTGCCCGAGGTCGAGGTGTCCGCCGGTTGACTTGCCGATGGCGAATGTCGAGATCAGTCCACCCGTGCCCCGGAGCTCGGCGTTGTTCTCCAGGGCCACTAGCACCTTGCGGTCACCCGATCCGCCGAGCACACCGTTCAATGCACCAGCGAGATCAGCGCCGCGCGTGAGGTCGGCGTCCAGTCCGAGCAAGGCGTCCTGCGCGCGCTTGACCCCGTGGCCGACGAAACCGGGGGTGAGTTGCGTGTTGAGCTTTGCCAAGCGACTCAGCGGGTCACGCAGTCGCTCGGCGTGACGCTGGAGGTCCTGTTGCGTGGCGGTCAGCTGGTGCAGGTCGATACGTCCCGCAGACCCGAGGTTGTCGGTGTCCCGAGCGGCGGCGAGACCGGCGCTCACCGCTTCGGTGGCAGCATCGGCGACGGTCCGCTCCGCAGTGATCGATCGCCCCGCCAATGGAATGGAACCGACGATGCGCGGGCCGACCTGATGCAGCCATCCGCGCGCGCCCTGGACGCGGGAGAGGTCTTTCGCGAGTCGTTGCTCGACACCTTGGCGGTCGATGGCACTGCTGCTGCGCAGTGACTCCAGGTCGGCGCGTGCTGCGTTGAGTCCGTCGCGCGCGGCAAGGGCGGCGATGGCAGTCCACGCGAAAAGGATCACGATGAGCGCGAGAAGGCCCAGCACTGCCCAACGAACGTAGTGGCGACGACGCTGGCCGTCGTCCGCTTGTTGTCCCACCCCAACCACAGGGGGCAGCCTATTCACATCATTCCGTGGCGATCGCGTCCAACACGTTCAACCGCGACGCGCGGCGGGCCGGCAAGATCGCCGCGAGGATGCCGGCCAACGCCGCAACCACGACGAAGACGATCATGCGGACCCACGGGAAGGTCAGTGAGTCGACACCCTGGTCCGCTAGTGCCTTCGTGATCGCCACGCCGAGCGCCGTACCCACCACGAGACCGAGGACGGCGCCGAACAGCGCGACCACGATCGCCTCCGTGCGAATCATGCTCCGGGTTTGTCGCCGGGAGAGTCCCACAGCGCGCAGGAGGCCCAGCTCACGCGTGCGTTCGATGACCGACAGGGCGAGCGTGTTGATGATGCCAATGACGGCGATCAGCACGGAAAGAATCAGCAACGCAGTGATGAACGCAAGAAGTCCATTGATGCTGTCAACCGTCTGCCCGATGAACTCCTTGCGATTCTTGACCTCGTCGTTCGGGTAGTCCTTGACGACGTCGGTCAGGGCCGCCCTGGCCGCATCGGGGGACACCCCCGGGGCGGTCTTCACCAAGAGGACGCCGTCGAGGCGCTGCAGGAAGTTCGTCCGCTCGCCCTCGTCGACGAGATAAGGGCCGGCAAGGCCGTTGTCCTTGTAGGTGCCTGCCAACGTCAGTTGATGCGGTGAGCCGCGCTCGTAGACGACCGTGAGCTGTTGCCCGACCTTCCAGCTGTGGCTCTTGGCCGTGGACTTGTCGACGAGCAGCTGTCCAGGGCCGAGCCGCAAGTCGCCACTCACCCTCGCCAGGGCGACAGTGACACCGATGGCTCGATTCGGCAGGGCGGTGAGGAACGTCTTGTTGCCCCCGACCTTGGCCGGACCGAAAGCGAGCCGGTCCACTTGCGCGAATTCGCTCTTCTTCTCGAGCGCGTTGCCTACGGCTGGTGGTACACCGCCGTCGAAGCTCTTGCTCTGAACGACGAAGTCCGCCGCAAATGCACGGTCAATGACGTGGCCGATGCTCGTCTTCAGGGAGGCGCCGAGCACGCTGACAGCCGACACCAGTGCCAGCCCGATCATCAGCGCGCCGGCGGTCGTCGACGTACGCCGCGGGTTGCGCATGGCGTTGCGACGTCCGAGTCGCCCGGGGACCTTGCGCTGGAACGGCCAGCTCAATAGCCGCACGACGGGGCGGGCCAACAGCGGCGACAGACCGGCCACGCCGAGGAATACGAAGATCGCGCCCACCCCGAGCAACGGGAAGTTCCCTTGCAACCCTGGTACCAGCGCGAGCACACCGAGCACGAGGAGCAGGGAGCCGGTGATCGTCGAACGGCGGAGTGATGGGTCGGGAAGGGCTGCGTCGCGAAGCGCGGCCATCGGCGGGATGCGCGCCGCCCGCCGAGCCGGCACGAGGGCAGCGACGGCGGTGACGAGGACGCCCACGGCGTACGACGTAATGATCGTGCGCGGCGCGATGACCAGGGACCCGTTCGGTAAGCCGCCACCGCCGAAGGCGTCGAGGAGTGCGCGAAGGCCGATGGCGAGGAGCACACCCACACCGAGGCCGATGGTCGAGGCGATGAAGCCGATCACGACCGCCTCGACCAAGACCGCGTTCACGACCTGTCGTCTGCTGGCACCGATCGCACGCATCAACGCAAGTTCGCGGACGCGCTGGGCAACGAGCATGGAGAACGTGTTGAAGATGATGAACGCGCCGACGAAGAGGGAGATCCCAGCGAAGATGAGCAGGAAGGTCAGAAAGAAGGTCAGGCCTTGTTTGATCTCGTCCGCTTGGTCCGAGGCCTGCTGTTTGCCAGTGACGGCTTCGACGCCCTTCGGCAAGACTGTTGCGACGCGGCTGCGCAGCTCGGTGTCACTGACACCCGAGGCGCCACCGATGAATATCTGGTCGACTTCACCTGGCCGCCCCAGCACAGCTTGCGCGGTGGTGGGGTCGAACGCGACGAGGCTCGCGCCACCGGTGTTCTCGTTGTCACCGCTGGTGAAGATTCCCACGATCGTGTACGTCTTGCGTGGGTGCAGTGAAAGAACGGGCACCCGATCACCCACAACGTAGTGCAGCTTCTTAGCGGTGAACTGATCGATCACGATCTCGTCCGGACCAGCGGGCGGCCGACCTTGACGGATCTGCTCGCCGGCAATCCGGGTGTCGCTGTCGAAGCTGAAACCGATAGCTGGGGGACCGTTGTGGTACGGGTACGTCTTGCCCTTCTTGTCGACAAGCTGGGCGTAGCCGGTGACGCCGCCGAACGCTGCCTCGACACCCGGCACCGCCTTGACAGCGGTCACCAATGAAGCAGGCACGGTGGACCTCTGGTCGCTGACATCCGTCTTTTCGCCCCGCACGACGACGGCGGTCTTTTCGAGGCCCTTGGAGAAGATGTCGTCGAAAACTTTGCCGATTGTGTCCGTCAGCACGAACGATCCCGCCACGGTTGCAACGCCGAGGATGATCGCGATGCCGGAGAGAACGAGTCGCAGCTTGCGGGCGAGCAGGCTGCGGAGTGTTGCATGCAGCACTACGAAGCCTCGCCATCGCCGAGTGCCGGTGCGTCAAGGTTCTTCATCCGGTCGAGCACGGTCTCGGCTGTCGGTGCGGTCATCTCGTCGACGACGCGACCGTCGGAGAGGAACACCACGCGATCGGAGTACGCCGCCGCGGCGGAATCGTGCGTGACCATCACGATGGTCTGCCCGAATTCATCCACCGAGCGGCGAAGGAAGCCGAGGACGACAGCGCTGGACCGAGAGTCCAGGTTCCCGGTGGGTTCGTCGGCGAAGATCACATCCGGGCGTGAAAGGAGCGCGCGGGCACAGGCGACACGCTGCTGCTCCCCACCCGACAGCTCCGACGGACGGTGTCCTAGTCGGCGGCCGAGCCCAACGGCGTCGACCACGAGGTCGAACCACACCTGGTCATAGTCGCGCCGCGCGATGTCGAGGGGGAGGGTGATGTTCTCTTTCGCCGTCAGCGTCGGCAGCAGGTTGAACTGTTGGAACACGAAGCCGACTGCGTCGCGGCGTAGCCGCGTCAGCGCCTTCTCCTCGAGCTTGGTGATGTCGGTGTCACCGAGGATCACCTGGCCGCTGGTCACGGAGTCGAGGCCGGCGAGGCAGTGCATCAGCGTCGACTTGCCGGACCCGGATGGGCCCATGACGGCGGTGAACACACTGCGAGGGACGTCGACGCTGACGCCGGCGAGGGCGGTCACTTCGGTCTCTCCCTGGCCGTAGACCTTGACCAGATCGATGGCCCGAGCGGCGTTCGGATTGGCGGCGGGGAGCGCTGCGGCTGTTGTCACGCCCGCGAGGGTAGTTGGCGGATGTTAAGAACGCGGTCCGTTTTCTCGACCGGCGCGGCAGGCCTCAGCCGGCAGGAGCGGGTTCAATGCCCGGGTATGGCGGAGTTACGCCACCCTTGGCCGGGCAGAGCTCATGGAACGCGCACCACTCGCACAACCGGCCAGGGCTCGGCCGGAAATCGCCGCTGCGCTCGGCCTGCGTGATCGCCGTCCACAACGCCTCGAGCTTGCGCTCGGTTGCTCGCAAGTCCGCCTCGTCGGGCGCGTAGCGGAGCACCTCACGGTTGCCCAGGTAGATCAGTTGCAGGATGCGTGGAATCACGCCGCGGGTCCGCCACAGCACCAGTGCGTAGAACTTCATCTGGAACAACGCCCGCGCCTCGAACGCCTCGGCAGGGGAGCGACCGGTCTTGTAGTCGACCACCCGCATCGCACCTGTGCCCGAGGCAACGTCAAGACGATCGACGATGCCGCGCAGCCGCAGCCCCGACGGCAGCTCACACTCGACGATGAGCTCGCGCTCGGCGGGTCGTAGCCGGGTCGGGTCTTCGAGGTCGAAGTACGTCGCGAGCAGACTCTCCGCGCTCGTCAACCACGTGCCGACGGCGGCCCCGTCGGTGTCATCGGCGAACAGGCTCGCCAGCTCGGGCTCCTCCTCGAGGAGCCGCTCCCACTCCGGGCGCAACAGCGCCGCCGCGGCGGGCAACGTGCGTTCCTCCGGCTCGAGGTCGAAGAGCCGCTCGAGGACCGCGTGCACGACGGTGCCCCGGGTGGCCGCCGAATCCGGTGGCTGCGGCAACTTGTCGATCGTGCGGAACCGGTAGAGCAGCGGGCAGTGCATGAAGTCGGCCGCGCGCGACGGCGACAGCGCTCGGGGACGCTGCTCCGGGGGCGGCTCGGAGATCTCCGGCGCCAGGGCCTCGATCGGTACGGCGGTCATGTCTTGCGACTGTACGGCGACCCCCCGACGGTTCCGCGCCGAAACGCGGGTACCTGTTGATCCCCGTCGTACTCTCACCGCATGACCGGCGGAGGCATGGAGAGCAAGGGCCGGGTGGCTAAGGCGACCCATGTGGGCATCCCGAGCGATCTCGTCGAGGAGGAGCACGGGCGCGAGGCCTTCGCCGGCCCGGTCAGCCATCTCTACCGCACCCGGCCACCCACCGCCTGGGTCGAGGTCGACGGTCCGCTGCGCCCGGTCGCCTACGACCTCAACCTGCTGAACCCGCAGGATGCCGATGATCCCGAAGGTCATCCCGTCGCGGTGCTCATCAACGACGACCTGCGCGTCAACGTCTCGCGCCGGCGTACGCCGATGCCCTATGCCACCCGCAACGCCGACGGGGATGAAGTCGTCTACGTGCACAAGGGCGCGGGAGTCCTGCAGACCGACTACGGCCCGCTCGACTACGCCGCCGAGGACTACCTCGTCATCCCCAAGGGCACTGCTCACCGCTGGGTCCCCAACGGCGACGACTCCTTCCTCTACATCATTGAGTCGATTGCTCCGGTGGCGTTGCCCGACTTCGGGCTCATGGGTAGGCACGCGGTCATCGACCCCAAGGTGCTGGTTACGCCGGAGCCGTACGCCGAGCCGCCCGCCGACTGGATCGGCGACGGGAACGACCGGTGGCGCATCACGGTCAAGCGACAGGGCGAATGGACGACGTTCACTTACCCGTTCAACCCGTTCACCGCTGTCGGCTGGGCGGGTGACCTCGCGCCGTACCGCTTGCACGTCTCCGACATCCGTCCGGTCATCTCGCCGCGCTACCACCTGCCGCCGAGCGTGCATACAACGTTCCGATGCGGCGAATTCGACATCGCGACGTTCGTGCCGCGGCCGTTCGAGACAGACCCGGAGTCGCTGCGTGTGCCGTTCTTCCACGCCAACGTCGACAACGACGAGGTCATCTTCTACAGCCGTGGTGACTTCTTCTCACGCAAAGGCATCGGTGCGGGCTGGATCACGCATCACCCCGCCGGCGCACAGCACGGTCCGCAGCCTGGGGCTGCAGAAACAGCGGCAACCAAAGAGATAGCCGACGAGATCGCCGTGATGATCGAGTGCCACAAGCCGCTGACCAGCACCGATGACGTCAAGGTGGCTGCGGACGCTGCCTACACGACGTCGTGGGCGCGGGGTCTTGGCCTGCTCGACACGTAACATCGGATCATGAGTGAGGACGCGCCAAAGGGTCAGCGCCGGCCCGCGTCCCAGGGCGTGTTCATGGGGCGCCCGCTCGGTATCCCGATCTACGTCGCTCCATCGTGGTTCCTCATCGCCGCCGTGCTCACCATCATCATCGCGCCCAACATTCCTGATAAGTACAACCTGAGCTCGGCGCAGCAGTACGCCGCCGCAGCAGCGTTTGTCGTGCTGCTCTATGCGTCCGTTCTTACGCACGAGCTGAGCCACTCGGTCGTCGCGCGCATCCTCGGGCTGCCGGTACGCCGCATCGTCATCATGTTGATCGGCGGTGTGTCCGAGCTCGAACGTGAACCGGAAACCGCGCAGCGCGAGTACCTCGTCGCGCTCGCCGGACCGGTCGTGTCGTTGGTGCTTGCGAGCAGTGGCTTTGCGGTCGGGGCGGCGTTGCCATCCGACTCGTTGGTGCAGCTGCTTGTCATCCAGCTGGCCTTTGCCAACTTGCTCGTCGCGGCGTTCAACTTGTTGCCCGGTCTCCCGCTCGACGGTGGCCGCGTGCTGCGCGCGATCGTCTGGTGGATCAGCAAGAACGCGAACACCGGCACCGTCGTCGCGGCATGGTGCGGCCGGGTCCTCGGCGTTCTCGTCGGCATTGCACCGTTGGTCGCGCTGGGCGTGTTGCCACCGGGGGACGTCAACGTCTTCGACGTGTTGTGGCTGATGATCCTGGGCTGGTTCCTCTGGGCCGGTGCCAGCCAGTCACTTCGCCTGGTCGAGCTGCGCAGCCGGCTGCCCAAGATCGGTGCGCGTGAGCTGTCGCGCCGGGCGCTGACCGTCCCCGCTGACCTGCCGCTGGCTGAGGCGCTGCGACGCGCGCACGAAGCGGGCGCCCGGGGGATCGTCACCGTTGACTCCGATGGCAAACCGGATGGGCTGGTGTCCGAGGCCGCCGTGGGGGCTACACCGGAGCAGCGGCGACCCTGGGTGACCGTCGGCACGTTGGCCCGCCGCGTCGAGCCGTCACTCGTGCTCGACGCAGAGTTGCGGGGTCAGGCCGTTCTCGATGCGATCGCGCGCACCCCTGCCTCCGAGTACCTCGTCGTCGACGGTGGGACCGGGGTGGTCTGGGGCGTCCTGGCCACGGCCGACGTGGCCCGCGTCGTCAACACCGGCTGACGCGCGCCGTACGCTCGCCGCTCGTGGCAGGTAAGCGAGTACCGACCGGGGCGCAGCGACGGCGTGGCCCGTTCGAGGCCGGCGATCGTGCTCAGCTCACCGACAGTCGCGGTCGCAAGCACACGATCACGCTCGAGCCGGGCAAGGAGTTCCACACGCACCGCGGCGCGCTTTCCCACGATGCACTGATCGGGTCGCCCGAGGGTGTGGTCGTTGCAGCGACGAGCGGCGCGGCGTACCTCGCCCTTCGTCCGCTGCTCACCGACTACGTCCTCGGCATGCCCCGAGGCGCGACCGTTGTTTATCCGAAGGATGCCGCGCAGATCGTTGCGATGGCTGACATCTTCCCGGGAGCACGCGTCGTCGAGGCCGGTGCGGGATCGGGTGCGTTGACGTGCTCATTGCTGCGCGCCGTCGGCGATAGCGGGCATGTGACGTCCTACGAACGACGCGAGGACTTTGCTGACGTTGCGCGGCGAAATGTTGAGACGTTCTTCGGTTCCGAGCACCCCGCCTGGCGACTCGTTGTCGGAGACCTGGTCGAGTCGATTGACGATCGTGACGTCGACCGAGTCGTTCTCGACATGCTCGCGCCGTGGGAGTGCCTCGATGTGGTGGCGAACGCGTTGGTGCCTGGTGGCGTCCTGTGTTGCTACGTGGCCACGACGACGCAGCTGTCGACGACCGTCGAGGCAATCCGTGCGCACGGTTCGTACGCCGAACCTGCGTCGTGGGAGACGTTGCAACGGTCGTGGCATGTCGACGGGCTCGCCGTACGTCCGGACCATCGGATGGTGGGACACACCGGGTTCCTCGTGGTGACCCGCCGGCTTGCCGAGGGAGTCGCGCCGCCGCTGCGCAGAACCCGGCCCGCAAAGGGTGCGCACCCGAAGGGCTAGCCGGGCCAACGTCCGTCTGCCCGGCTGCTCACGGAGCTCGTGAGCGCGTCGGACGGGGACCAATCCAGTCGCACCTTGGCCGCGCGCAGTTTGCGGTAGAGCTTCTTGGCTGCGGCGGGGTTACCGATGATGGGGCGTACCCAGTTCGAGAGATAGATGTCTCGACCGCGCCGGTTGACGAGCCGAATCGGCCCGCTCCATGACAACTCCCACTCTGCTGCGCCGGCGTCCACCAGCGCCGGTCCGATGACTTCGGCGAGCACGACCGTGATGAGCCGGCGCCGCTGGTCATCGTTGTCGTCAGCGGAGGCATCGGCTGTGGGTGCGGCGATGTCGTCCGCGAACATCCGCCAGTTCGACGACGCGGCAAGGTCGATCAGGTCACTGAGACAGGGCGTGTCCGGACGGTGCTGGACTTTGGCCGCCGGAATGAGTGTCAGCACAGCCGCAGCCTGGCGACGCAATGTGGGCGCGAACACGGTGTCGGCGGCGTCGTCCCAGTCGACGCGCTCGGTCGGTTCGCGTCCTGTGGCTTGCCGACTGATGCGATCTGTCATGTCTGTCTCAACGGTGTCCGCGTCGAACAAGAGCTCGCGGGCTGGATGCGAAGCCGAGGCGATGGCGGTGTCCGGCACGGTTTTGGCCGCGACAATGCGCGCACCCAATGTCGGGTGAGAGTCGAACGGGTCGCCCGGCGACCCTTCGAGCTCCGCTCGCACTTCGGCCATCTCCGCCTGCCGGCTCGGCTCGGCGACCATCGCGCGGAACCCGGCGTACAGATTGGTCGGCGCCTGACCAGCACGCCAGACGGGCGCGACGTAACAGTTGATGAAGAAGCGGAACGCCGCGTCTCCGGCCTGGATCTCCTGCAGCGCGGTCACCATCGCTTGGCATCCGCTGACCCTGACTGCGAGGGCGTCGGCAGTCAGCTCTTGATGACGTCGGACGGCGAGAGTCACGCGGCGATAGACGTTGCCATAGGCCAGGACGAGGCGCTGCAGCACCGGATGTCCGGTGAGACCGTGCGCTGTGCGACCGACGGCGGCGAATCCGCGGTACGTGATCGAACCGAGCCACGTGTCACCGCCGACGTAATGTCCGTACTCGTGGGTGAGCACCGCTCTCAACTGCTGCGCGTCGAGCAGTTGCAGCAGGCCGCAACCGATGAGCATCACTCGCCTGCCTTTGCGGATTCCCGACCCACCTGACTCGAGTACGGCGGCGTTGACGCCGGCCTCGAGGTAGATCTCGGCGGGTGGCGTGGTGCCGATCTCGTGCGCGAGATCGTCGATGAATTGCCACAGGCGTGGCTGACTCGCGCGGGTGGCTGCGAGCGTTGCGGGCGCTGCCTGGTAGCTACCGGTTCGGAAGAGGTCAGTGATGGCGCGCAAACAGACGAAGCCGCCGATGATCGTGATGGCGATCACGAAGATGTTCGAATGTCCGTCGCGCACGATGAGCAACTCACCAACGATGACGGCACCGAGGACAACGACTAAAGCGGCGTAGAAGCCGACGAGCATCGACAGTGCGATGGCCGCGCGCAGCGCCAGGGAGGTTCGCGACGTACGGGCAGGTCCCGCCATTGAGTGGTCCTCGTCGTACCGCCGTTAGACGTTCTTACGAATTTGGTCCAGCTATCGCAGAACCGTCACTCCCCGTGACGTAGATGCAGTCGCCCGGGCACTCATCGGCTGAGTCGATGACAGCTATGCGCAGTGACTCCGGTACGTCGACAGCCACGCCTGGCGCGGTCTGCATTTGACCGTCGCTGCCTTTGACGTACGCGAGCCCGTCAACGTCGAACTCAAAGACATCTGGGGCGTATTGGACGCACAGTCCGTCACCCGTGCACTTGTCCTGATCGACCCGGACACGAAGATCTGACACATCCGCGACACGCGAAGTCTCAGGGTTTGGCACAAACCGACGATAACAACGGCGAACAACCGGGTCCGATACCGCCGAAAGCAGCACGGTCCCGTCCCGCCTGTCGAGGAGCAATTTGCGGTAGGTCGGGGGTTAGGCTGGCGGAGCCCGGTCCTCCGAAGGAGGTGACGACTCGTGCCTGGTCGCGAGGAGGCTGAATCGCGCGCAGCGCGCAACGAGGCTGAGGAGCTTGCCCAGCAGGTCTCCTTCCTCGAGGACGAAGTTGCTGCCCTCCGTCGGAAGCTTGCCGAGTCACCTCGTCACTCCCGTGCTGTCGATGAGCGCATGGCTGAAGCACAAGCGAGCGTCGCCGCACTCTCGGGTCAGAACGACCGGTTGGCAGCTACTCTCCGTGAAGCCCGCGACCAGATCGTCGCGTTGAAAGAAGAAGTCGACCGGCTCGCCCAGCCCCCGTCCGGCTACGGCATCTTCCTCGAGGCGCACGACGACGACACCGTCGACGTGTTCACCGGTGGTCGCAAGCTGCGGGTGACCGTCAGCCCCGCCATCGAGATCTCCGAGCTCCAGAAGGGGCAGGAGGTCATGCTCAACGAGGCCCTCAATGTGGTGCGGGCGCTCGCATTCGAGCGCAAGGGCGACATCGTGATGCTGAAGGAGCTGCTCGCCGACGGTGAACGCGCCCTCGTCCTCGGGCACACCGACGAAGAGCGTGTCGTGATGCTCGCCGACTCACTGAAAGACCAGCCGATCCGTGCCGGCGACTCGCTCTTGCTCGATGCGCGCTCCGGCTACGTCTACGAGCGGATCCCGAAATCCGAGGTCGAAGAGCTCGTTCTCGAAGAGGTCCCGGACATCACCTACGACCAGATCGGTGGACTGGCCGGCCAGATCGAGTCGATTCGCGACGCGATCGAGCTGCCTTATCTCCACGCTGACCTGTTCAAGGAGCACCAGCTGCGGCCGCCGAAGGGCGTCCTGCTCTACGGCCCGCCTGGCTGTGGCAAGACGCTGATTGCCAAGGCTGTTGCCAACTCGCTGGCCAAGCAGGTGGCACTGCGCACCGGTCGGCCAGAGGGTCGGTCGTTCTTCCTCAACATCAAGGGCCCTGAGCTGCTCAACAAGTACGTCGGTGAGACCGAGCGGCACATTCGCCTGGTGTTCCAGCGGGCGCGCGAGAAGGCCAGCGAGGGCACACCCGTCATCGTCTTCTTCGACGATATGGACTCCATCTTCCGGACCCGTGGTTCCGGTGTCTCGTCCGACGTCGAGAACACGATCGTTCCGCAGCTGCTGTCGGAAATTGACGGCGTCGAGGGACTCGAGAACGTCATCGTGATTGGGGCGTCCAACCGCGAGGACATGATCGACCCAGCGATCCTGCGGCCGGGCCGGCTCGACGTGAAGATCAAGATCAACCGACCGGACGCTGAGGGTGCGCGCGACATCTTCGCCAAGTACATCGTCGCCGACTTGCCGCTGCATGCAGAGGATCTCGGCGAGAACAGCGGCAACCGCGAGGCGACCGTGCAGGCGATGATCCAGCAGACCGTCGAGCGCATGTACACCGAGACCGAGGAGAACCGCTTCCTCGAGGTGACCTACGCCAACGGTGACAAGGAGATCCTGTACTTCAAGGACTTCAACTCCGGCGCCATGATCCAGAACATCGTCGACCGTGCGAAGAAGATGGCCATCAAGGACTTCCTCGACATGGGCCAGAAGGGGCTGCGGATGCAGCACCTGATGGCTGCGTGCATCGACGAGTTCAAGGAGAACGAGGACCTGCCCAACACCACCAACCCGGACGACTGGGCACGGATTTCCGGCAAGAAGGGCGAGCGCATCGTCTACATCCGCACGCTCATCTCCGGCAAGGAAGGCACCGAGGCCGGCCGCTCTATCGACACCGTCGCCAATACAGGGCAGTACCTCTAGTCACACGCGCGTGCCTGGGGCGACTGGCGTGCGTGTCGCGCTTAGACTCGTCGCATGAGCGTGCGGCGGGTGATGGGCACGGAGACGGAGTACGGCATCTCAGTGCCCGGGCAGCCCACGGCCAACGCGATGGTGGCGAGTTCGCAGATCGTCAACGCGTTCCAGCCGTCGTCGGCCGCGCGCGAACGTCGTACGCGCTGGGACTTCGAGGAAGAGTCCCCGCTGCGCGATGCGCGCGGATTCGACCTTTCGCGTGAGGTCGCCACCGATGCGGGGAGCGGTCTCGCCGACGACGACCTCGGGCTGGCCAACGTCATCTTGACCAACGGCGCGCGGTTGTACGTCGATCACGCGCACCCGGAGTACTCCTGCCCCGAGGTGACCAACCCGCTCGACCTCGTGATCTGGGACAAGGCGGGGGAACGCGTGATGGCGGAGGCGGCGCGGCGGGTCGCGCAGATCCCCACGACCGCGCCCATCCAGCTCTACAAGCACAACACTGACAACAAGGGCGTGTCGTTCGGCTGCCACGAGAACTATCTGATGGCGCGGTCGACGCCATTCGCCGACATCGTCCGGCATTTGACGCCGTTCTTCGTGTCCCGTCAGGTCGTGTGTGGTGCGGGGCGAGTCGGGATCGGCGCGGATGGCCGTGGCGACGGATTCCAGATCTCGCAACGGGCCGACTACTTCGAGGTCGAGGTCGGGCTCGAGACGACGTTGAAGCGGCCGATCATCAACACGCGCGACGAGCCGCACGCCGATCCGGAGAAGTACCGCCGGCTGCACGTCATCATCGGCGACGCGAACCTGTCAGAGATCTCGACGTACTTGAAGCTCGGTACGTCGGCGCTCGTGCTGGCGATGATCGAAGAGTCCTTCATCAACGTCGATCTCA
This sequence comes from Frankiales bacterium, assembly GCA_033851265.1. Lineage (GTDB taxonomy): Bacteria > Actinomycetota > Actinomycetes > JAWWOW01 > JAWWOW01 > JAWWOW01. Next base: position 211,209 of record JAWWOW010000012.1, read on the forward strand.
CGGTCGACCTGCCGGTAGCCGCGCTGCGGTCGATCTCGCACGACCCGACATTGACGTGGCTGCTGACGTTGCGCGACGGCCGCAAGATGACCGCCGTGCAGCTGCAGATGGAATACCTCGAGCAGGCGAAGAAGTTCGTGGAGGACCGGTACGGCGCCGACGTCGATGACGTGACTGCCGATGTGTTGTTGCGCTGGGAGTCGGTGCTGACGCGGCTCGAGGACGAGCCGATGTCCTTGTCACGTGAGCTCGATTGGGTCGCGAAGCTCGAGGTGCTCGAGGGCTATCGGTCACGGGACTCGCTGGACTGGGGTCACCCTCGGTTGGCGCTGGTGGATCTGCAGTACGCCGATGTGCGTCCCGACAAGGGTTTGTACAACCGCCTCGTCGCCCGCGGGCGGATGGAGACTTTGGTCTCCGAGGACGTCATCACCGATGCGATCAAGCGTCCTCCGCTCGACACCCGTGCGTACTTCCGCGGGCGTTGCATGGCGAAGTACGCCGACGACATCGCCGCTGCGTCCTGGGACTCGGTGATCTTCGATGTGGGGCGCGATTCGTTGCAGCGCGTGCCCACGCTTGAACCCCTGCGCGGGACCCAGGCCCACGTTGGTGATCTGATCGACCGCTGCGAAACCGCGTCGGAGTTGGTGGACGCGCTCAGCGGCGGTCGCTAGCGCGCGAATCCGCCTTCGCCAAGCGGAGCGCTAGCACCGGACAAGTGCGCACTGCACGGCGCGCGAGACGTTCAAGCTCAGCCGGTACTTCGATCGACAACCCGGCACCCGCAATCGGGTAGCCCCAGTCGTCGAGAGTCAACAGCTCCGGCAACAGCTCAGCGCAATGACCGTGGCCATCGCAGCGGATGATGTCGACGCTCAGCTGTTTTCTCATGGCCCAACCACGTGAGTGGGCACCGGTAGCACGGGAGGTGTCGCGGGACACGCGAATCCGTCAGCATGGGCAACAACGTCCTCGGCAAACACGGTCAGTGCACTGCGCACGAAGCGGATCGTCCCATCCGGATGTTTACACCCGCCGCGGCCGAGGATCATTCCGGACCAGCGTTCGACGGCCGCGATCGTCGACTCGTTGGCGACACCTGCGGCCAATGCCTCGAGGTTTCCGGCGATCGCGTCCAGACCGAACATGCACGGTCCACACTGCTTCGCGCTGGAGTCGGAGAGATAGCGCACGACCCGCGCGGTCTCCCGCAGCCCGCACGAGTTGTGCGGGAGCGCGACGACGAGTCCAGCACCAAGGGAACCGCCTGCGGCGCGCACGTCGCGGTGGGTGAGAGGAACGTCCTGCGCCGTGGCTGGGAGCCATGCGCCGTGGTAACCCCCGAGGAGGTACGCCGCGGGCTCGCTGGTCGCACCACCGGCCAGGTCGATGACCGCGCGCAGCGGCGTACCAAGCCCGGCTTCGTAGACGCCGGGCGTTGCAACGGCACCAAAAACGGTTGCCAGCAACGATCCTGGCTCGTCTGGGGTCCCAGTGGAGCGGAACCACGGCGCGCCGTACCGCGCGAGGAGCGCTACATGCGCGAGCGTCTCGACGTTCTGGACGAGCGTGGGCCGGCCTGCGACGCCGCGTTCCGAGACGCGGGGGATCGTCGCTTGAGGCAGTGCCGGACCGCCGTTGATCCCACGAACCACCGCTGACTTCTCACCAGACAGGAACTGCTCTGGTGCGATGACGACACGCATCCGGATGCGGTCGACGCGCGCGGCCTTACGTTCGGCGAGCGCCGCGCGGACAGCGGTCTCGCGTCCGTTACTCGCGGCGATCCAGACCACGACCTCGACGGCGCGTACTGCGATCGCGGCGAGTTGGGCACCATCGAGGACGAGGTGCGGGTTGTGCCGCAACAGGCAAGCGTCCTTGCTGATTGCCGGCTCACCTTCCGCGCCGTTCGCGACGACGACCGGGCGGACACGTCCGACAACTCCGCGCCACTTTGCAGCCGTGGGGAAACCGGCCCCTCCGCGGCCCCGGAGGCCGCTCTCGTCGACGAGCGCCAGCAGCGGGTGCTCGCCGCGATGACGGCCCCACGTCGGCAGGAGCCCGTGCCGACGCACGTGCTCGGCCAAGCCGACGTGACGACCCGGAAGCGCGCCCGCCATGAGACGAGGCAAGACCGACGCATTGTCGGTTCCGGTGCTCAGCAGGTCGGCTGTCATCAGTCACCGGGCCTGTCATCGCCGCCGTCGTCGTCCCACGGGGTGGGAGCGGGCGTCGGCGCTGGCGACGGCGCCGGAGCAGGTGGGGGACTGGCGGAGGGCGTGGGCTTGGCGGCCGGTCGTGCCGGAGCGGGTTGCGCGGGTGCGACGGCGACGGTTACGACTCTTACCGGCCCGGGCGGGGCAGCTGGCGGCGTGCGCTTGGCGCTGACCGTGCCGTCGATGCGTCCACCCGCCAACCACCGCAGGGTCATGCGCACGTCGATGTGGGACTTAGCTGATGACAGTCGGAGAGTGAGCGAGCTGCCGGCGTACGTTATGACGCCGCCGCGGTAGAGGTCTGGCTTGTTGGTCGGACCGAGGAGCGCGCCGCCGTGCGTCCATCGGATTCCTGAGCCCTGCTTCGGACCGGCAAGGGAGACGAGCAAGGTGCCGCTGGCGCCATGTGACAAGTGGGCGAGCAGATCCAGTCGAACGCGACCGTGACCGAGTGCTGTGCGCCGCTCGGTGCCGGTGAAATGCGCGGTGAACGGAACGGTTAGGCGCGCAGGAGCGCTTCGGCGTACTGCTGCCGGTTTGGTCGTGGCAGCAGGCTGACTTGGGCTGAGTTTGGTCGGGTGCGCGAGCAGTGCTGACGGCGTACCGGACCGCTTGGCCCAACCGGGTTGCATGGGACCCTGCATGGCCCAGGCGAAGATCAGGGCCGGGATTGCGACGGTGGCGATCGCGCCGCTGAGTCGGACCGGTGTCCACCTGGTGAAACCGACGTTGAGCCGGCAGGCGACGGCGGTGACGACAGCGGCCGTACACGCCCAGGACAAGCCGAAGATGAGCGGCGTCTTGGTGTCGGTGCCAGTGCCAAGAAAGTGGAGCAGGGCGAACGGCCAGCAGGCGTACGCCGACCAGTGCACGACCTTCCACACGCGCGGGCCGATCTTGTGACGAAAGACGCTCGTGATGGCGAGTGCGATGAGGATGTCAACGGCGAGCGCGCCGAACGCCATCCAGATCGGCCGGTAGCTCGACCCGAAGGCCTCGACCGTGTCGCGAAGCCGGACCGGTGCGTAACCGTCGGCAAGAGTCGTGGCGATGTGCAGGACGAGCAAAACCATCGCGAGCAGTGCGGCGTTGCCGTGCACGGACTGCGATGCGAACCGCGGCCACCGACGGCTGGACCAGCGCAGTGGTCCGAGGACGCCAATGACAAGCGTGATGGTCAGAAGGAGGAACGTGATGAGGCCGAAGGCGCGGGTGAGATACCAGTAGGCCTTCGGGTCCTGCAGTAGAAGGATGCTCATGCGCTGACCACTGCGATGTCGTTGGGCCACGCCGCGACGGTGGTGATGCGGCCGTCGTCGCGCACGAGTCGTGCGGGGAGTTGACGGTCGGCCAGCCACTCGGGGGCGTCCTCGCCGAGGATCACGGCGGCGGTGCTGGCCGCATTCGCGTCAGCACACGTCTCGGCTGCAACCGTCACCATGCGCCAGACCACGGGGGCAGGGAGGCCGGTGGCCGGGTCGAGGATGTGATGACAGACCCGATGTCCGCGACGCCACTGACGATGTTGCGTGCTAGATGTCGCGACGCCGCCCGTGTCGATGGTGATGGTCTGGTCGACTGACCATGGCCCAACGTCCTGATGCTGCTCGCTGATGCGGATCGTCCAGCCGTCGGCCGGCGGGTCACCAGCCACTGACACGTCACCACCGAACGCGACGAGTACTCCGCATGCGAAGTCCGTAGCGAGCAGCCGGCTGGCCAGGTCTGCTGCCCACGCCTTGCCGACCGCACCGACGTCGAGCGCGGTGCCGGGCGGCATCCAGAGCGTGCGCGTCTCGTCGTCGAGGTTGACGGTGCGCCAACCCGCGGCGGGGATGGGGGAGATGTCGTCGGGCCGCGTTTCGAGGGCCGCGAGGTCGCGGTCGTAGCCAGCGCCATTCATGGCTCCGCCGATTGTTGGGTCGACGAGACCCGCCGTTTGCTCTGCGGCGTCGAGTGCGCGGCGGAGTACGGCGGATAGGAGTGGTGAGAGCGGCGTTGTCGCACCGGCGGTTCGGCTCAGTGCCACGATCTCGCTGTCGTCGCGGAACCGACTGCACGCGCGGTCGATATCGGCGATGAGCTGAGTGATCTTGCGCGAGGCGTCAGGCAGCGCGCGCGGATCGGTGACGGCCAATGTGCCGCTGCATCCGAAGGCAGACAGCGACACAGCGCTCGGCATCATTGCTGTTCTCACGAACCACTCGACGTGGCGACAGGCGGCTGCGCTGGCGGCGCGGCCTGCGGCGGCTGGACTGCTGGCTTCGGAGCCTTGGCTTTCGACGGCGTCGTGCGGGCAGATTGACGATTCGTTGTTGTGCCTTGCACGCGTACGACGGACGTTCGCGGTGCACGTGCGTTGCCCTTAACAGGTGGTGCGAGCACGGGGAGCACGTCCGGCCACGGAGTTGCGTGCGGTGTGGTGGTTGCGGGGCTCGTCGGCGCCGTCTGTGTGGATGCCGGTTTGGGCGCTTTGTGCGGAGCTGTGGCCTGCAGGCCGACAGCGGTGGCTGCTGTTGCGGCGAGCGCCCCGACGGTCAACCCGCCGGACATCCGGCGGACACGGGACAACCCGGCATCGCGCGAGGAAGGATCCGCGCTGTGTGACGCGCTCATTTAGCACCCCGAGGCAATCAACGGCGCCGGCGCAGGCCGGAACGGCAATGGGACGAACTGATCGCAACATCGCGCGAAGGTCCTCCGGCGTTACAGCCGATGATTGGAGTGATTCGCCGATCTTGGTGTCGGCGCTCAGGCTTAGAGTTGTGCGTGGATGCCCGGCTTCCCGCTGGGAGGCCCGCCGAGCGGAGGAACACGAATGGCGACAAAGGACCCTGGGGGCGGCCAACAGCGTGCCTCCAAGAAGACCCAGGACGCCGAGCAGGCCGAGGCAACGGAAACCACTGAGCTAGAAGAGCGCCAGGAGCAGCTCTCCGAAGATGTCGACGCGATTCTCGACGAAATAGACGAGGTCCTCGAGGAGAATGCCGAGGACTTCGTTCGTGCGTACGTTCAAAAGGGGGGTGAGTGAACCAATTTACTCCAGAATAGAGATGAAGCGGTGTCCGGAATGCGGTGAGACCAAGCCGACGAGCGAGTTCACCCGGAACGCCGAACGACCCGATGGCTTGTGTCACTACTGCAAGGTCTGCTATCGCGCTCGATGCAAAGCCAGTTACGAACGTCGCCGACTTCGGATGGGGAAGTCGCTCCGTGTTCGACCTGAAGTCCCACCGGGACACAAGTACTGTCCGGACTGCCAGCAGATTCGCCAGCTTGGTGAGTGGCATCGCAACGCTACAACCCGTGATGGTTACTCCAGTCATTGCAAGTTCTGTCGCGCCGTTCGAGGCCGGCAGAACTACTTCAAGAGGCAGTACGGGTTAACGCCCGATGACGTAACGGCGATGATGGTGTCCCAGAATGGCAAGTGCGCCATCTGCAAGGATCGTCCAGCCGAACACCTCGATCATGACCACGCGACGGGCAAGCTTCGAGGCCTGACTTGCTTCCCCTGCAACGGCGGTCTGGGGCAGTTCAAGGACAACATCGAATATCTTGAATCCGCGATCGAGTATCTCCGTGACCACGACTCCTCACTCGACGAGCTGCGTGAGAAGACAACTACGCGCCTTCAGCAGTTGAACCTGCCCGCGGCCATCGAGACTGCCCGGGCAACCCTGGCGTCGTAGGCGGCTTTGGTTCGGCCGATGTGCGGAACACCCCTGTATAGGGTCGACTCCATCGCAATCCCGCCAGGGAGAGGCCACATATGCCAGACAAGCTGCCGGTCGACGGGCGGCTGCCAGCCGTCTTCACCACGCCCGGCGTCTCCTCGTTCACCGAGTTCCTCGGGCTGGCCGCCCCTGATCTGCTCCCGGGCCGCCGCCAGCCACCAGCGAGCGTCGTGACCGAGGCCCCGCACGGCACCACGATCGTCGCCGTCACCTATCCGGGCGGCGTCGTCATGGCCGGCGACCGGCGCGCCACGATGGGCAACATCATCGCCCAGCGCGACATCGAAAAAGTCTTCCCCGGTGACGAGTTCTCCTGCGTCGGCATCGCCGGCACCGCTGGCATCGCGGTCGAGATGGTGCGTCTGTTCCAAGTCGAGCTCGAGCACTACGAAAAGCTCGAAGGCACGACGCTGTCCCTCGATGGCAAGGCCAATCGCCTCTCCACGATGATCCGCAGCAACTTGCCGATGGCGATGCAAGGCCTCGCCGCCGTACCCCTCTTCGCCGGCTTCGACCCTGAGTCCGGCGAGGGACGCATCTTCAGTTACGACATAACCGGCGGTCGCTACGAGGAGCACAGTTTTCACTCGGTCGGCTCCGGTTCCGTGTTCGCGCGCGGGGCGCTCAAGAAGCTCTACCGTGAGGACTTCACCCTCGACGACGCCGTGCTCGCATGTGTCAACGCGTTGTACGACGCCGCGGACGATGACTCCGCGACGGGCGGCCCCGATCTGACCCGACGCATCTATCCCGTCGTCGTCAACGTCGACGTGAGCGGCTTCCGCCGGCTCCCGGACGACGACGTCGGCGCCATGGTGCAGACCGTCGTCGACCAACGCATGCAGAACCCCGGCGGCAGTCCCGCGCCCCTACGCTGACCACACCGACGACGATGCAGCCGACTCCAACGCCACCGCAGACGAGGACACCGTGACCACCCCCTTCTACGTCTCGCCCGAGCAGATCATGAAGGACAAGGCGGACTATGCCCGCAAGGGCATCGCCCGCGGGCGCAGCGTCGTCGTCCTCACCTACGCCGACGGCATCCTCTTCGTGGCCGAGAACCCATCGCGCGCACTACACAAGATCAGCGAGATCTACGACCGCATCGCGTTCGCCGCCGTCGGCAAGTACAACGAGTTCGAAGCGCTTCGCGTCGCCGGCGTTCGTCTCGCCGACATGCGCGGCTACTCCTATGACCGGCGTGACGTCACCGGTCGCGGCCTCGCAAACGCGTACGCGCAGACCCTCGGCGCGATCTTCACCGAAGCCGGCAAGCCTTACGAGGTCGAGATCGTTGTCGCCGAAGTAGGGGAGACCCCCGAGCTCGACCAGATGTACCGGCTCACATACGACGGGTCCGTTGGCGACGAGCGCGACTTTGTTGCAATGGGCGGTTCCGCTGAGCAGGTGACCACTTCGCTCCGAGAACACCATCGCGAGGGCATGTCTCTGGGAGATGCTCTCGGCGCTGCCGTTGCCGCGCTCACCGCGCACCCGCAGGACGGTGAGGACCGCACGCTCACGCCGAGCCAGCTCGAGGTCGCTGTCCTTGACCGCACCCGACCCAATCGCCTGTTCAAGCGAATCGTCGGTGCTCAACTCGAGTCGCTGATCGCGTCGAATGGCGGCGGTGGCGCCGCCCGCAAGGGCAAGAGCAAACCAACCGGCGATGACGCTCCGAGCGAGCCATCCGGTCCCGAGGCAGCCGACCCCGACAGCGGCTGACCACTCGACGGGCACGGGGGCTGAGATGTTCCGACTGTCAGTCGACGTTCACGAGGCTGGGCGCGACGCCCTAGCGCCTGGCGGGTAGGTGCTCGTCGAACCACGCAAGGGTCCGGTGCCAGCCATCCTTGGCCGACGCCTCGTGAAACGACTTCGGGCGCTCGTTGCAGTGGAACCCATGCCCTGCGTCCGGGTAGACCACGAGATCGGTCGGCACGGACGACAGTTTCGCCGCTTCACGGAGAGCCTCGGCCTGCTCGACCGGAATGCCCTCGTCTTGCCCGCCGTACAACCCGAGCCACGGTGTCTGGAACGTCGGTGCGATCTCGACCAACGGGGGCATGCCGAAGCGACCCTCGGCAACGCCCCCGCCATAGAACGAAACAGCCGCACCCAGCTGCCGCTTCGCCGCCGTCAGCGCGGTCACCGTGCCGCCCATGCAGAAGCCGACGATGGCGACGCTGGCCGGTGCTATCCCGGCCGCGTCTTCCAGGTATCCGAGCGCGGCGTCGACATCCTCGAGGATCTGGTCGCCGCGCAGCTCCTTCAGGTGCGGCCAGATGTCATCGAGGTTGTCGTAGGACAACGCGGGATCCCCAGTCCGGTAGAAGAGATGCGGGGCGACTGCGCGATAGCCAGCTGCTGCAAACCGACGTGTCACTTCCTCAATGTGCGACGTGACGCCGAACGCCTCCTGGATCACGATGACGCCACCGCGCGTCTCTCCGGTCGGCCGGGCGTCATAGACGGCCATGTCCCCGCTGCTCGTCGCCACGTTCACGGTTCGACCGTCCACTGCTGCATCCATGGGCCTCATCTTGCCCGTCCGTCCTGCTGACGCGCCGAAGAGGTTGCCGGTGCTCGGCCGGACGGGTGATTCGTCCGGCCGGGCTCAAGACCGCTGCTCCATCCAGCCGATTGCATGAACAGCGAAAGGAGCAATCGGGATGGGTTCCTGGACCAGCGACGCGACACTGCTCGACCTCATGCGGTCGGTTGTCGTCGCCACCAACCGACTGCGGTACGCCGAGGCGAAAGCCGAGGTCGACGAGCTGACCATGACTGCGCTGCGCCGGTCACATCGCGCCGCAACGGAGGCGCTCGAAGAGGCCTTCCTCACACGCGGCTGGCAGATCCCCGGTTCCAGCCGGATGCCCCGACCACGGGCTGCCCTGAGCTTCTGACTCGAGCGGCTCTGCCGCTGTGCTTCAGACTTGGCTCATGGACGACTTTGCCACGGGCGCCTTTGTCGTCGGCCTGGGTATCACCGCAGCCGTCGTCCTCGCCACCTTCTTCGTGACGTGGCTGATAGCCCTGCGCATCAGGCGTTACAACGTTGTCGACACGACGTGGGGTCTCGGCTTTGTCCTCGTTGCAGTGACGTCGTTCGCGATGTCATCTGGCGACGGGCACCGCGACCTTCGCGTGCTCGTCATGGTGCTCACGTGTCTCTGGGGATTGCGCCTGGCGATCTATCTCGGCCTGCGCAGCCGCGGACAGGGCGAAGACCCGAGGTACGACGACATCCTCAATCGCACCAAGGGCAGCCGGGCCACCTACGCGCTCTTCGCGGTGTTCCTTGTGCAAGCGATTGTGTTGTGGTTCATCTCGCTGCCAGTCCAAGCAGCGATGTACCAACGCGCCGTCGTCTGGCCGCTGGTCATCGCCGGAACCGCACTGTGGGTGATCGGAGTGTTCTTCGAATCGGTTGGTGACCGGCAGCTGGCCCGCTTCCGCGCCTCGCCCGACAACAAGGGCCACGTCATGGACCGCGGCTTATGGCGCTACACGCGGCACCCCAACTACTTCGGCGACGCCTGCGTCTGGCTCGGTCTGTACCTCATCGGTGCCGGCCACTGGGTCGGCGCGGCGATGGTCCTGTCACCGGCGCTCATGATCTGGTTCCTCGCGTTCAAGACCGGTGGTCCGCTCCTTGAACGCCGGATGGCCAAGACCAAGCCTGGCTATGCCGACTACATGCGTCGCACAAGCAGCTTCATCCCGTTACCCCCGCGATCCTGACGAGGGCTACTGCGAGGGGCCGTCGATCCTGGTCTGCTCGATCTCCGCGGCCTCCAGCACTCCGGGTGCGGCGCCGCCGAGATGTTGGGGTTGCCACCACGCACCGGCACCGAGATGCGCGTCGGCGTAGTTATGTTGTGCCGAGTCGAGCATGCCGCTCATCGTGTCGCGCAAGTGTTTGGTCAGTAGATCCGCTGACTCATCGTCTGTCGCGGTGATCGGCGCGCCGACGGTGACGGACACAGGTACATGCCGACGCAGGGTCGCGCGACGCCCGGACGTCCACAGTCGGTGGCCGCCCCACGTGACGACCGGGATCAGCGGTACGCCGGCTTCTAGCGCGAGCCGTGCGGCACCGGTCTTGAACGGCCGCATCGTGAACGAGCGCGCGATCGTCTGCTCGGGGAACACCCCGACGACCTCGCCGGAACGCAGACTGGCGATGGCCGCGGCGTACGCGTCCGCGCCTGCCGAACGATTGACCGGGATGTGCCGCATGCCGCGCATCAGCGGGCCTGCAATCCGGTGGTCGAATACCGGCTGCTTTGCCATGAAGCGCACCAGCCGTCCCTGCTTGCGGGCCGCAAATCCCGCGAACAGAAAGTCGGGGTAGCTCACATGGTTGATCGCGAGCACCGCACCGCCAGAGCGGGGGATGTGCTCAGTGCCGGTGATCGTGAAACGGATGTCGAGTGCGCGGAACGCTCCAACCGCGACGCCGATGACCGGGGGGTAGACCCATTCGCGCACTCGGCAACACTCCTTGACGCTGATCTCGTTGGACGAGGGAGGGCCGTTGGCCGTGTCCCACATCTCGCGTCAGAGCGTAGGCAGCGAGCCGGGTTGGCCGAACAACCGACCCCGAGCGTACGTGGCGCCCAAACTCAGCGCGGTCTCGCGGTCGGCGGGGCGGTTGACCGACAGCGCCATCACGGCGGCGCCGACCTCACCGGCCAATTCGACGAAACGTTGCACTGCCGGCGTCGCAACACCGCCGGGCCGGCTGAGGTCGACTTGCACGACGTCGGGTTGAAGCTCCGACAACTGGGCGACTGCGTCCGGGACGTCTGCCGTGTCAGCAACCACGATGCGCCAGCCCCAACTCTTGAACTCCACAATCGCACGGGCGAGTGCCGCGCGATCACCGAAGCAGTAGTCGTGTACTTCCGCGGCTACCCGGAGCTCACGACGGCCGCGGCTGAAGATGGCGGCGAGTCGCGGCGGAACAGGCGTTCCGAATGTCTCCGGCTCGGGCGTGAGGTGCAATTCCGCGGCCAGTCGAGCCGCAAGCGCCTGCTCGAAGGCGAGGCAACGAAACGCCCAGTCGAGCCGTTCGGCGAGGCCCAGTGCCTGCGCGCCTTGCAGCAAGGTCAGCGTGTCACCGAGTTCTGTACCGGCCTTACCGCGGCCGGTGGCCTTGTATCCGACGACCGGATCGGCGCCGTCGCCGGTGAGCTGATGGATGGGTTGGAAGTCCGGGCCCAGCCGTTGCGGCTCGGCGATCAGTTCTTCGATGATCGTCCGATGGGCGCGCTGACGCACAACCTCGTCGGTGAGGCTCATGTCTTGCCTTTCGACACTTCGGATCTGGATCTGGAGCCCGATTTGCGCCTGAGCAACGCATAGGGTGAATGGGTGGACCGCCGCATCTTCGGGCTGGAGAACGAGTACGGCGTGACGTGCACGTTCCGTGGCCAACGCCGGCTGAGTCCCGACGAGGTCGCCCGCTACCTGTTCCGCCGCGTCGTGTCGTGGGGACGCAGCAGCAATGTCTTCCTGAAGAACGGCGCCCGGCTCTACCTCGACGTCGGCAGTCATCCGGAGTACGCCACACCGGAGTGCGACTCCGTCATCGATCTCGTCGTCCATGACAAGGCGGGGGAGCGCATCCTCGAGGGGCTGCTCATGGACGCCGAGCGACGCCTCCGCGAGGAAGGCATCGCCGGTGACATCTACCTGTTCAAGAACAACACCGACTCCGCCGGCAACTCCTATGGCTGTCACGAGAACTACCTCGTCGGCAGACATGGTGAGTTCTCACGACTTGCCGACGTGCTGATCCCGTTCCTCGTGACGAGGCAGATCATCTGCGGTGCCGGGAAGGTCCTGCAGACACCGCGTGGCGCTGTCTATTGCGTCAGCCAGCGGGCCGAGCACATCTGGGAAGGCGTCTCATCGGCGACGACGCGTTCGCGTCCGATCATCAACACACGTGACGAGCCACACGCCGATGCCGAGCGATTCCGCCGGCTACACGTGATCGTCGGTGACTCGAACATGAGCGAAACGACCGCCCTGCTGAAGGTTGGCACGACGGATCTCGTCCTGCGGATGATCGAGGCCGGTGTGGTCATGCGCGACCTGACGCTGGAGAACCCCATCCGGGGGATCCGCGAGGTCAGCCACGACATGACCGGGCGCCGTCGCGTCAAGCTCGCCAACGGCCGGGAGGCGAGCGCCCTGGAGATCCAGCGCGAGTACCACGCGAAGGCTCGCGACTTCGTGACCCGTCGCGGTTCGGAGCCGGTCACCGAGCGGGTTCTCGAGCTCTGGGATCGCACCCTCACCGCTGTGGAGACAGGCGACCTCGGACTCGTCTCGCGCGAAATCGACTGGATCATGAAGTATCAGCTCATCGAGCGATACCGCAACAAGCACGACCTACCACTGTCCTCGCCGCGCGTTGCCCAGATCGATCTCGCCTATCACGATGTCAATCGCAATCGCGGTCTCTACTACTTGCTCGAACGCCGTGGTGCGGTCGAGCGCGCGACGCAGGACGTCCGCATCTTCGAAGCAAAGTCGGTGCCTCCGCAGACGACGCGTGCGCGACTGCGTGGCGAGTTCATCAAGCGCGCACAGGAACGCCGTCGGGACTTCACCGTCGACTGGGTGCACCTCAAGCTCAACGACCAGGCACAGCGCACCGTCTTGTGCAAGGACCCGTTCCGATCTGTCGATGAGCGCGTGGAAAAGCTCATCGCAAGCATGTGACTGTGCTAGGTAGGCTCGCTTGCATCATGCGTGGGGTGGGTCTGCTGGCGTGCGCGGCGCTCGTCGCGTCGCTCACGGCTTGTGGCGGCAGCAGTGGGACAGCCGGACCTTCGCCGACAGATACCGGTCTTTCCGTCGGCGCACCGTCCGGGCCTCCGCCGTCACCGGGCGGCGGGGCCGATGCCATCGCAGGGAGCGTCACTAACAACGTCGGCACGCTACCGACCATCGTCGTACCGAAGTCCGCGTCGCCGACGAAGCTGCTGACCAAGGAAATCGTCGCTGGTAAGGGGCCGGTGGCCGGCGAGGGCAGCACGGTGACTGCACACTTCATCGGCCTGCACTGGACGACGGGCAAACCGTTCTATTCCTCCTGGGACAAGGCCGGTAGTGCACCGGACACCTTTTCCCTGAGCGGCGTCATTCTCGGTTTCGCGAAAGGCGTGTCCGGCATGCGCGCCGGCGGGCGCCGCGAGATCGTCGTACCACCAACGCTGGCGTATGGCTCGAAAGGTTCGGGGCAGGTTGGCCCGAACGAGACGTTGTTGTTCGTGGTCGACCTCATCAAGGTGTTCTGAGCCGCGTCAGCTGAGCAGTCGAGCTGCGTGCCGACCGGCAGCCGCGCTCGCCAGAAATGCCGCCGGGTCGTCGTCGTAGCTGCGTCTCATCGTCGACAAGGGCACGGGCGACGCAAGGAGCGCTTCCGCTAACCCGGCTACGGAGATCTCGACGATGTGGTGGCGCTCCCCAAGCGGGGCTGCCCCAGCGCGCACTTCGGCGCCGAAGGGTCCGTCGAGCAGGGGTACGACGACGTCCGCGGCGGCAAGAGCGACGCGTCCGTAGGCCGTGAGGCTGTGATGGGACACCCCGTGATGACGCTCGCGCGCATCCACGGCGCTGACCCGGAGAGCAGCAATGGGACGACCGCCGAGCACGGCAGCCGCGTTGACCGCGTCGCCAGCGGTGGCCCCGGAGAAGCCCCACCGAGTACCGGTGCCGAGGTTCCCCGGTCCTTGGACCACCACCGCGATATCAGCCTGCAGGGCGTGCACGGCGGCGAGCAGGCCGGAGTGCACGGTCACCGCCTCGAGATCACCGCCGTACGCCTGACCGACGGTCACCGTGCCGACGATCCAGCCCGCCAAGCGCAAGCCCGCGACGGTGTGTGAGAACCACACCGGTAGTGCGCCGCCGTCGGTCATCACGTAAGCGACGCGCGCGGTCGGTCGCTCCGCTCGGATGCCGGCGACGATCGCCGGAAGTGCAGAGTGCAGGTCGGCGACGACGACGGGCATCCCACGCAGATCGTCGGCGTCGCGAAGTTGAGCGTGGTACGGCGAGTCCTGCTCATCGGCGCCGAGCACGACGGCCTGCATCGGGGTGTAGCGCGCCTTGACGAGGTGCCCCTGGTCGATCACGTCCGGCGGCAATCGGTCCGGGGTGGCGACCACGAGCGCATAGCCACCCGTGCCGAGGCCAAGATCCTGCGCGGTGGTGTTCAGGAGCACCCGGTCGCCGACCTTCGGCGTACCCACGAGCGCGGGATAGGCGAGCGCTCGCCGATCTTCTCCGGCGACGCGGGTGACCAGCTCAACGACATTCTCGGCATACTCCGAGTCGACGACCTCGACCACTTCGCCAACCCGCCACCGAATCACCCGGCGACCCTATATACGGCCTGTTACCGTCCCCGCGTGGCGCAACGCAAGACTGAACGGTTGCTGAACCTGGTCATTCTGTTGCTCAACACGCGCCGTCCGGTGACGGCCGCACAGGTCCACGACATCGTGCCGGGTTACCCCGACGGCAGCGAGGCGTTCAACCGGATGTTCGAGCGCGACAAGGCAGAGTTGCGCGATCTCGGCATCCCGGTGTCGGTCGAAGGACTGTCCAACTGGGACGACGAAGTCGGCTACCGCATCCGACCGGGGGAGTACGCCCTCCCGGACATCGAGCTCGAACCGGACGAGGCAGCGGCGCTCGCGTTGGCCGCACGCGTCTGGCAACAGGCAAGTCTTGCCGAAGCAGCGAGCGGGGCGATGCTCAAGCTGCAAGCGGCGGGTGTGGAGACCGGCGATGTGTCGCTCTCCGGCGTCGAGTCACACGTGACCGCGACAGAGCCTGCATTCGAGCCACTGTGGCAGGCCGTCGTCGACCGGCGCGGCGTCACGTTTGCCTACCGCGTTGCGGGTGCCGCAGCGTCGACCGAGCGACATGTCGAACCCTGGGGAGTCGTGTCGTGGCACGGTCGCTGGTATCTCGCGGGTCAAGACCGCGATCGCGGTGAACCCCGTGTCTTCCGGCTCGACCGTATGCACGGTGTCGTTGCCGTGTCTGATGTGCCAGGGGAGTTCGTCGTACCGGACGGCATTGATGTGCGACAGATGGTGGTGGGGTCCGCGACGCAAGAGCCGCACCGGACCGCGCGCATTCGAGTGCGTGCCGGAGCGGGTCTCGGGCTTCGCCGTCGAGCGACCGCCACCGTGTCAGACGCCGACGACTACGACATCGTCGACGTCGGATTCGTGAACGCAGACGTTCTCGCAGACGAGGTTGCAGGCTATGGCGCGGACGCGGTGATGCTGGAGCCCGCGGATGCGCGAGATGCCGTGATCGGCCGCTTGCGTGCAGTGGCAGGCAGCGCATGACGCCGCCGCCCCGGCTCAGCCGATTGCTCGCACTGGTGCCGTATCTGCTTGGGCGACCGCACGCGCCCGTCGAAGACGTCGCCAAGACATTCGGCGTGTCAGTCGACCAACTGCACAAGGACCTCAAGCTGGTGTGGATGTGCGGCCTGCCGGGTTACTTCCCGGGCGATCTCATCGAGGTGGAGTTCGAAGGCGACACCGTGACCGTGTCGAACGCCGACACCATCGCCCGACCGTTGCGGTTGGCCGCCGACGAGGCCGTCGCGCTTCTCGTCGGACTGCGCACGCTGGCACAGGTGCCTGGGCCGGGGGAGCAGGAAGTCATTGCGCGCACGCTGGCCAAGGTCGAATCCGCAGCGGGCGATGCAGCTGCAGTGAGTACGGCGGTCACCGTCGATGTCGAGGCAGACACGGCCGTTGTCGAGGCGGTGCGTGATGCACTCGCTCGGGAGCGACGGCTGCACCTGTCCTACTACGTGCCCAACCGCGACGAGACCACGGAGCGCGACGTCGACCCGATCCGGTTGCATGTTGTCGCCGGCCGCACCTACCTCGAAGGTTGGTGCCGCAACGTCGACGATGTCCGACTCTTCCGCCTCGACCGTGTCGTGCACGTATCGGTGCTCGACGTCGCTGCCGACCCCCCGGCCGAGGCCGAACCACGTGACCTCTCCGAAGGTCTGTTCCGACCGTCACCGGATGACGAGTCAGTGGTGATGGATCTCACGCCGGCCGGTCGATGGGTGGCCGACTACTACCCGTGTGAGTCCGTCGAAGAGATTGCTGACGGCGGACTGCGCGTCACACTGCGAACCCCCGACACCCGGTGGGTACGCCGGCTGGCGCTGCGCCTGGGTTCGAGTGGCCGGGTAGTCCTCCCAGCGGATCTTGCATCACAAGTTCGCAACGACGCTGAGGCCGCACTTCGGGCATACGCGCTCGAATAATCCGCTCACTAGCCCATTTGGGCCATTGACGATGCGGAACGTAGTCCCTCTGGGCAGTCAAGGATTCCGCGCGCCCTGCCGAACACCTGTCCATCGCCCCCAAGAGGGCGGCCACAGCGGGAACTGACCGGTGGAAGGAGGCGGATGGCCATGACGACAATCAAGGCTTCCTGCCCCACCTGCGGCGAGGTCGAACTCACCTCAGCGGACATCACTCTCATGGTGTGCAGCCATGCACCCCTGTCGTACTACGCGTTCGACTGCCCGAACTGCCTCGACGAGGTCCGCAAGCCAGCCGACGACCACGTCATCTCGCTGCTCATGTCCGGTGGCGTCCAGGCGACTGTCTGGGAGGTCCCGGAAGAAGCACTCGAGGTCAAGATCGGCCCGAGCCTGTCCTACGACGACCTGCTCGACTTCGTTCTCGCACTCGACTCCGACGACTTCCTCGCCCCGCATGCGACTCCGGCGGTCAGCCGCTAAGCGCATCCCCTTCACCTCCCCTGACCCAGGCCCCGTCACCTCCCCGACGGGGCCTGAGTCTTTCTGCCCACGGCCACGCCGTTGGGGACGTCGCTCCGGGCGTTACTCTCGCGGGCGTGCTGCTCATCGCCCTCGCCGCTGTGGTCGTGGCTGCCGCGCTCGTCTGGCTCGCCATGGCCATCCTGCAAACCTGGCGGACCGTGAAGGTGGTCGCGGGTGACGTCGCCGCCGCAGGCGAGCGAATGGCCATTGCCAGTGACTCGCTCAGCACCGCGCTCGACACGGCAGACACCAGCGCGCATCGGCCCGCCGAGACAGCGTGAGCCGTTCAGCCGAAGTAGTATCAAGTTCGCTGAAGCTACGCGAGAGGTGATCTGATGGACATCGGCTGGCCGGAGATCGTCATTATCGCGATCGTCATATTTGCGTTGTTCGGGTACAAGAAGCTGCCTGACGCGACTCGAGCGCTCGGACGTTCGATGCGCATCTTCAAGGCCGAGACTCGCGGGCTCCGTGACGACGAACAGCAGACCCCGATCGAGCCAGCGCAACCCGAGGTCACGCGGCCCAATCCGTCGGCCGAAATCCCCGTCGCCGCGCCGCTGGCGCCCGAAGCGCCAGTGAACCAGCCGCAATCGTCCACGCCAGCCAACGAGCCGCGCTGACCGCGCTGGCTCCGTTCGCGTCATGAGCGCGGCACGTCCGAATCGCGTCCGCGCAGCGAAGGCTTACGGGCCGGAAGCCCGGATGCCTCTGCTCGAACACATCCTTGAGTTGCGTCGCCGGCTAACGGTGTCGGTCATCGCAATTGTGGTCGCGATGATCGCGATGTGGTTCCTGTTCAACCCAGTGTGGGACTTCCTGAAGCAGCCCTACTGCGACCTACCGCAGGAACACCGCATCGCTACGAACAACAACAACTGCACGCTGTTCGTCACCGGAATCTTCGAAGGTTTCAACATTCGACTGAAGGTGACGTTCATCCTCGGACTGGTCGTCAGCAGCCCTGTGTGGCTCTACCAGATCTGGGCGTTCATCGTGCCCGCACTGCGTCGGCACGAACGCAAGTGGACTTTTGCTTTTCTTGGATGCGCTGTACCGCTATTCCTGCTGGGCGCGGCGCTGGCCTATTACACCTTGAACAAGGGGCTCGCATTTCTCCTCGGCGTCAACGCGCATGACGTGACGGCGCTCATAACCGTCTCGTCATACCTCGGCTTCCTGCTGGCGATGTTGCTCATCTTCGGGGTGTCCTTCGAGTTCCCGCTGGTCGTCGTACTCCTCAACTTCATGGGCGTGCTCAGCTATGCGCGGTTGCGATCGTGGTGGCGCGGCATGGTGCTCGGCATCTTCATCTTCGCGGCGGTGGCCACGCCGAGCGCCGATCCGCTGACCATGACGGCATTGGCCGTGCCCATGTGCTTGCTCTACTGGCTCGCTGCGGGGGTCGCCAAGGTGCACGACAGCCGCAAGGCGAAGCGGGAGGCGGAGGCGTCATTCCCGGGGCTGTCCGACGACGAGGCGTCGCCGCTAGGCGCGGCGTACTAGCCTCGCCGCCGTGTCACGCCGCATTGCATTGCTCGTGAACCCGACCTCGGGCAAGGGTCGGGCTGCGCGCCTTGTCGAACCGGTCACGGCACGCCTGCGCGCGAGCGGCGCTGAGGTTGTCACGGTCATCGGAGACGACGGCGCCGACGCCGAACGACGGGCGATCGCAGCGGTGCAGGACGGCGTTGACGCGCTCGTCGCACTCGGCGGGGATGGGATCGCACACACAGCGATTCAGGCGGTGGCGGAGACCGGCGTACCGCTTGGTCTTGTTCCGGCGGGCACCGGCAACGACCTCGCACGTGAGCTACGCATGCCCAAGGACCCACTTGAGGCAACCGATGTCATCCTCGCGGCGACCCCTCGCGCGATCGACGGAGTGCGCGTCGGAGACCGGTGGTTCGGGGGAGTGCTCGGATCCGGATTCGACTCGATGGTCAACGAGCGCGCGAACACCATGTCCTGGCCGCGCGGGAAGTCGCGTTACAACTTGGCCATCCTTGCCGAGCTACGCGTGTTCAAGCCGTTGCCCTTCACGCTCACTCTCGACGGTGAGGTGTGGGAGACCGAGGCAATGCTCGTTGCCGTTGGCAACGGCACGTCGTACGGCGCAGGCATGAAGGTCTGTCCCGCTGCGTCACTTGACGACGGCTTTCTCGACGTCACCGTGCTCGGGCCGGTGCCGAAGCACCGGTTCATCCGGATGTTCCCGCGCGTCTACAAGGGGACCCACGTCGAGCTTGCCGAGGTGCAGTGCCGTCGCGCCCGGGAGGTACGCCTCTCCTCACCCGGTGTCATCGCCTACGCCGATGGCGAACGGTTCGCTGCGCTGCCGATCACGTGCACCTGCGTCCCGGGGGCGCTGACCGTCCTCGCCCCTTAGGGGGTCATGCCGGCGTGGGCTCGGAACGCCGCCGCAACCGCCAGCGCGTTCGCCTCGCTTTCGCCAGTACAACCGAAGTCGGCGCGGTCACTGCGTCCGCCGATCCAAGCCATGAAGTTGCCGATGTCGAAGGACAGCTGCGGGCCCTCCTCGCCCGTCCATTTGCGGGCACCGGCACGCTCGCCGGTCAACTCGACCGTCAGCGTGATGTCATCCACCGTGAGGACGAAGGTCTGCCCGCGCAGCTCCGGTTGCTTGTCGAACAGGAACCGCGCCAGTGACTTGGTCGCGAAGGGCACTGTCATCTGCGCCGCTGGGCCACTCGTGTCTCCCAGCCGCCCGACGGCGCGGCGGATGTCCTGCTGGTGTGTGAAGAGGTCGAACACCCGAAGAGTGAGGAACGTGCGCAGGGGCATTGGCCCGAGCGGGTGACCATAGGCGGTTTCTTCGAGCGCCGGTTCGCTGACATCGGCTAGCTGTTCGATGCGGCGCTTAGTCGTCGCTTCCAAGTCGGCGAGCACTTCGCTCGGCGGCCAGGCACGACGCAGCTCGACACCCGGCTCCATGCGCTCGCCGACCGGGTTGATGACGTGCTCGCCGAATTCCACGGCCACGCCTGCGGGCGGATCGCCGAGTAGCAAATGCTCGACGTCACACATGTGCGAGACGTTGTCCTTCACCGACCAACCAGGGCAGCCGGTCGGCCGTTCCCACTCGAGGTCATCGATGTCGCGGCACACGTCAGCGGTCGCCGTCAGGGTGTCGCGGACGGCGGCGACGTAGTCACCCGGATTTGCCATCGCGCCACCGTAGCCTGGAGTCATGTCCTCCCCGGCGGAACGGTTCGCCGCCGCCCGTGCCCGCCAGGCGACGGCGGGGACGGAGCTCGCGGCGTTCGCCGCCGACTACCCCTTCCCGCTCGACGCGTTCCAAGCCGAGGCGTGCACCGCACTCGAGGCGGGTAGCGGCGTGCTCGTCGCGGCACCCACGGGCGCCGGCAAGACGGTCGTCGGCGAGTTCGCTGTGCATCTGGCCCTGGCCGCTGGGCAGAAGTGTTTCTACACGACACCGATCAAAGCGCTGTCCAATCAGAAGTACGCCGACTTCGTCGCTCGTTACGGCGAAGGATCGGTTGGGCTACTCACCGGTGACAACTCGATCAACAGCAACGCACCCATAGTCGTCATGACAACGGAAGTGCTGCGCAACATGCTCTACGCGCAGTCCGAGACGCTGCGCGGCCTGGGCTTCGTCGTCATGGATGAAGTGCATTACCTATCCGACCGGTTCCGCGGTGCGGTGTGGGAAGAGGTCATCATCCACCTTCCGGAAAGCGTCCGGCTGGTGTCGTTGTCCGCGACGGTGTCCAACGCCGAAGAGTTCGGTGATTGGCTCCAGACGGTCCGCGGCGACACCGTTGTCGTCGTCGAGGAACACCGTCCGGTGCCGCTGTGGCAGCACGTACTCGTCGATGGACGGATGTATGACCTGTTCGTCGACGAGGGGCCGCAGGCCGAGCGTGCAGTCGTCAACCCGGAGCTCGTCCGCATTGGCCGCGACGAGGCGCGCATGAACCGCTACCGGGGGCAGGCCAACCGGCCCCAACGCGGCGGGCAGCGCCCACGGTTCCATCGCATTCCTAGCCGGGTCGAGGTGATCGAGCGTCTCGACGCCGCCGGCCTGTTACCCGCCATCACGTTCATCTTCAGCCGGGCCGGGTGCGCCGCCGCCGTCATGCAGTGTCTGCGGGCGGGGCTCCGCCTCACCACGCCAGCCGAGCGGGCAACGATCCGTGAGTACGTCGAACGGCGTACCGCTGACCTCCCAGCGGAGGACCTCCGGATCCTCGGGTACGACGACTGGCTGGCCGGCCTCGAGCGTGGCATCGCCTCCCACCACGCTGGCCTGTTGCCGACGTTCAAAGAGGTTGTCGAGGAGTTGTTCGTCCGCGGCCTCGTCAAAGCAGTGTTCGCGACCGAGACTCTCGCGCTGGGTATCAACATGCCAGCGCGTTCCGTCGTCCTCGAACGTTTGACGAAGTGGAACGGCGAGACGCACGCCGACGTGACGCCAGGGGAGTACACGCAACTGACCGGTCGTGCCGGCCGTCGCGGCATCGACGTCGAGGGTCACGCCGTCGTCGTGTGGCATCCCGGGCTCGATCCGCTCGCCGTGGCTGGACTCGCATCGACGCGTACGTATCCGTTGCGGTCCAGTTTCCGGCCGTCGTACAACATGGCCGTCAACCTGCTCGCGTGGGTCGGCCGCGATCGCGCCCGTGGCTTGCTGGAGTCGTCCTTCGCGCAGTTCCAGTCCGACCGCGCCGTCGTGGGCCTAGCACGCCAGGTGACCCGCAACGAGGAAGCCCTCGAGGGATACGCCGAAGCCATGCACTGTCATCTCGGCGATATCTCCGAGTACATGGACATGCGCCGCGAGCTGTCGAAGCGGGAGTCCGATCTGGCGCGCACTGCCTCTCGGGCGCGTCGCGCCGATGCCGTGATTTCGCTGGAAAAGCTCCGGGCCGGTGATGTCATCCGGGTCCCGGCAGGGCGCCGGGCCGGCCTGGCCGTCGTCATCGACCCTGGCTTGTCCGAAGGACATATGGACGGGCCGCGGCCCACCGTGTTGACGTCGGACCGACAGGTGAAGCGGCTGACAGTTGTTGATTTCCCGACACCGGTGACAGCGCTCGACCGAGTGAAGATCCCACGCACGTTCAATGTGCGCTCGCCGCAGAGTCGGCGTGACCTGGCGTCGAGTCTGCGCAACCTCGGTCTCGACGAGACAACACGACCAGGACGCACGCGGTCTGCAGCGACCGACGACCAGGAAATCGCACGGTTGCGCGCCGCCATTCGTCAGCATCCGGTTCACGGCTGCGCCGAGCGCGACGACCACGTGCGCTGGGCAGAGCGGTACGACCGACTGGCCGCTGACACCGCCAAGCTGCGCGCACGCGTGGAGAACCGGTCCTCCAGCATCGCCCGAACCTTCGATCGCGAGGTCGCGTTGCTCACCGACCTCGGCTACCTCGAAGACGACGAGGTCACCGCATCCGGCCGCATGCTCGCGCGCGTCTACAGCGAGCTCGACCTGCTGGCCGTCGAATGCGTACGCGCCGGTGTCTGGGAGGGCCTCGAACCAGCAGAGCTGGCAGCCTGCGTGTCCACCCTTGTATACGAATCGCGTACGCCGGACCGCGACGCCGAAACGCCGCGACTTCCCGGCGGCAAGGCGCGTGACGCGCTAGGCGAGATGGTGCGCGTCTGGGGTCGGCTCTCCGACGCTGAGGCACAACATGGGTTGTCGTTCCTCCGCGAGCCGGATCTCGGGTTCGCGTGGGCGGCGTACCGCTGGGCGCAAGGTCGCCCGCTCGAAGCCGTGCTCACCGAGGCAGACCTGCCCGCCGGCGACTTTGTTCGATGGGTCAAGCAAGTCGTCGATCTGCTCGGCCAACTCGCAGATGTCGCGGCAGGCACGTCGCTGGAAGCAACCGTTCGCACCGCGACCAAGAGCCTCAATCGCGGGATCGTCGCTTATAGCGCGGTTGGTTGATGTCATAACGAGGCAGCGATCTGGTCAGTTATGACGGTCTTAGGTGCAGATCGTGGATTATTGCCGGTTCGGCGTCGATGCCTTCGCTGTCGGGCTCGCGTCAAGCGTGCCTGCAACAACCGAAGTGCGGTGTGTCAGTTGAGTCGCCACGGATCCGATTCCCATGCGGACTACTTAGCAAAGGGCGCTCGGATCGGCGGCAACGGACAGCGATGGGCTGCCGCAGGGGTGCTGGTCCTCGTGGTCGCTGCGGCCTTGATGGGTGTGCTCTCCACTCAGCGGTTGGCAAAGGCCACCGACGCGGCAGCCGCGTCAACGACACTTACCGACCTCTATCGAGACGCTCGCTTCTACGCGCTCATGGCCGATGACGAGTACCACGAGTACGTGAGCCAGCGCGATCTAGTCGACCAGTTTGAGGAAACGCAGGCGCTCAGCGACCTGTCCGACACGCTGGAAAAGCTGACCACCACCCCTGGGGCTGACGTGCGGCGCGTACGCGCGTTGCAAGTCGAAGCCGATCACTATGAATCGGCACTGAATCAGGTGGAGGATCTCGTGCTTGCCGGCAAGACAGCCGAAGCGATGCGTGTCGACATGAGCCGGGTTGATCCCTCGGCAGGAAGACTCGCCACGGACCTCACCGAGTTGGAAGAGGCTGCCAGTGTTGCGAGCCGAGCCCACCTGGCTACGGCGGCCAGCCAAGGTCGTTGGCTGAGCGGAGGCACTCCAGTCGTGGTTGGGGGAACCCTTCTCGTTGCCTTGCTGTTGTTCAACGTGTTGCGGCGCTACCGGCGCGGTGTCGAGTTGCTCGCAACCACGGACCCGCTGACAGCGCTGCCGAATCGGCTTGCTCTATCGCAAAGCGCAACCGCGGTCTTGGATAACCGACTTTCCGCGGGGACCCGCCCATCCTTACTGCTTCTCGACCTGGACGGCTTCAAGGATGTCAATGACACCCTTGGCCACCACTACGGCGATGAACTGCTTGTTCAGGTCGCGCATCGGCTCCGCGGCGCGATCAAACGTGGGGATGTCGTCGCCCGTCTCGGTGGCGACGAATTTGCAGTTCTGCTCACCGATGGTGGCGAGTCGGTAGGACGTTTGGTGGCCGACCGCATCCGCGCAATTCTGCGGATGCCGTTCACGGTCGGCCAGCTCAGCGTCGACGTTGGCGTCAGCATCGGGATCGCGGTGGCAACGACAGAGGCGCCCGACCTGTCCGCGCTACTCCGGTGCGCTGACGTCGCAATGTATGTGGCCAAGGAGACCCGCGACGGCGCCGTCCTCTATACCCGCGAGCATGACGACCGCACGGCGGACAAGGTGCGGCTTGTTAGCGAGCTGCGACGGGCACTCGATCACGATGAGCTGGTGCTGCACTTCCAACCCAAGGTCGCCCTCGACGACGGCCGGTTGCTCGGCGTCGAAGCTCTTGTGCGCTGGCAGCACCCCACACGCGGCCTCCTGGCTCCAGGTCAGTTCCTCCCACCCATCGATGGCAACGAGGTGATGGATCGAATCACCACCGATGTTCTGACCAAGGCCTTACGCCAGAGCAAGACGTGGGCCGAGCTGGGGGAGCGCATACCCGTTGCTGTGAACATCCCGACCCGATCGTTGCTGAATCTCGCCTTCCCCGTGCAGGTCACGGATCTGCTTGACCGGTTCGGCGTCGAGGCCGACATGCTTTGCCTCGAGATCACCGAAAGTAGTTCCATGCGCGACCCCGAGCGTTGCATCAGCGTGCTCCATACGTTGCGGGCGAGCGGGGTGCGGATCTCTATCGACGACTACGGCACGGGCTACGCATCGATGGCCTACCTCAAGAACCTCCCCGTCGACGAACTCAAGATCGACCGGAGCTTCATTGCTCGCATCGTCGAGGACCCCCAGAGTGCGATCCTGGCGCGATCGATCGTTGAACTTGGGCATAACCTCGGCCTGACGGTTGTCGGTGAAGGGGTCGAGGATGCCAGCGTTGGCGACCTCTTGCGTAAGACCGGATGCGACAGCGCACAGGGCTTCCACTACGCGCGGCCGATGCCCGGCGACGATGTCCTTTCTTGGCACTACGGCCGCATGCCAATTCCCACTCAGGTCATACCGGTGCAGCGCCGGCCCGAGCCGCAGATTCACGCTTAAGGGCAGCACGGTCGCCGCACCTAACGGTGTGGGCTGAAACACATCGCTAGGGGTTTCGTTGTCGCGCGGGCCTGGGTACTGTTACCCGCGGTAACACCTAGTCCACCGGCCCTTCTATACCGGCTCGGAGAACTCCTCATGAGCTCATCCCGCACGGTGAACGACGCCCCGACCCGCACCCGAGCCGGCAAGGCGGCCATCGCCGCTGCTGGCGCCAGCGCAGCCGTTGTGGGAGCGACAGCCATCGAGATCAAGCGTCGCCTCGCCAAGGGCGGGGGAGTGCGCTCCATCGCACCCAGCGCCGACATGGTCCGCGAGGTCGCTGCGCGCATGACCACGCCGCTGCTCCCTGACGACTACCTGCACATGCTCAATCCGCTGTGGACCGCCCGCGAGCTCCGCGGCAAGGTCGTCAACGTCGTCCCGGAGACCGATGACGCGGCCACCCTCATCATCAAACCCGGCTGGGGCTTCTCCTTCGACTATCAACCGGGGCAGTACGTCGGCATCGGCATCAGCGTCGACGGCAAGTGGCACTGGCGGTCCTACTCACTGAGCTCGCCACCAACCCAGGATCAGGGACACATATCGATCACCGTCAAAGCGATGCCCGAGGGCTTCCTGTCGACACATCTGGTCCGCGGGCTCGAGCCGGGCTCGATCGTTCGTCTTGCGCTGCCCCAGGGCGAGTTCGTGTTGCCCGACCCACCACCGAGCAAGATCTTGTTCTGGACCGGCGGCAGCGGTGTGACGCCGGTCATGGCGATCCTGCGCACGCTGCATCGTCGCGACACCATGACCGACGTTGTGCATGTGCATGCCGCGCCGACTCAAGATGCGGTCATCTTCCGTGATGAGCTGCACGATCTCGCGGCCAAGTATCCGACGTTCACGCTCATCGAGAACATCGATGAGACCGACGGCATTCTCGACGTCAAGAAGCTTACCGAGGTCGTTCCCGACTGGCGTGAGCGTCAGGCGTGGGTCTGCGGTCCGACCCCCATGCTCGACGCGGCTGAGAAGCAGTGGAACAAGAGCGGCATCGGCAAGCAACTTCACCTCGAACGCTTCTCCGCGAATCTCTCCGAGTCGGCCGAGGGTGGCCGGGTCACGTTCCTGAAGTCCGGTAAGGAAGTCGACGTGGATGGCGCGACCACGCTGATGGAGGCGGGGGAGGCGCAAGGCATCCAGATGCCGTTCGGTTGTCGGATGGGCATCTGTCACACCTGCGTCATCCCCTTGAAGAAGGGCACGGTCAAGGATCTGCGTAACGGCAACGAGTACACCGACAACCAAGGCATCCAAACGTGCATCACGGCAGCTGCCGGTGACTGCACGCTCGATATCTGAGAAGGGCACCCACCCGATATGGCTATTACCGACGTCAAAGAGTTCGCTCACCTGACCGAGGCGGACGTCGAAGCCTTTGGCCGTGAGCTCGACGCGATCCGCCGCGACATCGAAGAAGCGCGCGGGGAGGCAGATGCGGCCTACATCCGCCGCATCATCTACATCCAGCGCCGCCTCATGGTGGCTGGTCGGGTCACGTTGTTCGCGAGCGCGTTCCCGCCCGCCTGGGTCGCGGGTACGGCAATGCTCGCGACGGGCAAGATCCTCGAGAACATGGAAATTGGCCACAACGTCATGCACGGCCAGTTCGACTGGATGAACGATCCAGAGATCCACTCCGGCACGTGGGAGTGGGACACCACCTCACCCGCTGAGCAGTGGAAGCACTCGCACAACTTCGTCCACCACACGTTCACCAACGTGCTCGGCAAGGACAACGACGTCGGCTACGGCGTCCTACGCGTCACGTCGGACCAGAAGTGGCACCCCGTCAACCTCGGCCAGCCGGTCTACAACGCGTTGCTGGCGCTGCTCTTCGAGTGGGGCGTCGCGTTCCACGACCTCGACATCCGGGCGATCCGCAAGGGTGAGAAAGACCCGAAGGAAACCAAGCGGCAGCTCCGGGGAATCTGGCGCAAGGTGCGCCGCCAGGTCGGCAAGGACTACGTCATCTTCCCGTTGCTGTCCGGGCCGAACTTCGTGTCCACGCTGACCGCGAACGCCAGCGCGAACATCATTCGCAACCTGTGGTCCTACATGATCATCTTCTGCGGGCATTTCCCGGACGGGGCGGAGAAATTCGAGGAGGAGCAACTCGAGGACGAAAGCAAGGCGGAGTGGTATCTCCGCCAGCTGCTCGGGTCAGCCAATTTCGAGGGCAGCCGATTGCTGCACATCCTGTCCGGCAGCCTCGGCTACCAGATCGAGCACCACCTGTTCCCTGATCTGCCGTGCAATCGCTATCCCGAGATCGGCGAACGCGTCAAAGCGCTGTGCGAGAAGTACGACCTGCCGTACACGACCGGTCCGCTCTACCGGCAGTACGGTCAGACCCTGCGCACGATTCTGCGGCTGTCGTTGCCGACGAAGAGGAGTCCCGAGCACTCCGATCCGCGCGGTGGGATGCATCGCGGCAGCGCCGACGACCTGCGCAAGCACCAAGGGACGGTCGCACCGCAAGGCGCCGTGGCCTAGCCGGTTACTTCGCCGCTGCGGTGAGCTTGGCGAGCGCCTTCGTCAGCAGCACGTTGAGATCCGGCGCGGGGTGGCCCGGAGTATCGAAGCCATTCGCCGTCACGACCACGTTTCCGAGGACTGCGGCGATGCCATCGAAGGCGTCGCCGGCGATCGTGACGCGGAATGAGACGGCACCAGGACCGTATTGCTGGATCGTGTTGATCTGGAGCTTCACTCGGACGCCCTTGGCCTCGCCTGTTCCCACATACGAGGGGCAGGCCCGGAACGCGTTCAGGTACGCGGCCTGTTCGCGGGCGGCGTCTGCCGCAGTTGGATACAGCGAGATCGTCTCACCAGCAAAGGGACCGTCTGCGGTCTTCCTGAAGTCTGCCTCGAGGAACCCGGTCGCAAGGCTGTTGTCCGCCTTGTCTGCGGCCTCCAGTGCGGCACACCCGGGCGGAAAGTCGTCCACAGTGAGATCGTCCCCAGTTGGCGTATCTGGATCCACCTCGTAACCGGGAACGTCAGCGACAGTGATCAGTGCGGACTTCGCCTGCGCCGTGGTCAGCACGATCGCCTTCGGTGGGTTGCCTTTCGGGGTTGGCGCTCCCGAGCCAGCGGAGCTGCCGCAGGCGACGCCGAGAGCGCAGATGCACAGTGCAGGAAGGAATCGGGTCAGTCGCACGCGAGCCTCCGGTCTGGGTGAACGCTTCGGAAGGTTAGCGATCAAACCCTGTACATACACGGAAATCGTGGCTAAACGACGACCGCGTCGCCTTCGGGGAGTCCGAGCACACCGCGTTCGGTGCGCACTGCATCGGCGTACGCCGAGACCTGTTTGTCGGCCCACGCCTCGTCGCGCCCGGTCTCATACGCCAGGATCCGCGCGGCTCGGGCAGCGGCAGGTAAGCCGGCATCGCGCACGCGCAACGACAGCCTGGTACGTCGGGAGAAGACGTCATCGAGCATGGCCGCGCCTTCGTGGCGCGCTGCGTAGACCACTTCGGCGAAGACATGGTTGTCCGCTGGCGTTATCTGCTCGGCGAGCGTGGGATCGCTCGCGATGAGGGACAGCACGTCAAACGCCGCGTCTCCGTGTTGTCGTGCGAGCACGCGCGCGGTCTGCGCGCTGATGCCGAGTGGCGCGCCCGCTCCCTCGACCGTGTTCAACAGATGCGCGAACGGTTGCTGGCTTCCCAGCGAGATGTCATCGGTACGGCAGCGCGCTTTGCGGTCGTCGCGCTCGACGAGCAGATCGACGACGTCTTTCGCCATTCGCCGGTACGTCGTCAGCTTGCCACCCGTGATCGTCACCAGCCGCGCCGGTCCGTCGAGCAGGGTGTGCCGTCGGGACATGTCAGAGAGCACTTCGCCGGCCTCGACACCGTCGCCTTCCCCGCTGCGCAGCAACGGTCGGACGCCGACCCACGCACCGACGACGTCATCGGCGGTCAGGTCGCGGTTGAACACCGCGTTGCCAGCGGCAAGCACGTAGTCGAGATCGTCCTCGGTCAGCGCGAGCGCATCGAGCGGACCGTTGTACGCCGTGTCGGTCGTACCAAGGATGGTCTGCGGTCCCCACGCGATCGCGAACATCGAGCGCAGGTCGCCTTGCCGGCTCGGGAGCAGCACGCTCGCATGTGCGAGGGGAAGCCGTTCTCGGTTGACGACGACGTGCACGCCCTTACTGGGCTGCACGGCGGGCACCCGGGTCGGCTCGATCATGGCGAGCAGGTTGTCCACCCACACACCGGTCGCATTGACGACGTGACGCGCGCGGATCTCATACTCGCTCTGCGTCAGCCGGTCTCGAACCCTGGCACCGGAAACGTTGCCCTCCTCGTCGCGGAGCAGGCCGACGACCTCGGCGTACGGCAGCGCATGAGCGCCAAAACTGCGGGCTGCCTGAATCACTGCGAGCACCAATCGCGCATCGTCGGTGCCCGAGTCGCCGTACACATAGGCGTAAGACAGGCCGCTGTCCGCCAACGCGGGCGCGATCTTGATGGCGCGCTCCGCGTCCACCTTCTCGTGACGACGGACGTTGCGCACGCCCGCGAACACGTCGTAGGTCGACAACCCGAGTCCGAGCAGCCGACGTCGCGCGGTGTCCGGCCACACTGGGTAGACGAAGTCCATCGGCCACACGAGGTGCGGCGCGAGCTTCAACAGGGTCTGCCGCTCGAGCACACTCTCGCGGACCATCGCGAAGTCGTACTGCTCGAGGTAGCGCAGCCCACCGTGCACGAGCTTGCTCGACTTGCTGCTCGTGCCACTGGCGAGATCACCCATATCAAGGGCAGCGACTGACATGCCCCGCGATGCGGCATCGAGGGCGACGCCCGCGCCGGTGACTCCCAGCCCGATGACGAGGACGTCAAGCACGCCGCTGGTCGCGTCGGCGACATCAGCAGCGCGATGGGCGACAGAGAATGGCCGCACGCTTGCCAAATTACCCGCGCGCAGCTGCGGTCTCGGCGAGGGCTTCGGTGAGCCGCTGCACCGGCGACTCGATCGCCCATTGCTCGGCGAGAGCTGCCAGCTTGCGCGGGTGCTTGGGCTTGACGAGCAACCGGTCGTCGAACCGGGGGAGCCGCACGTCACTGGCCACCCGCACCACGGCGGGCGCGGCCGCGAGATAGTCGCGTGCTGCAGCGAGCTTGGCCGGAGCACCCTTCGGGAATCGTTTGTCCAGCCCGCCTTTGTCGACCGCGGCCAGCATCGCGTCGACGGACCCGAACGCCTTCAACAACACTGCGGCGGTCTTCTCGCCGATGCCTTTCACACCCGGCAAGCCATCCGACGGATCGCCGCGGAGCAGTGCGAACTCGGCATAGGACCGCGGCGGGATGCCGTAACGCCGAGCAACCTCGGCCTCATCCACGTTGGCGACCTCACCGATGCCCTTGACGGTGTAAATCACTCGGACGGGCAAGTCGTCTCGGACCAGTTGGAACAGGTCGCGGTCACCGGTCACCACATCGACGGGGCACGTCGCGTGCGTCGCCAAGGTGCCGATGATGTCGTCCGCCTCGTAGTTGGCTACACCGACCATCGCGATCCCGAACGCATCGAGCACTTCTTCGATGATCGGCACCTGCGGCGACAACGTGTCGGGCACGGTCTCACCTGACTCGGTGCTCACGTCGACACGATGAGCCTTGTATGACGGGATCGCGTCGACGCGCCACTGCGGCCGCCAGTCCGCGTCGAGGCAAGCCACCAGCCGGGTCGGGTGTCGTTCGCGGATGAGGCGCGCCGTGACATCGAGCAGGCCGCGGATGGCGTTGACCGACGTACCGTCCGGCGCCTTGATGGAATCCGGGATCGCGTGGTACGCGCGGAAGTAGATCGATGCCGTGTCGAGGAGCATCAACCGATCGCCGGCCATTACGTCGCCAGTTTGACCGTGAGAACGGCGAACACCGCGAGGCCAACGACGACGCGGTAGGGCACGAACCACGCGATGCTGTGGTGCGCGACAAAGCGCAGCAACCAGGCGACAGAGGCGTAGGCGACGAAGAACGACGTAATCGTGCCGACGATCAATGGAGCCGTCCCGACGCTCTCGTTCAATGCGTTGGGCAGTTCGATAATCGCAGCACCGGTCAACGCCGGGACGGACAGAAAGAACGCCATCCTCGTTGCTGCTACCCGGTCGAGCCCCAGCATCAAGCCTGCACTGATCGTGGCACCGGATCGGGAGACCCCCGGCACAAGCGCAACGCACTGCACGGTGCCGATGACCAGAGCGTCTTTGAGACTGACTGTGTCCTCACCGCGGTCCTGCCGAGCTCTGCGCTCGGCGTACACCAGCACGGGGGACCAGACGATCAGCGCTGCGCCGACCACCCAAAGGTTGCGCAGCGGACCTTCGATCGCGCTTTTGGCGGCAAGTGCGATGACCACGATGGGCACGGAGCCGGCGATGATGTACCACGCGAAGCGCCAGTCGGCAGACTGACGGCCCTCGGCACTGCCGAGCCCTCTGAACACACCACGGACGAGCCGCCAGAAGTCCTTGAAGAAATAGAGAATCACCGCCGCGATGGCGCCGGCCTGGATCACCGCGGTGAAAGCCGTGACGCCCTTGTCGTCGACTTTGAGGCCAAGCATGCTTTCGACGATGGTGAGATGGCCCGTCGACGAAACAGGCAGGAATTCGGTCAGGCCCTCGACGACGCCGAGCACCAGCGACTGACCGATGTTCATTGATTGCTCCATCCGACGACCACGCGCGGCCTGCAAACCCTAATCGTGCTTCGCCCACCGCTACGCTGACGGCCGTGACGACAGCGTCCACGTCCCAGGTGACGGCTGATTTCCGTGACCGCGTGCGGCGCGCCCAGCATGCGGCCGCGGCGGCGCAGATCGACGGGCTGTTGCTGTCGCCAGGTGCCGATCTGCGCTACCTCACCGGGTACGCCGCACACCAGCTCGAGCGACTCACGTGCCTCGTCCTTCCGGCGCACGGCGACCCGGTCCTCGTCGTACCGCTGCTCGAACGGCCGATGGCCGCGGCGAGTCCGGCCGCGGACTTGACCGAGATTCGCACGCATCGGGAGACCGACGACGCCTACGCGCTTGTTGCCACGATGCTCGGGAACCCGCGGCGGATTGCTCTCAGCAACAGGATGTGGGCCGAGCAGGTCCTGCGATTTCGCGCCGCAATGCCGGGCGCGGAGCAAATCACCGCAGGCACGGTTCTCCGTGAGCTACGCATGCGCAAGACGGCTAGCGAGGTCGACGCGTTGCGGCGGGCCGGACAAGCGATTGACCGTGTGCACTCGCGGATGGGGGAGTGGTTGCGGCCCGGCCGCACCGAAGCCGAGGTCGGCCATGACATCTCTGAGGCCATTGTCGAAGAAGGTCACGAGCGGGTGAACTTCGTCATCGTCGGCTCCGGCCCCAACGGTGCGAGCCCGCACCACCACCTCAGTGACCGCGTGATCGAGCGAGGCGATCCTGTCGTCGTCGACATCGGGGGTACGACGGCCGACGGCTACTGCTCCGACAACACCCGCACCTACGTCGCCGACGGCCGCCCGGCTGTCGACTTCGTCGACTATTACGCCGTGCTCGAGTCGGCTCAACGAGCGGCCTGTGCTGCAGTCAAGCCCGGTATCTCCGCCGAGGGCGTCGACGCCGTCGCTCGGGACGCGATCACCGCTGCCGGGTACGGCGACTACTTCGTGCACCGCACAGGACACGGCATCGGGCTCGAGGAGCACGAGGAGCCATACATCGTTTCGGGCAACAGCGAGACGCTCGAACCCGGCATGGCTTTCAGCGTCGAGCCCGGCATCTACCTACCCGGTCGCCACGGCGCGCGGATCGAAGACATCCTCGTCGTCACCGACACCGGCGCCGAAGCGCTCAACGTTGTGCCCCACGAGCTCACGGTGCTGGCGGGCTGACCGCGATGCCCGTGCAGCGTGACCTCCCGAGTGACGAAGCGCGCGACCTCCTTGGGCTCGTGCGCCAGATCGCGACGGACGAGCTCGCGCCCAAGGCCGCCGAGTACGAAGTGGCCGAGCGATTCCCGCGCGAGATTTTCCGCACGATCGGCAAGGCGGGACTACTCGGACTGCCGTACTCAGAGGAGTACGGCGGCGGCGGAGCGCCATTCGAGGTCTACCTGCACGTGATCGAGGAGCTGGCGAGCGCGTGGGCCGCGGTCGCTCTCGGGGTCAGCGTGCACGTGCTCACGTGTTTCCCGCTCGCGTCGGCAGGCACCGACGAGCAGAAGGCGCAGTGGCTGCCCGACATGCTCGGCGGTGAGTTGCTCGGTGCGTATTGCCTGTCCGAGCCGCAGTCGGGCTCCGACGCTGCCGCGTTGACGACCAGAGCGCGACGCGATGGCGATGAGTACGTCGTCAACGGCACGAAGGCCTGGGTTACCCACGGCGGGCAGGCCGACTTCTACAACGTCTTCTGCCGCACGGGGGACGAGGGAACGCGCGGAATCTCGCTGCTGTTGGTCCCCAGCGGTACGCCGGGCTTGGTGGCGCAACCAGCCGAGAAGAAGATGGGCCTGCGATCGTCGACGACAACGCAGATTGTCCTCGAAGACGCCCGGGTCCCAGCCGAGCGATTGATCGGGGGGGAAAACACCGGTTTTCGCATCGCTATGAGTGCGCTCGATGGTGGCCGCCTCGGGATTGCGGCGTGCGCGGTCGGTGTGGCGCAAGCTGCGCTCGACGAGGCCATCGTTTACGCGAAGGAGCGCAAGCAGTTCGGTAAAGCCATCATCGATCACCAGGGCGTGGGATTCCTGCTCGCCGATATGGCAACGCAGATCGAAGCCGGCCGCGCGCTTTACCTGTCGGCCGCTCGCAAACGTGACACGGGTGCGCCGTACAGCAAGGAAGCCTCGATGGCGAAGTTGTTCTGTACCGACATGGCGATGCAGGTGACAACCGATGCCGTGCAGGTGCTCGGGGGAGCGGGCTACACACAAGACTTTCCCGTCGAGCGTTACATGCGCGAAGTCAAAGCGATGCAAATCTTCGAAGGTGCAAATCAGATTCAGCGGTTGGTGATCGCTCGACATCTCGCTGACATCACGCCGCGATAAGGGTGCGATAACGACACGACGCACAACACGCGGCGTCGCAAATGTGTTGGTCACGGTTGAGGCACACCTCGGACACAGCCTCGTACCACGTCTTCCAACGGACACCGACATCTGTCTAGATTGCGCTGCACCGCATGGCGACGTGACGCGGCTCCTCTTACTGCCGGCAGCGGATTGCGAGTACACGCAAGGGAGTTGCGTCGCCAACTGAGTGACGGTCGACCTCGAGTCGTCTGCTTCGCCGTGCGCTCAGCAAGCCCAACGAAGGGATGCAGATGAGACGACGAGGGAAACTCCTGACCGCAGTGATACCGCTGTCGGTCCTCGCGTTGGCCGCTGCGTGTGGCGGGTCTAGCGGCGGATCAGATGCGACGAAGCCATCGAAAGCGGAATTCAACGCCGGGCTCACCACTGTTGTGAACGCATCAACAACAAAGGGCGGCACTCTCCAGTTGTCGGCCACCGGCGACTGCGATTACTGGGATCCGGCTCGAGCGTATTTCGCGTTCTGCTGGAACCTGGAGCGCCTGCTGTTCCGTGGGCTGATGGCCTACAAGGCTGTCCCTGGCCCGGACGGCTCATCCGTCGTCGCGGACATCGCGACAGAGGCTGGCAAACCCAGCAACGGCAACAAGACGTGGACCTACACGCTAAAAAAGGGTTTGAAATTCGAGGACGGTTCGCCCATCACGTCAAAAGAAGTGAAGTACGGCGTCGAGCGGGTGTTTGCCGGCGATGTCATCAACGGTGGCCCGACGTACTTGGTGACGTTCCTGTGCCCCGGTAAGACCGACAAGACCGGTGCCTGCCCAACGTACGCAGGTCCGTACAAGGACAAGGCGGCTGACAAGCTGGGTTTGTCGTCGATCGAGACTCCGGACGACAACACGATCATCTTCAGGCTGAACCAGCCGTTCGGTGATTTCAACTACCTGGCTGCGATGCCGGGAACCACGCCAGTGCCGATCGCCTATGACCAGAACACCAAGACGGGCGGCGCGCGCTACACGTTCAAGCCGGTGGCCAATGGGCCGTACAAGTTCGGCGACTACCGGCCGGGCAAGAAGCTGACCCTCGTCCGTAACACGGCCTGGGACCAGGGAAGTGACCCGTTCCGGAAGGCGCTCCCGGACTCGGTCGTGTTCACCGTGAACTCAAATGCTCAGGACATCGACAATCGCATCGCGGCAAATGCCGTCGATCTCAACCCGGACGGCGTGGGCGTCCAGGTAGCGACGCAGCAGAAGATCCTCCGTGACGCGAGCCTGAAGAACCGCGCGGACAACCCGTTCACGGGCTTCACTCGGTACTTCGCGATCAACACCAACCTGCCGCCGTTCAACAACATCGCGTGCCGTAAGGCTGTGGAGTACGCGGTCAACAAGGTCGACATCCAGACCGCGCGCGGTGGCCCGATCGGTGGTGGTGACATCGCAACGACGATGCTCAATCCCAATGTGCAGGGTTTCACGAAGTTCGACCTGTTCCCGAACGGTGCCGACCATCGGGGTGACCTGGCAAAGGCTCGTGAAGAGCTGGCGAACTGTGGGAAGCCGAACGGGTTCAGTACGAAACTGACCACCACGAACACCGGTAAAGGCCCACCCGTTGCCGAAGCGATCCAGAACGCGTTGAAGCGGGTGGGCATCAAGGTGACCATCGAGGCTGGTGACCCGGCGAGCTACTACAGCCAGTTCATCGGTGCGCCTGCGACCAACAAGTCCAAGGGCTTCGGCCTGATGGTTGCGGGCTGGGGTGCGGATTTCCCGACTGGCTTTGGATTCTTCAGCCAGATCGTGGACGGCCGCGCGATCAAGGCGCAGGGCAACTCGAACTACGCCGAGCTCAACAGTCAGAAGGTCAACGGTCTCATCGACCAGGCCAACGCAGCGACCAGTGCAAGCGATGCCGGGAAGCTCTGGGGAGACGTTGACAAGGCGGTCATGGAAGAAGCCGCTGTGGTGCCGTACACGTACGACAAGGCGTTGCTCCTGCACTCCAGCAGGCTGAAAAACGTTTACGTCCTGAGTGCGTTCGGCATGTACGACTACCAAGCACTCGGCGTCGCCTAGCGCCGGTTGACTGACGATGCCGTGGCCGGCTCAGCCCCTTGCCGGCCACGGCATCGCCGCGTTGTGCCCGAATTCCCCGAATAACGGCGGTTTGGGCGAGTCAAGATTCTTCGGTCATCCGTCGAATACGACGGAGCCTGGGCTCCTGCTCAGGTGGACGGGACACGGTGATCCGAGCGGTCCCCACCGACCCCAGGCAACTGGGGCACGGAGAAACACGGTCGCCTAGACCGCTCGGGGAGTGAGTGGCGAGACCGGCTGGTCCGGAGGACTCGACCCGCAAGGGTTGGGCCAACGGAGCGGAGAACTCCTATGCACACGGTCCTGCGCACCACCGCGGGTCGTGTCTCGATCGCGCTGGCCCTCGTGGCCGGCACGGCCGGGGCACTAGCTGCTCCCGCCCTGGCGTCGGCCCACCCGGCGTCCGGGCGGTCTGTACCGGTAACGGTGCAGAACGGCGCAAGCGACGTAGAGATCGGTACTGCCGTGGCCTACGAGCGCGCACCGGACGGCTCGATCCATCGTGTCCGCTAGAACGTAGGGGACACGACGGACGCGGTGACGTCGCCCGCCTCGCACACGCCCTCGGGCGACTCCAGCTGGGAGGCGGGCGACGGCCCGCTCCGGCCAGCGCTGGCTGCGAACCCGCCCCGGTCCCCGTCCCGCTGAAGGGCATTCACGGCTACCCTGCCCGCCGTGGAGGAGACGGATCGGCGCATCCTCGCCCTCCTTGCCGAGGACGGGCGGATGAGCTTCACCGACCTCGCCAAGGCCTCGGGCCTGTCCGTGTCGGCCGTGCACCAACGCGTGCGTCGGCTCGAGCAACGTGGCGTGTTACGCCGTTTCACCGTGCTGCTCGACGCCGACGAGGTGGGCCTGCCGCTCACCGCGTTCGTGTCCATCAAGCCAACGGATCCAAGCGCTCCCGATGACGCGCCGGACCGGCTGCGACATTTAGCCGCAATCGAGGCGTGTCACAGCGTGGCGGGTGACGAGAGCTACATCCTGAAAGTGCGCGTCGCGTCGCCGGTCGAGTTGGAGATCTTGCTGCAGGAGATCCGTGCTGCGGCCGGCGTTTCGACGCGGACGACGGTCGTGTTGTCGACGCCATTCGAAGGTCGCCCGCCCGCTCTGTGATTTTTTTTTCGGCACCCTCATACCGGGCAATTGTGACGCAGCGTTACCAGAATTGAGCGTGCGCGCACGTGTGACGCCACACGCGCCCCAAACTAACCATTCGCCCCATTAGGCCAAACGGGTGAGTCCGGCTGGACAGCCCCGGGGGGGCATCTGGCATGGTGCGGGTTGTCCGTTTCGCCCCCCCAAGCCCGGACCACAGGGCCCGCCGACCTAGACAGCAGCCGGAGGACCTCGCGTGCCGCGACGCACCACGCCGCGACCATTCACCCCCTTCCTCGCCACAGCCGTCTGTTTTGCGACGGCGATCGTGGTCGTGCTGACCTCAGCCGGCCAGGCGCAGGCGAGCGCGGGGTACTTCACGTCGCGAGCCAACAGCGCTCGGGCGAGCAATGGGCTGTCGTCGTACGCCGTCGCTGGTGACCTGTCCTCGATTGCGCAGCGGCACGCCCAGTCCATGGCTGCGCGGCGCACCATCTACCACAACTCCTCGCTCGGATCCGAGGCGTGCTGCTGGCGTTCGATCGGCGAGAACGTCGGGTCGGGCCAGAGCGAAAGCCAGGTGCAGAGCGCCTTCATGAACTCCTCCGGGCACCGCGGCAACATCCTCTCGACCACTTTCAACGAGATCGGTGTTGGCGTCGCTAAGGGCAGCGACGGCAACTACTACGTCGACGAGGTCTTCCGCGCACGCACTGGTTCATCCGGCTCGAGTTATGTGCACCGCAGCACCACCCATCAATCGTCTGCGACAGCAACCCGAAGCGTTCGCCGGTCCGCGGCGACCCCGGTGCGCCGGCTGACCGCGGCGCAGCTGCTCGCGCGCAAACTGCATCTCGCAACATCCATCCAGCACCGTCCTCCGGACCCAGTAGCGGCCGCGCTTTCGTTCTCGACGGTCATGTCGACGTTGACGCACTAAGCGATCAACCACACCGCGGAGTCCGGCGGCAGTTGACGATCCGGCAGCCCACCACTCGACAGCAGTACCTCCTGATCCGGCAGATCAATGGCCTGCGCGGACATGTTGAGGATGCAGCGAATCGCTCGAGTTGCGTCAGGCCGAGTGAAATCGAGCACGTCGGACGGGCCTTCGAGCCATTCGAGCGCTCCGTCTCCAAGGGCCGGTTGGGTGCGCCGTTGGCGCAGCGCATCGGCGTACAGCCGAAGCATCGAATCCTGGTCGCTGTGCTCGGCGGCGACCGTGTAGGCGCCCCAGTCGTCCGGCATCGGCAACCAGGTAGTCGTTCCCGGGGGAGCAAAGCCGTACGGCGGCCGCTCACCTGACCAGGGCAGCGGGACTCGGCAGCCGTCCCGGCCCGGGATTGTGTGGCCCGAGCGCTCCCACACGGGGTCCTGGAGGGCTTCGGGGGGCAGCTCGACCTCGGGCAGGCCGAGCTCCTCGCCGGCGTACAGGAAAACCGGCCCGGGCAGCGCGAGCAGCAGCAGGATCGCTGCGCGCGCTCGCCGGGCACCTGACTCGCCGCCCCCGTAGCGCGTGACCTGGCGGACGACGTCGTGGTTGGCGAGCACCCAGGTGGGTGGGGCACCGACGGTGCTCAACGAGTCGATGGATGTCTCGATCGCGTTCCGGATCAGCTGTGGCTTCCATCGGGCAAACAACAGCCGGAAGTTGAACGCAAGGTGCAACTCGTCCGGCCGGACGTAGTCGGCAACAACGGAGGGGTCGCCGATCCAGACCTCGCCGACAAGGACGGGTTCACGCGGATCAGCTGCGCAGATGCTTCGCCAGTGCCGGTAAACGTCATGCACCTGCGGCTGGTTCCACGTTGGGGTCGGCACGAAGGTGTCGGCCATGAGATCCAGTGACGAACCCGGCGCATCCGGAAGCGCTGGGTCCTTGAACAAGCCGTGCGCGACGTCGATGCGGAAGCCGTCGACACCGTGGTCGAGCCAAAAGCGCAGCGTCTGTTCGTAGTCCGCTGCGACATCTGGATGACGCCAGTTCAGGTCAGGTTGTTCCGGAGCGAATAGATGGAGGTACCACTGCCCATCCCCGACCTGCGTCCACGCTGAGCCGCCAAACACGGAGTCCCAGTTGTTCGGTGGATCTGATCCCTTCCGACCTCTTCCATCGCGGAACAGGTAGCGATCGCGGGCGGCGCTGCGCGGCCCCTCTGCTAACGCTTGAACGAACCACGGATGTGCGTTGCTCGAGTGGTTCGGTACGACATCCACGATGAGCCGCAGCCCTTTGTCGTGCGCGTCGGTGACAAGAGCATCGAACCCGGTGAGGTCACCGAACAACGGGTCGACATTGCGTGGATCCGCCACGTCGTAGCCGTGGTCGGCCATCGGTGACGGGTAGAACGGCGTGAGCCAGAGCGCATCCACGCCGAGGTCCACGAGGTGATCCAGCCGGGCGCGGATCCCTGCGAGATCGCCGACGCCGTCGCCGTTGGCATCCGCGAAGCTCCGCACATAGATCTCGTAGAAAACGGCGTCCCGCCACCATGGTCGCGATTGGGGGTTCCGCGCATTCGGCATCGCGGGACTGTAGCCGCCTACGCGGTGAACGCCTCCAGCACCGCGTCGTCCCGGTGCTGCGCCCACCATGTCTGGCCTGCTGCCGGCAGCGTGTGGATCGGGTCGTAGTAGGGGTAGCGGCGGGTCAACGCGTCCGGGTGGCCCGCCTCGATGCCAGTGCGGTAGTTCTTGGTCCAGTAGGAGATGCCGCGATCGCGGTCGTACTCGGCGATCTGGTGTACCCAGCGCTTGCCGACGTACGGGACATCGCAGACGATGCGCGGGGTCGCGAACCCGGGTAGATAACCCATGATCGCGTGCTGCAGAGCCTGTGCTTCCCAGACTGCGATGCGCCAGTGCTCAGCGCCCGGGATCATGTCGCACATGTAGAAGTAGTAGGGGAGGATCCCCGCCTCGTCTTGCAATGCAAAGCACAAATCAAGCAGCGCTTCGGATGTCGTGTTGACGCCGCGGAGCAGCACACCTTGGTTGCGTACGTCGCGCACACCTGCCGCCAGCAGCGCTTTGGCCGCGTCGGCGACGAGCGGGGTTACTTGTTGAGCCGCGTTTACGTGCGTGTGTACGGCGAGACTGACGCCGCGTTCGCGAGCGACTGTTGCCACGCGCTCGACACCGGCGAGGACATCATCCTGCAACCAGTGCTGGGGGAGGCCCATCAGCGCTTTCGTCGCCAGCCGAATGTCGCGAATCGAGTCGAGCTCCAGCAGTCGGCTCAAGAATTGCTCGAGCCGTGGCCACGGCATGTTCGCGACGTCGCCACCGGAGACAACGACGTCACGCACGCCCGGCGTACGTTGCAGGTAATCGATCATCGAGTCGAGCCGGTCGACCGGCTTCAAGGCAAAGCGATGCTTGTCGACCTGTGGCGTGGAGTTGCCGACGAGGTCCATCCGGGTGCAGTGGCCGCAGTACTGCGGGCACGTCGACAG
Source organism: Frankiales bacterium (assembly GCA_033851265.1). Taxonomy (GTDB): domain Bacteria; phylum Actinomycetota; class Actinomycetes; order JAWWOW01; family JAWWOW01; genus JAWWOW01. The sequence continues at coordinate 251,873 of JAWWOW010000012.1, forward strand.
CAACTCGGCCAGCACCTTGGTCGGGTAGCGATGTGTCAGACCCTCAACGGCCCACATCTCCGCTTCGTGCAACGAGTCACGGGTGGAGAACGGGTGGCTCGACCATTCGTCGCGACGATCCGAGTAAACGGGAAGCATGTATCGGCGCACGGGGTCGGCGTAGAACGACGCGGTGTCAGGCTCACTGTCCGGAACGATCGTGTTGAGCATCTGCGGTGGGAGCAGCAGCGACATTGTCGCGCGCTCGGCCTGGTCGCGTTCCATGTCGGCGTAGAACCGCTCGTCGAGCAGATCGCCCATGACGGCACGGAGCTGTTTGGCGTTCTTCACGCAGTGGGCACGCTGCCACTGCGCATCGCGCCACTCGGCGTCGGTGACGTCCCGGTAGCCAGGGAGCCGCCGCCAGTCCGGCTCCGCGAGCGGGCGGCGCACGTAGACGTATGGCTGGGGGGCACCCTGTTGCGGGACGTTGTCCGTCATAGGGATGAGAATACCGGAGATCTTCCGGTAGAGTGGGCGCTCGACAGGATGAATTCCTGTCGATTTCCCCGGAAGGTGACCGTGCGAGAAATTGGCGTCATGGCTGACGGCGGGGTCGCGCGGGGGAGCATTCGCGAGCCGGCCTCACCGATCGGGTTGCACCGCGTCATCGAGCCCGCGGGCGCACTGCCGCAGGCTGCCCTGCGGCTGGACGCGTCGCCCGACATCTGGCCCGATGAGGTCCGCATTGCGGTGGAGCGCCTCAACCTCGACGCCGCGTCCTACCGCCAGCTCGCCGACGCCAATGCCGGAAACGGCGACGCGGTCCGCGCTGAGGTGCTCGCGATCGTGGGTTCCCGCGGCAAGATGCACAACCCGGTTACCGGGTCCGGCGGGATGCTCGTGGGCACCGTCGCCGAGGTCGGCCCGGACTCTCCGCTCGGGCTGGTGGTCGGCCAGCGGGTAGCCACGCTCGTTTCGCTGACACTCACGCCGCTCGCACTGACGGATGGTCTCCTCCGGTGGGATGGCCGGTCGGAACAGGTGCCAGCAGAGGGACACGCCATCCTTTTCGCGCGCAGCATCGCTGCGCCATTGCCCGACGATCTGCCCACGCCGCTGGCGCTTGCCGCGCTGGATGTGTGCGGCGCGCCCGCATTGACGGCACGAGTCGTCGCGTCGTACGACGCGCCATCGGTCGCCGTCATCGGCGCGGCCGGCAAGTCCGGGTCCCTCGCCCTCGCAGCGGCGCGGCAGGCGGGTGCCTCGCGGGTCATCGGTGTCGTGCCGTCGGCTGCGGAGTACGACGCGCTGGTTGGCTCGGGTCTCGCCGACACCGTGGTGCGTGCCGATGCGCGAGATGCGATTGCGCTAGCAGCTGCGGTCGGTATGCCCGTCGACGTCACCGTCGTCTGTGTCGACGTACCCGGTTGTGAACACGGCGCAATCCTCGCGACGGCGGCTGGCGGAACCGTGGTGTTCTTCTCGATGGCCACGTCGTTCACCGCCGCGGCACTGGGCGCCGAGGGGCTCGCGGCCGACGTAACCATGTTGGTGGGCAACGGATTCGTGCCCGGCCACGCCGCGATGGCGCTGGATCTCGTGCGCACGAACGCCAGCGTGCGTTCGCTGTTCGACCGCCGCCTTGCTACCGAGCAACCGGCATGACGACGTACAAGAAGCTCGACCTCGACCCCGCAGTTGTCCGCCAGGCACGTCAGCTCGCCAAGCGCGCGGCCGCACCGGTTGAGAAGCTTGCGCGCACCAACACGACTGTGTCCATCGAGCGGGCGGTACTGCGCCTTGGTGGTTTGCAGGGCGCCGACGCAGCCGGCATCCCATGGGTGAACCGGCTCGCTGATGCGGTGCGGTCCGATGTCGGCCTCGAGCACGGTGTCGCGCTCCCGGTCTGGCACGCGCTTGCGTCGGGTGACCACACGGATCTACGCGCACTCGCGGAGAAGGCCGCAACCGGAAGTGTCACGTTCGGGCTGCCCACCGGCAAAGCGGCCGACCGCGCACGGCGTACGTCGCGCGCAGCCATCGGGACAGGCATCAAGCGCATCGACGCCCGTCGGCGCGAACGCGACAAGCTGCTGCGCAAGCTCGGTGATCCCGACTACCCGTGGATCTACCTGATCGTTGCGACTGGGGACATCGACGAGGACATCCCGCAAGCGCAAGCGGCCGCCCGGGAGGGCGCCGACGTTATCGCGGTGATCCGGTCGACCGGCCAGTCGTTGCTCGACTACGTACCGGAAGGCGCGACACACGAAGGATTCGCCGGGACCTATGCGACGCAGGAGAACTTCCGGCTGATGCGCACCGCGCTCGACGACGTATCACAAGAGCTCGGACGCTACGTGCGGCTGACCAACTATGCGTCCGGCTTGTGCATGCCGGAGATCGCCACCCTGGCGGGCCTCGAACGCCTCGACATGATGCTCAACGACTGCATGTACGGCATCATCTTCCGCGACATCAACCCGGTGCGAACCTTCGTCGACCAGCGTTTCTCCCGACAGATTCATGCGCGCGCCGGCATCGTCATCAACACCGGCGAGGACAACTACCTGACGACGGCCGACGCCGTCGACGCAGCGCACACGGTCATCGTCAGCCAGTTGCTCAACGAGCGGTTCGCAAAAGAAGCCGGGCTCGAGGACTGGCAGCTCGGACTCGGGCACGCGTTCGAGATCAATCCCGATATCCCTGACCAGTTCCGGCTGGAACTCGCACATGCACAGCTCGTTCGGGAACTGTTCCCCACGGCACCGTTGAAGTACATGCCGCCGACGAAGCACATGACCGGCAACGTGTTCGCCGGCTACCTGCTCGACGGGTTCTTCAACCTCGTCGGCGTGATGACCGGTCAGTCGATCATCCTCGTCGGCATGATGACCGAAGGCATTCACACGCCGTTCCTGTCCGATCGCGATCTCGCCATCGAGAATGTGCGTTACGTGCGCAGCGCAGCCGGCAACCTCGCCGAGGACTTTCACCCGCCGCGCAACGGATTCATCCAGAAGCGCGCACGACACGTGCTCGGTGAGTCCATCGATTTGCTGGACCGCATCTGCGATCAGGGTCTTCTTGACGCCATCGCCAAGGGAACCTTCGGGGTGACCCGACGTCCCGCCGATGGCGGCAAGGGGCTCGAGGGAGTCGCTGAACATGCAGATGGCTATTACAACCCGGCCACCGACATTCTCGAGGCGTCGTGATGAAGACCGTGGATGAACACCCCGTTGTCCGTCCGTACGGCGACACCACTGGCGACGGCATGGTGCAGCTGTCATTCACATTGCCGATACCTGCAGATGCGCGCGCGGAGGGCGCCGCGCTGCAACTGGCGAGCAAGATGGGTCTCGAGCCGGCGATGGTTGCGCACACCAAGGCGATGGGACCGACGTACACCTTCTTCGTTGTGTATGGCCGGGTCAGTCATCTCGTGGACCTCCGTGACGTCACGGTTGTCGAACGCGAGTTCCCGCTGTTGTCGACGAAGGAGATCAACCTCGCCATTCGTGCCGGGTTGAAGCGCCGGCTCGTGGTCGTCGGAGCTGCGGTCGGGACCGACGCGCACACGGTCGGACTCGACGCAATCCTTTCTGTCAAAGGGTTTGCGGGCGAGAAGGGCCTCGAGTCCTACCGCGAGATCAAGGTGATCAACCTCGGATCACAGGTCGACGCGGAGATGTTGGCGCGACGCGCCCGCACCGAGCGCGCCGACGCGGTGCTGGTCAGCCAGGTTGTCACCCAACGCGATGCGCATCTGCATCATGTGCGCGAAGTTGCGACCGCGATGCAGGCTGGTTTTGACGCGGACACGCGTCCGTTGCTGATTGCCGGCGGGCCGCGATTCGACCCCGCCGCGGCAACCGACCTTGGCGTCGACCGCATCTTCACCAAGGGCACGACACCACGCGAGGTCGCGAGCTATCTCGTGCACGCCCTGGCAACGGTTCCTGCATGACTGCGGGGGAGGGGCCCAACGTTGGCATGCGGGTCGTGCATCGGCGCTATGTCCCCTACTCACACGCGCACTACGGCGGCAATCTCGTCGATGGTGCCTATGCACTGGGTTTGTTCGGTGACGTCGCGACGGAGCTGGCCATTCGCACTGACCGCGATGAAGGGTTGCTCGCCGGCTACAGCGACGTGACGTTCCACGCGCCCGTTCGTGCCGGTGACGTCGTTGAAGTGACCGCGACGCTGACGCGCGTCGGAAAACGCAGTCGTGAGGTGGAGTTCGTCGCAGCCGTGGTGTGCCGCGCGGTCCCCGAACGCGGCCCGTCAGCTGCGACCGTTTTGCCAGAACCAATCACCGCTGTCACCGCACGCGGCACTGTCGTCGTCCCGGGCTAGACACTTGGACGGGTTTTGTGCACCCGACGTAGTCCAAACGGAGGAAATATTCGTTCTCTTCACGATCGTTGATCATGCCGGTGACCTGCGAGAACGAGACGTTCATGCAGGTCAGGACGTGGTTGACAGCGACCCGTCCGAGCGCGCTAGGTTCCGCCGGTCCACTGAAGGAAGCGTTCAGACCGGAGGCCTTCCGACCCCATGAGCGGCTGGGCAGCGCCAGGTTCAAACCGCGCGGGAGGACGGGACGGAAACCCCCCGTCGGACGTTGGGTGTGACACCACATCTGGGCCGGAGTCGGGCACCCCGTAGACAACGGTTGTCACGCCCGCAGCCAGCGGGTTGATGCCGGTTCGAAGGGTGACCGGCTCCGGATCCCGGAGCCATTGACAGCAGCAGCGTCGCTGTCAGGAATGTTCGCCGAACGTCGCGCTAGCGTGGACGTGTGACCGACACCCTCGCCGATGTCGGCCGGGTGTGCGTATGTATCCCGACGTACAACGAAGCCGAGAACGTCGAAAGCATCGTGACCCGCACGCGCGCAGCCGTGCCAGAGGCGCATGTTCTCGTCCTCGATGACGCAAGTCCCGACGGGACCGGCGCGATCGCCGATCGGCTCGCCGCTGCCGATGACCACGTTGCGGTGTTACACCGTTCGTCAAAGCAAGGACTCGGCGCGGCGTACCTCGACGGGTTCCGGTGGGCGCTCGATCACGGTTTTGACGTCGTCGTCGAGATGGATGCCGACGGATCGCACGCACCCGAAGAGCTGCCGCGACTGCTGGCGGCCTTGCGTACGGCGGATGTCGTGCTCGGCTCCCGCTGGGTACCCGGGGGAGCGGTGCGCAACTGGCCGGCCAGCCGAATGCTGCTCTCGCGCGGAGGCAATGCGTACGTTCGCGCCGCCCTCGGGATCCCGTTGCGGGACGCGACCGGCGGCTACCGTGCCTACCGAAGCGCGGTACTCAAGGACCTGGAACTCGACGACGTGGCCTCGCAGGGGTACTGCTTCCAGGTGGACCTCGTGTGGCGCGCCTTGCGGGCCGGTTTCGTCGTCGTGGAAGTCCCCATCACCTTTGTCGAGCGGGAGTACGGCGCCAGCAAGATGAGCCGGCGGATCGTCGCCGAAGCCCTGTGGCGCGTCACCGGCTGGGCGTTCACGGCGCGGCGGCCGGATCGCGGGTCGCCCTCGCCCACCTCGCGGACGGTGAGCTGACCATGGGGTTGTTGTTGCTGCTCGCCTTCTTGGTGGTTCCGGTCATCGAGATCTACGTGATCATTCAAGTCGGTCAGGCCATCGGTGCCCTGCCAACGGTGGTGCTGCTGCTGCTCGACGGCATCATCGGGGCGGCGATCGTCCGCCGCGAAGGCGCCAAAGCATGGCTCGCGCTGCGCACGGCCATCCAGGCCGGCCGGGTGCCGACGCACGAGGTCGCCGACGGCGCGCTCGTCGTACTCGGGGGAGCGCTGCTGCTGTCGCCCGGGTTCGTTACCGACGCGGTCGGGTTGTTTCTCGTGCTGCCGTTCACCCGCCCGCTCGCCCGGCGGTTCCTGGCACGGCTCATGGGCCGGCGGGTCCGGGTCGTGACCACCGTCGCCGGCCAGCGCCGGCCAGGGCACGGCCCGGCGTACGGCGATGTCATCGATGGTGAGGTCGTCGACGAGGATCCCCCGCCCACAACAAACCGGCCCGACCAGATCGGTCGGGCCGGCTGAAACAAGCGTTGTTACGCGCTCTTCTTCCGTCCAGCGCGCAGGAGATCGAGGCGCTCGGTGAGCAGCTCTTCCAGCTCCTTGGTGCTGCGCCGCTCGAGGAGCATGTCCCAGTGCGTGCGCGGTGGCTTGGTCTTCTTCGGCTCTGGCAACGTCCCATCGACGACGAGTGCCGGTGCCCGGCAGACGCGGCATTCCCACGTCGCTGGGATCTCCGCCTCAGCGGAAAGTGGCACCACGAAGCGGTGTCCCTCGGGGCAGACGTACGTAGCGGCCTGGCGTGGTGCCAGGTCCATGCTGCGATCGTTTTCGTAACTCACGGCCCCGAGGCGGCTGCCGCGCATAACGCGCTCTCCCATATTGGGCCTCCTCGGTATCTATCTCGGCTAACGAGCGGTCATAGGTAAAGATTCCCTCAGACAGACGTCCGAACGCCCGATTTGGTTGCCTTGGAGTGGTTAGGTTGCCCTTACCCACTACGCGTGCGCGGCTCCCGGTGACGCTCGGGGTGCTTCGGAGCGCCCTCGGCGCGACCATGCTCGTCCGTCCCATGCTCTTACCCCGCCCACTCGGTGTCGACCGCATTACCGCGGACCGGATCAGCTGGCTGGTCCGGATGCTCGGCGCGCGGGACCTGGCGCTGGGCGTTGGCACGCTCGTGGCGACCCGACGCGGGGGACTGCCGCCCTGGCTTGTCCTCGCGGGCGCCGCCGACACCGTGGACGCGCTGGCCCTGGGCCAGGCGACGGCGCGCGGGGACGTCGGCCGGGTGCTCGGCACGCTGGCGGCCCTGGCCGGTGCCGGCGGCGCGGCGCTCAGCGCGATCGCCTACTCCGACCAGCGGACTGCCGAGCCGGGGTAGATGGTGGAAGGATCTTCCCGGCGGGCCGCGACATCAGCCCGGGTTGGGCGTTCATTCGTTAGGAAGGACGCCCCCATCCGTCCCAAGGAGACCCTCGTGCGTGCTCGTCTGCTGCTCGCTGCGCCCATCACTGCACTGCTCGCCTTGGGTGTGCTTCCGGCACAGGCGAAACCGGCGCCCGTCGGCAACTACATCGTCGTGCTGCGCGCTGGTGCGTCGAGCCCGACCGCGGCTGCCGCGCAGGCACGCGCTCTTGGCGGCGCCGTGCAGCACGTCTACACGAACGCCTTGCGGGGGTTTTCGGCTGCGTTGCCCACCGCGGCGGTGAGATCGTTGCGCGCGAGCTCGGCCGTTGCCTACATCGAGCGAGACCAGGTCGTGCGCGCCAACGGCAGCCAGTCCGGGGCCACCTGGGGTCTCGACCGCACTGACCAGCGCAACCGTCCGCTCAACGGCGTCTACAACTACACGGCGACGGGCAGCGGCGTCACGGCGTACATCATCGACACCGGCATCCGCTTCAGCCACTCCGACTTCGGCGGTCGTGCTGTCAGTGGCGTCGACGAGGTCGACGGCGGCGCGGCGGACGACTGCAACGGGCACGGCACGCACGTCTCCGGCACCGTCGGCGGCGCGACGTACGGCATCGCGAAGAGTGTGAAGCTGGTCGCCGTCCGCGTCCTCGACTGCAGTGGCAGTGGCGCGACGAGTGGCGTTATCGCTGGCGTCGACTGGGTTACGGCCAACCATGCCGCCGGTGCACCCGCCGTCGCCAACATGAGTCTCGGTGGCGGCGCTTCGACCGCGCTGGACAGCGCGGTGGCCAACTCGATCGCCGACGGCGTGAGCTATGCAATCGCGGCCGGCAACGGCAACGTGATCGGTCGCCCGCAGAACGCGTGCAACGTCTCACCGGCCCGGGTCGCGACAGCCATGACCATCGGTGCCACCGACAACACCGACAAGGCCGCGTCGTTCTCCAATTTCGGCCCCTGCGTCGACTGGTTCGCGCCGGGCGTGAACATCACCAGTGACTGGTACGCCAGCGACACGGCGACCAACACGATCAGCGGCACCTCGATGGCAACGCCGCACACCGCTGGCGTCGCCGCGCTGTACCTGCAGGGGAGTCCGAGTGCCAGCCCGCAAACCGTCCGGAACGCGCTCTACGCGCTGACCACCAAGGGCATCGTCACCGGTACTTCCGCGGGCCCCCTCGGCCGCGGTGGTACGGCGAACCACCACCTGCTCTACAGCAACCTCTGAGTCGGGAGCGGGCCGCCGTCCGGTCGGCGCGCACCGCACCTGGCGCGGACCCGTCCCGGTGACCGAGTGCCGATAAGACACATTATGTCAGGTTGGCTGGCGGAAGGGCGGGTGAGGGCCTTCCCCCACTCGACCCCCTCCGGGGGCAATTGGGGTCTCAGACCGCGACGAGGACGACGGTGACGTTGTCATGCCCGCCGGCGTTGAGGGCGGCGTACACGAGCCGGTCACACGCCGTCTCTGGATCACCCGCCATAGCGAGTTCACCGATCACCGAGTCCGACACCAGTCCGGTCAGCCCGTCGGTGCACAACAAGAGTCGGTCGCCGCGGTGCAACATGGTGGTGACCGTGTCCGGTGACACGTTGCCGTGGCCGAGCGCCTGGGTCAGGTAGCCCATCTTGTTGTGGTCGGCGGTCAGCTGGTGGGCCGCGCCGTCGCGGACCAGGTACGCGCGGCTGTCGCCGACGTGCGCGATGTCGGCGTGCGTCGAGTCGATGACCGCGACCACCGCGGTCGCTCCCATGCCCGTTGTCTTTGGGTCTGCTTCGGCCGCGACCTGGATTGCCTTGTTGGCGGCGAGCAACACGTCGACGAGGTCTGCCGGACCAGCGTCTCGGTTCAGCCCGCTCGCGAGGGTCTGCACCGTGATCTCACTGGCGACATCGCCCGCGGGATGACCACCCATCCCGTCGGACACAGCCACGACCCACGGCTCAGCGGATCGAACGTCGGGAGCGGGCACGAGCACTGCGTCTTCGTTTCGCTTCCGGACATGGCCGAGCTCACTTCGGTAGGCCAGCCGCACGGATCCATCCTGCCGCACTCGGGTGGGCCGCCTCGGCGCTCCCCCGGCTGTCAGCCGTCGCCGTATTCCGTGGCCGCGATCGTGTCGACGACACCGTTCTCGTCGAGGTTCTCAGAGTTCGGAATGTCGGGGACGAAGCCAACGAGCACGCCGTCGCGCATGATCTGCGCTTCGAGCCCTGCGGCCCCGTCGGTGTCCCACAGCACCTCACGTCCGTCAGGTATGACGACGCGGATACCGGTCTGGTAGACGCCGGTCCGGGCTACGTGCGCGAAAACCCCGCGGGCACGCAGCGCCGCGACGATCCTGGTGACGCGTGTCTCGTCCATGTCTCCAGTCTGCCAACCGAGTCTGCGAGTTTGCTGAACGGAACGTCGGAGTTGCCTGGATTAGTCCATTGTGATCAGGGACGTGCACTCCAGAAAGGACTAGCCGGACATGTCCACAACCATGACAAGGAGCTATTTCAGAAGGCACGTGATCTGTCGACACTTGCAGTGAGACGACGCCCATTGGGGGCGCCCAACAGCACGGCAAGTCGAAGGGCACGCAGATGTGCCAGCACTCCCCGTCCTGTCCCACGGCAGAGGCACCTGACCGCGACGCGGCACACACCGTCGCCACGCACCCCGAGCAGGGCTGGTCGCTGCTGTGCAACGGCGTTGTTCTCTTCGAAGACACCGGTGAACTGCTGCCGGACGGCCGTGTGATCGCCCCGCGCCGGCCCCAGCGTTCTGCCGCCTGACGCCGTCCTCCGTCAACTGCTGTAGGACTCGATCGGCGGGCAGCTGCACATCAGATTGCGGTCGCCGTACGCCCCCTCCACTCGTCGCACCGGCGGCCAGTACTTGTCCAGCTTGATCTGCGGCAACGGGAACACCGCGACCTCGCGGTCGTAGGGATGACTCCACTCCCCCGCAATCATCGCCGCGGTATGCGGGGCGTTGCGCAACGGATTGTCTGCGCCATCCCACGTGCCGTCAGCGACACGGTCGATCTCTGCGCGGATCGCAGTCATCGCCGTGCAGAAGCGATCCAGCTCCGCTAACGGTTCCGACTCGGTCGGCTCGATCATCAACGTCCCCGCGACCGGGAACGACATCGTCGGTGCGTGGAACCCGTAGTCGATGAGCCGTTTGGCGACGTCGTCAACGGTCACGCCGGTCTGCTTGGTGATCGGTCGCAGGTCGAGGATGCATTCGTGTGCCACCAGATCAGATGGCCCGGTGTAGAGCACCGGGAAATGCGGTGCTAGCCGGCGAGCGACATAGTTCGCGGCGAGTACGGCGACACCCGTCGCGCGACGCAGGCCGTCGGGACCCATCAGCCGCAGGTACGCCCACGGGATCGGCAGGATTCCCGCCGAGCCCCACGGGGCCGCCGATACCGGCCCCGGACCTGTCGCCGGTCCGGCCTCCGGTTGCAGCGGATGGTTGGGCAGATAGGGCGCGAGGTGGGCCCGAACCGCGACAGGTCCCACACCCGGGCCGCCGCCCCCATGCGGGATGCAGAACGTCTTGTGCAAGTTGAGGTGCGACACGTCGGCACCGAACTTGCCCGGCTTCGACCAGCCGACGAGTGCGTTGAGGTTCGCACCGTCGACGTACACCTGACCGCCGGCGTCGTGCACGGCCGCGCAGATGTCGGTGATCGCCGACTCGAACACCCCGTGTGTCGACGGATAGGTCGCCATCAGCGCCGCCAGCCGGTCCGCGTTTGCAGTGACCTTCGCGCGCAGGTCCTCGACATCGACGTTGCCGTCCTTGTCGCAGGCGACAACCACGACGCGCAATCCGGCCATGACCGCGGATGCTGCGTTCGTACCGTGCGCCGATGACGGGATGAGGCACACGTCCCGGTCCGACTCGCCGCGGTCGCGGAGGTAGCCGCGAATCGCGAGCAGCCCGGCGAGCTCACCTTGCGAACCGGCGTTCGGCTGCAACGAGACCGCGTCGTAGCCCGTGATGTCGCCGAGCCAGCTTTGGAGGTCACGAATGAGCGAGAGGTAGCCCTGCGCCTGCTCGATCGGCGCGAACGGGTGGATCCCCGCGAACTCCGGCCAGCTGATCGGCTCCATCTCGGCCGTCGCGTTGAGCTTCATCGTGCAGGAGCCCAGCGGGATCATGCCGCGGTCGAGCGCATAGTCGCGTCCGGCCAGGCGGCGCATGAAGCGCAGCAGCGCCGTCTCCGAGCGGTGGGCGTGAAACACCGGATGGGTGAGGTACGCCGGTTCGCGACGCAACTCATTGCCGAACGCCGGCTCGCCGGCGTCGAGACTGTCGGCATCGACCGGTTGGACTCCGAAGGCAGCCCATACGGCCTCGAGGTGCGCGCGGGTGGTCACCTCGTCGCAGGAGATACCGACGGTGTCCTCATTGACCAGCCGCAGGTTGATCCCCGACAGCAGTGCGGCGTCGACGACGGACCGGGCTCGGCCGGGAACGCTCGCGGTGACGGTGTCGAAGAAGGACTCGGATCCCAACTGCACCCCGCCGGCCCGCAATCCAGCAGCGAGCACCCGGGCGTGGTGGTGGATGCGCTCGGCGATGCGGCGGAGGCCTTCCGGGCCGTGGTAGACGGCATACATCGCGGCGATCACGGCGAGGAGCACCTGGGCGGTGCAGATGTTGCTGGTCGCCTTTTCCCGCCGAATGTGCTGCTCGCGGGTCTGCAGGGCCAGCCGGTAGGCCGGTGCGCCGTCGGCATCGATCGACACCCCGACGAGCCGGCCGGGGAGGTGGCGTTCCAGTCCGGCGCGCACGGCCATGAAGCCGGCGTGCGGGCCACCGAAGCCGAGCGGTACACCGAAGCGCTGGGCCGAGCCGACGGCGACGTCGGCGCCCATCTCCCCCGGTGACCGCAGCAGGGTCACCGCGAGCAGGTCGGTGGCCATCGTGACGAGGGCGCCCCGGTCGTGCGCTGCTGCGATCAGGGCGGTCCGGTCGCGCACCGTGCCTGAGGATGACGGGTCTTGCACCAGCACGCCGAAGAACTCGCCATCCGGAAGGCCGCCAGCGAGGTCGGTCACCACGACGGCGAGCCCGAGCGGCTCGGCGCGGGTTGCGATCACGGCGAGTGTCTGTGGGTGGCAGTCGGCGTCGACGAGGAACCGATCCGATGTCGACTTACTGACACGCCGACAAAGCGTCATTGCCTCCGCGGCCGCGGTCGCCTCGTCCAGCAGGCTCGCACCCGCCGTGGGCAGCCCGGTCAGGTCGCTGACCATGGTCTGGAAGGCGAGCAACGCCTCGAGCCGGCCCTGGCTGATCTCCGGTTGATAGGGCGTGTACGCCGTGTACCACGACGGGTTCTCCAGGATGTTCCGGCGAATCACCGGCGGGGTGAACGTGTCGGCGTACCCCAGCCCGAGCATCGACACCGTTGGCCTGTTGCGGGCGGCGAGCGCGCGGAGCTCGGCCGCCACCTCGGCTTCGCTGCCGGCAGCAGGTAACTGGAGTGGGGTGTCGTCGCGGACGGTGGCTGGGATGGCATCGGCGAGCAGGTCGTCGAGGGATCCGTATCCGACGACGGCGAGCATCTTTGCCTCGTCGTCGGGCGACGGGCCGATGTGGCGGTCCGCGAAGCCCACCGCGTGCTCGGTGGAATGCCGGTCGGACACGGGGCCTCCTGGCCGAACGGACCCGTGCCGGGTCCGGGGCCTCCCCCTCTGTCCGGTCACCCTCCAGAGTGGTCTGCCCGCGCGGTCCGTTGGCCTGAGAGGTTCCGGGGAGGGTTGCCCCTTCGGCGCCTGGCTTGTGCGGCGAAACCGCGGGTCCAGGTCTCTCCCGTGCGGGTGTAACGACCAGAATTGACGGTATCAGCGCTCTCGGGGAGCGTCACGCCAGGCAGGCGTGGCGCGCGAAGGGTGAGACCGGTGTGGCAGGTGTTACGGACGGTGCGTCAGCCCGTGCCCCGCTTGCTGCGGCGCGTCGACAGCTCGTCAGCGCTGGCGTGCACGGGGGCCACCTCTTCTGCTTCGCCGTCGGCCCGCTCGTGCGGGAGGCTGGCGAGGCTGCCCTCGACGTCACGCACGACGCGGCCGAGTGCGATCGCGAACACTGCCTGGCCACCTTGCAGGAGGTCGACGACCTCGTCGGGCGTGGTCAGCTCGTAGACCGTGGTGCCGTCGGACAGCATCGTGATGCGCGAGAGGTCCTCCACGCCGCGTTGCCGCAGCGCATCTACGGCGGTACGGATGTTCTGTAGGGAGACCCCGGTGTCCAGCAGCCGCTTGACCACCTTCAGCACGAGGATGTCGCGGAAGGAGTACAGGCGCTGGGTGCCTGAACCGGTCGCCCCACGCACCGAGGGCTCGACAAGGCCGGTGCGGGCCCAGTAATCGAGTTGGCGGTAGGTGATGCCGGCCGCTGCGCAGGCCGTCGGCCCGCGGTAGCCGACCGAATCGTCGTAGACCCCGCGGTCGGGGGCGAAGAGCTCACCCTGCTCGCCAGGAGCCGCAGGCAGCCCAGACTTGCCGGGCGCCTCAGCGCCGGGCTCCTCCTGCTCGACCACTCCGCCTCCTGGTTAACCTCTGTCGTGACCGTAGGGGTGCCTCCCCCGGGGGTCAACGACCCGTCCCGGCGCGCCGCAACCCTCAACCTGTACCTGAGCCTGAAGCGATGAGTCCGAGAAGGTCTGCCTCCCGTCCTCCTCTTTGATTGGTCACCCGGAATTGGGCGGCTGCCCGCTGCTGGTGACTTGGGACGGCGCTACTGCCCGGTCTGGAAGTCCTCGGGTGAGATGGTGTCGAGGAACTCGCGGAACTTCTCGACCTCGTCCTCTTGTTCGTCGGTCACGGCGATGCCGGCCTCCGCGAGCACGGACTCCTCGCCGTAGATTGTGACGCCCGCGCGGATGGCTAGCGCGATCGCGTCGGACGGTCGAGCGCTCACCTCAACGCCACCATCGAAGACCAACTCGGCGTAGAAGATGCCGTCGCGGAGCTCGGTGATCCGGACCGCGGTCAACTGCGCGCCAAGGGCTTCGAGTGCATCGCGGAACAGGTCGTGTGTCATCGGCCGCGCCGGCACGATGCCCTGTTGGGCGTACGCGATCGCCGTTGCTTCGACCGCACCGATCCAGATCGGGAGATAGCGGTCGCCCTGGGCTTCCTTCAACAGCACGATCGGCTGGTTCGACGGAAGCTCGACGCGCACCCCAACCACACTCATCTCGTGCACGTCGCGGTCACCGCCCCGGTGTTTTGGTGGTCCCTACTCGACCGGCTCACAGTACCCGCGGTCAGCGGCCGAGCACCGGACGAAGTCCAGCCTTCACCAACGTTGCGTGCAACCGGATTGATAAGGCGGCGATTTCGCGCGCGGCTTCCTCTGCTCGGGCCCGTGCCTCGGGATTGCGTTGCCGAACGAGCGGCGTGATGACTTGTTCCACCAGCCCGAGCTCCCGGTCGGCCGCCGACTTGAACGCGCGCAGGTGGCGAGCTTCGATGCCGAAGCGGCTGAGTTCGGCAACTGCTTTTGCGATGACAAGGGCTTCGCCGTCGTACTGGCTGCTGCCCACGCGGGTCGTGATGAGGCCGTACTGCTCGAGCTGGCCGAGCTGGTCATCGGACAGCCCGGATGCGTCCAGCAGTTCCGCGCGAGCCAGCCGAACCTCGGTCGCATCCGGCATGAAGGCATCGGCGTCGGGCAGTCCCTCGGCGGCCACGAGCGTGCGGGGCACGCGCGGTCCCCCGCCCGGCAGGTCCGGTGGCTCGAGCCCTCGGTCCAGAGCGTCGAGATGCTCGCGGATGACCCGCAGCGGCAGGTAGTGGTCCCGCTGGGCCGACAGGACGTAGCGCAGGCGCGAGACATTGTCGCGGGAGAACTTGCGATAGCCCGATGCGGTGCGCTCGGGTTCGACGAGTCCCTCGGATTCGAGGAACCGGATTTTCGAGATCGTCACATCGGGAAAGTCCGGGCGTAGCTGCGACAGCACGTCGCCGATGCTCATGAAGGCGCGGCCGGCCCGAGCCGGCGACGGTGGTGCCGCTGCTCCTGCCGCGGTACGCGACGATGCGGGATTCGCGGTGGTCATCGTGGGCTCATCGCCCCTCTCCCGTCTCGCTGGGATGTCCGCCGAGCAGGAACACCAGACGGAACTTTCCGATCTGCACCTCGTCACCGCCGGCGAGGACCGCCTCGTCAATCCGTTCTCGGTTGAGGTAAGTGCCGTTGAGGCTGCCGACGTCGCGGACCGCGAAGGTGTCATCACGACGCACGATCTCGGCATGCCGTCGGGACACCGTCACGTCGTCGAGGAAGATGTCGCTTTCCGGATGGCGACCCGCCGTCGTCACCTCGGTGTCGAGCAGGAAGCGGCTGCCGGCGTTGGGTCCGCGTTTCACGACGAGGAGCGCGGTGCCCGGCGGCAGCGCTTCGACGACGTGATCGTGCGTCGCTTCCGACTCCGGCAGGTCGGTGTCGAGAGCCTCGAGACCGGACACCGAGATCGTCGAGGTGGTCTCCACGCCGCTCGCCTCCGAGCCGACCGGCTGGCCGGGCCGGGCGAGCGGGGCACCGCAGCTTGCACAGAACCGAGAATCGTCAGGGTTCTGATGACCGCACTGCGTGCAGAACACGGTCGGCATGGCGGCGTCGGCCTCCTGTGTCTGCTCTTTGCGCCGTACTTGGGGGCTCAGTCTCGACCATCAGGAGAGGTTGATGGTCGGGCCGGAAACCTATGCGGCGGTGACGGCAGGGTCAACCGGGTCAGAGCTCGCTGACATAAGTCCGGTACCCCGCGGCGTCCAGAACGTCTCCTTCTGTGAGCGCTTTGTCGCCGTCCGTGGTCTCGATCTCGACCATCCAGCCATCGCCGTACGGATCGCTGTTCACGAGCTCCGGCCGATCATCGAGCGCCTCGTTGCGGGCCACGACGACGCCACCGATTGGGGCATAGATATCGGAGACGCTTTTCGTCGACTCGACCTCGCCAAGAGGTCCACCCGCGCTGACCATGGTGCCGATCTCCGGCAGGGTGACGTAGACGATGTCGCCGAGTGCTTCCTGGGCGTACGACGTGATGCCCACCCGCACCCGGCCGTTGTCGTTGCGGCCGAACCACTCATGCTCGCGGGTGTAGCGCAACTCGTCCGGATGTTCGTCCGCACTCACGCAGGGATCTCCTTCCGCCCAGGGTTGACAGTTAGCCGGCGTCGTTTCGAGCGGCGGTGAGCGTAGCGGGTCACCGGCCCGCCGATTCCACGACTGAGCTCCACTCTTCGAGCAGCTTGGTCGCCGCTGTTGCGTCGGGCCCTTCTGCCCACAGGTGCGTCACCGCCTCCGCGGGGTCGGGCAGGACGAGCACCCAGCGCCCATCCGGCTCGACAACCCGCACCCCGTCGGTGGTGTCGATCTTGCGGTTGCCGGCGGCGCTGACCACCTCGCGCATGACCATGCCCTTGGCGGCCCAGGGGGTCGGGACCGAGACGTGCAAGACGTGCGCACGCGGGATCCGGGCGTCGATCTCCGACAGCGACAGCTTGGTGCGGGCGACGAGACCCAGCAGCCGGGCGAACGCCGCCAGGCCATCGAGCGAAGCGCCGAACTCGGGTACGACGAAGCCGCCCTGGCCGTCACCGGCGAAGACGACGTCGGGCTCCGACGCCGCCCGCAGCAGGTCGTCGGAAGACGTCGACGTCCAGGTGATCGACACCCCATGGAAGGCGGCCACCTGCTCGGCGATGCGGGTCGTGTTGAGCGGCAGCGCGGCGGTCCCGCCGCGGCGTTCGGCGGCCACCAGGTCGAGCATGATCAACAACGCTCGATCGTCGTGGATGAGCGCGCCCTGGTCATCCACGATCGCCAACCGCTCCCCCACCGGGTCGAACCGGACGCCGAAGGCCGCACCGGAGGAGGCCACCAGCTCCCCGAGTCGTTCGAGGTCGCGCATGTGCTCGGCCAGCGTCTCGGTCGGCATGGTTTCGTCGAGACGGCCGTTGACCGTGAGTACGTCGACGCCGACCCGGCCGAGCAGCGTCGGGAGCACGAGGGACGCCGAGCCACCGGCGGTGTCGCAGACGACCTTCAAGCCCGCCTCGGCGGCTCCGGAGACGTCCACGCACTGCAGCAGCTCCTGCGCGTAGCCGTCGAGCGTCCGGGCCGGGAACGACAGGTCAGCGATCTCGCCGGGGAACGCGCGGCGGAACTCCTGCCGTGAAAAGACGCGTTCCAGCTTGCGCTGAACCGCCTGCGACAGGTCGGCACCGTGCTCATCGAGGAACAGGATGTCGACGCCCTGGGCGTCGCCCGGCGTCGTACGAACCATGACGCCGCCGGCTGAGTCGGTGCGTGCAACGGTGTACCGCGTCACGGGCAACGGTGACACCTCGAGGTCGCGAACGTTGATCGCGCTGGCCGTCAGAGCGCTGATGACGGCGCGCTTAAGTGCGCGAGCAGCGCGTGAGGCGTCACGTGCCGTTGTGACGAAGCTTCCCTTGCGCAGTGTCGTTGCGTACGCACTCGCGAGGCGAACAGCGAGCTCGGGTGTGATTTCGACGTTGACCAAGCCCGATACGCCGCGCGGGCCGAACAGCGTGCGTTGACCGCGCGACTCCCAGATCACACTGGTGTTGACTACGGCGCCGGCCTCAATCGTCTTGAACGGATAGACCTTCACGCCGCTCGAGATGTAGGCCTCGCGTTCGACAACGCACTCGTCGCCGACAACGGCGCCTTCCTCCACTCGCGCACCGCGCATGACGTCGGTGTTCTTGCCGATGACGCAGCCGCGCAAGTTGACGCTCGGACCGACGAAGACGTTGTCGTGTACGACGGCGCGGTGCAGGAATGCGCCACCCTTCACGACGACATTGCTGCCCAGCACGGTGTACTCGCGCAGCTCAGCGCCTGCTTCGACTTTTGCGTAGTCGCCGACGTACACCGGTCCTTTTAGCACGGCGTCGGGGTCGACTTCGGCGCCTTCGGCCTGCCATACACCGGGTGAGACCTCAAAACCGTCGAGCTCGACGTCGACCTGACGGTTGAGTACGTCGGCCTGAGCTTTGAGGTAGCTCTCGATAGTGCCGACGTCTTCCCAGTAGGCGTCGGTCACGTAACCGAAGAGCGGTTCCCCGGCCTTGAGCATCGCGGGGAACACATCGGCCGACCAGTCGACGACCTCGCCTTCGGCAACGTGCTCGAAGACCTCCGGCTCCATGACGTAGATGCCGGTGTTGACGGTGTCGCTGAACACCTGGCCCCACGTCGGCTTCTCGAGGAAACGCTCGATGCGCCCTTCGTCGTCGGTGATGATGATGCCGAACTCGAGTGGGTTCGGAACGCGCTTGAGCCCGACCGTGACAAGAGCTCCCTGTTCGCGGTGGAAGCGCACCATGTCGGTGAGGTCGATGTCAGTGAGTGCGTCCCCGGAGATGACGACGAACGGCTCGTCGCGGAGTTCCTGCTCGGCGTTCTTCACGCTGCCTGCCGTCCCGAGCGGTGTCTCCTCGGTGGCGTAGTGCAGGTTCATCTCGAGCTCATCACCGTCGCCAAAGTAGTTACGGACCAGCGCCGCAAGGAACTGAACGGTGACGACGGTCTCGTTGAAACCGTGGCGCTTCAGCAGCCGCAGGACGTGTTCCATGATCGGCCGGTTGACAACCGGCAGCAGCGGCTTGGGCTGGTTTGCGGTCATCGGTCGGAGGCGGGTCCCTTCGCCGCCCGCCATGACAACGGCTCTCATCGGCGAACTCCGACATCGGCGCCATCCAGCGTTTCGCCGGTTGCGCCACGCACGCTGTCGCCTCCTTGGTCACCGCGGGAATCACGCACCAGCCGGCGGAACTGCTCGACGTACAAGACGCCGGCCCACCAGTAGAGAGCGGTTCCCCATGCTGCAAATGCCCAACCGATCACGCGGGTGGTCGTTGCGAACGCGCCGTCACCGTCGCCCAAGAGCAACAACGGGAACGCGTACAGCAGGTTGAACGTCGCAGCCTTCCCGAGGACGTGGACCGGCAGCGCGGTCAGCCCCCGACGCCGGAGGGCGGGCAGGAAGGCGAGGAGAAGCACGTCCCGGCCGACGATCGCGACGGCCAACCACCAGGGGATGATGTCGCGGACGCTCAGCACGACCAGCGTGGCGATGATGTAGAGACGATCGGCGATGGGGTCGAGCAGCTCCCCCAGGCGGCTGTACTGGTTGAGGACGCGAGCGAGCTTGCCGTCCAGCCAGTCCGTCGCGCCGCTGACCATGAGCACGACAACCGCCGCAACGTCGGCCTCGGGTCCGAGCGCCAGCCAGCAGAACAGCGGAATTCCGAGCAACCGCAGCGCCGACAGGGCGTTAGGAACGGTCCAGACGCGGTCCGCGGCGCGATCGGCGCTGGAACCTGGCGTGGAATCGGACGTCGCAGAATCGGACATTGTGCCTCGAGCCTATCCGGCGCAGCAGCCGCGTCCATCCGCAGAAATCACTGCTTGACGGCACCTCAATCAGCGGTGCCGCGATCCGTCGGGACGACAGGATTTGAACCTGCGACCCCTTGACCCCCAGTCAAGTGCGCTACCAAGCTGCGCCACGTCCCGGATGGTGCGAGCCTAGCGCAGCAGTACGCCGTGATCGGTCGTTGTTTTGGTGTGCTGGCTCTCGGCGTACTAGCGCTGTCGGCGCGGACGTTGCCGCACGGTGATCGCGATCGGTGAGCCTTCAAAACCGAAGTCTTCGCGCAGCCGGCGTTCGAGAAAACGCAGGTAACCCGGCTCGAGCCCAGCCGTAGTGAACAACACGAACCGCGGCGGTCGTACGCCGGCCTGCGTCGCAAACAGGACTCGCGATGCGCGCCCACCACGCGCCGGCGGGGGGGTCGCTGCAGTGACCTCGGTCAGCCAGGTGTTCAGCCGACCCGTGGAGATGCGCGTCTCCCAGCCGGCAAGGGCGCGTTCCAGCGCCCCGGCAAGTTTGTCGACCGACCGGCCGGTCTTCGCGGAGACGTTGACGCGCGGGGCCCACGCCACCCGGGACAGCTGGCGGTCGGCCTCTCGGTCCAGCTGCTCGCGGCGGTCCTCGTCGACGACGTCCCACTTGTTGTACGCGAGGACGAGTGCGCGGCCGGATTCCTCCACCGCGCTGATGATCCGCAGATCTTGATCGGACAATGGCTCGCTGGCATCGAGCAGGACGATCGCGACTTCGGCCGCGTCGAGGGCGCGGCTGGTGCGAACGCTCGCGTAGAACTCCGCCCCGGAGGCCTCCCGCACCCGTCGCCGCAGCCCCGCAGTGTCGACAAAGCGCCAGGTCGACCCACCGACATCGACCAGGGAGTCGACGGGGTCACGGGTGGTCCCGGGGGCTGCGTCGACGAGGGCGCGGGCTTCCCCGGCGAGCCGGTTGAGCAGGCTCGACTTCCCGACGTTGGGGCGGCCGATGAGCGCCACCCGTCGCGGCCCGGCCTCGACCTCGCCGAACGTCTCTTCGGGTGTGTCCGGCAGCGCCTTCACCACGGCGTCGAGGAGCTCTCCGCTGCCACGCCCGTGCAGGCCGCTGACCGGATAGGGCTCACCGAGCCCGAGGGACCACAGGGAAGCCGCGTCGGGCTCGGATCGTTCGTCGTCGACCTTGTTCGCCGCCAGGAGGACGGGCTTGCCGGCCCGGCGTAGGACCCGCGCTGCCGCCTCGTCGGTGTCCGTCGCGCCGACCGTGACGTCGACGACGAGCAGGACCGCGTCGGCCGTGTCGATCGCCAGCGCAGCTTGCTCCGAGACGCGGGCGGCCAGGCCTTGGGCGTGCGGCTCCCAGCCCCCGGTATCCACGATCACGAAGCGGCGGCCCCGCCAGGTCGCCTCGTAGGCGACGCGGTCCCGGGTTACGCCGGGAACGTCTTCGACGACAGCTTCCCGGCGGCCGAGAAAACGGTTGACCAGCGTCGACTTGCCGACATTTGGTCGGCCGACGACGGCGAGGACCGGTGGCGTAACCGGGGTGACGGGGCCGGCCGCGCTGTCCATGCTGTCCATGCTGTCCAGGCTCACGGGGCGGCGTCGGGTGGCTGCGGCGCGGGCCGGCCGGTCAGCTCGGCGGCAGCGGTGAGGTGCTCGCGCAGGTGCTGGCGAATCTGCTCGGCGGCCTCCGCGCTGGTACGCCGCGCGCTGGGGTCGCCGTCCGCCCGGACGGTAAATGTTGGTCCGAAGACCACATCGACCCGGGTTTTCCACTTCGGGAGTCGACGGCCCATGGGCAGGGCGTCGACTGTCCCGAAGCAGGCGACCGGGACGACCGGGCAGTCCGCTTTCAGCGCCAGGTAGGCGATCCCGTGCTGAACGTTGGACAGGTCACCGCTCCCCCGCGAGCCCTCGGGGAACATCCCGACCGCCTGCCCGTCGGCGAGCAGGGCCAGCCCGCGCTTCAGCGCTGGCCGATCGGGACGGCCCCGGTTGATCGGAATCTGGCCGAGCCAGTCGAGCGCGCGGTCCAACGGCCCCCCATAGAGCTCGGACTTGATGAAGAACACGGCCGCTCGTGGCGACATCCCGAAGACGACGGGGCCGTCGAGGAAGCTGGTGTGATTCCCGGCGAGCAGGACGGGTCCCGTGCTCGGAACGTGCTCGGCCCCGAAGACGCGAACCCGGAAAACGCGGTGAAACAGCCACCAGCCGAACCTGCTCATCGCGCGGATGAGGCGGGGATGCGCCCGCCAACGTGAGCGCACCAGCCGGGCGCGGCTGCCGCTGGGCTGCACAGGCTCAGCAGGACCAACAGGCTCGGCTGACGCCTGCTGCCGCTCTCCGTCGGCACCCTTAGCGAGCTCGAGGATGGCGTCGATCACCTCGTCGACGCTCATCGTGGTCGTGTCGATCTGCACGGCGTCCGCCGCCCGCGCGAGCGGGGACGCCGCTCGGCCGCTATCGAGGGCATCGCGCCGTGACAAGGCTTCCTCGGTAGCGGCGGCGCTGGTCTGATCGTCGTGATCGGATGTCGACCTCAACTCGAGGGTTCGACGCTGCGCACGCTTACCGGCGTCTGCCACGAGGTAAACCTTGACGTCCGCGTCGGGGGCGACCGTTGTCCCGATGTCGCGACCTTCGACGACGATGCCGCCGGCACCGATGATCTGGCGCTGCTGCTCGACCATGCAGGCCCGGACCGCCGGAACCGCGCTCACGGCGCTGACCGCATCGGTTACCTCCGGGCTCCGTACGGCGTGTGTCAGGTCCTGCCCATCGGCGTGGATCGTCGGCCGCGCGGGGTCAGTGCCGGGTTCCAGGCGCACGGCCGCGGCTACCGCGGCTACCGCCGCCGGGTCATTGACGTCAACGCCGGCGTCGAGCACCCGTCGGGTGATCGCGCGGTACATCGATCCGGTGTCGAGGTAGCGGAGGCCGAGACGCTCCGCTGCTCCGCGCGAGACCGTCGATTTCCCGGCGCCGGATGGTCCATCAACGGCGATCACGAGCTCACGTTCCGCGGGCTGGGCGGGACGGTCCGCCAGGTGGGCGGTCCGCGTGTCGGTCACGTCGGTCCTCGTGTCGTCGGGGGCGCTGCAGCGGGTTCGCCTTGCGGACAGCGCGTCGATCTGGGCGCCCCGCCGGTGCCGCGGTGCAGGCTACCCGCCCGGCCTCGCCTCGTGAGCCTGGTGCACGACCCAGCCCCGCTCGGTCAACACCGTGGCGAGCGGGCCGGCGGCCGCTGGCTGGACGATCAGTTCGCACAGTCCCACGGGAGCTCCCGGCGAGTGCTCGAGGCTCAGATCCTCGACGTTGATGCCGGCCTCGCCTGCATCGAGGAGGAGGCGTGCCAGCGCTCCCGGCTCGTCCGCGACGACGACCGGCACCGTCGCGTAGGGCGCTGCTCGTGCCCCGTGCTTGCCAGGGAGCCGGAGGCGCCCAGCATTCCCAGCTGCGACGACCTCCCGAAACGCGGCCGAGCCGCGCTCCTCGTCCCCCTCGAGCGCGCTCGCCAGCCCGGTGAGGTCGGTGGCCAGACCGCGGAGAACGGCTGCCAGCGGGCCGGCGTTACCGCGTGCGATCTGCGCCCAGAGGTCGGGATCGGAGTCCGCGATGCGGGTGAGGTCCCGCAATCCCTGCCCCGCGAGCTGTGCGGTCGTGGCGTCGGAGTCGACGAGCCGGGCGGCGAGCAGGCTGGCAAGTGCCTGGGGGGCGTGCGAAATGAGCGCGAGGGTGGCGTCATGCGTTGCGGCGTCCAGCTCGACCGGGACGGCGCCGCAATCGCTGACCAGCGCGCGGACCGCTGCGAGCGCCCCTGCCGACGTCTCGGGGGTGGGCGTGAGCACCCACGGTCGGCCGAGGAACAGGTCGGCACGGGCCATTGCCGGCCCGCCACGCTCGCGGCCCGCCACCGGATGTCCCCCGACAAAAATCGAGAGATCGGCCCCAAGAGTCTGGGCCTCCGCCTGAAGTCGAGTCTTAATTGAGGCAACATCGCTATAGAAGACGCCGAGGTCGAGTTCTTGTGTGCGTTTCAGTTCGCCCGCTACCTCGCTTGGTGGTACACAAATGAGAACCAGGTCAACGCGTTCCGGGCTGCCGGCATCCGCTGGTGCGCCGGCTCCCAGATCGCTTGCCAGTTGGACTCGAGCCGGGTCCCGGTCGCTCAGGAGGACGGCGACGTCGCGATCGGCCAAGGCCAGACCCACCGAGGCGCCGATCAGCCCCGTGCCGACGATGTGCACAGAGCGCACGGTCATTGCTGCAAGTCCGTCCGGAGAGCGGCGGCACCCCGGAGGTACACGTGCCGAATGTCGGCCCGCTCGGCCGTTGACTGCACGTGGGCCAGCAGCCGGATGACCCGAGGCAGGGCGCCCGGCACGTCGATCTCCGAGGCACACAACAACGGGACGTCAGTGATGCCGGCAAGCCGCGCGGCGTAGGCCGGGAAGTCCGACCGCAGGTCCGGGGTCGTGGTGAAGACGATGGAGATGAGGTCGTCTGCCGTCAGGCCGTTGCGGTCGAGCACGGCGGTCACCAGCTCGGCCGCCGCAGCCAACAACAACTCTCGGTCATCCGCCTCGACCTGGATGGCGCCGCGGATGGCGCGGACGGTCACCTGATCACCTGGTCCCACTCGTCATTGCCGCGGCTGCACTGCGTCGGGGCACCCTAGCGATCCAACGAGAACACCGCTAAGCCGTCTAACGGCGTGTCGTCGTGCAGATGTACTGCTAGATCGCTCTATCGACAATCGGCTCAACCGGGCCAGGTCTCCCTGGGCCCCCAGCACCGCTGCGGTCGATAGTGAATGCCCTGCTGACACGGTCGAACTTCGGTAGAGTCGATAAATCGTCTAATTGGTAACCACGCACAAACGCCGGCGTCAGCCAAAGGCGGTTGTATCGGTATATCGACTAGGCGTCTCATCGACAGACCCCTATAGCCCTGCGGCCTTGTGCAGGGCGCCTACCTCATCAGCGGTGAGGACACGAGAGCGACCAGGGCGGAGCTCGCCCAGCACCACCGGCCCCATCCGGGTCCGCACCAGGCGGTCGACCGGTAGCCCGACCGCGGCCAGGAGCCGGCGCACGAGTCGGTTACGACCCTCTGTTACCTCGACCTCAACGAGCAGCCGCTTACCGACTCGATCAAGAACGCGGAACTCCGTCACTGCCGCTCTTCCATCCTCGAGATCGACGCCCTCCCGAAGGGTCCGCCCGACCCCCCGCGGCAGGGGGCCGGCCACCTCCGCCAGGTACGTCTTTGGGACACCGTGGGAGGGGTGCATCAGTCGGTGCGCGAGGTCTCCATCGTTGGTGAGCAGCAGCAGGCCTTCGGAATCGGCATCGAGCCGGCCGACGTGGAACAGCCGTTCGTCCCGGCCCCGCACGATGTCGCCGACACATGACCGACCCTGGGGATCGCTGAGGGTGGTGAGCATCCCTCGAGGCTTATTCAGAGCGAGGTAGACCCGCTCGGGGTCGGTGATGATCCGCAGTCCGTCGACGTGGATCGCCTGACCCGGATTGACCCTGGCCCCGAGCACATCCACCACGTGCCCATCGACGCTGACGCGCCCGGCGCTGATCAATTCTTCACAGGCGCGACGGCTCCCGACACCGGCGGTCGCCAGCACCTTCTGCAGTCGTATGCCTTCTGTCATCTCTGAACCTCAACCACAGGTTCAGAGAGATTCAGTGTCAAATGACTCGACGTCCGGTAAGAACGGAGCCAATTCGGGAAGATCGTCGAGGCTCGGCAGCCCGAGTCGCTCGAGAAAGTACGTCGTCGTTCGATAGAGGATTGCTCCGCTCTCCGGCTCGGTGCCCGCTTCTTCGATCAGCCCCCGGGAGATCAGGGTGCGCATGACCCCTTCGACATTCACGCCACGGACCGCCGAAATACGGGCTCGGGAGACCGGCTGGCGATAGGCGACGACCGCCAGCGTTTCCAAGGACGCCTGGGTGAGCCGGGCCGGCTGCCCCTCCCGGACGAACCGCTCTACGTAGCGCTCACAGGACGCTGCGCTGTAGAGCCGCCAGCCGCCCGCTACTTCACGCAGCTCGAAGCCGCGCCCCTGCGCGAGGTACTCCCCCGCTAGCGCCGTAAGGGCGGTCGCGACGTCTTCCCGTGGGCGATCGAGGACCTGGGCCAGGGTCACGTCGGCGACGGGCGTGTCCACGACCATGAGGATCGCTTCGACGGCCGCGGACAACGACGGTTCCCCGTCCACGTCGGGGAGCACGACCGTCGTGTCCGACGTTATGTCAGCCTCTTCGCCCGTTCCGGGAGTGGACGGTACCCCCTGTTCGATGTCCATTTCGTCCCTTTCCCTGGCTGAGGTCGCGAGCGGCATCATGGTCGTCGGGTCTACCGACGGCGTGACATCGGCGGTCATAAGCCGACCTCGGGCGGGCCGGACGCGACGGCCGAGGGCTCTCCCGGAGCGGACTCGGCCGGCACCACCGCTGCGGCGAACTCCGCCTCGGCGCGGTCGGCCACCGCGAGCACTGCTTCTTCATCGCTCGGTCCCGTCCATCGCACGTGCAGGTCCCCCAGCGGGTCGACCTGGTCGAAGCCGACGTACCCGTCCTTGTAGAGCTCGAGGAGGGCCAGGAATCGGGCGACGATCTCGATGGTCTCCGTGCAGTCCGAAACGAGCGAGCGGAAGGTCGTTGGGCTGGTGGCGCGAAGCCGGCGGGCCACGATCATGGCCTGTTCGCGCACACTGACGGTGGGCAGGTAAAGGTGACTTGTCGACACCACGGGCACCATGCGAGGAGCCAGCGCCCTGCTCGCCAGCGCGGCGAACTCGGACGGGCCAAGTCCGAGCAGCACCTCCGGGAGGAGGTCCGCCAGGGCCGGTTCGAGGGCCACCACCCGGGGGACGCGCCGGCTCTCCGCGGCGAACCCAGCCGCGAAGATCGCGGCGACCTCCTTGTAGGCGCGGTACTGCAGCAGGCGGGCGAACAGCAGGTCGCGGGCCTCGAGCAGGGCGAGGTCCTCGTCGTCCTCCACCTCCCCGCTCGGCAGTAGCCGGGCGGCCTTGAGGTCGAGCAGGGTGGCCGCCACGACAAGGAACTCGGTGGCGATGTCGAGGTCCCAGGTGGTGCCCAGCGCCCGGATGTGGGCGATGAACTCGTCGGTGACCTGGGAGAGGGCGACCTCGGTGACGTCGAGCTGGTGCTTGGCGATGAGTTGCAACAGCAGATCGAACGGACCCTCGAAGACGTCCAGGTGGACCTGAAAGCCGCCGCCGGTTGCGTCCGGAGTTGGCTCAGCTGCGGTCACCGGGGCACGGTAGCCGAGCGAGGGCAGCGGCGGTACAACGACACAGCCAGGCGTTTTGTCGATGAAGTGTTTTACCGACCTACGGCGCCAAGGATGGGCTGTCCGATCGCGTCCACGAGGGCGAGGAGCAAGGGGGTCCTGCCAGCGAACGGGATCAGCAGCAGGACGAGGAGCACCAGCACGCCCCAGTTCTGATCCGCGTAATGCCGGACCCGCTGCCAACCGGCGGTCGCCGGTGCCAGCGCCAGGACGAGCCGGCCGCCGTCGAGCGGGGGGATCGGTATCAGGGCGAGTACGCCGACCGCGAGGGTCGCCACGCCCAGGCAGAGCAACACCTCGGGGCCAGCGTCGAGGACATGCACCGCGTCGCCGTGGAGGATGTCGGAGGGAAGCAGCCCCGCCGGGACTGCGGGCCCTCCGGCTGCTCGGTAGGCGGCCAGCAGCACGGCACCCAGGGCGATGCAGGCGAGCGGGCCGGACAGCAGGACAGTGGCCGCGCGCACCGCGACAGCTCCGCGAGCGCGCCCGTAGGCGAACCGTCCCAGGATTCCCTCGATCGGCGCGGGACTGCCCCACCCCGTGCCGGCGAGCGCGGCGGTGACCGCGCCGAAGGGGTCGATATGTCGACGAATATCCGGGCGCTGCCGCTGCCGCAGGTCGGCGTCGCGGGCGCCCAGCCAGCGCGCCGTTGAGGCTTGTACGACGCCCCGCACGAGGACGGCGAGGAGGAACCCGGCCAGCAGCGCCAGGAAGGTCAGCGGGTGACGCAGGGCGTAGAGCACGAAGGGACGGGGCGCCGCTCAGTGGCCGCGCAGCCGGCGGACCAGGATGCTGGACTCGCCCTTGGCCGCAAGATCAGCCAGGACCACCGCGACGGCCTCCCGGACGATCCGGCCACGGTCGACTGCCAGGCCGTGCTCGCCGCGCAGGGTCAGTCGGGCGTGCTCGAGCTCGAACAGCTCGTCGGCGGAGCAATAGACCGTGATCTTCTCCTCGTGCCGCTCCCGCCCGCTCGGTCCCCCGTCGCTGGTGCTCCGGCGGCGGGTGGTGGTGCGTACCCCTGCCGGGCTGGGAGCGGCGGAACCTGCGTCGGCGGTGTGCGCGGCCGGCGTGCCGTTGCCGGACGGTTCCTCGGTAGTCGGCGCCTCTTCGAGCGGTGTCCCGGTCGACCGGAACAGCTCTGCGGCGCCCGGCAGACTTACTCGGCGTGGCATCGGACGATCACCTCTTTGGCCAGATCCCGGTAAGCGGTTGCGCCGGCTGAGCTCGGCGCGTAGGTGGTGATCGGCTCCCCCGCGACGGTCGTCTCCGGGAAGCGGACGGTCCGGTTGATCACGGTGTGGAACGTCTTTTCGCCAAACGCCTCCACGAGGCGACCGAGCACCTCCCGGGAATGCAGCGTCCGGGAGTCGAACATTGTGGCGAGAACACCATCAAGCTCAAGTTGAGGGTTCAACCTTTCTCGCACTTTATCTATCGTCTGGATGAGCAGGGCTACACCCCGGAGAGCGAAGAACTCACATTCCAACGGCACGATGACGCCGTGCGATGCGGTCAGCGCGTTGACCGTCAGCAAGCCCAGTGAGGGCTGGCAGTCGATGAGCACGAAGTCGTAGTCCGCGAGGACGGGCTCGAGCACCCGCTGGAGGGTCTGCTCCCGGGCCACCTCCCCCACCAGCTGCACTTCCGCAGCGGACAGGTCGATGTTGCTCGGGACCAAGTCCATGCCGGGCACGTTCGTCTTGAGCAGGATGTCGTCGATCCCGGTTTCGGGCTCCATCAACAGGTTGTAGATCGTCCGGTCCAGCTCCATGTAGTTGACCCCGAGCCCGACCGACAGCGCCCCCTGCGGGTCGAGGTCGACGAGCAGGACGCGCCGCCCGTAGCCGGCCAGGGCCGCCCCGAGGTTGATCGTCGAGGTGGTCTTACCGACGCCGCCCTTCTGATTGCACAGCGACACGATCCGGGCCGGGCCGTGTCGGTCCAGCGGTGGTGGTTCGGGCAGGATTGGCCGGGGTCGGCCGGTGGGTCCCAGGGTTGGTTCCGGCGGAGCCGGTGCGACCTCGACCGTCAGAGTCTGGTCGGTGTGGTCGGCGGGATCGATCATGGGGGCGTCGGCCCCCTCCGTCTCGGTACGCCGGAAGAAACCAGATATCGACATATCCACGAAGCGCCACACCTCTCTGCGGACGTGGGGATCAAGCGACGGCAGCGGCCCCCAGACTGACGTGGTGGCGGCGCGCCGGACTCTAGGCCGGGGCGGCTTGTAGAAGCAAGGGCATGCCGCCAAGACGCTCTGTCAGTTTGTCGACAGGTAGCCTCGTCGGCGCTCGTGTCGCCCCTCCTTCGGGGCCCGGACCGGTCGCCTGTCGACCGCGGTTGGTCAGCGCCGAGCGCGCGGGTGAGCGGCGGCGTACACCTCGCGCAGCGTTTCGACCGTCACCAACGTGTAGACCTGGGTCGTCGCGACGGACGCATGACCGAGCAGCTCCTGGACGACGCGGATGTCGGCTCCCCCATCGAGCAGGTGGGTGGCGAACGAGTGCCGCAATGTGTGCGGGGAGATCGCCCGGGCGAGGCCGGCTTTCTCGGCGGCGGCGCGGATCACGGTCCAGGCGCTCTGCCGGGACAGCGGTCCACCGCGAGCGTTCAGGAACAGCGCGGGAGTGCCGCGGCCAGCCCCGGCGAGTGCCGGGCGGGCCCGGACCAGGTAGGCCGAGACGGCGTCGCGCGCCGGGCGGCCCAGGGGCACCATCCGCTCCCGGCCGCCCTTTCCTCGCAGCCGGACCAGGCCCGTGACGAGGTCGACGTCGTCACCGGCGAGGCCGACGGCTTCCGAGATGCGCGCACCCGAGGCGTACAGCACCTCGAGCAGGGCGCGGTCGCGCAGGGCCAGGGGTGTCTGGTCGAAGCCGGCCGCTTCCAGGAGCCGACTCACGTCATCGACGGGGATCGCCTTCGGTAAGCGTCTTTGCGGCCGAGGAGGCTTGACCTCAAGTGCAGGGTCAGTAGTAGTCCAGCCTTCCCGGCTAGCGAAGCGGTGGAGACCACGAACAGCAACGAGTGCGCGAGCAGCCGAGGAGGCTGCCAGCGGCGGCCGGTTGCCGTCACCTTCGCGCAGGACTGCGAGGTACCCCGCGACCTCCGCTTCGCCCACCCCGGTGAGGTCGCGGTGCCCGTGCCCGGCGAGGTACCTGACATAACGGCCGAGATCCCGGCGATAGGACGCCAACGTGTTGGTCGCCGAACCGCGTTCGACGGCCAAATGGTCCAGGTAGATGCGGAGCGCGCGCTCCAGGCCGGTTGGGAGCGCCGGTTCGTCGTCGACCGTCAGCGCAGGACCTCATCGAGGGGGGCGAGCTCGAGACCGTGGGCCTCCGCGACGTGGTCGTAGACCACGTGACCGTTGGCGACGTTGACCCCGAGCCGCAGCGCCGGGTCACGGTCGATCGCTGCCCGCAGGCCGTTGTTGGCGATAGCCATCACGTAGGGCAGCGTCACATTGGTCAGGGCGTAGGTCGAGGTGTGCGGGACGGCGCCAGGCATGTTGGCGACGCAGTAGAACAAGGAGTCGTGCACTTGATATGTCGGGTGGGAGTGAGTCGTCGGCCGGGTCGACTCGAAGCAGCCACCTTGATCCACAGAGATATCCACAAGCACGGAGCCGGGGATCATCCGAGCGACCATGGCGTCGGTGATGAGCCGGGGCGCCTTGGCCCCGGGGACGAGGACGGCCCCGATCACGAGGTCCGCATCGATGATGGCGCGCTCGATCTCGTACCGGTTCGAGGTCACGGTCTGCAGGTGGCCCTGGTAGATCCGGTCGGCTTGCCGAAGCTTTTCCACGTTGGTGTCGAGCAGCAGCACCTCAGCCTGCATACCGAGGGCGATCGCCGCGGCGTTCATGCCGGAGACTCCGGCGCCGAGAACGACGACCTTCGCGGCGTACACGCCGGACACGCCGCCCATGAGCACGCCCCGGCCGCCGGCCGGACGCTCGAGACAGCGGGCACCGACCTGCGGAGCCATCCGGCCGGCGACCTCGGACATCGGCGCGAGCAGCGGTAGCGACCGGTCGGGCAACTGCACGGTCTCGTACGCGACGGCAATTATCCCTGAGTCGACAAGTGCCTTTGTTAATTCAGCCGATGCGGCGAGGTGGAGGTAGGTGAACAGGATCTGGCCGGCGCGCAGCCGTGGGTGCTCCTCGGGGACCGGTTCCTTCACCTTGAGGACCATGTCGGCTTCGGCCCAGACATCATCGGCCGACCCGACGATCGTGGCCCCGGCGCTGACGTACGCCTCGTCCGGGATCGACGACCCGACCCCGGCCTCCTTCTCGACGAGCACCGGGTGCCCGGCAACCACGAGCTCGTGGACCCCGGCCGGCGTGGCCGCAACCCGATACTCCTGGTCTTTGACCTCTCGGGGGATGCCGACCTTCACCGCTGCGACCTTCCCGGCCCGTTGTGGCATTGCGTACGGCGTGCCGAGTGTAGGACTCGCCACGCGCCGAGAGTGTAGAGCGCGGGCAGTGCACGAACGGGCCTGCAGTGTCGACTTTTTCGGGTGCAACGCGGAGTCTGCGGGCCTAGCCCTTCACCCCGCTGACCGGGCGCTCCGGCCATGGGCTGTCAGCAGGTCGGAGGTCGGCCCATCCGCTGTCGCGGGCGCAGCGGGCGGCGAGAACACCCATCACGGCCAGCGGGTTGTGCAGTCGGCCGGCGAGGATCGCGGCCACCGCGGTGTCCAGCGGAACCCACTCAGTCGGCATGTCCGCTTCCTCGTGCTCTCCGACGTGGCGCTCGTCGTCCGCCACCTCGGAGATGTCGCGCGCCAGGTAGATGCGGATGGCCTCGTCGCTCATTCCGGGGGTGGTGAAGGCATCGAGGAGCACGTCCCACCGACCCGCCCGATAGCCCGCCTCTTCGAACAGCTCGCGGGCGGCCGTCTCCGCGGGTGCCTCACCGGGCTCATCGAGGAGTCCGGCGGGTGGCTCCCACAACATCCGCCCGGGTGGGTGGCGGTACTGCTGGACGAACAGCACCTGGTCGCCGTCACCGAGCGCGATTACGGCGACCGCTCCCGGGTGCTCCACCACGTCGCGACGGGCCGTCCCCCCATCCGGGAAGACGACCTCGTCGGTGCGGACGGCGATGACTGGCCCGGTGAACCGGTGGGTCGACCCGGAGATCGGGTAGTGCCGGGGGGCGTCCTCGATCGGCACGGAGCGGACGGTCAGGAGACCGCGGTGACCGAGGCGTCGCCACGGTCGAGGTGGCTTCGGCGGGTCGCGGTGTCGTCCGTTTCGCCTGCGTTGGCGAGCGCTGCTCCGATGAACGCGTGGAACAGCGGATGCGGGCGCGTCGGCCGCGAGCGGAACTCCGGGTGCGCCTGGGTTCCGACGAAGAACGGGTGTACGTCGGCGGGCAGCTCCGCGATCTCGACCAGTCGGCCGTCGGGCGACGTGCCCGAGAAGACCAGCCCGGCCTCTTCGAGCTTGCGGCGGAACGCGTTGTTGACCTCGTAGCGGTGGCGATGCCGTTCCTCGGCGTATGGCTCGCCATAGGCGGCGCGGGCCAGCGTGCCCTCGAGGAGCTTCATCGGGTACAGGCCGAGCCGCATGGTGCCGCCCATGTCCCGCTCCCCCGCGACCACGTCGCGCTGGTCGGCCATGGTGGCGATCACGGGAGCCGGCGTGGCTGGGTCGAACTCGGTCGAGTTGGCCTCGGGCAGCCCTCCGAGCGAGCGGGCGACCTCGATCACCATGCACTGCAGGCCCAGGCACAGGCCAAGGGTGGGGAGGTTGTGCTCCCGGGCGTAGCGAACGGCCCCGACCTTGCCTTCGATGCCACGGACGCCGAACCCACCCGGCACGCAGATGCCGTCAATGCCTTCGAGCGCGGCGGCCGCTCCCTCGGCCGTGGTGCAGTCGTCGCTGGTCACCCAGCGCAGCGCGACGTGGGCGTCATGGGCGAATCCCCCAGCCCGCAGCGCCTCCATGACAGACAGATAGGCGTCGGGCAGGTCGACGTACTTGCCGACCAGGCCGATGGTCACGCTGCGAGCGGGGCGGTGAACCCGGCGAAGCAGCTCGTCCCACTCCGTCCATTCGACATCGCGGAACGGGAGCCCGAGGCGGCGTACGACGTAGGCGTCGAGCCCTTCGGCGTGCAGGACCTTCGGAATGTCGTAGATAGAAGGAGCGTCGGGGGCGCCGACGACGGCTTCCTCGTCGACATCGCACATCCGGGACAGCTTGAGCTTGAGGTTGGGCGAGAGCGGCCGGTCGGAGCGGCAAACGATGGCGTCCGGCTGAATACCGACCTGGCGCAGCGCCGCCACCGAGTGCTGGGTGGGCTTGGTCTTGAGCTCACCCGAGGGGCCGATGTACGGAACCAGGGAGACGTGGAGGAAAAAGACGTTGTCACGGCCCACCTCGTGCCGGACCTGGCGCGCCGCCTCGAGGAAGGGCAGCGACTCGATGTCGCCCACGGTGCCGCCGATCTCGGTGATGACGACGTCGACGTCCTCGGTGGCCATCCTGCGAATGCGGTCTTTGATCTCGTTGGTCACGTGCGGGATGACCTGGACCGTGTCGCCGAGGTACTCGCCGCGGCGTTCCTTGGCGATCACCGCCTGGTAGACCTGCCCGGTCGTGACGTTCGCGGAGCCATGCAACTCAGCGTCGAGGAACCGTTCGTAGTGGCCGACGTCGAGGTCGGTCTCGGCTCCGTCGTCGGTGACGAACACCTCTCCGTGCTGGAACGGGTTCATCGTGCCGGGATCGACGTTCAGGTAGGGATCGAGCTTCTGCATGGTGACGCGGAGGCCGCGCATCTTGAGCAGCCGGCCGAGGCTGGAGGCGGTAAGTCCCTTGCCCAGTGATGACGCGACGCCACCGGTGACGAAGAGATGCTTGGGGGGTAGCTGCCTGGTCGTCAGGGGCTGAGCCACAAACGCTCCTGGAAATCCGTGTGCGGCGGGGATACCCACCTGTCCACGGGCTACCAGGTTATCAGCCGGTGCGCGTGTCCCCACTAACTTCGGATCGACGCGCCGACCTGCCGCGCGCGGGTGAGCACGTCGCGATAGACATCGATGACTGCGGCGACCGAGTGCGTTTCGTCGGGCCAACGCGCCGCCGCAAGGAGCCCAGCGTTACCGACGAGAACCGCTTTGCCGGGTAGGTCGAGCAGCTGGCCCACGCGGTGCGCGAGGGTAACCGGGTCCTCCGGAGGCACGAGGATCGCTCCCCCCTCTGCCAGGAGGTCAGACATCCCGCCCACTTCGGTCGCGACAAGGGGCCGACCAGCATGCAGCGCCTCATGCGCGGCAAGCGGACTGCCTTCCCAGCGACTCGGCAGCACCACGACGTCGGCAGCCGCGAGCAGGTCGGAGATGTCGGTGCGATGGCCCAGCAGGCGGAGAGGTACGCCGAGACTGTGCGCCAGGTCGCTGAGCGCATCGCGTTCGGGGCCGTCGCCTGCGACGACGATCAGCGGTCGTACGTCGCGCGCGGACCAGGCCGTCGCGGCGCGGATCAGCACGTCGATGCCTTTTTGTCGGTGTAGTCGCCCGACAACCAGCACAATGGAACGGTCGACGGCATCAAGTTCTCGGCGTACGGCGAGCACATCCCGCGTTGGTGCAGGGAGAGGATTCACGCCGACCGGTGCCACACGTACATCGCGACCCCCGAGTTCGCGCACTCGATCGGCAAGGTCGGCCGACACCGTGAGCGTCACCGTCGCCGCGCGCGCAACGCGCCTTTCCAGGACTGACTG
Organism: Frankiales bacterium; assembly: GCA_033851265.1. Lineage (GTDB taxonomy): Bacteria > Actinomycetota > Actinomycetes > JAWWOW01 > JAWWOW01 > JAWWOW01. Next base: position 286,334 of record JAWWOW010000012.1, read on the forward strand.
CAGTCGGCGGAGCGGGGCGTCGTCGAGCACCGTGTTGTGCCACGTCACGATCAACGGAGTCCCCCGGGAAACAGCCATGCTGGCCACGAGTCCGGCCCGCAGGCCGTGGGCGTGCACCAGGTCCGCGCCGCGCAACGTTCGGTGCAGCGATCGGGCGGCCACCGCTGCCGCACCTAGTGCAAATCCGGATGCAATCTCGGTTGGCACGAAGGTCGCGCCAGCGGCGGTAAACCCAAACATCTCCTCGGTGGCGCTCGGACCGTGAACCGTTACCTGCACGCCCTTCGCGTTGAGCCCGCCGGCTAACGCGCGCACATGGCGCCCCACACCCCCGGTGCTCGTGGCGAGGATGAGGTGGATGTCGCGCCCCGGCAACGACGCAGCGTCAGCCACGGCGCACCGACTGCAGCATGGTTCGCACTTGAGATCCACCAGCGAGGGCGATCACTCCGATGAACACCGCAACGGTTGCGATGGTGGCGACGATCGCCACGCTGACGTTCGTCACGAGCCCTGGGCCGGACACCGTGTTGGCGACAAGGCGACCGAGAATCAGACCAATCGCTCCCCCCGCTAACCCTGCGGTCAGCGCGCGCGCGATTCCCGCGACAGCATCGCGGCCCGCAACGCGAGCCAGGCTGACGAGGAGCAGCACCCCGGCCAGGGTCATGCCAACGCTGTTCCCGAGAGCTAGCGCCGGCACCGTGTCGGGTCTCCCTGTCGATGCGACGATCGCGAGGTCGGCTCCGATCACGCCGATCCACCCGGCTGCGATAACTGAAGCCGCGAGCCGACCCCGATCTTGGGCGTACAAGGCTCTGCCGACATGCGCCACGAGACCGTAACCGACGAGACCCGGCGCGAATGCTGCAATGGCCCGTGCCAACGCGTCAACGTCGTCGGGGGTCGCGGCTGGACCATTCTGCGCAAGCACCCGTGCCACCGGCTCGGCAATCGCGACGAGAACGGCACCTGCGGCCAATGTCGTGAGCAACACCGCCTGTGTCGACGCTGCGGCCGTGGTTGCAAACGCTCGTGCGTCACCGGCATCTGCGCGAGCAGACAGCCGCTGGAATGCGCTGGTCGCAATCGGCACCGCGAGCACTGCCCAGGGCACAAGAAACACAGTCCACGCGAGGTTGTACAGCGTCACGGCGCCCCGCGGTCCGGCATCGTTGGCTAGCCGCAGCACGATGGCAACCGAGATCTGCTGTGCAACCAGAGTGACGACGCCTGCGACAGCAAGGCTGCGCACCCGTGTCGCGATGCCGGTGGGAAAGTGCAGGCTCGGGCGCAACGGGACCCGGAGCCGGAGGAACGGCACGAGCAGGCACAAGCTCAAGACCGCGACGCCCAACGTCGTACCGACAGAAAGAATGAGCTCATCGGTGCGGCTCACGGTGGACAACCGGTCGGGGTTGCCAGTGAAGTGAATCGCGAATACGGAATACGCCGCGATGACGACGGCACTCGAGAGCAGTGGTGCAAGTGCTGGCCCGACAAACCGGCGGTGCGCTTGTAAGACACCGATGAGCACGATGCCCACGCCGTACAACACGATCTGCGGGAGGAACACCAGCAGCATGCGTGTGCCCGCATCGACGACTTGTTGTGGGTTGCATTGGCCATTGTCGCCGACCAGAAGTTCCATCACCGGCTGCGCCAGCCAGATCCCCGCAATGGAGATCGGCAGGAGTAGCAACACCGTCCACGTCAACAATGCTGACGTCGTGCGCCCGAGCTCGGTGACGTCGCGCCGCTCAGCCGCTCCGGCCAGGACAGGGACGACAAGGCTGGCAAGTGCACCGCCCGCCACGATTTCGAACACGATATTCGGAACCGAATTGGCCGTGTAGTAGACGTTGCCAAGACAGTTCGCCGGACCGACCGTGCGGGCGAACACGACGACCCGCGCGAAGCCGACGACGCGAGCAATTGCCGTTACGAGAGCAATCACTAGTGCGGCACGGGCAAGGCCCATGCCAAGTCGGCTCACCGGCGTCCCCACTCGTCGAAGGCACGCAGTGGGGGGACCGCGGAGATGACCGAACTGAAACTCACGAGTTCGCTTGCGACGTTCACCGCCGAAAGCGCAAGCGCGATCCGGCGCAGGCCACGCCGCGAGGCTCCGGCAGCTATCGCGACACCAACGGCTGCCCCGAACGCGCCGGCTCCACCATCGCCGAGCATGACGCGCTCAGCCAAGTCGTCCGGTAGTAATGCGGCGGCCGCACCGAACGCCCCGGCGGCCGGCACAGCGGCGGGCCCGCCGATGCCCGCGAGCCCGAGAACCAACCCCGACTTCAATGCGCGACCGGGGCGCAGGTCGAGCAGATTCACTGCATTCGCCGCGGCGGCGACGGTGATCGCGGCGGAGACTGCATCACGCGGGTCGCGGTGGACGAGTGCGCCCGCCGTGATGCCAGCGAAACCGAGTCCCAAGATCTTGACCGCGCCTGTGGTGACCTCCCCGCGGCGCAGCGCGCCGAGGTGTCCCGCCAACCCGCGCGTGTCCTGGTCGCCGGCGAGATCGTCGTAGACCCCCACTGCGCCGGCCGTTCCCGCCGCGACTGCCATGGCGGCGCGCATCCGAGCTGGCGCCGGCAACAACAGACTGGCCACCACGACTCCAGTTGTGTAAGCAGGTCCGGCGAGGCGCGTCACCGACCGGCCGGCGTAGTTAGTGCGGTGCCATCGGTCCGCACCGCCGGGCGGCCACTTGCGCAGAGCATGCAGCGCAGCGCGTGTGGTGGCCGCACCGACGCCCGCCGCGGCGAGCGCCTTGACGGCACTCCTCACGGTGTGGGCAGCGGAGCGGGCGACGGTAGGGGCGCATTCGCCCCTGGTCCGGTGCCGTACTGACCGCTGGTGTTACCCAGCTCTGCCGCGAGTGCAAGAACAACGCGAATGCGGCCGGACTCGGTGTCCGCGTCATCAACGGTTGACACCGACTTGCGCGTATCGCCGTCGGAACGCGCTACCGAGATGATCCCGCCGTTCTCCGCGGCCGAGTTTGGACCGACGACAACCGCACCACCGCCAGCGGAATCCAGTTCGCGTGCCAGGTCGGTGATTGTCTTGGCAGCGGCCTTTGTTGCGTCCGTTGCCTGACCCGGCGCACCACCAACGACCAGCACAACAAGGGTGCCCGGCGCGGGTCGGTTGGGTGACACCGACATGAGTCCCGCGGCTTTGAAACCAGCAAGTGCTTCGATTTCCGCCGACGTCAACCCACCGGGATCGTTGACGGTGACAGCGGGCGGATGGCGTAAAAGAGCCGCCCCCAGCACGCGACCCGCACGTTGGTACGCCGATCCTTCGGGCAGGGTCACGCCAGGCTCGACAAGGCTCTGGGCCAACTGGCCGACAACAGCGGTGTGTTCTGGGTCCATCCACTTCTTGTCCAGTTTCACCGTTGTGCCAACCGTGCCCCCAGCCGCGACGATCGCGTTCTTCACGCCGTTAGCAAGGCCCTGCGAGGAACCAGGTGCGGTGACGAGAATGACCCGTTGACTCGCGAGCCGGTTCTGCAGGACGAGTGGACTCACCGCTTTGACCAGGTCCCCTGCCTGTCGTTGCTGTCGCTCGAGGTCTTGAACCCGCCCGCGCAAACCGTCGTTCTGACTACGCAGGCTGGACACCTGGTGACGGATGTTTTTCAGCAACTGACCATTGATCGTGTACGTGCCGATGACGATGCCCAGCGCCAAGGCCAAAAAGACCGCAACAATGGACACAACGTGGTAGCGAAAGTCGATCACGCTAGACGTGCTCCCGGAACCAGAAGACAAGGCTGTCCCACTTGGCGTGCAACACCCCGATGTAGACCTGACCAGCGGGTGACAACGATGCGGCCACGATCAACGTCAGCAGCATCGCCGCGACAAGAAGCATGAGTGTCGGCGCGGTGATGCGGCTCCGATAGAGCCGGCTGACGCCCTTCGCGTCGACGAGCTTGCCACCAACTCTGAGTCGAGTGAGGAACGTGCTGGCCATCCCCGACCGGCCCTTGTCCAAGAACTCGTCCAGCGTTGCGTGGGTACCGACAGCGACCATCAGCGCGGCGCCCTTGTCGTCGGCCAACAGCATCGCGATGTCCTCGCTGGTGCCTGCTGCGGGAAAGGTGACAGCAGCGAGCCCTAGGTCTTGGATCCGCTCGAGACCGGGTGCGTGCCCGTCGCGGTAGGCGTGCACGACTAACTCGGCCCCACAGCGAAGCGTCTGGTCGGTGACGGAGTCCATGTCGCCCACGATCAAATCGGGGGTGTAACCCGCTTCCACCAAGGAGTCGGCTCCGCCGTCAACGCCGATTAGCACCGGATGGAACTCACGAATGTAGGGGCGCAATGTCTGCAGGTCTTCGCGGCAATGGTAGCCACGGACGACGATGAGCGCGTGCCGGCCGTCGATCGACGTCTCGATGTCTGGCACACCGATGCCGTCGAGCAGGAGGTCGCGTTCGCGGCGGAGATATTCCATCGTGTTGGCAGCGAATGCCTCGAGCTGAACAGCCAGCCCCGCACGTGCTTCGGTCATGGCTGCCATGACGGTCTCTGCTGTTTGAATGGTGCCCTTCGCGACCACTCGGTCACCAACGAGGAGCGCGTTGTCTTCGATCCGGACGGTGTCGCCTTCTGCGAGCTCACCGAACACGTCATCACCGGTCGCGTCGATGAGTGTGACGCCCGCCGCGATCAGGATTTCCGGACCGAGGTTGGGGTAGCGGCCGCTAATGCTCGGTGCGGCGTTGATGACGGCGATGACACCGGCGTCGACGAGTGATTCGGCGCTCACGCGGTCGAGGTCCACGTGATCGATGATCGCCACATCGCCGGGCCGGAGCCGTTTGGCGAGATTCTTGGTGCGTCGGTCCAGCCGGGCGACGCCGGATAGGCCGTGGATTTCGACTGGCCGGGTCCGGCGCAGCGTGGGCATTCGCATTAGGGCCATTGTCCCACGCGCCGCGTCAGCCGGATCGGTCCGAGCGATGGGCCGCGGCAGCGGCCAGCAGTTCCTCGGCGTGGCCGCGGGCAAGCTCGGATTCGGAGAGGCCCGCCAGCATCCGGGACAGCTCCGCGACCCGGTCGTCACCCTCGACGGATGTCACGCCGCTCTGTGTCACCGAATCTGACGCGGCCTTCTCCACGACAAGATGAGTGTCGGCGTACGCCGCGACCTGCGGAAGGTGCGTGACCACGATCACCTGTGACGATGTCGCGAGCCGCGCGAGCCGTTGACCGACCTCCACCGCCGCTCGACCACCGACCCCGGCATCGATCTCGTCGAAAACAAAGGTCGGCACGGGATCGGCACCACCGAGCACGACCTCGAGCGCGAGCATGACCCGTGACAACTCCCCGCCGGACGCTGCTCGTTGCAGCGGACGCGCTGGTGCGCCGGTATGCGCGGCTAGCCGGATCTCGATGTCGTCGACGCCAGCCGGCCCGTAGGCCAGGCGCTGCCCACCGACGTGTAGCCCCTCTGGAGCATCCGCATCGAGGACAGCTTGACTCACGGCCACGGTGAGTGTCGCGTCGGGCATCGCCAGCGCTGCCAACTCCTCAGCCACGGCGTGGGCCAGGTTTGTCGCCGCAGTTTGGCGCGCTGTGCTGATCGTGGCGGCCAGTGCGGCCATCTCCCCTGCGAGCTGGTCGCGCTCCTCGGCGAGTCGGGTGCGGCGGTCGTCTCCGTCGTCCAACTCGACCAGCCGCTCGCGCGCGGCCTGAGCCCAGGCGAGCACGCCGGCAACCCCGCCGGCTCCGTCGTCGTACTTGCGGGTGAGGCGGGAGATGACGGCTTTTCTCTCCTGAGCAACCTCGAGGCGCCTCGGGTCGGCCTCGAGACTGTCGACGTAGGACGCGAGCTCCGTGCCGGCATCAACGATGAGGAAACCTGCCTCCGCTACCCGACGAGCGAGCTCGGCCAGTCGTACGTCGTGGTCGCCTGCCGCTTCCAGCGCTCTGCGTGCAGCGGTGATGGACGTCATCGCGTCGGCGCCGTCACCGCTGTCCGTGTCATCGAACAGCGCGGCGCGGGCGGTGCTAGCGGCGGTCAGTAGAGCGTCGACGTGTGACATCCGCTCGATCTCTGCATCGAGTGCGATGTCTTCACCTGGTCGCAGCGCCGCTGACTCGATTTCCGTGACACCAAAACGCAACACGTCGGTCTCCTGCGCGCGCTCGCGAGATCGGGTTGTCAACTCGACGAGCACTGCACGAACGTCGCGATGACGCGCGTAGGTATTGGCGTACGCCACCAGTGGTTCGAGCACGGCGGGGCCGGCGTATGTGTCAAGCAGCTCACGCTGCACCGACGGTTTGAGAAGCCGCAACTGGTCGGCCTGGCCGTGCACCGTGACGAGTGCCTCAGCGAGCTCGGCGAGCACGCCAACCGGTGCGGATCGACCGCCGACGTGCGCCCGTGATCGGCCATCGGCACCAACGGTGCGACTGACAAGAAGCGTGCCGTCCTCGTCGAGAGCTCCCCCGAGCTCGGCTACCCGTTGGGCGAGTGGACCGGTTGGGTCGATGCGGAATCGGCCATCGACGGCAGCGCGGATGGCACCCGCGCGCACCAGCCCCGAGTCGGCACGGGCTCCCATGAGCAGAGCCAGACCAGAAACCACCATCGTCTTGCCAGCGCCGGTCTCGCCCGTGACGACCGACAGCCCACGGCCGAACTCGAGCAGTGCGTCATCAATCACGCCGAGACCGGCGATCCGCATCTCCTCGAGCACATCTCCACCGTAAGCGACGTTGCCGACGGCACTCGGCAGGCGCGCTCAGACGTGATGGCCGCGCCAGCCACGCACCGGCAGTTCAAACTTCGCAACGAGCCGATCCGTGAATGGGCGTGTGGATAGTCGAGCGAGTTTCACCGGTTGCGCGCTGCGCTGCACCTCGACCCGGGTGCCGCTGGCAAGTGGCATCGTGCGACGCCCGTCGGCCCACAGCACCCCGCCGTCGTCACCGCTCAACAACTCGACGGCAAGGACGGATCCGGGGCCAACCACGAGTGGCCGCGCGAACAACGCGTGCGCATTGATCGGTACGAGAAGCAGCGCTTCCACGTCCGGCCAGACGACTGGACCTCCGGCCGACCAGGCATAAGCGGTGGAACCCGTTGGTGTTGCGAACAACACACCGTCGCAACCCCATCGCGACAAGGGCCGTCCGTCGACCTCGACGATGACGTCGAGGACGCGCTCGCGGGACGCCTTCTCGACGGAGATCTCGTTGAGTGCCCACTCCGATTGGCGCTCACCGCCGTCCGGCCACACCGAGACGTCGAGCGTTAAGCGCTCTTCGACGTTGTAGTCGCCCGATAGAACGCGTTCGACGGTGTGCGCGAGGTCTTCGCGTTCGGCTTCGGCGAGGAAGCCGACATGACCGAGATTGACGCCGAGCAGTGGTATGCCGGCGGGGCGCGCGATCTCGGCAGCGCGGAGCAGCGTTCCATCGCCACCGAGGACTAAGACGAGTTCGGTACCTTCGGCGGCGGCCGGCGTAGACGGACAAACTTCTGCTTTGACGCCAGCAGAAGCGAAGTCGACGTCAGGTTCTTCGGACTCGAGGGTGCGCACCGCTACGCCGGCAGCGGTGAGCTGCGCAGCGACATCGAGCGCTGCGGCTACGGCGTCTGGTCGGCGGGTGTGCGTCACGAGGAGAACCGCGCGGTCGTCGGTCACTGTGGCCCTGACTCGATGGCTCGGCGTACCAGTTCTGCACTTGGTGCAGGCGCGCCGGCATGGAGGTGCACAAAGTACTCGACGTTGCCAGCTGGGCCAGGCAACTCGCTGGCAACAACCGCGGCAGTGCCGAGACCGTGCTGCGCGGCCGTCTCGATGACACTCATTACGGCGGATGAACGTAGGTCTGCTCCGCGCACGACGCCACCCGCGCCGACACCCTCGCGGCCTACCTCGAACTGCGGCTTGACCAAGAGCAGGAAGTCAGCATCAGGTGCCGACGACTCCAGTAGCGCGGGCAGGACCAGTCGCAGCGAGATGAACGACAGGTCGGCAACCACAAGGCTCGGGAGCGGTTTGCCGACGATCTCGCGTGTCAACCTGCGAACGTTGGTGCGCTCGAGCACGCGCACCCGCGAGTCGGTGCGCAAGGACCAAGCCAACTGTCCGTAGCCGACATCGACCGCAACCACTTCCGTCGCACCGCGACGCAACAAGACATCGGTGAAACCGCCCGTCGACGTTCCTGCGTCGAGGCAGCGCCGCCCCGAGACCAGCGGAGCAGCGGCGCCAAGCGAGTCGAGCGCACCCGCCAGCTTGAGGCCACCGCGTGAGACGTACGCGGGTTCGTGACTTCTTTCGCGCACGAGCACCGCCGTATCGGGCGCAACAGCTGTCGCGGGCTTGGCAGCGGTTTGGCCGTCGATGCTGACCATCCCGGCAGCGACCAGCTGTGCGGCTTGCTCGCGCGACCGCGCTAGACCGCGCCGAACAAGTTCAGCGTCTAGCCGGGAACGCCGCGGCACTGATCACTCCTCGTCGAGATCAGCGAGCGAGTCCTGCAACTCGCGATGCGCCTCGTCGAAAATACCCACGTGCTCCGCGACGGGCAGCTCGTCGAGGGCATGGAGGCGTTTGATTGCGGCGTCGACCGCTGGCTCGTCCGTTGGCGGGGGCTCCGGTCGCGGAACCATGGCGGGCTGGGTTGCCGCGGCGGCTGGTTCCTCTGGTGTCTGCTCTTGTTCGTCCGGCTCGGTCACACCGGCGCTCCGACATTGTGCGCGAGCCGGTGTTCGTTCGCCCGCAGGTTGACCTCGAGGGCGTGTACCTGCGCCCGCAGGGCGGCTACCTCGTCCGCCGTTGCCAGGCCGAGACGACCGAGTGCGCGGTCGATCTCATATCGGATCAGCCCGATCAGTGCTTCCCGATTGGCTCGACTCGTCGCCACTAGCTCACCGGCGATCGCCTGGACTTGGCCTGCCGTCGCTTCACCTTGGTTCACTAGTTGACGGGCCGTGTCGACCGCTCGTTGCCGGGTTATCGCCGTCACACCAGTGGCAAGAGTGAGGTAGTTCTGTAAGGCGTCACGCACGACGTTCGTCCTCTCCGATCATCCGCGCATGTCCGGGGATGAAACCTCGGTAACGCTACCTTCCCGCGCCGAAATGTGGTCGCTAGTGGGCGTGCGGTAGCGTCCGCCGGGGCGCTGATCACCGACCGCAACAGGAGGTGCCCGCCGGAATGGCCAGCCTCAAGGAGTGCCGAGTGGCGCTCGACGATCTGGTCGCTCGGCTGGCAGAAGTAGATCCCGAACTGCGACGAAGGCACACCGTCGCGCGCACGCTGAGTTGCCACATTCCTGATCTGGAAGTGACGTTCTTCGGCACTTTGTCCGAAGACGGATTGGAAAATGTCACCGAAAAGCCGCAAGACGAAGCACAAGTACGAATCACCGTGGACAGCGATGACCTGCTCGCCCTCTGCAACGGCGACTTGCCGATCGCCAACGCTTGGGCTCGCGGCAAACTCCGCATCGACGCGAGCGTCAAGGACCTGCTGCGGTTGCGCAGCTTCATCTGACGCTGTCGCCCAGCCCCAGGCGCGCGAGTAGCTCGGGGTCTCCTTGAACCTCGCCCCATTCGGCTCCGCCCCAGGTGAGAGTCGCAAGCGCGCGAAGGGCATCGAGATCCTCACCCTCCGCTCCGGTCGCCGATACGTGCAGCGCTCCGGCGGCGACGTGTGCGTTCCACGCCCGGCAGGTCGCACCCTGCTCACTCAGGACCACCTCAGGGTGTGTCGTCAGCAGGCCGCCCAGGTCCTGCGAGATGTACGTCGGGCGTTCCTGCGAGCCGGCCACCAACAGCCGCCGCGCATCGGTCACGCCGGTCAGCACCAGAAGACTGTCGGCGCCGGCCTTGTCCGCACCGGCGATATCGGTGTCGAGGCGGTCGCCCACGACGAGAGGTCGACGCGCCCGCGTACGACGAACGGCCTCCGCATGAAGCGGCGTCTCAGGCTTGCCCGCGACGATCGGGTGCTGCCCTGTCGCCATGGCGACAGCAGAGACCAGCGCACCATTGCCGGGGACCGGACCACGAGGCGACGGCATGGTTGCGTCGACGTTCGCGGCGATCCAGAGTGCTCCACGGTTAACGGCCACGGTGGCTTCAGCGAGATCGCCCCAGCTGGTTTGTGGTGTGTAGCCCTGAACTACCGCCGCCGGGTCGTCATCCGCGGTCGACACCACGACGAAATCGGATTGTTGCACCGCCATACGCAATCCATCGCCACCGACGACGAGGATGCGGGAACCCGTTGCGAGACGCTCGGTCAACAGTCGCGCCACCGCCATGGATGAGGTGATCACATCCTCAGGGTTGGCGCTGATGCCGAGATCGCAGAGTCGCTGCGCGACCGTTTCTGGCGTGCGTGATGCGTTGTTGGTGACGAACGCGACGCGCATGCCCTGGACGCGAGCGGCTTCAATCGACTGGGCGGCGTGCTTGACCGCTTGGTCTCCGATGTAGACAACGCCGTCGAGATCCAACAAGGCTGCGTCGTACGCGGTGCACAGCGGTTGTTCGCTGCCACGTAACGAACACGGTTGCGTCACCGGCGCGCCGCGCGCGCAGCACGCAAGGCGCGGCGGTAATGCGCAAGCTCGGGTCGCATCGCGACTGCGAGCGCTAGATGTTCGACCGCGGTGCCGTGGTCACCCGTTCGTGATGCCGACAGGCCAAGGCCGAACTGCGCGTAGTCGTCAGTCGGGTCCGCCTCGACGATGTAGGCGAAACTCTCCTTGGCGTCGGCGTAGCTTCCGGAGTCGTACTGCGCACGAGCAAGCGCCTCACGCACACTGCGCGATTCAGGTTGAGCGACGGCGGCCCTGGCGAGGACCTGAGTCGCGGCTGCGGGATGCCCTTGCGTGAGCAGGTCGAGGCCGCGGCGGTACCAGTCGTAGACGCCCTCCGCCTCACTCGCAGTCATCGCTGTCCTCCTCTGCCCACTCGAACAGTTACGTGGTGCGCGCCGTACGATTTCGCACATGTCCCCCGAATCTTTGGACTCGTCCGCGATGCCCTCGACTCCCCAGGAGCTGGTGCTCACGCCGTTCCGAGCCCTGCGCTATGACCAGGCGCGGATCGGTGACCTTTCGGCCGTGCTCTGTCCGCCGTACGACGTCATCGATGAGGCGGGGGTTGAACGTTATGAAGCCGCCCATCCGAACAATGCGGTCCGGCTAATCCTTCCACGCGGAGACGAGGAGGGCCCGGACAGCAAGTACCGACATGCCGCCGCGATGTTGGCTGACTGGCGCTCCCAAGGCGTTCTCGTGCCCGACACCGCCCCCGCTCTGTATGTCTATGAGGAGAGCGTCGGCGGGCACACGCAGCGGGGGCTTGTTGGCGGTCTTGGGCTGGTGCCTTTCGACGCTGGGATTGTGCTGCCGCACGAGAACGTGATGCCGGGCCCAGTAGCCGACCGCCTCGCCCTCATGGCCGCGACCGACGCCAACCTCGAGCCGATCTTTCTGGTGTACGACGGGGGTGGGCCGGCTGCTGAGATCGTCGGGAGTACCGCGCAGCGAGAGCCGCTCATCGATGTCACGACGGACGACGCCGTGAGTCACCGCATCTGGGCGGTCACCGACCCAACCGAGCTCGACGCGATTGCCGCGGACCTCGCGCCCCGGCAAGCCGTCATCGCTGACGGCCACCATCGGTACACGACATATCTGCACCTCCAGGAGCAGCATCGCGCGGAGGGCAGTGGTCCTTGGGATTACGGGCTCACTCTGCTCGCGGACACCAGCACGTTCGGCCCGCAAGTGCACGCGATCCATCGGGTCATTCGCTCGCTGGACGTGGCTACGGCGGCCAAGTACGCGGAGTCGGCCTTCACGGTCCGCCGAATCGATGGCGGCGTCGGCGCGGGGCTTGACGCGCTGGCCGACGCGGGTGCCAGCGGTCCGGCGTACCTGATCGCCGGACCGGATCAGGCCTATCTGCTGACCGAGCCGACGTCGGAAGCCCTCGATCGGGCGGTGCCAGCCGACCGCTCCCCGGCGTGGCGGGGGCTCGACGTGACGATCGCCCACCACCTTCTGATCAGCGATCTCTGGAGAATGCCTGACAACGTCGACACGGTCGGGTATGCCCACGACGTGGACGAGGCGCTGGCAATGGCGAAAGCCGCAGACGGCACGGCGTTGTTGCTCAACCCCACGCCCGTGGACGCCGTCGCGGCGGTCGCGATCGCCGGTGACCGGATGCCGCGGAAGTCGACACTGTTCACGCCGAAACCGCGCACCGGTCTGCTGATCCGAACCTTCGACCTCGGCTGATCGCGGCTCAGCCGCCGCGGGCGAGCCGGCGCACCGACCGCGCCTCGACGTCGTACCGGCTCGCGCTGCCGCCATTGGCGGCACGGAAGAACCGCCGTCGGAGCACCCCGTCAATCTCCACGATGTCCCCCGCATTCCAGGTCGAGACACTCCGGCGCACTCCTGCCTTCCACGCCGAGCAGTCGAGCGTGTCGACAGAGGTGCGCCTGCTTCTGCGGTCGGCTGCCGGCCGGTCGACAACCAGACGCAACGACAGCACAACGTCGCCGCTCGGCATCACACTCTCGGTCGGTGCCGCGCCCACTCGACCAACCAGGTGCACCTCGTTGCAGTGCTCGTAGTCAGGATCCTCGGCAATCGCTGCGCTCATCGGGTTCTCCTCGCTCGATGCGTGTCCGGCAATTCGGCTCGGTCCTACGATGCGACCGCGCAGTGACACCGATAGGCCTACTGACACCGTGTGTGGACGACGACGCGAGCGGAGGATGCAGACCTGTGGATGTCTGGACGCGTGACCTCGGCGATGGGGTGCATGCGATAGATACACAGATGGGCGGGTATCCCGGCATCACCGCCGGATACGCATTGCTGACATCGCGGCCGTGCCTCGTCGAGACTGGCGCGGCCAAGTCGGCTGGCAATGTGCGTGATGCGTTGGCGGCACTGGGTGTTGGGCCATCGGATCTCGCGACCGTCGTCGTCACGCATATTCATCTGGACCATGCGGGTGGCGTCGGGGACGTCGCGCGGATGTATCCAACGGCCGAGGTCGTCGTACACGAGCGCGGCGCACGCCACCTGATCGATCCGGCGAAACTCGTCGCGAGCGCGCGGCGGGTGTACGGCGAGGTGATGGACGAGGTTTTCGGCGACCTGTTGCCCACCGAAGCGGCGCGCGTGCGTTCGTTGGACGACGGTGACACGGTCGACCTCGGTGGCGGACGCATGCTGACGGCGTACTACTCCCCCGGCCATGCCCAGCACCATGTGGGACTGCTCGACTCGTTGACCGGTGACTTATATGTGGGTGACGCGGCTGGGATCTACATCCCCGAAAAGGCGTTGGTGCGGCCATCGACGCCGCCGCCGGACTTCGACCTCGATGCTGCGCTGGCGTCGCTGGACCGGTTCCGGGCGTTGCAACCGGCGCGGCTGCTCTTCAGCCACTTCGGCCCGGTGGATGTTGTCGACGAGACGCTCGAGCGTTCGAAGGAGGAGCTGCAGCTCTGGGTTGAGTTGGTCAAGGAAGCGCGGGCGAGCCAGCTGGACCTCGATCATGCGGTGGCGCTCATCCGGGAGCGGACGGCGGAGCGGTATGCGTCGCTGCTCGCGGATCCGACGGTGGAGGAGAAGTTCGAGAAGCTGAATGCGACCGCCGCGAATGTGGTCGGAATCAACCGCTGGCTGGACTCGCTGGAGTCGGCCGCCGCGACTCAGTCGAGCTGAGCGAGCCGCTCGGCGGCGTCGGTGGTGCCGTCCTCGTCGGCAGTGGCGACGGCTTCGAAATAGGACCGCGCTTCCTTCGTGCGGCCGAGATCCAGCAGCGTGTCGGCGTAGGCGTACCAAAGTCGCAGTGTCCAGGGCTCGAACTGCGCGGGGTCGAGATCTGGCCCTTCCAGCAGCACGAGCGCCGCTTGGGGCTGGCCGAGGTCGCGGCGCGCGCCGGCGAGGACGATGCGCAGCTCGACCTGGCCCGCTTCGTCGAGCTTCTGGGCGTCCGGGTCCGTGGCGAATGCCAGCGCGCGCTCCGGTCGGCCGAGTCCGCGTTCGGCGTCGGCGAGCAGCGGTAGGTGGCTCGGGTCACCGCTGATCCGGCGGGCGGCCCGCAACTCGGCGAGGGCTTCGGCGTACCTGCCCGTTGCGTACGCCGTCAGCCCCGCGGCTTCTCGGACGGCGCCGACGCGGCCGGCCCCGCCGCGTGCGGCTTGGGCATGCTTGTACGCCGTTTCCGGGTCGGTATCGATCAGCAGGCCGGCCATCACGAGGTGGCGGGCGACGTCGTCCGCGCGTTCCTTGGATAGGGACCGGAGCTCGGCGCGCGCGGATCGATCGAGCTCGTCGGGCGTGACGTCGTCGGGTATCGGCGGCGGTGGCACTCGAGGCTGGCTCGGCCGGTGCGGGCGGTCCGGTCGTGCCGTGCGGTGTGGGCCGTCGACGCGCGGGAGGCGCTCCGGTCGGTCTGCCCGGTCGTTTCGCCCCGGCTTCGCGCCGCGTTTCGACCGGTCCGGTGCGCCCTGCTTGTCCGGCCACGGGCGCTCCGGGAAACGCTTCGGGGAGCCGTCGTCGCTCATCGCGCTCCCGTCCTACGAACCTGCCATGACAGCACGAAAGGCCACCCTTGCGGGCGGCCCAACGTGTAAGTAGTCCGGCGGCGTCCTACTCTCCCACCCCGTCTCCAGGGCAGTACCATCGGCGCTGAAAGGCTTAGCTTCCGGGTTCGGAATGGGACCGGGCGTTTCCCTTTCGCCATGGCCGCCGAAACGCTATTGAGTTGTGGCCGTCCCCGACCGTAACTCGGGAACTACACAGTGGACGCGGGCATTAGTTATCAACTTTGTGGTCAAGTCCTCGGCCTATTAGTACCGGTCAGCTGCACGCCTTACGGCGCTTCCACTTCCGGCCTATCAACCCGGTCGTCTAGCCGGGGGCCTTACCTGGTTAACCCAGTGGGAGACCTCATCTTGAAGCGAGCTTCCCGCTTAGATGCTTTCAGCGGTTATCTCTGCCGAACGTAGCCAACCAGCAGTGCACTTGGCAGTACAACTGGCACACCAGAGGTTCGTCCGTCCCGGTCCTCTCGTACTAGGGACAGCTCTTCTCAAGTCTCCTGCGCGCACGGCGGATAGGGACCGAACTGTCTCACGACGTTCTAAACCCAGCTCGCGTACCGCTTTAATGGGCGAACAGCCCAACCCTTGGGACCTACTCCAGCCCCAGGATG
>JAWWOW010000013.1:0-14236 GCA_033851265.1 Frankiales bacterium
GCCGACCTCTGCTTGCTGATCGTCTCCGCCCTCGAACAGAACGCTTTGGTGTCACTCATCGAGCGGGCCACGTCGCTCGGGATGACCGCTCTCGTCGAGGTACACAACGCCGAAGAAGTCGACCGCGCCGTCGACGCAGGCGCCGAGCTCATCGGCGTCAATGCGCGCGACCTCAGGACGCTCAAGCTGGACCGGGATCTGTTCGCCCGTCTGGCGCCGCGCATCCCGGACCACGTGGTCAAGGTCGCTGAGTCCGGCGTCCGGGGACCCCACGATTTCCTCGCCTACGCCGCCGCCGGCGCCGATGCGGTGCTTGTCGGTGAGGGGCTGGTCACTGACCGCGATCCGCGGCTCGCCGTCGCCGAACTCGTCACGGTGGGTGCACATCCGGCGACGGGATCCGGCGCCACCCAGTGAGCTCCGCGCCCAAGCCGAACGGTCCGCCCGATCAACAGGGCCACTTCGGGCCGTACGGCGGCCGGTTCGTCCCCGAGGCGCTCGTCGCCGCGCTTGACCAACTGGAAGCGGAGTGGGCGACTGCCCGCGCCGACCCGGCGTTCCGCGCCGAGCTCGACGGACTCCTGTCGTCGTACGCCGGCCGCCCCACTCCGGTGACCGAGGCGCGGCGATTGTCCGAGCATGCCGGTGGTGCACGGATCCTGCTCAAGCGCGAGGACCTGACGCACACCGGCTCGCACAAAATCAACAACGTGCTCGGTCAAGCGCTGCTCACCAAGCGGATGGGCAAGACGCGGGTCATCGCCGAGACGGGTGCCGGTCAGCACGGTGTGGCAACCGCGACGGCGTGTGCTCTGCTCGGGCTCGAATGTGTCGTCTACATGGGCACCGAAGACACGCGACGACAAGCATTGAACGTCGCGCGCATGCAACTGTTGGGTGCCACAGTGGTACCCGTCGATGTCGGATCCCGGACGTTGAAAGACGCCATCAACGAAGCGATGCGCGATTGGGTCACTAACGTCGAGACAACGCATTACCTCCTTGGCACAGTCGCCGGACCGCATCCGTTCCCCGTTCTCGTGCGTGACTTGCAGGCGGTCATCGGTGTCGAAGCCCGTGCGCAGGTCCTCGAGTTGACCGAGCAATTGCCGAATGCCGTTGCTGCTTGTGTCGGTGGGGGCTCGAACGCGATCGGAATCTTCTATGCGTTCATCGGTGACCCATCGGTTCGCTTGTGTGGTTTCGAAGCAGGCGGTGAAGGCGTAGGAACGGGCCAGCATGCGGCGACCATCGTCAGCGGTTCGCCGGGAGTGCTGCACGGAGCGCGTTCCTATTTGTTGCAGGACGACGACGGGCAGACGCTTGATACACACTCGATCTCGGCAGGTCTCGACTATCCGGGGGTGGGTCCCGAACACGCTTGGCTGCACGACACGGGGCGTGCCACCTATACAGCTGTCACCGACGCCCAAGCCATGGACGCGTTCCAACTGCTCTGTCGCACGGAGGGCATCATTCCGGCGATCGAGAGTGCACACGCGATCGCCGGCGCCGTCGATCTCGCGCGCGATCTCGACGGTGATGCCATCGTTCTCGCGAATCTGTCCGGACGCGGCGACAAGGACGTCGACACGGCGGCGCGGTGGTTCGGGCTCGTGACGGGGGAGACGTGAGTGCGCTCGACGTTCTCTTTCGTCGTACGAGCAACGAAGAACGCGCCGCTCTCGTGGGATATCTGCCGGCAGGGTTTCCAAGCGAGCAGAACGGCATCGACGCGCTGCGCGCACTAGTGGACGCCGGAGTCGACGTCATCGAGGTCGGGCTGCCCTACAGCGATCCGCTCATGGACGGGCCGGTCATCCAGCAAGCAGTGGACGCCGCGTTGCGGGCAGGCAGCTCGACCGCAGGAGTGCTGCGCACGGTTGAAGCGGTCGCGGCGACGGGCGCGCCCACTCTCGTCATGACCTACTGGAACCCCGTCGAGCGTTATGGCGTCGACCGCTTCGCGCGCGACCTCGCGGCGGCGGGTGGCGCTGGCGTCATCACCCCCGATCTGCTGCCGGAGGAAGCCACGGACTGGCTGGCGGCAGCCGCGGCGAACCGACTTGACCCGGTCTTTCTCGTGGCGCCTAGCTCCTCGGAGGAACGCATCGCAAGCACGGCCGCGGTCTCGCGGGGGTTCGTGTACGCCGCGTCGACCATGGGGGTCACTGGTGCGCGGGACGCTGTGAGCGATCGAGCCGCCGAGCTCGTCGGTCGTGTCAAGAAGGCGACACAGCTCCCCGTCGCGGTCGGGCTGGGGGTCTCGTCCGGCGCCCAAGCTGCTGAGGTGGCGGCGTACGCCGACGGGGTCATCGTCGGATCAGCGTTCGTTCGGTGCCTGCTCGACGCCGCCGATATCGACGCCGGCACCACGGCGCTCGCGACCCTCGCCACCGAGCTGGCAGCTGGTGTCCGGCGCGCAACACCGTGAACCAATGCATAGCCTCGGCCGTTGTGTCCCGCGTGATTCGCTTTCGAGCCCCGCTCGCAACGCTGATGGCTGTCGGCGTCGTGGTCCTCTCGGCCTGCGGCGGCGGATCTTCGGCTGGTTCGCCTGTCGTCGTCAACAGCCCGCCGTCCCAATCGGCGTTTCGCGGGGCCGTGGTGAGCCCGGGTGTGCAGCTGCCGTCGGTGACCTTGGCCGACACAGCCGGCCGACCATGGAACCTCGCTGCCAAAGCGCGGGGACGCCTGACGGCGATCTACTTCGGCTACACGCACTGCCCCGACGTGTGTCCGACCGACATGGCTGACCTCGCGAGCGCACGACGGTCGCTGTCGCCTGAGCTACGCGCCAAGATCGACATCGTGTTCATCACGGTCGATCTGAAACGTGACACCCCGGCGGTCTTGCGCACCTGGCTCGACCGGTTCGACCCTTCGTTGGTCGGTCTGACGGGCACGACGGCGCAACTCGCGGCTGCGGCCAGTGCCTTGCACGTGCCGTACCGCGCAACAACGACGGCAAAGGGACTCGAACAGGTTGAGCACGGCAGTCAGATGACGGCGTTCACCCGTGACGGGGTGTCGCGTCTCATTTGGCTCGACGGGACGGCAGTCGGCGACATCGCCAACGACATGCGACTGCTCGCCTCCGGAGAGGTGCCTGCCTGACCGTGCTACTCGCATCGATCCCCAGTCCATCCGATGGCGTCGTCCACATCGGATCGTTCCCGCTGCGCGGGTACGCGTTGATGATCATCCTGGGCGTCGTCGCCGCCGTCGCGATCGGCGAGCGACGTTGGGTCGCGCGCGGCGGTGCGAAGGGCACGGTTGGCGACCTTGCTGTGTGGGCCGTCCCGGGCGGGCTCATCGGCGCGCGGATCTACCACGTGGCGACCGACTGGCAGCTCTACTTCGGTAACGGACGGCACCCGCTCGAGGCGCTGCAGATCTGGAATGGTGGTCTCGCCATTTGGGGCGCTATTGCCGGTGGGGTCGCGGGCGCCGCAATTTTCCTGCACCGGCGGGGACTCCCACTGGCTCCGATGGCAGACGCACTCGCGCCTGCACTCGCCGTCGCGCAAGCGATCGGGCGATGGGGCAACTACCTCAACCAGGAGTTGTTCGGCCGCGCGACGTCGTTGCCGTGGGGTCTCGAGATCGACCCGATGCACCGGCCGGCGACGTCACTCCTCGAGCCGACGTACCACCCCACCTTTCTCTATGAGTCGCTCTGGTGCATCGGCGTCGCTGGCCTCGTCATCTGGGCAGACCGTCGATACAAGCTCGGACACGGCCGCGTGTTCGCGCTCTACGTCGCGGCGTACACCGCTGGTCGTGGCTGGATCGAGGCGCTGCGCGTCGACGAGGCGCACCACATTCTCGGGTTGCGGCTCAACGACTGGGTCAGCATCGTGATCTTTGTTGCTGCCGTCAGCTACCTCGTCGTACGCCGTGACACCGGCCGCGAACCGCCGACAGCACTCAGTCGTGCTGAGCTGACTACTTCGACCTGACTGGGCGCTTCTGCTCGACGACCGACACGCTCACCGGTGGCGCGTAGACCTTGCCTGCTGCAGATGCCTTCTTCATCGCTGTCTTTCCTTGTGCAACCGTCAGCAAAGGCGTTGTGCGGTAACTCGTCATGGAGCCACCGGATGTAGCCGCGAGTCCGAATGCCGCGGCGTCTTCCGCCGATGGGAACGTCATGATGCCGATCAGGTCGCGGTCACCGAACGTGTAGTACATGCATTCGATCGTGCCCTTGCACTGAGCGACCAGCGGCGAGATTCGGTCGATGACGTCGGCCTGCGTAGCGACCTGTGTCTTCCACGACTCGGCCGTGTACGACAGTTCGATCATGTAGTGACCCATGAGTACCTCCCGATTGGCGGACCCTGTTCGGGGCCCGTTCTGCCAGCCTCCTCCGCCCGGTGCAGATGGCCATGACCCGTTGTGATCAGACTGGGACCAAGCGCTGCCTCGCCGTACGCTGATCCCGTGACGACCGAGGAGACGCTCTCCGGGACGCAGGTTCCACCGGAGATGCACCACGACCATCAAAACGTCAGCGGTGGCTGGCTGCGGCCTGCCGTTTTCGGTGCGATGGACGGCCTGGTCTCCAACTTGGCGCTGATCGCCGGGATCGAGGGTGGCGGCGTCGCTTCTCAAACGGTTGCCTTGGCCGGGTTGACCGGCTTGTTTGCCGGCGCCTTGTCGATGGCCTCGGGGGAATACACGTCGGTGCGCTCGCAGGCAGAGGTCATGCGTGCCGAGCTCGACATCGAACGCGCCGAGATCGCCCGCCGGCCCAAAGCGGAAGAGGCCGAGCTAGCGCGCATCTACCGCAAGCGTGGACTCGATCCGCAACTCGCTCACGAGGTTGCGCGTCAGCTCTCCCGCGATCCGGAGACGGTGTGGAAGATCCACGCCCGCGAAGAGCTCGGTTTCGATCCGGACGCGCTGCCGTCACCGTGGACGGCCGCATGGTCGTCGTTCCTCTCGTTCTCGCTGGGCGCGCTCGTCCCACTGGTCCCGTATCTCGCCGGCGCTCGGTCGCTGCTGATAGCGATGCTCTCCGCGGCGATCGGGCTGTTCGTCACCGGTGTCCTGACCGCACGTTTCACCCGCCGGCCCTGGTGGTACGCCGGACTCCGGCTCCTCGTCATCGGTGGGGCGGCCGCGGCCGTCACCTACGGATTGGGCAATTTGGTAGGGACCAGCGTTGGATGACACGCTGGTCCCAGCGTGGCTGACACGCTGGAAATAGACGATGCCGGCCGGCCACGCGTGTGTACCCTGAGAGCCACAGGGCCGACGTCGTCCCGCCGAACCGCACCTCGACGAACGACGAGAAAGTTGCCCGAATGCCCGCTCTGTCTGCCCTGCCCGCGCCGCAGGGGCTGTACGACGGCCGCCACGAGCACGACGCCTGCGGCGTTGCCTTCGTCGTTGACATGCCCGGTCGCCGGAGCCGCGCGATCGTGGACAAGGCCCTCGCCGCCCTGTGCAACCTCGAGCACCGCGGCGCCAAGGGCAGCGAGCCCGACACCGGTGACGGCGCCGGCATCCTGACCCAGATTCCCGACGCGTTTCTTCGTGCCTCGGTTGGCTTCGATCTGCCGGAGCACGGCGGCTACGCGGTGGGCACTGCGTTCCTGCCCGCTGCCGCCGAGGCTCGCGACGCGGCCGTCGGCCTACTCGCCCGCATCGTCGAGGAGGAGGGGCTGATCGTCCTCGGTTGGCGACCGCTGCCCATCGACACCTCGGGTATCGGAGCGTCCGCGCTCGCCGTCATGCCGGAGTTCCGGCAGTTGTTCATTGCCGCCAACCCCACCGGGCCACGCCGCGTCGGGATGGCGCTCGAACGGTTGGCCTTCATCGTCCGCAAGCGGGCCGAACGCGAGGCCGGTGTCTACTTCCCGAGCCTGTCGGCGCGCACCCTCGTCTACAAGGGCATGCTCACGTCGACGCAGTTGCAGGGTTTCTACCCCGACCTCTCCGACCCGAGGTTCGAGACGGCGCTCGCCCTCGTCCACTCACGATTCTCGACCAACACGTTCCCGTCGTGGCCGCTCGCCCATCCGTACCGCTACATCTCACACAACGGCGAGATCAACACCCTGAAGGGCAACCGCAACTGGATGCGGGCGCGCGAGGCGCTGCTCGAAAGCGACCTTTTGCCCGGTGACCTCGAGCGGCTGTTCCCGATCTGCACTGACGGTGCCAGCGACTCGGCCAGCTTCGATGAGGTCCTCGAGCTCCTGCACATGGGTGGTCGATCGCTGCCCCACTCGGTGCTGATGATGATTCCGGAGGCCTGGGAGAACCACGCCGAGATGGACCCGATGCGGCGCGCGTTCTACCAGTTCCACTCGTCGATGATGGAGCCGTGGGATGGCCCCGCGTGCGTCGCGTTCACCGACGGGACGGTGATCGGCGCGGTGCTCGACCGCAATGGTTTGCGGCCGTCGCGTTACTGGGTCACTGAGGACGGCCTCGTCGTCCTTGCCAGCGAGGTCGGCGTGCTCGACATCGACCCGACGACCGTCGTTCGCAAGGGCCGGTTGCAGCCAGGCCGCATGTTCCTCGTGGACACCGATGAGGGTCGAATCCTCGACGATGACGAGATCAAGACGGCGCTGGCAGCCGACGATCCGTATGCCGAGTGGCTGCATGCGGGCCTGATCCACCTCGAGGAGCTCCCCGAGCGCGAGCACATCGTCTACAGCCACGCGTCGGTGCTCCGCCGTCAGCAGACGTTTGGGTTCACCGAGGAAGAGCTGCGCATCCTCATGACGCCGATGGCCCAAAACGGTGCTGAGCCGATCGGGTCGATGGGCACAGACACGCCGATCGCAGTCTTGTCTGGGCGACCACGGATGCTGTTCGACTACTTCACGCAGCTCTTCGCCCAGGTCACCAACCCGCCGCTCGACGCGATCCGTGAAGAGCTGGTGACCTCCCTCGGGTCAACTGTTGGACCCGAGCGCAACCTGCTGGAACCCTCGCCCGCATCGTGTCGGCAAGTGGTGCTGCCCTTCCCGGTCATCGACAACGACGAACTCGCAAAGATCGTGCACATCAACCAGGACGGCGACATGCCTGGGTTCCAGGCGGTCACGGTCTCCGGTCTCTACAAGGTGTCTGGCGGAGCCGAGGCGCTTGCCGCGCGGCTGGACGAGATCTGCGTGCACGTCAGCGAGGCCATTGAGGACGGCGCTCGCATCGTCGTGCTGTCCGACCGCGACTCCAACACCGACCTCGCCCCGATCCCGTCACTCTTGCTGACCGGTGCCGTGCACCATCACCTGATCCGCGAGAAGACGCGCACACGTGTCGGGCTGATCGTCGAGGCCGGCGATGTTCGCGAGGTGCACCACGTCGCCCTGCTGATCGGGTACGGCGCGGCCGCGGTCAACCCCTATCTCGCGATGGAGACCGTCGAGGACCTCGTCCGCTACGGCGACATCAACGGCGGGCTCGAAGCGCAGAAGGCCGTGCGCAACTACATCAAGGCACTCGGCAAGGGCGTGCTCAAGGTCATGTCCAAGATGGGCATCTCGACGGTCGCGTCGTACACCGGTGCTCAGGTCTTCGAGGCGATCGGGCTGTCGCAGGAGCTAATCGACCGGCACTTCACAGGCACGGTGTCGCGACTCGGCGGCGTCGGCCTCGATGTCATTCACGAGGAAGTCGCCGCTCGCCATCGCGCGGCGTACCCCGACAACCCGGTCGACACCGCGCACCGGCGGCTCTGGATCGGTGGTGAATACCAGTGGCGCCGTGAGGGTGAGCTGCATCTGTTCAACCCTGACACGGTGTTCAAGCTGCAGCACTCAACGCGGACGCGGCGCTACGAGATCTTCAAGGACTACACGCGCGCCGTGGACGAGCAGGCCGAGAAGTTGATGACGTTGCGTGGCCTGTTCCGGTTGAAGGAAGGCGAACGCCCGGCGGTTCCGATCGAGGAAGTCGAGCCGGTCTCCGAGATCGTCAAGCGGTTCTCGACCGGCGCGATGTCCTATGGCTCCATCTCCAAGGAGGCGCACGAGACGCTCGCGATCGCCATGAACCGGCTGGGTGCGCGTTCCAACACCGGCGAGGGTGGCGAGGATGCCGACCGCTACGTCGCTGACCCCAACGGCGACTTGCGACGCTCGGCGATCAAGCAGGTGGCGAGCGGTCGCTTCGGAGTGACGAGTGAGTACCTCGTCAACGCGGACGACCTGCAGATAAAGATGGCGCAGGGCGCGAAGCCTGGCGAGGGTGGGCAGTTGCCGGGCAACAAGGTCTACCCATGGATTGCCAAGACGCGGCACTCAACCCCCGGCGTCGGGCTGATCAGCCCGCCCCCACACCACGACATCTACTCGATTGAAGACCTCGCGCAACTCATCCATGACCTGAAGAACGCCAACCCGCAGGCCCGGGTCCATGTGAAGCTCGTCGCAGAGGTTGGCGTCGGCACGGTCGCGGCGGGTGTCGCGAAGGCGCATGCGGACGTCGTACTCATCTCCGGTCAAGACGGCGGCACGGGCGCGGCTCCGCTGACGTCCCTCAAGCACGCAGGCGCGCCGTGGGAGCTCGGGTTGGCCGAGACGCAGCAGACGTTGTTACTCAACGGCTTGCGCGACCGCATCGTCGTCCAGACCGATGGCCAGTTGAAGACCGGTCGGGACGTCATGGTCGCGGCATTGCTCGGTGCCGAGGAGTTCGGCTTTGCGACGGCACCGCTGGTCGTTTCCGGTTGCATCATGATGCGTGTCTGTCATCTGGACACGTGCCCGGTCGGGGTCGCCACACAGAACCCCGAGCTACGCAAGCGGTTCACCGGGCGCCCGGAATTCGTCGTGAACTTCTTCGAGTTCATCGCCGAGGAGGTGCGGGAGAACCTCGCCGCGCTCGGCTTCCGCACCCTCGACGAAGCGATCGGCCACGCCGAGCTGATCGACGTGTCGCGCGCGGTCGAGCACTGGAAGGCCAGTGGACTCGACCTGACGCCGATCCTGCATGTCCCGGAGCTCGGCCCTGACGTGTCGCGGCGCCAGACCGCCAAGCAGGACCACGGTCTCGACAAGGCACTCGACAACACGCTGATCGCGTTGTCCGAGGGTGCATTGGACAGCGCCCGCGCAGTGCGCCTCGAGCTGCCGATCCGCAACGTCAACCGCACCGTCGGCACGCTGCTGGGCTACGAGGTGACCCGCCGGTACGGCGGCGCAGGTCTTCCCGACGACACCATCCAGGTCGACTTCACTGGATCAGCGGGACAGTCGTTCGGGGCGTTCCTGCCGCGGGGCGTGACGTTGCGACTGTCCGGCGACGCCAACGACTACGTCGGTAAGGGCCTCTCGGGTGGTCGCATCGTCGTACAACCGCCAGAGGGTTCGCCCTTCGCCGCCGAGCGCAACATCGTCGCGGGCAACGTGTTGTTGTATGGCGCGACGGCCGGCGAGGCCTATTTCCGCGGGATGGTGGGGGAGCGGTTCGCCGTGCGCAACTCCGGCGCGACCGCAGTCGTGGAGGGTGTCGGCGATCACGGCTGCGAATACATGACGGGCGGCCGCGTCGTCGTGCTGGGTTCCACCGGCCGCAACTTCGGCGCGGGCATGTCCGGTGGCGTTGCTTACGTGCTCGATCTCGATCCCATCCGGGTCAATCCCGAGATGGTCGACTTGGACCCGCTCGACGACGAAGACCGCGAGTTCCTGCGCACGGCTGTCGAACGGCATCGCGCCGAGACCGGCTCCACGGTTGCTGCCGCGTTGCTGGCCGGTTGGGACAGCGCGATCGAGCGGTTCGGCAAGGTCATGCCCAAGGACTACAAGCGCGTGCTCGCCGCGATGGCTGCCGCTCGTGAGTCGGGCGAGTCCGTTGACGACGCGGTGATGGCGGCCTCGCATGGCTGACCCCAAGGGCTTTCTCACCACGCCGCGCGAGACGCCGACGCGGCGTCCGGTCGACGTCCGGATTCGTGACTGGCGTGAGGTCTACGAAGAGTTCGAGGGCGACCGGTTGCGCGCGCAGGCGGGTCGCTGCATGGACTGCGGCATTCCGTTCTGTCATCAGGGCTGCCCGCTCGGCAACCTCATCCCGGAATGGAACACGCTGGTGTGGCGTGACGACTGGCGGGACGCCATCGAACGCCTGCACGCCACCAACAACTTTCCGGAGTTCACCGGCCGGCTGTGCCCCGCGCCGTGTGAAGCCGCCTGCGTGCTCGGGATCAACGCCGACCCGGTCACCATCAAGCAGGTCGAGGTCGAGATCGTCGATCGCGGCTGGGACGAAGGCTGGATCTCACCGCAGATTCCGGACCGCCTGACTGGGAAAACCGTCGCGGTCGTCGGCTCGGGCCCCGCGGGTCTAGCGACCGCGCAGCAACTAACGCGGGCCGGACACACGGTGGTCGTCTACGAGCGCGCCGACCGCATCGGCGGACTGCTGCGTTATGGGATCCCAGAGTTCAAGATGGAAAAGCGTCACCTCGAGCTGCGCTTGCAGCAGATGCGCGACGAAGGCACTCGCTTCCGCGCCGGTGTCAACGTCGGCGTCGACATCACGGCCGACCAACTGCGCAAGAAGTACGACGCGGTCGTGCTTGCCGGTGGCGCGACTATCGGCCGGGATCTGCCGATCCCCGGTCGTGACTTCGACGGCATCCACTTCGCAATGGACTATCTGCCGCTGTCCAACCTGGTGACCGAAGGCGACATCGACGAGACGCCGATCTCGGCGGCCGGACGGCACGTGATCATCATTGGTGGCGGCGATACGGGGGCCGACTGCCTCGGCACGGCCCACCGCCAAGGGGCGGCGTCGATCCGGCAGCTCGAGATCCTGCCCCGCCCACCGGATGTGCGACCCGACCAGACACCGTGGCCGACGTGGCCGCTCATCTACCGGACCTCGAGTGCGCACGAGGAAGGCGGAGAGCGGATGTTCTCCGTGAACACCGAGCGGTTCCTGGGGGATGAGGACGGCCGAGTCCGTGCGCTCGTCCTGCACGAAGTCGTGTCCGAGGTCGTCGACGGTCGGCCAACGTTCAGCAAGGTCGAGGGCAGTGAGATCGAGATCCCCGGTGACCTCGTTCTGCTCGCCATGGGTTTCACGGGCGCGGACCGCGTCGGCCTCATCGACGACCTCGAAGTCGAGATCGACGGTCGCGGCAATGTTGCACGCGACGACTCGTTCGGCACCAACGTGCCCGGCGTCTACGTCGCTGGCGATATGGGTCGCGGCCAGTCGCTCATCGTCTGGGCCATTGCCGAAGGTCGGGCTGCTGCGGCCGCAGTCGATCGCTACTTGACCGGAGGCACCTCGCTGCCGGTACCGATACGACCGACGGACCGACCTCTCTAATCGTCAGTACTTCGGACCGACGAACTCGTCCAACGCCGCGACAGCCTCACGCCGGGCGATCGAGATCGTGTTGCGCCTGGAGTAACGCCAGGCGATCCCGAGCCGATCGAGGGCGTCGGTGAACAGGTCCCTAATGTCGACCGACTCATTAGTGAACATGTAGCGCGGATAGCTGTATCTCCTCGTCCCGCTCTTGAAGTGTCGGACGACCGGGTTGGTGAAGCGGCAGCCATCGGAGTGAATGAGCCCACGGATGAACTCTCGCGTGTGCTGATCGACTATGTCCTCCTGCCAGCTCTCCAACATGATCGCGCGTAGGTGTTTCCTTCCCGGCCCATGTTGTGGAAAGAGATGGGGCCAATGCTTGGAGTAACTTCCGAGCAGGTGGCAGCCCTCTTTCGGGGCGCGATGGACGCGTGTACCGAGGATGCCCATGGCTTTCTCGCAGGCGTCCATCAAACCTGGCCAAGCATCCGCGCACGCGACACGCAACACATAAATGCCAGGCTTAGGTGCATTGCTGATACAACCATCGCCGAGGTAGAGGCCGAGCAGGTAGGCATATAGCTGGGGGTCACGCGGCGGCTCAGCCTGGCAACGAAAACAAGCGAGTTCACTGCTGGCACCCGGCTGCGCTTCGACACCGTGGCGGATCCACAGAGCGATTGCGCTTCGAGAAATACCCGTAGACCGACTGACAACGGCGACGGACTGGCCGGCAGCAACCCGAGCTACCGCGGCTTTACGGACCAGTTCGCTGTACACATGCACAGCATCGGTCGCCTGACTGACAAAGGATGTGTCGGCGCCGCGCGCCTGTGCACAAAGCGTGCCTCGGGTGGGATTCGAACCCACACTTGATGGTGTTTGAGACCATTCTCTCTACCGTTGGAGTACCGAGGCGCCATACAAGAATATCGGTTGGTTGATAGGCGTTCGGCCGCAAAGAACACGAGCGATAGCCTCACACTGTGGCTGAACCCAGACGTGTCGTCGTCGCTGAAGACGAAGGCCTGATCCGCCTCGACCTTGTCGAGATGCTCCGCGAAGAGGGTTACGACGTCGTCGGCGAAGCGTCCGATGGACAGCAAGCCATCGAGTTGGCCGAGCAACACAAGCCCGATCTCGTGATCCTCGACATCAAGATGCCGGTGCTCGACGGCATCACGGCGGCGGAGCGCATCGCCGACGCGCGCATCGCACCCGTCGTTATCCTCACCGCCTTCTCCCAACGCGAGCTCGTCGAGCGAGCCAGGGACGCCGGCGCGATGGCCTACCTCGTGAAACCGTTCACTAAGGCCGACCTCCTGCCCGCGATTGAGATCGCGGTGAGCAGGTACGCCGAGGTGTCCGCGCTCGAGGTCGAGGTTGACGACCTGACCGAGCGGCTCGTGACCCGCAAGCTGGTCGAGCGGGCCAAAGGCGTGCTCCAGACCGAGCACGAGATGACCGAGCCGGAGGCGTTCCGCTGGGTCCAGAAGACGTCAATGGACAAGCGATTGTCGATGCGGGCGGTGGCCGAGGCCGTGATCGCGGGTGACGAAGCCCCAGCCTGACCGGCGGAGAAGTGTCACGGCGGGGTCACGACATTGCCGCCCTCTGCCGCGATCGCCTCAGTGCGGAGTAGCGTTCGCGCCGGTCGCAGGTGAGCTGCGGCTCGCCGGAGGCATCCGGCGACGCACACAGCAAGGAGCTCGCACGTGAGTCAGCGTCGACTACTGCAGGTCGCCGTACCCCTCGTTCTGGTCCTCGCAGTAGCCGCCTGTGGCGGAAGCAGCGGCGGGAGCAGCGGCGGTAGCGGCAACAAACCCACCTACAAGATCGGATTCCAAGGGCCACTCTCTGGTGGCAACCAGGCGCTCGGCATCAACGAACAGCGCGGCGTGAAGCTCGCGATCAAGCAGGCGAACGCCAAGGGTGACCTGCCGTTCACGCTGGCCTTCATCGACGCGGACGACACGGGCACCGGCGCCGGGTCGCCGCCCGCCGCGCGCAAGCTGATCGGGGACGCAGGGGTCGTCGCTGTCGTGGGCCCGTCCTTCTCCGGCGCGAGCAACGCGGCCGGGCCGTTGTGGAAGCAGGCTGGCCTGCTCGCCGTGACTCCCTCGGCGACATTGCCGGATCTGACGTCACACGGCTTCACCACGTTCTGGCGAGCGGTCGCGACGGACAACGCGCAGGGTCCGCCGGACGCGAAGTACCTCGACGACGTGGTCCATGCCAAGAAGATCTTTGTCATCGACGACACCAGCGACTACGGCAAGGGTCTCGCGGATGCCTTCAAGAGGCAGTACGCCAGCGAGGGCAAGAACAGCCTGATCGTCGGTACCGACTCCGGGCCGCAGACTGCTCAGTGCGCTCCCGGTTCTACCGGCAACACCGCGCAGTACCCGACATTGGCCAGCAAGGTCATCAACAAGAACGCGGATGCCGTGTTCTATGCCGGCTACTACTGCGACCTGGCGCTGATGGCGAAGGCGCTGCGGACGAAGAACTTCACCGGCACGATCATGTCCGGTGACGGCTCGAAGGACGAGAACTACATCAAGCAGGCGACCGCAAAGGTTGCTGAAGGCACCTTGTTGTCATGCCAGTGCTCCGAGATCACCAAGATTCCGGGCGCGACCCAGTTCATCACCGACTACACCGCTGACGCTGGTGCTGCACCGGGCACCTACTCGGCGGAAGCGTTCGACGTGACGAACGCCATCATCGGCAAGATGAAGGGCATCGGGAAGACGGTCACGCGCGCCAGCTTGCTCGCCGCATGGCCCAGCGTCGACTACAAGGGTCTGACCAAGCAGATCAAGTTCGGTCCTGACCATGAGTTGCTCGTGCAGACGGCGTTTCTTTACAAGGTCGATGCCGGCAAGCTCGTGTACATCGGCAACCTCTCAGATTTGACCTAGCCGAAGCGGTGGGGTGG
>JAWWOW010000017.1:0-44942 GCA_033851265.1 Frankiales bacterium
CCTCAATCGTCGACGTCGTCTCCGACACCGCCGAGGACTGCTGCGTCGCCGAAGCCGCATGCTCCTCCGCCGTCGCCAACAACTCCCCCGCCGACGCCGCGATCTGCTCCCCACCCGACCGAATCTGGGTCACCAACGAGCGCAACGATTCCAGCGTGTCATTGAAAGCAGACGACAGAGCCGAGAGAGCCTCGTCGTCGAGAGCTTCGTGGGAAATGGAGTTGTCGACCGCGAGGTATCCCTCGGCGGCCTGCGCCATGACATTCGACAGGTGCGTCACACCATCACCGAGCTGCGCGCGGTTGTGCTCTGCGCGTTCCATCACCCGACGCAGTGCATCGGTCAGGACCCCGGAGTACCACGCGGTCACCGGGATGAGCGCACACACAAAGACAAGAGCGCCGACGTTCTCGGTCTTCAACGTCCCCGCAACGAAGGACGCGAGAATCACACCACCGGAGGCCGCGATGCCGGCCAGGATGGTGAAGCTCACCGGCAGCGACACCGCCGCCGGGATGAGTGCGACGATGTAGAAGAGCCAGTAGGGCTGCTCGATACCCCCGGTTGCGGCACACAGACCCGTCAGCGCGATCGTTGACACGGCGATTTGGACAGTGCCCTGCACCATCCCCATCTGCTTGCTGCCCGTCTTGCGGCCGATGATCAGCTGCACGGTGTAACCCAGGCCGACGAAGACGGTCGACGCCATCAGCACCCAGTAGAGCCAGGGCGTCATCGGATGGTTCGTCTTGTACTGGTCGAACGAGAGCGCGATCGCAAGAGCGATGGCGGTGATCCAGGCGGTGTAGGCACCCACCTGCTCGAACCGTCGCTGGAAGTCGAACTCGCCCATTGCCCCGACTCCGCACTTATAGAGACTGAACTCCGTCAGATGCTTCGGCTAAAAGCCAGGAGCCTGTAGTCCTCCCGGCACCCATCCGGGGCACCTCTATCTGACATATCGAGCGAACCCGGACGTTCCTGTAGGCCAAACGGGTCAACGCAACGGGGAGTGGCCAGCGGCCATTCCCTGACGCTAACGTCAGGGTTGTGGACCTCCCGAAGATCATCAGCGTCGACGATCACGTGGTCGAGCCGCCGCACGTCTGGCAGACGTGGCTGCCCGAGAAGCACCGCGCGGCCGGGCCCCGGGTGGAGCGCAAGCGATGGGCCCCGTTCGTCCACAAGCCCGGCGCGAAGTACGAGAACACCGAAGACCCGGACGGCATGGCCGGTGACTGCTGGATCTACGAGGACCGGCTCATCTACGTCCACAAGCGTTTCGTTGCGATCCCGC
Source organism: Frankiales bacterium (assembly GCA_033851265.1). GTDB lineage: Bacteria > Actinomycetota > Actinomycetes > JAWWOW01 > JAWWOW01 > JAWWOW01. Next base: position 1,298 of record JAWWOW010000017.1, read on the forward strand.
TGGCGGCGACGCCGAACGGCGTGGAAGGCGGGCTCGACCGCTCGAAGTTCGAGATGACGGCGGTGACGTACGACGAGATGCGGCCCGGCTGCTACGACCGCGACGCCCGCATCGCTGACTTCGAGCTGAACGGGATGGACGGCTCGCTGCCGTTCCCGACGTTCCCGCGCTTCTGCGGCCAGACCTTCATGGAAGGCAACGACCTCGATCTCGGGCTCGCCTGCGTCCGCGCCTATAACGACTGGATGATCGAGGAATGGTGCGGCCCGTCGGGCGGCATGAACATCCCGCTCGGCATCATCCCGATGTGGGATCCGCAACTCGCAGTTGCGGAGATCGAGCGCATCTCCGCCAAAGGTGTACACGCGATCTGCTTCTCCGAGATCCCGTCGAAACTCGGGCTGCCGAGTATTCACACCGGACACTGGGACCCGATCTTCCAGGTGTGCAACGACAACCACGTCACGGTGTGCATGCATATCGGTTCGTCGTCGTCGATGCCGGCGGCGTCTCCGGATGCACCGGAAGCCGTCGGCTCGGCACTGGCCTTCAACAACGCGTTCGCGTCGATGATCGACTGGTTGTTCTCCGGCAAGCTGATCCAGTTCCCAGAACTGAAGCTGGCTTACTCCGAGGGTCAGATCGGCTGGATCCCCTACGCGCTCGAACGTGCCGACATCGTCTGGGAGATTCAGGACGGCTGGACGCATGCGAAGCAGACGATCATCGATCCACCGTCCACCTATTACAAAGGCCGCATCTTCGGCTGTTTCACGGCCGACAAGCACGGGCTCGCGAACCTCGAAGCCGTCGGACCGGACAACATCTGCTTCGAAACGGACTACCCGCACTCGGACACGAGCTGGCCCGACAGTCAGGCGTACGCCGAGAAGATGGTGGCCGGGCTCCCCGATGACGTGATCTACAAGGTGCTCCGCGGCAACGCCATCCAGATGCTCTCCCTCGACCGCGTCTAGGGCCCGTCTCCCCTAGGCTCCGCGTTCATGGCGCGGTTGACCGGCGAGGTGGCGATTGTCACCGGCTCGACGTCGGGACTGGGAGCGGAGATCGCGCGTCGCTTCGCCGATGAAGGCGCCGCTGTCGTCGTCACCGGCCGCGACCACGACCGGGGCGCAACGGTCGCGCACCAGATCACCGACAACGACGGGCAAGCGATTTTCGTCGCCGCCGATCTGGTCGAGCCGACTGCCGGCGCGATCCTGGTCGATGCTGCTGGCGTCGCATTCGGACCGGTAACAGTGCTCGTCAACAACGCGATCACGCACGTGACCGGCGACGGCGCCGTGACGGACGTGGCACCGTCTGTCTGGCTCGAGACGCTCGAGCTCGACCTCATCGCGCCCGCCCGGCTCATCGCCGCTGCGCTCACGCAAATGATCGCCGTGGGACATGGCTCGATCGTCAACATCTCGTCGCGGGCCGCGTCGCACGGCACGCCCGGCCACGCGGCGTACTCCGCTGCCAAGGGTGGTCTCGAGTCGCTGACCCGGTCGGTCGCCGTTGACTACGCATCAGTGGGGATCCGGTGCAATGCAGTGCGACCCGGCTACGTGCTACACGAACGCCGTGACGCGAACATCGATGACCATCGGCGGCGCCAGATCGAAGCCGCGCAGTTGACAGCACCCGTCACGGCCGCCGACGTAGCGGCGACGTGCGTGTGGCTGGCAAGCAGTGAGGCGGCCGCCATAACCGGTCTCGTCGTACCTGTCGACGGTGGCAGTACGGCGGCGCGGCCGACGGTCATCGGCTGATGCATCCGCGCATCTCCGTCAGTGCGATCTGCTCCTATCGGCAGTCACTCGACGAAGACATCGCCATGTGGGAGCGCCTCGGTGTAAGGCGTGTGGGTCTGACCCTCGCGAAGCTGGAGGCAGCTGGGATCGACAACGGCGTCCGCCGGCTGCGCGATGCGGGAGCTGACGTCACGAACGTCATTGCGTTCGGCCCTCGTTTGTTCGACCGGACGATGTGGCCCGAGCACGTCGACCGCTTGCTTGCGGCCGTCGACGCCACCAAGGCGGTCAACTCCGACTGTCTCGCGCTGACAACAGGTCCGGCGGGCTCGCTGTCATGGGACGACGCGGCCGACCACCTGGAGGAGTTCCTCGCGCCGGTGCTCAAAGCCGCCGATGATCTGCCGATCATCATCGAGCACACCAACTCTCTCCGCGTCGATGTTGGCTTCGTACACACGCTGCGCGACATGGTGGATCTGGCCCGCCGGCTGCACGTCGGTGTGCTGTGTGAGGTCAACGCCTGCTGGGCGGAGCGTGCCGTCGACCAAACGATTCATGCCGGCATCGACGTCATCGATCTCGTACAGATCAGCGACTTCGTCGTCGGCACGCACGACACACCCAACCGGGTTGTGCCCGGTGACGGTGACATCCCGTTGGCGCGCTTCATCGGCGACCTGATGGCGAGCGGGTACGACGGGGTGTTCGACCTCGAACTCATCGGGCCGCGCATCGAGGAGGAGGGCTACGAACCAGCCGTACGCCGGAGCGTCGTTGCGCTGACAAATCTGCTCGATGAGTTTGCTCTGTAACAGGAGCGGAACAGCCGCACTTCGGCTGGTCAGCTGTGGAATTCGAGTGACGCGCCCTGGTCACCGATGCGAGCGACCCCGAAGCTGTCGTCCGGCTGCCCGGAAGTGCCCCCGATCCGTACTGTCAGCTGACACTCGCCGAGCAAGTCAGGGTCATTGCAGTCGTTGCCGAACAGCGTTCGCGTGACCCGCACCTTCATCAGCCATTTGCCGTTGTCGAACACCCGTCGAGTCTTCAGCACAGTCGCTCCGTTGCAGCCGGATCCCTGGACCATGGCGAAGCAGATTTCCTCTACGACCGTGACGCTCTTGCCCTCGGCGCCGTACGCCGTGCCGCCGACCCACACGTCCTGCTCGGCGTCCAGGTTCGTCGCAGGTTGCACCTTGATCGTGGCGGGCGAGCCTGTGAACTCGAGCGGTTGTGACGCGACTGCCCCACGGTCCCCGTTGGTGGTCGTCCATGCGACAAAGATCCGACAGGCATCTGCGCGGCAATAGACCGGAGTGGCGTCACCGAACGGCTGCGACCGGTAGATCGGGTCGTTGACGGTCACGCCAACGGTGAACTTGCCGGAAGCCGGAATAGTGCCGGTGAGGACAGGTGCGCAGTCAGTCTCGATGTCGTCGAAGAATTCGTCGCATTGGATGAGTCTGGCGTCGGCACCCGGTGGCAGGCCTGCCGCGCGGACAGCGACCCGATCACCGCCCTCGAGCCCAGTCGACGGCTGCACCACGACGCTCGGGGCTGCCGCCACCGCGGGGGCAGTCCCCACGATCGTCAGCGAGCTCACGACCGCGATCGTGCTTACGAGGACCCGGAAGATGCGCATGACCGACCGCCAATTCGGGGGACAAACCGGACAGTCGGATCTTGTCGCGGGCGGGTAGGACAGGGCAACGCTCCTCCGGCGGGTGGCGGCAGGCTAGCCCGCGACGACCCGCCGGCCCCGCCAGCACCATCCTCCCTTTCCCTACCGATTTGTCCCAGTTACTGTCAGTGACAGCCGACGGCATCCGCGAGCGTGCAGCTGCGTCAGACGTTCGAATCACTGGGGGAATCATGGGGGGACGCCGACGCGCGCCCAGACATCTATACGTCCGCGTTCGCAGCGGCTCCGGCCGGGGCGTCTGGAGGTGGGCGACAGCGGCCGCGCTCAGCGTCGTCGCAGGTGTCGCACTGGTCGGTATTCACGCTCCGTCGGCGAGCGCCTTCGACGTACGGCACGACGGGGTTGTCAGCATGGACCCGGTCAACTGGACACCGAATGTGCTCGATGGCGAGGTGCACGCCTTTGCGCAGGTCGGATCGCTGATGATCGCGGGCGGCAAGTTCACCCGGGCGCAAGCCCCGGGAGCGGCGACGGCGGTGACCCGCAGCAACGTGCTCGCGTTCAACGCGACGACGGGAGCGATCGACAATGCCTTCGCGCCGGTGACTGATGGCGAAGTCGATGCCATCGTTCCCGTTCCCGGTGGGACCCAGGTCTACTTAGCTGGCGTGTTCAACACTGTCAATGGCGTTGCCCGCCCGAGCCTTGCTCTCGTCAACGTGGCGGACGGCTCGGTCGTGACCACCTTCAAGGCACCATCGTTCGACGGGGCCATCAACGACGCTGCGCTTGTCGGCAACGAGCTGTGGGTCGCCGGCAACTTCACCTATCCCAACCCCGCGGTCGCGACGGTGAACCCCACAACCGGCAAGTACGACGGCTTCGCGCCGCTCCACTTTGCCGGCGTCCACGGGGGCACCACCACAGCAGCACGCGCACTCGACGTGACCCCCGACGGCACGCGAGCGGTGGTCATCGGCAACTTCACGACAGTCGACGGGATGGACCGCCATCAGATCGTCATGCTCGATCTCACCGGTGCGACCGCGGCGGTGCTGACTAGTTGGCAGACCAACGACTACAGCGACTTGTGCGACGCGAAGTTCCCCTCCTATATGCGCGATGTCGATTTCTCGCCGGACGGTGAGTACTTCGTCGTGGGCACCACTGGTGGACGAGGGCCGAATCCCGACGCTTTGTGCGATACCGCGGTGCGCTGGGAGACGGGCGCCACCGGGAGCGGGTTGCATCCGACCTGGATTGCGCACACTGGCGGCGACACCATCTGGAGCCTGGCGGTGACTGGAGCGGCGGTCTACGCCGGCGGACATTTCCGTTGGTTCAACAATCCCTATGCGCTCAACGTGGCAGGAGCCGGCGCCGTACCGCGCTCAGGGATCGTCGCCCTGGACCCGAGCACCGGCCTGCCGCTGTCATGGAACCCGGGTCGTGACCTTGGCATCGGCGTCTTCGACATCTACGCCACCAGCGCCGGACTCTGGATCGGCAACGACACCAACGAGGTGGCCGATGAGGTTCACGGCAAGCTCGCATTCTTCCCGCTCGCCGGCGGGACGACCATCTCTCGGCCGAGCGCCGGCTCACTGCCCAGCACGCTCTACCGGCTCGGGCAAGGCGCGCCTTCGAACATGCGACCGCTCTACCGGGTCAACGCCGGCGGGCCGCCGGTTGCGGCCATCGACGGCGGCCCGGACTGGGCTGCGGACCTCCCCGTATCGACGCTCCACAACGCGGGTGCCGTGCCGGGAAGCTGGAACCCGGTAACTGCCGTCGACCCGGTCGTACCTGCTAGCACGCCGCTGGACGTGTTCAGGTCCGACCTGACCGACCTCGGCACTGCTCCCGAGATGAGCTGGGCGTTGCCGGTGGCCGCCGGCACACCGGTCTCGGTGCGGTTGTACTTCGCCGAGCAGAACGGCGCTACTGCTCAGAACGGCCAACGGATCTTCGATGTGAGCCTCGACGGCCATCGCGTGCTGGATCAGTTCGACATCGTCTACAACGTGGGTTACCGGACCGGCACGATGCGCAGTTTCGACATCGTCAGCGACGGCACGGTCAACATCGATTTCCAGCATGAGGCGGCGGCTGACCCGCTCATCGACGCGGTCGAGATCGTGCCAACGTGCGGAATGTCCGCCACCACCTCACCCAATGACGTCGTCACGGGGCGCAGCTTTGACGGCACCGTGGCAGGCCCGGCAACCACGGTCCCGTCGTCGCGCACTGCATGGAGCCAAAACCGCGGAGCCTTCATGCTGTCTGGCACCGCATACACCGGTTGGGCCGACGGACACCTCTGCGCAGCCACGTTCAACGGCGCGTCATTCGCGAACTGGCGTGTCGTGCCGCTTTTCGGAAGCCGCTGGGCAACGCAGCTGCCGACAGTCACCGGCATGTTCTACGCGAACCACGCCATCTATTACGCGCGCAGCGACTCACCATCGTTGTACTACCGACCCTTCTCCGCATCGAGCGAGGTCGTCGGAGCGACCGAGCGGCTGGCGAGTGACAGCGTCCCCGGCATCGACTTCTCTCAGGTCGGCGGCATGTTCGTCGCTGGAGGCAAGCTGTACTTCGTCACGCGATCGGATGGTGTCTTACATCGGATCGATTGGAACGGCCACGCCCCGGTCGGCGGAACGGCTGCGAATGTGTCGGGACCGGGCGTCGACGGGGCCAGTTGGAGCGGGCAGGGATTGCTCAATTTCGTCAACAGTTCGGCCGTCGCGCCCAACGAGGCACCTCATGCGAGTCTGGCCGCGAACTGCACTTATCTGTCGTGCGCACTCACCAGCGCCGGGTCGGGCGACCCGGACGGCACGGTTGCGTCGCACCTGTGGGACTTCGGCGACGGCACGACATCGTCCGTGCGCACGCCTACCCACACGTACGCCCAAAAGGGCAGCTACACGCTGCGCCTGACCGTGACCGACGACCAGGGTGCATCGGCGACATCGACACTGCCGCTGACAGTCATCGCACCGAACCAACCGCCGGTCGCTGCATTCACCGTGAACTGCACGGCACTGAGCTGCGCTTTCGACGGGACGAACTCGACCGACTCCGACGGCTCGGTCGCGTCGTACACGTGGACCTTCGGTGACGGTACGTCGGGGACCGGAGCGACACCCAGCCACGTCTACGGGTCAGTCGGCGCCTACTCGGCCAGGCTCACTGTCACCGACAACCAGGGTGCGACCGACAGCAGGTCCAAGGCCATCAACGTCATTGCGAGCCAGTCCGCGGTTGGCTTCGTCGGCGAGTCGCACACGGCAGGCTCGACCACGTCCTGGTCCGTGACCGTGCCGAGCAGCGTGGCCGGCGGTGACGGGCTGCTGCTGGTCGCGTCGTTCAACAGCACCGCTGCCGGGGTGACACCCCCGAGCGGCTGGAGCCTCGTGGGGTCAAAGACGAGCGGTTCGCTGATCACCTACGTCTATCAGCGGGTAGCGACTACGGGCGATGCAGGCACGACGGTCAAGTTCACCGCGTCGACGACGACCAAGGCAGACGTCAGCCTGATGGCTTACCGGGGTACGTCGGCTGCCGGGCCGGTCTCGGCATGGGCGGCGGCCCCAGGCGGCATCTCGTCGTCGACCCACACAACACCGACCATTACGGTGCCCGACAACGGGAGCTGGGTCGTCTCGTTGTGGGCCGACAAGTCTTCATCCACATCGACAAATCTGCTCATGCCTCCGGCTGGCCAGACCAACCGTCACCAGACTTGCGGTACCGGCAGCGGTCACGTCTGCGCACTCGGGACCGATGGTGGTGGGTCAGTGGCGGCGGGCACGGTCGCTGGCGGACTGACCGCAAGCGCGGACTGGTCGAGCGCCTCGGACACAATGTGGACCGTCGTACTGCGCTAACCGCTCGCCGACGAGGCCTCCGCTGGCTCTGCTGAAGCTTGAGTGAGCCGCAGCCGGGGACCGAGGCGATGGACGATGTAGCGAAGGCAGTAGACGACCATGCCGAGCGTGCAGACGACGTCGAAGATGCGGACCGCTACGAAGGCACCAACGCCAAAGATCAGCAGTGCCGCACCCTGCAGCACGGCAAACACCAGGAAGAAGACCCCGAACAACAACGACACATGGCGGAATGCCGAACGGAACTCCTCGGATGCCCGTGTCTCCTCGTCAACCGGGAAGACTTCGTGTGCGAATACCGCCGCCAGGGGCTTCCCGATGGCGACCGAGCCGAGCCAGACGGAACCGTTGATGGCTCCAAGGATCGCCGGCTGCACGAGGTAGGCCTCCGCACTCCCCGTAGCCAGACCGACAATTGCCTGCACGACGACAAACCCCAAGACAACCCGGGTGATCACGCCGGGACGTCCCTGTCGGCGTTCGTACTTATAGGCGATGAGTGAGAACGCGGTCCCGAGTCCGATTCCGATAAAGACGTTGTCAGTTACCTTCCAACCAACGTAGAAGAACAGCACCGGCCCGAGGATGTCGCGGAGCAGGCGCGGGCCAACTGACTTGAGCAGCGACCGGCTCGCCGTACGCGTGTCTCCTTCGAGCGCCCCGCGTCGAATGGCTTCGAGCGGATCGTCGGTGGTGGTCTCGGTTGCCGGTTCCGTCACGTCGTACGCCTAACTCCCCGCGAGCTTTTCCACGATCGGTGCGAATGCGTCGCTGAACGCCTCGTCGATGACGATATAGCTCATCTGCCAACGGTCGCGACGCCGTTGCAGCTCATCAGTGATCTCGTCGAGCGTTCCCACCAGGACCGCCGGTGTCTGCAATGCGACGTCAACGTCGACACCAAATGCCGAGGCGATCCCTGACGCAATCGCCATACGGTCATCGGTCACGTGCACGAAGCCGGTCAGTGTCTGGATCTCCAGATCGTCGAAGTTCGAGCCGGCTGCTGATCGCAGTCGATCGAGCTTCTCGTCGGTCGCCTGCGCGGTCAGGGAGTGCACGCTCGTCGGATGCTCGCCGACCCCGGCTCTCAGGTTCGCGTTGATGCCAACGATCTGTGCGTGCCTGGCCGCGAGCGCGAGGATCTTCGGTCCACCTCCACCGACAATGAACGGCGGATGCGGCTTCTGCGCGGGTTTCGGCTCGCCGTCGAGCTCGGTGATCGTGTAGTGCTCGCCGGCGAAGCTGAAAGGCCCGTCGGCCATCAGCCCTTTGATGATGGTGATCGACTCCTCGAGGCGGGCGATGCGCTTGCTCGGCGAATCCAGCTGGATCCCCGCCTTCTCGTAGTCCTCCGTCATCCAGCCGGCGCCCATGCCGAGCTCGAGCCGACCACCGGACAACAAATCGATGGTTGCGGCTTCGTTGGCAAGGACGACGGGGTGCCGATAGTCGTTGTCCAGCACGAGCGTGCCGACGCGCAATGTGGTGGTTGCAGCAGCAGCCGCCATCGCGGCGGGAATGGGCGCGATCGCGTGGTCGACGAAGTGATCCGGGATGAACATCGTCGAGTAACCCTGGTCCTCGATGCGCTTCGCGTACGCCGCGAAGTCACTCGCCGGCCGAGCAGCCTTGGCGATTACCCCGAACCTGAACCGACGCGGGTGGACCACGTGCACTCCGTCTCAATGGCCGAAATCGTCAACGTACACAGACACGTCAGCCCCGAGTAGGGTCAACGAGGAGCCCAAGGCTCCGGGGGGATGAAGCATGAGCGTCAAGACCTTCGTGGCTGCTATCGCAGTCATCGCAGCGGCCACCGGATGCGGCGGCGGATCGAGCAACCAAACCGCACCGTCACCGTCTGCGACGAGTGAACCAACCGAGTCAGCTCCCACAGTAATCGCCTGCCCACTGACGGCAGCAGAGGTCAACACCTTCGTCGGCGTTTCACTGAAGGGGTCCGAGGGCGCCATCGCCAACGGCATTGTCTGTTCCTACGGCGACCCGTACGAAGGCAGGAAGCTCGTACGAATATTCGTCTACACAAAGGAAAATCTGGCCGCGACGGGCACCACGCCGACCAGGCAGTTCCAGATCAGCGCGGGGTCGTCTGCGTCTACTCACGTCAAGGGTTTGGGCATGGACGCAGTCGTCGGCCGGCAGCGGAGCGTCGCAGTTCTGATCAACGATGACCGAATGCTGCTGATCAACTCGACGTTTGACGTGCCAAACGCACAACTGGTCGCGATGGCGCGCAAGGCCCTCACACGACTCTGAGCGCCGGTCAGGCCCACAGGAACGCGCCGCCGTCGACCATGAACGTCTGACCGGTCAGGAAACGACAGGCGTCCGAGCAGAGGAACAGCGCTACCGGGCCGATGTCGGTCTCGGGATCACCTTGCCGTCCGATCGGGTGGTCTTTCATGAACTCCTGGTGCGCCTCGGTGTCTCGCGCGGCTGACTCCAGCCCACGCTTGGATGCAGCTCCCGGCGCGATGGCGTTGATGATGATGCCGTCGCGGCCCCACTCGCGCGCGGCCGTGCGCGTCAACGCACGGATCGCTTCCTTGGACGCGTTGTAGGCGCCGTAGCCACGCATCCCCGTGATGCCAGCCGCAGAGGCGAAGTTGACGATGCGACCCCAGCCAGTGCTCTTCATGTGCGGATGCACGGCCTGCATCGCCCACAACGTGCCCTTCACTCCGGAGTCGTAGAAGACGTCGAGATCCTCCTCTGTCACGTCGATCATCGGCGCCTGCGGTCGAAACGTCTGCGCGTTGTTGATCAGTGCGTCGACGCGTCCGAAGCGTTCGACGGTGCGTCCGACCATCTCGTCGATCTGCGCGCGGTCGCTGATGTCCGTCGCACACGCCAGTGCTGGCACGCCCAGCGCCTCCAGCTCCTCGGCCGTTCGCTTCGCGCGGTGTTCCTTCCACTCTGCGACCACGATGGATGCGCCCGCCTTGCCGAGGTGCATAGCCATACCGCGGCCGATGCCCTGGCCTGCCCCAGTGATGATGACGACGCGATCGCGTACGCCGTGCATGTCGTCAGACATCACTGACCACGGAAATCGAACGTGACCTTGACCGCACCCGTCTCGCCCTGCAACGCAAGCGTGCGGAAGGCCTCCCGCCAGTCGGCGAGCGCGAAGTGGTGCGTAACCACCCCATCGACGTCGAGTTGGCCAGCTGCGGCGAGCTGGAGGAAATGCTGCATCGCATGCGCGCGGCGACCGTCGACGGTCTCCATGCCGAACGCGTTGGAGCCCACCAGCACAAGTTCCTTCGAGAACACCGGTGTCGACTCCCATCGCGACGGCCCATGCATCCCGAGTTGCACCAACGTGCCGCGCGATCGCAGCACACGCGTGCCGACCTCGAACGTCTCGCCCTTGCCGATCGTGTCGTAGACGACATCGACTCCACCCGGCCAGGCCATCGGCAGCGCCTTCGGAGCCGCCGGCACCATCCGACCGCCCGACCAGTCGGCGATCGCCTCGATGAGCTCGAGCCGAGGTTCGGGCTCAGCGACGAAGGCCGCACCGAGCCGGCGTACGAGCTCGGCCTGTGCGGGATGGCGCGCGACGACTCCGATCTCCACGTCGGGGTAGAGCGCGCGTAGAACCGCGACCGCGAGTGATCCCAACGCACCCGCGCCGTAGACGAGTGCGCGCCCGCCTGGACGCGGTGGGTTGCGGGTGATGGCGTGCATTGACACCGAGAACGGGTCGGCGAGCACGGCGACGGCGTCGTCGACGCCATCAGGTACGACGTGCACCATCGTCTCGTGCGCCGGTAACGCCTCGGCGTACCCGCCCGTCGCCTCCTTGCACGTGCCGGTGTGGATGCCGGGCGACAACCGACCGTTCGCGAAGTTGTCACACAACGGGTGGTCGCCATTCGCGCACGACGGGCAGATCGGGCTGATGCCACGCGGGCGGCACCCCAGCCAGGGATCGAGCACCACGCGCTGCCCGACATGCACCCGGCGCACCGCATCGCCGACGGCCACGACGTCACCGACGACTTCGTGACCGAGAACCTGCGGCAACGAGAAGAACCCTGCCGTCGGGCTTTCGGCGCCATCGATGCCGAAGTCGTCGTAGATCTGCTTGGCGTCAGACCCGCAGATGCCGGTCAACCTCGGCTTGACGACCAGCCAGTCCTCGAACAGGGGTCGCGCATCGTCGATGTCGGTGTAACGCATCGGCACCCGCGCGAGTCCACGCAGCAGCGGGTTGGTCTCTTCATCGGCGCGGGCCAGCTCGTCCGGATCGGGTCGCACGCCGTACAGCAATGCCTTCACGGCGATTCCTCCCCTGGCGGCGTCTTGCCCAGCCGTGTGTACACCGAGGCGGGCAACGCGTGCACGTCCTTGTAGACGTGATGGATGCATCGCTCCCCGGGCTTGGTCGGTGGATGTTCGATGCTGGTGGGAGTCCCGCCCCACTCGATCGTCTGCATTTCGTTGTTGACCGAGCAGTGCGCGCAGTAGACGGGCAGTGCATCACGGGAGAACGTGCGTGGCGCGTTTTCCCGGAGCGTGTAGTAGGCGCCGCCCTGCTCGTCGTAACGTCCGTCATCGATCAGCTTGCCACCGGTGCCGCACTGGAATGACAACGTGATCTTCTCGTCGTCCTCCTCGACTGCACAGTCACCGAAGTTGGCCACCATCGCGCGGGCGATCACTTTGGCGCGGACACGCGCGGGGAGATCGCCCCATTCGACGCCGGTGTCGCGACGCGGCTTCACGAACTCGTCGCCTGTTTGTCGCAGGGCGCGCTCGACGGCCTCTTCACCGAGCTCGCGAGCAATGAATGACAACGTCGACGTCACCCAGTTGATGGAGTACTCCTGCAACCCGCGCCACTGCGCGACCGCCTTGTCGACGAGTGCAATCGCCTCGTCGGTATCTCCTGCGCGGATGGCGTCCTTGGCACGTTCCCAGGTCGGGGTGGTCATCTCTACGAGGTCGTCCGAACGCAGGTCAGTCACGTGGTAACTCCTGACAGATCTCGGCGAGCGCACGCAGGTCACGCTCGACCTCGTCGAGTGCTTGTGCGGCGTAGTCGACCACGAGGTCGGTCACGCCGTCGTCGGCGTACGCCGCCAGGTCGATGCCCACGTCGTCCGGGGTCCCGAACAGCGGTCGGTCTCGGCGTTCCCGGCCGAGCCCAAGCCGCGTGCGAAGTGCCACCCGATGGCCAGCCGGCAACTGCGCCACGCCAGCTGCCACCTCACCCGGTGTCAGGGCGATCGGGTGCCACCCGTCGAGCAGGGCGGCGCGACGGAGCACCCGCGGGCCATTGCCACCTGCGAGCAAAGGCACCGGGGTCGACGGTGGCGCGAAGTCGTCGATCTCTCCGTGCAACGCAGCGCGGATGACCTCCACGCGTTCGTCGGTCACCGCGCCGCGGGACTCGAAGTCCTCGCCCAGCGCCGCAAACTCGGCCTCGGACCAGCCGCTGCCCGCACCGGCGACCACCCGTCCACCCGAGAGTTCCTGCAGCGACGCGAGTGCGCGAGCCGTCGGCAACGGAGATCGGTACGGGAGCACGAGCACAGAGAAGCCCAGCAGCAGCCCCGGCGCATGCTCAGCGGCAACCGCGAGCGAGACGAATGGGTCGAGCCACTCCGCTCCATAGCGCGCTCCGAGCTCGCCCGCGGCGACAACGTGGTCGCTCGCCCACACCGCGTCGTACTCGAGCTCGCTGGCGAGCTGGGCGATCCGGCGTACGGCGGAGACACCCTCCGGCCCGGAGTTCCGCAGCACCACCCCGACCCTCATCCCACCCCTTCCAATCCGCGCCACTGGGTGAGCTAACCGACGGCGCTCTGCGTGAGTGGTGAGCTACCGGCGGGTGGTTCACCCAGTGCGGTTGATGGTGTCAGCCGAGGCCGAAGATGCGTACGGCGTTGCCGCCGACGATCTTGGCCTTCTCATCGGCCGGGATCCCGGACATGGTCTCGTCAATGGTCTTGCGGGAGTACGGCCAGTCGTTGCCGTGATGCGGGTAGTCCGTCGACCACATGATGTTGTCGAGCCCCGCCTCGTGCCGAAGCTTGAGACCGACGCGATCGGTGATGAACGTCGCGGACATGTTGCGGTACCAGTAGTACGACGGCGGCTCGCTGATCGGCAGCTGCCCCCACGAGCGGTTCCGCCAGTACTTGTCGTCGAGCTGCTCTAGGAAATGCGGGATCCAGCCGATCCCGATCTCGATCATCGATACCTGCAACGCCGGGAAGCGCTCGAAGACTCCGGTGAAGATCAGCCCACTGATCGTGGTGGTCGCCGGGCCGAAGACACCGCCGAGTCCACCGACAGCTTTCGCTCGCGCCTTCTCGCCGCGTCGACCGAGAATCGACGGTTCACTCGCCGCCTCCCGCTCGGCCGCCTTGCGCATGGCGGCACGGGTCGCTTGCCGCTGGCGGCGGCTGAACAAGTTGATGTGGTTGCAGACGACCATGCCCTCGTCTTGCGCGGCCGCCCAGAACGGATCGTCGGCGTCGCTGATCGCGTCGCCACCAGAGGGCCAGTTGGAGATGACAACGCCCTTGAAACCGCGCGCCTTGGCCTTGCGCAGGTAGTCGACCGACACGTCGATGCCGACAGACGGCATCTGCGCCACCCCGATCAGCCGGTCGCGGTCCGGAGCGGTGAATTGCTCCCACAAGAAGTTGTTGTAAGCGTCGATGCCGGCCAACACGAACTCGTCGTCGTCATCGCCGAGAAAGTGCCCGATCGTGCGCTGCGGCGGGAACAGCACCTCCGCGTCGACACCGTCGACATCCATGTCCTTCAACCGCTCGACGCCGTCGTAGCACCCAGGCCGGGCCTCGTCGTACGTCACGCCGGTCCAACGGAACTTGTCGAAGGGCATGCCCGGCGTCGCGGTGAGTCCGATCGGATCCGGCTCGGTCGCCCCGGCAAACAACCACGCCGAACCGCCGTCGGCGTCGGCGACCAACTGCGGTGCCTTGTCCTGGTACTTCGCCGGCAGCCAGGTCTGCCAAATGTCCGGCGGCTCGAGGATGTGCGTGTCAGCGGAGACGATGCGGTAACGCGTCACGTCAACGCGGGAAACGGTAGAGCGCACGTGCGTTGTCCTCGCCCATCGCCTGCGCCTCGGCGTCCGGGACGTCGACCAGCATGTCGGCGAAGATCTTGCGACTGTTGGGCCAGTTGGAGTCGTTGTGCGGGAAGTCGCTCTCCCACATCAGCTTGTCGACGCCGATCATCTCGCGCGTCTCGACGGCGACGCGGTCGGAGATGATGCACGTCCAGAACTGCCGGTTGTAGATCTCCGACGGCTTCTCGTGCTGCTGCACACCTTCGTAGCGCGACCGTGCCCACGTGTAGTCGAGTCGCTCGAGTGCCCAGGGCAGCCAGCCGGCACCGCCTTCGGACAACGCCAGCTTGAGGTTCGGTGTCTCCTTCAACGCGTCGGTCATCGTCAACTCGCCCAGTGTCAGCTGCGAGTTGATGCCGCAGAGCGCGATGCCCACCGACGGGGGTGCCTCCGGCGACGAGCGCGCGAGCGAACCCGACGTACCGATGTGCATCGACAGCACGACCTCGCACTCCTCGGCCGCCTTGAAGAACGGCGTCCAGTACAGAGTCGGGAACGACGGCACGCCGAACGGCGACGGGTTCTCGCAGAACGCAACCGACCGCGCGCCCTTGGCGGCAGTACGCCGGACCTCCGCTGCGGCAAGGTCGACGTCCCAGAGCGGGACCAGCACCTGCGGGATGTAGCGATCTGGGTAAGTGCCACACACCTCGTCGATCATCCAGTCGTTCCACGCCTGGATTGAGGCGAGCGCCAGCTCCTTGTTCTTCGACGTCAGGAACAGCGTGCCGGAGAACCGCGGGAACGTCGGGAACAGCAGTTGCGCGGTGACGCCGTCTTCATCCATCGCCTTGATGCGCTCGTGGATGTCGTACGCCGACGGGATCATGTCGTCGAAGTGCCGCGCGTACAGGTCGTCGCCCTTGCCACCCTCGTCGCGGAATCGACGGGTCGCGGCGTTGCCCTGGAAGATCATGGGATAGATCTCGCCGTCGTACGCCCAGGCCTGCTTGCGGCCTTCCTGCTCGATGACCCGCGGCCCGTCCTCCTGCCACTTCGCGGCGAGGCGGTCGGTCCACACGTTCGCCGGCTCGACGATGTGGTCGTCGACGGAGACGAGCTGGGTGTCAGGGCTCAACATGAGGGTTCTCCCGTTTGCTGACGTCCGTGTCAGTTTCCCAGCGCGCCACGAACGGCGCAAGCCGCCCACCGGCTGCGGCGCACGCCAGGCTGGTGCGGCCCTAGGCTCCCCGCGTGCCCCCCTCCGTCGGCGCCCCGAACGACCCCGCCGCCCAGGTCCGGCCCTACCTCCGGGTGGGCGAGCAGGTGCTCTGGTCGGGAAGACCCGATCCCGGCCTCCACTTCAGCCCGGCTGACGTCTTCATGGTGCCGTTCAGCCTGCTCTGGGCCGTGTTCGCACTCTTCTGGGTGGGCAGCCTGATCGCGAACGGGTCGCCGGCTTTCCTCTTGGCCTTGAGCGTCCCATTCGTCGGCGTTGCGGCGTACTTGCTCGTCGGGCGCTTCTACGTGAAGCAAACCCGCAAGCTGCGTACGGCCTACGCCATCACCAACCAGCGCGCACTCATCGCCGTTGGCAGCGACTCGCTCCAGGAAGCACCGATCAGGTCGATACGGCGCACGGAACGTCGGCACCGGGATGGTCGTCACATGTCGGTGAGCCTCGGCAACCGTGGCTTGTTCAAAGCCGCAAGCTTCTACGGCAATACGGGCCTCGACCTGAACAACGCGTTCGGTGGTCCATTGACGTTCTACGACGTCAACGATGGTGATGCAATGCTGCAGGCCATCGATCTCGGGAGATCGTCCGCAAGCTCGCAGGCGGACTAGCCTCCCGCCCATGGCCATCCTGGATCTGATCGCCGCCGAGCGGCGGACGGTTGCCGATCTCATCGACGGCCTCGACGAGACGCAGTTGAACACCCGCAGCCTCTGCAGCGCGTGGACGGTTCGCGACGTCGCCGCCCATCTGCTGATGCCGCTCGTCACCAGCACCGGCACGCTGATCCGGGGGCTGGCGCTCGCCGGCGGCAACTTCGACAAGTTCAGTGAGAAGCAAACAGCCAAGATCGTTCAACGTCCGGCTGACGACATTGCCGCTGGTATTCGCGCGAACGCCAACCACACGTTCAAGCCCCCGACCATGACGCACGAGGCGCCCCTCACCGACCTCCTCGTCCACGAACAGGACATGCGACGACCACTGGGACTGGAGTATCGAGCACCCGATGAGGCATTGCGCATCGCACTCGACTTCCTCGTCAAGCCGATCGCGGTCAGAGGATTTGTCCCTAAACGGCGCCTCGACGGGCTGCGATTCGAGGCCACCGACCTCGACTGGTCGTCGGGCGAAGGCGCGCTCGTCCGCGGACCCGCGACATCGCTGGTGCTCGCGATGACCGGACGCGCCGTAGCACTCGACGACCTCACCGGCGACGGGGTGACAACACTGCGCCAGCGCCTCGGCTGACCCCACGAGGGGCGCGATTTCTCCTCCCACGGTGAGACCCTCGACTCATGCGTCGATCCACCCTTGCTGTGAGCATTGCCATCGCAACAGCGCTGCTGGTGACGCTGAGCCCGCCTTCCTCAGCGATTGTCGGTGGCCGGGTGGACGGCACCGCACATCCCTATGTCGGCGCGTTGTTCTTCCCCGGATCGTCATTCCCGATCTGTAGCGGCACGCTCGTTCGGAGCAAGTCCCGCGGCGTTGTCTTCCTGACGGTGTCGCACTGCCTCGTCGGTTACACGAAGCGGCGCGACGTGCGGGTCACCTTCACGCCCGTGGTGGGCACTGGGAAGAGCTTCGCCGGCACCTTCATTCCTGACCCCGCCTTCAATCCCAAGGCGGCCGACCCGCACGACCTCGCGGTCGTGGTGTTCGCCCACCCACCGAAGATCAGCCCCGCTCAGCTCGCCCCCATCGGCAGCCTCGCCGCGACATTGCCCGCTCGGTTCACAACCGTCGGCTACGGCGTTACACCCGGCGGCGTGCGACAGAACGCCATCGAAAGGGGCACGCGGGTCAATGGGGCCTGGCTCTTCCTGCGGCCGGTCACCGGCAACAGCTGCTACGCCGATTCCGGCGGACCGGACCTCCGCGAGACCTCAGGGACACCCGTGGTCGCCGCGTTGACGGATCAGGGCCCGTGCGTCGGCAGGGGCTCATTCGACCAGGACTACCGCGTCGACTCAGCGGCCGCGCATTGGTTCATCGACCACGTCTGAACCCTGACGCTAATGTCAGGGACTGTGGGAGGGCTGCTCGCGGGGGTTCGCGTCGTCGACCTGACCGGTGAATCCGGTCAGCTCGCCGGTCGCGCGCTTGCCGACCTGGGCGCGCAGGTCACGTTGATCGAGCCGCCTGGTGGCTCCCCGGTTCGCCACCTTCCGCCGTACGACGCAAACACCGGCGCGTCCCTGCGATTCCTCGCGCTGAACACCGGCAAGGAGACCGTCACCTACGCCGACGACGCGCCCGAGCGCGCAGCGTTGATCGCGCAAGCCGACGTCGTGCTGGCGCATGGCGCACCCGAGGGTGACCCGACGAACGTGTGGGTCGCGATCACGCCATTCGGATTGGCCGGACCGCGCAAGGACTGGCGGGCGACGGACCTCACTCTCGTTGCCGCGGGCGGCAACGCGTATGCGACCGGCGACCCTGACCGTGCACCTGTTGTCTGCCGCGAGCCGACGTCGTACGCGCATGTCGCCGGCGAGGCGGTCATCGCCGCCATCACCGGACTGTGGAGCGGACAACCCTGCGTCTGGGACGTGTCGATCCAGGAGACGATGCTCATCGTCTCGATGAGCGGACCGGCGCGTTTCCCGACCGAGCAGGTGCGCGGAAAGCGACGCGGCTCCTACACCGGCCGCACGCGCGAGATCTGGTCGTGCGCCGATGGGTTCGTGAGCTTTGGTCTGCGCGGCGGAAAGGCGCGGCTGAAGAACCTCGCCCTGATCACGCAGCTGTGCGCCGACGCGGGTGTCGACGGGGTCGATGCGCTGACCGACCGGGACTGGTCGACGTACAACCCGGCCGACCTCGACGAGGCCGAGCTCGAACGGATCGCCGCGCCCATCGCGGAGTACTTCGGGACGCGGACGATGCGCGACCTCTATGCGATCGCCGTGGACACCGGACTGATGCTGGCACCGGCCAACTCGCCACGCGAGCTGCTTGCGTCGGAGCAGCTGGCGGCGCGCAACTTCTTCGCGCCGCGCAATGGCATTGAGAGCTTTCCTGGCAGTTTCGTCATTGTCACCGAGGGCGGGCAAGGCGCGAAGCCTGCGCCCAGCAATACTCGAGCACAGCCCTGGCACGGCGCCGTGCTGCTCGAGTTCGGCTCGGGTGCAGCCGGACCAATCGCAACGCGGTACTTCGCCGACTTCGGTGCAACCGTCGTCAAGATCGAGTCGACGACGCGGCCCGACTTCCTGCGGTCCTACGGCGACGTCAAGCGCTTCGGCATGGACGGCTCGGCGTTCTTCAACGTGCTCAACGCCGGGAAACAGTCTCTGACGCTCAACATGAAGGACCCGCGCGGCGTGGAGATTGCCAAGCGGCTCGTCAGGCGTGCCGACGCGGTGTCGGAAAACTTCGCGCCCAAGGCGATGGCGTCGTGGGGCATGGACTACGCGACGCTGGCAAAGGACAAGCCCGACCTGGTGATGATCAGCGCGTGCCTGCAAGGTCAGACCGGACCGCACAAGGACTACCCCGGGTTCGGCGGCCAGGGTGCAGCGTTGTCCGGCTACAACTTCCTCACCGGGTGGCCGGACCGCGAGCCATTGGGCCCACACGGCACGATCACTGACTCGCTCGCACCTCGCTTTGTCGCCGCCGCGCTCGCTGCCGGCCTGTGGCACCACCGCGAGACAGGTGAAGGGTGTTACCTCGACCTGTCACAAGTGGAGGCTGCGCTGTTCACGCTGTCACCGTGGTTGCTCGACTACGCCGTCAACGGCACGGTCTACGGCCGCGAGGGCAACCGCAGTGACCACATGACGCCGCATGGGATCTTCCCGTGCGCTGACGTCGACGGGCTCGGCGACCGCTGGGTTGCGGTGGCCTGCCGCGACGACAACGAGTGGGCGTCGCTAGCCGGATTGCTCGGCCGCGATGACAACGGGCTGGCGACGTTCGAGCAACGCAAGATGCGTGCGGACGAGCTCGAGAAGCTCGTCGCCGATTGGACCTCCCGGCGTACGCCGACGCAGGCTGCCGAGGAACTGCAGAATGCAGGAGTCACGGCGTACGAAGTGCACGACTTCGGCACGCTGCACGATGATGCGCAGCTCGAGGAGCGAGGGCATTTCGGCCAGCTCGAACACCCTCGCCTAGGAATGCACCACTACGAGCAGAGCGGTATCCGCAACCGGCAACTCAACAATGGTGTGCGGTCACCTGGTCCGTTGCTCGGCCAACACAACGAGCAGGTGCTGACCCAACTGCTCGGCATGGAACCCGATGAGATCGCTCGGCTCGCCGCGGACGGCGTGCTGTCCTGAAGGGAACGAGATGCCCAACCCCAACATCCCCGACTTCGAGCTGCGCCCCGGCGACGACCGGCAGTTCTACGACCCGGACGTGCAGACGATGCCGCGGGACAAGCTGCACGAGCTGCGGACAGCACGGATGCGCGGTGCGATCAACCGGGTGTTCAGCAAGCCGGTGCCGTTCTTCCTGCGCAAGCTGAAGGAAGCCGGGATTGAGTCTCCCGACGATGTGAAGGAGCTGTCCGACCTCGACCGCATTCCGGTCACGATCAAGCAGGAGCTGCGCGACTCCGAAGCCGAGCACCCGCCGGCGGGCGACTACCGGGCCAGCGATATTCGCGACAACGTGATGATCGGTACGTCGACCGGGACGACGGGCACCCCGACGATCGCACTGTGGACCAAGCGCGACATCGAGGTCGACACCGAGACCGGCTGTCGGATGTTCTGGGGCACTGGGATTCGGCCGGGTCACATCGTCACGCACGCGCATCCGGCCTACCTCTACTCCGGTGGCTTGATGCAGACGTTGGCCTACCAGCGGTTGGGCGCGCTCGCGGTGTGGGTGCCGCCGCCGGACACCGACGAGCTGGCCGAAGTGGGGCTGCGGTTCTGGCAGCGGGTGACGCCGGACTGGCCGTTCATGGGGTTCGCGACCGGCACGTTCTTCACCCACGCGAAGCATCTCGACATCGACCCGCTCGAGGTCGGTCTCGACTTCACGAAGATGCCCAACATGGGCGGCTCGGGTGGTGGGCCACTCGGCCTGATGACGGCCGGCGCCGAGTGCTTCTCCTACCTGGGCTCACCGTGCGATAACAGGTTGGGCACGCATCTCGCCGACGACTACACGTATGTGCAGGCGCTCGGCGACGACGGCCTGCCGGTCGCCGATGGCGAGTGGGGCCGGCTCGTCGTGACGACGTTCGGTCGCGACAACTTCCTGATCCGCTATGACCTCGAAGAGGCGGCGAAGCTCGACCGGTCCGACTGTGGCTGCGGTGCCACCTCGACGCGTGGCTGGTGGGGAGGCCGGTTCAAGGACCTCATCACGACCCAGGGCCGGTCGTTCATGCTCGGCGACATCGAGCGCTCCATCGGCAAGGTGTCCGACGTCCGTGAAGGTGGAATCGAGTACGTCGTGATCCGGCCAGCTGAGTCGGCGAACGACGATGCGCTTCGGATCCGGGTCGAAGTTGGCGATGGATACGCCGGCGACAAGGAGTCGGTGCGCACCGCCCTGGTCAACTCGTTCGACGCGGAGCTCGGCATCAAGGTCGACCCGGAGGTGCTCGACCGGGAGGCCTTGCCGCGCGCGGGGTACAAGGCGACGCGCGTCATCGACGGGTAGTCGGACGTGGAGCCCGGCGAGTTTCGCGGGACCATCGGCCGCTACTTCGACGAGGCGACGAGCTGGTGGCCGGATCCCACCCGTGCGCCCGAGGGCACGCCGAACGTCGTCATGGTGGTGCTCGACGACGTCGGCTTCGCACAACTCGGCTGCTTCGGCTCCGACATCGAGACGCCATCGATCGACGCAATGGCGGCCGCTGGGTTGCGGTACACGAACTTCCACACGACGGCGCTGTGCTCGCCAACACGGTCGGCGTTGCTGACCGGTCGCAATCATCACTCGAACGGCATGGGTCGCGTTGTGGAGCTCGCGACCGGCTTTCCGGGTTACGACGCACGCATCCCGCGAGCGAACGGCTTCCTGTCCGAGATGTTGCTGCCGCACGGTTTTGCGACGTACTGCGTCGGCAAGTGGCACCTCGCGCCGGAGGAGGACATCCATCACGGCGCACCGCGCGGACGTTGGCCGTTGGGTCGCGGCTTCGAACGGTTCTATGGGTTCATGGGCGGCGAGACGCACCAGTTCGCACCCGCGCTCACCTGCGACAACCACCAAATCGACCCGCCCCGGTCGTATGACGAGGGCTACCACCTGACCGAGGACATCGTCGATCACGCGATCGAGCTGGTGCGCGACCTGCGGTCGATCGACGGCGAGAAGCCGTTCTTCACATACTTCGCGACCGGTGCATGCCACTCACCGCATCAGGCGCCGCGTGCATGGGTCGAGCGTTATCGCGGTCGCTTTGATCGCGGCTGGGATGTGTGGCGCTCCGAAACTTTTGCCCGTCAACAGGCGTCGGGCGTGATCCCGTCGTACGCCGAGCTGTCGCCACGGCCAGAGTGGGTGCCGGCCTGGGACTCACTGTCAACAGATGAGCAACGGCTTTACGCGCGATACATGGAGGCATTCGCCGCCTTCCTGTCGCACACGGACTCTGAGGTCGGCCGCTTCGTCGATGCGCTGCGCGAGCTGGATGAGCTGGACAACACGCTGCTGTTCATCCTGTCCGACAACGGTGCGAGCTCAGAGGGTGGCGTGCATGGCTCGGTCAACGACGCACGGCCGTGGAACCTCGCACCGCGGAGATTGTCGGAGGCGATCGCACGTATCGACGAGATCGGCGGGCCGACCCTGCACAACAACTACCCGTGGGGCTGGACGGTGGCAGGCAATACGCCGTTCCGCCGCTGGAAGCGCGAAGTGCACGAAGGTGGCGTAGCGGATCCGCTGGTCGTGCACTGGCCGCGTGGCATAGCCGATGGCGGTGCGTTGCGCCGGCAGTACGTGCACGCGATCGACTTCGTGCCCACGGTGCTGGACGTCCTTGGCGTTGCGGCGCCCGACGCAATCAACGGCGTCGATCAGCGTCCTGTCGAAGGCGTGAGCTTCGCGCTCACGTTGGCGGATGGTGATGCGGCTGATGCGCACGACACGCAGTACTACGAGATGTTCGGATGCCGGGCGATCTACCACCGTGGGTGGAAGGCGGTGACCCATCACGAGATCCAGGTGACGGATGTTCACTTCGACGACGACCAGTGGGAGCTCTACGACGTCACGCGCGACCCGTCGGAGTGCAACAACCTTGCAGCGACCGAGCCGGAGCGATTGCAGGAGATGGTGGTGCTCTGGTGGCGCGAAGCGGAGCGCCATCAGGTGCTCCCCCTCGACAACCGCCCGTTCTCCGAGCTCGTGTTGGACCGGCCGCTCGGTGTGCCGACGAGGTCGTCGTACACCTACTACCCCGGGCTGCCCATGGTGCCGGAACGGGTAGCGGTGAATGTTCGCAATCGCTCGCACACGATCACGGCGTACGTCGATCTTGACGACAACCCCTCGGGCGTTGTGTTGTCACTGGGCAACGTGTTGGGCGGGTGGTCGTTCTTCCTCGTCGAGGGTCAACCGCGGTACGTGCACAACTTCACCGGCCTCGAAGAGCATCGCGTCGAGGCGACGTCACGCGTTGGCTCGGGACGACATGAGCTCGGGATGCAGTTCACCAAGACGGGTGAGCACCAGGGCACTGTTGCCCTGCTTGTCGATGGCGTTGTCGTCGGTGCGGGCGACGTGCCGCGCTTCACCCCGATGCGGTTCTCCCTCGTCGGCGCCGGTTTGACGTGCGGCTACAGCGTCGACCTGCCACCCTGCGACGACTACCGGGCGCCTGCTCGCCTGGTTGGGCTCGAACGCGTCGTCGTGACCGTCGACGGCCCGGAACACCTGGATCCCGAAGGGGAAGCCACCATCGCACTAACCACCCAGTGATGGGCTCCTGCGCTCAATAGCGCCATTTCTGCTTCGAAGATCAAAACCGGGCAGCGAGAGGGCGGTCGCCTGTCGCGTGACTGCGGACGGCCTCGTGTTGGGTCATGGAAGTGAATCTGTGCATGTCCTGACCTAAACAGATTCACAATGATCATGAAACAAGCTGCGACCCTGGCGGCGCCGGCCCTCGTAACTGCGCTTTTCTTGAACCGACACAGTCGCCGGCTATTAGCCGTGGACGAGTCGGTTCGGCCGAACCTCGGGGGTGCCGTGGCCACTTGGGGAGTGATGCTCCACGCGCATAAATATGTCGGTGGAGCATGACCGGTGGAAAACCAACTCACCGGTCGGTGGTTAGTGCCGACCATTCGGCCAGCAATTCTTGTTCGCGAGTGCGGTCCATACCCACCGGCGGTCGGTCGGCGCGCGTTGGCGGGCGAGGCGCGCTTTGCATCCATGCCCAGGTGTCGGCCACGGTCTCCGCGATGGGCCGGCATATCAAGCCTGCGTTGACCGCGCGCGAGACATCACCGCAGTGCATCGAAAAGATCTCGCTGTCGGGGGGAACCCAAATCGGTAGCTCCGTCCACGGCTCGACCCCGCGGTCAACGAGGAACGACGGGTCCACCCAGACGAGCTCCGCACGCGAATCCGTGACCGAGACGACGTGCTCCAGCAGTTGACCCATCGTTGTGTGCCCCGGCGGGCTCACCACGTTGTAAGGCCCGGACAGCCCTTTCTCCAGACCGTCGAGGACGAACGCCGCCAGGTCGCGTGCATCGACGTACTGCAGCGGCAGATCAATGGGACCGGGGGCCAGCATGCGACCCCCCTCTGCTGCACGCCGGAGATACCACGGCAGTCGATCGATGTCCTCGCGCGGTCCCAGGATCAAGCCCGCACGCGCGTGCAGAACCCGATCAAGGCCGAGCTCGCGTTCCAGCGCCATCTCCGCGCCGCGCTTGTCGGCGGAGTAGTCCGTCGCGCCTGCATCCGGGTCGGCATCGACGAGCGGCACAGTCTCGTCCGCTCCGATCGCCAACGGCCACGCGTAGACGGATCGACTAGACACATAGGCATAGCGGTCGACTCGATCGGCGAGCACTCGTGCCGCATCGCGTACGACGGACGGCGCACTTGACCACGTGTCCACGACGTAGTCCCAGCGACGGCCATCGAGTATCGCCATGCCGGACTCAACCGTGCGGTCCCCGTGAAGCACCTCGACACCGGCAGGAGCTGCACCCGTTGTACCGCGATGGAGAATCGTGATCTCCCAGCCGCGGGCTATCGCATCCGCCACAAATGCTGCACCCACAAAGCGGGTCCCGCCGAGCACCAGAAGTCGCATGCGCACACGCTAAGCGCCAGTGCGCCGCACGCGCTGCCCGTGACACGAGAGGTTCCTGTGCCGGTACGGCGCGACGCTTCCGCCGCCCAGTCCAGACCACGAACAGACCCAGGGGTTCACAAGCAGTGAGCGCGCGCCTAGGGTCGCCTGCGTCCGTCGCATTTGTCACAAAGGAGTGGATATGCGCAAAGCGAAAATCCTCGGACTGGTCGCCGCATCCTCGACGGTGCTCGCCAGTTTCGCGGTCGGCCTCGGCACGCCTGTCGTTGCCAATGCAGGCGGTAGCCAGACCGGCGACTACGTCGTGCTCTACAAGGCCGGCGTCAATCCCGCTGTTGCCCGCGCCGCCATCACCAAGGCCGGCGGCACGATCCGCCAGGAGCACGCGAAGATCGGGTACGCCGTCGTTCGCAGCTCCAACCCGTCGTTCGTCACCTCGATCAACAACTCATCGGCGCTAGTGGGCGCCGCCCGCGACCGGGTTATCGGCAGAGCGCCGGGCCGCGCCCAGCACTCCTCGGCAAACATCGAGCGGTTGACGAAGGAACGGCAGGCCAGTCACGGTGCCAAGGCATCGGCGCCGTCTGCGCGCAACACCTCAACGGCCCAAGCCTCCGCGAGTGCTTCCGCCCCTGCGCCCGAGCCGCTGGCAAACCGGCAGTGGGACATGCGCCAGATCGGTGCAACGTCTGCCGGGTCCTACTCACACGACCAGGGCAGTCACCAGGTGCTTGTCGGGGTCATCGACACCGGCATCCAGGGTGCGCATCCCGACATCAAGCCCAACTTCAACGCAGCCCTGAGCCACAACTTCGTGACGGACATCGAGTCGATCGACGGCCCGTGCGAGGTGGCCAGCTGTGTGGACCCGGCCGATCAGGACGATGACGGCCACGGCACCCATGTCGCCAGCACAATCGGCTCGCCCATCAACGGGCTGGGGATCGCCGGCGTTGCGCCCAACGTCAGTCTCGTCAACATTCGAGCTGGTCAGGACTCCGGCTACTTCTTCCTCCAGCCGACCCTGAACGCACTCGAATACGCCGGTGACATCGGTGTCGACGTCGTCAACATGAGTTTCTTCACCGACCCCTGGCTGTTCAACTGCCTCGACAATCCCGCCGACTCACAGGCGGAGCAGACCGAGCAGCGCGTCATCCGCGAGGCGACCCAGCGGTCACTGAACTACGCCAGTAGCCACGGCGTGTTGCCGGTTGCGGCCTTGGGCAACGAGGCAACTGACCTCGGCAACCCCACCACCGACGACACCAGCCCGGACTTCCCGCCAGGCACGGAGAAGCACCGCGACGTGAACAACTCATGCATCACGGTGCCGACCGAGTCCAATGAGGTCGTCTCGGTGAGTTCCACCGGTCCGACCACTCGCAAGGCCTACTACTCCAACTACGGTCAGGAGCAGACCAACATCGCAGCTCCTGGCGGCGACGCATATGACAGCCCCGACGAGACTCTCAACGAGCGCAACCTGGTGCTTGCGGCCTACCCGAAGCGCCTGGCAGTGCTCAACGGCGAGCTCGACGCCAATGGGATCCCGAACACCCCGTTCGTGGTCCGCGACTGCCAGCACAAGACCTGCGCTTACTACCAGTACCTGCAGGGGACGTCGATGGCCGCTCCGCACGCCGTCGGTGTCGCAGCACTCATCGTGAGTGCGATCGGTACGCCGGACGCAACGAACGGTGGGCTGACGCTGAATCCACACGACACGTTCGCGCAGATGAAGGCGACTGCGGTACCGCATGCCTGCCCGAGTCCGCGGCTGTACCACTACCACCGCATCCGCACTGACGGGACGATCGGCGAGGACGACCACTACTGCGCCGGTGGAACTACCAACAACGGTTTCTACGGCCCCGGCATCGTCAACGCCAACAACGCATCACTGCTCTAGAACGCCGCCTTATCGAGAGCAGAGCGCCGGTCGCGCGCACGGGTTAGGGCAACGTGCCTGTGCGCGCGACTTCGGCGTACCAGCTGGCCGACGGCTTGGGAGTGCGTTCGAACGTCGACCGATCGACGGCAACGAGCCCGAACGTCGGCCCATAACCGTGGCTCCACTCGAAATTGTCGAGCAAGCTCCAGTGCAGGTAGCCCCGCACGTCGATGTCGTCGGCTAGGCAGCGGGCCAAGCCCGTCAACGCACCACGCGTGTACTCAATCCGTTGTGCGTCGTCGCCTGTGCCGATCCCGTTCTCCGTCACCATCAGCGGCACCGAGCCGCCGGTCCGCGCCCACGCGTAGCGAACTGTCGCCTCGAGAGCGTCGGGATAGACCTCGTAGCCAAGCTGCGTCATCGCCGCGCCGGCCGGCGGTGCCACCGGTCCAGCCGCGCCCATCAGCAGCCGCGTGTACGTCTGCACACCGAGCAGGTGATCCGAACGCGCCAGGTCTAGGAACGGATCGTCCATCAGCCCGCGCATGCCGGCGACGGCGTCTTCGCCACCGGGCTCGGCCTGCCAGTCGAGCATCGCGAGGGTGAGTCCGGCCTGCGCACCTGGTGCCACGGCGCGGATCGCTGCCATCCCGGCCGTGTGCGCGGCGCGCATGCGTTCCATCACGGAGGACGCCAGGCCGACATCCTTCTTCCCCGGGACGAACTCCCCGAGCATCCAACCCATCAGGGCCATCGCGTTGGGCTCGTTCAACGTGAAGAACACATCGACGACATCAGCGAGCCCGGCAACCGCCGACTCGACGTAGGTCGCAAACCGCTCGACGATGCGGTCGTCCTCCCAGCCGCCCTCGGTCACCGCCCACCGCGGTGTTGTGAAGTGATGCAACGTCACCATCGGCTCGATGCCACGTTCGCGGCAGGCTTCGGCGATCGCGCGGTAGTGCAGCAGCGCGTCGTGGTTCCACTCCCCCGGAGCCGGCTGGATGCGACTCCATTCGAGGGAGAAGCGGTACGTCGAGAGCCCCATGTCAGCGACGAGTGCGACGTCCTCCGGCCATCGATGCCAGGAGTCGCAGGCGTCACCCGACGGCTCCGCGACACCGGATCCGGGGGCGTGCTCGAAGTCCCACCAGTCGTTGTTGTCGTTGCCGCCCTCGATCTGGTGCGCCGCCGTCGCGGTTCCCCAGACAAAGGACTCCGGAAACACTCGCTCACCCATAGCCCCGCGACGCTACTGGGTGACCTTTCAGCCGGCGGACCGCTCCAGTGGTGGGTTGCCGACGGTTAACTCACCCAGCGCGCGGCGCTGGCTAGTATGACGCGCGTGTCAGGGAACGATGGAGGCCGGAGGTGACCACACCCGTCGGCCGCAAGCGTGACGTGAGCGGGCGACCGACCGCGCTGCGCCACGTCGACTTCGATCCGTTCTTCGAGCCCAAGACGGTCGCCGTCATCGGCGCGAGTGACACCCCGCACCGTCCCAACACCATGATGTGGCGCAAGCTGCGCGAGAAGGTCGAGGCGGGGGGCGCCACCGTCTATCCGGTGCACCCGACGAAGACCGAGATCGACGGGGTGCCGGCGTACACCTCGATCGCCGAGGTCCCGGGCGACGAGCCGCTCGACCTCACTGTGGTCCTGGTCGGTGATGCGCTGTCGGTGATGCCCGACGTCATCCGGCGCGGCAGTCGCTTCGCCGTGGTGTTCGCCGCAGACTTCGCCGAGACCGGGCCGGAGGGTGAGCAGCGACAGCGCGAGCTCGAAGGCATGGTCGTGGGCAGCAACACTCGCTTGCTCGGTCCCAACACCAACATGAACGCCTTCGAGTTCTTCAACACCGGCTTGCCCGGGCGCGCAATCGCGCTCATCACCCAGTCGGGTCACCAAGGGCGTCCGGTCTTTCAGGGCCAGGAGATCGGCATCCGGCTCTCGCACTGGGCGCCCGTCGGCAACGAGGTCGACCTCGAGTTCGCCGACTTCGCTTCGTGGTTCGCCGACCAGGCCGACGTCGGGGTCATCGCGACGTACGTCGAAGGCTTCAAGGACGGCCGCACGCTGCAGCTCGCGCTCGACCACTGTGCCCAGCAGCGAGTGCCGATCGTCGCCGTCAAGGTCGGCCGCACCGAGCAGGGCGAGTCCATGGCCAAGGCGCACACCGGCCACCTGACCGGACAGGATGCCGTCGTCGACGCGGTCTTCCGGCAGTACGGCGTGACTCGTGTCGACGGGCTCGATGAGCTGCTCGACGTGTCCGCAACCTTCGCGCGCACCCCCCCGCCCACGGGCAATGGGGTTGCCATCTACTCGATCTCCGGTGGCACCGGCGCGCACATGGCCGACATGGCGGCCGCCGCGGGGTTGAACCTCGTCGAACTGCAGCCCGAGACGCAGCGACAGCTGCGCGAACACATCCCCGGCTACTTGCGCGTGTCGAACCCCATCGACTCCGGTGGCGCGCCGTCCGGCGATCAACGCGGCAAGCCGATCCTGGACGCGATCCTCGGTGACCCGGGGGTCGCCGCGGTGATCTGCCCGATCACCGGCGCGGGCTCGATGGCCAACCGGCTTGCGAAGGACCTTGTCGTCAAGGCCGAAGAGCATGGCAAGCCGGTCTTCGTGGTCTGGGGCTCCCCCGTCGGCACCGAGGTCGCCTACACCGAGATCCTGCTGCCGAGTCCGCTCCCGGTGTTTCGCTCGTTCGCCAACTGCGTGACCGCGGTGAAGGCCTACTTCGACTATCACGAGTTCGCGGCGCGTTATCGCTCGCCGTTCACGACGATCCCGGTCGAGCCGTCGCCCGCCGCGGACCGGGTGCGTTCGTTGTTGCAGCCAGGGTCAGCGCTCTCGGAGCACGCCAGCAAGCAGGTGCTCGCGGCGTACGGCATCCCGGTCACCGACGACGTACTGGCAACGACGGCTGCCGAAGTGACCAAGGCAGCTGCCGCACTCACCACGCCGGCCGTGCTGAAGGTCTGCTCGCCCGACCTGCTGCACAAGTCCGACCTCGGGCTCGTTCGCGTCGGGTTGCACACTCCGGCCGAGGTCGAGTCGGCGTACGACGAACTGCTCGCCGCAGCACGCCAGGCGGAACCCGAAGCGCGCATCGAAGGCGTGCTCGTCAGCCCGCTGGTCGACCACAGTGTCGAGATGGTCATCGGCGTCAGCAGCGATCCGCTCTTCGGGCCGGTCGTGATGGTGGGCTTGGGCGGCGTCCATGTCGAGGTGCTCGGCGACGTGACGCACCGCGTGCCACCGTTCGACCCGGCCGAGGCGCGGCGCATGCTCGGCGAGCTTCGTGCAGCCAAACTCTTCGATGGTGTCCGCGGTCAGCCGCCGGTCGACAGGGAGGCGATCGTGGATGTGCTCATGAAGGTTCAGCGCCTCGCCCTCGACCTCGCCGATACGGTGTCAGAGCTGGATATCAATCCACTGGCGGTCGGGCCGACCGGCGCCGTGGCCCTCGACGCGCTGGTGGTGTGCAGGTGACCGAAGGAAGCGATGAGCTGCTCGTCGAGCTCGACGACGGTGTGCTGAAGCTCACCATCAACCGGCCGGATGCACGCAACGCACTGACCTACGACCTCCGCCAAGAGCTTGTCGCGCAGTTCCAGCGCGCGGATGCGGACCTTGCCGTCCGCTGCGTCGTGCTCACCGCTGCCGGTGACAAAGCGTTCTGCACCGGTGCCGACCTACGTTCGCGTCCACCCTCACATCCGAAGCCAGAAGGCGCACCGGAGCGCGCGACGGGCGATGTGTCACGGATGATCGCTACGGGCTGGCAACGCGTCATCGCCTCGATTATGGACTGCTCGAAACCTGTCGTCGGCGGCGTCAACGGCACTGCCGCCGGTGGTGGATTGCATCTTGCACTTGCCTGCGACTTGGTCATCGCGGCGGATAACGCGCGGTTCATTTCGGTCTTCGTACGCCGCGGAATCGCACCCGATGCCGGTGGCGCCTACATCCTGCCGCGACTCGTCGGGCTCCAGAAGGCGAAGGAGATCTGCTTCTTCGGTGACGACATCGCCGCCGCCGACGCGGAGCGAATGGGTCTGATCAATCGCGTCGTGCCGTCGGCGGATCTCGACAAGACCGTGATGGAGTGGGCTCGCCGACTCGCTAGTGGTCCGACCGTCGCCATTGGCACCGCCAAGCGATTGCTCAACGCGTCGTTTGACTCCTCGCGCGAGCAGGCGTTCTCCGATGAGGCGTGGGGGCAGGAGATCGTCAACAGCTCCGCCGACTCCACCGAGGGCATGAAGTCGTTCGTGGAACGTCGCGATGCGGAGTTCAAGGGCTGGTGACGCACCCCCTGCGGGACAGAACAGCTGTCGCCGGCATCGGTCAGACGGCGTTCGCCAAGTCGTTGCCCGAAACCGAGACCCGGATGGCTGTCACCGCCATCAAGGCGGCGCTTGACGACGCTGGCATCGATGCAAGCGAGGTCGACGGGCTCGCGTCGTACACCCTCGAACGTGACGTCGAGGTCGAGGTCGCCAAGAACCTCGGCCTCGGCGACATCACGTGGTTCTCGCAGATCGGGTACGGCGGCGGCGCCGGCTGCGGTGTCGTCGGACAGGCGGCGATGGCCGTGGCAACCGGGCAGTGCTCGGTCGCGGTGGCGTGGCGTTCGCGCAAGCGTGGGTCGGCCGCGAGCCGGCCCTGGGCGCAAGTGGCCGACCGCCTGCCCGGAGCAATGCAGTGGACACGGCCCGTTGGCCTGCTCCGTCCGGTCGACGAGATCGCCATGCTGACCCGTCGTTACATGCATGAGTACGGCGGAACGCGTGACCACTTGGCAAATGTGGCATTGGCGGTCAGGGCACACGCGAACCGCAACCCCGCGGCGTTGATGTACGAAAAGAAAATGACGCGCGAGGACTACCTGAATGCGCGCTGGGTGTCCGAGCCGTTGTGCCTCTACGACAACTGCCTCGAGACCGACGGCGCGGTCGCGGTCGTCGTTGTCTCGGCAGAGCGCGCGCCTGACTTGCCCCGCCCGCCGGCGTACATCCATGCGTTTGCCCAGGGCATCAACGCGCAGCACCAGACGATGACCAACTTCTACCGCGATGATCCGCTGGCCGGACCGGCGTGGGCATGTGCGCCGGCGTTGTGGCGCAACGCGTCCGTCGGACCAGACGACGTGAAGGTCGCGCAGCTCTACGACGCTTTCTCACCACTGATCATCCTGTCGCTCGAAGGCTACGGATTCTGCAAGCGCGGCGAAGGTGGACCGTTCACCGACGACGGCGGCATCGAGCTCGGCGGCCGGCTGCCGGTGAACACCAGTGGCGGCGGCATGAGCGAGGCATACGTGCACGGCTTCAACCTGATCGCCGAAGGTGTGCGGCAGATCCGCGGCGACTCGACCGCCCAGGTCGCTGGGGCCGACGTCTCGTTAGTGACATCCGGCGAAGGCGTGCCGACGTCCGCCATCTTGTTCACGAAAGAACCCGTCTCATGAGCCCAACCGGAATGATTGAGGGCCAGCCGCTGCCGGAGCTCGACGCCGACACCGCGCCGTTTTGGGAAGCCGCGTGTCGCGGTGAGCTCGTCATCCAGGCCTGCGCGTCGTGCGGTCGATTGCGTCATCCACCGCGGCCGATGTGTCCCTACTGCCGATCACTCGAGTCCCGGTGGCAGGAGATGTCCGGCCGGGCGACGGTGTGGTCCTACGTCGTACCCCATCCCCCGTTGCTGCCGGCGTTCATGCCGCTTGCGCCGTACAACGTCTGCGTCGTGTCCCTCGACGAGGACCCGTTGATTCGGCTGGTCGGCAACCTCGTTGACCACGAGGGCGCGCCGATCAATT
Organism: Frankiales bacterium; assembly: GCA_033851265.1. Classification (GTDB taxonomy): domain Bacteria; phylum Actinomycetota; class Actinomycetes; order JAWWOW01; family JAWWOW01; genus JAWWOW01. The sequence goes on from JAWWOW010000017.1 coordinate 33,894, forward strand.
CCGTGGACGCGTCGACCATCGAGATCGGCGTGCCGGTGCGTGTTGTCTTCGAGCAGGTTGCCGACGACGTCGCGTTGCCCCGATTCGTCCGCCTTTGAAGACAGGACTTTCTACGAAATCCCCACCCCGAGTGATCAACGGTTCTACCGTTTGACCACGATCGATCGATGGGGGTGGGTCGCATGACGTTCAAGCGAACCGTCACGACCGAGATCGAGGCACCGCTCCACAAGGTGTTCGAGTTGATCAGCGATGGTGGCCGACAACCGGAATGGTCTAGCCACCGGCCGACTCGTGTCATCGCGTCGGCTCCCCCGAGCCGTTTCGTCTGCGAATGCAGCGACGACAGCGGTGCCTACCTGTGGACGTTCGACCTGACGTCGAGCCCGATCGGTACGACGGTTCATCACACCGTGCAGCGACTCTCTGCCCCGGCATTCATCAAGGTGATCCAGCCGCTCGCGTGGGAGATGTTCGGTGAGCGCCAGGTCGTCGGTGGGTTAGCGAAGCTCAAGGCTCTTGCCGAAAGTCACGGCATCCCATTGCCGCGGCAGTCGACATCGCACGTCTGGGACTCCGCCAGCCGCTAAGCAAACCTTGCGTTGATCGCTGCCCATTCGCCGATCATGGTTTCGAACTTCGCGGGGTTGTAGATGTCCTCTTCGTAGGACCACTGGTTGTTGCCGGCGTACTTCAGCAAGGTGAAGTTGTAAGCCTGGTGCAGGCTGCCGTCGCCCGGGTCTTTCATCCGGTTCCACACCTGGCAGATGACCCAGCCGCGTTGCTCGTCGATGACGTACCACTCGATCGGGAACTCATTCATCTCATGGGCCAGCGGTTCGTTCATCGTTGACTGGATCCAGTCGAAGATCTGCTCGCGCCCGTGCATCTCGCCGTAGTGGTGCTCGATGTAGACCGCGTCCTCGGTGAAGAGGTCAGCCCACGCGCGCCATTGCTGTTTAGCAGCCGCGGCTGCAGAGACTTCCTGGTAGTGCTGGAACGCCTGCTCGAGCTCGTCGCGTGAGTACATGCCGCTAGTTCTACCAATGTTGACGGGGACATGTCGGGGTCTCCCCTAGAACCCTGGGTACATGAGCCGAATGCAGAGGTCACCACTGGCGCGCTGGGCATGGCTACCCACACTCGCCCTCGGCGTCGGGCTGTTCTTCACTGTCGAACGCACGATGATCGCGACGCAGAACCCCCACTTCCTGCCGTCTGTGATCCTGATCGGCGCGTCGGTCGTGCCGGTGGCCTTCGTGGTCCTCATCTACGGGCTCGATCTGCCATATGACGTGACAGCCGGGACGATCTGGACGACCGCCCTCGTCGGCGGAGCGATCGGCACGGTGGTCGCCGGCGTACTCGAGTACCAGACGCTGCGCGGTCTCGGCCCCTACGCAATGTTCGGGGTGGGCCTGATCGAAGAGGCGGCCAAGCTCGTTATCCCCTTCTTCATCGTGCTGCTGATGCCGTTCCGGCGCCGGTCGGACGGCCTGCTCATCGGCGTCGCGTCCGGCGCCGGGTTCGCCGCGCTGGAGACGATGGGCTACGCGTTCGTGCACCTGTTCGCCACGCATGGCAACCTCGGAGCCGTCGAGAACCTCCTGATGGTCCGCGGGTTGCTCAGCCCGGCCAGCCACATGGCATGGACCGGCGTCGCTGCTGCCGCCCTGTGGTGGGCCGCCGCGGACGGTTGGAGCGCGCGCGCGACGTGGCGCTTCGTTATCGCCTACCTCGTGGTCTCACTGCTCCACGGCGCATGGGATTTCTACGCCAACTTCCCTGCGCTGGCGATCATCAGTGCCGTGAGTGTGTTCCTGCTCGGCCTGTTCACCATGAGCCTTGCCGTGACGGAGCGACCGCCTGTTGACCGGATACCGCAACGGCAGCACGCATACTCGTAGGTGTGGACCCGCAGCAGGCTGACGAGGCACCGGTAACGCCCCACGGACCGGCACCGCTCTCGTCGTACGGCGCCGCGCCTCCCGAGGAACCAACCCGCCCGCTCGCGGCCCCCACTCCGCTCTACAAGCGCATCGCCGGCCCGATCGTCGCCGCCGGGGTTGCGCTGGCCAAGTGGGGCGCGGTCCTCATCAAGTTCAAGGCGTTCACGTTCGGCGCGAGCGTCGCGGTGTCGTTGGCGGCCTACGCCTGGATCTGGGGCTGGAAGTTCGCGCTCGGGTTCATCGTGTTGCTGTTCATCCACGAGATGGGCCACGTCATAGCGCTGCGCTATATGGGTATCCCGGCGAGCCTGCCGATGTTCATCCCGTTCCTCGGGGCCTTCGTCACGATGAAAGAGCAGCCAAAGACTGCGTGGCACGAAGCAGTCTCCGGGATCGCCGGGCCAGTGCTTGGGTCGGTCGGAGCGTTGGGCTGTTGGTGGTACGCCGAGAACACCGGCAGTCAACTGTTCATGGCGCTCGCCTACACCGGGTTCTTCCTCAACTTGTTCAACCTGCTCCCGATGCTGCCGCTCGACGGAGGGCGCACCGCAGCCGCCATCCATCCGGCGCTGTGGGTGGTCGGTCTCATCGGACTGGTTCTGCTTGCGCTGCAGACGCACCAGCCGCTGATCTGGATCATCATCATCTTGGGTGCGATCGAGGCCTGGCGACGGTTCCGGGGTCGGAACACCGAAGAGAGCCGCATCTACTACAACCTGACCGTGCAGCAGCGGGCCATCATCACCGTGGCCTACCTGGGTCTCATCGTCCTGCTCGTGCTGGCGCAGCATCAGACCTACGTGAAGCGCACCTTCTGAGCCTTGGGCAGAAGAAACCGCCCCGGACCACTGTGGCCGGGGCGGCTTCATTCATGTCTGGGGGGACTTGTTAGTCGTCCCAGGGTCCGAAGTCGTCGTCCATGCGACGTTCCTTTCCACTGCCCGGCCCCGCGCACACCTATGGCGGTGGCTTGCGGAGCGTGGGCTTCTTATCGTGGCGCCGAAGCGAGATTCGCTTGGGGCGCATCGAAGCCGGAGCATTCCGGCGCAACCTCTTGGTGGGCTGCTCTTCCAGTGTAGTCGACCCGGGGACGGAGACCTTGAGCCTCGCGCCTGACACTCCCTGACGCGCGCGTCAGGGATTTGGCATGATGCCCGCCATGGACCGACTGCACTCGATCACCCTCGGCGACGTTCTTCGTGAGCACGCCCGCTCCTGGCCGACCAAGGCGGCACTGGTCTGTGGCGACCACCGGCACACGTACGCCGCGTTCGACGATCGCGTCAGCCGCCTCGCGAACGCGCTGCGCGAGCGCGGTGTCGGCGCAGGCGACCGCATCCTGTGGCTCGGCCAGAACTGCCACGTGGTCCTCGAGGCGCTGCTCGCGGCAGCGAAGCTCGGAGCCAACTTCTGTCCGGCCAACTGGCGACAGTCCCCCGACGAGTTCGCCTACGTCCTGACCGACCTCGACCCGGCAGTCGTCTTGTGGCAGGCCGACGAGATCGGTGAGCCCATTGCCAAAGCGCGCGAGTCGACGCAGTCGAACGCATGGTGGATCGGCTGTGACGACGAAGCGGTGAAGCAGGGCGATACGGCGTACGAGCAGGTCCTCGCCGGCGCCGACCCGACGGATCCCACCATCGAGGTCGATCCGGCGAGCGCAGTGCTCACGATGTACACGGCTGCCTTCAGCGGTCGACCGCAGGCGGCGCAGCTGTCGCATCTCGGCCTGATCTTCCAGAACCTGAACATCGCGATCATCCAGCAGGTGACACCCGACGACGTCTACCTCAACTGCGGTCCGCTCTTCCACATCGCGACGTTCATGACGACGGCTGCGACGTTCCAGCTAGCCGGCACCAACGTGTTCACGTCGCGCGCCGAAGCCGAGGAGATCTGCCGACTGACCGACGCCGAGAAGGTGACCGGCGCGTTCATCCTCCCGCAGGTGGTCGCGCGCATCGTCGAGGTGAACAAGGACCGGAAGTACGACCTTTCGTCGCTGCAGACGATGTCGATGGGCAACAAGGAGTTCGCGGAGATGGTGTCGCCGCGGACGACGTACTGGATGCGCAAGCCGGGTGGCTACGGCCAGACCGAGGTCAACGGGCTGCTGACGTTCTCGGCCTTCGGCGACGGTCCGATGTCACCGGGTCGTCCAACTCCGGTGATGCAGGTCCGCGTGGTCGACGAGGACCTGAACGAGCTACCGGTTGGTGAGGTCGGCGAGATCGTTGCGCGCGGACCATCCGCGATGGTCGGCTACTTCGGCAAGGACGAGGAGAACGCCCGCCGTCAGCGCGGCGACTGGCACCACACGAACGACCTCGGTCGGCGTGAGCCCGACGGCACGATCTCGTTTGTTGGGCCGAAGACCGAGCTCATCAAGACCGGCGTGGAGAACGTGTACCCCGCCGAGGTCGAGGGCGCATTGCAGAAGCACCCGGCGGTCGCGGAAGTCATCGTCATCGGGGTCCCCGACCCGGTCTGGGACCAGAACGTGAAGGCGGTCGTCCGGCTGCACGACGGCCAGGAAGCAACCGAGGACGAGCTGATCGAGCACGTGAAGGGTCTGATCGCGTCGTACAAGAAGCCGAAGACCGTCGACTTCGTTGACGCGTTCCCGCGGTTGGAGAGCGGCTGGGTCGACCGCGACGCGGTGAAGGCTGCGCACGGTGGCGGAGGTACGCCGGGTCGCGGTTAGCACATCCGCAGCCCCGAGCAGGAGCATCGGGCACACGCCCGGCCGCAACGCCGACCGAACAGAACCGGCGTTATCGAGTGGGTTGGCTGTCCCGATACCCCTAGCCTTCGATCATGCGCGTGACGTATGACCCTTCCGCTGATGCGGCGTACATCTACCTAACCGGCGCGGCGTTGATGCCTGGCCGCGACAGCATCCCGTGCGATGTCCCGGAGGGGATGCAGGCGATGGTCATCTTGGACTGGAAGGAGGGCAAGATCGTCGGCCTGGAGGTGCTGGACGCCGCAGCGTTGCTTCATCCAGATCTCCTAGCGGAAGCCGTCCGGCCCGGGGATCGATAGGGGCCGTTCTCGCCGTACATAAGCGGCGGTAGGTGCTGGACCGACGAACGCGCTGACGCATTGCGGCGTCCGAGATAGTGCGCGTTATGTACCGGGTGCGCGTGAGCGAGCGGTAAGGGCCGATCCCGAACGCAGGTCCCGGGCGTTGTCGCTCGCTTACGAACCTGCGAGATCATGGGCGCATGAGCCCGTTGCGTATACGGCTTTCGCGCGTGGTGTCCAACACTGGCGACACGGTCGACGTTGCCGATCCAGGACTGACCTGCGTCGTCGGTAGCAACAACGTGGGGAAGTCTCTAATCCTTCGTGAGTGCATGGCCCGAATGAGCACGATGCCTGGACAGCAGGCGGTGACGCGTGCGGTCGCTGAGGCCGTGTTAACCCGCGATCCGGCCAATCTGCTGGTGCACGACGTGGAGGCCCTCGTGCAGTCCAACGGCATCCCAGCAGGAACTACGGGGAGCCTTGAGCCGCAATACTCGCCGCCACTCGGCGGCACCACGATGACAGTTGCAACCACGCACGGTCAGCTCGTGCAGGATCCAAACGCTCTCGGGGGAGCGATTGGTTACTTCGCCTGGCTTGCCAGCGCTGGCTCCTTGGTGGCGCAAGCGTCGGGAAGCATGGGGACGCCCGGGATGGCCCCGGACGCAAGCCCGTTGGGACGACTGTTTCGTGAAGGCGTGCTAGAAGGCGAATTGTCCCAACTTGCATTAACAAACTTCGAAACGTCGCTCACTCTCGACCGTGTCAACGGCAATGTGCACCTACGCGTCGGGAGCGTCGACGTCCCGATCCCGCCCATCAACCAACCGACGTTGGAGTACGCACAGGCGGTCGCCGCACTTCCACCATTAAGCGATCAAGGTGACGGAGTAAAGAGTTTTCTGGGCCTGGCACTGATGGTCATAGCCGCCCGTGTACCGATCATGTTCATCGACGAACCGGAAGCGTTTTTGCATCCGGCCCAAGCTCGGGCGCTGGGGCGCTGGTTAGCCGAGCAGGCTCAAGTTCGCGACATGCAGTTGATCGTGGCGACACATGACCGTGATTTCCTGCTTGGAGCACTTGGAGCAGGTGAGCAATGCCGCGTGACCGTTGTCCGTGTCGCGCGTGAGGGTGATCACACGCATCTTCGTCAGCTGCCGCCGGACGACCTGCGAGCCGTCTGGTCGGACCCGGTGCTCAGGTACTCGAATGTGCTCCAAGGTCTGTTTCACCGTCAGGTCACTGTCTGTGAGGCCGACGCGGACTGCCGGTTCTACGGGGCCGTGCTCGATGAGCTAGCTATTGAGCGCGGGCAAAGAGCTCGTGCAGATGACACTCTTTTCGTTCCGAGTGGCGGCAAGAGTCGAGTTGCAACATTGTGCGAGGCGCTGACCCGCCTAGGCGTGAAGGCGACATGCATTGTCGATTTCGACGTGCTTGACAAGCGCGACACAATCAAGCAGATCCTCGTCGCAGTTGGCGGAACGTGGACTGACGAGATGGATCAGGACTACGTAGCGATGACTGGGCCGCTTAACCAGGCGACCCTATGGCAGCACGTCAAGACACAGGGGCTTGCTGCCGTTCCGGCTGGGAAGGCAAACACGGCTGCTCAATCTCTCGTCGAGACGCTGCGTACACAGGGGATTCTGATCGTGCCCGTTGGCGAGTTAGAGAGCTTTGACAGGACGATCGGCGTAGAAGGTGCTGCTTGGGTAAGTGCCATGCTCGAATGTGACGGACATAAGACATGTGCCGCCGCGCGAGATCTTGTTGGCAATCTTCTGGAGGGCTGGTGACCGCCCTAAAAGGGCCGTTCTTGAATGCGCCGGCTAGGAGAGTCGTGTTTGGCATGCTGTTGACGTGGGTTTGGACGGGAAGGTGTTCTGCCGGTGCTGGTGGGAGGGAAGGACGTCGGAGCCACCCGTCGCGCTCGAGCTGGTCGTGTTCGACCCCGAGGAGGGGCATTTCGACGTTCCGACCTTGGGCATCGATGATCCGCTGCGTTTTGAGTTCCTGAAATGGGAGCGGGAGGGGGCCTGCGAGCACGAGCACATGTGCCTCGTGTCGTGTCGCATTGGCAACGTTTGGAGCCAGGGGGCGTTTGCCGCCGCGCTACGGGAGCGCCCAGAGGACTTTCCGGTGCTGCGCGCGATGGTGGATGGTCGCGCGAACGGTGGGTGGACCTCTCCCGAGGATTGCGCGCTCGCCCTGGATGAACTCGCGTTGTTCCGTGCGGTGGGTGGGGAACGCGGCGAGTACCTCGTACGCGATGACACCGGGGAATCGGTGGGCTTGGATGGTCCGCTGGCAGCCAGCTACGAACAGCCAGAGTTTCTGGCGATCGAGAGCGGACGGCTTCTGGTCGTCCGCGGCGGCGACGCACTGGCGCAGGCCATCAACGTCGGCGGCATAGGTCGAATGATCGCGGGAGACGCCTGGCGAGGCACCGTCGTCTGGTCCAGCAGTGACTTCGACTACCGCCCCGAGCGCGCCCTGCCCCCAGAAGCTGTTCCGGAACGCTTCTACATCGAAGGAGGATTGGTTGAGCGTTGGTCAGCTGAGCCAGACAGCTCCGTACTTCATGAGCTGGCGACCTTTGTCGATCGGCCGTCGGGGACATCCGTCACTGTCACCTGCTGTATCCCTGACGTCGACGAGACGTGCCATCTGTTCACCGTCGCTCGGACCACGGCCGAGGAGGAACACGCGTTGGCTATCGACGCGCTCACTCGGCTCTGCAACGCAGCCGTTCTGACGAACTCACCGCTGTACTACTGGTGAGGAATCCGCAGCACACAGCGGGCGGACCAGCGCATCCGCGAGTCGGAACACCCCGCGATATCCGCCGTCCGGGAAGGGCCGTTCTTCCGCACAGTCCCGGCGTTATCGTGCCCTTGTGGCAGGTTGCGAATGACGAGGCTACGCGTGGAACACGAGGGTCGTGGGCGGCTGTACATCTCTGGCTTCTCCTGGCGGCTTCGGTTGGCACTAGGGATCGCGTGCGTAGCTTTCTTCGCTGGAGCGTTTGCGTTCGCCGCGACATCAGCTCATCCGCGAGAAGCCGTGTTTGTCACCCTGATGATCTGCCTGTTCAACGCGATCGTGATCGCTGGACAGTCGAGGCGGGGGCGGCGCCGCGTCCGACGAGTCTCCAGCAAGAATGACGAGCTGAACTCCTCCCGACGTGTCCGGGATGGTCAGTAGCGTCCAGCCGAGCGGACGAAGGGTGGCGTTCGCCCGCGTACTGGAAGGGCCGTTCGCGCGCACAAGACCGGCGTTATGCGAAGCTCGCCCAGTCAACCCAAAGACTCCATCGGTCACCATAAGATTCAGCCCGTGGCATGGCAGCGCCGGACCGGACGAGCCTGGGCGTGCGTCCTGGTAATGCTCATTGGGCTTGGCGTTTGCGCCGCCGGAGCCAAGTTGGACGGGGCAGGTGGCGGCTTGCTGATCATCGTGGGGCTCGGGCTGGGAATGGCAGGCATCCAAGGGGCACTGGTCTACGGAACGAAGCCATGGACCTGGTCGCGACGCCGCTGACGCCGTTGTTGTAGCGGAGGGACCCGACCGACCCGATTCATAAGGGCCGTTCGCGCGCACGAGTGCCGACGTTCTCGTGCGATGGAGGACGGCATGATGAGCGCGTGGGCGAGCCGCTGACGATCAGATTGGACACCTGGAAACCGAGAAGGTGACCCTAGAGGTCTTGGGACGCGAGCGGCCAAACGATCGGGACTATTGGGATGGCAACTGGCTGGTCGTTGATGTCCTTACCAAGGTCGGCGGCTTCACTGGCCACGCCGTTGCGAACCTCCGAGCCGAGGAATTGCAAAGGTTTCGCGAGGCTCTCGAAGCCGTCTACGACGCCGTCAGTGGCACCGCTACGTTCGACACGATGGAGGGCTGGCTGAGCTTGACGGTGACGTGTGAACACACCGGCAAAGTCACGATCGTCGGCGAGATGACCGATCGGCCAGGCGTGGGAGACCGGCTTCACTTCTCGCTCCCTGACATCGACCAAACATTCCTGCCTCCCCTGATCGAACAGCTTCGATCCTGCGAGGAGGCCTACTCGGTGGTGGGCTCGCCAGGACACTGACCGCATAGCCGCCGCGCTGGAAGTGGCGTTAAGGCGCTGGGCTAATACGGCGCAGGCGGTAGTGCAACCGGAGCGTGGGGATGTTCCAGAGCCGCACGCTGTGATCGGTTCGAACGCATTCTTCGTCGTCAACATAGAGATGAAAGTGTTCCGCGATCGGCACCCGCCGAACATTGATCTTTGCGTCACCTCGATCGAGCACGAGGTAGGCACCGTCAGTACCAAATTGTCCTAGGGGTGAACGCAGGTGTAAGCCGCCCGAGTCGTCTGTTGACGGTCGAAGGAAGACCGAGAGGAATCCGCGTGGGAGGGGAAACGTGACGCGGACGCTGGGTTGTGTGGCCGCCGGTAGCGTGCTGATGCCGTAGAGCCCGCTGTAGGTCGTAGCGCCGGTCTTGCGCATTGTGCGCAGCCAAGCGGCACCGACCACGGCCTCCTCCTTGTCGTGGACGTGTACGACCTGGCTGTCCATGCCGAACGAGACGTCCAAGGGGCGCATGGGAAGGCTGAGCTGTTGGAGACGCTGGCTCCACATCGCGACCAGGAGCCGACCAAACGGCCACATGATCGGAGACCACTCCGACCACAGGTCGAGCTGCCAGCGGCTTGTGTGCTCATAGAAATCCGCGATCAGCGGATGCACGCGTGCAGGGTCAAATGCCGCGCCCGCCAGTTGCGAGAAATCAGGTAGCAACCCATGGTCGCGGCCACTGCTTGTGTGGCCACCGATCGCTGCTGCTTCCTGTTCAACCCAGCCATGACCGACCACCTGATTGCCGGCGGCCGGGCCTACCAACCACGGCACCTCGTCGCGGTGCAGAGGACGACTGGTCGTGACCATCCAGGCCTGGGCGGCGACATCGAAGGGATGCCGCTCCCACCTGTGCCCACGCCACCGCTCACCCATCGACACCCACCGAGCCTGTCAGAGCAGCAACTGCATCAGAAGCGGCATTAGGTACTGGACCACCGAGCGTGTTGACGCAAGACGGCGTCGGGATAGTGCGCGTTATGTGCCGAGGTGCGTGAGCGAGCGGTAAGGGCCGTTCTTCGGCACATGACCGGCGTTCTAGTACGCGCGTTGAGTGCCGACGCGTCCGCGAACTACTGCTTGCGCTTCCCGTAGCGTTCCGCCGGTGTCTGAACTACGGCGATTAACGGTCGGGGAGCTGGTGGCTGCGCTTCCCATGCGCATGATCGCTGCCATCGTCAGAAGATGGTCTGTGGATCGGGCGTCTGACCTGATGCGCGTAGCGACTTTTGCCGATGAGCTGGGTGAGCCACCGGAGTACGGGGAGGTGTTGACCTCGTTTGCTGAGTTATGGGGAGCGTTCGCCGGGTTCTGCGTTCCGGTGACTCTGCTCATCGCCTTTTTGCTGTTGTGGTCGGTGGGCGAATCAGCGAGCAATCACGTGTGGGGTCCAGCTGGCGGCGTCATATTCTTTGCTCTTGCATTCGCGTTGCTGGTCTGGTTCCGTTCCTGGCTTTTTCGCCGTGGGGTGAGGCGGCGCTACAGCCGACCCACGCTGCTTGACGTGATGCTTGCTGCCGGCGCGGGCATCGCCGTCGGCCTCGCATGGTGGTAGGTCAGACGGCCTGGAACACCAAGGCACCGCCGCGCGGGCACGCCACGAAAGAACCGCTCTGTAAGGGCCGTTCGCGCGCACGCGTCCCGGTGTTCTCGTGCAGGTCTGGGGGCATCATCTGCACATGCGTAGCGCGTGCGCCGGACTCCTCGCCGCTGTGGTGTCTGTGTTCCTCGTCGCGCTCCCAGCCACGGGTGGTGCGCCAGCACCCGGGAACCGGTCGTCAGTTTCCATCCACCTAACTGCCGACACACGGGTGGCTGCGCCAGATGTGGTGTTCACCATCCGCCTCCGTAACGCTACCCAGCACCGGTTGCGCGAGTTGCGCCTGGAAAGTTCGCAACTCTGGGACGGGACGGCAGGGGGTACCGATGGCGTC
>JAWWOW010000020.1:0-3411 GCA_033851265.1 Frankiales bacterium
ATCATCGAACCATCATTCGTCGACGAGGTGCTTGCGGAGAAACGCGAGTTCGGCGGCCACCGCGTCGTCGTGCGCCTCCAGGAACGGTGCGTAGTGCCCGCCGGGAAGCACGACGAGCTCCGCCTGAGGGGCTCGTTCCGCCACCTTGACCGCTGGCGCGGCGAGCGCAGACTCGTCCGCGTCGCACGCGACGACGAGCAGCGGACACTCGATCCGTCGCGCAAGACGGCCAGGTCGGTAGGAACCGATACGGAGAGCGGACCGTGCTGCGACCACTTGCGGCCAGTCGTTCGGACCGTCCAAGGGAAGCAACGCACGGTCGCCGTCGAGTGCGTCCGGCGTTGTGAGGACCGCGACCGTGCCGCGGGGTCCGGCGAGTGGAATGAGTCGAGGTGGACGCCGGAACACCGATCCAAGCGCGTCGACCAGCGCGACGTCGGTGAACCGCAGGAGCGCCGACATCGTCTGGTGACGCGCTGCATTGCGCGTCGCCGCTCTTCCGTCCGCGACGGGGGTCTGCGCGATGACCGCGCCAAGTCCCGGGCGCCGCGCCGCCACGACGAGGACGTGGGCCCCGGACAACGAGAACGCCCACGCCGCAACCTTCGTCTGATCGATGCCGGGGAGGGTCGCAGCAAAGTCGAGCGCCGCGTCCCAGTCGGCGAGTTGGTCGTTGATGCGCACCACTTGGCGAGGTTCGCCTCCGCTCTCACCGATACGGCGGTAGTCGAAGGCGACCACCGAGAACCCCGCGGCGTGGAACGCTGCGGCGAAGCGGTCGGTCCCGGGCTCCTTCGGGACGGCGAAGCCGCCCGCCATCACGACCACGGCGGCGTTGTTGCCGGGGTAGTGCCAGGCCGCGCAGATGTCGTCGCCACTCCGGAACCAGACTTTCTCCCGGTGAATGCGTGCAGACCTCGTCTCAGAACGTGTCGTTGCCATACAACAATGCATACGGTCGTACGTATACACTTGTCAAGATGAGTCAGTTAGCCGGGGTGGACGGGCGACGTCAACGCGGGGACAGGACGCGTCGTTCAGTGGCAGCCAGGGCGGCGGCGCTCGCGTCGATCGACGGGCTGTCCGGCATGACGCTGTCACAGGTGGCCACGGCCCTCGGTGTGTCGAAAAGCAGCATCCAGGCCGCGTTCTCGACCAAGGAGCAGCTGCAGCTCGCGGCCGTCGAGGCTGCAAGCGAGATATTCATTCGCGAGGTGGTGACCCCGGCGATGAACGAGCCGGAGGGTGTCGCCCAGCTTCGTGCACTGGCCGAGTCCTGGCTCACGTATGTCGAGCACCGCGTGTTCCCGGGCGGTTGCTTCATGGTCGCGACGCTGTCTGAGTTCGACAGCCGCCCTGGCCCAGTGCGCGATGCGCTACGTCACGCTCGACGAGGCTGGTTGAAGCTGCTCGAGCACAACGCGCGTCTCGCGCAAGAAGCCGGCGACATCCCGGTACAACCCGCGCCGGCGCTCGTTGCCTTCGAAGTCGATGCCCTCCTGTCGATGGCCAACGTCCAACGGAACATCACCGACGAGCTCAGCGCGCTCGATGATGCGCGCCAGCTGATCCGCTTCCGCCTCGGCGGCAACGTCAGAGACGACCCGTCCTGAGCAGCCCGCTGATGAGCGTCTCGAGCACGCGGTCGACGTCGGCTCGCGCCGTCTTTGGGTCAGCGGCGCGCGCGATGTACAGCGATGCGCCGTAGAGGCCGCCGAGGGCCACATACGTCAGCGCGTCGAGCGCCATGCCGCCGAACGTGGTCGTGCCGAGCAGCGGCGTGAGGACGTGGCGCAGCATCGGCAACTCGACCGGATCGATGCCGACCTCCAGCACCTTTGACTGCAACACCGACACGCTGTCGAGCACGACGATGCGACGGAACGACGGCTCGAGACAGGCGTCGAGGAAGGTCGACAGGCCGGCGCGCACCGCCTCCCACGGCGAGGTCTGCGCGGCGGCCGCCTCCATCACGCGGGCGACGACCTCACCTTCAACGGTCTCGTAGACGGCGCGGAACAACGCCTCCTTCCCAGGGAAGTGGTGATACAGCGCCCCGCGCGCCACACCCGCCTCTTGGATGATCACGTCAATCGACGTCGCCGCGTAGCCGTGCTCGGTGAAGTTCTTTCGGGCCACGTCGATCAGCAGGCCGCGGGTGGCCTCCGCTTGGCGGGCTCGCAGCGGTTTGACATCCACGCGCGGACGGTATCAAGCTGACCGACAATCGGTCACCGACTTTTAGTCTGTCAACGATACTGAGTCGGCCAAGCAAAGGCAGGTGATGCCCATGACCACGCAGATGGCCACTCCGGCGCTCGTGCGACGCGGTCGCGCCCATCGCGTCCCGGTTCCGTTGCACGAGCCCCTCATCGGCGATGCGTCGTACGACTACGCCGATTCGTTCGAGATCCGCGTCCCCGAGTCGGACGAGCGCTCGACCGAGGAGTTCCTGCGCTCCGCCATCGAGGACGCGCCTCCGCCGTTGCGCGAGCTGGTGTGGCTCGTACACCGCCACGTGCTGCGGTTGCGACTCGGGCCGCGCTCGTCGGCATCGCACGTGCTCGGCTGGCGGATCAAGACGTCAGAGCGCGACGTGTTCCGCCTCGAAGCGACGTCGCCGCTTTTCGGCCGCGGTGTCATCATCGGACGAAGACCCGACCCGACGCGTGTGGTCGTCACCACGTACCTGTTCCACTCGCGTCCCAGACTCGGCCGCGCGATCTGGTCCATCGTCGGTCCGTTGCACCGTCGCGTCGCGCCGTATCTGATGGAGCGAGCGCGGGGCGCGTCGTGATGACGCGCGAGATCGAAATTGTCGTGGGCGTGGAGAACGTGCCCAAGACCGTCTGCGTTCGCAGCACGCTTACCCGGATCGATTACACGGACGCGGTCACGCTCGCCACCGAGGCGATCGACGCGACGCCGGAGGAGTGGATACGTGCGGTGTTCGAGGAGTCGCCGATCGGGCAGTCCGCACCGCTGCTGTGGCAAGCGCTCGGGCTTCGTCTCGGACCACGGCCTTCGCCGTACCACGTCCAAGGCTGGAAGATCGCCGATCGCGGTGCCGACTGGATCAGGGTCGAAACTTCGTCGTGGATGATGTCAGCCCAGGCAGTGGTGCAAGCCGCCGGCGGCAAAGTCTCGCTCGCGCTGTTCCTTCGTTACGACTCGCCGATCGCCGCTTGGATCTGGCGCGTCGTGTCCGTGCAGCATCGCCGTGCCAGGCCCGTGTTGCTCCACCAGGCGATGATGGTGCTTCGATCGCGAGCCGCGACATGACGGACACCTGGGGTCGGGTACGGGCGAACGAGCCCGACGGCCGGGTGATCACGCTCGCGAAAGCCTTTACCCGAGGGCGGCCTCGAGCTTGACGCAGGGGCCAGGCGTCGCCATGTCGGGCAAGCCCGG
>JAWWOW010000005.1:0-424664 GCA_033851265.1 Frankiales bacterium
GGAGCAGTCGAACATCAACTGGGGCAAGGCCGGCCGCAGGCGGTGGAAGGGCAAGCGCCCGACCGTCCGTGGTGTCGCGATGAACCCCGTTGCTCACCCCCTCGGTGGTGGCGAGGGCAAGTCCTCGGGTGGCCGTCATCCGGTGAGCCCCTGGGGCAAGCCAGAAGGACGCACCCGCCGTAAGCACAAGTCGAGCGACGCGATGATCGTCCGCCGTCGCAAGACCCGACGGAAGCGTTAGGGCAAGCGATGCCACGTAGTGTGAAAAAGGGTCCCTTCGTTGATGACCACTTGATGAAGAAGGTCAATGGTCAGAACGAGAAGGGCACGAAGAACGTCATCAAGACGTGGTCCCGGCGTTCCATGGTCGTGCCGGCGATGCTCGGACACACGATCGCCGTACACGACGGGCGCAAGCATGTCCCGGTGTTCGTGACGGAGGGCATGGTGGGGCACAAGCTCGGCGAGTTCGCCCCGACGCGCACCTTCCGCGGGCACGTGAAGGACGAGCGGAGGGCTCGGCGTGTCTGAAGCCCACTTCGGCAATGTCGACGCCCCGACGGCAACGGCTCGGGCGCGCTATGCGCGCGTGTCACCGACCAAGGCGCGTCGGGTTCTCAACCTCGTCCGTGGGATGCCCGCTCAGCAGGCCCTCGACGTACTCAAGTTCGCCCCGCAGGACGTGAGCGAGCAGCTGTACAAGGTGGTGGCGAGCGCCATCGCAAACGCCGAGCACAACGCGCGGCTCGACCCCGAGCAGCTCGTCATCAGCGAGGCGTTCGTCGACGAGGGTCCGACCCTCAAGCGATTCCGTCCACGCGCACAGGGCCGTGCCTACCGCATCCGCAAGCGCACGAGCCACATCACCGTTGTTGTCGAAGCGCGACCTGACGTCGCGACCGAGACGGGAACGGCTTCCCGGAGGAGGACCCGCTAGTGGGCCAGAAAGTCAACCCGCACGGGTTCCGGCTCGGTATCACAACCGAGTTCAAGAGCCGGTGGTACGCCGACAAGATGTACAAGGACTACGTCAAGGAAGACGTGGCCATTCGACGCATGATGTCGAAGGGTATGGAGCGCGCCGGTATCTCGCGCGTCGACATCGAGCGCACCCGTGACCGTGTTCGCGTGGACATCCACACTGCGCGTCCGGGGATCGTCATCGGCCGCCGCGGCGCCGAGGCCGACCGCATCCGTGGCGACCTCGAGCAGCTCACCGGCAAGCAGGTTCAGCTCAACATCCTCGAGGTGAAGAACCCCGAGATCGACGCTCAACTCGTCGCGCAGGGTGTGGCCGAACAGCTATCGAGTCGTGTGTCGTTCCGCCGTGCGATGCGCAAGGCGATGCAGAGCGCGATGAAGGCCGGCGCAAAGGGCATCCGCGTCCAGTGCTCCGGTCGGCTCGGTGGTGCAGAGATGAGCCGCAGCGAGTTCTACCGCGAAGGCCGCGTCCCCCTGCACACGCTGCGCGCTGACATCGACTACGGCTTTTACGAGGCACGTACGACGTTCGGCCGGATCGGCGTGAAGGTCTGGATCTACAAGGGCGACGTCATTGCCGACCGCACCGAGCGGGAGCGCGTGCAGGCAGAAGCGCGCGCCGCCATGGCACGTCGGCCGAGCAGGACTCCCCGGCGCGACTCGGGCGAGGCGCCTGCGCCTGCTCCGGCCGAGCCCGGCGAGTTGCCGCTCGCCAGCGACACCCCTCCAGTGGCTGCGCCTGCCCCTGCCCCTGCCCCCAGCGGTCAGGAGGGCTGAGTCATGTTGATGCCTCGTCGGATCAAGCACCGCAAGCAGCATCACCCCAAGCGCGGTGGCAAGGCCAAGGGCGGCACGAAGGTCAACTTCGGGGAGTTCGGCATCCAGGCCCTGGAGTCGGCGTACGTCACCAACCGGCAGATCGAGTCCGCTCGTATCGCCATGACGCGACACATCAAGCGTGGCGGAAAGGTGTGGATCAACATCTACCCCGACCGTCCGCTGACCAAGAAGCCGGCCGAGACCCGCATGGGATCCGGTAAGGGCTCTCCCGAGTGGTGGGTCGCCAACATCAAGCCGGGGCGCGTGATGTTCGAGTTGGCCGGCGTGCCCGAGCCGATTGCGCGCGAGGCGCTGCGTCGCGCAATGCACAAGCTGCCGATGAAGTGCCGGTTCGTCCGGCGCGAGGGGGCTGAGGGCTGATGGCTGCAGGGACCAAAGTTGATGATTTCCGCGGGCTCGCGGACGAAGAGCTGGAAACGCGACTGCGCGAAGGTAAAGAAGAGTTGTTCAACCTGCGCTTCCAGGTGGCCACGGGCCAGCTCGACAACAACCGAAGGTTGCAAACCGTGAGACGAGACATTGCCCGCATCTACACGGTCATGCGCGAGCGCGAGCTCGGCATCACGACCGTGGTTACGACGGAAGGTGCGGCATGACCGAGCCGACTGATGCTCCAGCGCGTGGGTTCCGCAAGACGCGCGAAGGCCTCGTCGTCAGCGACAAGATGGACAAGACCGTTGTCGTCATTGTCGAGGACCGCGTCCAGCATCCGCGCTACAGCAAGACGATCCGGCGGACCAGCAGGCTCAGCGCGCACGACGAGGAGAACACGTGTAGCCCCGGCGACCGCGTGCTCCTGATGGAGACGCGTCCGATGTCGGCGACGAAGCGCTGGCGAGTCGTGGAGATCCTGGAGAAGGCCAGATGATCCAGCAGGAGTCACGGCTGCGTATCGCCGACAACACCGGTGCAAAGGAAATCCTCTGCATCCGTGTGCTCGGGGGTTCCGGCCGTCGCTATGCCGGCATCGGCGACATCATCGTCGGCACGGTGAAGGACGCATTGCCCGGTGCCGGGGTCAAGAAGGGCGAAGTGGTCCGCGCCGTTGTCGTGCGTACGGCGAAAGAGCGACGCCGCGCCGATGGCAGCTACATCCGCTTCGACGAGAACGCAGCCGTGCTGATCCGAGAGAACAACGAACCGCGCGGTACGCGCATTTTCGGTCCAGTGGGCCGCGAACTGAGAGAGAAGCGCTTCATGCGAATCATTTCGCTGGCGCCGGAGGTGCTCTGACTGTGGCCTTGAACATCAAAAAGGGCGACACCGTCCAGGTCATCAGCGGCAAGGACCGCGGAGCGACCGGGAAGGTCATCCTGACCATGCCCAAGGAGGACCGCGTCCTCGTCGAGGGCGTCAACCGCATCAAGAAGCACACCCGGATCACGACCAACCAGCGCGGTGCGCAGTCCGGCGGCATCGTGACGCAGGAGGCGCCGGTTCACGCGAGCAACGTCATGGTCGTGTGTCCGTCGTGCAACAAACCGTCGCGCGTCGGCCACCGCAAGGACGAAACCGGCAGGAATGTCCGCATCTGCCGTCGCTGCGGCGCGGACCTGTAGGAGATAAGGCATGACCACCGTTACCGAAGCCGCCCCGGCGAGCCCCCGCGCCTTGCCGCGGCTGAAGCAGCGCTACCGAGAAGAGATCGTGCCGGCGCTGCAAGAGGAGTTCGGCTTCTCCAATGTGATGCAGGTGCCCCGGCTGACGAAGATCGTCGTCAACATGGGTGTCGGTGAGGCTGCCCGCGACGCCAAGCTGATTGACGGCGCGGTCCGTGACATCACGCTCATCACTGGTCAGAAGCCAACCGTGCGTAAGGCCACCAAGTCGATCGCACAGTTCAAGTTGCGAGAAGGCATGGCGATCGGCGTCAAGGTCACCTTGCGCGGCGACCGCATGTGGGAGTTCCTCGACCGCCTGCTATCCGTTGCGTTGCCGCGTATCCGTGACTTCCGTGGGTTGTCACCGCGGCAGTTCGACGGCAACGGCAACTTCACATTTGGGTTGAACGAGCAGTCGGTCTTCCACGAGATCGACCCCGACAAGATCGACCGTGTTCGTGGCATGGACATCACTGTCGTGTCGACGGCGAGCACCGATGACGAGGGCCGGGCGCTCCTGCGCCAACTCGGCTTTCCTTTCAAGGAGTCCTGACGCATGGCAAAGACAGCTCTGGTCAACAAGGCCGCTCGTAAGCCCAAGTTCAAGGTCCGTGGGTACACGCGTTGCCAGCGGTGCGGGCGCGCTCGCTCCGTCTATCGGGTGTTCGGGCTGTGCCGCATCTGTGTGCGACAGATGGCACACGCCGGGGAACTCCCCGGCGTCACAAAGAGTTCTTGGTAATCGACAACGCCGAAGGTCCTGAGCAGGAAACCACGGCGAGAGAGGCCACTGGCCAATGACGATGACTGACCCGATTGCGGACATGCTGACGCGTGTTCGCAACGCGAACCACGCCTATCACGACGATGTCGCGATGCCGTATTCGAAGATCAAGAGCCACATTGCCGAAATCCTCCAGCAGGAGGGCTACGTCGCCGGCTGGCACGTCGACAACCCCGCCGAAGGTGCGGTTGGCAAGACTCTCGTGGTCGAGTTGAAGTACGGCCCGAACCGCGAGCGCACGATCGCCGGCGTCAAGCGCATCTCGAAGCCAGGGCTGCGCGTGTATGCGAAGGCGGGCAACCTGCCGCGCGTGCTTGGCGGCCTCGGCGTCGCGATCATCTCCACCTCAACCGGCCTGCTCACCGATCGTCAGGCCCAGAAGCGAGGCGTGGGCGGAGAAGTCCTCGCCTTCGTCTGGTAGGGGAGGAGCACATGTCACGCATCGGCAAGATGCCCATCCCCGTTCCGAGCGGTGTCGACGTTGCCATCGACGGTCGCGCCGTGACGGTGAAGGGCCCGAAGGGCACGCTGTCACACACGGTGGCCGACCCGATCACTGTTGACCGCGGTGACGACGGCGCGCTCGTCGTACGCCGCCCCGACGACGAGCGGTATAGCCGCGCGCTGCACGGATTGTCCCGCACTCTCGTCGCCAACATGGTCGTCGGTGTAACCGAGGGCTATACGAAGAACCTCGAGATCGTCGGCACCGGTTACCGCGTGCAAGCGCGCGGCTCAGACCTCGAGTTCGCACTCGGATTCAGCCATCCCGTGCTGGTCCAAGCACCGGAGGGCGTGACCTTCACCGTCGAAACTCCAACCCGCTTCAGCGTCTCGGGCATCGACAAGCAACTCGTCGGCGAGGTTGCGGCCAACATTCGAAAGCTGCGTAGGCCAGACCCCTACAAGGGCAAGGGCGTGCGCTACCAAGGTGAGACGGTCCGTCGCAAGGCCGGAAAGGCAGGCAAGTAATGAGCGGCGTCGCTGAGAAGCGTCGGGTCGCGCGGCTGCGGCGACACCGACGGGTTCGCAAGCGCGTGGACGGTACGTCGGCTCGCCCCCGTCTCGTCGTCACCCGATCGCTTCGCCAGATCTACGCGCAGGTCGTCGATGACAGCGCGAGCCGTACCATTGCCTCAGCGTCGAGTCTCGACGCAAGTTTGCGCGGCACGAGCGGTGACAAGAGCACGCACGCACGCGCGGTCGGCGAGTTGGTCGCGCAGCGAGCCAAGGAAGCCGGCGTCGGCGCAGTTGTCTTCGACCGAGCAGGCAACAAGTACGGCGGCCGCATCGCCGCATTGGCTGACGGCGCCCGCGCCGGCGGTCTGGAGTTCTGACAATGACTGAGATGAGGAACCTGTAATGCCAGGAGCCCAGCGCCGCGGTGGTGGCGTCGGAGGCGAGCGCCGTGAACGTCGCGAGGGTCGTGGCCCCGCGGCGGAGAAGAGCGCTTACCTCGAACGCGTCGTAACCATCAACCGCGTCGCCAAGGTTGTTAAGGGTGGCCGGCGGTTCTCCTTCACCGCGCTCGTCATCGTTGGCGACGGCGACGGTCAGGTCGGCGTCGGCTACGGCAAGGCCAAGGAAGTGCCCGCAGCGATCGCGAAGGGCGTCGAGGAAGCGAAGAAGAGTTTCTTCACGGTTCCGCGTATCGGAAACACCATCCCGCACGAGGTGCAGGGCGAGGACTCCGCGGGCGTCGTACTCCTCAAGCCCGCCAGCCCGGGTACCGGCGTTATCGCCGGTGGTCCGGTGCGCGCCGTCCTCGAGTGCGCCGGGATCCACGACGTGCTGTCGAAGTCGCTTGGCTCCTCGAACCCCATCAACATCGTGCACGCGACCGTGACGGCACTGCGTTCGCTGCACCGTCCCGAGGAGATCGCGGCCCGCCGCGGACTGCCACTCGAGCATGTCGCTCCGGCGCGGATGCTCCGCGCTCGCGCGGAAGCCGCCGCCGCTGCTGCTCCCGTCCGTGCTCCGGAAGCGTCCGCGTCATGAGCAAGATCAAGGTCACCCAGATCCGATCCGGGATCGGCGGTCAGCAGCGGCAGAAGGACACGCTGCGCTCGCTCGGTCTCCGTAAGCCAGGGCAGAGCGTCATCAAAGACGACAAGCCCGAGATTCGCGGCATGGTCCGCGCAGTGAGCCATCTGGTCACTGTCGAGGAGGTCGACTGACATGCCCGCCACGGGCAAGGAAACCGAAAGCAGGACGGTGCCGCTGAAGGTGCACCACCTGCGCCCAGCACCCGGTGCGCACACCCGCAAGACCAGGGTGGGCCGCGGTGAGGCATCCAAGGGCAAGACCGCTGGACGAGGCACCAAGGGCACCAAGGCGCGCGGTCAAGTCCCCGCTCGTCTCGAGGGCGGCCAGATGCCGTTGCACATGCGGCTGCCGAAGCTGAAGGGCTTCACCAACCCGTTCCGCGTCGAGTACCAAGTGGTCAATACCGGTCGGCTCGCGGAACTGTTCCCGCAGGGCGGGGCGGTCGGACCGGAGGATCTCGTTGCGAAGGGTGCCGTCCGGCGCGACCAGCGGGTGAAGGTGCTCGGCACCGGCGATCTGACGGTGGCCCTGCAGATCCGTGCCCACAAGTTCTCGGACAGCGCGCGAGAGAAGATCACCGCCGCTGGCGGCAGCGCAACGACCATCTGAGTTACAGTCGAGGACCCCGTTAACCCGCTCGGCGCAGCCCTGGAGGAGACGTGTTAACGCCTTTCATCAGGGCTTTCCGCACGCCGGACCTGCGCAAGAAGCTGTTGTTCACCCTTGCGATCGTGGCGCTGTTCCGGGCCGGCTCGCTGCTCCCGACGCCGGGCATCGACTACACCGAGGTGCACAAGGCGTTCGAGGCCAACAAGAACAACAGCATCTATGGCCTGGTCAACCTGTTCAGCGGTGGCGCGCTGCTGCAGCTCGCGGTGTTCGCGCTCGGGATCATGCCGTACATCACCGCCTCGATCATCATTCAGCTGTTGGTCGTGGTCATCCCGCGCTTGGAACGGCTCAAGCAGGAGGGCCAGTCCGGTCAGGCCAAGCTCACTCAGTACACGCGCTACCTGACGATTGCGCTCGCGATCCTGCAGTCGACGGGCATCATCGCGCTGGCCCGCAGTGGGCGGTTGTTCCAGACGACGGATATCAACCTCGTCCCTGACTCGTCTGTGTTCCGGCTCGTGACGATGGTTGTCACGATGACCGCGGGCACTGCCGTGATCATGTGGCTGGGCGAGCTCATCACCGACCGCGGGATCGGCAACGGCATGTCCGTGCTGATCTTCACGCAGATCATCGCCCAGCTGCCGAGCCAGGGCGGCCAGATCCTGAAGGTCAAGGGCAGCTTCATCTTCTCGCTGGTGTTGCTGCTCGGCTTGTTCATCGTCGCGGCGGTGGTCTTCGTCGAACAAGGCCAGCGGCGAATCCCGGTGCAGTACGCCAAACGCATGGTCGGGCGGCGGATGTACGGCGGCACGTCGACGTACATCCCGCTGAAGGTCAACCAGGCCGGTGTCATCCCGGTCATCTTCGCGTCGTCGCTGCTCTACTTACCTCAGCTGTTGAGCACGGTCTGGACGTCCAATACGGGGTTCACGTCGTTCGTCCAGCGCTACTTCGTCCGAGGCGACCATCCGATCTATCTGGGCACGTACTTCCTGCTCATCCTGTTCTTCACGTACTTCTATGTCGCGATCACGTTCAACCCCGTCGAAGTCGCCGACAACATGAAGAAGTACGGCGGATTCATCCCTGGTATCCGCCCAGGACGTCCCACCGCGGAATACCTCGACTACATCCTGTCCAGGATCACGTTGCCGGGCTCGCTGTACTTGGGCTTCGTTGCGGTGCTGCCCTATCTGTTGTTATCACTCGTCGGCAGTAGTCAGCAGTTCCCGTTCGGTGGCACGGCGGTTCTCATCATTTGTGGCGTCGGCTTGGAGTTCGTCAAACAAGTCGAGAGCCAGCTGATGCTGCGTAACTACGAGGGCTTCCTCAGATAGATGCGCCTCGTGCTGGTGGGTCCCCCTGGAGCGGGGAAGGGGACACAGGCGGAGTTCATCTCTGCGCAGATGTCGATCCCCAAGATCAGCACGGGCGACATCTTTCGTACCCATGTCAGCCAGGGCTCGCCGCTCGGCCAAGAGGCCAGGAAGTACATGGACTCCGGAGACCTCGTTCCTGACGAGATCACGATCTCGATGGTCCATGAGCGGCTCGGTGAGGACGACACGGTCAAGGGCTTCCTGCTGGACGGCTTCCCGCGCAACGTGCCGCAGGCGCGGGTGCTCGACACGATCCTGCTGAGCATGAGTGTGGTGCTCGACGTCGTACTCGAGCTGGTTGTGGACGACGACGAGGTCGTGCGCCGGCTGTCGGGTCGGCGTACCTGCCGCCGGTGCGGGCACGTGTGGCACCTCGACTTCGACCCTCCCTCGACCGAGGATGTGTGTGACAACTGCAACGGGGACCTGTTCCAGCGTGATGACGACAAGCCGGAGACGATCCGGCATCGTCTCGAGGTCTATTTGGAGCAGACCTCGCCGCTGATCGCGTTCTACGCCGAGCGCGGGTTGCTCGTCGGCATCGACGCTATGGGCCCGGTCGACGACGTGACCGACCGAGCGATCGCCGCCCTCCGCCCAGCCAATGCACGCGCTGAGCGCGCACGCTGAGCCGGGGGTACCTTCGTAGCGTGATCCAGCTCAAGTCCCCGTCCGAGATCGAGACCATGCGGGCCGCCGGCCTCGTGGTCGCCCGGACGCTCGACCTGCTTCGAGCTGCGGTCGCGCCCGGCGTCACGACGGGCGAACTCGACGAGGTCGCGCGCGAGTCGTTGCGGGCAGAAGGCGCCGGCTCGTCGTTCCTCGGTTACCACGGTTTTCCGGCCGTCATCTGCGCGTCGGTCAACGACGAGATCGTGCACGGCATCCCGGACCCGAAGCGGGTGCTCCTTGAAGGCGACATCATCTCGCTGGACTTCGGCGCGATCATCGACGGCTACCACGGCGACGCGGCGATCACGGTGCCGGTCGGCTCTGTGGCACCCGAGCTGACCGAGCTGCTGCGGGTGACCGACGAGTCGCTATGGGCCGGGTTCGCCGCGGCTCGGCTCGGTGGGCGGATGACCGACATCAGCCACGCGGTCGAGGCGTCCGTGCGGCAAAGCTCGCACCCCTACGGCATCGTCGAGGAGTACGTCGGCCACGGCATCGGCACCGAGATGCACCAGGACCCGCAGGTCCCCAACTTCGGCCGCGCCGGCCGCGGACCGAAACTCGACAAGGGTCTGGTCCTGGCCATCGAGCCCATGGTCAACCTCGGCACCCGGCGGACCCGGCTGCTCGACGACGGCTGGACCGTCGTGACTCAGGACGGGGCGCCGTCGGCCCACTTCGAGCACACGTTCACGCTCACCGAGGAGGGCCCCTGGGTCCTCACCGCTCACGACGGGGGAGCCGCCCGGCTGGGCGCCCTCGGGGTCGCCACGCCGGCGGCAGCCTCCTCCCCGACGCCGCAGACCGCCTAGTCACGATCAGTCGGGGTCTCGCACGCTCAACGACGCCGAGATCACCCTGACTGATCGGGCCGTTGGCTCAACGGCGCGGGTTGGAACCGGGCGCCTCCGCGACGTAGACTCTCCCGTTGGCCCCTTTTGATGTCGGGTCGTCGGGACGCTCCTCCTGGGGTTGCGACCTTTCCGGCGTGCCTGGGGGCCAGCAGCCGATCAAAACGAGTGATGGAGGGTTGTGCCCAAGAAAGAAGGGGCCATCGAGATCGAGGGCCGCGTCGTCGAGCCACTCCCGAACGCCATGTTCCGGGTTGAGCTCGCCAACGGGCACCGCGTTCTCGCCCACATCAGCGGCAAGATGCGCCAGCACTACATCCGGATCCTTCCGGAGGACCGCGTAGTTGTGGAGCTCTCGCCGTATGACCTGTCCCGCGGTCGCATCGTCTACCGCTACAAGTAAGAGGAATGCGCAGCCGTGAAGGTCAAGCCGAGCGTCTAGAAGATGTGTGACAAGTGCAAGGTGATCCGCCGGCACGGCCGGGTCATGGTGATCTGCGACAACCTGCGGCACAAGCAGCGGCAGGGCTAGCGAGAAAGCACAGCAGCAACAGCGCGCACCAATCGCGTCGTACGTCGGCGCGACACCCCCGGTCGGAGGCCGGGGCCCCATCCGGGCGGGTGGGGACGGTGACGCGGGAGACCTCCGCGGATGAGAAGGAGTACCCCCGCCCATGGCCCGCCTCGTCGGCGTCGATCTCCCGCGTGAGAAGCGCGTCGAGATCGCTCTGACCTACATCTTCGGCATCGGCCGGACTCGCGCGATCGAGACACTGCGCGAAACCGGCGTGAGCCCCGACCGCCGCGTTCACGACCTTGGTGACGACGACCTCGTCAAACTGAGGGACTGGATCGAGGCCAACTACATGGTCGAAGGTGACCTCCGCAGGGAGGTTGCCGCCGACATCCGGCGCAAGGTCGAGATCGGCAGCTACCAAGGCATTCGTCATCGCCGTGGTCTGCCGGTACGCGGCCAGCGCACGCACACCAACGCCCGCACCCGTAAGGGCCCGCGCAAGGCGGTCGCCGGCAAGAAGAAGGTAGGGAAGAAGTAGTGCCTCCCGCAGCAAAGAAGGCCGGCGCCAAGAAGGTACGGCGCAAGGAGAAGAAGAACGTCGCGCACGGCCACGCGCACATCAAGAGCACGTTCAACAACACAATCGTCTCGATCACCGACCCGATGGGCAATGTCATCTCGTGGGCGAGCGCGGGTCATGTGGGGTTCAAGGGCTCCCGCAAGTCCACGCCGTTCGCCGCGCAGATGACCGCCGAGGCTGCCGCCCGCAAGGCGCAGGAGCACGGCATGCGCAAGGTCGACGTGTTCGTCAAAGGCCCGGGCTCGGGCCGTGAGACCGCTATCCGCTCACTGCAGGCTGCCGGTCTGGAAGTCGGCGCCATCCAGGACGTGACACCAACACCGCACAACGGTTGCCGCCCTCCGAAGCGGCGGAGGGTCTGATGGCTAGGTATACGGGCGCGGACTGCAAGCGCTGCCGCCGCGAGAAGATGAAGCTGTTCCTCAAGGGCTCGAAGTGCGATTCACCGAAGTGCCCGATCGAGATCCGGCCGTACCCGCCGGGCGAGCACGGCCGCGGTCGCACCAAGGACTCCGAGTACCTCCTGCAGATGCGCGAGAAGCAGAAGTGCGCGCGCATCTACGGCGTTCTCGAGAAGCAGTTCCGTCGCTACTACGAGACGGCCAACCGGCAGAGCGGCAAGACCGGCGACAACCTGCTGCAGCTGCTCGAGCGTCGGCTCGACAATGTTGTCTACCGGTCGGGCTTCGCCAAGAGCCGTGACATGGCGCGCCAGTTCGTCAAGCACGGCCACTTCCTCGTCAACGGCCACAAGGTCGACATCCCGAGTTACCTCGTCGCCGAAAGCGACATCATCGAGGTGCGCTCGGGATCGGTCGAGCTCACGCCGTTCATCATCGCGCGCGCGGAGGCCGGTGAGCGGCCGGTTCCCGGTTGGCTCGAGGTCATGCCCAACCGCCTGCGCATCCTCGTCCACACGTTGCCGGTCCGCGGCAACATCGACACACCGGTCCAAGAGCAGCTCATCGTGGAGCTCTACTCCAAGTAGTGCTCCGCCGCATCACTGTGGACGTCAAATAGCGGGCGTCCCTGACAGGAAGGCACCACCTTGCTTATCGCACAGCGTCCGTCCCTGTCCGAGGAAACGGTCGACGACACCCGGTCGCGGTTCATCATCGAGCCGCTCGAGCCGGGCTTCGGCTACACCCTCGGCAACTCGCTCCGCCGCACCTTGCTCTCCTCGATCCCGGGTGCGTCGGTCACCTCGATCCGCGTCGAGGGTGTCCTGCACGAGTTCACGACCGTTCCGGGCGTGAAGGAAGACGTCACCGACCTGATCCTGAACATCAAGGAGCTCGTCGTTTCCTCCGAGCACGACGAGCCGGTCGTCATGTACCTGCGCAAGCAGGGTCCGGGTGAGGTCACTGCTGCGGACATCGCACCACCGGCCGGCGTCGAGATTCACAACCCGAACCTCCACCTCGCCACGCTGAACGCGAAGGCGAAGCTCGAGATGGAGCTCGTCGTCGAACGCGGTCGCGGTTACGTGTCCGCCGTACAGAACAAGCAGCCTGGTCAAGAGATCGGCCGCGTGCCCATCGACTCGATCTACTCACCGGTGACCAAGGTGACCTACAAGGTCGAGGCCACCCGTGTCGAGCAGCGCACCGACTTCGACCGGCTCATCGTCGATGTCGAGACCAAGCCGTCGATGCTTCCGCGCGACGCGATCGCGTCGGCGGGCAAGACCCTCGTTGAGTTGTTCGGGCTGTTCCGCGAGCTGAACATCGACGCCGAGGGCATCGACATCGGCCCGTCGCCGACGGACGCCGCACTGGCTGCCGATCTCGCCTTGCCGATCGAGGACCTCGAGCTGACGGTGCGGTCGTACAACTGTCTGAAGCGCGAAGGCATCCACTCGGTCGGTGAGCTCGTCGGCCGCAGTGAGGCCGACCTGCTCGACATCCGCAACTTCGGCCAGAAGTCGATCGACGAGGTCAAGGCCAAGTTGCACACGATGGGGCTTGCTCTCAAGGACAGCCCGCCCGGGTTCGACCCGAGCTCGATCGTCGACTACGGCATCGATGATGATGACGACGGTCAGGTCTTCGCCGAGGACGAGCGGCTCTAACACCAGCCTGTACGCCGTACGCACGCGAACGAGGAGAGCAACATGCCTACGCCAACGAAGGGCCCCCGCCTCGGCGGCGGTGCCTCGCACGAGCGGCTGATCCTGGCCAATCTGGCGACGGCGTTGTTCGAGCACGGTCGCATCACGACAACCGAGGCGAAGGCGAAGCGGCTTCGGCCGCTCGCCGAGCGAATGGTGACATTCGCCAAGCGCGGTGACTTGCACGCCCGGCGCCGTGTGCTGCGCGTCGTGCGTGACAAGTCCGTCGTACACACGCTGTTCGACGAGATCGGTCCGCGCTACGTCGCGCGGGCCGGTGGCTACACCCGCATCACCAAACTCGGTCCGCGCAAGGGTGACAACGCGCCGATGGCGGTCATCGAGCTGGTCGAAGGGCAAACGATCGCGCAGGAAGCTGTCGGTGAGGCTGAGCGCGCCCGTGGCACGCGCATCCGTCGTCCGCGCAAGGCGGCCGCGGGCGCACCAGTCGCGGCTGCCGAGCCGGTCGAAGCAGTTGCCGAGGCGGTTCCGAGCGAGGGCGACACCGACGGTGCGCCCGAGACGACGGACGTCACCGAGCAGGTTGCGGTGCCGGCCGAAGGCGGTGACACCGAGGTCGTGACCGAGTCAGTCGCGCCCGAGGCGGCCGCGGACGAGGCGCCGACGGCGGAGGAAGACTCGACGTCAGCCCAGATCGAGGCTGCCGTCGACGAAGCGCCCGCCGAGGGCGCAGCCGACGTCGACGGTCCCGCCGAAAGCGACGACGACAAGGCCTGAGCTGACCATCGAACGCGACGAGCCCGCCTCCCCGCTTGCTGGGGACGGCGGGCTCGTGCGGTTGCGCATCGATCTCGGCTACGACGGCACCGCGTACGCCGGCTGGGCGCGCCAACCCGGTCAGCAAACGGTGCAAGGTGTGCTCGAGGATGCACTCGCCATCATCCTGCGCCCGCCTACGCCGCCGGCGTTGACCGTTGCTGGTCGCACCGACGCCGGTGTGCATGCACGTGGTCAGGTGGCGCACCTCGACGTCGGACAGGTTCCGCCGGACAACGTCGTACGCCGTCTCGACGGGGTGCTTCCCGATGACGTGCGTGTGCGTTCCGTTGTGGTTGCACCCGATGGCTTCGACGCCCGATTCTCCGCGTTGTCGCGTCGCTACTCGTATCGCGTTGCCGACGGCTTTGCTGATCCCCTGCGGCGTACCGACACGGTGCTGCACGGCCGACCGCTCAACCTCGAGGCAATGAACGACGCTTCCTCGAAGCTGATTGGTGAGCACGACTTCGCGGCGTACTGCAAGCAACGTCAAGGTGCGTCGACCATCCGCCGGCTGCTCCGACTCGACTGGGAACGCGACGCCGACGGTGTCGCAGTCGCGACGGTCGAAGCCGACGCGTTCTGTCACACGATGGTGCGCTCGCTCGTCGGAGCACTCCTACCAGTGGGCGACGAACGTCGCCCGGTCGACTGGCCCGCCGCAATCCTCCGGGTCGGGGTGCGCGACTCCCTCGCTAGCGTCGCTCCGCCACATGGCCTGACGCTCGAAGCGGTGAAATACCCGACCGCCGATCGGCTCGCCGCACGTGCGCAGGAAACGCGCCGGGTCCGCAGATGATGATCTTCACGGAGCCAACAATTCTCAGGGTGGGTTCAGGAGGCTGTCTCTAGCGTTCCTGCGCCAGGAAAGCTGGGGAAGGGCGGCAGGTATCTCGTTCGCACTTGAGTCGACACTGCGACGCCCCCGCAGCCGACGTAGCGCCCTGATCCTGACGGCACTCGCGGTCGAGTGCGCGGTCTTCCTGCTCCTGACGCTGCGCGGAATGCCACTTGACCTCAGTGTGTACCGCTGGGGCGGGCGCGCCGTGCTGCACGACGCGCTGCTCTACCAAGTGCCGGCTGTCGGACACCTTCGCTTCACCTACCCTCCGTTTGCCGCGGCAGTGTTTGTCCCGTTGAGTGCGCTGCCGGCGCTCGTCGAACAGCTGCTGTGGACCGTGGCGTCGTTGGTGGCCGTCGCCTATATCTGCCGAACCTGCCTGCTGCTCGCTGGCGTGCGGGCAAACACCCGTGTCCTGGGCGTCACTGTGGCTGCTGCCCTCGTCCTCGAGCCGGTGCGCCACACGTTTCTGCTCGGTCAGGTGAACCTGTTTCTTCTGGCGCTGGTCCTCTGGGACATCCATCGGGTGGCGCGCGGGCGACCTGCCGGCGTGGGCATCGGCATTGCCGCAGCCGTGAAACTCATTCCCGGGCTGTTCATCGTCTTCCTGATCTTGGCGGGCCGTATTCGCTCCGCTGTTGTCGCCACCGTGACGTTCGCCGCCGCCACGCTGCTCGGTGTACTCGTAGCTCCCGCGGCCTCGCACGAGTTCTGGTCAAACCAGTGGCACGATGCCAGCCGGGTGGGCGTTACTTACATCAGTAACCAGTCCGCGTACGGCGCTGTCGCGCGTGTCGTCGGCAGCCCCGGCAACATCGGGCATTGGTTCGCGATCCTGACCGTCGTCGTCGCTGTCGTTGGATTGGTGACTGCCACGGTGTTCGCCCGACGTGGCCAATGGCTCCTCGCCGCGACTGCCTGTGGCATGACGTCGCTGGTCGTTTCGCCTGTCTCGTGGACCCATCGCTGGGTTTGGTGCGTGCCTGCATTACTCATCCTGGCGCTGGGATCGCGACGGGCACAGGTCGCGGCGGGCGTCGGCTACGTCTTGTTCGTGGCCTCGCCCTGTGGTGGACGCCGCACAAGGGAGCGCCGCTGGAGTTCGGCTTCCATGGCGGCCTGACGCTCGTGGCCAACTGCTACCTGGTCGCAGGTGCGGCGTTCCTTGGCTACCTGACGTGCACGGCTCTGCGGAGTTGGGACCGGAGCCCGACGCCTTTCGCTAGCAAGCTGAACTGGCCCAGACTGACGCGAGTTCAGTTGTAGTCGTAGCGCTCGGATGAATCTCGCCAAGACCGCCGCGGCCGGAACGCGTTCTGGAGATTGGATTCGGAGAACCCGTCGAGTACCACACCGTCCACGACGTATCGGTAGAGAACAAGCGAGAGAATCGCGGACAGCGCCGATGACACGGCTGCCAGAACAATGAATGCGATCACCAGAGTGACAATCCCGGACGTAATTCCACCGACGAAACCGAAGCAGGCCAGGAGAAGCACCGGAAGCGAGAGCGCGAAGATCACCAAGCCTTGACCCAGGTCACTCACCACCGACTCGCCCCAGCGTTGGCGAAACAGCGCGGACGAGCGTCGCAGCCCGCTGAACGGGCCGGTTCGCTCCAGCATGATCACCGGAACCACCATCAAACTGGCGAGTGTCCAGATGACACCCACCAAGGCAGCGATGATCCGACCAGCGAAGCTGAGCCGCTGTTCGATGGCGCGGATGATGAGCCCGACGGTTCCTGTGAGCAGCGACCACCCGAGTAAGGCCGGTGCGTGGGTGGCGACTCTCGACAGAGCGGTTGGAACACTGACGGGCTCACCGCGTAAGTGGAGATCGGCGAGTGCGACCACGGCGGCCGCCGAGAACGTCGAACAGATCGTCCCGATCAAATAGACGGGGATCAGCGCGAAGAGCGTGTGCGACTCGGTGCCGTCGAAGACGTGGGTGCCGCCAGCGACCCCGAAGATGTAGGACGCGTCGATCCCGGCCTGAGCCAGGAGCGCAATCAGCGAGAACCCGACAATAGATGGGACGTCACGAGCTATCCGGAAACTGGCCAGGGTGCATTGCCAACCGCGCTGCCAACGGTTCATGTCCACCTCACCAGTCGGCACTGGGTTGCCGGCGTTTAAGTGTGGACCAGTTTTGTGTCCTCCAAAAGAGTCGTTTCTCGACGTGCCGGGCGTGAATGCCGCAAACCGGTGGCCACTCGCCGTCGTACGACGCAGACTGTCGTCACGTGGGCCACGTTGACCTTGCCGATGTTTCTCTGGTGCTCCCGAATGCTCGGGCGCTCCTCGAGACCGTGAGCTTCCGCGTCGGCGAGGGCGCCAAGACTGCTCTGGTCGGTGACAACGGGTCGGGCAAGACCACGCTGCTGCGCATCGTCGCTGGTGACCTGACGCCAACATCGGGCACGGTCAGCCGCAGCGGTGGGCTCGGCGTGATGCGACAGTTCATCGGCAGCGTGCGCGACGAGTCGACCGTGCGGGACCTGCTCTTATCCGTTGCGCCGGCCCGGATTCGCGAGGCGGCTGCGGTCGTCGACACCGCCGAGCTCGCGATGATGGAGCGCGACGACGAGCCGACGCAGTTGCGATACGCGCAGGCGCTTGCCGACTGGGCCGACGCCGGTGGCTACGACGCCGAGGTCGTCTTCGATGTGTGTACGACGGCAGCGCTGGATGCGTCGTACGAACGCGCGCAATGGCGTGAGGTGCGCACGCTCTCCGGCGGAGAGCAGAAGCGCCTTGTGCTCGAAGCACTGCTCCGCGGTCCGGACGAGGTGTTGCTGCTCGACGAGCCCGACAACTACCTCGACGTGCCGGCCAAGCGCTGGCTCGAGACGCGACTGCAAGAGACACCCAAGACCGTGCTCTACGTCTCACACGACCGTGAGCTGCTGGCGCAGACGGCGACGCGCATCGTGACGATCGAGGCGCGCACGGCGTGGACCCACGGTGGTGGATTCGCGTCGTACCACGAGGCGCGCGGCGATCGGATCGCCCGGCTGGAGGAGCTGCACCGCCGCTGGAACGAGGAGCACGAGCGCCTCAAGGAGCTAGTGCGCACACTGCAGCAGCAGGCTGCGATCAGCCCCGACATGGCGAGCCGCTACCGAGCGATGCAGACGCGGCTCGCAAAGTTCGAAGCGGCCGGCCCGCCTCCGGAGATCCCGCGGACGCAGGACGTGAAGATGCGCCTGCGCGGCGGTCGCACCGGCGTACGAGCGATTACGTGTGAGGCGCTCGAGCTCAGCGGACTCATGAAGCCCTTCGATGTCGAGGTGTACTTCGGGGAGCGAGTGGCCGTGCTCGGCGCGAACGGTTCGGGCAAGTCGCACTTCCTGAAGCTCCTCGGCGGTGAGCCGGTGCGTCACGAGGGCCGGTGGAAGCTCGGCGCGCGCGTCGTGCCGGGGCGGTTCGCGCAGACGCATGAGCATCCCGAGCTCGCCGGGCGCACCCTCGTCGACATCCTCTGGCACGAGGCCCACGACCGCGGCCGGGCGATGAGCATCCTGCGGCGCTACGAGCTGTCCGGGCAGGCCGACCAGCGCTTCGACACCCTCTCCGGCGGCCAGCAGGCGCGGTTCCAGATCCTGCTGCTCGAGATCCAGGGCGCCACGCTGCTCCTTCTCGACGAGCCGACGGACAACCTCGACGTGGCCAGCGCGGAGGCGCTCGAGGACGGTCTGGCGGCGTACGAGGGCACCGTGGTGGCCGTCACCCACGACCGGTGGTTCGCCCGGTCCTTCGACCGCTACCTCGTGTTCGGCGCCGACGGCTCGGTCTACGAGGCGCCGGAACCGGTCTGGGACGAGTCCCGTCCCGTCCGCCCCTGACCGGAGCGCGCCCGCGCTTGGCCGAGCGGGGCACGTGTCGGCTATCCTGCTTCGGTTGGGCGCAGGCCTGCGCCCCGTGAAATCCCCGAGTCGAGAAGCAGTAGGTCCCCGCGTGCGTACGTTCACCCCGAAGCCCGCCGACGTCACC
Source organism: Frankiales bacterium (assembly GCA_033851265.1). Classification (GTDB taxonomy): domain Bacteria; phylum Actinomycetota; class Actinomycetes; order JAWWOW01; family JAWWOW01; genus JAWWOW01. Next base: position 18,593 of record JAWWOW010000005.1, read on the forward strand.
CGGCAGTGGCATCTCATCGATGCTTCCGATGTCGTCCTCGGCCGGCTCGCCAGCCAGACCGCGAAGCTGCTCCGGGGCAAGCACAAGCCCTACTACGCCCCGCACCTCGACACCGGCGACTTCGTCGTGATCGTCAATGCCTCGAAGGTCGCCCTGACCGGAGCCAAGCGGGAGCAGAAGCTCGCGCACCGGCACTCGGGCTACCCCGGCGGCCTGCGGAGCGTGCCCTACACCGTGCTGCTCGCCGAAAAGCCTGAGCGCGCGGTCGAGAAGGCCGTCCGCGGCATGTTGCCCAAGGGCACGCTCGGCCGGGCGATGCTCAACAAGTTGAAGGTGTACGCCGGACCCGACCACCCGCACCAGGCGCAGGCGCCGGTGCCCTACGAGATCACCCAGGTCGCGCAGTAACTGCGCGCGCCTGAACTAGCAGGGAGTTCTGTGAGCGAGACCACGATCGACGCCCCGGCCGACGCCGCTACCGACGTCGAGCCGGATGCCACCCCCGTCGAGGCACCCGACGACAGCGCTGCTGCGGGCACCTACACCACCGAGACGGCCGAGGCGCCCCCGGCGCCCAAGCGCGCTGCCGCAGGTCCGGGCGCCGCAACGGGTCGTCGCAAGGAGGCGATCGCGCGGGTGCGCATCGCCCCTGGCACTGGGCAGTGGACGATCAACGGGCGGACGCTCGAGGACTACTTCCCCAACAAGGTGCATCAGCAGATCGTCAACGAGCCATTCGAGACGCTCGACCAGACCGGGCAGTACGACGTCATCGCACGCATCGTCGGCGGCGGTGTCTCCGGTCAGGCCGGTGCACTGCGGCTGGGCATCGCTCGGTCATTGATCGAAGCGGACGCCGAGAGCCGCCCGTCCCTGAAGAAGGCCGGCTTCCTCACCCGCGACGCGCGGGTCAAGGAGCGCAAGAAGTACGGCCTGAAGAAGGCACGTAAGGCCCCGCAGTACAGCAAGCGCTAGCAGGGGCCCGGTGGGCCGGCTCTTTGGCACTGACGGCGTCCGCGGGATCGCTGGCGTCGATCTCACTCCCGAGCTTGCGCTCGCATTGGCGTCCGCCGCCGTGCACGAGCTCGTGGTACGCCGTGACGACGCCGAGCGCCCGCGCGTTGTCATCGGCCGTGACACACGTCCATCGGGAGAGTGGCTGGAAGCCGCTGTCACCGCTGGTTGCCTCGCGGCAGGTGCAGATGTCGACGTGATCGGCATCATCCCGACGCCCGGTGTTGCGTACACCGTCGCCACCACTGGGGCCGACCTCGGCGTGATGATCTCGGCGAGTCACAACCCCATGCCGGACAACGGGATCAAGTTCTTCGCGCGCGGCGGTCACAAGCTTGCGGATGACGTCGAGGACCGCATCGAAGCGCGCCTGCCGGTCGAGATGTCCCGCCCGGTCGGCGAAGCCGTGGGTCGCAGGTACGACGAACGCGGCGCTGCGCATCGCGACTCCTACGTCGCACATCTGCTGACGAGCGTGACCACGCCGTTGGATGGGCTGCGCGTCGTCGTCGATTGTGCCAACGGTGCCGCTTCGACCGTCGCACCCGACGCCTACCGCACGGCCGGCGCCGATGTTGTCGTCATCAACGACGATCTCAGCGGCTATCGAATCAATGACGGGTGCGGCGCAACACATCTCGAGGCTGTGCAGAACGCCGTGCGCGAACACAATGCCGACGTCGGTCTTGCGCACGACGGTGACGCTGACCGATGCATCGCGGTCGATGCCAACGGCGACGTGGTGGATGGGGACGCGATTCTTGCGATTCTGGCGCTGGCACTGCAAGAACGCGGACAGTTGGCTTCGGACACCGTTGTCACCACGGTCATGACCAACCTCGGCTTCAAACGAGCCATGGCAACGCACGGCGTTGCCGTCGCTGAGACACCGGTGGGCGATCGGTACGTCCTCGAAGAGATGCGCGCGCGAAACCTCGTGTTGGGAGGCGAGCAGTCGGGCCACCTGATCCTGCTGTCGCACTCGACGACCGGCGACGGGCTGCTCACTGGCTTGCAACTGCTGGCGCGCATGGCTGAGACCGGGCGCTCGCTCGCTGAGCTTGCCGGCGTTTTGAGACGACTGCCCCAAGTGCTCCTTGCGGTCCGGGTGCAGGACAAGGCCGCTGCACTTGACGCACCCGCCGTCATCGACGCGATTGCGGCTGCCGAGGCATCGCTCGGCGCTGACGGCCGCATCCTGGTGCGCCCCAGCGGCACCGAGCCGGTCGTGCGCGTGATGGTCGAGGCCCCAGAAGAGGCCATAGCGCAGTCCATCGCCGAGCGCGTCGCGACAGCCGTGCAAACGGCGTCCGACAGTTAGTCTGATCTCATGTGCGGCATCGTTGGGTACGTCGGACCGCGTCCCGCTCTCGACGTTGTCCTCGACGGTCTGCGCAGGCTCGAGTACCGCGGTTACGACTCCGCCGGGGTAGCCATCCTGGACGGCGACCTCGACGTTCACCGCAAGGCGGGCAAGCTCGCCAACCTCGAAGCCGAGCTCGCGGACCTAACGGTCACCGGCAACCTCGGCATCGGGCACACACGTTGGGCGACGCACGGCCCGCCGACAGACCGCAACGCGCATCCGCAGGTCGACTGCACCGGCGCGGTCGCCGTCGTACACAACGGGACCATCGAGAACTTCGCCGAGCTGCGCCACGAGCTGGAGCTGCGCGGCCACACCCTGCACAGTGACACCGACACCGAGGCCGTCGCGCATCTCATCGAAGAGCGGTACGACGGAGACCTGCCCGCTGCAGTTCGCAGTGTGTGCAAGGACCTCGAGGGGTCGTTCGTCCTCGTCATCGCGCATCGTGATGAGCCCGACCTCGTCGTTGGTGCTCGTCGCAACCTCCCGCTCGTCCTCGGCATCGGTGACGGTGAACAGTTCCTTGCCAGCGATGTGACGGCGTTCATCGCGCACACGCGCACCGCCCGGATCATTGACCAGGACCAGGTTGTTGAGCTGCGACGAGCGGGTGCACGCATCACCGATCTCGACGGCAACGAGGTCGAAGGCGAGACGTTCCATGTCGACTGGGACACCGCGGCTGCCGAAAAGGGCGGCTACGAGTACTTCATGCTGAAGGAGATGCAGGAGCAGCCGCAGGCGGTTCTCGACACACTCGGCGGTCGGCTCAGCCCCGAGGGACATGTCGTTCTCGATGAGCTGTCGATGAGTGACGAGGACGTGCGAGGGATCGAGCAGGTCTTCATCGTCGCGTGCGGCTCGGCCTACCACTCCGGACTGATCGCGAAGTATGCGATCGAGCGATGGACCCGGTTGCCCTGCCAAGTCGAGATGGCGAGTGAGTTCCGTTACGCAGATCCAGTGCTGGGACGTCGCACGCTGGTGATCGCTATCAGCCAGTCAGGTGAGACCGCGGACACCATCGAAGCAATCCGTCATGCCCGGTCGCAGCGTGCACCGACGCTCGCTGTCTGCAACACCGTCAACGCGACCATCCCGCGTGAGAGTGACGCAGTGCTCTACACCCGGGCCGGACCCGAGGTCGGCGTCGCCGCGACGAAGACCGTGACCACGCAGATCGCTGCGATGTACGTCGTCGCGCTTTATCTCGCGCAGGTGCGCGGCACTCGCGACGCTGATGAGGTTGCTGCGCACATCGCGGATCTCAAGGAGATCCCGGCACTCATGACCGAGACACTCGGCCGGATGGACACGATGCGCAAGGTCGCGCGTGGAATCGCCGACGCGTCAGGTGTGCTCTTCATCGGGCGTCACGTCGGCTACCCGATCTCGCTCGAAGGTGCATTGAAACTCAAGGAGCTCGCCTATACCTACGCCGAGGGTTATCCCGCCGGTGAGTTGAAGCACGGCCCGATCGCGCTGATCGAAGACGACACTCCCGTCGTGGTGACTGCGCCGCGGCATGCGCTGCGCGCAAAACTCATCAACAACGTGCAAGAAGTCCGCGCCCGCGGCGCGCATACCATCGTCATCGCGACTGATGGCGACGACGTAATCACGCCGTACGCCGACGACATCATCTACGTCCCGGACACCAAGTCGCTGTACTCACCGCTGCTGACGATCATCCCGATGCAGGTGCTCGCGGCGGAGATCGCTCTCGCGCGTGGACTCGATGTCGACCAGCCCCGCAATCTGGCCAAGTCCGTCACCGTCGAGTGACGTCATGATCGTCGGCATCGGTGTCGACGTCGTCGACGTCGCGCGGTTCGAACGCTCATTGCAACGCACGCCACGGCTGGCCGACCGGCTGTTCACCAAAGCCGAACGCGATCTGCCGACCCCCTCGCTAGCGGCGCGCTTCGCGGCGAAGGAAGCGATCGCTAAGGCACTTGGCGCGCCGGGCGGTCTGCGGTGGCACGACGCCGAGATCACCCAACTCGACGACGGGCGGCCGGAGTTGTCAGTGCGCGGCACCGTCGATGCGGCCGCGACCGGGCTCGGCGTACACCGCTGGCACATCTCCCTCAGCCATGACGGGGGCCTCGCCATCGCCATGGTCGTCGCGGAAGGCTAGGGCCGTGCGCCCCGTTCACGACGTCGACACCGTCCGCGCCGCGGAGCGGGCGGTGATGGAGCAGCTGCCTGACGGAGCGCTGATGCAACGAGCAGCAACCGGGCTCGCTCGACGGTGTGCGGACGTGCTCGAACAGGTCTACGGATCACACGTCCTCCTGCTCGTTGGCAAGGGCAACAACGGCGGCGATGCGTTGTACGCCGGTGCGCGGCTTTGCCAACGTGGCGCACAGGTCACCGCGCTGCTCATCGCCGACGCCGAGCCACCCGCGGCGCTCGACGCACTGTTGCGGGCGGGTGGCCGTGCGCAGCAAGTGAGTGCTGACGACCGGAACGCGTTCGAGCATGCGGACCTGGTAGTCGACGGGCTGCTGGGCATCGGTGGCAAGGGTGCGCTGCGTGCACAGGCTGCACAGCTGGCTGAATATGCGAACGACTCCGGCGCCACCGTTGTCGCGGTCGACGTGCCGTCTGGAGTCGACGCCGACAGCGGACGCGTCGAGGGGTCAGCTGTCCGCGCCGACATCACGGTCACGTTTGGAACTCTCAAGCCCGGACTGCTCGTAGCACCGGGAGCGCACTACGCCGGGATCGTCGAGTGCGTCGACATCGGACTCACCCCGCATCTACCGCCGCCGACGATCGAGGTGCTTGACGCTGACGACGTCGCCGCCCTGCTGCCTGACCCGGAGCCGGAGACTGACAAGTACCACCGGGGCGTCGTCGGTGTCGCCGCTGGCAGTGACACCTACACCGGCGCCGCGGTGCTCACCACCGGCGGCGCGATCGTCAATGGCGCCGGGATGGTGCGTTTCGTCTCCGTCGCTCATCCGGCCGAGCTCGTCCGCGCGCGCTGGCCAGAGGCGGTCGTCACGGTCGTGCCACCGGGCGATGGCACGGCGGTCATCGACGCGGGTCAGGTGCAGGCATGGGTCGTCGGTCCCGGTCTCGGCACCGACGATGCGGCGGCAGCAGTGGTCGAGGCGATCCTCGGCACGGACCTGCCGGTCCTCGTCGACGCGGACGCGATCAGCATCCTGGCCAGCCACCGCGAGTGGCTGACGCAACGACGCGCCCCCACCCTGTTGACGCCGCATGCCGGAGAGTTCGCCCGGCTGGTCGGCGCCGACCGCGGCGATGTGGAGGCGGACCGGCTGACCCACGTGCGGAAGGCCGCCGCCGATCTCGGTGTCACGGTCCTGCTCAAGGGCTCGACAACAGTGGTGGCCGACCCGGACGGGCACACGCGTATCAATCCCACTGGCACGCGTTGGCTCGGCACGGCGGGCACGGGCGACGTGTTATCGGGCGTGTGCGGTGCGTTGCTCGCCACCGGCTGCAGCGCACTCGACGCCGGGTCGGCCGGGGCGTTCCTGCACGGACTTGCGGCGCGGCTCGTCAGCGCCGAGGTGGTGCCGATCGCCGCAACCGATCTTCTCGACGCCTGGCCCGGCGTGCTCCGCGTCGTACGCGCCGAAGGGCTCGGCCCTGAGACACTGAACGCGTGAACGAAGCGCCGTCGGCACCGCTGCGGGCGCAAGCCTGCGTCGACCTCGACGCCATCGCCGCAAACGTGGCTGCGCTCGATCAACGAGCCGGTGACGCCGGGGTGATGGCGGTCGTCAAGGCCGACGGCTACGGGCACGGGCTCGTGCCGTCGGCGCGCGCGTCGCTGGCGGGCGGTGCGAGCTGGCTCGGTGTCGCGTTCATCGAGGAAGCCCTCGCGCTGCGCGCCGCGGGCGTCACGGCGCCGATCCTGTCCTGGCTCGCTGCGCCGGGTGAGCCGCTCACCGACGCGCTGGCCGCTGACATCGACGTCTCGGTCAGTGAGGTCTGGTCCCTAGAAGAGGTACGACGGGCCGCCGCCGCCACGGACCGGGTTGCCCGCGTGCATCTCAAGGCGGACACCGGGCTGCATCGCGGCGGTGCAACGCCGCAACGCTGGCCGGACTTGGTCGAGGCGGCGGCGAAGGTCGAAGCCGGCGGCGAGATCCGGGTCGTCGGGGTGTGGTCACACCTCGCGTACGCCGACGCGCCGGGTCACCCAACCGTCGAAAGGCAGGAGCAGGTCTTCGCCGAGGCACTCGAGCTGGCAGCCCGCGCTGGTCTTCATCCGGACGTACGCCACCTCGCCAACTCGGCGGCGACCCTCACCCGACCGTCGTCGCACTTCGACCTGGTGCGACCCGGCATCGCGGTCTATGGCTTGACGCCAGTGCCGCAGGACGGGCCGTCCTCGACGTACGGCCTGCGTCCCGCAATGACGGTGACCGCTCGTGTCGCACTCACCAAGCGCGCCGACGCCGGCGCCGGTGTGTCCTACGGCCATCGCTACACCACCGAACGCGAGACCACCCTCGCGCTGGTCCCGCTGGGGTACGCCGACGGCGTGCCGCGCAATGCCACCAATATCGCCGAGGTGTTCACCGGCGGACACCGCCGTCGCATCGCGGGCACGGTTTGCATGGACCAGTTTGTGGTCGACGTCGGTGACGACCCGGTTGTCGAAGGCGACGAAGTTGTGCTGTTCGGCGCCGGCGACGACGGCGCGCCGACCGCACAGGAGTGGGCGGACGCTCTCGGCACGATCTCCTACGAGATCGTCACGCGAATCGGGCCGCGAGTGCCGCGCACTTACGTCGGCGGTGGCGGGTGAAGCCGCGCATTCGGACGGCGGGTGTCATCGGCGCTGCGACCGGTCTGGTCGGCCTCGGTGTCGCTGCCGGCCTCGCTGCAGAGCGGTACGCCGTGGGACGCACGCGGCTCAAGCCCGACCCGCGTGCCCGCGAGCCGTTCGGCACCATGCGCGGACGTCCGCGTTCCGTCGTCGCCGACGACGGTGTCACGTTGCATGTCGAAGAGGTTGGGCAACCAGACGCTCCGCTGACGGTGATCTTCACGCACGGGTTCTCCCTCGAGATGGCGAGCTGGCACTACCAATGGCGCGACCTGTCGGGCCGCGACGCCCCGGGCCGGCTGGTCTTCTGGGACCTACGTGGACACGGACGGTCGGGTCCGTCGACGCCCCAGCACTCGACGATCGAGTGGCTGGGCCGCGACCTCCGCCGCATCATCGAAGCCACTGCACCCGACGGCCCGATCGTGCTCGTCGGCCACTCCCTGGGCGGCATGACGATCATGGCGCTTGCCGATGCTTATCCCGAGCTGTTCGGCACGCGTATTCGCGGCATCGCGCTGTTGTCAACGTCGGCCGGCAAGGTTGCCGAGACCCTGCTGCGGCTGCCGGCACCGTTGGCGAAAACATTTCGCGCCGTCGCACCGCACGCGGCCACCGCGTTGGGTCAACAAGCCACCGTCATCGAGCACGGACGCCGCGTCGGCAGCGATGTGTCCTTCCTGTTCACTCGACGGATCGCCTTCGGTTCCGATGTCGGTCCAGCACTTGTCGAGTTCGTCGAGCGGATGCTGGCGGCGACACCGTTCGAGGTCATCGCGCAGTTCCTGCCGACGTTCGTCGAGCACGACAAGCTCGACGCGCTGTCCACCCTGCATGGCATCGAAACGCTTGTTGTCGTCGGCGATCGCGACCGGATCACCCCGGCTGACCACAGTCGTCTCATCGCCGAGCAGCTGCCGCATGCCGAGTTGGTCGTCGTTCCGTCGGCCGGTCACATGGTGATGCTCGAGCGGCCATCGCTGGTGAACCTGCACCTGCGCACGCTGTGCAACCGCGTTCTGGCGACGGTTTCGCCGCCGGCTCCCGTTCCCACGGCGTGACAACGGACTGGGCGGAGCTCGCCAGTCAGATCCGCGTATGTGTCACGTGTCCCGAGTTGGCGGCGAGTCGCACCACCGTTGTTGTCGGCGTACCGCCCACCACAACACCACTCGTCCTCGTCGGTGAGGCGCCAGGCGCGGCCGAAGACGAGACTGGGCTGCCGTTCATCGGTCGCGCGGGGCTGTTGCTCGACGAGCTGTTGAACGACGCCGGCCTCGGCCGTGACGGCGTCGGGGTCCTCAACGTGCTGAAGTGCCGCCCACCCGGCAACCGCGCGCCGACCCGGCAGGAGGTCGCCAACTGCCGCCCGTGGTTGGACCAGCAGATCGATCTTTTGCCCGACACGGTTGTCGTGAGCCTGGGTGGCACAGCCGCTGCGTGGGCGTTCGGCCGCCTGGTCAAGCTGGCGGACGTCCGCGGTCGCGTGCATCCCCTAGTGGGGCACCCGGGCCGCATCGTCGTACCGACCTATCACCCGTCGGCTGCGCTGCGTTTCGGTCCAAAAGGTGAGCCGCGTCGATTGCTGCGCGAGGACTTGGCGTTCGCTGCCTCCCTCGTCCGGGCGAGCGCGTCATGACTGTCACCTTCCGCGTGGCGACACCGGACGACGCGGCTGCCGTGCTCGCCGTGACCCAAGCCGCCTTTGGCATGGGGCCGCCGTTGGAGCCGCCGTCCGGTGCGGTGTCCGAGATGCTCGACCAGGTGCGCGCGGATCTCGTCGAGGACGGCGGGGTCGTGGGCGAGATTGACGGCACCGTTGTTGCAGCGCTGCGAACCCCTCGCCGCGGCCGCGCTGTCTGGCTCCGTCGTGTCGCGGTGACCCCGACCCTCTGGCGGCATTCCGTGGGCAGCCGGCTCGTCGCCTGGACTCACGCGCACCTCGCTCAGCACTCCGACCTGCACGAGCTTCGCGTCGGAGTGCGTACGGCGCGCCCCGGTGCCCGGCGCTTCTGGGAGGAGCTGGGCTACACGCCGAGCACCCAGCACGACTACTGGCAGGAGCTACGCCGTGACCCGGCGTACGCCGGTGTTGTCGCCACCGCCGCGGATATGCGGGCGATCGGCAGCCGGCTGGCCGCGCTCCTGCAAGCCGGCGATCTCGTTGTCTGCATCGGTGGGTTGGGTGCCGGCAAGACCACATTCGCGCAAGGCGTCGGTGCGGGGCTGGGCGTGGCCGGCGCGGTCACGTCGCCCACGTTCGTGCTCGCCCGCCAGCACCGACCGGCGGCGACCGGGCGCGGGCTGCCGTTCGTGCATGTCGATACCTACCGCCTGGGTGCGGTCGCGGACCCGCTCGGCGAGCTCGACAGCCTCGACCTCGATACCGGGCTCGAGGAGGCGGTCACGCTCGTCGAATGGGGCGAGGGGCTGGTGGAGCAGCTTGCACGCAACCGCGTCGAGGTGCGGATGTACGCCGACCCCTCGACCGAGGCCAGAACGATCGTGGTCGACGTGCTCGGCCCCCGCTGGGCCGGCGTCGACCTGCGCGCCACCCTCGCCGACGCCGCACCCGTCACCTCAAGAGTCCATTGACGCAACATCTGCGAGCAGAGATTCTTCTCTCGGGCCGATCCTTGGCCCGCCCTTGGGGGGTGTACATCTTTGTTCCAGGCCCAGCTCCTGATCGGTGACGGCTATGCCGTCATCTCGCTCAGCGGTGAGCTCGACCTCGGCACCGTGCCGACCTTGCGTGCCGTCCTCGAGCAGGTGAACGACGCGGGGCTTCAGCTCGTCGTCATCGACGCCGCCGAGCTGGACTTCATCGACTCGAGTGGCCTCGGCGCCTGCGTCGGCGCGCACAAGACGCTGGTGCCACTGGGAGCCCGGCTCGTCATTGCCAACCTGCCGTCGCGGCTCTACCGACCCGTGCGCGTCACCGGCCTGTCGACGGTGATCCCGACCCACGTGACGGACGAGCCGACCGCGCCGTGGACGGGGCGCACGTCCCCGGCAGAGATCCTGGCGGCGCTCGGCTTCGACGCCGGCATGGCCACGGCAGCGGCCGCACCGGACGGCGTGACCCCCACGCATTGACGATCGCATCAACTGTCGCCGTGACCGGCGGGGGTCAGCACTTGATCGGAACCCTGCGACACGACGCCACCTAGGCGTTTCGTTGCTGTGGCGAGATAGACCAGAGGCCGGCGAACGTAGCCGGCGTTCTCGTTCATTGGCTACCTGGAGCAATCAAGACCACGCAACGGCGCACCTACATACATTGCTGCGCACCGAACGGAGCGCAACTATTGCCGGATGGTGATCTGGTCACACGTATGTGCTCGGAAACGAGCACTCGTTGTCGGGGCTTTGCTCACCATCGTGGCGACAATGGTCACCCTGTGGACGCCGGGGATCGGTGCCGCATCAAGGCGTCATCATCAGGCCCGGCGCTGCTTCCCCGTCACCAACATGATGAACTCCGACGGCAGCATTACCCAATCTTGGACTGACGAGACCGGCCCACAATCGGTGAGGGTTCCGGCTCCCAACTTTGACGCGATGACAGCGAGTAAGGAAGAACTGGACAAGTTCAACATTCCGCCGCGACCGTCGGACCCATCGGCACTGCGAGATTGGAAATCTGAGTACACCCGTCCGGTCTCGCTGCTCACTGAGGTCTGCACTAGCGATCAATACAACGGCGGTAACCACCGATAGCGACCAACAAAGCGGACGCGAAGGGCCGCCAACGTGCACGATTCCCGGCGCTCTGCTCTGCTTCCGTCTGAGAACCAGAGCAGAGGAGTTTGGGTGGGCCACCTGGCCGCGCGGCCGTGCGGTTGTGGTTGCACGTTGCCGCCTGCGGCGTCGGTTTTCGCGAGCAGACCGACGCGGTAGATGGCAACGCGGCGTCCGTCGTCCCGTAGCAGCCGGTTTGATCCTCAGCGCAGAAGTGATTACTTGATGCTCGGGCGCACCTTCCCCGGCGATGGTTGCGGCGGTAGACCCGGATATCCGGGCCCAGTGCCACAACCATCTACTGGAGTGCCGTGAGGTTGAGCCCACCTAGCTGCCGGGTTTGATCTTCGAAATGGAAGTGGCGTTCTCGAGCGGAGATCCGGCGCTACGTTTCCTATCCATTTGTTGCTCGTAACGGGTCATTTCTAGGCTGGCGGGGTGCTCCTCCTCGGATTCGACACTGCGACGCCCGCCGTCACTGTTGCGGTGTACGACGGCACGTCGGTCGTGGCTTCCCACGTCACGGTCGACGCGCGTCGTCACGGCGAGTTGTTGGCGCCGTTGATCCAGCGGGTGCTCACCGAAGCGAAGGCGTCGCCACGTGACCTCGACGGCATAGCGGTCGGGGTGGGGCCGGGTCCCTACACCGGGCTACGCGTCGGCGTCGTCACCGCGCTGTCGCTGGGTGATGCACTAGGCGTACCGGTGCATGGCGTCTGCACGCTCGATGTGTTGGCTGCGCAGGCCGGTGTCGGCGAGGCGGTCACGGTCCTGACCGATGCCCGCCGTCGCGAGGTGTTCTGGGCGAGCTACGACGCCGATGGCAAGCGCATTGCCGGACCAGCGGTCGGTCGACCCGCCGATGTTGCCGGTCTCGTCACCGGACGCATCGTCGGCGCTGGGGCGCAGTTGTATCCAGAGGCATTTGGTGATGTCAGCGGTCCCGTGCACCCGGACGCCGGTGTCCTTTGTGCCGTCGTCGCCGGTCGGCTAACGGGTGCGCCGGGAGAGTTGTTGCCGGCGCGACCGATCTACCTGCGCCGCCCGGACACCGCCGAGCCACGAGCGCCGAAGACTGTGACGCCGGCGTGACTGTCACTGTGCGCGAGATGCGCTGGTGGGACATCGAGCCGATCCTGTCGATGGAACACGAGCTCTTCAGCGACGACGCATGGACGCCCGGCTTGTTCTGGTCGGAGTTGGCGCAAACCAGCACGCGCCACTACCTGGTCGCGGAGAACGACGGCGACATCATCGGGTACGCCGGGGTCGGGTGCTTCGGCGCCGAGGCCTATGTCCAGACCATCGGTGTCGACGAGAAGCACTGGGGGACCGGCGTGGGCTCCGTCTTGCTCGCTGCCCTGCTCGCCGAGGCCGAGAAACGGGGTGCTCAGACGATCCTGCTCGAGGTTCGAGCCGACAACGACCGCGCGACGCGCCTGTACGAGCGCTTCGGCTTCGCAAGCGCCGGGTTACGCAAGGGTTACTACCAACCGAGCGGAGCCGACGCGCGGGTGATGATTCGAGGTCCGGCATGAGCGAGCCGCTCGTACTGGGGATTGAGACGTCCTGTGACGAGACCGGCATCGGCATCGTGCGTGGCCGGACGTTGCTCGCCGACGCCGTCGCATCCTCCGTCGACGAGCACGCGCGCTTCGGCGGTGTCGTCCCCGAGGTCGCATCACGTGCACACGTCGAGGCGATGCTGCCGACGGTGCATCGCGCACTCGCTGATGCCGACGTGTCCGTGCATGACATCGACGCCATCGCCGTCACTGCCGGACCGGGTCTCGCTGGTGCGTTGCTGGTTGGTGTCGCGGCGGCGAAGGCCTACGCACTCGCACTCGACAAGCCGTTGTACGGCGTCAACCATCTCGCTGCGCACGTTGCCGTCGACGTACTCGAACACGGGCCGTTGCCTGAGCCGTGCGTCGCGATGCTTGTGTCGGGTGGGCACTCGTCGCTCATCGTCGTTCCCGATCTGGCCGCCGATGTCGTACCACTGGGTGCGACGGTCGACGATGCGGCCGGCGAGGCGTTCGACAAGGTCGCGCGTGTGCTCGGTCTGCCGTTCCCAGGCGGACCGCACATCGACCGCGTCGCACGCGATGGTGATCCGACGGCAATCGCGTTTCCGCGCGGGATGACCGGTCCACGTGATCCGGCGTACGACTTCTCGTTCTCGGGTCTGAAGACAGCCGTCGCGCGGTGGGTCGAGCAGCGTCAACGCGCTGGTGACCACATCAACGTCGGCGACGTAGCCGCGTCGTTCCAGGAAGCCGTCGCCGACGTGCTTGTCACAAAAGCGGTGCGCGCCTGCCGTGACCACGGCATCGACCACCTCGTCATCGGTGGTGGTGTCGCGGCCAACAGCCGGCTGCGCGCGCTTGCCGCGGAACGCTGCGCCGCAGCCGGCGTGCAGCTGCGCATCCCGCGACCGGGCTTGTGCACCGACAACGGCGCCATGGTTGCAGCGCTTGGTGCCGAGCTCGTCGCGCGCGATGTTGCACCGTCGTCGTTCGACCTCGGAGCCGACTCGTCCCTGGCTTTGGCATGAGCACACGCATGTGGGAGGTGCGCGCTGCCGACGGTCAACTCGACGCGCTCGTCTCGTGGGTGTTGGACTCCGCACCGGACAGCGCCACCGTTTATCGCAGTGCCGATGCTCGCGTGGTCGTCATCGACGCGACGGGTGCCGCGATGCCTGAGGTGCCACCGGAACTCGTCGCGCGGCCACCGCATAGTTGGGACTTCGACGAGGTACGCCGGTGACCGGCGTCTGGTACCTGCTCGGCGCGACCGTGCTGCTCGTCGCCGGTGCCGAGCTGTTTGCGGAGAACGCCGCCGGGGCGAGTCGCCGCCTCGGTGTTTCCGCGCTCGGTATCGGGTTGTTGCTTGCCGGTGCGGAACCCGAGGAGCTCATCACTGCCGTCATCGCGGCCGTACGCGATCGGCCGGGTCTCGCCGCCGGGGATGCCATCGGCGCAAATCTCACGATGCTGCTGCTGTTGCTCGGCCTCGCGGCGCTAGTCCGGCCCGTGCCTTTCGGACCACGCGTTCGCTCCTATGCGGTGTTGGCGACGATCACCGGAGTCTTCGCGCTGATCGCGTTGACCGGCGGGGGCGTCGGCCGGCTGGGCGGTGCTCTCCTCGTTGCGGCGTACGTCGGGTTCGTCGTGGTCACCTGGCGACGCGAACGCGGCATGCCGGCAATCGGGGAGCTGGCCGAAGTCATCGAGCGTGAGGAGACGCTCGACGACAGCGGCAACCAGCCGCCGACGCCGGGCGGCGCACTCCTACTCCTTCTGATCGGCATCGGATTCATGGCCGTTGGCGGCGAGGCAGCCATCACGGGTGCAACCCGGCTCGTCGACACCTTCGAGGCGAGGGACACGGCAGTCGGCCTGACCGTGCTCGCGTTCGCGACCACGGCAGAGCTCTTTGCGCTGGTGTGGGCGGCGGCCCGGCGCGGCGCGACCGAGCTGGCAGTCGCGGGCATCGTCGGGAGTGCGGCGTACAACGCCACCGCCACGCTCGGCGTTGCCGCCCTCGCGCGACCGCTGGCAGTCACTGGGCTGCTCCCGGCGGCCGCAGCCGCAGCCGCACTCCCGCTCGTGCTGGTCGCCGCTTCCCGGTCGGGTCGGTTGACTCGGCCGGTCGGCGTGCTCCTGGTCATCGGGTATGGCATTTTCGTGTACCTCGCCTATCGCTGAGTCGGGTGGGTCATGACAAGCGAATCGGTAGCTACGCCGGCCCGCGCACCACGGATCGCGTTCGCAGCCCTGCTGCTTTCGGGGTCAGCGGTCGCGGTCGCGCTGGGCGTCTACGCGCACGAGCACACCCCGGCCGGACGCCCGATCTTCACGCTCGGGTTCTCCGGCATGTTGCAGATGAAGGCGTGGCTGTCGACCGCCGGGTTGGCATTCGTCGTCGTACAGCTCCTCACTGCACTCTGGATGTACGGCCGGTTCGGCGGCACCGCACCGCGCTGGGTCGCCCCCGTGCACCGGTGGAGCGGCACGATCGCGTTCGTCGTACTGCTGCCCGTCGCGTTCCACTGCATGTGGGCACTCGGCTTCGGTACCGGCAGCACGCGTGTCTATGTGCACAGCATCGTCGGGTGCGCGTTGTACGGCGCATTCGCCGCGAAGATGTTGGCGCTCCGCATCCGTGGCTTGCCTGCGTGGACAGTGCCGCTGCTCGGCGGTCTCGTGCTGACCAGCGTGGTGGTGCTCTGGCTCACGGCAGCCCTGTGGTTCTTCAACCAGTCCGGCGTCCCCCTCACTTAGGCGGTTATCCAGTGGCTGACAGAGCCGATGGGCACGTCTCCCGGCGCAACTTCGTCATGGGGACGATCGTCATGGCCGGTGCGGGGGTCGCCGGCTACGTGGTTGCGTCCAACAGCGGCGTTGCCAAGGCCAAGGGCGTCACGACGGCGGCCAACAATTACGGCTATAGCGCTCCGCCCGCGCGCAAGCAGATCGCCACCCTCTCCGACATCCCCGCCAGCGGCGCGCTGATCGTCCGCGATGCAGGCCTGGTCCTGGTGCGCGACGACGCGGGGGGCGTGCGGGCCTACTCGGCGACGTGCACCCACCAGGGGTGCGCGGTGACCGACATCCGCGATGGCCAGATCATCTGTCCCTGCCACGGCAGCACGTTCAGTGTCCGCTCGGGAGGCGTCACGGGCGGACCGGCCCGCCGGGCGTTGCCGACCATTCCGGTCACCGTCGACGGCGAAGCCATCTACAGCGAGGGGTCCTGACGTGAAGGGGTTCTTCCGCCTGCTGCCCACGCTCATCTGGCTGGCGGCCGCCGGCTTCGCCATCGGGGCGTTGTTCGCGCTCGACTGACCGGCCCTCAGGCCGCCGCCGCGGGACGCCGATAACTGCTCGATGTTCGACTTCGATCTCGATTTCGGCGGCATCGACCTGATGCCGTCAATCTCGGGGGAGGGGTGGGGTGAGGCCCCGACGTTGGATCACCCGCCGCTCGCGCAGACGCGCGTTGCCGCCCTGCTGGTGGCGGGCTTGGCGCTGCCGGGTGTGCTGCTCATAGTCCTGGGCGTCTTTCTGGTCACGCGCCCGAACGACCTGCTCGCTCCGATCATTGGCATGGCCGGCATTGTCGGGATGGCGATTGGGGTGTGCCTGGCCGCTTACGCGGTGTCCGGAGCGTGGGCCGTCTGGCGTCGCAAACCCCGGGCCCGCCTCTGGGTCCTGATGATCGGCGGCTTTCTCATGCTCCTCGGACCGATGGGCGGGCTGATCGGGGGCGGGGCGCTCGGCATGCTCTTCGGCCTCGGCATGGTCCTCTACGGCGGCGCGCTGGTGCTCGCAATGCTCGGTCCGGGCATCCGGGCCGACTTCCCTGGGCCAGTGTGGACGCCGCGGAACCCCGCGCCCGCGCGGGTCTCGTGGTTCGAACGAGGCCTCCGCCGTCGATGAGCTGGCCCGGGCGCTGGCCGCCCGGTTGACGTCGTACGCCTGCAGCGCCTAAATTGGCACTCGGCACATGAGAGTGCCAAAATGCAGCAGTACGACGGGGCCCTGGCTCCCGCGACGACAGGTCGCCACCGTCGACGCCCTATCGAGAAGCCAGGAAAGGGGAGGTTGGCACGTGACAACCGCCACCAAAGTTGCAATCAAGCCGCTCGAGGACCGGATCCTCGTGCAGGCCAATGAGGCCGAGCAGACCACCGCGTCCGGCATCGTCATCCCGGACACGGCCAAGGAGAAGCCCCAGGAGGGCACCGTCATCGCTGTCGGTCCTGGCCGGTTCAACGAGGAAGGCACCGCCCGCGTCCCGCTCGATGTGAAGACCGGCGACGTGGTCATCTACAGCAAGTACGGCGGCACCGAGATCAAGTACAACGGCGAGGAATACCTCGTCCTCTCGGCCCGCGACGTGCTCGCGATCGTGGAGAAGTAAGACCCCGCTACTGACGCTGATGCCGCCCCGGTGGCCCGGAGTCCGGGCACCCGGGGCGGTGTCGTGAGAAGAGGTTGCTCATGCCGAAGATCCTGGAATTCGAATCCCATGCACGTGACGCGTTGCAGCGCGGCGTAGACGCTCTCGCCGACGCGGTGAAGGTGACGCTCGGCCCGCTCGGCCGCAATGTCGTCATCGACAAGAAGTGGGGCGCCCCCACCATCACGAACGATGGCGTGACCATCGCCCGTGAGGTCGAGGTCGACGACCCGTACGAGAACCTTGGTGCGCAGCTGGCAAAAGAGGTCGCCACCAAGACCAATGACGTCGCCGGTGACGGCACGACGACAGCGACCGTGCTCGCGCAGGCGATGGTTCGCGAGGGTCTGCGCAACGTCGCCGCCGGCGCCTCGCCGATGGCGCTGAAGAAGGGCATGGACGTCGCGGTCGGTCTCGTCTCCGACCGCCTGCTGTCCGTCGCGTCCGAAGTCGAGACCAAAGAAGAGATCGCGCAAGTTGCTTCGATCTCCGCTCAGGACTCCGCTATCGGCGAGCTCATCGCCGAAGCCATGGACAAGGTGGGTAAGGACGGTGTCATCACCGTCGAGGAGGCCCAGACCATGGGGCTCGAACTCGAGTTCACCGAAGGCATGCAGTTCGACAAGGGCTACATCTCGCCGTACTTCGTGACCGACACCGAGCGCATGGAAGCAGTCTTCGAAGAGCCGTACATCCTCATCAACCAGGGCAAGATCGGTAACGTCCAGGAACTGCTGCCAGTGCTCGAAAAAGCGGTCCAGGCGGGCAAGGCGCTCGTCATCATCGCGGAGGACGTCGAGGGTGAAGCCCTCGCAACGCTGGTCGTCAACAAGATCCGCGGGACCTTCCAGTCCGCTGCGGTGAAGGCACCCGGCTTCGGGGACCGCCGCAAGGCGATGCTGCAGGACATGGCAGTGCTGACCGGTGCGCAGGTCGTCTCCGAGGAGGTCGGCCTCAAGCTCGACCAGGTCGGGCTCGAGGTGCTCGGCACCGCTCGGCGCGTGACCATCACCAAGGACGACACCACGATCATCGACGGTGGTGGCGACAAGGACGCCGTCGAGGAGCGCATTCGCCAGATCAAGACGGAGATCGAGAACACCGACTCCGATTGGGACCGCGAGAAACTGCAGGAGCGGCTGGCCAAACTCGCCGGCGGCGTTGCCGTGATCCGCGTTGGTGCGGCAACCGAGGTGGAGCTCAAAGAGCGCAAGCACCGCCTCGAGGACGCCGTATCCGCGACCCGCGCAGCAGTCGAAGAAGGCATCGTCGCCGGTGGCGGCGCAGCGTTGGTGCACGCGGCCTCAGCACTCGACAAGACCAAGCTGAAGGGTGACGAGGCGACCGGCGCGCAGATCGTGCGTCGCGCGCTCGACGAGCCGCTGCGCTGGATCGCGCAGAACGCCGGTCACGAGGGTTACGTCGTCGTTTCCAAGGTTCGGGAGCTCAAGCCGAACCACGGTTTCAATGCTGCGACCGGCGAGTACGTCGACCTCGTTGCCACCGGTGTCGTCGACCCGGTCAAGGTGACCCGGTCGGCGTTGCAGAACGCGTCGTCAATCGCCGGCATGTTGCTGACCACGGAGACCCTCGTCGTCGAAAAGCCCCAGCACGAGGAAGCCGACGGCGCAGGCCACGGTCACTCACACGGCGGCGGGCACGGCCACTCGCACGGTCCGGGCGGCTTCTAGCGGGTTGCGGGCAATCGATCTACTTAACTGGGTAGGACCGCCGCAGATGTGCTCTTGAGGCGTGTCTTAGACGGTCTCACCCAGTCAAGTAGATCCACCTCGACGTTGAGCGGGCTCTGCCCCTCGCCAGCGCCTTTCGCTTTTGAGAAAAAAACGGCGTCAATCGATGATGGCGCCGAGCTGGAAGTGCATCGGGTCCTTGGGTGAGGACCAGTCCCCACCCCAGGTGTAGCCCCACTTCTTGAAGATCTGTACGACGCGCGGATCCTGCGTCGAGGCATGGTTGACGGGATTCGACCCGGCGTTGATGTCGATCGCGATGCCCCACGTGTGCAGCGAGATCGAGTTGTGCGGGTTGCGTTCGATGAAGCGCGGCACGTAGCACCCGTCGCCGGTGCGAATCTTGCTGGCCAAGCCGCGAGCCTGGATCTCACCGAGAGCGCCGCGCAGCTGCTTGAACATCAGTTTGTGGCACGTGACGGTGCCGAGGATCGGGACTGATCCGACGCGGATGTTGTTGGCGACCCAGCTGGCGTCCGGCTGGATCGTGCCGTCCGGGAAGTAGCGATAGGAGAACGCGCCGAACGCCGACGCGGCCCGGCTGCCGGTCAAGAAAGCGGTCGGGTTCGCGGCAGGCGCTGACAGCAGGTCGATGGTGGCGAGCGTGCCGACGACCGAACGGACAGCAGTGGCAAGTTGCGCCGGGTCCGCCTTGCCTGCGGACATGACGAGTCCGGTCATCGAATGCAGACCGAGCGGGCGGGCGAGGGACTCGGCGACGACGATCTCGGCGTCGGGCAGCGTGGTGGCGAAAGCTCCCAGGCGAAGTATTCGCGGCGTCGAGCCCGGCTTCAGGGCCTTCACGGAGATCGACCCACCGAGCTTGAGATTCAGCCGCTTCGCCGTTGCGTGCGAGACAACCGCCTCACCACGCGCGACCGTCTCCCAGACGCCGGTCACCTCAGCCGTGCCGGGGGGTGCGAAGGCGCGGAACTGTGATGGGTCGGCGGCGACGGCATGGACCGCGTGCCCGTTGACGCGAACCGAGCCGACATCGATGGTCGTCGTCGCTGCGGTGATGTGCAGGCGGCCGAGCTTGCGGACGACGGCGGCCGAGAGCGGCTTGACGGCGGTGACCAGCACGTCAGCGCGCATCCGGTGCGTGAGCGGCGCGACATTTGGAGCGGCTGCCGTATCGGCCTGGGGTGCTGTCGTGTGCACCGCGGGTGGCCGGTCGGCGGCGTTCTCCGGGCCACCGCAGGCCGCCAGAGCCGCGGTGAGCAGGGCGCAGAGCGCTGTGGCTCCCGTCGCGGCGAAACGCGACCGAACTCGCAGCGGCACTGAGCGACCCCTCACGGCTGGGCGAATAGACGAATTCCACCAAATTCCGGCGAACCGTCACTACTTAACGTCGGTTGGTCGTGCCTCTCAGTTGAACGACGCCGGACGCCACCAGTAACGGGCGCCGGAGGTATTCGGTGACGGTGCCTCGACGGAGACCACAGGGTCAAGGGTGGTCTGCCCGAGGCTGGACGGAATCGGACCGGTGCGGGCTCCAGTGGGCCAATTGGGCGAACGACTGAAACTGCAGCCCCTTACCTGCCGATAACCTCCCCGGCGACGCGATCAGCGGCGCCATTTCGGCGTCGTGACCGCGGCGCCATCAGGCGTCGTGGAGGAGTCGGCATGTCGGGAGCCCCGGTGGTCACTGAGGACCGGGCAGCGGAGCAGGCAGATCTTGCCGACTTGCTCGCCACTGGCGAGCGCGCTGTCTTCCATGGACCTCCCGCCCAGGCGATCGGCGCCCTCGAGCGCGCGATCGGAGTAGCCGGCAACGAGGGCCGTCGCGCCGAGGTGACCGCCGCAGCCTGGCTGCTCGGCGTCGCACTCGCCGCCGGTGGGCGGTACGGCGGGGCGCTGACCGTGCTGTCACCCCTGCTCGAGCCGGGAGAGGCGCCGGACGCAGCTCCGGAGCAGCGGTTGTTCGCGTCCTTCGCCGCTGCGTCGATCGCCAGCGTGCATCGCCAGCTGGGCCGCCACGCGGTGGCGCGCGAGTACGACACCCGGGGGCTCCACCTCGCCGACACCGCCGAAGCCGCGTTCGACTGCCGGCTGGGGCTGGCTGCGGACGCCGTGGGGCTGGGCGAGGAACAGGTCGCCCATGACGAGATGGAACGCGCCGCCGAGCTGGTCGACGGCCGCGACGAGTGGTGGCGTCAGCGGGTGCGCCTGGACTGGGTGCGGGCCGAGGTCGGCATGCTCGAAGGGAACCCGGAGGCCGCCATCGACGCCGCATCGGCGGCCGTCGACCGCGCCGAGGGCTCGCTGGCCCCGCGGCACGTCGCCAAAGGGCTGCTCTTCCTGGGGGTGGCCCAGGTCCAGGCGGGCCTCGCCGACGCCCCAACGACTCTCCGGCGAGCGGCCACGCTGGCCGAGAGCCTCGACACGCTCCCGCTCGTTTGGCCCGCACGCGCGGTGCTGGGGGCCCTGCTGGCCGATGACGATCCCACCGAGAGCGCCCGCAGCCTGGCAGCGGCCCGCTCGGCCGTGCTCGGCATCGCCGGCGACCTACCCCCCGCCGTCCGCGAGGAATGGTTGGCGCGCGCCGACGTAGCCGCGCTGTTCGAGGCCTGAACCGGGCAGATCCGGCAGCGCCGACACGCCTGAGCCTCAACCCGCCGCTCGGACCTGCCGACGCTCGTTATTGAGCGAGGGAGTGTGAGTGACGACCGTCCTCATCTGTGATGACAGCCGTCCGGCGCGCGAGGTGCTGCGGCGGTCGGTCGCCGGCGTGCCAGGCGTCGACCGCGTCGACACCGCTGCCAGCGGCGAAGAGGTGCTGGCCCGCTTCGCGGCGGAACGGCCGGACCTCGTGCTCATGGACACCCGAATGCCGGGCCTGTCCGGGCTCGAGGCCACGCTGCGCCTCGTCCACGCCCACCCCGAAGCGAATGTGATCATGCTGACCGGCCCCGAAGACCACCACGACCGCGAAACCCGTGATGCGGTCGCCCGGGCGATCGCCGGCGGGGCCCGCGGCTACCTGGTCAAAGACGTGTCCGCCGAGGAGCTGGCGGCGGCCGTGGCCATGGCACTCGCCGAGGCCCGGACCGGATCGGGTCGACTGGGCGATGCGGGGCACGAGCGGGCGTTCACGCCACCGCCGGGCCGGGCGCCGCAACTCACCGAACGGGAGCGCCAGGTGCTCGAAGGCATGGCCTCCGGCAAGAGCAACGGCGAGATCGGCCGTGACCTGTACCTGTCCGAAGACACCGTGAAGACCCACGCGCGCCGGCTGTTCCGCAAGCTCGGCGCGGCCGACCGCGCGCAGGCCGTGGCCCTGGGCTTCCGATGGGGCCTCGTCCGCTAAGGCGGGACCTGTGACCCGGGTTCGTCGAACCGTTCGCCCCATCACGCCGTCGTTGTAACGATGGACGATGTGTCTGCGATGACCCCTTTGGTGGACGACACGGATGTCGCCGCTGTAGCGCGCCGCGCGGTGACAGGCGACGCTGCAGCGACGTCCGAACTCGTCACCCGGTACCGGCCCGCCGTGCTCCGCTACTGCCGGGCCCGTCTCGGCCGGTTCGCCGGCAGTTATGACGCCGCCGATGACGTGGCGCAGGAGGTCTTCGTCGCAGTGTTGTCCGCTCTCCCGCGATATCGGGACCAGGGCAAGCCGTTCGCGGCCTTCGTCTTCGGCATCGCCGGACACAAGGTCGCCGACGCGCAGCGCGCGGCGTACCGCCTACCGGTGCCCGTCGAGACCATCCCGGATGCGGCCGACCAGTCGGACGGTCCGGAGGCGAGCCTCCTTCGCGGTGCAGACGCCGACCGCGCCCGGGCGCTGCTGGCGCAGCTTCCGGAGCAGCAGCGTGAGCTGCTGACGCTGCGGGTCGCCGTCGGTCTGTCCGCGGACGAGACCGCTGCTGCGCTTGGCATGACCCCCGGCGCAGTCCGGGTTGCCCAGCACCGCGCGCTCCAGCGACTCCGCTCTCTTGCCGTGCAGGAGGAGGTCGGATGAGCCGCCGCGCGGATGACGACATGAACGAGGTGCTACGCGACGACGCGCTGCTCGACGAGTTCGGCGGCGATGGCACCGACGATGCGGTGTCGTGGGAGTTCCGCGTTGCTGACACGGACCCGGTTGTGGCCCTGTTGGGTTCGCTGCGCTCGGACGTGTCCGACCTCAGCGATGCGCCGGACTTCCTCGACCTCGTTGGTACGCCGGACGCGCCGACCACCCGGCTGCCGTTCGTCGACCTGGCGCAGCGTCGCCGCCGTCACCTCGGTCGGGGCACGCTCGTCAGCGGTGCCGTGGCGATCGCCGTCTTGTCGGCGAGTGGCGTGGCCGCCGCCGGGATCGTGTCCGATCGCGGTGCGCCGCTGTACCCGATCCACAAGCTGATCCTCGGTGCGGAGAAGACCGACTCGCAGAAGGCAGCCGACAAAGTGCGCAAGCACCTCGCCGATGCTGCTCGGGGCCTGGACCGCGGTCGCCTCGAGGATGCGCAGAAGGCGCTCGGCGATGCGGCGGCGTCGCTGGTGGTTGTGCAACCTGCGGACCGCGGGAGCTTGCCGGCCCAGCTCACCGCGCTGCGGGCGCGATTCGCCGCGGCGCTGAGCGCGGTCGGCGGCGAGATCGACCACGGTGACAACAGCGGCCCGGGATCGGGAACCGGTTCGGGCAGCGACGACAACAACTCTGGTCCGGGGTCGGGCGATGACAAGGGCGGCTCTGGTTCCGACAACAGCGGACCGGGATCGGGTTCGGACGACAAGTCGGGTTCGGGCTCCGGCGACGACAGCAGCGGGTCCGGTTCCGGGAACAGTGGCTCGGGTTCCAGCGACGACAGCAGCGGGAGCGGATCGTCGGGTAGTGACGACGGGACCCCGCAGACGTCGGGTTCCGGAACGAGCGACAGCGGGCACGGCGTGAGCGGCGGCGGTGACGACGCGCCAGAGCTCGAGGCGCCGGACACCGGCGGGCATGACTAGAGAGGCCGGGGTAGTGGGTCAGTCCGGGTCTGCATCCAGGACGGCATCGGCGTACCCCCGCGCATAGTCCCAGCTCACGTAGTCATCCGGGTTGGGGTCGAACGCGGGTTCGTGGACGCGCATGCGACCGTCGTCGAGCAGATGACGGAGGTTTTCGACGAGCAGGTCCCAGCTGAGGTAGTGCGTCTCGCCGCAGTCGTCGCAGTCGACCGCGATACCGCGCACGCCCTTGGGTTCGAGCAGGGCCCGGAACTGCGAGAGCTCCTCGATCTCGGCGAGGACATCCTCACGCTCATGCGGCAGCAGTGGGCGGTCCTCCTCGTCGTCGGGAGGTTCGCTGTCGAAGGGGTCGGCGTCCACGCGGCAACGGTAGTACCGGCCGATGGTTTAGGCGGGGGAGCGGGTTGCTGGCCGGTAACATGATGCGATGGATCTCCCCGCATCCGGGTTCCCCGAGAAGTTCGCCACGCTCGGCCTGACGTTCGATGACGTCATGCTGTTGCCGGCCGCTTCGGACGTGATCCCGAGCGAGGCTGACACGACGACTCGGTTGTCGCGATCCATCACGCTGCGGATTCCGCTCATCTCCTCGGCCATGGACACCGTCACCGAGGCACGCACCGCGATCGCGATGGCTCGCCAGGGCGGCGTCGGAGTCCTGCACCGCAACCTCTCGATCGAGGATCAGGTCGTCGAGGCCGACAAGGTCAAGCGGTCCGAGGCCGGCATGGTCACCTCGCCGGTGACGTGTACGCCGGACGAGACCTTGGCCGATGCCGAGAAGCTGATGGCGACCTACCGGATCTCCGGTGTTCCGGTCGTCGAGGGCGACGGTCGGCTGGTCGGGATCGTGACCAACCGCGACGTGCGTTTCGAGACCGACCTCTCGCGCCGGGTGCGCGATGTGATGACCCCCGCGCCGCTCGTCACCGCACCCGTCGGTGTCAGCCGCGATGACGCGCTGGCGATCCTGCGCAAGCACAAGGTCGAGAAGCTGCCGCTCGTTGACGACGATGGTCGGCTGCGCGGTCTGATCACCGTCAAGGACTTCACCAAGAGCGTGCAGTACCCCCTCGCGACAAAGGACGCCAGTGGACGCCTTGTGGTGGGCGCCGCGATCGGCGTGGGCGAGGACGCGTTCAAGCGTGCGATGGCGTTGCTCGATGTCGGTGTCGACTTCCTCGTTGTCGACACGGCACACGGACATTCGCAGTCGGTGATCGAGATGGTCCACCGGATGAAGGCTGCGACGAGCGTCGACGTCATCGCGGGCAACGTTTCGACAGCTGATGGCGCGCGTGCTCTCGTTGACGCCGGGGCCGATGCAATAAAGATCGGGCAAGGTCCTGGATCAATTTGTACGACTCGCGTGGTCGCCGGTGTTGGCGTGCCCCAGGTCACGGCCATCTATGACTGTGCGCAGGTCGCGCACGCGGCTGGTGTCCCGGTCATCGGTGACGGCGGCATGCAGTACTCCGGCGATATCGCCAAGGCGATTGCGGTTGGCGCCGACACGGTCATGCTCGGGAGCTTGCTGGCCGGTGTCGAGGAGAGTCCGGGTGAGCTCATCTTCGTCAACGGCAAGCAGTACAAGTCCTACCGCGGGATGGGCTCGCTCGGTGCGATGCAGTCACGTGGCGAAGGCCGCTCCTACTCCAAGGACCGCTACTTCCAGGACGACGTGTTGTCCGACGAGAAACTCGTCGCGGAAGGGATCGAGGGGCAGGTGCCGTTCCGCGGACCGCTTGCGGCGGTGGCACACCAGCTGATCGGCGGTTTGCGTGCGGCGATGGGCTATTGCGGCGCCCACACCGTTCGCGAGCTGCAGGACAACAGCACACTCGTGCGCATCACTGCGGCCGGTCTGAAAGAGAGCCACCCGCATGACATCGAGATGACCATCGAGGCGCCGAACTACAAGCGCTAGGCGAGGCAAGCACATGGCAGACGTCGAGATCGGCGGCGGCAAGACGGGGCAGCGCGCTTACCACTTGCGCGACATTGCCATCGTGCCGTCGCGTCGCACGCGTTCGGCGCACGACGTGTCGACCGCGTGGCAGCTCGATGCGTTCCGTTTCGACATCCCGATGCTCGCGCATCCGTCTGACGCGACGATGAGCCCGGCGACTGCCGTCCAGGTGAGTCGCCTCGGCGGGCTCGGCGTACTCAACGGGGAAGGCCTTTGGACGAGGTACGACGACCCGACGCCGATCCTTGCGGAGTTCGCTTCGTGGCCGATCGACGAACCAGCCATCCCGCGGTTGCAAGAGGTGTACGCCGCACCGGTGCAACCTGATCTCGTCACGCGACGCATCAAGGAGATGGCCGACGAGGGCGCTGTCACGGCCGTGCGTTTCTCACCGCAGCACACGCAGGCGCTGGCACCGGCTGCGGTCGCCGCGGGTGTCGACGTGCTTGTCATCCAGGGAACTGTGGTGTCGGCGGAGCATGTCGCGACGCAGTTCGAACCACTCAACCTGAAGACGTTCATCGCCAACCTTGACGTGCCGGTGGTCGTGGGCGGTGCAGCGACGTACCAGACCGCACTGCATCTGATGCGCACAGGCGCGGCCGGCGTCATCATCGGTATGGGTGCCGACGTCTGGTCCACGAGCAACGACGTCCTCGGCATCCGCGTTCCGATGGCAACCGCCATCAGCGAAGCAGCAGCGGCGCGACGTGACTATCTCGACGAGACCGGCGGCCGCTATGTGCACGTCATCGCCGACGGTGAGATCGAGACAAGCGGTGACATCGCGCGGGCGCTCGCGTGCGGCGCCGACGCGGTCATGGTTGGCGAGCCGCTGTGTGTCGCCGCCGAGGCACCGGCTAACGGCTGTTGGTGGGACAGCGTCGCTGCCCACCCCAAACTGCCGCGCGGTGAGTTCGCGCCTGCCGGTTCGGGTCCACTCGGCACGCTCGAAGAGGTGCTGCGCGGGCCGGCGCACGACGCACACGGCCATCTCAACCTGTTCGGTGCGCTGCGCCGCACCCTGGCCAAGACCGGATACAACGACCTGAAAGAGTTCCAGCGGGTCGACGTCGTCGTCGCCCCGAGCACGGATTCCTGAGCACCGACGGAGACGACCGTGACCTCCTCTACCGATGCACCCGTGACGCTCACAGCCGTCCCCGGCACGGACGCCACCGCACCGCGGCCACCGATCGCCGCACCGGAGAACCTGCAACGGCTCGCTCGTCAGGTGACCGTGACTGGTCCGGGCCGAGACGTGACCACGTCGTACGCACCGTTCACGGGAGAAGCGCTCGGCACTGTGCCGCAATGCACGGCTGAGGATGTCGCCGAAGCATTCCGTCGCGCGCGCGAGGCACAGCAGGTGTGGGCTGCTCGCAGCTTGCGGTCACGTGCGTCGGTGTTCTTGCGCTACCACGATCTCGTGCTGGAGCGGCAACGCGAGTTGCTGGACCTGATCCAGATCGAGAACGGCAAGGCTCGCAAGCACGCGTTCGAAGAAGTCGCGGATGTCGCGATCACGTCGCGCTACTACGCGCACTCGGCGTCATCACATCTCAAGACGCGGCATCGGCAAGGTGCACTTCCGGTGTTGACGAGCACGCTCGAGCACCATCACCCGCGCGGCGTCATCGGCATCATCTCGCCGTGGAACTATCCACTGTCGCTTGCCGTCACTGATGCGATTCCTGCGCTGCTGGCCGGTAACGCAGTCGTCATCAAGCCGGATAGCCAGACGGTCTTCACCTGTTTGTACGGCGTGGAGCTCCTGGTTGAGGCGGGCCTACCGGAAGGGCTGTTCCAAGTCGTCACCGGCCCGGGCTCCGAGATCGGCACACCGCTCATCGAGCATGCCGACTACGTGTGCTTCACCGGCTCGACGGCGACGGGTCGCATCGTTGCGCGGCAGGCCGGTGAGCGGCTCATCGGTTGCTCGCTCGAGCTCGGCGGAAAGAACGCGATGCTCGTGTTGCACGACGCCGACCTCGACAAGACGGTCCAGGGTGCGATTCGTGCGTGCTTTGCGAGCTCGGGTCAGCTGTGTATCTCGATCGAGCGGATGTTGGTGCACGAGAGCATCCGGCCGGAGTTCCTGCGCCGGTTTGCTGACCGCGTTTCGCGGATGAAGTTGTCAGCAGCCTTTGACTACTCCGCTGACATGGGCTCGATGATTTCCGAGACGCAGCTCAACACGGTGAAGACCCATGTGGACGACGCGGTATCGAAGGGCGCGACGGTGCTTGCCGGTGGTCGCGCGCGTCCCGACATCGGCCCGTACTTCTACGAGCCGACGATCCTCGACGATGTGCAGCCGGGGATGACGCTGTGCGCAGAGGAGACATTCGGTCCGGTCGTGGCCGTCTACTCCTTCCGCGACGAGGACGACGCGATCGCGCGCGCCAACGCGTCGTCGTACGGCCTCAACTCCAGCGTCTGGACTCGCGACACGCGACGAGGCCGCAGGATCGCGGCACGCATCGAGGCGGGCACGGTGAACATCAACGAGGCGTACGGCGCGACGTGGGCATCGGTCGACGCGCCGATGGGCGGCTTCAAGGACTCCGGCCTGGGTCGTCGACACGGCCGCGAAGGCATCCTCAAGTACACCGAGGCGCAGACGGTCGCCACGCAACGGTTCCTCGGTTTCGACGCGCCGTTCGGAATGGGCAACGAGGCCTACGCGAAGTTCCTGGCGACGTCGCTGAAGCTCATGCGGCGAAACCCGTTCATCAAGTGAGCGATTACGACGTCCTGGTCGTCGGGAGCGGTTTCGGCGGCAGTGTCACGGCCCTACGGTTGACCGAGAAGGGCTACCGCGTCGGCGTACTCGAGGCCGGCAAGCGGTTCACCGACGACACGCTGCCGAAGACGAGTTGGGACCTGCGCAACTTTCTCTGGGCGCCGAAGCTCGGCCTCACCGGGATCCAGCGCATCAGCATGCTGCGTGACGTGATGATCCTGGCCGGTGCCGGGGTCGGCGGAGGTTCGCTCGTTTACGCCAACACTCTTTATGAACCGCTGCAGCCGTTTTACGACGACGCGCAATGGCGCGAGATCACCGACTGGAAAGCAGAGCTCGCGCCGTACTACGACCAGGCCAAGCGGATGCTCGGCGTGGTCACGAACCCGATCGTTACCGCCGCGGACGTCGCGATGAAGTCAGTTGCCGACGATATGGGCGTGGGGGAGACCTATCACCCGACACCGGTCGGAGTGTTCTTCGGTGAGCCCGGCAAGACCGTGCCCGACCCGTACTTCGGCGGCGCGGGTCCGGACCGCACCGGCTGTATTCAGTGCGGCAACTGCATGATCGGTTGTCGCTTCGGAGCGAAGAACCGGCTGGACAAGACCTATCTGTATCTGGCCGAGCACGCCGGCTGCGCCGTGCATCCGTTGACGACAGTGACGGCAATCCGGCCACTGGCCGATGGTGGGTACGCCGTCGACACGCGCCCCACTGTTGGCAAGGACAAGCGCCAGTCGACGACGCTGACCGCGGAACACGTCGTACTCGCCGCCGGCACAATGGGCACGCAGCGCCTGTTGCACGCGATGCGCGACGAGGCGGTGCTGCCGCGGATCTCCAAGCGTCTCGGCGCGCTGACCCGTACCAACTCGGAAGCGATTCTGGGCGCTCGTACGCCGGACAAGAACGCTGACTTCTCGAAGGGGATCGCAATCACGTCGTCGTTCCATCCCGACGAGCAGACCCATGTCGAGCCGGTGCGCTACGGCAAGGGCAGCAACGCGATGGGGATGTTGTCCACGATCATGACCGACGGCGGTGGGCGAGTCCCGCGGCCGCTGAAGTTCATCGCTGCCGCGCTGCGGCATCCCTATATCTTCCTGCGCTCGATGTCAGCACGGCGCTGGTCGGAGCAAACGATCATCGTGTTGGTGATGCAGTCGTTGGACAACTCGTTGACGGTGTTCCGCAAGCGGAGCCTGTTCGGCAAGCGACTGTCGTCGAAGCAGGGGCACGGCGAGCCGAACCCGACGTGGATCCCGGCGGGTAACGAAGTCACGCGCCGGCTCGCGGAAAAGGTCGATGGCTATCCCGGTGGCAGCTGGGGTGAGGCGTTCAACGTTCCGATGACTGCGCACATCATCGGCGGTGCCGCAATTGGTGACTCGGCGGACACCGGAGTCATCGACCCGTATCACCGGATGTACGGCCACGAGGGTTTGCATGTCGTCGATGGCGCCGCGATCTCGGCGAACCTCGGCGTCAACCCGTCCCTGACGATCACTGCGCAGGCCGAGCGAGCGATGTCGTTCTGGCCCAACAAGGGTGAGCCCGATTCGCGACCGGCGTTGGGTTCGGCGTACCAACGTCTGGCTCCGGTGCCACCGCGGCGAGCTCTGGTGCCATCGCACGCGCCAGCAAAGTTGTACTACGCAGAAAGCCCCGGAGTGCGCGAGCAGGTGTAATACCGTCGCGAGCGTGGTGACTGCTCTGCTCGGATTCGCAGCTGCATCGGTTCTCATCGTGCTATTACCCGGTCCAGACACCCTCGTCGTCGTACGCAACCTGTTGCGCGGTGGACGCCGGCGCGCGGCAGCAACCGTCCTTGGCGTACTCACCGGGCTCGTGGTCTGGGTCGTGGCGGCCAGCCTGGGCCTGTCCGCAGTGCTGCGGGCGAGCCACACGGGCTACGACGTGCTTCGTTACGTCGGCGGCGCCTACCTGCTGTGGGTCGGCGTACAGGCGCTGCGCAGCAGGACAGCCCTGACCGGCGACGCCGAGATGACACCCCACAGGTACGGGCCGCTGCTCGGCTCGGGCTTTGTTGCGGGACTTGCCACCGACCTGCTCAACCCCAAGGTCGGTGTCTTCTTCATCTCGTTCCTACCGGGCTTCGTGCCGAAGGGCGTTGACGTCGGCCTCGCGTCCCTGGCGTTCGGCGCGGTCTTCGTTCTCGAGACCCTCGTCTACTTCGCCGTGCTGATCGGGCTGGCCGGACGGGTGGTGGCGTGGATGACCGACGCGCGGACGCGGCGTCGGTTGGATCGGGCGGCAGGGGTGGTCTTCATCGGCTTCGGCCTACGCCTCGCCACTGAGCGGGGTTAGTCGGAGCCGCCGTTCGGCGATCTGCTCCCGGGTGGCTCGGCGAGGTTCGCCTCAACAATTTCGTGGCTGGGCTTGAAATTGTCGGGGGTCGGTCGTAGACTTCGAACATACGTTCGATGCGCTGATTCATCAAGAATATCGCTGCATGAGTCGGCCCCGCTCCGCGGGAGCTCGTGCAGAGGGACTGCTGAGCAGTCTCTGCGGCGGCTGACGACCACGAGAACGCACCTCGCACTTCGCGCATCGACGGGTCCATCTCGTGCCGGAGGTCTGCCCGTGTCGGAGCTGCGTTCTGCGTTGGACGGTCTGGCGGCCGTCGATGTCGTGGCCCTGCCGGCGGGTGCGCTGGGTGAGCACATCCGTGAGCTGTTCGACGCGCGGAACCGGCTCGACGGGGCTATTGAGCGGGCGGTCGGGGTGTTCGACGCGCAGGGCATGGGTGAGGTTGACGGGTGCCCGTCGACGGCGTCGTGGTTGCGGGGGCGGTGCCGGCTGTTGGGAGCGGATGCGTCGGCGCGGGTGCGGACGGCACGAGCACTGCGGGAGCTGCCGATGATCGCGGCCGCGTTGGAGGCTGGGGAGATCTCGCTGGATCATGCCCGGGCGGTGGCGCTGCTCGCCCACGAGACTGATATCGCCGATACCCGCCGGGTGCAGCGGCAGATTCTGGACGTGGCCCGGTTGACCGACCCGGGCCGGTTCACGTCCGAGCTGAAGTCGATCCGCGATTCGATCCGCCGTGACCATGGCGATGATCCGGGCGAGGACGAGACCGCGGCGTTCGCCCGGCGGGAGATCGTGGTGTCGCCGGTGCTGGACGGGTTCAACGTCCGTGGCTGGCTGCCCGATGAGGCGGGCGTGCTGGTCAAGACGGTGCTGGACGCACTGTCAACGCCGGTGTCGGAGGACCTGCGCACGGTTGGGCAGCGCTGCGCGGATGCGTTCACTGAGGTGTTCCGCCGGGTCGCGGACGGTGGTGCGCTGCCGGCCAACCACGGGGTGCGCCCGCACCTGTTCGTGGTCGCGGAGCTCGACGCGCTGCTCGACACCGAGCGGGCTGTCATGGCCCAGCTCGGCTACGGCGCGGTCGCATCAGCGGCGGCGGCGCGGCGGATCGCGTGTGATGCGGTGATCACCCGGGTGCTGATCAGCCCGCAGGGACAGCTCCTCGACCTGGGCCGCACCACCCGCGTCGTCACCGCCGCGCAGTGGAAAGCGCTCGTCGTGCGGGACGGCGGCTGCGTGTTCCCCGGCTGTGACCGGCCCGCGACCTGGTGCCAGGCGCATCACCTGCACGAGTGGATCAACGGCGGCCCCACCGACCTCGACAACCTCGCCCTGATCTGCGGGTTCCACCACCGCCTCGTCCACGAAGGCCACTGGTCGCTGCGCGTGTGCGGGCAGCGTTGGCAAGCGGTTCGCCCCGACGGCAGCACCATCACCGGCGACCCGGTCGGCTACCACCCCGACAAGCACGGTCTCGTCGACGCCATCACCAACCGGCCCCGCGGACCCTGCCGCGAGTGACGCGGCTGGTCGGTCATTCCGTTCTGAGCAGTGGCGGCAGTTCGCCGTCAGTCGCGGAACCTGAAGCGGCGCCGGTTGAGAAACATGCAGAGCGTGAACACAAGCAGCCACACCGTGGCAACGATGCCGGGTGCACGCTCGCTTCCGGTGAGCGTCAGGGTTGTCACGATGGCTGCGATGCCAACGACGAGGTAGACGGCGTGCGTGATCGCCGCGATCTTCAAGGTCCGGCGCTAGGCTGCCTTCGGCACTGTGGGCAGGTAGGACCCTTGCCTGGCCCCAGTTCGCCGTCCCAGAACCGGAGGATCGCTCGTGAGACGAGTCCTGGCGGTCATCGTGGCCACGGCCACGATCGCGTTTATGGCAGGCACGGTGCTGCCCATGCCGACCTTTGCCTCCAACCCCGAGACGGCGACGATCAGCTACGCGCATCCCTCGCAGGTATTTGTGCAGGCGCATCCGATGCAGGGCGGCGCGCGTGCCGGTCTTGTGCAGACGATCTGCGTGACTCAGCCGCAGGCCTGCGACCCCGTGACGTTCACGGTGGACCCGACACGCAACGGCACGATCGATCATGCCGCGCTGCTCACGGTCGTGTTCGAACCAGCGGCGCCGAGCATGATGGCGCTGGCGCAGTACCCACCCGGCTGTCCGGAAGACAACAATCCGGCAGGCGCATGCGCGACGTACTTCCAGACTTCTTCGCCGTACACGTTCCCCGACCCGGGCAAAACCACGCTTCGGCTCATGGTGGTCTGCCAGGTCTGCGTCAACGGCACCTACAAGCTGACCGCGACCCTGACGCGCCTCTCGAACGCATCGAAGCTCCCACCTGCTGGCGACACGACCGGAGCATTCACGACCCTGCAGCTACCCGATCCCTCACCGCCGACCAAAGTCGGCGGCGCACCCGGCCAGCTCACCGGCCAGTTCGGCGAGCCCGGTATCTACCTCAACAAGAACGGTTACGGGATCGTCAACACGTTTGGTCCCACCGTGTGGACAACGAAGGACTCCGGCAAGACCTTCAGCAAGGCCTATGACGTCATCGTCAAGGACACCTACTGCCAGAGCGGGTACGCCGGCGATGCCGACGCCATCGTCGGCATCGACAACACCTTCTATGCCGACAACCTCTGCCTCGGCACAGTCGGCGGCGTCAACAACGAGAGCTTCACCAACGCAACCGGCAAGCCCGATGACTGGACCGGCCCGTATCTCGCTGGTGGTCTCTCCGACCGGCAGTGGTACGTCGCCGACCCCAAGGATGCCAAGACTCTCTACTTCTCTTTCCACGGTTTCTTCACCCCCAACATCAACGTCTTCAAGTCGACCGACGGTGGGCAGACGTTCTTCTGCCCGATCACCGGCCTTCCGGTCACCGCGCTGAACGACGGAGTGGACTGCCCGGTCACAGTGACGAACCCGAACGGCCCGCTGCCGATCAACCCGACGTACCTCGACACCGGTCTGGGCAACGTGACCACGCGGCCCCTGATCGATCCCACCGACCCGAAGTCGATTTATGTCCCCTACGCCGACACCACAGCCGCGCACGCGGCCTCGGCGTTACCGACGCGCACCGACAGTGACCTCACGCGATTCCGCATGGCGGTCTCCCACGACGGTGGTCAGACCTGGGCGCCGAACACTGACGCGACCGGGACGGGTTCGGTGATCGACACGGAGGACGGCACGTACTTCCCGGTGACGAACACCAGCCCGAACGACGGCACCGACGACAGCACTCTCGCGCACATCTTCATCGGCGCCGCGATCGACAGGGCCGGCAACCTCTACATCCTCTTCTCACTGCGTCTCGGAAAGACCACGCCGACGCACCTCTACATGATGAGTTCCAGGAACCAGGGCAAGACCTGGAGCGCACCGCATCAGGTGGACAGCAACGGATTGGGGTCCAACGTCTTCCCGACCATCGTCGCCGGCGATCCCGGTCGAGTGGCGATGACGTGGTACGGATCGAAGTCAACCGACTTCAACGACACTGAGGCGCTGTGGTCGGAGATGTACGCGCAGAGCGTCAACGCATTGTCCGCCAAGCCTGTGTTCACGCAGTCCCGGATCAGCGGCGCAAGCACACCCGTTCACGCCGCCGACATCTGCCAGGCAGGCACCTTCTGTGCCGTCACCATGGGCAACCGCAACCTCGCCGACTTTCAAACAGTGACCGTGGATCCCTGCGGTCATGCGGTTCTCGTCTACACCGACGACCACGCGCCCGATGCGCACACCATCGTCCAACGGCAGACGGCGGGCAACAGCCTTTACACCCAGCCCGGCGCTGGCTGTCCCGGCAGCGCTTCCACCCACCCGAGATCCGTCCCACCGGTGACGGCCCGCGGCCCCGACCTCGCCACAACCGGGGGCCGCGTCTCAATCGCCTGGGCGGCCGCTGCGCTGATGCTCCTTGTGCTGGGTGTCGCGGTGGTGCGTCGTCGCAGATACCTCGATCACGGCGACGCGTAGGTAGTCTGGAGCCCTTCCCCCACGCACGCCGGCCCGCATAGAAGGATTCCCGTGAGCAATCCCGGTGAGGGGTTCGACACCGTCCTGGTTGTCGACTTCGGAGCGCAATACGCCCAGCTCATTGCCCGCCGCGTGCGTGAGTGCAACGTCTTCTCGGAGATCGTGCCGTCGACAGCGACGGCCGAGGAGATCATCGCTCGCCGGCCGAAGGCCGTGATCCTCTCCGGCGGTCCGTCCTCGGTCTATGCGACAGGGGCACCGCAAGTCGCCGCTGGCCTCTTCGACACCGGCATCCCGACGTTCGGCATCTGTTACGGCTTCCAGGCAATGGCGCAAGCTCTCGGGGGTCGCGTCGAGCACACCGGAGGCAGGGAGTACGGCGGGACGCCGCTCACCATCCTGCGCGACGGTGAGCTCTTCGGGGGTCAGCCGCGCGAGCAGACCGTATGGATGTCGCACGGCGACGCCGTCGTCGCTGCACCGGAGGGATTTGTCGTCACCGCAATGACGCCACAAACGCCGGTCGCAGCGTTCGAGAATCCCGCCCGCGGGCTCTACGGCACGCAGTTCCACCCCGAGGTGTTGCATACCGCGCACGGCATGGAGGTGTTGCGCAAGTTCCTTGCCGCCGCCGGCTGCCGGCCAACCTGGACGATGGTCAACATCGTCGACGACGCGGTCGACGCGATCCGCGCGCAGGTCGGTGGCAAGCGGGTCATCGCGGGTTTGTCCGGTGGAGTCGACTCCGCGGTGGCTGCAGCGCTGGTGCAGCGGGCCGTCGGCTCGCAGCTGACGTGCGTGTTTGTGGACCACGGCCTGTTACGCGCCGGTGAGGCCGAACAGGTCGAGCGTGACTTTGTTGCCTCCACCGGCGTACGCCTCGAGGTTGTCGATGCCGCGGAGCGTTTCCTCGATGCGCTCGCGGGGGTGAGCGATCCGGAGGAGAAGCGCAAGATTGTCGGCCGCGAGTTCATCCGGGTGTTCGAGGACGCCGCGCGTCGAATCGCTGCGGAAGAGGAAGTCGAGTTTTTGGTCCAAGGCACGCTCTACCCCGACGTCGTCGAGTCTGGCGGCGGCACCGGCGCGGCGAACATCAAGTCGCACCACAACGTCGGCGGCTTACCTGATGACTTGTCCTTCACGTTGGTCGAACCACTGCGCACGCTGTTCAAGGACGAGGTACGCCATGTCGGCGAGCAGCTCGGCCTGCCCGCCGACATCGTGTGGCGCCAGCCGTTCCCCGGCCCGGGGCTGGCGATCCGCATCGTCGGAGAAGTGACGGGCGAGCGCCTCGAGATTCTCCGGGCCGCGGACGCGATTGTGCGCGAGGAAATGTCCCGCGCCGGTCTGGACCGGGAGATCTGGCAGTGCCCGGTCGTGCTCCTCGCTGACGTGCGCTCCGTCGGCGTACAGGGGGATGGCCGGTCCTACGGTCACCCCGTCGTCCTGCGCCCGGTCACGTCCGAGGACGCCATGACGGCCGACTGGGCGCGCATTCCGAACGACGTGCTTGCCACCATCTCGACCCGCATCACGAACGAAGTGCCCGACATCAACCGTGTTGTCGTCGACGTGACCAGCAAGCCACCCGGCACTATCGAATGGGAGTAGCCGGCTTCTAGTCGGCCGCTTCACCCGCTGCCACGGGAGCCGCTTGCGTGGCCAAGCGCGGGTGGCTGCGCGCAAGCCGTGAACGTGAATTCGACATCATCGAGCTGCTCACGCCCGTGTCGTTGATCGCAGCGAAGAAGTCGTCCCGATCGATACGCCACAGTGTTGCCGGTGTCGTTGCGCGTACCGTCGCCGTACGCGGCAGGCCGTGCAAGAGCCCGATCTCCCCGACATAGCTACCGGCGCCCATGGTGCGCAGGTGGTGCCGGCGTTTGCCCTCGCCGCGAGCACTGACATCGACTTCACCATCAACGATGATCCACAGCGCATCGGCCGTGTCTCCCTCACGGATGAACTCCTCGCCCGCCGGCATCGTGACGTCACGGGCCGCCGCCGCGAGGCGCTCAAGGATGTTCCGCGACGCGCCCGCGAACATGTCGAGTGACTCGAGCAACTTCACCTTGGGTGCGAGGGCGCGGACAACCGCATGGGCGTTGCGATCTGCGCGTACCACCGGCCAGATGCCGAGCAGGGCGAGCCCCGAGATGCCGAAGCCGATTACGAGCATGGCCTTGGTCAGGCCCAGGGATCGCAAGATTGATGCGGTGACGAAACTACCGGCGAGCAGTGCAAGCGGAACGATCGTCATGAACACACCGAAGACTCGGCTCATGACGTCGCTTGCCACGCTGCGTTGCAATGCGGTGATCGCAAGCACGTCGACGAGGATCATGCCCGCCCCGGCCACGATCATCAAAAGGAATGCAATGGCAGCGGTGTCCACCACCGACGCCGCCGCGAACGGCAGCGCAAGGACGAACATGCCGAGCAGGATTACCGGCGCCAGCCGGGAGGTCGCACTCAACCTGTTGACGATCCCGGTGACCAGCACGCCGCCGACGGCAAATGCACTGATGAGATAGCTGTAACCCGAGGCCCCTGTCCCGAGGCGTTCACTGAACGGGACGAAGACGACCGTGGACGCGGCGTACACCGAGGAGTCGAGCGCGCAGTACAAGACCAGCACCAGCGCGACTTTGTCGCGCCCGAGCGCCTGGAACCCGGCGGCGAATTGCTTGCCCAGCGATTCGCCCTCGCGTCCGGCGCCGCCATGGCTGCGCACGCGCATCTGCGCGACGAAGAAGGACGAGGCAAGGAACGAGATCGCATTCAGCACCATTGCTGCGGCCGGGTTGTGACTGAGCAGGAGCAGCCCGCCGACGGCTGGTCCGAGGACCACCACGAGGCTCTCCAACCCCGCGAACATCGCGTTGGCTGGCAGGAGTGCCTTCTCCGGGACGACTTCGGGAACCAGTGCTTGCGTCGCCGGCGGGAATGGCGCATTCAGCGTCGCTGTGAGGAATGACAGAGCCAGGGCACTCCAGATCGGACCGTCCTTGATGACGACGAATGCAAGGCCAGTCATTGACGCAAAGCACAGTAAGGACGACACGAGTAACACTTGCGTGCGCTCGTACCGGTCGGCGAGCACACCGCCGTACGCCGTGAAGAGAAGCCGCGGCACCCAGCCGGCCGCCGTTGTGAGCGCGATGTACGTCGCGGAGCCGGTCCG
Organism: Frankiales bacterium; assembly: GCA_033851265.1. Classification (GTDB taxonomy): domain Bacteria; phylum Actinomycetota; class Actinomycetes; order JAWWOW01; family JAWWOW01; genus JAWWOW01. Next base: position 56,436 of record JAWWOW010000005.1, read on the forward strand.
GTCGTAGATGTAGACGATCAGTACGACGCTGTACGCCCAGCTGCCGATCTGGTCAATCAGAAACGAGCCGATCAGCAGCCGGTAGTCGCGCGAGGCGAGGGCATCGCGGTACCGCGCGCGCGAATCCGTTGCCACCGCACCCTCCCCGTGTCGTCGTGAGTAGAGCAGACAGCAGCGCGTGTATCCCATGGTTCGGAGACACGGGCGTCGGGTGGTCCTGTCTAACTAGACAGCCATCACAGACGACGTACAAAGTTGCGGCCGCGACATATCGGTTCTCTCCCACAATGGATGGCCTTGCCGATACAAATTGACGCGCTTGTAGTCATCGAGTACTAGATAAAAACCACCCATTGGTGACATGCCTTCATCACACGTAGCCCACATGATCTAGACGCACCGACACGACAGTCCGTCACCGTGGCCTTGGCACGTATCCCAAGCGTGGCACCCGGCAACAGGGTCACGGTGACGGACAGTTGCTAGGGCCGGTGCTCCCCGAACACCCACGACATGTTCCCTTTTGCTCGGCCTCGGCAAAGCGTGCGTGGAGCCGAGTGCGGATCTCATCGGGCGTATAGGCACGTCGTCGCCGTTCGGCTCTGACGATGACCACACCGGTGGCGGCCACCCCGACGAGGCTGGCAACACCGAGCACCTTCCACCACCGCATCTCCCTAGGCTAAGCCCGTGCCGGGGACGTCGATCACTCTCGATGAGGCCGTGAACCTCACCCGCACTGGCGACATCTGGTTGTTCCGCGGGCGAACGGTGGCCGACCGCGTCATCCAGGTGACGACGAACAGTCCCGTCAACCACGTCGGTATGGCCGTCGTACTCGACGATCTGCCGCCGCTGATGTGGCACGCCGAGCTCGGCAAGTCGCTCGTCGACCTGTGGTCGGGGGAACGGCAACGCGGCGTCCAGTTGCATGACCTGAGGCAGGCTGTGCTCGTTTGGGCGACGAAGTACGGCCAGCAGGCATGGCTGCGTCAACTCGACACCGCGGTCACTCGCGAGATGGAGGACGCGGTCCTCACAACGATCGCGCGTCTGGACGGAACGCCGTTCCCCTCCAACCGGAGGCTGGCGTCCGGCTGGCTACGTGGCCGCGTACCTGTCGGCAAGCGGAGCGATCGCGACGAACAGCGGGAGACCGCCTATTGCGCGGAGGTCGTCGCCGTCACCTACGAGTCCATGGGGTTGCTCGCGGGTCGAACTCCCGGGTTCTTCGACCCGGGGCGGTTCTGGAGCGGTGACGACCTCAGCCTCGCCGATCGCGCCCGGTTGTCGGATGAGATCGCCGTCGAGATTTCCCCGACTGCCCAGGCCTGACCGGCTACGACTGTTCGGGAGCGACCGCCGGCACGGGTGCGGTGACCGGTGGCTGCGGCGTCTCGACCGCGAGTCGACGCGAGAAAGCGAAGCCGGCGTAGACCGACGCGGCCATCACGATCCACGTCATCGCCGATGTCCCGGTCTTCATCAGCTCGGGAATCTTGGACGTCGGTACCAACTGCACGGCATCGAAGAACCCGATGTGCAGGGCGTCAGCGACCATCGCGTACTGCGAAGCGAGCAGGCCGGCGAGTGAACTCACTGCGGTGAGTACGACGATGGCGGGCGCACCGCGTCGGTCGCCGGGGGCGAATGTGCGCATGACGGCTGCAATACCGGCGGCGACACCGAAGCCAACGAGCGCGCTGCGCATGTTGGCGGCTTGAGCAAGAACCTCCCAGGCGACGACGCCGAGGATAGCGACGGCAACACTCAGCCCGAGCGCGACACCGAAGCGAGTCGGGACGGCGGTGGCCGGCGTGGACACGAACGCAGGCGCACTCACTGGGGCACTCGCTGGTGCGACCACCGGCGCGGCGTACGTCGGCAACGCCGTCGCTGCAGAACGGTCGGAGGTTTCAGCAGCGTGCATGCGACGACGGCACTCGGGGCACATGGTGCGGTTGGCCGGGGCGTTGGTTCCGCAGTGTTGGCAGGTGACGGTCATGCGCTAGTTCACTCCAATGACAAGCGACGGGTGTAGTCGGTCCGGTCAACGACCAGGCGTAGAACGGGAAACGGATGGCTAGGACCGTCTCTCCGCGGGGTCACGCCCATAACATGGCAAATCGCCTCGCACCGGACGGCTGCTCAGAGCCCGTAGGCCTCCATGAGACGCAGCCACACCTCGCTGACGGTGGGGAACGACGGCACCGCATGCCAAAGGCGGGGCAGTGGTACGGCGCCCACGATCGCGACTGTCGCGGAGTGCAGTAGCTCCTGAATGCCCGGGCCGGTGAATGTCGCCCCAACGATGACATCGTGCTCGGCGTCAACGACTAGCTGGCAGGTCCCGGTGATGCCGTTGCCCATCGTGTAGGCACCGGCGACGCCACCCGTGGGCGTCGTGACGACGCGAACACTGGAATAGGACTCACGCGCCTGCGCCTCCGTCAATCCAACGGCGCATACCTGCGGATCTGTGAAGGTCACGCGACTGATGATCGAGGTGCTCGCCTCGTCCTTGATGTCTTTGCCAAGGATGACGTCACCGGCAATGCGCGCTTGGTACTTGCCCATATGTGTGAGCAGTGCGCGCCCGTTGACGTCACCGACGGCGTAGAGCCAATCGCCGTTGACACCTGTTGCTCTGAGTGAGTCGTCGACCGCGACGTACTCACCGGGTTTCAGGCCAACGGTTTCCACGCCGAGCTCTGTCGTCTTGGGCCGGCGGCCGGTCGCCACCAGGATCTCGTCGCCGACAAGTTCGCGGCCGTCCGCGAGCACGGCGGTGACCGGTCCGTTGCCGCCGTCTCGGCGTACCGAAGCCAGCCGCGCGTTCGTCAGCACCCGAATCCCCTCGGATTCGAACGCTTCGCCCACTTCCTTCCCCGCGAACGGTTCCTCACGGGAGAGCAGTCGCTCCGCGCCCTCGATGACGGTCACCTCGCGGGCACCGAGCCGACGGAAGCACTGGGCCATCTCGGTGCCGACCGCGCCACCACCGACGACCAGCAGGCGTTCCGGCACCGCATGCGTCATCGTGGCCGAGCGGTTGTCCCACGGGCTGGCGTCCCGAAGTCCCTCGACCGGTGGGATCGCCGCCGAGGTACCAGTCGCAAGTACGACGGCCTTTTGCACGTCAAGCCGTTGGACGTTGCCATCGGCATCAGTCACCTCGACGACGCGCTCTCCAGCGAGCCGACCATTGCCACGGATCAACGTGATGTTGTGCTCTTCGAGCCAGGGGACCTGACGGGAGTCGTCCCAGTTGGTCGTCATGTAGTCGCGCTGTTTGAACACCGCATCGAGATCGATCTGACCCGTGACCGCCTCTGCCGCGCCAGGGACTCGGCGGGTGGCGGCGATCACGTCACCAGGGCGGATCAATGTCTTGCTCGGTATGCATCCCCAGTAGGAACACTCGCCGCCGATGAGCTCGCGCTCGACGATCGCCGTACGCAGGCCACCGCCGGCGGTGCGACCAGCAGCGTTTTCACCCGGGGGTCCCGCACCGATGACAACGACGTCGAACTCCATCAGCGCAGGATGCCAGACTGCGCCCATGCCATTTGTACTGGTCGACAAGCCGCATCCGCACGTCGCGTTGGTCACTCTGAACCGACCTGACCGCATGAACGCCATGGCGTTTGACGTGATGATTCCGCTGCGCGAAGCGCTCGAAGCCGTCAGCCTCGACAATGACGTACGCGTTGTTGTCCTCACCGGCGCCGGACACGGCTTCTGCTCCGGCGCCGACCTTGAAGACTCCGGTCATGTCCCCAACATCCAGGGCCTGACGCGTACGACGATCGCGCTGCGCTCGATGGAGCTTCTCGACGACGTGATCCACTCCTTACGCAAGATGCATCAGCCGGTGATCGCGGCAATCAACGGTGCAGCCATCGGCGGTGGCTTCTGTCTGTCCCTGGCGGCGGATATCCGAGTGGCGGCTGACTCGGCGTACTTCCGCGCAGCCGGCATCAACAACGGACTGACCGCGAGCGAACTCGGCATCAGCTTCTTGTTGCCGCGCGCCATCGGATCGGCTCGTGCCTTCGAGATCATGCTGACCGGCCGCGACGTCAGCTCCCAAGAGGCGCAGCGCATCGGCCTGGTCTCGAACGTCGTCAGCGGCGAGGCGCTCCTCGACGAGTGCTACGCCATTGCCGAGCGCATCATCGGACTGAGCCGGGTCGGCATCGAGCTCACGAAGCGCATGCTGTGGTCCAGCCTCGAGGCGAACAGCCTGCACGCACACATGGACCACGAGGGGATTGCCCAGCTCTATGCCCGGATGACCACGGAGAACTTCGAAGAAGCCATCCGCGCGCGCAAGGAGAAGCGGGCGCCGGTCTTCCGCGACTAGCTAAACGGTCGGCATCACACGGAACGCCTCAGCCAACCGGCCCGACGGCAGGCCACCTGCGGTTGCGTTGAGCGTCAGCCACCCGCGGAGCATGTCTTCGAGCTGCTCGGGGTTCGGCAGTTGCGACGCGTGTTCCCGGAGCGCAGCGAGCTTGCGGTCGAACGTGTCAGTGATGTCGACCCACCGGTTGGGGCTTTCTGTGCCGGACACCCAGACCTCGCGCACCGTCCACTCGGCGAGCCCCTCGGCAATCAGTTCGGGGAAGGTAAAGGGATTGCGGGCGTCGGGATACACGGCGCAGAGCGTCGCTTCGCCGGTGGCCATGTGGTCGGGATGGCTGACACCGATCCGCTGCCAGTTGCGTTGTGGGCTTTGGGCGACGACACGATCGGGACGGAACCGTCGGATCTCGCGCGCGATGTCCCGGCGCAGGTTCAGCGACAGCTCGACCAGCCCGTCCGGATAGCCGAGAAAGGTCACGTCGTCGACCCCCACGACCTTGGCTGCTGCGCGCTGCTCGGCCTGCCGGATCCCGGCGATGTCACTGCGTGGAACTGCGGGGTCGAAACCTCCGGCATCACCGTTAGTGACGATGCAGTAGGCCACCTCGATGCCGGACTGCGTCCAACCGGCGACCGTCCCGGCGACGCCGAAGTCGACGTCATCCGGGTGGGCGGTGACGCAAAGAACGCGCTCGATCCCTTCGTCGACGTCAGCATTGAGATCGTCGGCGGGGTCAACGGGCATGCTGTGCTCCTCGCGGGAATGATGTGCGCATCAGGCTGTTAGGGAACGGTAACCGCCCAGCCCGACGGGGAAGGGACGAGATGGCTGCCGCTACGCCTGCGCCCGTCGTGCTCGCCGCCGCGTACCTCGCCGGCTCCGTCCCGTTCTCGCATCTGGCAACGCGTCGGCGGGGTGTCGACCTTCGCACGGTCGGCAGCGGCACCGTGTCGGGCACCGGGGTTTTTCGCAGCGTGGGCTTCGCCGCTGGCATGACCGCGGGCATAGCCGATCTCCTCAAGGGAGCAGTTGGTCCAGTGCTGGCTGGGCGCGATCGGCCGTACCTCGCCGCTGCGTCAGGTGGCCTCGCGGTCGTGGGACACAACTGGTCGCCGTACCTCAGTGGAGCGGGCGGGCGCGGAGTGTCAACGGCCATGGGCGCGCTGGCACCGACTGCACCGGCGGGAAGCGGACTCCTGCTCGCCGGTCTTGCACTTGGTCGCGCCGCGGGTGAGTCGGCAATCGGCTGCTTCATAGCCGACCTCGCAATGGTGCCGGTGCTCAAGCGGGTCGGCGGGCGGCACGCTGCCGCGCTGGGAGCCGCCGTCGTCGTACCGATGCTCGTCAAGCGCCTGACGGGCAATGCGCCGGTGGCCGAGAAGAGTCGTGGGCCACGGCTGCGCGCGTACGCCGCGCGGCTGCTGCTGGACAGGGACACGCGCGCGACGTGAAAGCACTCCTTCGTGCGCAGGGGATGCGCAACCTGCTCATTGGCCAGAGCGTCTCCTCGCTCGGCGACTGGATGGGCACGATCGCGATCCTGTTCCTCGTCCAACGTGTGAGCGGTTCGGCGACCGCGCTCGGTGGCGTCCTCGTCGTACGGCTCCTACCGGGTTTGTTGGCCGGACCGCTGGCCGCGCGGGCAACGGCACGATGGGGACGCCGGGGAACCATGCTCGCGATGGACGTGCTGCGCGCCGGCATGGTCCTCGCCCTACCGGTCATCTCCGAGATCTGGTGGATCTATCTCTGGGCTGTGCTGATCGAAGGCGCCGGTCTCGTTTTCCTTCCGGCGCGCGATGCTGCGCTGCCGACGTTGGTGAAGGAAGCCGGCGAGGACGCCAGCCTGCCGTTGGCCAACAGCCTCGTTCTCGGCACGTCGTACGGCACGATTCCGCTCGGCGCCGGTCTGTACTTCGTGCTGGTCTATGTCGGCGACCACGTCATCGGCTTGTCACCCGGCTACGGCGTCTTCCTGCTGGTTTTCGCGGTCGACGCCGTCACCTACCTCGTGTCGTACGCCGCCATCGCCCGGATCCGCTCGCTTGCGGCTGAGTACCGGGACGAGGCAGTTGCGTTGGCGATGGCACGCGAGCGGCACGAATCGTCTGGAGGAGTTCGCACCGCGCTGTCGATCCCGCTCGTGCGCACGGTTCTGCCCGCGGTCATCACCGTGACCATCGGGGTGGGCGCGTTGTTCTCGGTTGGCATTTCGTTCGTCGACGAGGTGCTTCATGCCACCGACGCAGAGTTCGCGGGTCTCATTGCCTGCTTCGGTGTCGGAGCAGCGCTGGGACTTGGCATCAGTCGGCTGCTGCCCGAAGGCCAGTACATCCGTAGTGCTCGGATCGGCGTCTTCGTGCAGGGCAGCGTCATTGCGGCGATGAGCCTGGCTGACTTCTACTGGCTCGCGGTGCTCGCCGCAGCCGGCTTCGGGGCGTCTGCAGCCTTGACACTTGTGTCAGGGATGAGCGTGCTGCAGACGCGCCTCGTCGGCCGCCAACGCGATCTCGCCTTCGCGGTGTTCCACGTCACGATCCGGGTGGGGCTCGGGCTGGCCGCCGTCGGAGCTGGAGCAGCCGCCGACATCCTCACATCCGTAGACTGGCCACTATTGGGCAAGCTGCAATCCCAGCGGGTTGTGTTGTTCAGTGCGGGCGTTGTCGTCGTACTCAGTTCTTTAGTCGTCAAGGAATGGAAAGACCGGACGCCCGATGAGATCCGGCTGGAGCCTGTGTGAGCATCCGCGTCATCGTTGACAGCGCTGCCGCCATGCCCGCTGCCGTTGCCGAGAGCCATGCGATCACCATCGTGCCGCTGTCCATCACCATCGACGGCACGACGTACGTCGACGGAGAGCTCGACGACGACGACCTCGCCGCGCAGATCGACGCTGGCGTCACCACGGCCGCCCCGGCTCCGGGTGACTACATGCGTGCACTCGAGAGCGTGCTGCGTGACGCAGAGGGGGCGGTCGTCATCACCGTTGCCCAGTCGCTGTCCGCGTCCTACACCTCGGCACGTCTTGCGGCCGATGCGTACGGCGACCAGGTGCGCATCGTCGACAGCGAAGCAGCAGCCGGTGCCGAGATGCTGGTGGCCTTGGCGGCCGCGGAAGCTGCCCGAGCCGGCGGCTCCTTCGACGACGTAGAGACCGCCGCCAGGGCAGCTGTTGGCGAAGTGCGACTCGTCGGCACGCTCGACTCGCTCGAGCACCTGGTGCGCAGCGGACGGGTCCCGGGCATCGCGGGAGCCGCCGGGAAGATGCTCGGCGTCAATCCGTTGTTCGAGCTGCGTCGCGGCAAGGTGCGTGCCTTGCGGCCGGCATTCAGTCGCGAGGCGGCGTTCGACCGAGTCATCGAGACCTGGCTCGGCGCGCGCGGCAACGCCACGCGCTGCTCGGTCGTCGCGTTGCACGCCATGGCGCCCGACGCGGCGAAGAAGCTTCGTGAGCGCGTGCTCGAACACGCGGAGCCGGATCCACTGCTGGTCAGTGCGTTCGGTGCGGCGATGATCGCGCACGCGGGTCCCGGTGTGGCCGGTCTCGCGTGGCGCTGGCACGGCTCATCGGTCTGAGGCGCTCAACACCCAGTCGATGGCACCGTAGATCGCCGGCGTACCGACGTGGTCGTAGGCATGACCCATGGCCGGGACGATCTCCAGCCGCCGTGGCTCCTTGGCTCGCTCGTAGAGCTCGGCGGCGGCGCGCGGCAGGATGAACCGGTCGCGCGCGCCGTGGATGAACGCGATGGGGACCTCAATCTCTTCGACCAACGCGATGGGTGGCTCCGACCACGTCCATTTCGGTGCCACGCGGGCACCGAGGCGCCGCGCGGTCAGCGCCCGGCCGGCGCGGGTCTGCGTCAGCCCGACCGCGAGCAGGCTGCGCAGCGTGCGCGGGACCTCCCAGCGTGCTGGAGCGCTGATCGTCACGACACCGGCGACGTCGGGCTTCTCCGCGGCGTGACGGAGCACCGCTATCGCGCCCATGGACGCACCCACGAGCACGATCGGCAGGCCCTTCACGCGGGCCGCGGTCACGGCCGCTTCCACGTCGTGGCGCTCCAGGTCGCCGAGCGTCGAGAACCCGGCGGAAGTCCCATGGCCGCGGGCGTCGTAGCTGACGACGTCGTACTGCTGGTCGCGCAACTCGTCAGCGACAGCCACCACATCGGCGTGGTCCTTCGACGCGGTGAATCCATGGACGAGTACGACGACGGCCCGGGGTCGCTCCGCGTGCCACCACCGGGCCGGTAGCTCGAGCCCGTCTTGGGTGCGTAGCGGTGGGTCGGTCGCCTGGGCAGAGTCGTGGGCGTCGTCGGTCATCAGGCCCACCGTATGACGGACCTCGCTCCTAGACTCGATAACGGCATGACCTCCCTTATCGACCTGCCGCCGGATGACGATCCGCAGCCGTCGGCCGCACCGCGGCGACCGGCTCTCGACGCATCGGCACTGCTCGAAGGGCTGAACCCAGAGCAACGCGCTGCCGTCGTGCACGAGGGCGGTCCGCTGCTCATCGTGGCGGGCGCCGGGTCCGGCAAGACCCGCGTGCTGACCAACCGCATCGCCCACCTCCTCGCCGCCCGCAACGTCAGCCCCGGGCAGATCCTCGCGATCACGTTCACCAACAAGGCGGCGGGAGAGATGAAGGAGCGCGTCGCCGCTCTGGTGGGTCCGCGCGCCAAGGCGATGTGGGTCATGACGTTCCATTCGGCGTGCGTGCGCATCCTGCGCGCCGAGGCCAAGCGGCTCGGCATCCCGTCGTCGTTCTCGATCTACGACGCGGCTGACTCGCTGCGGTTGATGGCGATGGTCGCGCGTGATCTCGACCTCGACCCAAAGCGCTTTCCGGCGCGGTCGCTGGCCGCCCAGATCAGCAACCTGAAGAACGAGCTCATCGATGACGAGGACTTTGCGCGGCGTGCCTCGACCTACACCGAGAAGCAGTTGTCCGAGGTCTACACGATGTATCAGCGGCGACTGCGCGAGTCCGGTGCTCTCGACTTCGACGACCTCATCATGATGACCGTCACGATGCTGCAGGCGTTTCCCGACGTTGCCGAGCACTATCGGCGACGATTCCGCCACGTGCTTGTCGACGAGTACCAAGACACCAACCACGCGCAGTACGCGCTGGTCCGTGAGCTCGTCGGCACCCGCGAGAAGCGCACCGTCGAGGGCGACCTCATCGGCGAGGAAAAGTCCGTGCCGCCCGCAGAGCTCGTCGTCGTCGGCGATGCGGACCAGTCGATCTATGCGTTCCGCGGCGCGACGATCCGCAACATCATGGAGTTCGAGCGCGACTACCCCGACGCGACGGTGATCCTGCTCGAGCAGAACTATCGCTCGACCCAGACGATCCTGACGGCGGCCAATGCGGTCATCTCCCGCAACGCTGACCGCAAGCCGAAGAACCTGTGGTCCCAGGCGGGGGGCGGCGAGCAGATCGTCGGGTACGTCGCCGACAACGAACATGACGAGGCGGCGTTCGTCGCCGAAGAGATCGACCGGCTGACCGACGACGGGTTGACCTCACCCGGTCAGGTCGCGGTGTTCTACCGCACCAACGCGCAGTCGCGCGTCTTCGAGGAAGTCTTCATCCGCGTCGGTCTTCCGTACCGCGTCGTCGGCGGGGTGCGGTTCTACGAGCGGCGTGAGGTCCGCGACATGCTCGCCTACCTGCGCGTGCTGGCGAATCCGCTCGACACGGTGTCGCTGCGACGCATTCTCAACGTGCCGCGGCGGGGGATCGGCGACAAGGCCGAGTCGTGCATCGAGGCGCTGTCGTCGCGCGAGCGCATCCCCTTCAGCCAGGCACTGTCGCGCTGCGCTGATGCGCCCGGCCTCGCAACCCGCTCACTGGCTGCCATCGAGGACTTCAACGCGTTGATGGACGAGTTGCGCGGGCTCGTCGAAGCCGACGCACCACCGTCCGGGATTCTCGAGGCAGTCCTGTCGCGCACCGGCTACCTCGCCGAGCTCGAGGCGAGTGCCGACCCGCAGGACGAGAGTCGGGTGGAGAACCTTCGGGAGCTGGTCGCGGTCGCCCGCGAGTTCGAGGACGCGTCGCCCGAGGGCGGGCTCGCGGATTTCCTCGAGCGGGTGTCGCTCGTCGCCGACAGCGATGAGATCCCCGACCCGGACGGCACCGGTGGCGTCGTCACGCTCATGACGCTGCACACCGCGAAAGGCCTGGAGTTTCCGGTCGTTTTCCTCACCGGGCTTGAGGACGGCGTGTTCCCGCATCTGCGTTCGATGGGCGACACCAAGGAGCTCGAGGAAGAGCGCCGGCTGGCCTACGTCGGCATCACGCGTGCACGCGAGCGCCTCTACATCTCGCGTGCGACCGTGCGGTCGGCGTGGGGCGCGCCGTCGTATAACCCGGCATCACGATTCCTCGACGAAGTCCCCGACGAGCTTGTCGACTGGCGCCGTCTCGAGTCGACGCACACCGCACCGCGGAGCACCCCGTCGATTGCCACGATTGCTTCGCGCCCGGGTGTGCGGTCGCCGGGCAACCGCCCGGTCATCCCACTCGATCCCGGCGATCGCGTGAGTCACGACACGTTCGGCCTCGGCACGGTTATTGCCACGGCCGGCTTCGGTGACTCCGCCGAGGCCACCGTCGACTTCGGCGACGGGGCTAAACCGCGCCGCTTCCTGCTGCGCTACGCCCCGCTCGAAAAGCTCTAGGAGAATCGGAAGCGCGTTGCACTGGTCGGGAAATCCTGTTCCCGCCAGGCGAGCACCTTGGTCGGTCGTACGACGTACATCCCGTGTCCCGGGTTGTCCGGGTCGATTGGGGTGTCGTACTTCTTCTGGTACGCCGCTGCGGCACGGGCGAGCCACTCGCTGTCTGGTGGTGGCTCGGCGGCACCTTCGATGACGACGACGTCATTGCCGCTCTCCAAATGCATGACCACTGTTGAGCCGGCGGCGATGTTGCGTCCCTTGCGTGACGTCGGGTCGCTGCTGAAGAAGAACGCGCCGTCGAGCCACAGTCCCCACACGGGTGCAACGTGCGGACGGCTGTCCCGACTCGACGTACAAACCCAGTAGTTGCGTGCGGCGACGAGTTGTTCTTCGGCCCACGACCAGTCGAGCTGGCCCACGTCGTCGGTGCTGATCCCATAGCCGCTCGGCATGAGCGGCCGATCCACGACAGTCATGCGACTAGATGTACACCCCGTGCTTGCGGAGGATCGGGATCGGGTTGACGGGCGAACCGTTCCGCCAGATCTCGAAGTGCAGATGTGGGCCGCTGCCCTCGGTGCCTTCGCGCGCGATCTGTTCACCGGCCCGAACGTGCTGGCCCACGTGGACGAACGTCGCCGACATGTGGGCGTACGCCGTCACCAGACCGTGGCCGTGATCGATCATCACGTAGCGGTGGTAGCCGTTCTTGAAGCCGGCGAAGGTGACGACGCCATCGGTTGCTGCGTAGACCGGAGAGCCGTACGGCGCACCGAGGTCGATGCCCTTGTGCAGCTTGCCCCAACGCATCCCGAACGGCGAGGTGAGGATGCCGGTGCCTGGGCGCACCCACCGCCCAGCCGGCTGTGCTGCGGCCGTCTTCTGATGCACGACCGCAGCGGTTCGGCGATGCAGGGCGGCCGGATAGGGCAACTCGATCGTGGCCGCACGCGTGGAGACCGTCGCCGCAAAGAGAGCGACAGAATTCGACGGGGCGACAGCGCGGTGCCCGGTGGCGGCCGCGGACGGGTTGACCCGACCGAGCCCGGCGGGGAGAACCGCCACCAGCCCGACGAGGCACAGCCCGAGGCCGCGCGCTGCGGTGTGACCGGCCAGCGTGCGCAGCGACCGGTCCGGCTTCGCCCGGGGGGCGAGATGACGGGGAGTGCGGCGGCGCCAGTGCGGCTTACCGACAACTCTGAGCGCAGGGGGCACAACAGCACCAATTCGCCCCGGTGTGCCGATCTCCTGCCGGGGGCGATCTCCTGCCTGTGCGCGTGCGGCGAGCCTAGCGCCGGGCAGCCGCCCGAATACGCGGGCGGGGGAGCCGGCGGCCGCTTGCGCGCTCAGGCGGGCCGGCGAGCGCTGCCGGCTGCGGCGCTTCGACCGCGTCGATCGCGGTGACCCCGGCCGTCACGGTCGAGCCCTGGTGGTCCAAGTGCGCCAACGTCGTACAGATGGCGTGCACGACCCGGCCGTCGATCGGCAACGACAGATGGCCGAGCCCGCGCACCAGAACGTTTCGCACCGTGAGATCCGGGTGCGTCATCCGCGCCGTCTGCTTGGGGACCATCAGTTGATCGAGGTCGCTCCACACCGACAGGAACCGGGTGCGACAGCCGCGCGCCGGGCTAGCCAGCTCGGCGATGAGGTCACTGTCGGGCCGCAGCTGGCGAATCACTCCGCCCGGAAGCAGGCTCGGCAGGAGTTGCGCATGCCGGGTGCCGGCGTGCGGCGTACCGAGGCAAACGACGGTGTGCACGCGCGCGTCGCCGCCCAGTCGCTGCACGTAGTAGCGCGCAATCAGTCCGCCGAGGCTATGACCGACGATGTGGACGCGTTCGTATCCGGTTTCCTCGCACAGCTTTTCGACCTGCGCTCCGAGTCGTGCCGCAGCGGTGCGGATGTCGGCGGTGAACGGGCTGTAGTTCAGTCCGACGATGCGACCGAAGCCGCGGCGGCGCAGACCACGGCGCAAGAGCGCGAAGATCGATCGGTTGTCGACCAGCCCATGCACTAACAGGATCGGCGTTCCGGCGGCCTCAACGTTTCCGATGAAGAGACTGCGCTGCACCGGCGGAAGATCCGCCAACGTGTAGCGGTCGCTGTCGCCTCGCCGCTTCTCGCGGGTGAAGCCGAACGGATAGCAGGCGATGTGTGTGACAACCCACGCTGTCTCCACCACGACGCCCCGGATGCCTTTGGCGGAGATCACCGTCCGCGCCCCGCGCCGCGCAACTCCCTGCGCACGCGTCAGCCGTTCACCCACGGTCTCGCCCACAAATCCTCCGACCGATGCCAGTTGGGGACGTCGCCCTGGGGAAGCAGACGAGTGCACGGTAGCCGCCCGCTACCCGCCGAACGCGGATAGTCGCGTTATCGATCACAACGACCCGGTAACGGCCGGGCCCAACGAGCCCGGCGTTTCCCGATCCGTACCCATTCCTCCGCTTGTGCGAGCCTGGCCAGCCGACTGGCGACGACCTCCCGCAGCACGCGCGGGTGGGTCGGTGCATAGCCATCGGCGAACCCCAGTGCCCGCAGGTCCGGCGGGGTCAGCGCCATCCGGTCCGCCGCGTCCTGCGGGGTCAAGTGCAGGGTGACCGCAGCGCCTTCCGGGGCCAACGCGGTGAAGTACGACGTGTCGGTGACCAGCACCTCGTCGGCCACCGCCGCCGCGAGTGCACCGCCAGAGCCACCCTCCCCATGGACGATGGCCAAGCTCGCGGACCGGCAGCCGATTACCGCGCTGAAGGCGGCATGGATTGCAGGGGCGATGCCGCCCGACTCACTCGGCGTTCGAGGATCTGCACCGGGGGTGTCCACCAGAGTGAGCAGGTCAGCGCCGAGCCGGTCGGCGAGCTGGGCCGCGCGCGCGAGCAACGCATAACCGCTCGGCGACGGCAACACACTGCGGCGTGCCGCGAGCGCGACGCCGACGGTCGACCGTCCCAGTGCGGAACGCCCGATCACCGCGCGAACGGTCTCGTCCGCAGCTCCAAGGTCAACCGCGCCGTCGAGTAATGCATCGAGCAATTCGCCGCCGCCGGGTCGCTTGGTCTCGCGCGACAGCCGTACTTGGTCGGCACCGGTTCGTCGCGCGACACCGGGCTCACTGATGATCGGGCCCGTCTCGCCCGCTGCGTTTCGGTCCTGTGGCGCGACTGCGGTGAGTGCCCTTCCGAGCCATGTCTCCACGTCGTCGGGGCCGACGACGGCATCGATGAGGCCGGCGGCGTACGCCGACTCCGCGACGTGGCTGTCCGGCTCCGGCGCTGCGCCCGTGATCGCTTCCGTCACTCGAGGTCCGGAGAATCCGATCGTCGCGCCGGCGACAGCCACGCGGAGGTCGGCGCCGCTGACGACGGAAACCCACACACCACCCGTCGTCGGATTGTCGGCGACCGAGATGTGAGGGATTCCCGCTGCGGCTAGGTCCTCCAACGCGAGCGACGTGCGCGCGATGCCCATCAGTGCAGCCATGCCTTCTTGCAAGCGCGTGCCGCCACTGCGCACCAGGGTGACGAGCGGTCGGCGTACGACGATCGCGTGGTGCACCGCGGCCTGGAAGGTGTCGGCTTCGACCTCGCCGAGGCTGCCGCCGTACACCGAGAAGTCCCACACAACCGCTACGACGTCATGACCGGCCAGCCGGCCGGCGCCGAAGCGCACGGCTTGCCGCGGCTCGTAGCCCACCCAGCCGATCGGGTTGCGGCCGCCGACATCCGGGTCGGGAAGCGTCACGTCCGCAAGAAGCTTGGTTCGCCAATCCATGGCCCGGGCTACTCTGCCAGCCAGAGAAACGGGAGGGTGAATGTCGGCCAAGGCAGCCAGCGGCACCGGGCTCATCCGCGTGGTCGTCGCCAAGCCTGGCCTCGATGGCCATGACCGCGGCGCGAAGGTGGTGGCGCGCGCGCTGCGCGACGCGGGCATGGAGGTCATCTACACGGGCTTGCACCAGACACCCGAGCAGATCGTCGAAACAGCAATTCAGGAAGACGCTGACTGCATCGGCCTGTCGGTTCTCTCCGGCGCCCACATGACGCTGTTCAAGAAGACAATTGAGCTGCTGCGGGAGAAAGACGCCGGCGACATCGTCGTCTTCGGCGGCGGGATCGTCCCCGATGCCGACATTCCCGAGCTGAAGCAGCTAGGCGTCGCCGAGATTTTCACGCCCGGCGCGACGACGCAGTCGATCGTCGAGTGGGTCAGGTCGAACGTCGGGCACGTCGGCGCCGCCTGAGCGACAGTGAGCCACCCGCCAGCGCGATGAGCATCAGGGCTGTTGCCGGGAGGGCGGGACCACCACCTGTCGTTGCTAGGCCGCGCGGATTAGTGGTCGGGCCACCGGTGGGCGTGCCAGCGCCCGGCTGACCGGGCGGAACCGCCCCCGTCGTCGACACCGGCAGCGTGAACGTCGACGGGTCGGACCCACCGCTCGTGACGGTGAGGTTGTCCAGGATCTTGGCGTTGTACGACGTCTGGTCCGTGGTCGCCAGCGTCAGCCGTACGGCGTGACCCTTCTTGAACTGATGCGCGAACCCGATGAGCTTGATGTCGATGGGCTTCGACACAGCGTTTGCCGGCACGCGCACGGGTGCGATCAAGCGCCGGATCAGCGTGGTCGACCCGTCCGGCGCTACGTCGGAGACCTTGGCGAAGAACACGAGGTCGCGCCCGTTGCTGTGCGACAGGTGCAGATGCGCCGATGGCACTCCGACCGACACAACGTCGCGCGTGAACGGCTTGGTAGTGAACGACGCGGTCTGTCCCGGCACGTCCGACGGCGCCATCGCGCCGAGGCTGGGCGTAGCGTCGGGCCCGGTGAAGTTCGACGTCTCCGTGTACGACGCGGGCTGCCCGCCGAGCGGGTTGAGCAGACTCGCCACTCCCGCGAGCGCCGTGGTACCCGGGGCCACCAAGCCGCTGGTCCCGGACAGCGTCAACGTCTCGGTTGGCTGCGCGGGGAAGGTCGAGGCGACGCCGTACTGCTCGTCGTCGGGGCCCGTCCCGGCGTATGTGGTCCAGTCCCGGTAGTAGGTGAAGTTCGGGAACGTCCCGAGCGGCGTCCCACGCAAGTAGTGGTCGAACCAGCGCAGCGTGCGCAACGTCAGGTAGCAGTTGTCGAGCTCGCTGAAGTCGGTGCCACCGGTGCCACCGCCGTAGACCTCGCACTCACCGGGCAACGAGTTATAGCCACCATGGCCGCCGTAGTTCCACGTCATCGCGACAGGTACGCCGCGTCGTTTCAGCGCGGTGTACGTCGCGACGGCGTCGTTGATGTTGAACAACGTGTCGGACTGCCCCTGCACGAGCAGCGTGGGCGCTTTCAGCTGGTTGATCCTCGTCGCGACGGACGACCCCAGCAGCAGCTGCTTGTCCTGCGCATTCGCATCGCCGGTTGCCCCTGCGCGTGCATAGGTCTTGCAGACCTTCGCCGGGTATCCGGTGCAGGCGGCGCCGGCGACGATGAGGGGGTCACCACTCGTCAGCTTCTCCTGGAGGCAGCCACCTCCCGGCGGACCGTCGGGCGGCGCTCCGCCGAACGGCTCGGCGTTGCCGGCGACGAAGAACAAGGTGGTCCACTCCTGCTTGAACACACCTTGGGCAGGCAGCTGGTGTGAGAAGCCTGTGGGGTCGCCGGGCACGACGTAGTTGTTCGGGTCGAGCGCGAATTGCAGGGAGTTCCACGTCCGTCCGGGAACGATCGCGCGCAGCCGTTGGTCGGTGGCCGCGACGTTCAGCGTGATGCCGCCGCCGTACGATCCGCCGGCCATGCCGAGGACGAGCCCCTTCGCATCCGTCAAGACGTCATTGCGCGGTGTCAGCACTTTCAGGATGAGCTGCTCGACGTCTTTGACGTCGTAGTCGAAGGAGTCGAGTGAGATGCATCCGCTCGATCCACCGAAACCCTGCGCGGTCCAGGTGAGTACGACGTAGCCGTGTCGAGCGTAGAAGTCGGCCGATGCGACGACCTCGTCGGACAGCTTGTTCAGCGTGAACCCATGTGTCACGAGGATCGCCGGCTGCGGGGTAGCGGCGGTTGCGTTGTTGGGCAGGTAGAGCCGGGTGTCGATTTTCGCGTTGTGGGTGTTCGTCGGGCCATCGACCACCGGCACCAGCGCATCGACGGTCGTGTAGGTGTGCGTGCCCAGATTCTTCGTTACGTGATCCGACGGATCCGCGGCTGATGCGGCGGGGGCCACCCCCATCAGAGCTAGGGATACGGCAATCAACAGAGGAACCCGACGGAGCATGAGCATCAGTCTCCTCTCATACCCCGCTCACGTCTGCCAATGTCACGCGGCTACCCTCGGCGCGCAGCAGAAACCCCAATTCTTCAAGGGCGTGAGCGTGGATCTCTTCGAATACCAAGCCAAGGAACTCTTTGCAGCGCACGGCGTACCCGTGACCCGGCAGGTTGTTGCGACCACGGCCGAGGAGGCGCGGGCCGGTGCGGCGGACCTCGGCGGGCAGGTTGTGGTCAAGGCGCAGGTGAAGGTTGGCGGACGCGGCAAGGCCGGCGGCGTCAAACTCGCCGACAATGCGGAGGACGCCGAGGCCAAGGCCGCGGCCATCTTGGGGATGGACATCAAAGGTCACACGGTCCACACGGTGCTGATCACCGAAGCAGCGGACATCGCCGAGGAGTACTACTTCTCCTTCCTGCTCGACCGGGCCAACCGTTCCTACCTCGCCATGTGCTCGTCCGAGGGCGGCGTCGAGATCGAACAACTCGCCGTCGAACGTCCGGAAGCGCTCGCGCGTGTTCCCGTCGATCCGGTCGCCGGCGTCGACGAAGCCAAGGCGCGCGAGATCGCGCAGGCCGGCAACATCCCGGCGGCGGTCCTCGACGACACGGTCGATCTCATCGTGAAGGTCTGGGACGTCTTCACCGGCGAGGAAGCGACCCTTGTCGAGGTGAACCCACTCGTTCGTACGCCGGATGACCGCGTGCTGGCGCTCGACGGCAAGGTCACCCTTGATGACAACGCCGACTTCCGCCACCGAGAGGTGCACGACAAGTACCGCGACAACTCGGCCACCGACCCGCTCGAGGTGCGCGCGAAGGAAAAGAACCTCAACTACGTCAAGCTCGACGGTTCGGTCGGCATCATCGGTAACGGCGCCGGTCTCGTGATGTCAACGCTCGACGTCGTTGCTTATGCCGGTGAGCAGTACGGCGACGTCCGGCCCGCCAACTTCCTCGACATCGGCGGCGGTGCCTCTGCCGAGGTGATGGCCAACGGTCTCGAGATCATCCTGTCCGATCCGTCGGTCAAAAGCGTCTTCGTCAACGTGTTCGGCGGCATCACGTCGTGCGACGCAGTTGCCAACGGCATCACGTCGGCGTTGTCGCTGTTGGAGTCGCGGGGCGAAGAGCTCACGAAACCGCTCGTCGTACGCCTCGACGGCAACAACGCGGCCGAAGGTCGACGGATTCTCGAGGAGTACGGACACCGTCTCGTCGAGCAGGTGGACACCATGGACGGTGCAGCGCAGCGCGCTGCCGAGCTCGCATCGACGGGAGCCTGACGATGGCGATCTGGCTCACTGGCGACAGCAAGGTCCTCGTCCAAGGCATCACCGGGTCAGAGGGCACCAAGCACACGCGGCGCATGGTCGCTTCCGGCACCAACGTGGTCGGTGGTGTCAACCCGCGCAAGGCGGGCTCCGATGTCGACGGCATTCCGGTCTTCGCGACTGTTGGCGAGGCGATGAAGGAGACCGGTGCCGATGTCACCGTCGTCTTCGTGCCGCCGGCGTTCGCGCGTGATGCTGTCATCGAGGCGGTCGACGCGCAGATTCCCCTGGCCGTCGTCATCACCGAAGGCATCCCCGTGCAGGACACGGCGTACTTCTTCGCGTATTCGCAACAGTCGCCGGGAGCCACGCGCATCATCGGGCCGAACTGTCCGGGTCTCATCAGCCCGGGCAAGTCCAACGCCGGCATCATCCCGGCCGACATCACCAAACCCGGGCGTATCGGTCTGGTGAGCAAGAGCGGAACGTTGACCTACCAAATGATGTACGAGCTTCGCGACATCGGCTTCTCGAGTTGCATCGGCATCGGTGGCGACCCGGTCATCGGGACGACACACATCGACTGTCTCGCCGCGTTCCAAGATGACCCCGAGACGGACGCCATCGTGATGATCGGTGAGATCGGTGGCGACGCCGAAGAACGCGCGGCGGCGTACATCAAGGACCACGTGACCAAACCCGTCGTCGGTTACATCGCAGGGTTCACTGCTCCCGAGGGCAAGACGATGGGGCATGCAGGAGCAATCGTGTCCGGTTCGTCAGGTACGGCGGCCGCTAAGCAAGAGGCGCTCGAGGGCGTCGGCGTACGTGTAGGGAAGACGCCAAGTGAGACGGCGCGCCTGATGGCCGAGGTCATGAAGTCGGGATAGTGCCGTTATTTCCCGATGACAGCAGTTCACGGTGCGGCGTCTTGTGATGATCCACTGACGGGTCCAGACTTCGACGGTGCCGGCACGGTGCCGGCTTCGTTCGAAGGGGAACGTCATGGCTCCCGATAGCCCTACAGGTGCCGGCGCTGGCGGCAGCAGTTTTGACATCAGCTCGATCAACCGCAATGACCTTGGCGTCATGATCGCGGGAGCAGTTGCCTTCATCGCTTCGTTCTTCCCCTACTGGGGCTTTTCCTACAAGTTCGCCGGAAGGGGCGCCAGCGCGAGCATTAGCGCCTGGCACAGCTACGCGACGGTCGGCCTGCTGTTGCTCTTCGCGGCCGCGATCCTGATCGCAGTCAAGACCTTTGCAGCCAGCTCGCTTCCGTCGAACCTGCCAGTGGGCCTGCACGTTGCCGCGGCTGGTCTGGCTGGCCTTGGTGTGCTGCTGCTCGTGCTCCGAGCATTCACCTACCCGCACGCGAGCATCCCCGGTGGGTCGTACGGCGTGAAGTGGGGGGCCTACGTTCTGTTCATCGCCGGCATCGCGGAGGTCGTGTTCGCAGTCCTCGGCATGCGTGAGTCGGGCGAAGAGATCCCCGGCATGAACCGCGGCACTGCTGCACCACCCGCCGCCTGACCCGAACGCTCAGGGGACGAACTGCTCCTGAATCCGGTCCACGCGCCCGCTCGCGTCGTAGTGCAGGTTGAACGGCGTGTGCGGCGCGTAGTCCGGGTGATCGGTGAGGAACTTCTCCAGGTCGCTGAACGGCCCCTTGACGTTGTCGTCCGGCGGCGCGTGGCCCATCGCGATCGACTCGAAGAGCTGCACGCTCGGACTGACCAGCAGCGTCCGCAGCTTCTTGTTCTCGTTGACGATGACGTAGTCGTTCGGCACTGGCGTTTCCATGCCGTGGGCACCCGCGTACGCGTTAGCGGCGTCGCCTGAGTAGAAGATCGCGCGGTCGAAGACGAGGTAGGTCTTGCCGCCGCTGTGCTTGACCGACTTCAGATAGCCGAAATCCTTGTGGTTGGCCGGGATGTCCGTCAGCGGCGTCGGCGACGGCTTCCTCGTTGGTGACACTGTTCTTGTTGGCGTCGGGCTCGGTGTCGCGCTCGCGCTCGGCGTCGGAGCCGGCGTCGGTGTACTCCCCGCGCTCGTGCTCCCGCTACTGCACGCGCTCACGGCGCCCGCCAAGCCGACAAGAACAATGCCAGCGACGCGCCGACGTCGTACCACCACAGCATCAACCCCCCGGATCCGACACACCCTCGCGTCGCCGCGAGGTTACCCGTCACCTGGCATGCGCACTGTCAGCATGGCAACGATGACCGATTTGTTGACGCGTCCGTCCGCGTCGCGTCGCGTGCGGACGCCGAGACCGAAACCTGGCAGCACTGTCACTGCGTACGCGGTGTTCGGCGGAGTGGCTGCCGCAGGGGCCGGCCTGCTCGTGATCGCCGTCGTCGTCATCGTCACTTGGGCGGCGACCGTCGGTGGCGGTGCGGGGGCCGCGGACGCATTGCGCTCGGTGGGAGCGATCTGGCTGGCTGCGCACCGCGTCACCGTCACCATCAGCGGGGTCGACGTGGCCCTCATGCCGCTCGGCCTGCTGGCATTGCCGGCCTATGCCTTGCTTCGGGCCGGGCGTTGGCTGGCACACGCGACGGCGATCGTCGACCTTCGCGGCGCCATCACTGGTGGCCTCACTCTTGGCTGTGCCTATGGGTTCGCCGCCGCGCTGGTGGCGAGCGCTTGCACCTCCACGTCGATTCATCCCGCCGCCGGTCAGGCGCTCGTCGCCGGCTGTCTCGTTGGGGTTCTCTTCGGCACGGCAGGCGTGCTGCGTGGCGCCGAGCTCGTGGAACCACTCGTGGACCTCGTTCCGGAGCGTGCGGCGACCCTCGCCCGAGCCGCGAGTGCAGCGCTCGTCATCGTCCTGTCGGTAGGCGCACTGTTCTTTATCGGCGCGTTGGCGCTTCACGCCGGCCGCGTGGGGGAGCTCGGCAGCTCCTTGCGGCCGGGGCCGGTTGGGGGGTTCACGCTCGTTCTCGCCTGCCTCGTCTACATCCCCAACGGCATCGTCTGGGGCGCGTCGTACGCGGTGGGTCCCGGCTTCGCGGTCGGTGCACACACCTCGGTCTCGCCGTTCGGTGTTGACCTCGGGGCAGTGCCGTCGTTCCCGCTGTTCGGTGCACTCCCCGCTGATCAGGGGAGCTCGGCACTACTGGTGCTGACGCTGATGTCGCCTGTCATCGCGGGGGCGGTCGCCGGTGTGCTCGTCATCCGGCGGCTGCCTGCTGTGCGCATCCGCGAGGCGGCGTTCTGGGGTTTCGTCTCGGGTGTCGCCGCCGCAGGCATGCTGACCGTCCTCGCGGCGCTGAGTGGCGGACCTGCCGGGCCGGGACGGCTGACGACCGTGGGCCCGTCCGCCTGGCAGGTCGGTCTCGCGGCTGCCCTCGAGCTCGGTGTGGTCGCGGCCGTCGCTGCCGCCGAAACGCAGCGGCGACTGTTCCGCGGCTAGCCCTCCGCGCGCACGTTCATTGCGACGTGACGTAGAGGATCCCGATCACCGCACTGATAACGCTGACGATGATTCCTGCGAGCGCGAGGCCGTCGCCTTTCTGGCCCGACTGCTTGATCTGGTTCCGTGCCACGAAACCGAAGACCAGCCCGAGTGGCCAGCACAAGAACGCGGTGATGATTGACGCGATGGCCATGCCGTTCGTGCCCGGCGGCGCACCGCCGTAGGGCGGTTGGCCGTAGGGCGGGGGTTGCCCGTACGGCGGCGGCTGGCCGTATTGGGGTGGCTGGCCGTACTGGGGTGGCTGGCCGTATTGGGGTGGCTGGCCGTATTGGGGTGGCTGGCCGTACGGCGGGGGCTGGCCGTATGGCGGCGGCTCACCGCCGGGCGTCACCGAGTAAGGATCGAGCGGTGGCGGCTCCGGCGGGTTGGGATCCTCCGGTGGCTGGGTCATGTGCGCTCCTCGGTCATGCGGACAGCAAGCCGAACCGTTGCAGTTGCCAGCACTCGGCCGCCAACAACGCGGCGCCGAGCAACGTCCATCGGATCATGGGATGCCGCCACCCGCGGCCGAGTGACACGACGCTGCGAAACGGCAGCCAGCCGACGACGGCGACGGCCAATGGCGATGCCGCCACCGCGTCGATGACACGCGCATGTCCGAGCTCGACCACAGCAGTAGTGCCGCCGCAGAACGGGCAGGGGATACCGGTGAGAGCACGCAGGGTGCACAGCGTCCGGGGCCGACCGGGGAGGTGGATGGCGCCCACGGCGACGGCGATTGCCGCGAGGAGCAGTGCTCGCACAGTGACGACGGCGGTGGCACGACTCGAGCCGCGGTGAAGTCCCTGCGTCAGCTGAGCCGCGATGGCCACGCACGGGAGCATGGCACAAGCGGAAGCGTCCCGCGGATATCGTGAACACATCATGAGGCGCCCATCCCGGCTGGTCGTGCTCGCCAGCGGGACCGGCTCGAACCTCGCAGCGCTGCTCGAGGCATGCACCGATCCGGCGTACGGCGCCTCGGTGGTTGCGGTCGGTGCCGATCGGGACGGCATTGCGGCGCTGGACAAGGCGGCCGCTGCCGGCGTGACCACGTTCGTCGTCCGTGTCGCTGACTACGACGATCGCGACGGCTGGGACGAGGCGTTGGTCGATGCGGTCGGGGCGCACACGCCCGACCTCGTTGTGTCGGCGGGCTTCATGCGGTTGGTCGGCAAGCGATTCCTCGAAAGCTTCACCATGGTCAACACTCACCCTGCCCTGCTGCCGTCGTTCCCGGGCGCGCATGCGGTCCAGGACGCCCTCGACTACGGCGTGCGCGTGACCGGCTGCACCGTGCACGTCGTCGATGACGGCGTCGACACCGGGCCGGTCATTGCGCAGGCGGCAGTGCCCGTTTTCGACGGTGACGACGAGGCAGCACTGCACGAGCGCATCAAGGTCGTCGAACGCGCGCTGCTCGTCGACTCCGTTGGTCGAATGGCTCGGGACGGTTTTCGGATCGAAGGAAGGAAGGTGCTCCTCCCGTGACGTCGCGCGAGAACGGCGACGGTGAAGAGTTGCGCCGTCCGATCCGCCGGGCACTGATCTCTGTCTATGACAAGACCGGCTTGGTCGAGCTCGGTCGCTCCCTCGCGGACGCCGGGGTCGAGATCGTCTCGACCGGCTCGACCGCTGCGCAGCTGACCGATGCCGGCGTGGCGGTCACCGCTGTGACCGAGGTGACCGGTTTCCCCGAGTTTCTCGATGGCCGGGTGAAAACGCTGCACCCGAACATCCACGCTGGGTTGCTCGCCGACCTGCGCAAGCCCGAACACGTGTCGCAGCTCGCTGACTTTGGGGTGGAGCCGTTCGACTTGCTCGTATCGAACCTCTACCCGTTCCGCGAGACCGTGGCCGCGGGTGGCCCCGATGACGACATCGTCGAGCAGATCGACATCGGCGGCCCGGCGATGGTGCGAGCAGCGGCGAAGAACCATCCGTCCATCGCCGTCGTCGTCGATCCGGCGGCGTACTCCGACATCGTCGTCGCCGTCGCCGCGGGCGGTTTCACCTTCGCCGAACGCCGCGCGTTAGCGGCTGCGGCCTACGCCCACACAGCGGCGTACGACGTTGCCGTCGCGTCATGGTTCGCCAGCGCTTATGCACCGGACGACGTCGCGATGGCATCGCAGTTCCCGGCGTTCTTGGGTGCTACCTGGGATCGCGCCGATGTGCTGCGGTACGGCGAGAATCCGCACCAGCGTTCCGCGCTGTTCGTCAATCCTGATGCGAGTCCGGGGTTGGCGCATGCCGAGCAGCTGCACGGCAAGCAGATGTCGTACAACAACTACGTCGACACCGATGCGGCCTTGCGTGCGGCAAACGACTTCACCACGCCGGCTGTCGCCATCATCAAGCACGCGAACCCCTGCGGGATCGCAGTCGGTGCCGACGTCGCTGAGGCGCACCGCAAGGCGCACGCATGCGACCCGGTGTCCGCGTTCGGAGGAGTGATCGCGACCAACCGCCCGGTGTCGGTCGCGATGGCCGAGCAAGTCGCCGACATATTCACCGAGGTCATCGCCGCACCGGCGTACGACGACGGCGCCGTGGAAGTCCTCGCGCGCAAGCCCTCGATCCGGGTCCTGCGAGTCGAGGGTCACCCCGGACGGGGTATCGAGCTGCGGCAGGTGAGCGGGGGACTGCTGCTGCAAACTGCCGACGCCATCAGCGAACCCGGCGACTCGCCAGCAGGCTGGGCGCTGCAATGCGGGGCACCTGCTGATGACGCGACGCTGGCCGACCTCGAGTTCGCCTGGCGGGCGTGCCGCGCGGTGAAGTCCAACGCGATCCTGCTCGCGAACGATGGCGCCACCGTCGGTGTCGGCATGGGTCAGGTCAACCGTGTGGACGCGGCACGGCTCGCGGTCGCGCGTGCGGGGGAGCGAGCAGCCGGTGCGGTCGCAGCGAGCGACGCATTCTTTCCGTTCCCCGACGGGCTCGAGGTGCTCACCGCTGCCGGGGTGCGCGCGATCGTGCAACCCGGTGGGTCGGTGCGGGATGCCGAGGTCGTTGCGGCGGCTGACAAGGCCGGCGTGACCATGTACTTCACCGGCGTCCGCCACTTCTCCCACTGAATGAAAGACTGAGTCGTGTGAGCGCGACGATTCTGGACGGCAAGGCGACGGCGGCCACCATCCGCGCCGACATCAAGGGGCGGGTGGCCGCACTTGCCGCGCGGGGCCTGGTACCCGGTCTCGGCACGGTGCTCGTCGGTGATGATCCCGGCAGCCGCGCGTACGTCCGCGGCAAGCACGCCGACTGCGCAGAAGTCGGGATCGCCAGCATCGAGCGCGCGCTGCCAGCGACGGCATCGCAGGCTGATTTGTTCGCGGTCATCGACGAGCTCAACAACGACCCCGCGTGCACCGGCTACATCGTCCAGTTGCCGTTGCCGAAGGGCCTCGACGAGGGCGCGGCCCTCGAGCGGATGGATCCAGCGAAGGACGCCGATGGCCTGCACCCCATGAATCTCGGTCGCCTCGTCCTTGGACAACCCGGCCCGCTCCCGTGTACGCCGCGCGGGATCGTCGAGTTGATGCGCCGGTACGACGTAGCGCTGGCCGGCGCCGAGGTCACCGTCGTCGGTCGTGGTGTCACGGTCGGACGTCCGCTCGGTCTGCTCCTCACCCGCAAGAGTGAGAACGCGACGGTAACGCTGTGCCACACCGGCACCAAGGACGTTGAGTCGCACGTTCGCGCAGCTGACGTCGTGGTCGCGGCGGCCGGCGTACCCGGCCTGATCCGGCCCGAGTGGGTTCGGCCCGGTGCAGCAGTGCTGGACGTCGGGATCACGCGAACCGATGCCGGTCTCGTCGGTGACGTCGACCCCGGCGTCAGGGAGGTTGCGGGCTTCTTGGCGCCGATGCCGGGCGGTGTAGGCCCGATGACGCGGGCGATGTTGCTGATGAACGTCGTCGAAGCCGCAGAGCGCACCTAGGGCTTAACCGGCGCGGCGGATCCGTTCGTCGTCGGTCGACGGCAGCGGTCGGACGACGCCGACTGCGATGACCTCATTGGCGAGGCGCGCTCGTCGGTTGACGCCCTCGGGAATCCGGAACTTCTGGTAGAGCCGCAGCAGGTGCTGCTTCACGGCCGCCTCAGTGACGACGAGTTCGTCAGCGATCTCGCGAGCACTGCCCGGTGCGACAAACGCGTCCTGTTGCAGCGCAGGTCGGCAAAGTGCGTTGAGCACCTCTATCTCGCGGCGGGTGAGGTCAGGTGCGTTGACCTTGCGAAGCTCGACCGTGTCGTCCTCTTGCTGGCCCTGCGCCCCAATGCCACCGACACGAGCACGTGTCGAGCCGAAGGAGACGACATCGCCGTCAGTGAGGACGCGGCGTCCGATGGGCCGCCCGTTGATCCGGGTCCCATTGGCGGACAAGCCGAGGTCGCTGACATAAACGAACGGACCACGCCGGATGAGCTCGGCATGAAATCGCGAGACGCTCGGATCGGCGAGCTGGATGTCGACGCCGTCGCCTCGGCCCACAGTCATGACAGCGCCTTGCAGCTCGAAGACCTGGCCTGACTCTTCTACACGCAGGTACGGCGTTGCCACCGGTCTCCCTCCGGACATGTGCTGTGGTTGCGACGAGGACATCAAAGGTCGTACCCAGCGTTCCCGGTCCCTACCCTGCGTGGCCGATCTCGCCTGATACCGCTGGTGCCGCCGTGACGCTCGCTGCGCGCGGCTACACTCGCGCCGCGTGAGCACGCTGAGTGACTCCCTTTCCGACCTGAGTCCACGCCTGGATCCCACCCATCTCGCCGTCGCCCGGTTTCCCGCGAGCTGGGAGCCAATCGGGACGCCGGGGGGTTTCTGCGCCATCGTTCGCTCCGAGGACGAAGTCACCGTCGTCTGCGCAGAAGACGCGCTCACCAACGGTGTGCTGTCGGCAGAACCACCACTTGCACATGAGCATGGTTGGCGACGGATCACGTTCCCTGGACCGCTGCCGTGGGAGCTGGTCGGTTTCCTCGCCGACGTAGCCAGTCGGCTCGCCGGCGCGCAGATCCCGTTCACGTCGTTGGCCGGCTTCACCACTGATCACGTACTCGTGCGGGCCGCCCAGGCAGACCTCGCGGTGACCGTTCTCGAGGGCAAGCCACCGCCGCAGCAACGGCCGGGCACGAATCCGTGAGTGACGTGCCGGACGGGTCGCCAGCCGACGCGGCACCGGCACCGGCATCGCAACCGGCATCAACACCCGCACCCGCCGCTGTCGTCCCGCGTCGGCGCTGGCGGCCGCCCATCATCGGTGAGCCGTTGGTTGTGGTGTTGGCCACCGTCGGCGTCGGGCTCTGGCTCGTGTGGGTGCATCACCCGCGCAAGGGGCTGGGCACCATCGCGCTGGCACTTCTCGTCGCGGGTCTGCTCCGGTTCGTGCTACCGCCGCGCGACGCGGGCCTCCTCGTCGTACGCAGTCGCCTGATGGATGTCGCACTTCTCGTACTCATGGCTGGAGCGGTTGTCGCGCTTGCGCTGGTACAGAACTTCCCGGGTCACGGGCGGTGAGCCAGCCCGAGTTTCGCTCGGATAGCCTCGCCGTCGTTCTGTAACCACCGACGCAAGCCGTCAATCCCACTGGGAGGAACCGAACGGTGACGACGCATCGTGTGACCTTGATTCCCGGTGATGGGGTCGGACCGGAGTTGACGGAAGCGACCCGTCGGGTCCTCGAGGCAGCTATCGCCACGTCGGGCGGCAGTTTCGACTGGGACGTACAGGAAGCCGGCGTCGACGTCATGGAGAAGGCCGGCACACCGTTGCCACCCGAAACGATCGAGTCGATCCGCCGCAACAAGGTCGCCATCAAGGGTCCGATCACGACGCCGATCGGCACCGGGTTCCGCTCGGTCAACGTCGCCCTTCGCTTCGAGCTCGAGCTCTACGCCTGCCTGCGGCCGTGCAAGACCTACCCCGGTGTCCGGTCGCGCTTCGACGACGTCGACGTGGTCATTGTTCGGGAGAACACCGAGGACCTCTACGCCGGCATCGAGTTCGAGACTGGTACGCCGGACAACAAGAAGCTCGTCAACTACCTCAATACCGAATTCCCGCAGAACAAGAAGATCCGCGAGGACTCCGGCATCTCCATCAAGCCGATCAGCCGTTTCGGTTCGGAGCGAATCATCAGGTTCGCGTTCGACTACGCCAAGGCGAACAACCGCAAGCGTGTCCACTGCATCACCAAGTCGAACATCATGAAGTTCACCGACGGCCTGTTCCTAGCGACGTTCCGCGATGTCGCCAAGGAGTACCCGGACATCGAGCCGTGGGAGAACCTCGTGGACGCCGCATGCATGGGTCTCGTGCAGCGCCCCGAGGAGTGGGACGTGCTCGTCCTGCCCAACCTCTACGGCGACATCCTGAGCGACCTGACCGCCGGCATGGTGGGCGGCCTCGGCGTCGCCCCGGGCGGGAATTACGGGACCGACGCTGCGGTCTTCGAGGCGACTCACGGCAGCGCGCCGAAGTACAAGGGTCAGAACAAGGTCAACCCGACCGCGATGATCCTGTCGGGAATGCTCATGCTTCGTCACCTCGGTGAGGACGCAGCAGCCGACAAGCTCGAACAAGCCGTCGCGTCCGTGCTCGGGGAAGGCAAGAGCACGACGTACGACATGAAGCCGTCGCGTGACGATCCATCGGCGGTTGGTACGTCGCAGTACGCGGACGCCATAATCGAGAAGCTGGAGGCCTGACCCCATGGCCGGTGTCACCCGAGTCACCGTCACCGGAGCCGCTGGTCAGATCGGCTACGCGCTGCTCTTCCGCATCGCTTCCGGTCAGCTGCTCGGTCCTAACACGCCGGTCTCGCTGCGGCTGTTGGAGATTCCGGCCGCCGTTCGCGCGGCAGAGGGCACCGCAATGGAGCTGCAGGACTGCGCGTTCCCGTTGCTCGACTCGATCGAGATCTTTGATGACCCGACGCCCGCGTTCGACGGGGTCAACGTCGCGTTGCTCGTCGGCGCCCGGCCGCGCACCGCGGGCATGGAGCGGGGTGACCTGCTCGAGGCCAACGGCGGCATCTTCAAGCCGCAAGGTGCCGCGATCAACGCCGGTGCTGCCGATGACATTCGCGTGCTCGTGGTTGGCAACCCGGCCAACACCAACGCGCTCATCGCGCAGTCAAACGCGCCCGACGTACCCGCGGACCGTTTCACCGCAATGATGCGGCTGGACCACAACCGGGCGATCGCGCAGCTGTCGGAACATCTCGGTGTGGCCGTCACCGCGATCAAGAAGATGACGATCTGGGGCAACCACTCCGCAACGCAGTACCCCGACCTCTACCACGCGGAAGTCGACGGCACGATCGCCGCCGACAAGGTCGACGAGGCATGGCTGCGCGACACGTTCATCCCGACTGTCGCCAAGCGCGGCGCGGCGATCATCGACGCGCGCGGGCAGTCGTCGGCTGCTTCGGCCGCCAACGCAGCGATCGACCACGTCTACAACTGGGTCAACGGCACCGCCGACGGCGACTGGACATCGGCAGCGCTGCCGTCGGATGGGTCGTACGGCGTACCTCAAGGCCTCATCTCGTCGTTCCCCGTCACGTCGAAGGGCGGGAAGTGGGAGGTCGTCCAGGGCCTCGACATCAACGACTTCTCGCGCGAGCGCATCGACGCGTCGGTGAAAGAGCTCGAAGAGGAACGCGATGCAGTCAAGGGCCTCGGCCTGATCTGACCCGGCTACGCCCGCGCAACCTCCCTAGCGCGGCGCCCGCGCGCAGTCGAAGATCGCGGCATGCGTCCCAGCCGCATTGCCATCAGCCTGCTCCTCATTGGTGCCTTCGTCGGGCTCGGCGTAGCAACCTCGCCGGCGGCGCATGCCGCGTGCGCGGCCTCGACCTTGCCGAACCAGCAGCAGCTCAAGCGACTGATCACCGGTGCGCCGACGGTGTTCGTCGGAACCGTGACGAGTAGAGGCGACGCGCGCGAAGTGGCTGGCGTCGTCTACACGCCGGTCACGTTCAAGGTCGCCGTGTTCTTGCACGGCACAGCGCATCGGAGCGTGACGCTGCTCACTTTCGGCGGGGCCCTGCCAGGACAGGGTGGTGTGTCGAGTGGCGAGGCCCAGACCTATGAGGGCGGAGGGCTCCAATTGGCCGCGGCAGCGGCCAGTCATGGCGAACTGATCAGCGAGGATGTCTGCTACGGGACCGGCGAGGTGTCTGCGTCAATGGTGCGCGAGCTTGTCGCACTCGCTAACCACCCCACGATCTATGACGACCGATTCCTGCCGACGCCACCGGTCGACACGCCAAAGTTGCCGTTCACCGGTCCCGTTGTAGTGCTTCGGCTCGCGCTGGTCGGCGCTGCGCTGTTGGTCGGCGGCTGCGCGATGCTCGCCATGGCTGCAATGCGCCGGCAACGATCCTGACTGCAACAGTCAGCACACAACTGAGCGCTGACCCGCATCCAGAGGCGTCGCAGTACGCTCGCGTCGATCAACTGCTGAGACGGTTGTGTGCTGTGTGTCGGCGAGGGAGGGGCGAATCGTGACCGATGACGTCGCGCGTGAGGCGTTGAAGACGTTCGAAGAGATGATCGCTCTGCGCAAGCGCATCGAAGCGGGTGAGGCGCCGTGGTCGGCGCTGGCGGACTACTTCACCGAAGACGCGGTTTACATCGACTCGGCGTGGGGCCGCTACGAAGGCCGCGATGCCATCTTGGCGTTCATGGACGCGAGCATGGCTGGTCTCGACGACTGGGTGTTCCCAGAGCACTGGACGATCGCGGACGGGGATCGCGTGGTCAGCTACTGGTCCAACGTGCTGCCCGGCAAGCGCCCGGACGGCTCGGCGTACGAAGTGCCTGGGGTCTCCATCTGCCGCTACGCCGGAGACGGCAAGTTCGACTACGAGTACGACATCTTCAACATGGTGCAGATCTTCGAGGTCATGAAGGACAGCAACTGGCAGCCAGCCGGCCCGATGAACGCCCCTCCGGACCAGCCGATCCGCGACGTCACCCCACCGGCCCGCTAGCCAGCTGTTTAGCCAAGGACTCCGAGCAAGAGCAACAGGATCAGCGTGCCCACGATCGAAATGAGCAGCGATCCGAGGCAGCCGAGGTTGTTGCTGAAGAACAGGAACACACGCGGCCTCTACCCACCCCTGGCACGTTACGTACACCGGATGACTGTCAGATCCCGCTAGTACCGTCGGTGGTGTGACGACGGAAGCCGAGGGCCGCACCTGGGTGCGCGGCACGCTGGAACGCCATCAGCTCGACGACTCGTCCTGGATTGACATTGGGCTCGGCTGGCTCGCTGATCCCGATGAGATCTACGCCGCCCTTGCCGAGGGCGTTGCGTGGCGGCAGGCAACGATCTGGACCTACGACCACAACCGGCCCGAGCCCCGCCTGTCGGCGTCGTGCCGTCCCGGTGTCGAGGCGCCCCACCCCGCCGTCACCGAGATCCACAAGACGCTGCGACGCCACTACGGCGTCGAGCTGTCCGGCGTCGGGCTCTCGATGTATCGCGACGGCCGTGACGCGATGGGTGCCCATCGTGACCGGGACCTCCGCCATTGCGAGGACACGCTCATCGCGATCGTGTCGCTGGGCGCCACCCGGCCGTGGACGCTAACGCCGCGAAACAGCCGAACGCCCGCCATGGACATCGCGCCTGCCTCGGGGGACGTGGTCGTGATGGGCGGCAGAGCGCAAGTCAACTGGCTGCACGGCGTACCCCCGGCCCTCGGCGCGCGCGGTGGGCGCATCAGCATGCAGTGGCGCTGGACATCGGGCCGCGGGCGCCCCGAGCGTGGCGGCGGCTCTCGTGCACCGCGGATGTACGGCGGCGGCCGCTGACGTCTTTTGCGTGCATCGGGCACCGACTGGGCAGCCCGTACGCTTGGAGCGTGGACGGTTCGTCCGGTCATACCGGCGGTGACTTGTGACCTGGGTCAACGTCCTCATTGTTTTGGGCATCATCGTCATCGAGGGCTTCTTCGTGATGTCGGAGATGGCTCTCGTCACGTTGCGCGAAAGTCAGGTGCGGCAACTTGCCGAGCGCGGGCGCAGCGGTGTTCGCGTCGCCAAGCTCGTCGAGAATCCCAACCGCTTCCTCTCCGCGGTACAGATCGGCGTCACGCTGACCGCGCTGCTCTCCAGCGCCTTCGGCGCCGTGACGTTGTCGAAGGACGCAGCGGACGCGTTGCGCAACGCTGGGCTCGGAACCAGAACGTCCGATGCTCTCGGGTTCCTCGGCGTGACGCTGGCGATCACCTACGTGACGCTCGTCGTTGGGGAGCTCGCCCCGAAGCGGATCGCGTTGCAGCGCGCGGATCGCATCGCGCCGGTTGTGGCGCCGTTCATCGACCGGACCGGTTCGATCATGCGGCCGGTGATCTGGTTGCTGTCGAAGTCCACCGACGTCGTCGTACGCCTGCTTGGTGGCGACCCGAACATCGGTCGTGACTCGATCACGGAGGAGGAGCTGCGCGACCTCGTCGCCGCTCACGAGTCGTTGACCAAGGACGAGCGCAAGCTGATCGACGATGTCTTCGACGCAGGCGAGCGGCAGTTGCGCGAAGTGATGGTCCCCCGCACGGAGGTCGAGTTCCTCGACGCGTCACTGACGCTGGCGCGGGCGTTCAAGGTCGCCGCCTCGTCGACGCACTCACGGTTCCCGGTTGTGCGAGGCAGCCACGACGACGTCATCGGCTTCGTGCACATCCGGGACCTCGTCGTCGTACCTGGCACGACTCGCCGCAGCTTGCGCGTCGGGGACGTCGTCCGTGAGATCGCGATGCTGCCCGACACCAAGCGGGTGCTGCCCGCCCTGTCGGAGATGCGACGCGCCGGTCATCACATCGCCGTTGTCGTCGACGAGTACGGCGGAACCGCCGGCATCGTCACGCTCGAAGACCTCATCGAGGAGCTGATCGGTGACATCCGCGACGAGTACGACGCTGAGGATCCCGAGGCCCGCCGCCTCCAGGGTGGAGACGTCGAGGTGGACGGCCTGCTCAACCTCGAAGACTTCGAGGAGAAGACGGGCGTCGAGCTTCCGGAAGGCCCGTACGAAACTGTCGCCGGTTACATCATGTCCGTGCTCGGTCGGCTGCCAAAGGCCGGCGACACCGTTGAAGGTGGCGGCGCACGGCTGAAGGTGACCGAAGTCGATGGTCGTCGGATCGCGCGCGTTCGCGTCATCCTGCCGACATCGCAAACAGACGAAGCGGACGACGGTGACGAGCCGGACGACGACGAGGCAGTAGCGACGCCTGACCCCGTGGCTTCGGCGAGTGGTTGACGCTGCCACTGACACAATGGTCGGCGCCATGACGACCAAGCCACGCGTTCTTTCGGGTATCCAGCCCACCGGCGAGGGCTTCCACCTCGGCAGTTGGATCGGCGCTGTTCGCAACTGGGTTGCCATGCAGGACACACACGACGCGTTCTACTGCGTCGTCGACCTGCACGCGATAACGGTCGGCCATGACCCCGTGGTATTGCGCCGGCGCACCTACGAGTCCGTCGCGGAACTCCTTGCGATGGGCCTCGACCCTGAGCGCTGCACGCTGTTCGTGCAAAGCCACATCCCCGAGCACACCGAGCTCGCGTGGATCCTGGGCTGCAACACCGGCTTCGGTGAGGCCAGCCGCATGACGCAGTTCAAGGACAAGAGCCTGCGGTACGGCGCAGACTCGGCGACGGTCGGCCTATTCATGTACCCGATACTGCAGGCCGCCGACATCCTGCTGTACCAAGCAGACCAAGTGCCGGTGGGCCAGGACCAACGCCAGCATCTCGAGCTCACCCGTGATCTGGCCCAGCGGTTCAATACGCGGTTCGGTGAGACGTTTGTCGTCCCCGAGCCCTACATTCCGGCGGTCGGCGCGCGCATCGCCGACCTGCAGGAACCTGAGCGACTGATGAGCAAGAGCATCGGCGGTTCTGGTGTGGTCTGGATGCAGGACGAGCCTGATGTCGTGCGCAAGAAGGTGCGCACTGCGGTCACCGACAGCGGGCGCGAGATCACTGCCGCCGAGGACAAGCCCGGGATCACCAACCTCCTCACGATCCTGTCCGCTATCGAGGGTCGCAGCATCCAGGACCTGGAGAAGTCCTACGTTGGCCAGGGGTACGGCGCGCTCAAGAACGACGTCGCCGAGGCCGTGGTCGCGCTGCTCCCTCCGATCCACGAGCGCTACCGCACGTTGATTGCCGACACCGACAGCCTTGACGCGATCCTGGCCGAGGGCGCCGCCCGTGCGAAGAGCGTTGCGTCGGAGACGATGCACGTCGTCCGCGAACGGTCCGGCTTCGTCCCGAGCAAGGGATGACGTGAGATGACGCGGTCGGCCGCGGGCGTCGTCATCGGCGTCGCCATACCTATCCCCGAACCGTGGGGTCAGGAGCTGCGCGACTGCCGGAAGCGATTCGGGGATCCGCTAGCCGAGTCGATTCCGCCCCATGTCACGTTGCTGCCGCCGACGACTGTCGACGACTCGGTCGTTGACGAGGCTCTGCACCACCTCGTTCGCAGTTCGGCCATG
The DNA here is from genome assembly GCA_033851265.1 of Frankiales bacterium. Taxonomy (GTDB): domain Bacteria; phylum Actinomycetota; class Actinomycetes; order JAWWOW01; family JAWWOW01; genus JAWWOW01. Next base: position 91,006 of record JAWWOW010000005.1, read on the forward strand.
CAACCAGCGTTCGACATCCACCTGCGGGGCACCGGCAGCTTCCTGCCCGTCTCGCCAGTGGTGTTCCTGACTCTTGCCGGTGGCATCAGCGACTGCGAACGTCTGGAGCGTGCCGTTCGCTCCGGCCCGCTCGAGCGCGAACTGCAGTTTCCGTATCACCCACACGTGACCGTCGCGCACGACCTGCCCGAGGACGCGCTGACGCGGGCATTCGAGGAACTCGCGCATTACGAGGCACGGTTCCGGGTGACCGCGTTTGACCTGTACGAGCACGGTGTCGATGGCGTCTGGCGTCCGCGGCAGGAGTTCGCACTCGCGTCCCAGGGGTGACCGCGGGTCGCTGTTGGGTAGGAGTCACAGGTGCCCAGTCGTCTCATTTCCCGTGCGAAGGACGGGTTCAGCGCGCTGCGGCGGCGCCGTCCGGCTCTCGACCATGTCATCCGGGCGTGGCAGCGTTACCAAGCCGACGATGGTGATCGCCTCGCCGCCGCCGTCACTTATTACGGATTCCTGGCGTTCTTCCCGCTGATCGCGTTGGCTTTCTCCGTCCTGGGCTTTGTCGTCGCGCATGACCCGAGCGTTCGCGACAGCATCGCGCGCGAGCTCAGTCAGACCCTGCCGGGGATCATCGGCAACGGTCCCAACCAGATCAACATCGACAAGATCGCCTCCGCGAAGGCCGGCGCCGGCGTCATCGGTTTCCTCGGTTTGCTCTACGCCGGGCTCGGTTGGGTCGACGCACTGCGTACGGCGCTGCGCACGATCTGGCACCAGAGCGTCAAGGCCGGGAACATGGTCGTCACCAAGTTGACCGACGCGATGATCCTGGTGGTTCTTGGTCTCGCGCTGCTCGCTTCCGTCCTCATCTCGACAGCGGCGACGACAGCCACCGGCACGATTCTCGGCTGGCTCGGCCTTGACGGGTCACTCACCGCATCGATCGTCGTCCGTGTTCTGGCCATCGTCCTTGCCATCGCCGCGGACGTCGCTGTCTTCAGCTGGCTCTTCACGCGACTCCCGCGTGCGCGCCCGCCGGGTGCCCGTCTGTTGCAGGGTGCGCTGCTCATGAGCGTGCTGTTCGAGGTCCTTAAGGCGTTCGGATCGATCTACCTGAAGAACACCACCGGGAACCCGGTCTATGGCACGTTCGCCGCCGTCGTCGGGCTGCTGATCTGGATCAACCTGGTGTCGCGCCTACTCCTGTTCTGCGCGGCATGGACCGTCACGGCGCCGTACGAAGATGACTTGCCACCGTCGGGTAGTGCCGAGCGCTCGTCGCCTGGGACGCCCGACGGGTCAGAGCGGGGGCAGGCTGAACTTGGACCGCGAGCGAAACCGGTGCCCACGGCGGCGACGCGCCCGTAACCGCAACGCGGCGAACAGCAGAACAACCGCGCCCGCTGCTACGAGGGGAGCCACGGGCAGATCAAGCCCGCCGGACGCTGGCCGCGCGGTGCTCGCCGAGACCCCTCCCGGTGGTGCACCGGTCGCGAGCTCGTCGCCGGGCATCGGGGCCGGGTCGACCAGTCGCCCAACCGGTGCGATGCGCCCGTCTACCGCGAAGCCCCAATTGAGCAAGCGCGCGGCTTCCTTCCACAGCAACGGCGTGCCGTGCATCAGCGCGACTATGAGTCGGTGACCGCCGCGTTCGGCAGCGCCGACGAAGGACGCCTTGGCGGCGACGGTGTAGCCGTTCTTGATGCCGAGCGTGCCCGGGTAGTTGAGCAACAGATGGTTGTGTGTGTAGATCTCATAGCGCTTCTTTTTCGGCGCGCTGATGGACGAGCGCTTGGTGCTGACGTACCGACGGAACTCCGGCATGTTCATGCCGGCGCGTCCGATCAAGGCGAGGTCGTACGACGAGCTGAGCTGCCCCTTGGCATCAAGGCCGCTCGGGTTGCGCGCGAACGTGTCGCGGGCATGTAGTCGGGCGGCCTCTTCGTTCATCAGCTTGAGACCTTCGCTGAGCGGCTGCTGCGCGCTCGCAATCGTCGTCGCCGAGTCGTTGGCCGACACGATGAGCATCGACATCATCAACTCGCGTACTGGGTACTTGCCGCCCGGCACCACGCCGACCTTCGTGCCGTCGACCGCGCCGGCTTCGTATGGCACCAAGATGAGCTGATCGGGATCCATTCGCGGGATGAACGTGACTGCCGTCAGCGTCTTCAGCGTGCTCGCGGGTGCGAACCGTCCATGGGGGTTTCGGGCGGCGAGCACGTCGCCGCTGTCGAGATCGGCGATGACCCAGGACGACGCCACGACCACGGGAGGCTTGGCGAATCTCGACTGAGCGTCCACGACGACGCCACGGGAGGCCATCTGGGCGCCACCGACCGGACCGGCCTCGCCGTCCGAGCCGGCTCGCACCGCGGCCGTTCCCGGGGTCGCCAGAACGAGCGACGAAGCGCAGGCGAGGCCCGCGCACAGGACGACGCGGGGGAGGGAGACCAATCGCATGACCGGGTCAGGGTACCGACCCCGATCGTTACGGCGAGGGTCGGAAGGAGGCCAGCACTTGGGATCGGACCTCCTGGGATGCGTTCCAGCCATCCGGCTTGGTCTGCCACCACAGGAGGTAGACGCGGGAGGCGCTGGCGCTCGGCTTGTAGGCGAGCAAGGACGCCTTCAGATCCGTGCCCACGTCGCGGTAGGTGAATGTCGTCGTCGCCGCGTCGGTGCCGCGGAACGTCGTGGTCGTGTCCAGGCTCTCCTGGTGGTAGGCCTCATGACCGCTCGCGAACGGCGATTGGAAGCTGGCGAGCGCCTTTGCCGCCGTCGATCCGCTGGTCGTCACCACAGCGATGTAGGCGTACGGCGAATCGCGGCGCCACCGGCGTACCGAACCCTGGTTCTGCTCTTGCCAATCTGCCGGTGTGGCCAGCGACCAGCCCGATGGGCCCTGTCGCACCGTCCAGTCCGCGGGAACCGGCCCAGCGCCCGGTGCGAAGGGACCGTCGGCGGTGTTCTTCGTCGCGTTCTGGTTGCCGCCCGATCCGCCACTGGTGACTTGCCATGCCGCAATGCCGCCGCCAATCAACACAGCCAGCGCGGCCAGGACGGCGACAACGCGACCCAACCGTCGGCGCGGAGGTACCGGATGAGCGAGCGGTAACGCATCGTCGACGACCGGTGGCGGTGTCTGTGCTGCTGCCGCATTCGGTACGGCGGCGAACACCTGCGTCTGCTGGTCATCGTGCGGCGGTGGAGGTAATGGCGGGAGTGTCTCGCCGCGACTGATCGCCTCGAGCATCGCGCGCGCGGTCGCCGCCGTGAGTCGTTGACCTGGTTCCTTCGCGAGCAATCCGTCGAGCACCGGCTTCAGCTCACCCGCGTGCTGATACGTGTCCGGTGGGTCGGTGACGAGGGCGGTGAGCGTCGCGACCGGTGTCTCGCGATCGAACGGCGGCCTGCCTTCGACCGCGGCGTACAACGTCGCGCCGAGCGAGAAGAGGTCGGATGCCGGGTCGAGCGAACGTCCGCGTGCGCGCTCCGGCGACATGTAGGCCGGGCTGCCGATGATGTCACCGGTGCGCGTTATCGACGCATCACCGGTCATTGATGCGATGCCGAAGTCCGTGAGCACGACGCGGCCGTCCTCGCACAGCTGAACGTTGGCCGGCTTGATGTCGCGATGCAAAATCCCGGCGCGATGTGCCGCGTCGATCGCGTCGATAAGCGCGGCGCCGATCGCGGCGACGCGTGGAGCGGGCATCGGGCCGTCTGCGCGAATCGCGTCCTGCAGTGTTTGCCCGCTCAGGACCTCCATGACGATCCACGGGGCACCGCCAGCGCCGTCGTCCTCTTCGTCCGCGATGTCGTAAACGCGGACCGCGCCGGGATGATCGAGTCGTGCTGCTGCTCGTGCCTCGCGCACGAGTCGTTCGCGCACGTCATGACCCGCGTCAACGTTGACGATCTCTTTTACGGCAACGGGACGGTCGAGCAGCTCGTCATGAGCGAGCCAGACGACACCCATCCCACCTTGGCCGATGCGCTCGCGCAGCCGGTAGCGCCCGCACAGGATGCGATCGCCGCCCTCATCGGCGTTGGGGTCCGTCATCGCCGGTAGCATCGCATGACCATGACGCGTGAGTCAGAGAGCGGGCTGCCGATCGAGCCCGTGTACGGGCCCGAGGCGCTGGCGGATTTCGATCCCGCTACGAAGCTCGGCACGCCAGGGGAGTTTCCCTTCACCCGCGGCGTCTACCCCTCGATGTACACCGGCCGCCCCTGGACCATGCGGCAGTACGCCGGATTCGGGACCGCCAAGGAGTCCAACGAGCGCTATCACCGGCTGATTGAGGCAGGAACGACGGGGCTCTCGGTGGCGTTCGACCTGCCCACCCAGATGGGATACGACTCCGACGACCCGATCGCGCACGGCGAGGTTGGCAAGGTCGGCGTCGCCATCGACTCGATCGACGACATGCGGATGCTCTTTGACGGCATCCCGCTCGATCAAGTGTCGACGTCGATGACGATCAATGCACCGGCGGCTTTGCTGCTCCTGCTGTACCAACTCGTGGGCGAGGAGCAGGGCGTCGACCCATCGATGTTGACGGGCACCGCGCAGAACGACGTGCTCAAGGAATACATCGCCCGCGGGACCTACATCTTCCCGCCGAAGCCATCGCTACGTCTCGTCGCCGACTCGTTCGCCTACTGCAAGGCCGAGATACCGAAGTGGAACACCATCTCCATCTCCGGCTATCACATGGCAGAGGCGGGAGCTACTCCAGTTGAGGAGATCGCGTTCACTCTGGCCAACGGTATTGCATACGTGCGCGCCGCGATTGCTGCTGGTCTCGCCGTCGATGACTTCGCTCCGCGGTTGTCGTTCTTCTTCGTGTCGCGCACGACACTGCTCGAGGAAGTGGCCAAGTTCAGAGCCGCACGTCGCATCTGGGCACAAGTGATGCGCGATGAGTTCGGCGCGAAGGATCCCAAGTCGCAGATGCTGCGGTTCCACACGCAGACAGCCGGCGTACAACTGACTGCGCAACAGCCGGAGGTCAACATCGTGCGGGTGACTGCACAAGCGCTCGCCGCCATCTTCGGCGGCACGCAGTCGCTGCACACCAATTCCTACGACGAAGCCATTGCGCTCCCAACCGAGAAGGCAGCGCGCCTCGCGCTGCGCACCCAGCAGGTTCTCGCCTACGAGACGGACGTGACCGCAACTGTCGATCCGTTCGCCGGCTCGTACGTCGTCGAGTCGATGACCGACGACATCGAGACCGCAGCTCGAGAGCTCATGTCACGCGTCGAGAGCATGGGCGGCGCCGTCGATGCGATCGAGCAGGGGTTCCAGAAACGCGAGATCGAGCATTCGGCGTACCGCGTCGCGCTGCAGATCGACGAGGGCTCGCGCGTAGTGGTCGGCGTCAACAAGTTCGCGCTCGCGGAAGAAGAAGCCTACGAACCGCTGCGCGTCGACCCGACCATCGAGGCGGCGCAAGCGGAGCGGTTGGCGAAGCTCCGTGCCGAGCGCGACAACGACGAAGTCACCCGCACCCTCGGTGCGCTGAAGAAGGCGGCCGAGGGCGAGGACAACGTCCTCTACCCGATGCGCGAGGCGCTCCGGGCGCGAGCCACGGTCGGCGAGGTCTGCACGGCCCTGCGCGAGGTGTGGGGGGTCTACCAACCGCGAGATGCCTTCTGACGCTTGCTGACCACCCCGAGTTGGCGACGTTGTCCGAAATGTGTGAGGCTGTTAACCGAGTGAGTCGCTATTCCGGGGGGCGCACAGAAGGGAAGCCGTGATGATCATCCTCTTGCTGATCATCGTGGGCGTCTGTGCTGTGGCCGCTGCCGTCGCAACGCTTGGCCGCAGTTCTCGTCCGGATGAGGTCGAGCGCTTTCACCGCGCTCGTGCGATGACGACGGAGTGGAGTCGTCACCACCCGACGAGTTTGCCCGCGCAACAACAGCCCGAACGTGAGCCAGAGCACGTGGAGCACTGACCAGCACTCACTCGCTTTCCCCGGACTGTGACGGACCGACGGTTTTGCACGGTCGCCCGCGAAGGTCATCGACGTAGTCATCGGGAGCTCCTGCCGCCTCAGCGGCATCCGCCATCAGCCCGACGTAGCGCGCTGAGGGCAGCCCGCCCTCGTACCCGTCGAGAATGTAGAGCCAGGCGAGCACCTCTCCATCAAGTGTCGCGACGCGCACCCGCACCTTTCGGTAGAGCCCGATGTCAACGCCCTCCCACTGGTCGAGTGAGCGTTCGTCTTGTGGCGGCACGTCGTACAACCGCACGAACACGTGCGAACCCGCGTCCTCGACCACCGTGGCTAACGCGCCCTCCCAGCCGTGCTCCTCGGCACCGAACGTGAGTCGCCAGCCTTCGAGCCAACCGGCGCCCCGCGACGGCGAGTGCGGGCAGCGCTCGGCCATGCGCGCGCTGTCCATGTTGGTCGCGTAGGCGGCGTAGATGGCCACATCGGCATCCTGACAGGTCGAGCGACCAAGCGATGCAAGGATGAACACGTGGCGCGAATCGTCATCGTCGGTGGTGGGCCAGGCGGCTATGAAGCTGCCTTGGTCGCTGCTCAACTCGGCGCTGAGGTCACCATCGTCGAACGCGACGGTCTCGGTGGTGCGTGCGTCCTCACCGACTGTGTGCCGTCCAAGACATTGATCGCATCGTCGGAAACCGCAGCCTTCATCGCGGTGGATCTGCGCACGGTCAACGAACGAGTGAAGGCGCTTGCCAATGCGCAGTCGGTCGACATCGAGCAGCGGCTGCGCCGTGAAGGCGTGCAAATAGTTAGTGCTGCAGCCCGCCTTGCTGGCCCCAATGAGGTCATCGCGGGCGACCAGCGGATCCAGGCCGACGCGGTGCTGGTCGCCACCGGGGCCTCGCCGCGCCGACTGCCCGGTCTGGTGCCTGATGGCGAGCGCATCCTGACCTGGCGGGACCTCTATGAGCTGACCGAGCTGCCCGCGCACCTCGTGGTCGTGGGGTCCGGGGTCACTGGTGCCGAGTTCGCGAGCGGCTACCAGGCGCTGGGCTCCGCGGTGACCCTGGTGTCGAGCCGGGACCGCGTCCTGCCGGGTGAGGACCCCGATGCCGCTCAGGTGCTGGAGGACGTGTTCGAGCGCCGTGGCATGACGGTCCTGTCCCGGTCCCGCGCCGCCGGCGTCGAGCCGACCGCGGCGGGCGTTCTCGTCACGCTCACCGACGGTCGCACTATCGAGGGCTCGCACTGCCTGCTTGCGGTCGGCTCGGTGCCGAACACCGGTGGGCTGGGCCTGGAGGAGATCGGCGTACGTGTCACTGACGGCGGCTTCGTCGATGTCGATCGGGTGTCTCGCACCTCTGTTCCGGGGGTGTACGCCGCCGGTGACTGCACCGGCGTGAACATGCTCGCTTCGGTGGCGGCCATGCAGGGGCGCATCGCGATGTGGCATGCGCTCGGCGAAGCGGTGACGCCGTTGCGGCTGTCCACCGTGGCCGCCAATGTGTTCACGGATCCGGAGATCGCGACGGTCGGCGTGACGCAGGCGGCCGTCGATGCCGGACGCAGCGACGCGCGCGTCGTCCGACTGCCGCTCGCGACGAACGCCCGCGCCAAGATGCAGGGCATCACCGACGGTTTCGTGAAGCTGTTCGCGCGCCCGTCGACGGGAACCATTGTGGGCGGCGTCGTCGTCGCGCCACGGGCGAGCGAGTTGGTGTTGCCGCTGTCGCTCGGCGTACAACTGGGCTTGACCGTCGACCAGGTCGCGAACTCGTTCGCGGTTTATCCGTCGTTGTCCGGCAGCATCACCGAAGCCGCGCGTCAGCTGATGGAGAACGCACCGAGTTGAGGGTTGGGGCTAGTCCTTGATCTCGCAGATCACGGCGCCAGCGGAGACCGTCTGTCCGACCTCGGCCGACAGCGTGGTGATCGTGCCGTCCTTGTGTGCGTTGAGTGGCTGCTCCATCTTCATCGCCTCGAGGACCACGATGAGTTCACCGGCCGAGACCTGCTGACCGTCCTCGACGGCGACCTTCACGATCGTGCCCTGCATTGGGCTGGTCAACGAGTCGCCGGTGGCTGCTGCCGCCGTCTTGCGGCCGCGTCCGCGCCGCGGTGCTTTGGCGCTCGCGCCGCCGCCGACACCGAGTCCGGCCGGCAAGACGACCTCGAGTCGCTTGCCGCCGACCTCGACGGTGACCCGCTCGCGCTCGGCTGGCTCGTCCGCGTCGGCTGCGTCGCCGGCGTAGGGCTCGATGGTGTTGTTGAACTCGGTCTCGATCCACCGGGTGTGGACGCCGAAGGTGCCGTCGTCAGCCGTGAACGCCGGGTCGCGCACGACGACGCGGTGGAAGGTCAGCGCGGTGGGCAGCCCATCGACGACGAACTCGTCGAGCGCGCGACGGGAGCGCTCGAGCGCTTCTTGCCGGGTGGCGCCGTACACGATGAGCTTGGCGAGGAGGGAGTCAAACGACTGGGGTACGACGAAGCCCTCCTCGACACCGGAGTCCATGCGGATGCCGGGCCCGGCTGGCTCATGCCACCTCGTGACGGTGCCGGGTGCCGGCAGGAAGTTGCGGCCGGGGTCCTCACCGTTGATGCGGAACTCGAATGCGTGCCCGCGCGGCGATGGCTCCAATGGGATCGTGAGCTTCTCGCCGTCGGCGACGCGGAACTGTTCGCGCACGAGGTCGACGTCGGACGTCACCTCGGTCACCGGATGCTCGACCTGGAGCCGGGTGTTGACCTCGAGGAAGGTGATCGTGCCGTCCTGTCCGACGAGGAACTCCACGGTGCCCGCGTTGACGTAGCCGGCCTCGGTGATGATCCGGCGCGCGGCGTCATGCAGGGTGGCCCGCTGCTCGTCGGAGAGAAACGGCGCGGGGGCCTCCTCGACGAGCTTCTGATGGCGGCGCTGCAGTGAACAGTCGCGCGTGCCGACAACGGCGACGTTGCCGTGGGTGTCGGCGATGACCTGCACCTCGACATGTCGCGGGTTGTCGAGGTAGCGCTCGACGAAGCACTCACCGCGCCCGAACGCTTGCTCGGCTTCGCGGACGGCGGACGCGTAGAGCTCTTCGACCTCGTCGAGACTCCGGGCGACTTTCAGGCCGCGGCCGCCGCCACCGAACGCCGCCTTGATCGCGATCGGCAGGCCGTGCTCCTTCGCGAACGCGACGACTTCCTCGGGTCCGCTGACCGGGTCGCTCGTGCCAGGGACGAGCGGGGCACCGACCTTCGCGGCAATGTGTCGTGCAGCGACCTTGTCACCGAGCACGCGAATCGCTTCCGGCGACGGACCGATCCACGTCAGACCGGCGTCGATGACGGCTTGCGCGAAGTCGGCGTTCTCGCTCAGGAAGCCATAGCCGGGATGGATTGCATCTGCATCCGCGCGCTTGGCCGCGCTGAGGACCTTCTCGACGTCGAGGTAGCTCTGGCCGGGCGTCGCACCGCCGAGCGCCATTGCCTCATCGGCCATGCGCACGTGCAACGCGTCGATGTCGGGCTCGGCGTACACCGCCACACTGCGCAGTCCCGCATCGCGGCAGGCGCGTGCGACGCGGACCGCAATCTCGCCGCGGTTGGCGATGAGGACTGTGCGCACTTGAGGATTCTAGGGGGACCGTAGTCCCGCCTGGCACGGTGCCAAACGATCTACATGACTGGGCGGAACCGTCGGAAAGAACCGGACGGACCCTTCGGAGCCGGTCTCACTCATCCAAGTAGATCCACATCACCTCAGTCGCGTCATCCCCAGATCCGAAGTCCACCGTCCGTCACGAGCTGTTTCCGGCGCATCGTCGCGACGTGAACGACAAACTGCGCGCCGTAGCCGCGGGTCAAGGCGGTGCTTTCACTAGTGCCCAGGCACGTGAGTCTGGGTTGACTGACGAGCGATTGGCTGCCCTAGTCAGGGTGGGCGGTGCCACGCGTCTGCGTCGTGGCGTGTTTGCGGAGACGTCCACGATTCAGCAGCCAGCCGACCGCCACGCCGCCGATGCCGGGGCGGCCAACTTGTGCATGAAGCGACAATTGGTGGTCAGTCACCAATCTGCGTTGACGTTGCATCGCGTGCATCAACTGGACCACACCCACTCCATCCACATGACGTCTGACATCGGCACCGCGGCCAGGTATGACGGCCTCGATGTCAGCGCCGCTGCGTTGCCTGGAGAACACCTGCACCGGGAACGCATTGCGGGCCTTGAAGTCACGTCCATTGCCCGCAGCGTCGTGGACACAGCCCGCACGGTCCCGTTCTTAGACGGTGTTGTCGCTGCTGATCACGCGCTGAGGCACAAGCCGGTCGGGAAGAAGGCGTTGCGTGCGGTGCTCTCGCGATGCGCTAACTGGCCGGGAGCGTTGGCAGCGGCGCGTGTCATCGACTTCGCCGACAAGCGCAGCGAGAGCGTGCTGGAGTCTGCCTCTCGGGTGTTCTTCGAGGAGGAAGACATCGAAATGCCCGTGCCGCAGGTCTGGATGGACGTCCCTGGGTTCGGTCGAGTTCGTCTCGACTTCTATTGGCGGCGTCATCGTGTCATTGGAGAAGCGGACGGCAAGGTGAAATACGGCGAGGACGCAGATTCTCTGGTCAGCCGCGAGTCGTTGTGGATGGAAAAGCGCCGCCAAGAGGCATTGGAAGATTTGGGCTTCCTCGTCGTTCGGTGGGGCTGGGACGACAGCTTTCTGCATCGCGCCCGCACCAGGGCCCGCATCCTGGCGGCGTTCGCCCGGGCCGCGCGAGCAACAGCATGAGGAAGTCGATCTACTTGACTGGCTGAAACCGTCGCGTAGACCTGGATCTTGACTCTGTCGGACGGTCCTGCCCGGTCAAGTAGATCGTTTCGGCTAAAAGGCGGCTTTGGTGCGGGTGCCGGGAACCCAACCGCTCGCAACCCATGCGCCCGCGCCGACGCGAAGCGGGGCACGATGGGTCGCCGCAGGGTCGGCATAAAGGGAGCGTTGGGACGCGTCTGCATCCCGTGAGATCACTGCGCGCGCGGTGATGACCGCAACGAGTGCGGCGAGCTCGTCAGCGGTGGGATTGCCGCGAACGACTCGCAGCAGCGGTCGCGCTTCGTCGGTCATAGCGGGATGTTGCCGTGCTTCTTCGGCGGTAGCGACTCGCGCTTGGTCCGTAGCTGGCGCAGCGCCTTGATCACCTCTCGTCGCGTCTCGGATGGCGCGATGACCGCGTCGATGTACCCACGCTCGGCGGCGATGTACGGCGATAGCAGGTGATCCTCATAGTCCGTGATGAGCTGTGCGCGCATCGCGTCGGGGTCGTCGGCTGTGGCGAGCTCCTTGCGGTAGAGGATGTTCACCGCACCTTGCGCGCCCATGACCGCGATCTCGGCAGTGGGCCAGGCAAAGGAGATGTCACTGCGCAGGTGCTTCGAGCCCATGACGTCGTAGGCCCCGCCGTACGCCTTGCGAGTGATGACGGTGACCTTGGGCACCGTTGCCTCGCAGTAGGCATAGATCAACTTGGCGCCGCGGCGGATGATGCCCAGCCATTCCTGGTCGGCACCCGGGAGGAAGCCGGGCACGTCGACCAACGTCAGGATCGGCACGTTGAAGGCGTCGCACGTGCGCACGAAGCGCGCGGCCTTCTCCGATGCATCGATATCGAGCGTGCCGGCGAACTGCATCGGCTGGTTTCCGACGATGCCGACGGAATGCCCCTCCACGCGGCCGAATCCGCAGATCATGTTCGGCGCGAACAGCGCGTGCACTTCGAGGAACTCGCCGTCATCGACGATGTGGGAGATCACCTCGTGCATGTCGTACGGCTGGTTGCTCGAGTCCGGGATAAATGTATCGAGCTCGAAGTCTTCCGCCGACAGTTCCAGCGATGCGGGGGCGGAGTACGCCGGGGGCTGCTCCATGTTGTTGCTTGGCAGGTAGGAGAGCAGTTCGCGAGCTAGCTCGAGACAATCCTGCTCGTCCGCAGCCTGGAAGTGCGCAACGCCGGACTTGGTGTTGTGCGTGTGGGCGCCACCGAGCTCCTCGAACTCGACGTCTTCCCCCGTCACCGTCTTGATGACGTCGGGACCGGTGATGAACATGTGCGACGTCTTGTCGACCATCAGGGTGAAGTCGGTGATCGCGGGGGAGTAGACCGCACCGCCCGCGCACGGGCCCATGATCAGGGAGAGCTGCGGGATTACGCCGCTTGCCATCACGTTGCGATAGAAGATCTCGCCGTACAGACCGAGAGCAACGACGCCCTCTTGCACGCGCGCGCCGCCACCGTCGTTGAGGCCGACGACCGGGCAGCCCGTCTTGAGGGCGAGGTCCATGACCTTGACGATCTTTTCGCCGTACACCTCACCGAGGCTGCCGCCGAACACCGTGAAGTCCTGGGAAAAGATGCACACGGGACGCCCGCCAACGGTGCCGTACCCGGTGATGACGCCGTCGCCGTACGGCCGCGTCTTGTCCAAGTCGAACGACGTCGAACGGTGCCGGGCGAGCGCATCGGTCTCCACGAACGAGTCGGGATCGAGGAACGCCTCGATTCGCTCGCGGGCGGTCATCTTGCCCTTGGCATGCTGCTTCTCTACGGCGCGCGCGGACCCGGCGTGGACTGCTTCGTCCGTGCGATTCCGCAGATCGGCCAGCTTGCCTGCCGTCGTATGGAGATCCGGCTGCTGCTCTTCAGGGTCAGAAGCGGTGCTCGACATGCCGCGTAGCGTAACCGGGTGCCATCGTCGTGGTCGGACCTCGAACGTCCACCACTGCGTACGCCGACGCTCACCCGCGCGCTCGTTCGTCCTGGCTCCCTGTGGCGTGAGATACGGGTTGTCGACGAGTCGGCGTCGACCAATGCCGACGTTGCCCATGCGGCGGCCGACGGCGCGGATGAGGGCCTCGTCGTCGTTGCCGAACATCAGACTTCCGGGCGAGGGCGGCTCGATCGCACGTGGTCGTCGCCGCCGCGTGCCGGCCTCACGTTCTCGGTGCTCCTCCGACCCGACTCCGTTCCGGACGCGCGCTGGACCTGGCTGCCGCTGCTCGCCGGGCTTGCTGTCGCCGGCGCTATCCACGAGGTCAGCGGCGTGCAAACCCGGTTGAAGTGGCCTAACGACGTCCTGGTCGACGGTAAGAAGCTGGCCGGTGTCCTGCTCGAGCGGCATGGCTCGGCGGCTGTCGTTGGCGTCGGCATCAACGTCACCACGTCTGCGGACGAGTTGCCGACCGCGGACGCAACCTCACTGTTCCTGGCAGGTGCTCCGTCGACCGACCGCGAGACCGTGCTCCGCTCTGTGCTGCGTTCGCTGGACCGGCGCTACCAGTCCTGGTGCGACGGAGCCGGCGATCCGGCCACGCTCGCTGCGGCGTACGCCGACAAGTGCGACACGCTCGGCGCAGAGATTCGCGTCGAGTTGCCGAACGGCGAGACAGTCGAAGGAGTCGGCGAACGCATCGATGACGAGGGGCGACTCGTTGTCGCCACCAAAGATGGCGAGCGTCCGCTCAGCGCCGGTGACGTCGTCCATGTGCGGGCCTCCTGACCGCGTGGAAGGATCACCCGCGACGTAGGGAAGGGGTCGTGCCGTGGCGTACCCGCACAAGCTGCTCGGTGAGGGTGAAGAGATCGTCCACGAGTTGCATCCGCACTGGAAAGCGCTGGTGTTTCCGGTGCTGCTCATCCCGATCGTGGTGGGGCTCTCGGTCTTCCTCTACGTGACGATCGGCGATAACAGCACGGTCGCGCGGATCGGCCAGTGGGCGGTCCTCATCGTCGCCGCCGTGATCCTCATCTGGGGCACGATCATTCCGTGGTTGCGGTGGATGACGACGCTCTATGTCCTGACGACCGACCGGCTGATCACGCGCACCGGAATCCTGTCGAGGGCGGGCCGGGACATCCCGCTGTCCCGCGTCAATGACGTCAGCTTCTCGCACAACGTCTTCGAACGAATCCTCCGCTGCGGCACGCTCACCGTCGAGTCAGCCGGTGAACGCGGCCAACTCGTCATGACCGACGTCCCGAAGGTCGAAACCGTGCAACGTGAGCTCTACCGGCTCGTCGAGGCGCACTCGAAGCGGCGTACGGGAGTCGTCGACCACGAAGACGAGGAGACCACTCCGGGTACGCCGGGTCTGTCGCAGCCGTGACGTGACAACCGACCACGCCAACGACGACCACACAGACCCGCTCGAAGAGATCCTCCTCGGCGGTCCGCGGAAGTACACGCGACTGGAGATCGCCGAACGCAGCGGCGTCTCGCTGGACTACGCCCGCCGGTTGTGGCGGGCCATGGGTTTCCCCGATGCGGCTGACGACGACCGGATCTTCACCGACGGCGACCTCAACGCCCTGCAGACATTGCGAGAGCTCGAGGCTAAGGGGCTGATCGATGAAGAGACGGCGCTCACCAGCACGCGGGCGATGGGTCAGCAGATGGCCCGGTTGGCGGACTGGCAGGTCAACATCCTCACCGAACGCCTGAAGGACCTCGGCGCGACGGACCTCGGTGCGACCGCGAAGCCGAAGGATCTCGAGGCGTTGGTTGCCGAGGTCGCCGACGACGTGCTGCCAGATCTCGAACGCATCCTGGTCACGGTCTGGCGGCGTCAGCTGGCGGCCAATGCACCGCGCGCGTTGGCAGCAGCTCTCGGGGAGGCCGACAGCGGAACGCTCACCGTGGGCTTTGCTGACATGGTCAACTACACGCGCCTGTCCCGCGTCGTCGACAGCGAGAAGCTCGGGCACCTGCTCGAGGACTTCGAGACGCGGGCCACCTTGCTCATGGCCGAGTACGGCGGGCGAATAGTGAAGACGCTCGGCGACGAGGTGTTTTTCGTGGCCGACGAGGCACGTGCCGCCGCCGAGATCGCGCTGCGCCTGGTCGAGTCGCACAGCAAGGACCAGGACCTCCCCGACCTACGAGCCGGACTCGCGTGCGGACCGGTGCTGTCGCGCTATGGAGATGTGTTCGGCGAACCCGTCAACATCGCCAGCCGGCTGACCTCGCTCGCTCGGCCCGGGACCGTCCTGGTGGACCGGGCGGTGGCAACCGCCCTGGCCGAGGAACCGGCGTACGCCCTGCGCAGCCTCGGTCGCCATCGCGTCAAGGGGTACAGCAACCTCGAGCTCACCGTCCTGCGCCGAGCTAACGTGAATGGCAAGGAGAAGGAGGACGAGTGAGCGACCTGCCCGCCAGCATCAGCCTGCGCGAAGTCGGCCCGCGCGACGGCTTGCAGAACGAAGCGCCGGTCTCGACCGAGGCCAAGGTCGCGCTGATCGACGCACTGTCGCGGACCGGCGTCGGTCGAATCGAGGCGGTGAGCTTCGTCCACCCCAAGGCGATCCCGCAGATGGCGGATGCGGACGATGTCTGGGCAAAGATCCATCGCAATGACGATGTGCGTTACTCCGCTCTGGTCCCCAACATGCGGGGAGCCGAGCGTGCGCTAGCCGTCGGGTTTCACGAGATCGAAGCAGTCGTCTCTGCTTCGGACACGCACAACCGGAAGAACGTCAACCGCTCCACGGCCGAGTCTCTCGACGACATCGCGGGCGTCATCGCAGCGGCACACGACGCCGGCGCGACCTGCCAGGTCATCATCTCCACAGCGTGGGGCTGCCCGTACGAGGGCGATGTGCCGGAGGCGCGCGTCGTCGAGGTCGCGGGACGTGCGATCCGCGACGGTGCCGACGGCATCTCCTTCGGCGACACGACTGGGATGGCCACACCGGCTCGGGTACGCCGGTTGATTGGTGAGTTTCGCTCGGCGTACCCCGACACGCCGCTGAACCTGCACTTCCACAACACGCGCGGCACTGGGCTGGCCAACGTGCTCACCGCACTCGAGCTCGGCGTCGCCGACTTCGACGCCAGCGTCGGTGGGCTCGGTGGCTGCCCCTATGCGCCCGGCGCCAGCGGCAACATCGCGACCGAGGAGCTCGTGCACATGGTCGAGGACATGGGTGTCTCCACCGGGGTGGACCTCGCGGCGCTGATTGATGCGGCGGCCGAGGCCGAGCGCATCGTCGGACGCACGTTGCCGTCACAGGTCCTTCGCGCCGGGCCGCGCACGACGACCGCGCACTCTTAATCCGCGTTGTTCGGGGTTCGAGTCCCTGGCGGCGCACTGTGTTATCGCAGGTCAGCCCATGATCGACGATCATGAGGTTGCCGGCGTGTGGCCGCGTGCCGGCGCCGTGCCCCATATTGGCCCACCGACGTCTTCGCATCCTCGAACTGATGCAACGTGCAGCGACTTCTTCGCGTACGACGACACGCGATGACATCGAACGACGTGTGCACCGCGGATTTCTGGGTCCGCTGCCCTACCTGAGAGATCTGCGTGGCATAAGACGTCACTGTCTCGACCAGGAGGGTTGCGCACGTCACCTGTCGAGAAAGTGGTGGCCACCGCCGCTTCGGGCTGCGATGAGCAACCGTATCCGTGGACTAGCCCAAGGTCCTCACACAATGTTCCGGACACTCCCTGATCTGACTGTGTCCGAGGATCTGCATCGCAACACGAGCCGGTACTCCGTGCCCAAGCAGCAACGTCACAGCGGTATGACGCGCATCGTGTAGCCGAGCGCGTCGTACGCCGGCCTTCTTGAGCAGCTCATGCCACGCCCGGTGATCGTTCCGTGGGTCAATGGGCGTACCGCGCGGAGTCGTGAACGCGAAGCCGAGGTCTCGCCACATGGATCCGGCTGCGAGTCGCTCACGGTCAAAGTCCAGGTCAACCTCGCTGAACCACGATCACAATCCGCCTCGCATCCAACGCATCCGACGACACCTCGAATGCCCCCACGGAGCTTCGCGGACGACTAGCGTGACGGCCATGTGGCCAGGAGCCGATGCCTGAGCGCGGCGGACCGACGACACAGGACGGGATCCACTACCAGAACTCGGTCGCCGTCCTCGCCATGCTGGACATGCTCGCCATGGACCCGGCACCCGCATACGAGCGCGTCACCGACGTAAGAGTCGAGGCACCCGAGCAGGTCGACGACATCGTGATCCGGCACGCCGACGCCACCGCGATCTACCAGAACGTCAAGCTCGACCTTCCCAGCGGCAAGCCATGGGTCAAGCTGTGGAAGCAGCTCGGTGCACAACGCACCAGCCAAGGCTTCAGTGTGAACGACAGAATCCAGGTCATCGTTGCCAACTCTACGCAGCGATTCGAGGACTGCGTCGAGATGGCCAAGCGGGCTCAAGCCGAAGACGTAAACGAGTGGGTAGGCCGACTCTCGAGACGACAGGTCATGATTCTCAACGGCATCGTCAAACAAGTGGGAACACATGAAGCGGCGCTGGCGATCTTCCAGCGCACCACCTTTCTTCACTGGTCGCGAGAGCACGTCGACGCGGAGTTCAACCGCCGCCGGCTCGCGGCCGGAGGACCAGCTGAGCTGCCGACCACTCTTCGCGACATCATCAGCGCAGGAGCTGGACGCCGGACCCACTACCGCGCCGGCCCGCTACGCCGACAACTCGCGCTTGAGCACAAACTGACTCTGGTCGAACCTCCGACGTGGGGACTGAACGCCTACCGCGAAGCGATTAAAAAGCAGGGATTCATCACGATCCCGGGGACCGACAGAAGCGGAACGGTTGAGGAACTCTTCGTCTGGCCCACAGCTCGTGACTTCGAAGCTGACGGCCTACGAAGTTTCGAAGACGAAGACCCCGGCTACTGGCGGGAACCCACTCGCGACCGCGTCGACCTGCGCGATTTCCCCCAGTTGGAGTTCGACCGAGTCGTCGTCGTCGCGGGGCCCGGCTACGGCAAATCGGCTCTGCTGACGGCACTGATGAGCGGACTAGCAGAAGGCCCGTTCGTCCCCGTAGAGATCCCACTCGCCCTGCTGGCCAAGAGAGGCACCAACGTGCTGTCGTTCGTCGAACAGCACCTAACCGACGAGTACGGACTGGCCGCCGACTGGCGACTCCTCGCGGAGCAAGGGCTGCTTGTCCTTCTCTACGACGGTCTCGACGAGATCCCGGCCAGCGACCGGACCGTTGTACTGCAACGCATCGCGCGCTTCTCGTCGCTCTACCAGCACTGTCCTTGGCTCCTGACAGCACGGGACCCAGCGGTCGTCAACGGGCTGCCCGAAGCCCGACAGGTGGAACTGACGCCCTTGTCCGACCAGGACATCGCGTCCTTCGCCAAAGTCATCGCCAACCACCTCGACAGCATCAACGCCTCGCACTTCGTGAACCGACTGAGGTTGTACCCGGACCTGAACCGCCTGGCGCGCATCCCACTCTTCTTGACGATGCTGCTGGCCACGACACCAGTGAATGACCTGGAACCGATCAGCCGCTCAGACCTCATCGAGGGCTACCTCAAGACGCTCATCGCACCGGCGGAGCACAAGATCGTCACAGACGGCGCGCCCGCGCCGTCACTCCGGACCATCGCCCAGGACATCGCCTACCGGAAAATCGAAACGCAAGAGATCGGCGTCAGCGAGTCTGAAGTCCGGGCCGTCATCGGCGAGCACATCGGAGAGCCGGACGCGGCCGAACGGATCTTCCAACTACTCCGGATCAACGGCATCCTTCAGCCACAAGGCGCGGTCCGGCTCAAGTTCCCGTACCCAATTGTTCAGGAGTACCTGGCCGCCTGTCATCTGGTGCAGCACGAGGCCGTCACGCTGAGCAGCCGCATCGACAACGCTGTCAGTCGACCCTGGGCCCAGGTGATGCAGTTCGCCATCGAGCTCCACGAGGACCCGGAACCGCTCATCCAGGAGATCCTCGAACGAGACGATGACGCGTTCGCCACTGGGCTGCGTCTCGTTGGACGCTGCGTCACCAACGGCGCCACCGTCACGGGAGACACACGTCGCAGCATCGGCCGACGGCTCGTCACTGCCTGGCAGACCTCTCCGTCACGAGCCCGCGAAGCCATCGGCCGACTCCTCTGCGACGGCTTTACCGATGACAACCTCGAGGAGCTCACCGAGGCTCTTCACAAGTATTGGTTGCAGAATTCGGGCGCTGGCGACATCGTCAGCAAGATCAGCGACCCGGAGCTGACTCTCAGCGTGCTCAAGGCGCTGACGGAGCGGGACTCGTCAAGCTTCAAGGTCTACAGGTCTCTTCGACCTGCCATAGCGAAGGTCCAAGGTCAAGCGCTCGAACTCGTCCGCAACCTGATCCTCGAAGTCGAGGAGGACGAAGCGCGTGAGGCCCGCTCGTCAGTGCTCACCAACTTCGAGCCTCACCCCGATCTGGCACAGGTCGCGCTCGAGATCGCTCGGGACGCAGGCCTTCCACTCGAGGTTCGCCTCCGCGCCTACGCCTTGGTACCGGCGCCGCTCGACCCTGACGGAGCCGCACTCCTGCACTCGGCGATCACGACGCAACAGCCGAGACTGAGCTACGAAGCCAGTCAGCTGCTGCCGAAACTGGACGACCCCGAGAAGTACCTTTTAGAGATCCTCGGCTCCGACGAGTTCCCTGATGAGATGAAGCTCTCCCTAATCCAGAGTCTGACCGCCGTCGTCGCTGACAAGGACAGGCGACAGGTGTTCCTTGCTGAGGCGCGCGGCCTTTTCAAGGAAACAGAGATTGAGCTCCTCTCCGCACTCGACGTGATGGCAGCCGGCGCCGGTGACAATACCGCGTTCGCCAGGCTCGTCGCCGACATCGACAAGAATCCGCTCAACCACGTTGGGGTGACGATCTCCCTCCTAGGCAACTACCGCGACGCGCAACTAGCAGAGGCGGCCGCCCAGCCGGCCCGAGGACGCTTCGTCGAGCCGGAAGACATAGTGCGGCTGTCCAACCACGCAGTCACCGGGATGCTCCACAGGCTGGAACTCGACTTCGGCTTCGGAGGGCTCCTACACCACGCGCAGCCCCATCCTGGCATCGCCCACTGGACAGCCCTCGTCGAAGACTGGTCGCACACGCCGAACCTGACCGAGCTGCAACTCATCGACGTGCTGTCGTCGGCGAGTCGCCTCGGTGTCGAGGACGCACGTGCCCAACTCGAGCGAGCGGTCGAAGGGATCACCGACCCGAACGACCCGAAGTGGAACGACGGCCACTCGCTCGGAGCCACGGTCGGCCACGCGGTCTCCGAGCTCCGCCGGCGCAAGCCACTGCTCGACAAGGAGCTTCTCGGCCGGCTCCTCCGCGCAGACCAGTTCAACCTGTTCATGGCAGGCGTCAACGCCTTGAGCGCCCACGGCGACCGCGACGCCCTCGAACGCCTCCTGGCCGCACATCGAGAGGACCTCGGGTGGCATGAGAAGAACGAGTTGGCGAACGCCATCGAAGTTCTCTCCTTGAAACTCGGCCTTGTCGTCACGCTCGTAGACGGCCAGTACGAGATGCCAGACAGAGCCGAAGTGTCCTGAGTCGTACTCCGACTATGTGAACAAGATGCGGTAGGCAACGAATATGGCGGTCAAGAACCTGTACATGATCGCCGACGATGCAGCGGACCTCAGGCGCGCGAAGGCCTCCTCTAGCGGCTCCTAGGCGGGGCACCTCTGGTCGTATGCGATCGGTGGGGCCACGGTGGGGCCACGGCGCCGTCGAACGGCTCGGCACGTGCTGAATGCGACGAGACACCTCGACATCGCAATGCGTTCCTGGCAAAGGACTTGCGAACTGCAGCGCACTAGTCGGTACTGTCTGATTCGTGTCGCTCGGCTCTCTTAATCCGCGGCCCTGTGGTTGGGGTCAGAGGCCGAAACGGTTCATGAAAATGCCCGCAGTCTGCGCCGTGGTCAGGCTCGGGACGTAGCCACCGACCTTGACCGGGTTGCCCCCGACATGGGTGATCCGGATGCGCGTCGTGAACAGGCGGGTGCCGCACTCCGGGCGCACGGGGACCCGCTGTATCTGGAACCTCTTGATCGAGTGGTGAGCGTTGAAGGAGATGTAAATCCTTCTGCCGGCACCGGGACCCGGGGTCCTGGCGACCGGCCCGCATGCCCGACCCGCCGGATCGAGCTGGATGACCTCTAGGTAGGCGTCGACCGCAGCGGCGACATCGTCTCTGCCCCATTTAGCGCGGACGCAGGAGGCCGTTCCCGCGCCACAGTTGGTCAGGCTCAGGTCCGCCACCACGTCCAGGGATCTGGCCGCCGGGTCCGCTGCCCAGTTGGGTTGTGCCGATCCATTGGCCAGTACGACGACGCGTTGTTCGTTTCCGGTCAGGTAGACACACGTGGGATCGGTGCCAGTGCTCCCGCACGGTGCGTTGTAGAGCATGCGTGCGCCGCGCTGGGAGACGGTGCTGACCTTGATCCATGTCTTCAACGGCACTGCGGTCAGGTGGTACGCCGCCGATGAGGCCCCAACGTCCATCAGCATCTCGCAGGTGTAGAGCGCGGTTGCGGGAGCGACGAACAAGAAATCCGCATCCACCGCCAACTCACCGGGCGTCGGGGTGTACTGCGTGTCACGGCCCTCGTGATTTTGGCTGGTCGTGACCCTGCTGGGGGTGCCGACCCGGGCAGTCGTCTGATTGACCCGGCATTGGAGGATCGCCGTCTGTCGCGCGTTGCCGGTGATGCTGCTCGTGGCCACGAGATGGCCCCAGACGTGGCGAGCCTCACCGGCGACCAGCGCGAGCTGCACGGCGACGACGGGTTGCTGATTGTCCGGTGGTCCGACGGCTATGGCACTGGCCAGCGGGACATTGAGAACCGGACCGAAGTCTGCGCTCGCTGTCCCGCGGAAACCCGTGATAGCGGTCAGCGCAATGCTGGCAAGCACGATCAACGCAGCCTTGCGCATGTGTGGACCCCCCGATGGACCGGCTCAGTATGACCCTTAACGATCGCTAGGCTCCGCTGGTGACTGTCGAAGACGACACAGGTGGGTCGCACCTGGACGAGGTGCGCCAACGCGTACTCGCCGGGGGCGCGGCGAAGTACCACGAGGCGAACGCCGAGAAGGGCAAGCTCTTCGCCCGCGAGCGGATCCGCCTCCTCGTTGACGACGGGTCGTTTGTCGAGGACGGCCTCTTCGCGAATGTGATCGCTGGTGACCTGCCTGCCGACGGCGTCATCACGGGTTCGGCCACCGTGGAGGGGCGGCCGATCTGCCTGATGGCCAACGACTCGACGGTCAAGGCCGGCTCGTGGGGGGCCCGCACGGTCGAGAAGATCCTGCGCATCATCGAGAAGGCCTACGAGGTCGGCGTGCCGATGGTCTACCTCGTCGACTCCGCGGGCGCCCGGATCACCGATCAGATCGCGATGTTCCCTGGTCGCCGCGGCGCCGGGGCGATCTTCCATGCGCAGGTCCGGGCCAGCGGCTCGATCCCTCAGGTCTGCGCACTGTTCGGGCCGAGCGCAGCGGGGGGTGCCTACATTCCGGCGTTCTGCGACATCGTCGTCATGGTCGAAGGCAACGCGTCGATGTATCTCGGCTCACCCCGGATGGTCGAGATGGTCGTCAAGGAGAAGGCGACGTTGGAGGAGCTCGGCGGTGCGCGGATGCACTGCACGGTCTCCGGCTGCGGCACCCACCTGGTGCCGGACGAACCCACCGCGCTCGACGTCGCGCGCCGCTACCTCAGCTACCTGCCGACAAACTGGCAGGGCAGGCCGCCGAGCGCCGCTCCGAACAAGCCGGAGCAGATCGACCTGGCGGGGCTCGTCCCGGACAACCAACGGCAGGCGTTCGACATGCGGCGGTTCGTCCGCGGGCTCGTCGATGAGGGGACCTACTTCGAGATCTACGAGCTGTGGGCGCGTGAGCTCACGGTCGGCTTCGCCCGCCTCGAAGGCGAGGTCGTGGGCATCGTCGCCAACAACCCGATGTTCAAAGGCGGCGTGCTCTTCGTCGACTCGGCAGACAAGGCGTCGCGCTTCGTACAGCTGTGCGACGCGTTCAACGTCCCGCTCATCTTCCTGGCCGACGTACCCGGCTTCATGGTCGGCACGACGGTCGAACGCGAGGGCATCATCCGGCACGGCGCCAAGATGGTCAGCGCGATCAGTGAGGCGACCGTCCCGAAGTTCTCCGTCATCGTGCGCAAGGCGTACGGCGCGGGGCTCTATGCGATGGCCGGACCGGCGTTCGAGCCCGACGCCACGATCGCGTTGCCGAGTGCGCAGATCGCGGTCATGGGCGCAGAGGCCGCCATCAACGCGGTGTACTACAACAAGATCGAAGCGATCGCTGACGAGGGAGAACGCGAGGCGTTCGTTGCGGGGAAGCGCGCGGAGTACGACGCAGACATCGACATCGTTCGGTTGGCCAGCGAGCTCGTCGTCGACGCGATCGTCCCGGCGGCGGAGCTGCGCGACGATCTGGTCCGACGGCTGGCCATCAGCCGCGGGAAGGACCGCTTCTTCTCGCGGCGCCGCCACGGAGTGACGCCGGTTTAGCACGCGGCATGGGACGCTTGGGTCATGAAAGCGTTGGTTCTGGCCGGTGGCGCCGGCACGCGGCTCCGGCCGTTGACGCACACGTTCGCCAAGCAGCTGGTCCCGGTGGCCAACAAGCCTGTCCTCTTCTACGGGCTGGAATCGCTTGCCGCAGCGGGTGTTCGCGAGTGCGGGATCATCGTTGGTGACACCGAAGCCGAGATTCGCGGGGCAGTGGGCGACGGATCGGCATTTGACCTCGATGTGACCTACCTCCGCCAAGACGCGCCACTCGGTCTCGCGCACGCTGTTCTCATTGCACGCGACTTCTTGGGCGACAGCGATTTCGTCATGTACCTCGGCGACAACTTCATCGTCGGCGGCATCCGCGACATCGTCGATGAGTTCCGCACGAACAAACCGGATGCGCAGATCTTGCTGACCAAGGTGTCGAACCCGTCCGACTTCGGTGTGGCCGAACTCGACGCCAACAGCCGCGTCGTCCGGCTCGTGGAGAAGCCGGCGCAGCCCAAGAGCGACCTCGCACTCGTCGGGGTCTATCTGTTCACCTCGGCCGTCCATGCTGCGGTGCAAGCGATCCGGCCGTCCGCCCGCGGCGAGCTCGAGATCACCGATGCAATCCAGTGGCTCGTCGACAACGGGTCCGACGTTCACACGCATCTGATCACGGGCTACTGGAAGGACACCGGAAACGTCACCGACATGCTCGAGGTGAACCGCTCCGTGCTCGAGCGAATGGAGCCACGCATCAGCGGCAGTGTCGACGCCAGCAGCGAGGTCATCGGTCGCGTCGTCGTCGAGGCCGGTGCGGAAGTCCGCGGATCACGTCTCGTCGGCCCGCTGGTGCTCGGGGCGGACACGCTCGTCGTCGACTCCTACATCGGACCGTTCACGTCGATCGCCGACCGCTGCGTCATCCGAACGAGCGAGATCGCCTACTCGATCGTGCTGGAGGACAGCACCATCGAGGGACTGTCCCGCGTCGACGGATCGCTCATCGGCCGCCACGTCAAGCTCGAACGCGCGACGACTGTGCACCGCGCGCACCGGTTCATCCTCGGTGACAACAGCGAGGTGCAGATCAGCTCATGAGGATGCTCGTGACCGGTGGCGCGGGGTTCATCGGATCCCATTACGTCCGGACGCTCCTGCAGGGCGGTCGGGCGGCGTACGACGATCTTGCAGTCACCGTGCTCGACAAGCTCACCTACGCCGGTAACAAGGCCAACCTCGATCCAGTCGCCGACGACGGCCGGCTGACCTTCGTCGAAGGTGACATCTGCGACTACGCGTTGCTCGCGCGACTCGTGCCCGGACACGACGCGGTGGTGAACTTTGCGGCGGAGACTCACGTTGACCGCTCGATCGTCGGAGCGCCCGACTTCGTCATGACCAATGTCGTCGGCACGCAGGCAGTCATGCAGGCCTGCCTCGACGCCGGCGTTCCGCGGGTCATCCAGGTATCGACGGACGAGGTCTACGGATCGATCGACGAGGGTTCGTGGACGGAGGAGTTCCCGCTACTCCCGAACTCGCCGTACTCCGCAGCGAAGGCCGGCGGTGACCTGATCGCTCGCGCGTATGCCCGCACGCACGGGTTGCCGGTGATGATCACCCGGTGCAGCAACAACTACGGGCCTTACCAGTTCCCGGAGAAGGTCGTCCCGTTGTTCGTCACCAACCTCCTCGAGGGGCGCACCGTGCCGTTGTACGGCGATGGCGGCAACGTGCGCGACTGGCTGCACGTCGATGACCACTGTCGCGGCATCCAGCTCGTGCTCGAACGCGGCGAGCCGGGGGAGATCTACAACATCGGGGGTGGGCGCGAGCTCACCAACAAGGAGCTGACCACGCTCCTGCTCGAGGCATGCGGGGCGGGCTGGGACCGGGTCGACTACGTCGATGACCGCAAAGGCCACGACCGGCGCTACTCCATCGACGACAGCAAACTGCGGGCAATCGGCTACCAGCCAACGGTCGGATTCGAGGACGGCTTGGCGCAGACCGTGCAGTGGTATCGCGACAACCGTGCGTGGTGGGAGCCACTGCGCAGCCGGGTCACCGCGGTCTGACAGAGCGCGGTCACCGCTCCCTGACTGCGTCAACCGCAGCGGGGAGGCCGTTGACCGCCGTGGTGCCCGGGTGCCTTCGGGCCAGCTTCCACACGGTCCAGGCGGCGGCCGGGTCCAGCGCGACCAAAACATCTGCCTGTGCCGCGCGTGCGACGAGCCAGGGATCGCGACGCGCTGTCGTCCACACCCGGCCGGCGAGGTCGCCGTACTTCTCGACCAGCCGGATCAGCAACCGCCGGGGCAGCCGCACCACCCACCGCGGGCTGAATCGCCGCGTCCCGGACGGATAGATCCGCGGCTGCAGGAGTCGCATGTCACGGATCCGCACACCGGCGAGATCCGGAGCGGACAGCCGGTAGGCCGCCAGGTAGACCTCGGCGCCGTTCTCGACGAGCTCAGGGACCGCGCCCTCGAGAGCGGTGCGGATCGGTGCCGTTGCTCCGATGAGCAGCACCGTGACGGGGGTGTCGGTCATCGATTTGCCCTCGCTTCGAACGGTGCCGCCAGCTCAGCGACCGCGGGTTCGATTTGCCGGCGCCGCTCGAATCGCTCGGCCGCGGCTCGGGCCGCGGCGCGCTGCTCATCGGTGGCCGATAGCGCAGTGTGCGCGGCGGTGACGAAGGCTTTCCCGATCGCCTCCGCATCGAGCGCATCCGGACGCACCCAGAGGGGGCGGCCGTCGAGTACGGCGGCGGCATCATGTTCGGCCTGGTGCACCGACAGGATCGGCAGGCCGCTCGCGGCGTACTCGAAGACCTTGCCGCTGGTCACGAAGCGCCCGCCTGCCAGAGCCAGGAGCAGTACGTCGAAGCTGGCGTAGACCGCGGCGATGTCGCCCTTCGCGACCGGCCCGCGATAGGAGACCGCCGGTGTCTGCTCGACGTACCTGACGTGTGCGCTAGCTGCCCGCCCGTGACCGGCCCCCATGTGGCCACGGAACGTCAGCGTCGACCGCGCGATGACGTCGTCCTGCTTCCGCGCGAGGCGCCAGCCGTTGAGGATCGCCCTCGTCATGTCCACGGAGAAGTTGACCGTGCCGACGTAGCCGAAGGCCAACCCGGCCGGATCGGGGCGACGGGTCGATGCGGTCACCGCATGCGGGTCGAACCCGTTGCGCACGACCCGCAGCCGGTCTCCAAGCGCGGGGAAGCGAGCGGCGTACCACTCGCGGATCGGTTCGTTCACGACCCAGACGGCCCGCGCCGCCGCCATCAGCTCTGCTTCCAACTGGCCTGCGGGGCTGGACGGGGTGAAGGCCTCCCCACCGCCGAGCACGTCCAGCGACCAGCCGTCGCGGTAGTCGACGGCAAACGGGACGCCGTGGTCACGATGCAAGCGCAGTGCGCCCGCCACCATCGTGTACGGCGCGGGCGAGACCAGACACAGGTCGACGGGATGTTCGTGGTGGACGCGCAGTGCGGTGTCTTCGATGACCGGGCGCCAGCGACCGAAGACCGGCTCGGGGAACGTCTTGATGTCGAGCTTGGCCTGGCGCTGACGCCAGCGGATCGGGAACCGGGCCCGGTAGCGCGGCCATCGTCGGATGTCGGTCTCGAGTTCGTTGCGCCGAAGTGGCATCTCGACGATGCGGATCGCCGGATGTACGCCGTCCATGAGCGACTCGTCGAGGCCGTACTCGAGCTCCCATGACGTGTGGGCGATCGTCACCACCGTTACGTCCCAGCCGCGCTCGGCAAACGAGTTAGCGACCTCGCGCATCCGGTACGCCGACGACTTCGCCGCAGGGGGGAAGCCGTAGGCGAGGTAGAGAAGGTGCGGTGCTCCCGTCATGCTCTGAGTAATCGGTCGTAGGCGGGAGCGACCTCGGTCCAGTCGAACCGATGAATGGCCTCGTCGCTGGCTTCCGACCCCGCCGACGTCCAGCGGTCCTGGCTGGTGGTTTCGAGGATCCGGCGTACCGCTGTGTCGACGTCGTCCACGACCCATGCGTCGGGGAAGACCGCGCGGGCCCCGCCGTAGGCAGCGAAGAGCGGCCAGTTGCGCACGACAGGTACGGCGCCGCTGGCTGCGCCTTCGGCCACGCCCTGGTGAAACGACTCGCGCACGCTGGCCGAGAGGATGGTGCCGATGCGTGGCAGCACGTCGGCCACGTCGGCGACCTGGCCGACCAAGTCGACGGCGCCGGCTACGTCGGGCCGAGCGAGACGCGCATCGAGTTGGTCGCGGTAGCTCGCCGCCGCGGCGCTGACCGATCCGTCGAGGGCTGACCCGACGAGCATCAGCCGGTAACGCGGGTCGTGCTCACGCAGTTGTCCGAGCACGTCGAGTGCCCACAGCGGGTCCTTCGCGACGGCACTCCACCCGACGAGACCGAGCACGTGGCGGGCGGCCGGCTCCTTCGGGGCAGCGAACCGTCGCAGGTCCATCGCGTTGGGGAGGACGTGGCGGTGCGGCCCGGTCGAGGCGGCGGGCACGACCGCTTCGACGAATGCACGGACCTGGTCACCAACGAAGACCAGGTCGTCGACGCGTGACCAGTCGACGAGGTGCGGGAACGCCGTGAACGCTTCATAGCTGTGCAGACGGACGACCACTCTGGTCGAGCCAGGATCGAGCAGGCTCATCAGGACGGCAGCGCGTTGACCCCACTCGACCCAGACCGTGTCGCACCAGTCGAGGTGCGGGGCGATGCCGGCAGCCCATGGCCGCACGCGGGCGTCGGCGACTCCGAGCAGGCGCTCCCTGGTCAGTTGCGTCGGGGACAGTGGCAACGGCGGTGGAGGTAGGTCCGCGAGGTCGAGCCGGCGCACCTCCACGCCCGGGGCAGCCTCATAGCGCGCGAGGACC
This sequence comes from Frankiales bacterium, assembly GCA_033851265.1. Taxonomy (GTDB): domain Bacteria; phylum Actinomycetota; class Actinomycetes; order JAWWOW01; family JAWWOW01; genus JAWWOW01. The sequence continues at coordinate 119,202 of JAWWOW010000005.1, forward strand.
CGATCGAGGAAGTTCCAGTTCTTGAACGACACGACGAGCAACCGCTGTAGCGGGTCGCGCCCGGCTTCGTCGTGACGACCGCGGGGGGTCTGCGCTCGCTGGAAGACCGCGCTGTTGCGCAACGGGGCAAGAAACCCCGCGGGATCGCTAGCGAGCGGCGAGCTCAACCCGTCGAAGTGCAACGCGCGATGGAAGGCGAGGTCGAGCACCTGTGCCAGCGTGGCGGCGGCGGCCTTCTTGTCGCCGTGTTGCCACTGCGCATCAGCCAAGTCGGTGCCGGCGACGAGTGCGTCAGCCCACTGGTCTGGGATCGCACCAGAGTCCAGTGTTCGGCGGGCCTCGGCGAGTAGCGCCGCGCCTTCGTCGCGCGACCCGACCCGCGCGGCGGCGAGAGCCCGCAGTCGTGCCGTCGCCGATCGGACCCGGGTCACGGCGCTAACGACGCATCGTCCGATCCGTCGCCGAGCAGTCGCCGGTACATCGTGTCGACGGCGCCGGCCTGCGTGCCCCACGTCCACGACGCCAGTAAGCCGGGGCGGTCGTACGCCGCCCGGTAGCGCTCCGGATCAGCGAGGACGAGCTTCGTGGCAGCGACGAATCCGGCAACGTCACCCGGTGGGTAGACCTCGCCGTTGCCGGACTCCCGGATGAGGCCCGCGCTCGTCGCAACGTCGCTCGTGACAACCGGGATTCGGCCGTGCGCGTACTCGAACAGCTTGGTCGGCATGGAGAGGTGATGATTCGGCAAGTCGATCATGCCGTGTACGCCGACCGTTGCGGTGCGGACGTAGCCCGCCACGTCGTCGGGCGCGACGTAGGGGAGCACGTGCAGGCGTTTCCCCGCGCCGAGCTCGGCGGCCCGACTCTTCAACGTCGTGACGAAGTCGTTGGGTCGCGTCACCAGGGTGAGGTGCACGTCCGGCAGCTGCGCCAACGCGTCGACCATCACGTCGAGGCCGCGCTTGGCCGCGGAGACACCGACATAGACGAGCAGCGGTACGTCGGCTGCGACACCGGAGTCGCTGCGCACGTCGCTCGCCGGCAGGTGGATACCGTCGGGTCCCACGATTGGCACGTTCATGACGACGGTCGGACGCTCCGGCAGCCCGTGCTCTTTCATGAGCAGGTCGGCGATGGGCTCGCAAACGGTGATGACGGCATCGACGCGTTGGATGTAGGTGCGTTCCCACGACTCGACTCCGCGGGCGACGAGAGGGTCACCGAGTCCCACGCCCGGCAAGAACTCGTGCGCGTCGTACACAACTCTGGGCCGGCGGCCTGTGAGCGCGAGGCGGTCGGCGGCACGGACCGCAATCCCGATCATCCGGAAGTCGTGCGCATGAATCAGATCCGGCTTCAATCGTTCAATGGCCGGTCCGAAGGCGAGCTCGTAGTCCGCGAGGCGGGGGTGGTCCCAGCGCCACTGCCGAGCCTCGCCGTGTCGCGCGCGAGGCAACCGCTTGCCGGTCCGGGTAGCGAATTTCCCGGCTCGGTCGAGCTGCCGCCGGCGTACCCGAGTCACAAACCGGCGCGCGGACCACCAGACGCCCGCCAGCCGCAGGCCGGTCTCGCCGGCGGCCCGCCGGGTGTGCAGATCGAGCAGCGCCCACTCCACCTCGGCGCTACGGATAGCGGCGATGTCTTTGCTGGCGTAGGCGAAGGCGTGCCGCACGCCACGGCGGGGCGCCGTACGCGCTCGGCTGTCCAGGGTGAAGGGCACCGGAACGCGGAGCAGCGTCGCATTGCCGAGTCGTGAGGTGTCCTGCTTCACGCCGGGGGCGCGGCCGATCAAGGTGACGTCCCAGCCGGCGTCCGCTGCCGTCCGCGCAGACTTCTGCACCCGCGAGTCACCATCGATCGAGTTGTCGACGAGCATCACCACGCGCCGTCCGGTCACGCGGCAGCCTGCCCGGACCGTGGCGTCGACCCCAGCAGTCGCGCATAGAGATCGAGCAGCACGCCGGCCTGCGTTTCCCACGACCATCCCTCGAGCAGGCCGGGTTGGTCGTAGGCCTTGCTGTAACGCTCGGGGTCCGCAAGCACAGCAGCGGTCGCTGCCGCGAAACCGTCGACATCGCCCGCGGTGAACACCTCGCCGTTACCGAGCTGGCGGGTCGTGCGTGCCATCGTCTCGACGTCGGAGACGACGAGCGGCAGGCGCGCGTGCGCGTACTCGAAGTATTTGGTGATGAGAGCGATCTCGTGGTTGGGCTGATGCAGGATCGGCACCAGTCCGACGTCAGCACTTCGCAGGAAGGCAACGACCTGGTCCTGTGGCACGTAGTCGCGCACGTGCAGCCGGTCCGCGACATCCAACTCGACGGCCCGACGTTCGAGTTCCATGATCGATGCCGGCCGACCGGGGACGATGAATGCCACGTGTACGTCCGGGAGCTTCGGCAGCGCCTCGACAACAGTTGCCAGGCCACGTTGTGCGGCCGGGCTGCCGCTGTAGACAAGGAGCGGGGTGCCACGCGGTACGCCGCAGGCGGCGCGCAGATCCAGCTGCTTGGCGCTGCTCGTTGGCTCCTGCATCGACGGGGCGTTGAGGACAACCGTCGGCAGTTCGCGTAGCCGGTGTCGTTGCTGGAGCATCTCGGCCAGTCGCGGTGACACCGTCACAACGGCATCGGCGGCCGGGGCGTACTGCTCCTCGTGCGCTTCGTTGGCCAGCCGCCAGCGCAGCGAGTGGGCGCGCACCCCCGGCATGAACTCGTGCGCGTCGTAGACAACACGGCACCGCCGACCGGCAGCGGTCGCTCGAGCCGCGGCACGAACCGCGATACCGATCATGCGGAAGTCGTGCGCATGGATCAGATCAGGTTGCAGCCGGTCGATCTCCGGTCCGTAGACCAGCTCGTAGTCCGTGAGCAGCAGGTCGAGCCGTCGCCACGCACCGCGCCCTCGAACGAGCCGCCAGGCCCGGGCGCTCAGGTCATCGATCGGACCGTGCGGTTCCTTGTGGTGACTCGAGGCGCGGTTGTACTCATACGTTCGCAGCCCGTACCAGAGGTGCCGTAACAGCACCAACGTCTTCAGCGGGCGCCGTCGCACGCGCCGGAAGAACGACGATCGGCTTCGGGCGAGGTCGCCATTGATCTGCGCGGTCAGCTCGCGCCTATTGCGGCCCATCGCGAGGAGCGCCAACGCCTTCAACGGGCGCTTTCGTGCCCGCCGGAAGAGGGACGCTTCCCTTTGCGCGATGTCGACGTTGATCTGCGCGGTCACGTCGCGCAGGTTGCGTCGCGCCGCGTCGAGCTGGCGGCGTTGATGCACCGCCTTGTCCCTGGTGGCATAGGCAAGAGGCCACCGCAAGCTGCGTCCCGGGTTGCGACGCCGGTAACCGTAGAGCGACAACGGCTGCGGCAACCGCACCAGCGTGGCGGCCCCGAGCCGCATCTCTTCGCGGCGACCCTCCGGGCTCCGGCCGATGAGAACGACGTCATAACCGGCATCGGCCGCAGACATCGCGGTCTTCTGAACTCGCGAGTCACCATCGACGACGTTGTCGACGATCATGACGATCCGTGCTCGCGCAGGCACAACGACGCCCTGCGTCATTGCACCTCCGAGGGGAATTGCACGGATCATCGTCCGAGCAGCACGTCGTCGTACGACCGGGCGACGCGACCCCAATCGTACCGTTTGCGCACCCAGTGACTCGCCACCTCACCAGCCTCGCTGCGCCGGGCGGGGTCCGCGTAATCGAGGATGCGCGCGGCAGCTTCCGCAGGTGTGCGGATCACCCAGTCCTTCGGCAGGAAGGAGGAAGGGCCGCCGTACGCCGCGACGACCGGCCAGTCCCGGACGACCGGAACGGCCCCACTTGCCGCGGCTTGGATGAGCGAGATGTGAAAGCTCTCGCGCAGGCTGGTGCTGAGGATGAACCCCACGCGCGAGAACAGTTCGGTCAGATCGGGGGTCCATGCGACGAGGTCGACAGCGCCCGCGAGGTCAGCGCGGGCCAGTCGCTCCTGGACGCGGTCGCGGTAGGCCTCCGACCGCGTGCGGTCGTGTTCGGGGAACGGATTGCCCACGAGGAGCAACCGCCAGCTGTCGTCGCTCAGCCGTAGCCGTCCCAAGATCTCGAGTGCGTACAGCGGGTCCTTGACGGCTTGACCCCAACCGATGAGCGCAAGCGTCCGTGCTGCTTCGGGAACTTTGGTTCGAGGGATGTCTGCCAGCAGAGTGGCGTTGGGCAGCACGGACGTCGGGACTCCGCGAAGGACCGGCACTGCTGCCCGCGCAAGCCGGCGCAGGTGCGGTGCGACGAAGATCAAGCGGTCCACTCGTGACCAGTCGACGAGGTGGACAGACATCGACAGCGCTTCGATTGAATGCAACCGGATGACGAGCCGAGTGGGTGCCGGCACTGTCAGGCTGGCCCACACGGCTGCGTTGTCACACCACTCGACGACAACGGTGTCCGCCCACTCCAGCGCCTCGGCCGTCTCGGCAGTGAGCTCCGTCTCGGGGGGTGCCGGAGTCGGTCCGATCGCCGACTCCAGTCGCGCACGGGTGAGGATCCGTAGGTCCTGTAGCCGGTCGGCATGGGGCTCGCTGCGGACGTCGAGGCGGCGTAGTTCTACGTCGGCGCGCGCGGCGATGTGCGCCAATGGCTCTTCGAGGAAGTGGAAGCCATGGCCGGTCACCGCGAGTACCCGGTGTGGTGAATGCACGAGCCGGCCCCTGCGCAGAGATGAGAGCCGACGGTTCAGATGTGCGCGACGAGTCGGGCGCAACGCTCGGTAGACGTGGGCGTGTTTGAACGGTGCCATCCAGCCGCGCGCATCGGTGGCGAGCGGTGAGACAAGGTCGTCGGCGTGCAGCGTCCGATGCAGTGTGAGTCCAAGGGCGTAGCGCAGCCAGTCGGCGGCTCCGCGCCGATCACCTTTGGCCAACCGCTCGTCGGCGACCGCAAGCAGGTCACCGATCACGCCGGTCAGCTCAGCGGGAACGTCCCCGTCGTCTAGCCGGATGCTGAGTCGTTCTGCGCTCAACCGCGCCCGGAGCGCGCCGCCCGAACTGTTTTCTTCCGCGATGTCGAGCACTTCGAGTGCTGCGGCAGTGCACCCGGCCCGGTGCAGCCGGGCGGCGATGTCCGGTGCGCGGGGCAACGCCGGACCACGCTGCCCCGGTGTCGTCGCGGCGGCGCGAAACGCCTCGACCTCGTCGTGCGGGTCAAGGGTCGGTGATGGAGCAGTCGAGCGGTCCGGGGCGTCCGCGCTTGGCATGGCGATCCATTGTCCCGTAGCGATTTATCTGGTCGGTACCATGCCTGCATTGCCGAGACGATTTCTACGGCGCGGTCACTCGCCGGGGACGACCCCGCCCGTGTCGTGATGGTGGTAGCCAACTCCGTCGTCGGCGACAGCCGGGTTCAGAAGGCCGCGTGGTCCGCGGCCGAGGCAGGCTGGCCCACCACGCTCGTCGGGGTCTCCCCGGATCGCGGCCGACACGAGTACCGCCTCGGCGCGGCCCGTGTCGTCCTTGTCCCGTGCCCTCCGCCGAAGGGTCTCCGCCGGATCGCCCGGGCCGCGCTCACCCGCGCGCACCGGCTGGCCCGACCACCGGGAGCCGCGGGCGCGCTGCGGTCGATGGTCTGGCGGCTCACCGCGCGCCGGGCTGTTGCCGAAGGGTTGCCTCGTGCGCGCGATCTCCGGCGCTGCCTCGCCCCGGAGATCGCGGCGCTGCGACCCGCAGTTGTGCACGCACACGACTACACCGCGCTCCCGGCAGCGGTGGCGGCGCTCGGGTCGGCCCAGCTCGTCTACGACGCACATGAGTTCGTCGCCGGTTTGACGCCGCTGAACCCTGTCTGGTCAGCGTCGGTCGAGCAGAACGAGCGCGACGGCATTGCGCACGCGGCAGCCGTCGTCACGATCTCGGACATGCTCGCCGACCTTCTGCTGCAGCGGTTCGCGTTGACCGAACGTCCTGTCGTGGTGGCCAATGCACCACTTGTCGAGGATCCACTCCGCGAACCCGTGCCGGTTGATGGGGGCGTGCGAGAGGTCGCCGGTCTCGCTGATGATGTCCCGCTCGTCGTGTACGCCGGTGTCATCGCGCCGATGCGCGGCGTCGAGACGGTCGTCGACGCATTGCAGCTCTTGCCAGATGTGCACCTCGGGCTGGTCTCACCGCAGTCGCGCTTCCTCGATGACGTGTTGCATCACGCTGACGAGGCCGGCGTACGACCGCGGGTGCATGTCCTTCCCTACGTCGCGGCGGACGACGTACCGGCGTACCTGTCGACGGCCGACGCTGGGGTGATCCCGCTGCTGCCCAGCCCCAACCACGACGTCGCGATGAGCACCAAGTGGTACGACTACGCGCACGCCCGGCTGCCGGTCGTGGTCAGCGATGTTGCGTCGATGGCTGCGGAATGCCGCCGGCTCGGCAACGGGGAGGTGTTCCCGCCCGGGGACGTTCAGGGTTGCGCCGCTGCTGTCCGCGCGGTGCTTGCTGACCCCGGCGCGTACCGCCGCGCGTACACGCCAGAGGTCCTGCGCACCGGCACCTGGCAGCACCAGTCGACGGAGTTGCTCGCGTTGTACACCCGAATGACCGGACAGCAACCGCGCCAGCCGGCGACGCGGTCGGCGTTCGGTCTCCTACCGATGGACCGATGAGACGTTCGTGTTGTTAGGGTCGCGCGCCATGGACGGTTCCGCCACAGCCAAGAACGCCGAGCCTGAGGTGCTCGGCGTCGATGACGCTGTCGCCTACTGGAACGAGCGGCACCGCAAGGAGGGCGCCCTGGCTTCTGGCGGTGACATCAGCAACGACGATGCGTCGAACGAGCTGTTCTATACCGTCCGGCTCGGCCGGCTGCTCGACATCGTCGGCGACGGTGCGGACACCAGAGCACCCCGTCGGATGCTCGACGCGGGCTGCGGCAAGGGTTTCTTCACCCGGTCCATGGCGACGGTCGGGCACCGCGTCGATGGGATCGACAGCAGTGAACACGCCATCGAGGTCTGCCGTTCCCTCGCTGTCGAGCGCGACCGCTACGAGGTGTCTGGCCTGAACACATGGCAGCCGTTGTACTTGTACGACGTCGTGTTCAGTGTCGATGTTCTGTTCCACATCATGGATGAGGATCTGTGGGAAGACGCTGTGCGCAACCTGGCTTCGCTCGTGCGATGGCAAGGGCTGCTCGTGCTCGCTGACCACGACCGCGCCGTCGATCGCGTCTGGGGCAACTACCAGAAGACGCGCGCGGTGGGCCGGTACGACGAGCTCATCACTGGACTCGGGTTCCGCAAGGAGTCGCTGGTGCCCTACCGCTTCCGTCACACGCCGGTCGGATTCAACGTCTACACCCGGGTCGCCTGATGCGCGTTCACGACGTCATCCTGAACATGATCGATGAGAGAGGCGGTACCGACCTCCCGCGCGTGCTGGTGCACGACGGCGCGGAGGCGCTGATGTCCAGTCCTATTGCTGCCGAACGCGTTTCCGTGCAGCCCGCCAAGGGTGCGACAGCGGTCGATGGCGACATCGTGCTGGCGCGTGTCTCTGACGGTGATGCGAAGGCCATCCAGTCGGTGCTGACTGGCTTGCCAGCAGGTGTTGTCGCTGCGATCGCGTTGGCGGGTTCGCTCGACACGCTTCCGGTCGGCAAGCTCCTCGATGCGGTTCTCGGTGCTGGCGCCCAGGTGCAGAATCTCTTGCCCGTGCAGCATTCCGGGCTGTCGGCTGTGCTTATCGCCGCGCGCAGCGACTCGGTGCTATTGCCTGGCAGTTATCTGCGCGGCACGGGCACCGGCACTGGCACTGACGACAACGCGCTTCGCCGCATCGTCGCCGAGTGGGTGGTGGAGAGCGCGGTGACGCGGGCCCGCGAGGCGAACCTGGAACGACAGCTCGACCAGGCGACCCGGCAGCTCGCCGCAGCTAAGGGAAAACCGACAGCTGCCCCGAGTCCTGCGGCGGCTTCTGCGGCGGCGCGTCGACCGAGCCGAGCACAGCAGGGCCTGCGGCATCCGTTGAAGGCGGCTGCCCACGTCGCGCGCAAGATGCGCACCGGCTAACTGGCCGACGGTCCAGACGATGTCCAGGCAAGGGGTTGGTTTTGGTCCTATCGCGGACTCGGCAGGAGAGGTTTGCCGGCGCATCATGGTCACATGACCGATCCCGACCGCGCCGACCTGCTGAACACGCTGGCCAAGCACCGAGGCTTCTTGACGCAGACCGTCCACGGCATCACTGACGAACAGGCGGCCCAGCGGACGACTGTAAGCGAGTTGTGCCTGGGTGGCCTGATCAAGCACGTGTCGCGCATGGAGGAGCGCTGGCTCGGCTTCATCCAGAACGGTCCCGACGCAATGGCAATGACCCCGGACTCCTATGAGGCCCACGCCGCCAGCTTCCGAATGGAGCCGGGGGAGACGTTGACCTCGATCGTCGCTGGCTACGAGGAGGTGTCGCGGCGAACAGACGAGATGGTTACCGCTCTGCCATCGCTCGACATGTCCCAGCCCCTGCCGGAGGCGCCCTGGTTCCCGCCAGGCACCAAATGGTCGGCGCGGCGGGTGCTCCTGCACATCCTGGCGGAGACCGCCCAACACGCCGGGCACGCCGACATCATCCGGGAGGCCCTGGACGGCGCCAAGACGATGGGCTGAGACCCAGCGTGTGACGCGCGGCCCTTCCAGCGCGCTGGCACGTAACGCCAACCTCGTCAGGTCGTTGTACTCACCGTGCCGGCTATCGGGTGGGACGCGTGAGGCTGCCAGCCAGCCAGCGAGCGCGACTGTGGGGCGTCAGCATGCTTGCGGTGCTGTTCGGGATCGTCCTGGCCCCCCACCTCAGCCCCGCTCGCGCGGCGGTAGCCAGCCCAACTGCGCAGATCACGACAACACTCGGCGGACAGCCGGCTCCGAAGCCACTCGGAACAGCCAAATGGACCCGGTCCGCCGACGGTTGGCAACTGAAGGCACGAACCCTGTCCCCGGTGCTCGGGCAAACGACCCTCGCGGCCACCTGGCGAAGTCCGTCACTTCGCGTGTCGAAGGGCCAGATGTTCTTCGACAGCTTCCTTGTCTTCAATCACCAGAGCTTCGCGCCGACAACGCTCCGCTCGACCGAGCGATTCCGGGTCTGCACCGCAAGCCGCTGCGACGCCTGGACGAATCTCAGGACCGACGGCACGCCCGTGACCATCAGGCTCGACGCCCGTCACCTAAAGGTCACGACCGGGCCCACGATTCGGTGGCTACAAGTCTTCTGGACCGGCGCGGCAAGCACCATCCACATCGACTGGGCCTACACACAAGTCCAAGATGGGCTCGACGAAGCAACCACCCTGGCAAGCATCTCCACCCATTAGAGAACGGCGCTTCGCGTCCGCGCCGCTATCGAACTAACGCCGCATCACCCAGGGCGATCTCGCTTCCCGTCTGGGCGCTCAGTCGCCGGCAGGCAGCGGCGAGGCAATGCGAGCATGGACGGCTTCGTCGCTGTCCTTGACGATGAGTTCGGCGACTGTGCTCTCCGGCGGCGAACTCAGCCGATTCTGCACCGCCTCGGAGAGGACGATCTGTCCTGCCGCCGCACAGTAGCGGCCCTTCAAGCGCAGTCTTCGGCCACCAGTTACCCGATGATGGTCTGCCTGCCTAGTACGCGCTCTAGAGCGGTGTTCAGGAGCGCGATGTCGTCCTTGCCAACTTCCAGGGAAAACGTCGACTGGCGAGGCAGGCGCAGTTCGTTGCTTGCTTCCTCGGTGAGCGCCAAATGCAGCAGACCTGTCTCGATGCGCCAGGCGAGGACACCGCCGTAATAGGTCCCCACCTGTTCGCCGGTGACGATGCAGTAGGTATCCATGCCCAGCTGGACGTCCTGCTCGTCGTACTGCCCGTCCAGAGGACACATGAAGGCGATGAAGCTTTCGGGTTGGTCGATGCTCTCCGCGATACCAAGGTTGAAAGTATTGGTGTCGTGACTCTCGTCTATGCCGATGAGGCCTACGAGAAAGTGACCGGACTCGGTGCCGTCCATCACCCGATGATGTCGCAAGGTACCGACAGATAACACCGGGTCGCGCGCTCGCCAACGCCACTTACCGTGCGCTCAGCAGGCCCGGCATTCGGCACTAACTGTCGTCGTTGAGGCCATAAACCTCGTTGAGGTCGAGCAGATAGTGACCCAATACCTTCTCAGTCTCGAGGTCCACGACCAGCACGAGTTTGACGTTGATGTCCTCGGAGTCAATGAGGACGTGCTCCCAACGCTCCCCCTGCATCGCCCACGCGTACGAGATCCCTCTCGCACTGAAATCGTGACCCTGCCACTCCGACTCTGGAAGGGAGTCGAAGTAAGGCCAGAGCTCGAAAGACCGCGGTGCATCATCGGGAGTCACGGGGCGCGGATGTTCGTCCATGGTGGCCTTGTATTCGGACTCGCTCAGCCGACGCACAGCCGAACGATAACGATGGTCAGGAAGCTCGGGACCGCCACGTATGTACGGTGCTGGCGTGGTCCTAGCGCCGTACGTCGTAGCGACTCGATTGACTGTCCAGCGCTCCGGAACGGCCCTTCGCGAACACTGAATGCCGTCGTGATTGTGAATCTGTGTAGGTCCTGACAGCAACAACTTCACAACCATCGCCGTCGGGGGCCAGTACGCGAACGCCGGTTATTCGACACTCGCCGCACAACTCGTTTCGAAGTTGAGTCAGGGGCTGGTTCGGCCGGGCGTGCCGTCACCGATCACGAGGCGGCGTACGCCGGGCCACAGTTGTGGATCCGTGACGCCACGTCCATCGACGAGCGCGGTGACGCCGGGCAGCCGGTCGGCAGTCAGCGTTCGGTACTCGGCGTGATCGGCCTGCACGATCGCCGCCTCGACTGGATCGCCGAGGTGGTACGGCTCGAAACCCATCGCGGTGAGCTCGGCGTCGTCGTACATCGGGTCATGCACGAGCACCGTCGCGCCGCGCGCGCGCAGCTCATCGACGGTGGGGAACACCCCGGAGAACGCGGTTTCCTTGACGCCACCGCGGTAGGCGACCCCGAGCACGGCGACGCGTCGACCAGAAAGGTCACCGATCGTCTGCGACAACACGTCAACGGCGTACGCCGGCATCCGCGAGTTGGCATCGCGCGCGCTACTGACCACTGTCGCGTCGGGATCGCCCCAGAGGTAGAACCGCGGGTAGACCGGGATGCAGTGCCCACCGACCGCGATGCCCGGCCGATGGATATGGCTGAACGGTTGGGAGTTCGACGCCTCGATGACGGCGTGCACGTCGATACCCGCGCTGTCGGCGAAGCGCGCGAACTGGTTGGCCAGCGCGATGTTGACGTCGCGGTAGGTCGTTTCGGCAAGCTTCGCGAGCTCGGCAGCCTCGGCGCTGCCGAGATCCCACACGCCGTTGGGCCGGTCGAGATCCGGCCGGTCGTCGAACTCGAGCACTGACTCATAAAACGCGACAGCACGCTTCGCACTCTCCGCGTCGACGCCACCGACCAACTTGGGATAGCGACGCAGGTCGGCGAACACACGACCGGTGAAGACGCGTTCCGGGCTGTGGCACAAGAAGAAGTCGCGGCCGAGGACGAGTCCGGACTCCGCTTCGAGCATCGGTCCGAACCGCTGTCGCGTCGTGTGCACCGGCAGCGTCGTCTCGTAGGACACAAGTGTGCCGGGCTTGAGGCCACGCGCGATCGCCAGCGTCGCTGCATCCATCGCGCCGAAGTCGGGCACGGACTGCTCGTCGACCATCAATGGCACGACGATCACGACCGTGTCGCTCTCGGCGACGGCGGCCGTCGTGTCGGTGGTCGCGCGGAGCCGGCCCGAGTCGACGACCGCGCGCAACCGGGTGTCGAGCTCGCTCTCACCGGGGAACGGCGGCTCGCCCTTGTTGACCAGATCCACTACGGCCTGGTTGACGTCTGCGCCGATGACCGATTGCCCCGTGGATGCGAACTGGACGGCTAGCGGTAAGCCGATCTTGCCGAGTGCGACGACGGTTACGGTCACGGCGGGCGGAGCTCTCCGATCACGGCTAAAGGGGCGCTCTTCGCGCCGCCGGGAACGTCGTCAGTCTAGCGTTGCGTCTCATGCGCATTCTGAGCGTCGTCGGCGCGCGCCCGCAGTTCGTGAAGCTCGCGCCGGTCGCGGCGGCCATCGCGGCTCATGGCGACGAGCACGTGATCGTGCACACCGGTCAGCACTACGACGATCGGATGTCCGACGTCTTCTTCGCCGACCTGCGTATCCCTGACCCGGACGTGCATCTCGGTGTCGGCTCCGGCAGCCATGGTGCGCAGACGGGGGCGATGATGGCCGCCCTCGACGGTGTCCTCGACGAACATCGCCCCGACTGGGTCCTGGTGTACGGCGACACCAACTCCACCGTTGCCGGTGCGCTCTGCGCCGTGAAACTGCACCTGCCGGTCGCGCACGTCGAGGCCGGGCTGCGGTCGTTCAACCGGCGGATGCCCGAGGAGCACAACCGCGTCCTCACTGATCACGCCGCCGACCTCTGCATGGCACCGACGCAGGTCGCGATGGACCATCTCGCCAACGAGGGCCTCGCGTCGCGATCCGTGCTCGTCGGCGACGTGATGACCGATATCTGTTTTCGGGTGCGCGACGCCGTCGCGGCCAACCCGCCACCCCTGCCCGAGGGCGTCACTGCGGGCGACTACGTCGTGGCGACGATTCACCGTGCTGACAACACCGACGACCCCACTCGCCTGGCTGCGGTCATCAACGCGCTGGCGACCGTGCCGGTCCCCGTGCTGCTGCTCGCGCATCCGCGGCTCGTGGCGCGCGCCGCTGACTTCGGTATCGACCTCGGTCCGGGCGGGGTGATCGTGTCCCGTCCGTTGCCGTATCCGGACATGGTCGCGGCTGTCATGAATTCGCGCGGCGTCGTCACCGACTCCGGCGGCTTGCAGAAGGAAGCCTTTCTGCTCGGCGCACCCTGCACGACGTTGCGCAGTGAGACCGAGTGGACCGAGACGCTCAACGACGGATGGAACGTGCTCGCGGACGACCTCCAGAACCTCGACACGCTTGCCGTGCGCGCCGCGCCTGATGCGCCGCGCGGCACGCCGTACGGGGATGGTCAAGCTGCCCTCACTGTGGTCAGTACGCTCCACGACCACACTCCGAGCCATCGCTGAGCCGCGCACAGGCTAGGAGGCGCGGCCGGCGGGTAGGGAGGTTCTGTCGGAACCCGGATAGTCCGCGCCCGGCTTAAGAACCAGTCGAACAGGAGCACATCATGCGCGTCCGCGCCTACGCAGCCCCCTCGGCCTCCGCACCACTGGAGCCGACCACGATCGAGCGCCGAGCCGTGGGCGCGAACGACGTCCTCATCGAGATTCAGTACGCAGGCATCTGCCACTCCGACATCCACACTGTCCGCGGTGAGTGGGGCCGCCAGCCCTTCCCGGTCGTCCCCGGGCACGAGATTGTCGGTGTGGTCGCCGAGGTCGGCGCCGACGTCACGCGCCACAAGCTCGGCGACCGAGTCGGCGTCGGCTGCATGGTCAACAGCTGCGGCGAGTGCGTGAACTGTCGCAACGGCGACGAGCAGTACTGCCTGAACGGGATGGTTCCCACGTATGCCGGCGTCGATCGCGACGGGACCACCACCCAGGGCGGCTACTCCACCCATGTGGTCGTCGACGCCGACTTCGTCTTGTCAGTACCGGACGGCATCGACGCCGCAGCCGCCGCGCCGTTGCTGTGCGCTGGCATCACGACGTACTCACCGCTGCGCCGATGGGGCGCCGGGCCGGGCAAGAAGGTCGCCGTCGTCGGGCTCGGCGGCCTCGGCCACATGGCCGTCAAACTCGCCCACGCCATGGGCGCCGAGGTGACCGTGCTGTCCCAGTCGCTGAAGAAGCAGGAGGACGCCCAGCGGCTGGGGGCCGACCACTACTACGCCACTGGTGACCCGGACACATTCGAAGTGCTCGCCAACACCTTCGACCTGATCATCAACACGGTCAGCGCCAGCATCGATGTGGACGCTCACCTGCGACTGCTCGCTGTCGACGGCACACTCGTCAACGTGGGCGCGCCGCCCGAGCCGATGAGCCTGAATGTCGCGTCACTCATCTCGGGTCGCCGCAACTACGCCGGCTCCATGATCGGTGGTATCCGAGAGACCCAGGAGATGCTCAACTTCTGTGCTGAGCACGGCCTCGGCTCAGAGATCGAGCTCATCCCGGCCGAGAGGATCAACGACGCGTACGAGCGCGTTCTTGCCTCCGACGTCCGCTACCGCTTCGTCATCGACGTGGCCACCATCTGATGATGGCCAGCTCGGGTGACCGGCTATGACCTGTACGCCGCGACTATCCGGCGGGGATTTGCACGGTGGTGCCCGTGGTCGCCGATCGGATCACGGCCTCGGCCACCGCCACGGTCGCGAGGCCTTGGCGCATCGTGACAATGTCGCTGCCCTTGCCGAGCACCGCATCGCGGAAAGCCTCGAGCTCGAGCCGCAACGGCTCCGGCTTCGCGATCGCATAGCGGATCATGTCTCCCTCGGAGACGCCGCGGAACCGCGCGATCTCATCCCACTCGCTCGGCACTGACGCGTTGCGGAACAACGTCAGGTCTGCCGACAACGTGTCCGCCACGTAACACCCGGCCTCGCCAGTGACGATCGTCACGCGTTCCTTCATCGGGGACAGCCAGTTGACCAGGTGGTTGGTGATCGTGCCGTCAGCGAGGTAGCCGACGGCCACGACCAAGTCTTCGTGCTCCCGCCCGCTCTTGTAGGCGACGCGTGCCGACACGGTGGCGTACGTCGACTGCGTCACCCACGCGGTCAGGTCGATGTCGTGGGTCGCCAGGTCCTTGACGACGCCGACGTCGGCGATGCGGTTGGGGAACGGACCCTGTCGCCGTGTCACGACCTGGTAGATCGCACCGAGGTCACCGGACTCAAGATGCCCGCGCAGGCTCTGCAGTGCAGGGTTGTAGCGCTCGATGTGGCCCACCGCACCGACGAGTCCCGCGCTCTCGAACGCGTCGGCCAGCGCGCGCGCAGCGGTGACATCCTCGGCGAGCGGCTTTTCGATGAGCGCGTGGACACCGGCCGCGGCGAGCACAAGGCCGGTCTTCTCGTGCAGGCCGGTCGGAACGGCGACGACGCAGATGTCAAGGTTGTGCTCGACCAGCGCATCGACGGTGTCGACCACCGGGACGTCGCCGGCGACACCGTGCACGTCACCCGACGGATCGGCGGCGGCGACGAATTCGACGTCATCGAGCGAACGCAACACCCGGGCGTGATGGCGGCCCATCATCCCGAGCCCGATCAACCCCGCCCGCAGAGCGGCCATCAGGCGCCGGCCTTCGCCACGGTGTTGACCGCGTGCACGATCTGCTCGAGGTCCGCCTGGCTGAGCGACGGATGCACGGGCAGAGAGATCACCTCGCGCGCTGCGCGTTCGGTCTCCGGAAGGTCCAGTTCTTTGCGGAACGTCGGCAGGCGATGGTTCGGGATCGGGTAGTAGACCCCGGACCCCACACCGTGCTCATCAGCTAGCGCTGTACGGAACGCATCACGGTCACCGGACACCCGGATCGTGTACTGGTGGTAGACGTGCGTCGCGTCGGCGGCGACGGGGGGTACGACGACACCCTGCAGGTTGTCGTCGAAGAACTGCGCATTGCGCCTGCGTTGCTCGGTCCAGCCCGCCAGCTTGGTCAGCTGCACCCGGCCAACCGCCGCGTGCACATCGGTCATCCGGTTGTTCAGCCCGACGACTTCGTTCTCGTACTGCTTCTCCATGCCCTGGTTGCGCAACAGGCGGATGAGTCGCGCGGTCTCATCCGTCGCGCAGGACACCATGCCGCCCTCGATCGACATCATGTTCTTGGTCGGGTAGAGCGAGAACATTCCCCAGTCACCAAAAGAGCCCACCGGTTGCCCTCGCCACGTCGCCACATGCGCTTGCGCGGCGTCCTCGAACACCTTCAGCGAGTGCCGTTCGGCAATGGCCATGAGCCGGGTCATGTCCGCCGGGTGACCGTAGAGGTGCACCGGCATGATGCCGACGGTGCGGGAGGTCACTGCAGCTTCGACCGCGTCGGGGTCCAGGCAGAAGTAGTCCGGCTCGATGTCGACGAAAACCGGCGTAGCACCAGTCAACGCAACGGAGTTCGCCGTCGCCGCGAAGGTGAACGACGGGACGATGACCTCGTCGCCCTGGCCTACCCCACACGCGAGCAGTCCGAGATGTTGTCCCGACGTACCCGAGTTGACGGCAACGCACCGGCGACCACCGACGACCTGGTCCGCGAACTCGGTCTCGAACGCGGCAACCTCCGGACCCTGCACGACCAGGCCGCTCGCGAGCACGCGGTCAACGGCCGCGCGCTCCTCTGCGCCGATGATCGGTTTGGCGGGGGGGATCATGCGGCAGCCTCCGTGAGCGCTCCGTCGCGCTCGTCGTACATCTCACCGGTCCGCGGGCAACGCCAGCGGCCGTCCTCGACAGATTCCAGCGGTACGCCGGCGCGGCCGACCCAGCGGATGCGCCGGCCGGGCGAACCAGCGACGAGCGCAAATGCGGGGACGTCTTTGGTCACGACCGCACCGGCCGCAACCATCGCCCACCGGCCGATCGTGACGGGCGCGATGCACACGGCCCGCGCGCCGATCGACGCACCGTCGTGAATCGTCACGCCCACCTGCTCCCAGTCGTCTCCGCGCTTGAGCTCGCCGTCGGGGTCGACGGACCGCGGATAAAGGTCGTTGGTCAAGACGACGGCGGGGCCGATGAATACGCCGTGCCCGAGCCGGGCTGGTTCATAGACGAGCGCGTAGTTCTGCAGCTTGCAGTTGTCACCCATCTGTACGCCGGTGCCGACGTACGCACCCCGACCGACGATGCAGTTGCGGCCGAGCGTCGCGCCTTCACGAACCTGGGCGAGATGCCAGACCGTCGTGCCGTCACCGAGCTCGGCGCGCTCGTCGACGTCGGCGCTCGGCAACACGCGTGTGGCCACCCTGATCCTCCATCGGGTTTGGGTTGGTGCCCGTGCCCAGGCCCGACAACGGGTGGTGCGCGCGAACGAGGGCCGCGAGCTCGAGGGCGAGATCATCGTACGGGGACCGCGTCTGTTCCTGGGCAGCTGCCCACGCTGCTGCGGCGGCTCGAGCCCTGTGCAGATCGGCCGGTTCGGCACTCCACGCGTTTAGGACCTGGGCAGCCTCGGTGGCGTCGCGCACAAGGCAACCGGCGTTCGAGGACGTGACGATCTCGGCGACGCGGGGGAGCGGTGTCGCGACGACGGCGAGCCCGGAGGCGAGGTACTCGAACAGCTTCGACGGCACCGCCCGCCGAAAGGCGGGTGTGTCATCGAGCAGGACCAAGCCAGCCCACGCGCCGGCGGCGAGCTCCCATGCCGTGATCGGTGGGAGCCGGCCGTGCACACGCACGCGACTCGACGCGGGCGAGGCGCGCATCCAGTCGTCGAGCCATGCCTGGTCCGACGTGCTGACCTCGCCGATGATGTCGAGTGTCCAGTCGGGTGCCCCACTCACCGCTTCGAGCATCGTCTCCAGACCACGTGACCGGCGTACGTCGCCGATGTACACCGCTCGCGGTCGCTGCTCCGGCGGGCCGGGCAATGGCAGGTAGCTCCGGTCCGGCACGTTGCGGACGACCAGCCGATGGCGCGCCTGCATGGGCGGGACATGGTCGTCGGCGACGACGGTGAGATCAGCACGTGCCGCGAGCAGGGTGGACAGGCGAACCAGTGCACTCGCCACCGCTCGCCGGGTGGCCGACCAGGGGCGGTCGCGCAACAGCGCGAGATAGTCCTCGTGCACATCGACGACGAGCGAGCGGCGGCGTACCCGCGAAGCGACAAGTGCGGACGGCACGAGATCGGGGTCGACGACGCAGACAACCGTGCCGGCCACTCGCCACGGAAGCCAACTAGCGGATCCGGCGCGACGCGCGAACCCACCCCGCGCCCGCGTCACCACCCTGGTCAGGCCGGCGGGCGAACCATCCGCATCGCCGAGCCCGTGCAACTCGACGGACATGCCGGCGCGAAGGAGAGCGACGCATACGCGGTGCAATCGCGCGTCGGCCACGTTGTGGCCGCTGGCCACGACGCTGACGTCGACGCGGGGCGGTCGACCGCCGGCTCCGGTCACACGTCTTCGAGGGTGACGGCGTCCTCCTTCACGCCGAGAAAGTCCTCATAGGCGCGGATGACGTCGTTGGGCTCGCCACGCTCGACGACGCGGCCTTTGTCGAGCCAGATCGTGTCGGTGCACATCTCCCGGATCGATGCCATGCCGTGACTGACAAGGACGATCGTCCGTGCTTGTGTGCAGAGCTCCTTCATCTTGTTCGTGGCCTTGCGCTTGAACTTCGCGTCGCCGGCCGACAGCGCCTCGTCGATCAGCAGGATGTCGGGGTCCATGTGCACGGCGACCGAGAAAGCCAGCCGCGCAAACATGCCCGAGGAGTAGGTCCGCATCGGCATGTCCATGAAGTCGCCGAGCCCAGCGAACGCCGAGATGTCTTCGTAGCGTTGGGTGATCTGGTCGCGGTTCAGCCCCGCGGCGAGACCGCCGAGCACGACGTTTTCGCGGCCGGTCAGCTTGTTGTTGAACCCCACGCCGAGGGCGAGCAACGTGCTCACCCGGCCGTGGATCTCGATGCGCCCCGATGACGGGGGCAGGATCCCGCCGAGCGTCCGCATCAGCGTCGACTTTCCGGCGCCGTTCGCACCGAGGATCCCCAACACCTTGCCGTGGTCGAGGCCGAAGCTGACGTTGTTGAGCGCCTTGATCTCGCGGACGACGCGTTCGCCGCGTCCAAGGCGCACGAGAGCGTCCTTGAACGTCGGGGTCTTCTCGAACGTCGTCCGGTAGGTGACCGATACGTCGTTGACGTCGATCGCCAGGTCAGAGTCGGACGGCAAATTCGCGCTCCCTGGACATGAAGAACAACGCTCCGGCTCCCGCCGTTGCGAGGCCCCAGATCAAACCGGCGATGAGGTACTTGAACTCCGGCTCCTTGTTCTCGGTGAGCACGCGGCCCCAGTTGCCGAGTATCGGAACGAGCGGGTTGATGTAGATGAAATGGCGCAGCGTGCCCTTCATGTCTTCCACGTAGTAGAGGACGGGCGAGAGGTAGAGCCAGATCCGCGTCAGGTAGGGCAAGAAGCTCGAAGTGTCACGGAAGTAGACCTGAAGCGTTGACGTGATGAAGGCGAGTCCGGTCGCGAACAGCACCATCTCCGCGTAGATGGCGATGGCCCACAGCAGTTTCGGGCTGGCGGGTAGGCCGGCCGCGAAGTGCAGGACGAAGTAAATGATCATCGTGGGCAGGAAACGTCGGATCGCCGTGTAGACCGCCGACAAGGGCAGCAACAGTCGGGGGAAGGCGGTGTTCATGATGAGTCGGCCGCCCCCGACGACCGACTGCGCGCCGGTGTTCATGCAGCCGGCAATGAAATAGAAGGCGAACAATCCGGCGACCAGGTGAGCGAAGTAGGTCAACGTCTGGTGATGGCCGCTGACTACGTTGACGAGGAGGAAGTAGACCCCAGCCAGCAGCAGCGGATTGATGACCAGCCAGAGCTGACCGAAGAAGGTTTGTGTCTGGTTGGCCCGCATCGAGGTGCGACCCAGCTCGATGGCGAAGTGTCGCCGGCGCCACAACTCGCGGAAGTAGGGCCCGAGTTTCGGCAGGCCGACGCGGTGCGGCTCGTAGACGTGATGTTCCGACGTGAACTCGTTGTCCTCAGCGATTTTCCGCGGTGGGACGACGCTGGTCACGGGGGTGGACACGCCACTCACTCTAGCGAGGCGGATCCCGGTGACGCGTAGACGCTGAGCAGCGTTGGGGCGTCTTGTTCCCAGGACAGGGCTGGCCGGGCGGCGATCACCTGACGGCTGAACTCCTCATAACGACCGAGCACCTCATGCACGGCCGACACGAGCGCGTCGGCGTCGCCGGGGCGATAAAGGACTCCCAGGCCGTGCTCGTTGACGACGTTTCGCAGCTCCGGAACATCGGTCGCCACGACGGGCACGCCGGCCTGCACGGCGAGGAACAACTTGTTCGGCAGGGCCAGGCGATGGTTCACCCATCGGTCGGAGTGCGTGACCAGCGCGATGCCCGCGGCGCGGATGAGGGCGAGTGCCTCGTCGAGCGGCAGGGGAGGGCGGACCTGGACCCGACCGGTGCGCAGACCTGCGGCGTACTCAGCATCGGCCGGTCCGATGAGGGTGACCTCGAGGGGCTGCAGCCGGTCCGCGGCGGCGATGACGGTCTCGAGTTCGCGGTAGGCCGATATGCGTCCGGCGTACACCGCGCCCATCGGCGGTCCGGGTGGCGGGCGCTCGTTGTCAGGCCGGAGCGGGAACGAGTTGCGTACGACGAGGACGTTCGACCACCCATATGTGTCGCGCAGCAGCTCGGCCAGTCCGGGCCCGACCGTGAGGACTGCGATCGCCTGCCGACCGAGCCGACCCTCCTCCTTGCGGTCGCGCCATCGCTGCACCGGAGTCGGCCGCGACAAGCGCGGTCGGCCGGCCCAGAACTCATGGGCGTCGTACACCAGTGGAACACCGCGCTCGCGCGCGAGTGTTGCCCCGAGCGGCAGTGTCGTGAAGTCGTGTGCGTGCACAACGTCGAAACGCCGCGCGTGCGCATCGGCGGCGGCCTGCTGCATCCACCGCCGATGGCGGCGGCGCACATAGCTGGGCAGCAACAGCCACCGGGCAACGCGCATGACAGTGGTTCGTCGTTGACTCGCTGCTGCGGTCGGAGCCTGGCCGGCGGAGGAAACCGTCACGCCCTTCGGTGGCTGGTACGTCGAGGGAATGCCGCGACCGATGATGTGCACCTGATGACCCGCCGCGGCCAGCGTCTCCACCTCGCGGCGTACCCGTGCGTCGGTGGCCACGTCGGTCCAGACGAGCATCAGGATGTTCATTGCGTGCTAGCGCAGCACGTCGAGGTACGCGCGACAGGCGTCGTACGTCGGCAGTAAGCCAGCCTGCCGGGCATCGGCGAGTGTCGGCGCTGTCGCGTCTTTCTCCGAAAGCACGGGTTCGATGTCGTCCGGCCACGCGATGCCGATGGCTGGGTCGAGCGGATGAACACCGTGCTCGCGCGCACCGTCGTACGGCTCAGAGCACAGGTAGGTCACTGTTGCGTCGTCAGTGAGGGCAGCGAACGCGTGGCCGAGGCCCTCGGCGATGTAGATCGCGCGCCGGTTCTCGGCGTCGAGGCGCACGCCTTCCCACGCGCCGAACGTCGGTGAACCGACGCGGATGTCGATGACCACGTCGAGCACTGCCCCGCGTGGACAGGTCACGTACTTCGCTTGGCCTGGCGGCACATCCTGGAAGTGGATGCCGCGGACAACGCCACGGCGGGACACCGACAGATTGGCCTGCGCGAGACGCAGCGAGTGACCGACGGTGGCCGCGAATGTTGTTGCCTGAAACCACTCGACGAACGTCCCACGGTCGTCGCCATGAACGGCCGGCGTGTGGACCCACGAGCCCTCGATCGTCAGCGGCTCCATCGGCTGCCCTGTTGCCCTAAACCGTTGTACGCACGGTTGTTTCGGCTGCCTCTTCGTCGCGTTCCGGATCGGATGGGAGGAAGACCCAACGCTTGAACGACCAGAACCGCCACAGCATCCCAAGGACGAGTCCGAAGCCGTTGGCGGAGATGTTGTCGGACAGCAGGCTGTCCAGCCCGAGCACGTAGTGAGAGAAGAAGAGACAGAACTCGGCGATGCCGAGTCCGATCGCAGACAGGACCACGAACAACGGCAGTTCCCGTTTGACGCCAGTGCGCGCGCGGTGACTCCATGTCCAATGGCGGTTCATGAAATACGACGATGTTGCGGCAACGGCAGTCGAGATCGCCTTGCAGGTGAGTGGCTTGTCGGGCAGTACCTCGAGGCGAAGGATGTTGAACAGTGCGACGTCGAGGATGAAGTTGATCACGCCGACGGTCCCGAACTTCAGCACCTCGTGCACGAGCAGACGCACAGCGTCGTCGAGCGACCGAAGGGGGTTCCGGAGCATCGCTTGAGCCTATCCGGCGCTGACCCGGCACTAGGCTCAGGCCGTGATCGACTTTCGACTCGACGACGAGCAAGAGGCGTTGCGCAAGACCGTCGAGGAGTTCGCTCGTGAGGTCGTGGCACCGTCCGCGGCGCGCTACGACGAGGCCGAGGAGTTTCCCTACGACATCGTCCGCCAGATGGGCGAGATGGGGTTGTTCGGTCTGCCGTTTCCCGAGGAGTACGGCGGCATGGGTGGCGACTACTTCACCTTGTGCCTCGCCATCGAGGAGCTCGCCCGGGCCGACTCCTCGGTCGCAATCACGTTGGAGGCGGGAGTAGGCCTCGGAGCAATGCCGATCTTCCGTTACGGCACCGAGGAGCAGCGACAGGAGTGGCTGCCGGCGCTGACCGCAGGCAGAGCGCTCGGGGCGTTCGGACTGACCGAGCCGGGAGGCGGGTCCGATGCCGGGGCGACGCGCACCAAGGCAGAACTGCGCGACGGACACTGGGTCATCAACGGCAGCAAAGCGTTCATCACCAACTCCGGCACCGACATCACCCAACTCGTGACCGTGACGGCGGTCACCGGAGAGACGGCCGGCGGCAAGCCCGAGATCTCCTCGATCATCGTGCCGGTGCCGAGCGCCGGTCTCGTCGTTGCCCCGAAGTACTCCAAGGTCGGCTGGCACGCCTCGGACACGCACGAGCTGTCCTTCAGTGACGTTCGCGTACCGGAGGGCAGCCTGCTTGGTGAGCGGGGTCGCGGCTACGCCAACTTCCTGCAGATCCTCGATGAAGGACGCATCGCAATCGCAGCACTCGCGGTCGGGTTGGCCCAGGCCTGCGTGGACGAGTCGGTGAAATACGCAAACGAGCGCCGTGCGTTCGGCCAGACCATCGGGTCCAATCAAGCGATCGCCTTCAAGATTGCCGACATGGAAACGCGAACCCACACTGCCCGGCTCGCCTACTACCAAGCGGCGGCGCGGATGCTGCGGGGTGAGCCGTTCAAGAAGGAGGCGGCGATGGCGAAGCTGTACGCCAGCGAGATCGCCGTCACCAATGCCCGTGAAGCCACCCAGGTGCATGGCGGCTACGGCTTCATGAACGAGTTCCCGGTTGCCCGCCACTGGCGTGACTCGAAGATCCTCGAGATCGGTGAAGGCACCAGTGAGATCCAGCGCATCCTCATTGCCCGCGAGCTCGGACTTGGCACCGGCGTCTCATAGGGTTACCGGCGTGGGCATGCCGGTCGTCGGAATGGTTGGTGGCGGGCAGCTCGCCCGGATGACACACCAGGCATCCATCACACTCGGCAGTGGGCTGCGCGTCCTCTGCGCCGGAGCCGATGACAGTGCCGCTCTGGTGGCCGCCGACGTGACGATCGGCGATCACGACGACTTCGATGACCTGCGCCGGTTCGCTACTGGCTGCGACGTCATCACCTTCGACCACGAACATGTGCCACCGGAACACCTGCAGGCCCTCGCTGCTTCCGGTGTCGCAGTGCGCCCGTCACCCGAGGCGCTCGTGCATGCGCAGGACAAGCGGGTAATGCGCGAGCGGCTGTCCGCGCTCGGGCTTCCGGTGCCGCGCTGGTCAACTGACCCTGACGAACTGCCACGGCCGTACGTCGTGAAGGCGAGCCGCGGGGGCTACGACGGCCGAGGCGTGTGGTTCGTGGGCGAAGGGGACGACCTGCCGACCGCCGGCGAGTTCATCGTCGAAGAACGCGTCACGATCGCGCGCGAGCTCGCAGTGCAGGTGGCGCGGTCGCCGTCCGGTCAGGCTGCCGTTTATCCCGTCGTACAAACCGTGCAGCAGGACGGGATCTGCCGCGAGGTGCTCGCGCCGGCGCCGGAGCTGAGCGCGGACACCGCAGTCGCGATCCAGCAACTCGGCCTGCGCATCGCCGGTGAGCTCGACATCACCGGCATGCTTGCGGTGGAGCTGTTCGAGACGGCGGACGGAGTGCTGATCAACGAGTTGGCGATGCGACCGCACAACTCCGGGCACTGGACCATCGAGGGAGCGCGTACGTCGCAGTTCGAACAACACCTCCGGGCGGTGTCAGACCTGCCGCTCGGAGACACCACTGCGACAGCGCGGCACGCGGTGATGGTCAACATCATCGGCGGCAGCGACCCGGATGTGGCCGGCAGGTTGACGCACGTCCTTGCTGCCGACCCTGGTGCACGCGTGCATCTGTACGGCAAGGCCGCACGTCCCGGCCGGAAGCTCGGGCACGTGACGGTGCTGGGGGACGACCTGGACGATGTGCGCGAGCGCGCCCGCCGCGCAGCTGAGGATCTGCGAGGGGAGCCCGGATGACCGCACCGCTTGTCGGTGTCGTGATGGGCAGCGACTCGGACTGGCCGACGATGTCAGCGGCAGCCGAGGCACTTGTGGAGTTCGACGTGCCACACGAAGTGCGCGTCGTCTCCGCTCACCGCACCCCCCGGGACATGCTCGACTACGGCGCGAGCGCAACTGAGCGTGGGTTACGCGTGCTCATCGCCGGAGCCGGTGGCGCGGCGCACCTGCCCGGCATGCTCGCGTCGGTCACGCCGCTGCCCGTTGTCGGTGTGCCCGTACCCCTGGAGCACCTCGACGGGCTCGACTCGTTGCTGTCGATCGTGCAGATGCCGTCCGGCGTGCCGGTCGCGACGGTTTCCGTTGGCGGCGCGCGCAATGCCGGGCTCCTCGCCGTACGCATCCTCGCTGTTGCCGATGATGCGCTCCGCGCTCGCGTGACGAAGTTTCAGGTCGCGCTGGCGGACACCGCCAAGAAAAAGGACGCGGCGTTGCGCAAGAAGCTGGGTGGCAAGAACTGAGCGCACGGGACACCGTGTCGTAGCTGGGATTGCCACCGGCTGAGAGTTCGCTGTGAGCACTGCTCACCCAACCGGCACGGTTTGCTTCTCCCGGCCCGACATGTTCGTCAAGAGTGCGGATTTCAGGGCCGATGAGGTGCACAGTAGGGACAGGCCGTCCCTTCCCCCTCCCCGCCGACGTCCAGGAGCCCGCCTCGTGCTCGTGCGCCCCCGAGCGACCTCTTTACTGTTGTCGATGGCGGTGCTTCCCGCCGCGGTTGCGCTGCCTGTCCTGACACTTCCGCGAGCGAAGCCGCACGCGGTGGCGCCTGTAGTGCGCACGATTGCGATCACCGCGACGGCACCGCAATCGGCCGTCCGTTCCGCCGTACCGGAAGCAGCAGCTGCGCTGCCGGAAACGGCGACGGCTCGCTTCGATCTCGTGGGTGCCCGCTGGCGACCGGGAACGCTCGCGGCCGCCGATCAGATCCAGGTCCGCGTCCGGACGGCTGGTGCCTGGTCAACCTGGAACGTGCTCGAGCGGGCGGACTACGCGCCCGACAAGGGGACCGCTGACGACCACCTCGCTGCCCGCGCGCAGGTCACTGCGACCGAGCCGTTGTGGGTGCGCCACGCCGACGGTGTGCAGGCGCGCGTCATCCACGCCGACGGCACGCCTTCGCCCGGCCCTCGTGATCTGACCCTGGTGCTCGTCGATCCCGGGTCGAGCGGTGCAGACGACGGCGTCGGTGTGGCAACACCCCTTGGTGGGTCCGTCGCAACTGCGGCGGTCAGCCAACCCGCCATCTACACACGCGCGCAATGGGGCGCCGACGAGTCGCTGCGTACGAACTCGTGCCCCGAAGGCCCCGACTACAGCAGGACGATCAAGGTCGGCTTCGTGCACCACACCGACACGCAGAACGGTTACTCGACGTCGGAAGTGCCGTCGATGATCCGCAGCATCTACGCGTACCACGTCCAGGGCAACGGGTGGTGCGACATCGGCTACAACTTCCTGATCGACCGCTTCGGTCGCACCTGGGAGGGGCGGTACGGCGGCATCACCAAGGCCGTCATCGGTGCGCACACCGGTGGCTTCAACAAGGACAGTTTCGGCGTCGCAGCACTTGGCACGTACACGTCAGCGACGCCGCCGGCCGGCATGCTGACGGCGTACGAGCGACTGTTCGGCTGGAAGCTCGGAATGAACTTCCGTGACCCGACGAGCACCAACACACTCGTGTCGGCTGGTGGTGGCACCGACAAGTGGCCGACGGGCGCGACAGTGCGCTTCAACGTGATCTCAGGGCACCGCGACGCCGGATCGACCAGTTGCCCGGGCAACGCGCTCTACAGCAGGCTTGGCACGATCCGCAGCCAGACGCGCAGCCTGATGGGTGCCGGCTTCATCGGCCCCGGGGTCCAGGCAAACGACGATTCGGCCCTCGGCGGTTCTAACTTCATGCTGCGAGCGACACCACTCGACTTGGTCGCCTGGACACTCACCGTCCGGAACAAGGCGAATGGAAATGTCGTCAAAACGGTGAGCGGCACCGCGAGTCCTCCGTTGCCGGTGGCAACGGGGTGGGACCGGCGGGACGCGAACGAGAAGCCAGTGGCACCCGGGACCTACACGATGACCTTGACGGGTAGCCGGGGCTCGAGTTCGGCGTACCCCTTCGTCCGGGACGTCACGGTGACCAAGACCCCGCCGCCGCACGCGCCGAGCGACGTCACTGGCGACGGATACAGCGACCTGGTTGTCGGCGAGCCGGGGGAGCAGGTCGGCAGTCACCTTGGTGCCGGCAGTTTCATCGTGCAGCCGGGTTCGCTTTCGGGCATCGCGGGCTCGGGCGGGCGTTTCATGAGCCAGGACAGGCCGGCCGTGTCGGGCACATCGCAGACGGGTGGCGCATTCGCGTCTGCCCTCGCG
This sequence comes from Frankiales bacterium, assembly GCA_033851265.1. Lineage (GTDB taxonomy): Bacteria > Actinomycetota > Actinomycetes > JAWWOW01 > JAWWOW01 > JAWWOW01. The sequence continues at coordinate 145,987 of JAWWOW010000005.1, forward strand.
ACCGGTGACTTCAACGGTGACGGATTCGCGGACGTGGCGGTCGGCATCCCGGGTCTCACCATCGGCTCGGCCACCTCTGCGGGTTCGGTCAACGTCTTCTGGGGCGGGCCCGACGGCCCGCGCAACTACGACGTAGCAGGTATCTCGCAGGCAACCCCGGGGATCGACGACGTCCCGGAGACGGGCGACCGCTTCGGTGCGACGGTGGCTGCGGGCGACGTCAACGGGGACGGCATCGACGACCTCGTCATCGGCGCACCGGGGGAGAGCGTCGGGTCGGCAACGTCGGCCGGTCTGGTCACGATCGTTCCCGGGTCAGCGACCGGACTGGCGATGACGCAGTCCACAACCATCACGCAGAACACCACAGGGCTGTCGAGTGTTGCCGAGCCGGGCGACACGTTCGGTACGTCGTTGGCCGCGAGCGACGTGACGGGCGACGCGTTCGCCGACATCGTCGTCGGCTCACCGGGTGAGACGACGGGTGCGTCCTCGACCGGTGCGGTGACGTTGTTGCGCGGCAGCGCAGCGGGCATCCTCGGGGCTGGTGCGAGCACCGTCACCGGCTCTGCCGTGAGCAACGCGCCACACTTCGGCCAGTCCGTTGCTGTCGGTGCGTTCAACGGCACAGCCCAGGCCGTCGCCGTCGGCGGCGACAGCGGTGTGACCGCGCTGTCCGCCGGGGCCGGCGGCATCACCGCATCAGGTGCGCAGACGTGGACTCAGGACTCGCCCGGCGTACCCGGCTCGGAGGAAGCGGGTGACACGTTCGGTGCGGCGCTTGCGGCGGTCGACACCAATCAGGACGGCGCCGACGACCTGGTCATCGGCAACCCGACCAAGTCCATCGGTTCGGCCAGCCAAGCGGGGTCGGTGACCGTGCTGTTCGGGTCCGCCTCCGGGCTCACGACGACGGGCGCGCAGTACTACACCCAAAGCACGCCCGGCTTGAACAACACGAACGAGTCCGGCGATCGATTCGGCGCTGCGTTGGGCGGTGGCCTGGTGAACAGCGGCAGCTATGGCGACGTCATCGTCGGGTCGCCCGGCGAAGGAGTCGGGTCAGCGGCTGCCGCGGGATTGGTCATCGTGCTCTATGGGGGCAGCGCCGGTCCCAGTGCCAGCACCATCCAGGGAGCGCTGTCGTCGACCGGCGGCACAACCGCGGTGCCGCAGGGCGGCGCGCGCTACGGCAGCGCTCTCGGCTAGCCGTCGGACACGTCCGGAATGGTGCATCTGTTACCAAAGGGTCCTATGAGGTTTACAGTGAGAGCGCTGTCAAGCCCGGCCGGCCAGGGGTCGAGGATCGACACAGGCACCCACGAAGCAACGAGGACTGGCGGTCGGCCGGCCTCGTTCGGCCGGCGTGCGAGGGAGGCTCGATGACCAAGCCTCGTCGTTGCGCAGCCCTGCTCACCGGACTCGGGCTGCTCGCTGGCGGCATCGTCGTCGGCCTGGGTGATGCGGCGCGCGCGGACCAGACGGTCACCATTCCTGGTGCCGGGACGATCCGGATGTCCGGTCACGGTTGGGGCCACGGACGTGGCATGTCGCAGCAGGGTGCGTACGGCGCTGCCGCGGTCAAGCACTTGTCGGCGACGGAGATCCTGTCGTTCTACTACGCGCACACGAGTGCGGGTGCGATCGGCAACCCGACCATTCGCGTCAAGCTGACCGAGGCCGCGGCCAACTACGTCGATGCGCTCAAGCCGACCGGTTCGGGTGCGGCGGTGCAGATCCACGACAGCGGCAGCACGCAGTACACCGGCAATCTGCCCGATGCCACCAAGTACCGCTTCACCGCTGGATCATCCGGTGTCACGGTCTCGCGGTGGACCGGTAGCAGCTGGCAGCTGCTCACCCTGGGCGGACACAGTTGGTTCCCAGGCCCGGTCAACATCAACTTCCTCAGCAACCCGGCGCCAGCCGGGCGGACGCGCGTACTCCTCCCTAATGGCGTTGAGCGTGACTACCGCGGCTATCTCCGCGTCGTCTACAACGGCAGCGGCAGCCTCACGACGACGTCGGTTGCGACAATGGACGAATACCTGCGCGGCGTTGTCCCCCGCGAGTCGCCGTCGAGCTGGCCGATGGCCGCCCTGCAGGCCCAGGCTGCTGCTGCTCGCAGTTATGCGCAGTACAAACGCCAGCACGCCGGCAGCGCCAGCTATGACATCTGTGACTCCACGTCGTGCCAGGTGTTCAAGGGCGTGCGCGAAGTCTCCGCGGGCGGCACGGTGACGAACCTAGAAACGAACAACACCAACAATGCAGTGACCAGCACGTCCGGAAGTGTGCGGATCTACCAAGGCCAGGCGATCTTCGCGGAGTACTCCTCCTCGAACGGCGGCTGGACCACGGACGGCGGCTCGCCGTACCTCATCGCGCGGCCCGACCCGTACGACGGCATGGTGAGCAGCAGCACACACTCGTGGCAGGCATCGGTGCCCGCGTCCGCGCTGGAAAGCCGTTACCCCGCCATCGGCAACCTGCGCCGGATCCGGGTGACGTCGCGGGACGGCAACGGCCAGTGGGGCGGGCGCGTGCTCAGCGCTGTCCTCGAGGGCAGCGCAGGTTCTGTCACGGTGACCGGGTCCGATGTCTACAAGGCCTACTCGTGGCCGACGTACAGCAAGGGCATGAAGAGCTCGTGGTGGCAGCTGTTCCCGATTCCGACCAACGACTTCGACGGCAACATGCGCAGCGACTTCGTCATCTGGCGTCCGTCGGAGGCGACGTTCTACATCAAGGACCAGCAGAACGTCCCGCTCGGTCACAGCGGTGACGTCGCCATGCCGGCCGACTACAACGGCGACGGCAAGGTCGAGGCCGCCGTCTACAACCCATCGACGCATCGGTGGTACATCCCCGGCCGCGAGAGTGTGGCGTACGGCATCAGCGGCGACATTCCGGTCGCTGGTGATTTCGACGGAAACGGTGCAGCCGACATCGCAGTGTGGCGGCCGTCGAGCGGCACGTGGTACGTCCTCGGTATGCCGACCGTGGCGTGGGGCATCAAGACCGACATCCCGGTCCCGGCGGACTACAACGGTGACGGCACGACCGACATCGCGGTGTGGCGCCCGTCCACCGGCCGGTGGTACGTGAAGGACCGCAACAGCGTCGCGTACGGAGTGCCCAAAGATGTTCCCGTCCCGGGCGACTACAACGGTGACGGCTCGGCGGACTTCGCTGTCTGGCGCCCGTCTTCGCACACTTACTACAAACGCAACCTCGGGACCGTGGTGTTTGGTAGCTCCGGCGACATCCCGCAACCCGGGGACTACAACAACGATGGCATCACCGATGTGATGCTGTACCGGCCTTCGGACGGCACCTGGACCCAGTACGGCGGTGGCACAACGCGATGGGGCGTTCCCGGGGACCGTGCCCTCGGCTTGCCGTACGCGATCGATCGGGCGACCTGAGCCGAACCCAGTTTTCGCAGGTTCCTAGGGCCGGCCGAGTGCGCGGTAGGTCCAGCCGGCAGCGCGCCAGCGTTCCGCGTCTAGTGCGTTGCGGCCGTCGACGATGCGCTTGTGTCGGACGACGTCGCTGAGATGACTCGGGTCCATCTCGGTGAACTCATGCCACTCGGTGAGATGCAGGACAGCGTCGGCGTCACGCGCTGCCTCGGCGGCAGACTCGGCGTAGTTGAGCCTCGGGTAGTCCCGCCGCGCGTTGTGCAACGCGGCCGGGTCGTAGACCGTGACCGTGGCGCCTTGCAGCCGGATCGCATCGGCGACGTCGAGCGCGGGCGAGTCACGGATGTCGTCGGAGTTCGGCTTGAACGCTGCGCCGAGCACCGCAATGCGATGGTCCACGAAACTGCCGTCGACCAGCTCACGAGCGAGGTCGACCATGCGCACTCGCCGCCGCCCGTTGATGGCGTCCACCTCGCGCAGGAACGACAGCGCCTGATCGACACCGAGCTCGCCCGCACGGGCCATGAATGCGCGGATGTCCTTGGGCAGGCAACCACCCCCGAAGCCGAGCCCCGGGTGCAGGAAACGTCGTCCGATCCGTGAGTCATGGCCAAGCGCCTCGGCCAATGCGGTGACGTCACCACTCACGGCTTCGCACACCTCTGCCATCGCGTTGATGAAGGAGATCTTGGTGGCGAGAAACGCGTTGGCGGCCACCTTCACCAGTTCTGCCGTCGCGTAGTCCGTGACGATGACGGGCACGCCATCGCTGATGATCGGGGCGTAGACCTCGCGCAAGATCTCCTCGCCGCGTCCGCCCTCCTCGTGTACGCCGAAGACCAGCCGGTCGGGATGAAGGGTGTCCTCGACGGCGTACCCCTCGCGAAGGAACTCCGGGTTCCAGGCCAGCTCAACGGCTTCACCTGCTGGAGACAACTGAGTGAGTTCGCGGGCGATCCTCGCGGCCGTGCCGGACGGGACCGTGGACTTGCCGACGACGAGGCACTCTCGTTGCAACCGCGGACCGAGCGCGTTGACGACGCTGTTGACCTGGGTGAGGTCGGCGGCGTACTCGCCGCGCTTCTGTGGCGTGCCGGCACACATGAAGTGCACGTCGCCGAACTCAGCGATCTCGTCGTAGGACGTCGTGAAGCGAACGTTTCCAGCATCGACATTCTTGCGCAGCAACTCATCAAGGCCAGGTTCGAAGAAGGGCACCTCACCCGCGTTGAGCTTGTCGATCTTCGCTTGATCGACGTCGAGGCCGAGCACGTCGAAGCCGAGTTCGGCCATGCAGACTGCATGGGTTGCGCCGAGGTATCCAGTACCCAGAACGCTGAGACGAGGCGGCACAGTTGATCAGGCTACTAAGAACACGGGTTGTCGGCGGCTGTTCGCGTCTGCACGCGCGAGGGTGACGCACTGGGCTTTGGCTTCACCGTCACGCGAACGGCGCCCTTGTAGTTGGAGCCGACAACCAGCTCGATCTGTCGGCCCAGCGATGTGACTTGTTGCAACTGGGCACCGGGCACTGCTGCTGCCAGCGTCTTCGCTGAATCGGCGCGGCTTGGTCCATAGCGGACCAGCGTTGTCTTCGTGCTCGTGCCGCGGCTGGTCGGCGGACCGATGATGTTGAAGCCAACCGCGCCCAGGTCGTTGGCCGCACGCCGCCCGAGCCCAGTGGTTCCGGTGCCGTTGTAGACGTGCAGCGAAATGCTGCTCGGCGCGACTGTCACTGTGTTCGCTGTGCTCGCGGGTCCATCCACCGGAAGGTCCCGCTTGATGGTGTCGAAGAGCTGGGGGGCGAGGACCGGGTCCCACGTGACGGTGGACCCGAGCCCTGGATGGTGCGAGGTCGGCGCTAGCGGGACGGTCATGAGGGTGACGTGCTTCGGGTCGACGTGACGCAGTTTCTGCGCAAGCGTGAACAGGTCGTTGCGCGACAGCTGCTTGTCGACCTTTACCGCCTTGATGGCCGCATTGATGAACCCGTTGAGCTTGTCGGGGCGCAACAACATCCCGGTGCGCGTGGCTTGTGAGATCAGGGAGCCGATCAACGCCTGCTGGCGTTTGATGCGACCCAGGTCGCTCCCGCCGGTGAGTCCGTGTCGAATCCGGGCATAGGCGACCGCCGTGACACCACCGACGTGGTGTCGGCCAGCTGCAAGACGGAGGCCGCTGTCACGGTCGTTGACCGACGTCGGCACGCAGACGTCGACACCACCGACCGCGTTGACCATATTCGCAAGACCGAGCACGTTGATCTGGACGTAGTGGTTGATGGTGAGTCCGGTGTTGGTCTCGATTGTGCGGATCGCAAGGGATGCGCCGCCGAATGAGAACGAAGCGTTGAGCTTGTTGTGCTGACTCGAGTGTCGGTGGCCCTGGGCGTCGGTGTACGCCGGGATCGTGACGTAGGAGTCGCGCGGAAAGCTGACCAGCACGGCCTTGTCGCGCTTTTTCGAGACGTGCACCAGGATCATCGTGTCTGAGCGCGCACCGGACGCGAGGCGACCGGCGCCGAGGTTGAACTCGTTGATCTGCCGCTTGGTGAGACCCTCCGCGGAGTCGGTGCCGACGAGCAGGTAGTTGACCGCGCCACCGGATGACTTGCCCGTGTAGTTGTTGCCGAAGACGTCGATCCGGTTCAGCGCGGAGTCGTAGTGCAGCAGCAAGCCGTAGGCACCGGACGTCCCGAGGAAGACAAACGCGGAGATGACGACCGCGACCACCTTGAAGGCGCGCGACCACCACCGTTCCGGCATTACCCCTCCTTGGATTCGGCTTCGATGCTAACCGTCGACTACGGTGCGCACACATGACCGACGCGCAGCCGGTATCCCTCGTGATGGCGGTTCTCAACGAGGAACGGCACCTGCGCGCGGCCGTTGAAGCCGCCCTGGGGCAGGACTTTCCCGCCGAGCTGGAACTCGTCATCGCGCTGGGACCGTCGCGCGACGCCACCGATGAGATCGCGGAAAAGCTCGCCGCCGACGACCCCCGGATCCGGCTCGTCCGCAATCCGACCGGGCTCACACCTGCCGGGCTCAATCTCGCGGTTGCCGAAGCGAAGTATCCGATCGTGGCCCGCGTCGACGGCCATGCCCTGTTGCCGGAGGGCTATCTAAGAACCGCTGTCGAGGTTCTCCAGCGCACCGGCGCCGACAACGTCGGCGGCATGATGTGGGCAGAGGGTGTGTCGACGTACGAGCAGGCCGTTGCCTGTGCGATGACGAGTCCGCTCGGCAACGGCCCGGCGGCGTTCCACTCCGGCGGCACCGAAGGTCCGACCGACACGGTCTATCTCGGGGTGTTCCGCCGCGACACGTTGTTGCGACTCGGTGGCTACGACGAGTCGTTCGTGCGCGCTCAGGACTGGGAGCTCAACTACCGCATCCGGCAGGACGGTGGCGTCGTCTATTTCTCGCCGGAGTTGCGCGTCACCTACCGACCGCGCGCCACGGTGCGCGCGCTTGCCAAGCAGTACTTCAACTACGGCCGGTGGCGCGGCACCCTGATCCGTCGGTATCCGGAATCGGCAAATGTGCGTTACCTCGCACCCCCGCTGGCGCTGGTGTCGATCGCGGCCGGTGCCGTCGTTGCTGCTACCGGCAGACGTTGGGGCCTGCTTCCGGCTGCGGGGTACGCCGCGACGATCGTGGTCGGGTCGCTGGTGACGGGTCGGGGACTGCCACCCGCCGGGTTGATCCGGTTGCCCGGCGTCTACGCGACGATGCACGGAGCGTGGGCGGCGGGATTCCTCACCGGTCGCCGTCGATAAGCGCTTCACCAAGCAGAAGATCGACCGGGTGCGTCACCTTCACGTTGCGCTCGTCGCCCGCAACGACGTGAATCGGTGTGTCCGGCAGGTAGCGCAGCACGACGCCACTGTCATCGGTCGCTGCAAAATCCGGGTCGGCCGCCGCGGCGGCGTAGGCCTTGCGGATCGTCGACAACCGGAACCCTTGGGGAGTCTGGGCGTACCGCAAACGTGAGCGATCGGGGCTGGCGAGGATGAGGTCACCATCCACCTCGATGACAGTGTCCGCGGCGGGGACAGCAACGCAGACGGCGTCGTAGGACGCCAAGGCCTCGACGCACTCAGTCACGATGCGCGCACTAACGAACGGTCGCGCCGCATCATGCAACAACACGTTGACGTCAGGGTCTTCGGCAGCCAATGCCGCCAGGGCAAGCCGTGACGAGTCGGCGCGGGTCGCGCCGCCATCGACAACCATCGAGAGTTTTGGATAGCGATCGCGCATCGCCTCGATCACGTCGGTATGCCCGGCCGCCATCACGACCACGATTTCGTCTACTGCGTCAACAGCATGCAACGACCTGATCGTGTGCTCGATCAGCGGTACGCCGGCAATCTCGACGAGCTGCTTCGGAGCGTCCCCGCCGATTCGCGTGCCCGTTCCGCCGGCGAGAACGACGGCAATGGTTCGCACGCTCGGACACTACGGGGCGCGTTGCAAAGGGTCCACGCACCGCGGATCAGGCCGAGTCGCCACCCGGACGGTTAGCTGCGACGCAGGGGTCCTCGTCGGCAGTGGTGCCTCTGACGACGCCCGGGGATGCGGACGGCGCCGGCGAAGCTGACGACGACACCGTCACCGAATGCGCGCCGGTGTAGTTCGATCCGACGATGAGGTTGACCACGCGCACTAAGCCGTCATCGGCGAGCCGCGTTGAGCCGGGCACTGCCGCGGCGAGCGTTTCCGATGACTGCACCTTCGACGGGCCGAATCGAACGATCGTCTGGGTGTAGTTGTGATTGTCGGCATCGCCAGTGCCGACCACGTCGAAGCCTGCCGCCCGAAGGTCGTCTGCTGCCTTCTTCGCAGCACCCTTGACGCCGGTGCCGTTGAGCACCTGGACGTGCACGTTGGAAGCCGCTACGGAGAGCGCCGGTGCTTTCGTCGGAGTGGCCGTCGGAGCCGGCAGCGGGGCGCTGGCTTTGATCGACGCGTACAGCGCCGCTGCCGCGGGCTCGTCGATGAGCTCGACATCGACACCCCGGGGGTTGTTATAGCCGGCAAGGTGCTCGCGGCGATGCCCCGTGATCGGCAATGAGTAGAAGGTCACGTTGCCGGGCTTGATGCTCTTGAAGCGGTCCGCCAGCTTGCGCAGGTCGTTCAACGACAGGTTGCCGGTAGTGATCGACTTGGTTGTCACGTCCAACAACCGGAACAGCTTTGCCGGGTTGGCGAGCAGCCTCGTGCTGGTCGCCTCCTTGATGGCCGAACCGAGGAAGGCGTTCTGCCGCTGGATTCGACTGCCGCCGAGCGCCGAGCGTTCACGAACATAGGCGAGCGCGGTCTCGCCCTTGATCTTGTGCCGACCCTTGGTGATGTACAGCTTCGCCTTGTCGTCATTGACGTCTTGCGGCAGGCAGACCTCAACACCACCGAGTGCGTTACTGATCTTCACGAACCCCGGGAGCGACACGACGATGAAGTCGTCGATCTCGATGCCGGTCATCGCCTTGACCAACTTGATGGTGCATTCCGGGCCACCCAGGGCGTAGGCGACGTTGAACTTGTCTCGTCGTGGATCCGACGTTCCCGTCTTTCCATTCCACCGTCGGCAGGACGGGATGTCGACCAGCGCGTCGCGCGGGAAGCTGATCATTCGCGCGCTTTTACCGTCTCCCGGCAGATGCGCGAGGATCACCGTGTCGGACAGGTCCTCGAAAAGCAGGCGGCCGTACTTCGCGGCGCCAGGAACTTGCCGGTTGTCCGAGCCGATGATCAGGTAGTTGACGGTCTTGCCGTGCTTCTTCTTCAGGACGTGGGGGTCGACCTTCTGATGGCCGATGTTGCCGTTGAGGTGTCGGTAGGCGAGGTAGCCGCCGGCTGTCGTCATGAACATCAAGGCCGACACGACAACCGCCCCGATGCGCAGGGTGCGCACGCCGAGCCGTCGTTCGGACACGAGACGGGCACCTGCCTGACAGTGAGATCGGCGTGCTCGTCACGCCGCGAGATGATTGGGGACCTTAGTCAAACGTACGACGTAGGAGATCTGGTTCCTCTTGCGCTCGCTCCCGCGGCTACCAGGCGCGGGTAGCCTCGCCGGTCGTGAGCTGGCGCGTGGTGACGACGGTTCCAGCACTCGCCCTGGCCGGCTGGTTGATCGCCTCGCTGCCGCTGCTCTTGGCCAACTCGCTGAACCCGCTTCCGACGATCGTGCTGGCCGCGGCGGTCACGACGGCCTTGGTCGGCGTCGTGTGGCGGGCCCATCCAGGCAACCTGGGACATTCGTCGGTCGCGTTGGGACTCACTGTCGCCATCGCTGGCGGGTTCGCTGCGCTTGCGTGGTCCAGTAGTTCAGATGATGTCGTCGTACGCCGCGATCCTGGTGTCTACGCGCAGACCGCCGACTGGCTCTCTGACCACGGCTCGCTGCCCATTCCCGCGCACGCCGACGCGTTCGGCGATGTTGCCGGTCTGACATACAGCAGCCCAGGGTTCTACCAACAGGGAAACCCACCAGAGCTCACGCCGCAGTTCATGACGGGTACGGCACTCGCGATGACACCCGCTGGTTGGGCGAACGGCCTCCGCGGGATCACACACGCGAACGCGATCATCGGTGCATTCGCGCTGCTCGCCGTCGCGGGACTCGCAGCGCGTCTCGTCGGTCCATGGGCGTCTCCCGTCGCAGCGATGACGCTCCTCTGCGTGTATCCAGTGCTCCATCAGGCGCAGTCGGCGTACAGCGAACCCGCTGCGCAACTCCTGATGTTCGGCGGGTTGTCCCTATTGGTCGACGCTCGACAGGCCGTCGCGCGTGCCGCAACTCGGCTGCACGCCGTCGCTGGTCTTCTCCTCGGCTTGGTGACCCTTGTGCGCATCGACGCACTCATCGACTTGGTCCCGATGATCGCGGTGATCGGCGTCATCGCACTCACGGGACGCCGTGAGCATGCTCTCGCGATCGCCAACGGGGTGTTCCTCGGGATAGCGCTTGGTTTGCTCGACGGAATCCGGCTAACGCGCCCCTACCTCAACTCACTCAGCGGTGAGTTGTCCGCAATAGCGGCCGCGGCGGTCCTCGTAGCCGTCGTGGTTGCGCTTGCTGCCTGGCAGCGCGCACGAATCGTCCGATGGAAACCGCGATGGGTGGCATCGCGTTGGCCCGAGGTCGCCGGCGGATCGATCGTGCTCCTGGCCGCCGCGGCCTACTTCATCCGGCCGCTCGTCGAACAGCCGCGCTTCAAGCCGGGCGAACCGATCGCGGAGCAGATCACCAACCTGCAGGCCGATCTCGGGTTGGCGAACGACGGGCCGCGGACCTATGTCGAGCACAGCATGCACTGGCTCACGTGGTGGCTGGGTGCGCCCGGAGTTGTCGTCGCTGTTATTGGTCTCGCCCTGCTCGCACGTCGTGTTCTGCGCACTGGTGACGACCCGTGGTTGCCGCTGCTGCTGGTGTTGCTCGGTACGACGGCGGTCGTGCTGGCGCGGCCTTCGATCACTCCCGACCATCCGTGGGCGGACCGCAGGTTCGTACCCGTGGTGTTCCCAGGGTTGGTCGTCGTTGCGACGTGGGTGATCTTCGCGGCGATGCAACGCGCACGCAGACGCACTCACGCAGTCGTCGCGGGAGTCGTCGGACTAGCCGCGTTGCTCGTCGCACCACTCGTTGCATCGGCGCCGTTGTGGGGGCACTCGACGGAGCGTGGCGAGATCGGACTCGTCGAGCGAACATGTGCGGCCCTGCCCGAGCGGGCGGCGATCATCGTCGCAGGCACACGTGGTGCAAACGAGCTACCGCAGGTGCTCCGCGCCGGGTGCAACGTGCCGGTTGCCATCGCGTCAGTCGGGCAGCCGCAAGCAGTCACGGCGGCCGCGCGCCGCGCGCGTGACAATGGGTTCACCCCTGTTGTCGTCGCCGAGACGGAAGGCGAGGCAGCGGTCGCAAGCGGCAGTAAGCCTCGTCGGGTCGTGGCACTGAACACACGCGAGGATGCCAAGACGCTCACCAAACGACCAACGAGGACGTCATATCTCCGCTTCGAGCTGTGGTTCGCGGAGCCGCACTGACGATCGGTCCTGCAACACTGGCGCGATGCGTTTCCTCGTCACCGGTGCAGGCGGGCAGCTTGGTCGCGACGTCCTGCGTGTCATTGCAGACCGTGACGTCGTGGGCTTGACGCGCAGCGAGCTCGACGTGGCCGATCCATCATCGGTCGCGACGGCTTTCGAGACGCATCGTCCGGACATCGTCATCAACACGGCCGCGTGGACCGACGTCGATGGCGCCGAAGAGGACGAGGCCGCCGCCGTTGCGATCAACCGCGACGGCCCGGCCAACCTTGCTGCGCACGCCGCGAGCACAGGCGCGATCCTCATCCACGTCTCCACGGACTATGTCTTCGACGGAACTGCAACAATGCCGTATGACGAAGACACTCCGATCGCACCGCGATCCGCGTATGGCCGCTCAAAGGCGGCGGGCGAGCAGGTGCTCTTGGCGTCTGCCGCGACCGCGTATGTCGTGCGCACCGCGTGGTTGTACGGCGCAGGCGGGCGCAACTTCGTCCGCACCATGGCGACGTTGGCGCGCGGCAAACAGGACGTTCGTGTCGTCGATGACCAGCGCGGCTCGCCAACGTGGACCTACGACCTGGCGACCGGTCTGGTCGCACTTGCGGACAGTCGCCCCGCGCCCGGGATCTACCACGCAACGAGTTCCGGCGACACGACATGGTGCGGCTTTGCCCGGGCGATTTTTGCTGCGGTCGGAGCTGACAGCGATCGCGTGCAGCCGGTGACCACCGCGGAGTACCCGCGACCGGCGCCGCGACCGGCGTACAGCGTGCTCGGCGATCGAAGGTGGCGCGCTGCCGGGTTGCCGCCATTGCCGAATTGGATGGAGGCCCTCGAGCGCGCGCTCGCTGCAGAGGGAGCGACGCTCACCGGTAGCTGAATCCCGTTCTGGCGTATTCTCACCAATCGATGAGCACGCTGCCGAGTTCCGTGGAACGTCCGGTGTTGTCGGTCGCGTTGTCTCCGCCGTACGTCACGATCGTCTTGCCGGTTTTCAACGAGGTTGGTCACATCGCGCAAGAACTCGATCGCATCACCGCTGCTATGGACGCGAGTGGCTTCAGCTATGACCTCGACGTTTATGACGACGGTTCGACCGACGGCTCGCGCGAGTTGCTGCAAGAGCTCGCCGACGAGGGGCACTACCCCAATCTCCGATTCGTTGCGCGGCCCCGCAACGCCGGTCCGGGCACGATCCGACGAATCGGTACACAGCAGGCGCGGGGCGAGATCGTGGCGTGGACCGACGCGGATCTCACCTACCCGAACGATCGGCTGCCGGAGTTCGTCACGATGCTGCAACGCGATCGCGGCATCGACCAGGTCGTCGGCGCACGCACATCCGAGGCCGGCTCCTACCGCGTGCTGCGCGTACCCGCGAAGTGGGCGATCCGTCGCATCGCGTCATACCTGACCAACACACCCATCCCTGACCTGAACTCCGGGATGCGCGTCTTCCGCCGCGACGTCTCGCAGCCCTATCTCGGCCTGCTGCCCGCCGGTTTCTCGTGCGTGACGACACTCACCGTGTCATTCCTCGCCAATGGTCACGAGATCAAGTACGTGCCGATCGACTACGCCACGCGCGCCGGCCGGTCGAAGTTCCACTTCGTCCGCGATGCCTACCAATACATCCTGCAGGTGCTACGGATGGTCATGTACTTCAACCCGCTCAAGGTCCTCATGCCGATCGGGCTGTGGATCGTTGCTCTCGGCGGCGTCAAGATGGTGACCGACGTCATCCGTTTCGGGTGGCGAGTGCCGGGTTCAACGGTGCTCATCCTGCTAGCGGGATTACAAGTGGCCGCGCTTGCGTTACTCGCCGACCTGATCGTGCGTTCCCGGTCGGAGACTTAGCCTGCGCGTTCTCGTATTCGGGACTTACGACGAACGCCGGCACCCGCGCGTCGGCGTGCTCGCGGCAGGTCTCGCCGCTCACGGCGCCGACGTGATCGCGTGCAACGTGCCACTCGGCCTGGACACTGCCGCGCGCGTGGCGATGCTTCGGCAGCCCTGGCGACTACCTCTGCTCGCCTGGCGGCTCGCCGTTAGCTGGTCACGTCTCATCCGCCGCGCCCGAAAGGCGGGCCCCGTCGACGTTGTGCTCGTCGGCTACCTCGGACACTTCGACGTCGTGCTTGCCCGCGTGCTGTTTCGCCGTACGCCGATTGCTCTCGATCACCTCGTCGGCGCACGCGACACCGCGCTGGACCGGGGAGCGCGCGGCCAACTCACGGGGATGCTGCTCGGAGCGCTGGACCGGCTGGCCACCGCATGTGCGGACGTGGTCATCGTGGACACGGCCGAGCACCTCGAGTCACTGCGACCGCCGGCACGAGCAAAGGGCGTAGTCGCTGCGGTCGGTGCTCCCGACGAATGGTTCACTGCCCGGCGTGACAGTGCGCCAGTGCCGAGCGGTGCTGCGCAGCATCCGTTGCGAGTGGTTTTCTTCGGTCAGTTCGCGCCGCTGCAGGGAGCACCCGTGATCGCCGCGGCACTCGCGCAGCTGCCGCCCGACCGGGTCGCCGCAACGATCATTGGAACGGGCCAAGACCTCGAGGCGACGCGGGCGGCGGCGCGGGACGCGGTGATCGACTGGCACGGCTGGGTGGATCCGGAGGAACTCCCTGGCCTGGTGTCGACGTACGACGTCTGTCTTGGCATCTTCGGTACCGGCACGAAAGCGCAACGCGTCGTCCCCAACAAGGTCTTCCAAGGTGCGGCGGCCGGCTGCGCGATCGTCACGTCCGACACTCCGCCGCAGCGCCGCGCGCTCGGCGATGCTGCGGTGTTCGTGCCACCCGGCGACGCAACGGCGCTGGCTGCGGCCCTCCTCGACCTGGCCGCCGACAACGAGCGCGTTGCGGAGCTGCGGCGGCGAGCCGCTGCCCGCGCGGATGCGCAGTTCACCGCAGGCTCCGTCGTTGCAGAGCTGCGAGAGCGGCTGCCGGCATGAAGCCACCACTGACTCCGATGGCGACGATGCGCTACGACCGGGTGCGCACGTTGATCCCGCCGACCGCGCACAGCATCCTCGAAATCGGCTGCGGCCAAGGAGCGCTCGGCTATCGACTGGCGACCGACCGGCCGGGTCGGAGCTATCTCGGCCTCGAGCCCGATGCGGAGTCGTGCGCCGTGGCGCGCCAGCGGTTGTCGGGCGTCGAGGGTGCGGACGTGCGCTGCGCGAGCAGCGACGGCCTCAACGCGAGCGAGACATTCGACCTCGCGTGTGCATTCGAGGTGCTCGAGCACACAGCCGACGACCACAGCACGCTCGCTGCGTGGCTTCGGCACGTGCGCCCGGGTGGGCACGTGCTGATCAGCGTGCCTGCGCATCCCGGCCGGTTCGGCCTTGCCGACGAGGTGGCCGGGCACTACCGACGCTACGACCCGTCGGGACTGCGCGAGCTGTTCCGTGACGTTGGCCTCGACGACATTCGCATCGTGCTCTACGGAATGCCGCTCGGGTACCTCCTCGAGCGCGTGCGCGGACCTCTGCTGGCACGCGCGGCGAAGGTCGACGACGAGAGTCCAGAAGAACGCACGCGGGGGAGCGGTCGGCTGCTGCAGCCAAGCGGAGCCGTGAGCGGCACGTTGATCGCGGTGGGCACCGCGCCGTTCCGGATACTGCAACGCGCGTTCCCGCACCATGGCATTGCCATCGTGGCGCGTGGCCAGGTGCGCACGGCGTGACCGACACCAGGTCGGTCGCGCGGCGATTGCGTGCCGTCCTGCTCCCGGTAGCCGCGGGTCTGGCGGCGTACGCCGTTGTTGCGCAATGGTCCGACATCCGACACGCGCTCGACCGGGTCGGGTTCGTTGCGCCGCTGCTCGCTTTCCTCCTGGCGTTGGTCGGTCTCGCCGCCGGCGCGCTCGCCTGGCGTGCGCTGCTCACTGATGTCGGCGTGCGGCTGCCGCTCGCCGCCACGACGCGGGTGTTCTTCGTCGGGCAGCTCGGCAAATACCTACCGGGCGGCGTGTGGCCCGTCGTCGCGCAGATGGAGTTGGGACACGACGCCGGCGCCGAGCGCCGTCACGTCGGGGCCGTTTCCGTTCTCGTGATGGCCGTCAATGTCGTCACCGGCCTCGTTGTCGCCGCCGCGTGCCTGCCGTTCACGTCTTCGTCCGCGCTGCATCGGGTCGGTTGGCTGTTGGTGCTGGTGCCGGTGGGTGTCGCGCTGCTGCATCCACGGGTGCTGAACGAGGTCATCGGGCGGGCGCTGCGGTTGCTCCGTCGCGAACCTCTCGAACAGCCACCGTCGATCCGCGGGGTCGCTGCCGCCGTGGCCTGGTCGCTCGTGATGTGGGCGGCCTTCGGCGCACATCTCTATGTGCTCGCCGATCCCCTTGCGGAGTCGGGGCACCGCCTGCCCTTGCTCGCGGTCGGCGGGTATGCGCTGGCCTGGGTGGTGGGCTTTCTCGTCGTCGTGGCCCCGTCGGGTGTCGGCGTACGAGAGGCGATGCTCGTGCTCGCCCTCGCGCCCGCGCTGCCGGCGGGCGAAGCCACCGCTGTCGCACTGCTCTCCCGTGCACTAATGACGGTTGCTGATCTGGCGTGGGCGGCACTCGCCCTGCTGCCCCATCTGCGGGGTCGGGCAAGGTGACGACGGTTCTTCCGACCGGCGTACGCTGGGACCGAGGCCAATGTGCAAGCGGCGCCAAACCAATGAGCAAGCAGAGTAAGGAGTGAGCGTGCCACCGCGCGTGCTCGTCGACGCGACGGCCGTGCCCGCAGACCGAGGTGGGGTCGGGCGCTACGTCGACGGGTTACTTCCAGCACTCGATGCCGCCGGCGCTGACCTCGCTATCACCTGTCAGCGCGCCGACGCCGAGCGCTACGGCCGCCTCGCCCCGTCCGCCCGGATCGTTCCTGGGCCGCCGGCCATCAGCCACCGCGCCACCCGGCTCGCCTGGGAACAGACCGGCCTGCCGCTGGCCGCCGAACAGGTCGAAGCGCAGGTCATCCACTCGCCGCACTACACGATGCCGCTGCGCGCAAACTGCAAAGTCGTGGTCACGATCCACGACGCAACGTTCTTCACCGAGCCGGAGATGCACACTGCCGTGCGCGGCACGTTCTACCGATCGGCTACGCGTACGGCGTTGCGGCGGGCGAGCCGTTGCATCGTGCCGTCCAAGGCCACCCGCGACGAGCTCGTGCGCTTGCTCTCCGCCGACCCGACCACCCTCGATGTGGCCTACCACGGGGTCGACGACGCGGTCTTTCATCCGCCGACGCCGGAAGAGCGCGACCACGTAACCAACCGACTGGGCTTGGGCGGCACGCAGTACATCGCCTTCCTCGGAGTTCTGGAGCCCCGCAAGAACGTTCCGAACCTGGTGCGTGGGTGGATGCGTGCGGTCACCGACCGCCCCGATCCGCCTGCATTGGTCCTGGCCGGTGGAAGCGGCTGGGACGAAGACGTCGATGCGGCCATCAGTGAGGTGCCGTCGCATTTGCGCGTCGTCCGACCGGGCTACCTGCGCTTCGCCGATCTGCCTGGCTACATGGGTGGCGCGCTCATCTGCGCCTACCCCAGTCATGGCGAGGGATTCGGGCTGCCGGTGCTCGAGGCGATGGCGTGTGGGGCACCGGTGCTGACAACGCAGCGGCTCTCGCTTCCGGAGGTCGGCGGCGACGCGGTCGCCTACACCGAGCCGGATCCCGACTCGATCGCGCGCGCGCTCACGTTATTGCTCGACGACGAGGGTCGCCGGCGCCAACTGGCCGAGGCCGGTGCGGCTCGCGCGCATGAGTTCACGTGGTCGGCGAGCGCCGAGGCCCACCTGGCGAGTTACGCGCGCGCCGTGTCCGGCTGAGGCGCGCTCATCGACGCCGTTGTCCTTGTCGGTGGACAAGGCACCCGGCTGCGGCCGCTGACGGTAACCACGCCCAAGCCGATGTTGCCGGTGGCGGGCGTGCCGGTGATCGGTCATCAGCTATCGCGGTTGAAGGCCGCGGGTGTTGATCGCGTGGTCCTGGCCACGTCGTACCGCCCGGAGGTCTTTGCCGACTACATCGGCGACGGAAGCGACTTCGGGCTGCACGTCGTGCACGTCACCGAAGTGGATCCGCTCGGAACCGGCGGCGGAATTCGTAACGTGGTCGGCGAGCTGCAGGCCGGACCGGACGACCCAGTCGTCGTTCTGAACGGCGACATTTTCTCGGCCCACGACATCGGCGCACAGATTGCGTTGCACATCAGTGTTCGGGCTGCGGCGACGCTCCACCTCACCCTCGTCGAGGACCCGTCCGCATTCGGCTCGGTGCCAACCGACGGGGATGGCCGCGTCACTGCCTTCCTCGAAAAGGCACCGGAGCCGGTGACCAACCAGATCAACGCTGGGTGTTATGTCTTCCGCCGCTCGGTGATCGACGCCATACCCGCTGGGCGACCGGTATCGGTCGAGCGGGAGACGTTCCCTGCGCTGCTGGCAGCCGGTGAGCGGCTGCAGGGGTATATCGAGGCGGCGTACTGGCTCGACCTTGGCGCACCCGCGTCCTACCTGCAGGCCAACCGCGACGTTGTGCTGCTCCGTGGTGAGACCTCGCTGGTCATGGTCGGCGCCGAGGTCGCCGCCGATGTCGTTTTGACCAACGGCACGACCATCGGCACCGGCGCGACCGTTGACGGTGGGTCCGTCATCGACGGCAGCGTTGTTCTCGACGGTGCGTCGATCGGTCTCCGGGCGTCGATAACCGGGTCGGTGGTTGGTCGCGGGGTCGTCCTCGGCGACGAGTGTGTGCTCGATGGGGCCGTGATCGGTGACGAGGCGAAGATCGGTGACCGCAACGAGCTGCTCCACGGCATCCGGGTCTGGCCCGGAGTCGAGATCCCCGGCGCATCACTGCGGTTTTCGACCGACGCCTGATCAATCGGGTTGGGTCACGCGGTCATAGGACGTGACTTGGCCATCGGCCAGTGACAGGACGGCGTCGCATCGGTAGGCGACCTCATCGTCGTGCGTCGTCAGGACGAGTACGGCGCCGCGGTCACGTTCGCGAAGCACCTCCGTCATGGTGTGCCCGCGAAGTGCACGATCGAGCTCCGACGTCGGCTCGTCGGCGAAGACGTACATCGGTTCCGCGACCAGGGCGCGGGCCACGGCGACGCGTTGCCGCTGCCCACCGGACAGCTCCTCGACGAGATGATCGGCGACGTCGGTCAGGCGCACGCGTTCGAGTGCGTGGGCGGCGCGCTCCGTGATCTCGCGCCGCGGGAGGTCGCGAACTTGGAGGGCGAACTCCACACACTCTGCAGCTGTGAGCAATGCTGGTAGTCCGTAGTTCTGCAGGACGACACCGATCTCGGCGCGACGTTCCGGCGGAGCCACCTCGCCGAGCATGATGGCGCCGCTGGTCGGGTCGTCGAGCCCGGCGAGTAGGGCGAGCAACGTGGATTTTCCCGACCCGGATGGGCCGGCCACAGCCAGCGCGGTGCCCGGCTCGACCGTGAACGACACGTCATTGAGGATGCGCACATCGCCCACGACGTATCCCACCGACTCGGATCGCAGCGTCATCGTGGTGTCCCGACCACGGAGCCGTCGCGAAGTTGCACTTCTACGTCCACGCGCTCGGCGACTCGCGGGTCGTGCGTCACGATGACGATCGTCATCCCCGTCCGCTTGTTTGCGGCCAGCAAGAGGTCGATGACTCGGTCGCGGTTATTGGTGTCGAGCTGACTCGTCGGCTCGTCGACGAGCAGGACGCTTGGTTGGGTCGCGAGAGTGGTCGCGACGGCAAGTCGTTGCTGTTCGCCGCCGGACAGCGTGCCGACTTGTGCGGTGGCCCGTGCGCCGACGCCGACGTCATCCAGCAGCGCGAGCGCGTCCAATGGTTGTTTCCGCGGACCGGCGTCGTACGCGAATGTGACGTTTTCGATGGGGGAGAGGTAGGGCAGCAGGTTCGCGCCAGGTCCCTGGGCCAGCACCGCGACGCCCGTGCGGCGCATGGTGAGCAGCTCGCGTTCGCTCATCGCGGTGACGTCGTGCTCGCCGACACGGATCTCGCCGTGTGTCGGTCGCAGCAGCCCTGCTAGCGCGTAGAGCAGCGTCGATTTGCCCGAACCCGATGGGCCGGTCAGCGCGACCACCGAACCCGCTCGTAGGTCGATGTTCACATCGGACAGCGCAGGTGTCTCGTCGAGCGAGCCGGCGTACACATGACCGACGCCGCGGCACTGGATCGGCAGCCCGAACGTTGTCCGTGCATTGGTCATGGCGCAGGCTCCCGCAGCACTGCTGGCTTCGCCGACCACACGAGTGCAGTCGCGACGGCAGCGGCGGCACCAGCGACGAGCACGCTGACGGCAGCGATGAGCAACACCAGTGGCGTCCAATGCAACCCATACCGCAAGTCCGGCGGCTGACTCACGGGGAACTCCGGAACGGCTGGCAGCACGATCGCGGTTGTGACGGTGCCGGCGACCACTCCGGCGATGGCAGCAATACCGAGGAGCAGACCGATCTCGGCCATCGTTCCGGCGAACAACGTTCGTGGTCGTGCACCGGCAACGGCCAGCGCAGCGAGCTCGTGCAGCCGC
Organism: Frankiales bacterium; assembly: GCA_033851265.1. GTDB lineage: Bacteria > Actinomycetota > Actinomycetes > JAWWOW01 > JAWWOW01 > JAWWOW01. Next base: position 166,018 of record JAWWOW010000005.1, read on the forward strand.
CGTCTGCCCGAGGCGTACAACGACACGGCGGTCGCGGCGCCCGCGAGCAGAGCACCGGCGAGCGCTGTCATCGTGTAGAGCAGCACGCCGAGCGCTGGCCCGGTTCTAGTCAGCTCGTGAAAGCGCTGGGATGTCGTTTGCACCCCGGCAACAACCAGGCCGGCAGCCTTCAGCCTGGATACCGCATCGGCGGGAGCGTCGTTCGAGAGCCAGACGCTGTACTCCGCGAACTCGTCGAACATCGGCAGCTCGGCGCGCATGATGCGGAGATCGACGAGGCTGCCGAGCTCTCCGACGCGGGGGACAACGGACAGGTCGGCGACCGAGACGATGGGCACCGGATCGCCGTTGCCGTCGGACAGGGTTGGTGCATCACCTGCGGTCACCCGCGGGTCGACGGCCATCGGGAACGGCGTGGGTGCGGTGTTGCGGATCAGCGGCGGCGGTGGACCGCCGATCGTGCTGAAGCGGTAGACCACGCCACTCACACTCGTGCTCGTCGTTCCGCCGTAGTGCAGCTGCGGAGGTTGCACCCACCCCCCTGCGACCGCGAAGCCGGCGTCAACGGTCGTCCACACCGACCCGCGCTGCTCTTGCAGACGGGACACCGTGAGGACGCCGCGGAGTGCGCTGGTGTCGCCGTAGTCCGGTTCGAGCGTCAGGCCCGTTAGACCGCAGCCGCGCTCACAACCCGACATGCGTCCGGCGTATGTATGGGTTCCTGGTTTCAGCCGACCGAGGTCGAGCGTGCCCGCTGTCGTATCGGACAACGTTGCGCCCAGATGCACGGGTGCTCGACCGAGGTTCGCGGTGGTAGCGGTGAGGCGAATGGCGTTGCCGCGAACGACAACAGGCGACGGCGTTGGCACGTTGATGGCGCGAAGCACGGAGGACAGGTCATGGTTGGCGAAGTCGTCTCGCCAGTAGCCGATGCCGTCGTACTTGCTTGCCTCGATGGCCAACACCGGGCCCCGCACCGAGCCGCCGAATGGCAGCCACTCGGCGGCCACCATCGCCCAGGCGCCATCCGGGTCGATCCGGTTCACGACGCCGATTGCTTCACCGCCGTCTGACGATGCGAGATGGACGACGGTCGGTGCACCTATCGCGGTTCGGGCGCGGGCTTTTTCGTTGGTGCGGGAGATCGCCGAGGCCTCGACCGAGAAAACCGCAAGCGCGAGTGTGATGGCGAGCAACCCAGCAAGCGAGAACGCACCAGGTCGACGTATGACTTGCCGAACGGCAAGGAAGGTCGCCACCCGCGAACTTGCTCGTGTCCAGCGCGCCAACGCCTGCAACGGCGTTGCGATAATGCGTACGGCGAGCGTGGTCAGCACCACGATCAGCAGGCCCGGGCCGAGCAGCGCAAGGGGGCGGCTGTTGCCGCTGGACAACGTGCCAACGTGGCGAAGCTGGACCAACCCAACGATCGCAAGGACGAACAGCGCGATCTCGGCGATGACGAGGGGCCGAGCATGTAGCGCCGGCCGCGACGTACGCCGCCATTGCTCCACGACTGGGCGGCGAAGAACGCGAGCGCCGGCGACGGAGGCAGCGGCGATCGCGCCGAAATATCCGGCGAGCAGTGCAAGCACCGGTGGCCAGCGGAGTGCCACCGGGGTGTCATCCGCGAGCAGCCCCGATGCGATCACGCGGACCACGAGATCTGCGGACACCAGCGCGATCGGGAGAGCCAGCGTGATGAGTGCGATCGGCTCGAGCAGCCCGAAGCTCAGTGTCCGCGCGGGGGAGTAACCCCGCAGCTTCGCCAGCGCGATCTCGGGTCCGCGCACCTCCGCGGCATTGGCGACGACGATGAACAGCACGAGTGCGGCGAGCAGCCCTACCTGCAGGGTGACCACGAGCACCGAGACGGCAAGCAGGCGACGGTCATGGTCAGCAGTGTCGAGAACATCGCCGACCTTGGTGGCCGCCAGCCAGCCTTCTCCACCGGTCGTTACATTCGAGCGGAAGGCTGCGACGTTTGACCGCAGTGCTGACTCGTTGTCGAGCCTGACCTTCCGAGGGTCGAGGTAGAGATCCACCTCCGCGTTGACGGCTGTCCGGTCCAGCTGCTCGAAAGTCGAATCGGCGACGAACACGGTGTCGACCGTGTCGGGTCGATCCTTGGCGTTGATGTGTGAGTCGAACAGATCGTGGCCGAACCAGTAGGGCTCCGACGCGTCCAACGGTTGGTAGACCCCGACGACGACCGCGTTAATGCTCACGTTCGGTCGAGGCGGTCCATTAACGACCAGTGGGATGTAGCCGAAACCGGCCAACCGGGTGCCCAATGACCACGCGTAGCCGTACCTGCCGGTCGCTGCAGCGATGCGCGCGCTGACCATCGCCTCGCTCGGACCGCTGGGACAACGCCCGGACACCAATCGAACGTGCTCGCACTGGTTTTCGCGAGACACGACGGGAGCGAATGCCCGACCGGTTTTCTGGTCGACGCGTTGGAATCCGGAGGTCTGCCCGCCCGTGAGCACGGACGTCATCGACACGTGGCGCGTATATCCGAGCGGCGCACCCGCTTGCTGGATCCGTTCCACTATCTGTCCAGTCGGTTGACCAGCGGCGGTCGTCTCGGTGGAGATGGCAATACCGGTGACCTGCGCCGGCGCCTCGACAAGGTGATCACGAAGGATCGACTCAGATGCCGCCCGGAAGTAGAACGGCCCGATCGCAGCGGCTGTGGTCGTGATCAGGCCGACGAGAAACACCGCGAGTGAGAGACCACGGCGGTGCAGAATGCCCCGCGAAATCAGCCGCCACATTGCGGCCATGTGATCAGCCCGAGTGGCTCCGGGTCACGGAGTCTTGCCCGATCGTTACCGGATCGTCGCCCGCCAGTGAACGAACAACGGTGTGGACGAACCGCGCCGCCTCATCCGCAGCCAGGGGGAACGACGCAATGCAGACGTCATCGCGCCACATGCTGATGACGAAGACCTTTGATTCGGCGTGCCAGGAAACCCGCATCGACCGCCGCGCATCGCGCCGGTCGAAGAAGACCGACCCGCTCAAGGGGAGCGGTGTCACCTCCGCCATGGCCTGATCATCGGCGGTTCGTGGCAACGCGTCCAGAGGCCTGCGTGAAGATGGGCGAGTGAGCACCGCGCCGCTCCTCGACGACCGGCAGTTCTGTACGACGGTATGGCGCCCAGGACGCCCGGTTGATGTGCAGACGACGCTCATGCCCCTACGCCGCGGTAGCGGCGACCCCGCGCACCGTGTCGCCCGCGACGGCGCGTTCTGGAGGGCCTGCCGAACACCGATGGGACCCGCGACAACTCGGATAACGGGGCAACGCGGTGCGGCCACCGCCGAAGCGTGGGGGCCTGGCGCTGAATGGGTCATCGCGACCCTGCCCGAGCAACTCGGTGCGCGTGACGATGTCGACGGGTTCACGATCGACCATCCATTGGTCCGCGAAACGCACAACGCCTATCCGGGGTTGCGGATCTCGCGCAGCGGACTGGTGCTCGACGTGTTGGTGCCCGCGATCCTGGAGCAGAAAGTCACGGGTACCGAGTCGTGTCGGTCGTGGCGGGAGTTGCTCTACCGGTTCGGCGACCCGGCCCCCGGACCGACGCCCGGCCACATGCGCGTGCCACCGTCAGCTGCGACATGGGCGCGCATCCCGTCCTGGGAGTGGCACCGCGCGGGTGTCGATAGCAAGCGGTCGTCGACGATCATCCGGTGTGCGCGGGCTGCGGCGCGGTTGGAAGAGGCCGTTGCGATGGATCGCGTCGAAGCACTGCGGCGGTTGCGTGCAATCCCGGGCGTCGGAGCCTGGACGGCAGCCGAGACCGCGCAGCGTGCGTTCGGTGACGCGGATGCCGTGTCCGTCGGTGACTTTCACATCCCAGCTCTCGTCGGTTGGGCGCTTGCGTCGCGGCCCGTCGACGACGACGGCATGCTCGAGCTGTTGGCGCCGTACGCACCCCATCGTCATCGCGTCGTCCGCTTGATTGAGCTTTCTGGTTTTCGAAAGCCGCGTTTCGCACCCCGCTTCGCCCCGCGTGACTACCGCACGCTCTAGCATCGGCCTCCGACGGGAGGCGGCCGTGACCGACTTCGATGATGCGCGTGTTCGTGGCGCGATGCGGGCGTTCCTGCGTGCAGCAGACGAACTCGATGAAGCAGCGGCATCGAGCTCATCGGATGCACCGCGCGAAATCATGGACAAGGCCGACGCGAAGACGCTCGCCGAGATGACGCTTCGCAAAAATCTGGAGAATGCCGGCTGGGTCGCGCCGCGCGAGGTTTCCCGCCGAACAGGGTGACTGACTACCGACGCACGACGTAGGCGTCGATGTCGCGCGGTGTACGCGGTGGCGGCTCGTCCGCGGCATGACCGATGGCGACGGCTCCCATCGGGTCCCACGTAGCCGGAAGCTCGAGCGCACTGCGCGTGACGTCAGCGCAGAACATCGTGCTCGACACCCAGCACGAGCCCAACCCGTCCGCGGCCAGCGCGATCAGCATGTTCTCGATGCCAGCGCCCGCGGCGACGAGGAACATGTCGCGTTCGGCTGTCGCGCGCCGCGCGTCGGGGTAGTCGTGTGCACCCGTCATCTCGATGCACGGGACGACGATGTACGGCGCGGTGCGGAGCACGTCACCGCGCCGAGTACGACGGGTGATCGCGTCGTCGGGGAAGCCGTCGCTGCGCAGGTCTGCGATCCAGGCCGTGAGCATCGCGTCGAGCAATGTCTTGGTTGCTTCCACTGTTTCGACGAGAGCGAATCGCCAGGGCACCGTGTGATGCGGCGCCGGCGCGGTCAGTGCGGCCTCGAGCGCGCGACGGACCACCGCTGGGTCAATCGGCTCGTCGGTGAACCGCCGCACACTGCGCCGGGCCGGCACGACGTCACGGCTGCCGTACCGGAACATGTCGTCGGGGGCGGGCCGGATCATGACCGACGCGCCGGCATCGTTGTGCGCGAACGGCAGGCCCCGGATCACGGCGACCGGCACACCGCTGGTCTTCCCCTTGACCAGCTCGGCGGCCGCTGCGGCTTCGTCCCCGATCGCGGTGACGGTCATCTCGAGCGTGTTGCCGTGGGCGTCACGTTGACCGCGATGGTCGTCGAGGACCGCGATACCCGCTGCTCCGATGGCGATGTCGGTGAGTCCGAGGCGCCACGGGCGGCCGACTGTGTCAGTGATGAGAACCGCGACGTCAACGTCAATTGCTTTCCGGATGCCGGCTCGGATGCGGTGCGCTGATGCGTCCGGATCGAGGGGAAGTAAGGCGACCATGCCCGGTTCCACGTTGCTGGCGTCGACGCCGGCGGCGGCAAGGATCAGGCCATGTCGCGTCTCGACGATGCGGGTGTCACCACGACGGGCGACGACACGCACCGTCTCGCCGTCAATCGCTGACTCGCGCTCGCCGGTGACGATGCGTCCTTCGGCTTTGCTCACCACCTTGCTGGTCACGACGACAACATCGCCGTCGCGCAGGTCCGGTTCAGCAGCAACGATGCAGGCCGCGAGGTCGTCGCCCGGTCTGACTTCGGGAAGACCGGCGACGCCCCACACGCGGAGTTCGGTCATCGGCGTACGTCGTCTGCCAACTCGAGCGCGGCGGTCGCCATCGCTGCTGCCGCCTCGACGTCATGCATGTACAGCGGTATGGCGCGCGTCGGCAGACCCTCCTCGGCCAGCTCGTCGGCGGCGTCCTTGTCGGACTCGTCGACCAACCATCCATCGAGAAGGCCGTTGTCCTCGCGCCGGCCGTAATGCCGGGCGACGCCGTACGCGCTGGTGGTGACCCCGATCGCGGACAGACAGGCATCGGCCATGCCGCGCACAGGAGCGTTGCCGATGATGGGACAGACGCCGACAACCGGTGCCGTTGTGGCATGCACCGCGTCGCGCAACCCGGGCACCGCGAGGATCGCGCCGATCGAGACCACGGGGTTCGACGGGGGGAGGAGCACGACGTCGGCATTCGTGATCGCGTCGAGCACATGTGGCCCGGGGGTCGCCTCGTCCGCGCCGACAAACACGAAATCCTGCGCCGGCACAGCAGCGCGCAGCCGCAGCCACCACTCTTGGAAGTGCACGGCGCGGCGTTGACCCTCCTCGTCGATGACCACATGCGTCTCGATGCGATCGTCGGACATCGGCAGTAGCCGCACTCCTGGCTGCCAGCGTGCGCACAGCGCCGCCGTCACCGCCGACAGTGGGTACCCAGCGTCGAGCATCTGGGTCCGGACTAGATGGGTAGCGATGTCGCGGTCGCCGAGACCGAACCACGTCGGCCCGACGTCGTAGGCCGCGAGCTCGTCCTTGACGGCGTAGCTCTCGTCGGCCCGCCCCCAGCCCTGCTCTTCATGGATGCCACCGCCGAGCGTGTACATCACCGTGTCGAGGTCCGGGCAGATCCGCAGCCCGTGCAGCGTGATGTCGTCGCCGGTGTTGCCGATCACGGTCACCTCGGCGGTGTCGGCCAGAGCGGTCAGCAGGCCACGCAGGAAGCGCGCGCCGCCGATCCCGCCCGCCAACGCCGTAACCCGGCGCACCTCTGTCACGGCTTCAGTGTCGCAGCGCCACAGGCAGCCCGAAATATCACGCGTCGAGGCGCTCTCTAGGCTGCCAAGGTGGACAGGCCGGTACCCGTGTCACCGATGCCCGTTGCGCCAACGCAAGCGGCGTTGCGCCGGGCGTTGCGGCGAGCGCGCGACGGCGTGACTCTCGACCACACCGAGGCGAGCGTCCTGCTGCACGCGCGCGGCGCTGACCTCGCCGACCTGTGCGCGACCGCCTCCCGCGTTCGCGATGCAGGGCTTCAAGCGGCCGGCCGGCCGGGCGTCATCACCTACAGCCGCAAGGTCTTCATCCCACTAACCCGGCTGTGCCGCGACCGTTGTCACTACTGCACGTTCGCGACAACGCCAGCGAAACTGCCCGCCCCTTATCTCTCACCCGATGAGGTCCTCGCCATTGCACGGCAGGGCGCCGTGCTCGGGTGCAAGGAGGCGTTGTTCACTCTCGGCGACCAACCGGAGGACCGCTGGCCGCAGGCCAAGGAGTGGCTGGCGGCGCGCGGGTACGACGACACGCTCTCCTACGTGCGCGCCATGGCGATCGCAGTGTTGGAAGACACCGGGCTGTTGCCGCACCTGAATCCCGGCGTGCTCACGTGGTCGGACTTTCAGCGGCTGAAGCCGGTCGCGCCGTCGATGGGCATGATGCTCGAGACAACTGCCGACGTACCGGCGCATCACGGCAGTCCCGACAAGGACCCGGCGACTCGGCTGCTTGTTCTCGAGGAAGCGGGCCGCTGCACGGTGCCATTCACCACGGGAATCCTCGTCGGCATCGGGGAGACGTACGCCGACCGGGTCGACTCGCTGTTCGCGATCCGCAAGACGGCACGGCAGTACGGCGCGATCCAGGAAGTCATCGTGCAGAACTTCCGCGCGAAGCCCGACACGGCAATGCGCGCGACACCCGACGTCGACATCGACGAGTTCGTAGCGACTGTCGCCGTCGCCAGACTGATCCTCGGACCGTCCATGCGTGTGCAGGCGCCGCCAAACCTCGTTGACGAGGGCGAGTGTCGGCGCCTCATCGACGCAGGCATCGATGACTGGGGCGGCGTCAGCCCGGTGACTCCAGACCACGTGAACCCGGAGCGGCCATGGCCGGCGGTCGACCGGCTGACGGAGCTCACCGCCGCGAGCGGGTTCGCGTTGCGTGAGCGGTTGACGGCCTACCCGCCGTACCAAGACGAACCCTGGCTCGACCCGCGGCTGCGCGGCCACGTCGATGCGTTGCGCGACGACGACGGGCTCGCTCGCACCGGCGTGACGCCGCACGGCCTGCCCTGGCAGGAGCCGGACGGTGGCTGGGTGTCCGTCGGCCGGGTCGACCTGCATGTGGCGATCGACACGGACGGCCGGTCATCGGATCGCCGGGGAGACTTCGACGCGGCGTACGGCGACTGGGACGTCTTGCGCAGCGCCGTCGCGGGACGGCGTTCTCCAGAGCAAGCCGTCGCGGGGCGGCGCTCTCCCGAACGACTCGATGCGGATGTCGCCGTCGCGTTGCGCAACGCAGAACGTGACCCGATGACGATCTCCGACGGCGATGCGCTGGCGCTCATGTGCGCCGACGGTCCGGCGCTCGATGCGCTGTCGCTGTTGGCGGATGACCTGCGACGCGACGCTGTCGGCGATGACGTCACCTATGTCGTCAACCGCAATATCAACTTCACCAATGTCTGCTACACCGGTTGCCGTTTTTGCGCTTTTGCCCAACGCCGCACGGACGCCGACGCATACACGTTGTCGGTCGCCGAAGTCGGTGATCGCGCGCAGGAGGCGTGGGACGTCGGTGCCACCGAGGTCTGCATGCAGGGCGGTATTCACCCCGACCTTCCCGGTACGGCGTACTTCGACATTGCCCGTGAGGTGAAGCGGCGCACACCCGAGATGCACGTGCACGCATTCAGCCCGATGGAGGTCATGAACGGTGTTGCGCGCACCGGCATGTCGATTTCGGAATGGCTGACCGCTGCGCGCGAGTCGGGCGTCGACTCGTTGCCGGGCACCGCGGCTGAGATCCTCGACGACGACGTCCGCTGGGTGTTGACGAAGGGCAAGCTTCCGGCCGCCGCCTGGGTCGAGGTGGTGACGACGGCGCACCGGCTCGGCATCCGCACGACGGCGACGATGATGTACGGACATGTGGACGAACCGCCGCACTGGGTCGCACATCTCAAGCTGATCGGGCGAATCCAGGACGAGACCGGAGGTTTCACGGAGTTCGTCCCGCTGCCATTCGTGCACCAGAACGCGCCGCTCTACCTCGCCGGGATCGGCCGTCCGGGACCCACCCGACGGGAGAACCGCGCCGTGCACGCAATGGCCCGGTTGCTCCTCCACGGCCGTGTCCGCAACGTGCAGTGCTCCTGGGTCAAGCTGGGCGTCGACGGCTGCGTCGACGTGCTCCGCGGCGGTGTCAACGACCTCGGCGGGACCTTGATGGAAGAAACCATCAGCCGGATGGCCGGCTCGCAGCACGGCAGCCGCAAGTCGATCGCGGAGCTCGAAGCGCTGGCCACCGCGGCGGGGCGTCCAGCGCGGCAACGCACGACGACGTACGGCGAGGTCGGGCATGAACGCCTCCTGGCCGCGAGGCGCACCGCCCTTCCCGTCGCGTAACGCGTGCGCGGTCCTGCCAGGACTGGCAGGATTCTGGCGACGTGAGGGGAACTCGATGACCGAGTGGGAGACCCGCCTCCATCGGCGGATCGAAGAGCTCGTCGCTTCGGCGGACGACGACGACCAGGCCGAGAGCGCCCGAACCCGGGCCGAGCTCGCCGAGTTGCGCTCGGACATCGCCGATGCCCTGGAAGCAGTCCGCGACCGGCTCGCCGACAACCTCGGCTCGTTGCGCGGAGATCTGTCCGGCCTTCGCGACGCCGTCACCGTGCTTCTGGGTGCCGTCAGTGACAACCAGGACTCCGGTCGCGACCTCGTCCAGCAGTCCATCGGCGAGGCCCGCGACCTGCTCGAGGAACGCCTCGCCACGCTCGAGGACGCTCTCGAGTCACTCTCCGATCGACTCGAAGCCCTGGCTCGTGACGGCGTCACCGAAACATCGGACCGGCTCGGCTCGATCGTCGAGTCGATGCGGCTGTTGCCGGCCCAGGTGGCGGAGAGCACCGACGACACGGCGGTCCGCGAGGCACTCACCGAACTGGCCGCGGCGGTCGACCGCGGCCTGGCCGACCTCGGCAGCCGGCTCTCGATCGCGGTCGCGGAAACCGGCGCGGCCGATCGGACGCATGTCGAGACTGAGCTCGTAGCGCTGCGCGCCGACCTTGCCGATGCATTGGAAGAGGTGCGCGACCGACTCAATGACAATCTCGGTCAGCGCGTGACGCAGCAGACCGGTGACTTGCTCGACCGCCTCGATGAGGGCATCGCCGTACTCGGACGTCGGCTGGGTGAGCTGGCCGAGCCAGTCAGCGCCACCGCCGCGGTCGTTGCGAGCAACGATGAGCGACTCGGCACCGTCGAAGAGTCCATCGGCGAGATGCACGAGGAACTCACCGCGATCAGCAGCGAGTGGTCGAGTCGGACGACGGCGGTCGTCGAACAAGCACGCGCGGCCGGCGAAGCAGCAGCCGATGCGGTCGGGGAGCGCGCCCAGGCTGCGATCGCGACGGTCGAGGAGAACATCGGCGCCATCCTCGAAGAAAATCGTGCCGAGAACGCCGAGACCTCCAAGGAAGCCCGCGCGCTCGTCAAACAAGCTCGTACGGCTGCCGACGATGTGGCAGCGGTGATCCAGGAACGCGCGGCCGCGATCGTCGAGCTGATGCGCGCCGAAGCTCAGACCGTCCTCGAGCAGTTCCGGACGGAGGCGCAGGGCGCATTCGACGAGGTGAAGGCGGAGTCGACCACCACGGCGCGGGAGGCCCGCAAGGTTTCCGAACAGGCGCGCAACGCCGTTGAGGCGGTGCAGTCGACGCTGCAGGAGCAGACAGCCGTGCTGGTAGAGCGATTGCGCACCGACGTCGCCTCCGTGCTCGAGGACACCCGCCGCGAGAGTCGGGAGGCTTCTGCAGAAGTGCGGGCCGCGCTGACCCGTTCGACGGGGGCTGTCACCAAGACACACGAGCGAATGGAGACCGACGCGGACCGGCTGGCGGACGCGGGCCGGGGCCTGCTCGCCTACCTCGCTGAGCGCGACCGGGTACTCGAGGCCGAGCGGATGACCGTCCTGCACGAGGTCCTCGACGACTTCGCCGAGGGACTGTCGGTGAAGGAGCGCAAGCGGGCCGCCGATCGACTGGGCGATGCCATGCGGCGACGCCGCGAGGCACGCGATGCCGAGCGGTGGCGCAAGCAGCAGGGGGCACCAACCGACACGGGGGTGCCGCCGGACCTGTCGACGTACCTGCCGCCCGCACCGGGGCAGGGGGCCGAGGCACCCGACGAGCCACCGATCCCGTCCTCCACACCGCCCTCGCGCCGGCGCCCGGGCGCGATCCGGCCGGCTACCGCGCCGCGGCGTGACGGCCCGCCCTCGACGGCCGGGGGCTCGGCCGACGCACCAGCCGCGACGCCATCGGCACCGGGGACGGCGACCGCAGCGACAGCCCCGGCGAAGGCGCCGGTGAAGGCCACCCCGGCGAAGACCGCCCCGGTGAAGGCCCCGGCGGTGAAATCAGCCCCGCGGACCAAACCGGCGCCCACGAAGGCCGCAGCGCCGAAGAAGGCCGCCGCCGCCAAGAAAACGCCCGCCAAGCAGGTTCCGGGCGCCCAGGCGCCCGCCAAGCAGGTTCCAGGCGCACCGGCGCCCGCTAAGCAGACGCCCGCCAAGCAGGCTCCGGGAGCCCAGACCTCCACCGAGACGACCGGACCGCGGGAAGAAATTCGACCCAACAGCCCGCAAAGCTGACATTCCGCGGCGCCCACGCGGGTGAACGCTGCACCAATAACACAGAACCACTTGACGACGACGGTACGACGCGCGTGTAATTCCACTCGTGTCATTCGGGCCAGCGCAAATGCCAGTTGTACCGGAGCGGTCCGGGCGGACCCCATCGGTGCCGCTTCCTCGGACGCGCGGCTGGGCGCTGGATCCCGATCGGCACCGCGAAGCACCTCGGGGTCGGCCCCGGGGGCAGAGCTGGGTCGAGGAGACGGTCATGGTCGAAATCGCGTTCCCGCTCGCATCGCTGGTCGCAGCTGACCGCGCCGAGTTCATCGGCGACGACGTCATTGGCGACGAGGATGACGGCGAGCTGAGCTGGCAGGAACGGTCACTGTGCGCGCAGACCGACCCGGAGGCGTTCTTTCCGGAGAAGGGCGGGTCGACCCGAGAGGCCAAGCGGGTGTGCTCCGGCTGTGAGGTCCGCGCTGAGTGCCTCGAGTACGCGCTCGGCCATGACGAGCGGTTCGGCATCTGGGGCGGGCTGTCCGAGCGGGAACGCCGGCGGTTGAAGCGTCGGGCGGTCTAGCGCTCCACCCCGGCTGTCCATTTCGACTCGATAGGCTGGCTCGTCGCCGGCCGCCACCGCGCCGGCATCCCATCCCCTCACCCCCGGGTGTCGCGCACGCATGCCTCCTCGCACGTCCAGCCGTCCGGCTTCGTCCGACGCGCCCGGCGGTCGACCCGTTGCGCGATCGACGAACCGTGCGGCCGCCGGCCGCTCCCGGCTCGTGGAGTTCCCCCGACACCTCGTCACGGCTGTCCTCGTCGCGCACGACGGCGCCCCGTGGTTGCCGGATGCACTCGCTGCCCTGCAATGGCAGCGGCGCCCGCCCCAGCGCATTGCCGCCGTTGACACCGGCAGCGGGGATGACACTCGAGCGATTCTCGATCGTGAGCTCGGCCCGGAGTCGGTTCTTGATGCGCCCCGCGACATGGGGTACGGCGCGGCGGTGCAACTCGCGCTAACGGCGTACGCCGGAGCCCCCGAGCCGCCCATGCCCGGGCGGTCGGAGGAAGCCGAAACCGTCGACTGGGTCTGGCTCCTCCATGACGACTGCGCACCGGCCCCCGACGCGCTGCGAAACCTGCTGGAACTGGCCGACACCAGCCCGCAGGTAGCGGTGGTCGGACCGAAGATCCATGCCTGGCACGACCCCCGCATCATCCTCGAGGTGGGTTTCACCGTCGACACGTCGGGCCGGCGTGAGACCGGCCTGGAGCGCCGGGAGTTCGATCAGGGTCAGCACGACGCCGTCCGCGATGTTCTCGCGGTGAGTAGTGCGGGCGCGCTCATTCGTCGTGACGTCTGGGACGCGCTCGGGGGCTTCGACCCTGCCCTGCCGCTGTTCCGCGATGACCTCGACTTCTGCTGGCGAGCCAACCTGGCGGGCCACCGGGTCGTGGTTGCACCGCAGGCGACAGTGCGACATGCCGCGGCCGCTACCGCGCGGCGCCGACCCCTCGATGCCACCGGCAACCGGCCACGTCGGGTGGACCGAGCCCACGCGCTCTACACGCTGCTCGTCAACCTGTCGGCACTCGGCCTCATCGTCACGATCCCGCGGCTGATCTTGGGATCGCTGTTCCGCGTAGCTGTCCTGTTGCTGGTCAAACGAACGCGTGATGCGGCGGACGAGCTCAGCGCTCTCGGGTCGGTGCTCCGGCATCCGCGGCTGATCTCGGCCGGTCGAGCCCGCCGGTCGGCGACGCGGCAGCTGCCGCACCGCGCGACCCGGCCGCTCATGTCCCGCCGATCAACCCGGCTGCGGCACCGGGCTGACGCGTTCGCAACCTGGCTGGCTGAGCGGGCGCGCGGCGAGGACGCCGGGCCGAGCCCGACAGCGATCGAAACCGGTCCGTCGGAGGGCGACTACGACTTCGACGTCGGCGGGACTCACCTGTTCCGCCGGATCTTCATCCGACCGGGTCCGCTCGTCGTCCTCGGCCTGGTCCTGGTCGCCCTCATCGCCGAACGCGGCCTGCTGGGAGGGGGCTCACTGGCCGGCGGACAACTACTGCCGGCACCAACCGGGGCGCGCGACCTGTGGTCGGCGTTTTTCGCTTCCTGGCACCCGGTCGCGCAAGGAAGTGACACCGCGTCCCCGCCGTACCTCGCCGTGCTGGCGACCCTGTCGACGGTGCTGTTCGGCAAGGCGTGGCTCGCTGCCGACGTGATCCTGCTCGGCTGTGTTCCGCTCGCCGGCGTCACGGCGTACATCACCGCAGGCCGCGTGACACGCGACCCGATCTTGCGCGCGTGGGGAGCGGCAACGTACGCATTGCTGCCGATCGCCACCGGAGTGGTCGCCGCCGGTCGGCTCGGCGATGCCGTTGCGTTCGTCGTGATCCCGTTGCTCCTCGTCGCGGGTGAGCGCGTGTTGCGAACCGACCCTCGGTTCGACGGCTGGCGTCATGTCACGACCGCCGCCCTGCTGCTTGCCGTGGCGACGGCGTTCGCTCCCGTCATCTACCTCGTTGCGTTGCCGGTGCTCATCGGGGGAACCGTTGGCGTTCGGCTGATGGCGACACCACCCGCGGCAGGCGGCGCAATCCGGCGGACGCTCGGCATCGCACTCGTGGCCGGCCTGCCGCTCGCGCTGCTCTGGCCGTGGACGGCCACGGTGCTCTCCCACCCCGATCTCGTCCTGCAGACACCCGGACCTGCCGCGGCCGGCCTCACGGCCACGGAGTTGCACCCGGCCGCGTTGCTGGTCGCCGCGCCCGGCGGGCCTGGAACGCCTGGCGCGTGGGTCACGGTTCCGCTGCTGCTCGCCGGCTTGGCGGGCTTGATACGGGTGGCAGGTCGCCAGCTTGCCCGCGCGCTGTGGGGTGTCGGCCTCGCTGCCCTCGTCGTCGGCATCCTCGTCGCGCACGCCCGGATGGACGTGAACGGCGCCCGCATCGTCGGCTGGCCGGGGATCCCGGCAGCGATCGTCGGAGCGGTCCTGGTCGCCGGCGCGCTCGTCGCTGGCGATGGTGCGCGGGAGCGCTTGTCGCGGATGTCGTTCTCCTGGCGTCAGCCGCTCGCCGGCGTGGTCGCCGTCGGTGCGTTGCTCGTCCCCGTAGTGGCGGGCGTCGCCTGGCTGTCCCGCGGAGCCAGCGACCCGGTGGACCGCGTCAAGCTGTCGTCAGTGCTGCCCGCATTCATCGCGGCCGAGGCGAACACCACGACCCGGCCACGCGTGCTCATCCTCCGCGCCGCCGGGGACGGATCACTGTCCTACGCGCTGCTCCGTGGCTCACCACCGCGACTTGGCGACGGGGATGTTCGACCGAGCGAGGCGGCCGACAGGCAGTTGTCTGCTGCCGTCGCCGACCTTGCGGCGGGACGCGGTGGCGCCGCGGCAGCTGTGCTCGGGACGTACGGCGTTCGCTATGTGCTGGTGCCGAGCGCCGATGCCGCCGTGCTCGGCTCGGTTCTGGACGGCTCGCCCGGGCTGAGTCGGGTCAGTACGGCGGAACAACTCGACTTATGGCGGGTCACCGCACCGAGCGGACGCCTCGTCGTCCTGCCGACGCCCCTGGCGCAGGAAGCACGGACCCAATCCGCCCCCGACCCGAGCACCCTCGCCGGCAACCGCCCGCTGGCGCTGCCCGCCGATGTCGTCGGGGCACACGCGACCGTTCCGGCAGGAGCGGATGGTCGCCTGCTGGTGCTGGCCGAGAGCGCCGACAACGGCTGGCGAGCTGAGATCGGCGGCCAGCGGTTGGAGCGTGTCACCGCATGGGGATGGGCCCAGGGCTTCGTGCTACCGGCTGCCGGCGGGCAGCTGCGCGTCTGGCACTCCGGCGGCCGCCGCGATCTGCAACTGCTCGGTGAAGGCCTGCTGCTCCTCGTCGTGATGCTGGCGGCAGTCCCGGCCTCGTCGGCCGCACGTCGGCCCGCAGATGACGGTCCGCCTCCGCCGCCGAGCCAGGATGGGCCGACCGAGCCACTGCGCAACGTCAGGGTCACTGCGGGTGCGCCGGGACGGGGGTCTCCATGAGACGTCCCGTCTTCGCCTTGGGTCTGGTCGTCGCGATCCTCACCATCACGGTCGTTGTCGCCGAGGCGGTGGGCTCTTCGGCCGTGGTGCCAGGCGGCCGGAGTCGGGCCACTACGGCGGCGCCGGTTGTCGGCGTTCGTCTCGTGTGTCCTGACGTGGTCAGCCGCCAGGTCGGCCAGATCGTTCGCACCACTCGCGTCGGTGTGGGCCAGCCGGCTTCGGCGGGCGAGGGTTCGGCGTCGGGAGGATCGGTCGTCGTCACCCGGCTCAAGGAGCTGGGGTCGGCGAAGGCACGTCCGGTTGCGACGCTCACGCGTCCGGGTTCGAGCGTGAAGATCGCGGTCACTGGCGACCTCGGTGACCTCGTCGTCGACGGGACGGGCCCGCTTGCCCCCGGCCTCGCCGCCGACATCTTCGGGCTTCGTGACGCCGGTCCCTACCGCGGGAT
Organism: Frankiales bacterium; assembly: GCA_033851265.1. GTDB lineage: Bacteria > Actinomycetota > Actinomycetes > JAWWOW01 > JAWWOW01 > JAWWOW01. The sequence continues at coordinate 181,921 of JAWWOW010000005.1, forward strand.
CGACGGTGTTGCCTGCACGTCGCCGGCCGGCGAGGCGTGGGCGCTCGGCGCAAGTACGACGGTGGGTGAGCACAGCGAGCTGCGCCTGACCAACGCCGACGACCAGCCCGCTTTGGTCGACGTCACGCTGTTCGGCGCGAAGGGTCGCATCAACGCGGCTGCTGGTCGAGGTGTCGGTGTGCCGGCTCGGGCCACCCGGACCATTCGCCTGGAGACTCTCGCGCCGGAGGAACGACTGCTGCTCATCCGCGTCCAGGTGCGTTCGGGCCGTGTTGCGACGTCCGTGCGCGTTCAGTCACAGAAGGCGGCAACGCCGCAGGGCCAGGATTGGTTGCCCCTCGCCGCCGCACCATCGAAGCGCACCGTCGTGCCCGGAATCGCCGGCGGCGCGGGACCGCGCCGGCTCGTCGTGGCCAACCCCGGCGAGATCGACACAACCGCGAGCATCCAGCTGGTGAGCAGCCGCGCCACGTTCGTTCCTCGTGGCCTGTCGGCCGTCACCGTGCGCGCGGGCTCGGTCGTGAGCATCGATGTCACAAAGGCATTGGGTGCCGGTGCGGCCGCCGCCGTCGTGACCGCCGAACGCCCGCTCGTTGCTGCCGCGTCGATCAGCACGGGACCACAGGTCAACGGGTACGCCGAGCTGGCGTGGACCGCCGGGGTGCCCAGGCTGACCGACCCCGCCTCCGCCCTCATCAACGTGACCAAGCTGAACCGGTCCAGCGCGCTGATCCTGTCGGCGCCGCAGTCGGCCGCCACGGTTCGACTGACCACACTGCTCGGGTTAGCGCCCGGCGTGCCCATCTCGGCAACGCTGACGATTCCGGCAGGGCGCACGCTGAGTGTCGACCTCAACAAGTACGCCGGCAGCGTCGACGTCGGCATCAGCGTCGTGCCCCTGGGCGGCTCCGGCCCTGTCTACGCGGCCCGGCTGATCCTGCAGCGGGGACGGCGAAGTCCGCTCATCACGGTGCTGCCGTTACGAAGTGCACCGGTCGTGCGGGTGGTGCACCCGGCGTTCGCCGATCTCCGCGCCGGATTACCGCGCTAGCCCTCGTCATCCCAGCCCGGGTCGCCATATCCGGGGTCGACGGTTTCGGGCTCGAGTCCGAGTAGCTCAGCGACTTGTTCGACGACGATGTCGTGCACCAGGTCGCCGAGGTCGTCGCGATCGGCAGCTCGAGCTTCCAGGGGTCGGCGGTAGACAACGATGCGCGCAGGTGTGCGCCCCTCGGGCGGGAGCAACCGCGCCAATGGCACGGTCGGCTCCGCCACGATGGAGACGTCCGGTCCGGGCGGGACTTCTTCGACGGCGAACTCGACATCGGCGAGCTGCTTGCCCCAGCGGTCCTCGAGGTGCTCGACGGCGTCCAGGACGAGATCGTCAAACGCCTGGGTGCGGGTACGGCGCAACGGAAGGCCGGGCGGCACGAGCGGGCCGCGCAGCCCGCGGCCATGCCGATCCCGTGGGTGCGGAGACCGGCGGCGACCCTTCGAGGGGCGTGTCACGCAGCGAGGCTACGGCGGGCCGGATACCGTGCGCGCGTGAGCCCACTCCGCCGCTGCTCGCGCGCGGGTTGCGCGCAGCCAGCGGTAGCCACCCTCACCTACGTCTACGCCGACTCCACTGCCGTCGTCGGCCCGCTCGCGACCTACGCCGAGCCGCACTGCTACGACCTGTGCACCCGGCATGCCACCCGGCTCATTGCGCCGCGCGGCTGGGAACTGCTCCGGCTCGACGCACCGTCCTCACCCCCCGGACCCACCGGCGATGACCTCGAGGCGCTCGCCAATGCCGTTCGCGAGGCGGCTCGGCCGCCCGGTGATGGTCCCCCCGACCCGGACGGCTCCGGGGTGGGGCGCCGTGGGCACCTGCGTGTCCTCCCCGCTCCCACCGCCTAGCCACGCTCACGCCGGTCACCCTTGTGGGCGGGTGTCCGTTTTGTGAGTGAAACGCCCTTGATTCAAGGAATCCGGCCCAACCTGTCGATACGCACTCGTCCGATCGGGTGACATCCAGGGAGCCCCGCCATGGCACGTCCCGCTAGCGCCGAACGCACCACCACCGCTCGTCGACCGCGCACGATCGCAGCCGCTGTTCCGCTCCAGCCGGTCTCCACAGAGCCCGCATCGCTTACCCAGATCAGCTCGCACAGTGCCGCCAAATGCCCCATCTGCTCCGGGACTCGGCTCACCAAGCTCACGATGGTGCTGACCGACGGGTCGCCTGTCGACTTCACGTCCTGCCACACCTGCGAGCACAAGTCATGGGTGCAGGACGGCGCCGTTCTGCAGGTGGACACCGTGCTTGCGAAGGCGCGCAAGCCGCGTTGATCGTCGGCTGACACCTGGTCGTTACGCTCCACGGGTGCCTGATCTTTCTGCAATCGTCAAGGCGTACGACATCCGTGGTGTCGTCCCCGATCAACTCAACGAAGACGTTGCTCGCGCGTTTGGCGCAGCGTTTGCCGGCTTCAGTAGTGCGGGGCGTGCCGAGGGACGTCCCGACGGCCCGACCAGAAATATCGTCATCGCGCACGACATGCGACCGTCGTCACCGGCGTTGTCGGCGGCCTTCGCGGAGGGCGTGACGAGTCAAGGCGTCAACGTGGTTGCTGCCGGCCTTGCGTCGACGGACTTGCTGTATTTCGCCTCAGGCAAGCTCGAAGCACCCGGTGCGATGTTCACGGCGAGCCACAACCCCGCGCAGTACAACGGCATCAAGCTGTGTCGCGCCGGCGCTGCGCCCGTTGGTCAAGAGACCGGGCTAGCGCAGATCCGTGCCGACGCGGAACGTTTCCTCACCGAGGGCATTCCGCGGTACGACGGCAAGCCGGGAACTGTGGAACAGCGCAACCTGCTTCCCGAGTACGCCGACTACATGCACAAGCTCGTCGACGTATCGAACATTCGCCATCTCACTGTTGTCGTCGACGCCGGCAACGGCATGGCTGGTCTGACAGTGCCAGAAGTTTTCGACGGTCTCCCGATCACTGTCATACCGCTGTATTTCGAGCTCGACGGGTCGTTTCCGAACCACGAGGCCAACCCGATCGAGCCCGCCAACGTCCGCGACTTGCAGGCCAAGGTGATCGAGGTGCAGGCCGACGCCGGCTTGGCGTTCGACGGAGATGCGGATCGATGCTTTGTCATCGACGAGAAGGGCGCGATCGTCTCGCCGTCGACCATTACGGCTCTCGTTGCAGTACGCGAACTGAAACGCGCACCCGGGTCGGCCATCATCTACAACCTCATCACGTCCAAGGCCGTGCCGGAGATCGTGCGCGAGCACGGCGGCGACCCGATCCGTAGCCGGGTCGGCCATTCGTTCATCAAGGCGTTGATGGCCGAGACGGGTGCGGTATTCGGTGGTGAGCACTCCGGCCACTTCTACTTCCGCGACTTCTGGAACGCCGACTCCGGGATGCTCGCCGCGCTACACGTGCTCGCTGCACTCGGCGAGCAGGACCGACCGTTGTCAGCGCTGCTCGCGGAGTACAGCCGTTACGTCGCGTCGGGCGAGATCAACACCAAGGTCGATGATCCAGTTGCGCGCCTGGAGGCCATCAAGACGGCGTACGCGGGTCGTGACGGAGTCACCATCGACGAGCTCGACGGCGTCACCGTCGACGGTGGCACCTGGTGGTTCAACGTACGGCCGTCCAACACCGAGCCGCTGCTGCGCCTCAATGTTGAAGCCGAGGACGCGGAGACGTTGGCCACGGTGCGCGACGAGGTCCTCGCCATCATCCGAGGCTGACCGTCATCCACCCGGCTCGCGCCACATCAGCGTCATAAGCGGTCCATCAGGCAGGTCGATGCGACCGGTCGCACGAAAGCCGTGGCGTTCGTAGAGCCCGACGTTGCGCGGGTTCGTCGACTCGAGGTACGCCGCTTGCGCACCTCCGCGTTCAGGATCGTCGACCATCGCGAGGGTGTGCGCGAGTAGTTGCGTGCCACGACCTCGTCCCTGCCATTCCGGCAGCGTCGCGAGCATGCCGAGATACCAATACGGCTGCGCCGGGTGTGACGCGTCGACACGTTCGCCGAGGTTCTGCATGCGCTCGAAGTCGGGTCCCGTGCAGACCGGTCTCATGGCTTCAGCGAACCGGTGTTGCCGGTCATCCGGCCACGGCTGGGGATCCGGTGGCGCCCACGACGCGCAGCAGCCGTCGCTCAGAAACGTCGCGCCGAGGGGCACCAGGGCCTCGGGCGCGAGAAAGCCGAAGAACGCGGCCAGCTTCGCCGCCCGGTTCTCGCCAAACATCCACGCCATGACCGGGTCGTCGCCGAATCCCGCGGCGAGCACTCGCGCGACCTCGTCGGCGTCCTCGGCGGCTGCGATGCGGACGTCGTCATGCACCTGCGCAGCATGGCTGATCTGCGGTCCGGTCCGGACACTAGGCTCGGGCCCATGAACCTCGACCAGGCTCTGCTCGACATCCTTGCCTGCCCGTCCTGCCATGCGACGTTGCGCGTCGACGATGCTGCAAGCGAGCTGGTCTGCACGGGATGCGGGCTGGCCTACCCGGTGCGCGACGACATCCCGGTGCTGCTGATCGACGAGGCACGCAAGCCCGGCGGCAGCGCAGACGGCGGTAGCGCAGGGGGCAGCACGCAGGCGTGAGCCTCATCGACATCCACGAGGACGTCCTCGACGACCAGGCGGCGATCGAGGCAGGCGACCCGAGCGGAATGCTCCGCGACATTGCCACGTCGGGCGCGCAAGTACGCACCGCAGTTGCACTGTCGGCTGAGGCCGGCCTCGAGTCACTCGTCGCGGAGGGTCGGCCGCGGTCCATCGTCATCGCCGGCATGGGCGGCTCCGGGATCTCCGGCGACGTGCTCGCGGCGGTCGCCGGACCGGCCTGCCCGATCCCGGTGGTCGTTCACCGCGGCTTCGGACTGCCCGGTTGGGTCGGTCCCGCTGATCTCGTCGCGGCAGTTTCGTGTTCTGGCTCGACCGAGGAGACGCTGTCGGCAGCCGAAGAGGCGGTACGCCGGGGTGCGCGGCTGTTCGGCGTCGGCGCCGCGCCGTCACCGCTGCACGACATCGCAACGCAGGCGAGCGCGCCGCACGTCGCCGTAACTGTCCCCGCAAGTCGCCAGCCCCGCGCAGCCTTGTGGAGTCTCGCCGTTCCCCTCGTGATGCTTGCCGAACGGTTTGGTCTGCTCGGCGTACCGCCGGCAGCCGACGCGGCCGCGGATCTGCTCGACGAGGTGAGTCAGCGCTGTCGGCCGGGAAGTGAGACGTTCATCAACCCGGCCAAGACGCTCGCCGTCGACATCGCCGGGTCGCTGCCGATGGTGTGGGGCTCGACGCCGCTGGCCGGTGTCGCCGCGACGCGACTCGCCTGCCAACTCGCGGAGAACGCGAAGTATCCGGCCCTGAGTGGTGCGCTGCCCGAGGTGGGTCACAACCAGATCGTGACGCTGGCCGGGCCGTACGCCGGTGGCGGCGGGGGGGACGACGACGACTTCTTTCGCGATCGGCTGGACTCGCCCGAGGGTGGCACTCGGTTGCGCCTCGTTGTTCTGCGCGACAGCGACGAGGACTCACGGCTCGCGACGCGACGCGCGGCGGTTGTAAAGCTGGCGCAGGAGCGGGGTGTGCCGACCAACGAACTGATCGCGGAAGGGTCGAGCCCGCTCGGGCGCCTCGCCTCGCTGGTCGCACTGGGTGACTACGCCAGCGTGTACGTCGCGCTGCTGCTCGGGATCGACCCCACACCGGTGCAGCCCATCGTTGAGCTGAAGGCGCGCGTCGCAGAGTGAGTGTTGAAGGCGGAAAGCGCGCGATCATCGCGGCGCTCCTGGCGAATGCTGGCATTGCCATCAGCAAGTTCGTCGCGTTCCTCGTCACGGGTTCGTCCTCGATGCTCGCTGAGGCGATTCACTCGGTCGCGGACACGGGCAACCAGGGTCTGCTGCTGCTCGGTGGCCGTCGGGCGCGTCGAGAGGCGACCGAACGCCATCCGTTCGGATATGGGCGGGACCGCTATTTCTATGCGTTCGTCGTTGCTCTCGTGCTGTTCTCGATCGGTTCGCTGTTCGCGCTCTACGAGGGCATCGACAAGCTGCGTCATCCCCACCACCTCGACACACCCGCGGTCGCACTCGGCGTACTCGGTGTCGCGATCGTGCTCGAGGCGTTCTCATTCCGGACGGCGTACGTCGAATCGAAGAAGATCAAGCCCGCCGAGGTGTCCTGGGCCGGTTTCATCCGCCACGCCAAGGCGCCGGAGCTGCCCGTCGTCCTCCTCGAAGACACGGCGGCGCTGCTCGGTCTGCTCTTCGCGTTCTTCGGGGTGACCATGACGGTCGTCACCGACGAACCACGGTGGGACGGCGTCGGCACCCTGGCCATTGCGTTACTGCTTGCCGCTGTCGCGCTCATCCTCGCCATCGAGATGAAGAGCCTGCTGATCGGTGAGTCGGCCTCGGCGGTGGACGTCGATGCGATCTGCACGGCGCTCCTCGACGGACCGGAGGTGAGTCGCGTCATTCACCTCCGCACGATGCACCTCGGCCCCGAGGAACTGTTGGTCGGCGCGAAGATCGCGATCGAGCACAGCGACACCGCCGAGGACATCGTGCGTGGCATCGATGCGGCCGAAGCGCGGGTACGCCGGGCGGTGCCAATCGCGCGCGTTATCTACCTGGAGCCGGATCTTGATCGCGGGAAGCGCTCTGCGCCAGCAGAGGAATGAGCACATCTTCACGGCTGTAATGCCCGGTGACGTCGAACCATCCCTTGTTTGTGATTGCACCTCGTAGGTCACAGTCGGCGTACAGCACACCCTCTTCGCCGTACAGCGGTCCGGCGAGATAAGCACCGTCCTCCGGCTCGACGATGCAGGTGCCACCGCGACTGATGGTGTCGACGCCGTCGGGCAGCGACACAGGGAAGTCATCGGGGTATGACGCAGCCGTGACGTACTGGATCGGCGAAATCACGAATGCACCCGACTCGATCGCAATTGTGCGTACCAGGGCCTGCCAACCGTCCGACGGGTCCGCCGTCGGTGCAACGTAGATCTGCGGGCCGCCCCGATAGATGGCGTAGCGAGCGAGCGGCATGCGGTTTTCCCAGCAGGTGAGTCCACCGATGCGACCGAGTGGTGTGTCGACAACGTCGAGGTCCTCGCCATCACCGAACGCGTGGAAGAGTCGTTCGTGTTTGGTCGGCATCAGTTTGCGGTGCCGCGACAGCAACCCACCGGGTCCGAGCGTCAGCAATGAGTTGTACACGCTGTACGAGCGGTCCGGCTCGCGTTCGTTGACGCCGATGACGCAATGGACGTTGTGGGTGCGGCATGCGTCGACGAGCTCATCGACCACCGGACCCGGGACTTCAATGGAGGTCTCCCACAGTCGCACGTAGACCTCGTCCATCGCCTTGCCATCGCTCATCGCGTTGGCCGCCCAGGCCCAGGACGGATACAGCGCGATGAAGCACTCGGGGAAGACGACGAGTTCAGCACCCTCTGCCGCTGCCCGGGCGATCAGCTCGACGGACTTCGCAACGGTGCCTTCGACATCGAAGATCACCGGCGCCGCTTGTACGGCGGCTACTCGAACAGTGCGCAGGACGGTCATGATCGAAAACTAGCCCGATCGGACGTGCTTGCCCAGGGCCGGTGAGCCCTTGCCAGAACGGCCGATTAATCTCTACCATTACAGTCAAGTTTAAATGGGACGGGGGGTTTTCCGGAGTGGACATCGATTTCTCGATCGCCGCCGCGGGCGCGATCGTGGGCTTCGTCGTCGGCCTGACGGGCATGGGCGGGGGAGCGTTGATGACGCCGATCCTGGTCATCTTCTTCAACGTCCAGCCGCTCGCAGCGGTGTCGAGCGACCTCGTCGCGTCACTGATCATGAAGCCGGTCGGCGCTGGTGTGCACTGGCGAGCGAAGACGGTGAAGACGCCGCTCGTGAAATGGCTGTGCATCGCGTCAATCCCGTCGGCGTTCTGCGGCGTGCTGCTCCTGCGATCGCTTCCCGGAAACGAAGCCGACCTGCAGGAGCGCATCAAGCTGGCCCTCGGTGCGGCGCTCCTGCTCGCGGTCATCGGCATTGTCGCGCGGTTCGTCCTTGACCGGCAGCGCAATCACGTCATCGACGATTCTGCGAACCACACCGTTCACGTGCACATCGGCCGCACCCTTGCGATCGGGATGTTCGGCGGGCTCATCGTCGGGATGACTTCGGTCGGCTCCGGCTCGCTGATGATCGTGCTGTTGATGTTGCTGTACCCGGCCCTGACCATGCGCGAGCTCGTCGGCACCGACCTCGTTCAGGCGGTGCCGCTTGTCGGTTCTGCCGCGCTCGGGCAGTTGATCTTCGGCGACGTGCGGTTCGGTCTGACGACGTCGCTGCTGATCGGCGCCATTCCAGCCGTCTACGTCGGCGCGCGGCTGTCGTCGCGTGCGCCGAGTTGGTTCGTGCGCCGCGCGCTCGCCGTCGTACTGTTGGCTTCGGCCTTGAAGTTGCTCGAGGTGTCGGTCACCCCGCTCGCGATCGCAACGGGTGTAGCACTCGCCCTGGCAATCGTCTCCGCGATTCCGGACATCCGAATGATCGGCGAGCGTCGGCGGATCAAGCGTGCTGCCGAGGTTGTCCCAGCGGCATCAGTCACCGAGACGGGTGTGCCGGTACCCTGAGCACACATCACCCGCGGTATCAGGAGCTTTCATGACGTCTGCACTCACGCCCGGCGACTTCAAAGTCGCGGATTTGTCGCTTGCCGAGTTCGGTCGCAAGGAGATCGAGCTGGCCGAGCACGAGATGCCTGGGCTCATGGCCATGCGTCGCGAGTACGGCCCGACGCAGGCTCTCGCGGGCGCGCGCGTCACCGGCTCGCTGCACATGACAGTGCAGACGGCCGTGCTGATCGAAACGCTGGTCGCCTTGGGTGCCGAGGTGCGGTGGGCGTCGTGCAACATTTTCTCGACGCAGGACCACGCGGCCGCCGCCGTTGTTGTCGGCCCGAGCGGCACCAAGGATGCACCCGCCGGGATCCCCTGCTACGCATGGAAGGGCGAGACGCTCGAGGAGTACTGGTGGTGCACCGAGCAGGTGCTCCGCTGGCCCGACGGCGGCGGCCCGAACATGATCCTCGACGACGGTGGCGACGCGACGTTGCTCGTGCACAAGGGTGTGGAGTTCGAGAAGGCCGGTGCGGTTCCCGAGCCGACTGCTCACGACTCCGAGGAGTACGCCGTGATTCTCGGCGTGCTCAAGCGCTCGTTGGGTGAAGACGCGACGCGATGGACCAGCATCGCCAACGGCATCAAGGGCGTCACCGAAGAGACGACGACCGGCGTACACCGCCTCTATGAGATGGAGAAGACCGGGGATCTGTTGTTCCCGGCGATCAACGTCAACGACTCGGTGACGAAGTCGAAGTTCGACAACAAGTACGGCTGCCGCCACTCACTGATCGACGGCATCAACCGCGCCACCGACGTACTCATCGGCGGCAAGGTCGCTGTCGTCCTCGGGTACGGCGACGTCGGCAAAGGTTGCGCGGAGTCGCTGCGGGGTCAGGGTGCGCGCGTCATCGTCACCGAGGTCGACCCGATCTGCGCACTGCAGGCCGCCATGGACGGTTACCAGGTGCAGACGCTCGACGACGTCGTGGAGACCGGTGACATCTTCATCACGTCCACCGGCAACAAGGACGTCATCACTGCTGCCGACATGGCGCGGATGAAGCACCAAGCGATCGTCGGCAACATCGGGCACTTCGACAACGAGATCGACATGGCCGGGCTGGCCAAGACGCCGGGTGTCGAGCGGATCAACATCAAACCGCAGGTCGACAAGTGGGTGTTCGACGGCGGCAAGGCGATCATCGTGCTGTCCGAGGGCCGACTGCTGAACCTCGGCAACGCCACCGGGCACCCGAGCTTCGTCATGTCGAACTCGTTCACCAACCAGACGATTGCGCAGGTCGAGCTGTTCACGAAGACCGAGGAGTACGAAAACAAGGTCTACGTGCTGCCCAAGCACCTCGACGAGAAGGTCGCCCGGCTGCACCTGTCTGCATTGGGTGTGCACCTGACGAAGCTCAGCCCGGAACAGGCGGCGTACATCGGCGTCTCAGTCGACGGCCCTTACAAGCCGGATCACTACCGATACTGATCCAGAGGGTTCCCGGTTTTGCCCGAGGGTGAGATCTCGGTAGACGACCCCCGCAGCGAGGACGTTCACGCGTTGCTCGAACGCCACTTGGTGTTCGCCAATTCGCACAGTCCACCCGAGGACGTCCATGCACTCGACGTCGACGGTCTGTTGGATCCGAGCGTCACGTTCTTTAGTTTTCGCCGCGACGGTGAGTTGCTCGGTGTTGGGGCACTCAAGCAGCTCGATGAGCGGCACGCAGAGCTGAAGTCGATGCACACGGCGGATGCGGCGAGGCAGCGAGGCGTCGGCCGCGCAATGCTCGATCATCTCGTTGCGACTGCACGGGCTCGCGGCTGCAACCGGGTGAGTCTCGAAACGGGTTCGATGGCGGCGTTTGCGCCAGCGCGCGCGCTTTACGAGTCCGCCGGGTTCGAGCTCTGTGCGCCGTTCGGCGACTATCAGCCGAGTTCCTACAGCGTCTGGATGACACTCGCGTTGGGCTAGGTCATCCAGTACTAATCAGTGTGCGGGAACGAGTGGTGCTCGTGGCTGACGATCCACCGACCTGACTCCTTGCTCAGACCGACGGTGAGGCGCAGCCGGCTCTCGGGGTTCGCGGCCAGCTCCTCTGGCGTCCCGCATTTGACCAATGCGTGGGCGAACGCGACGTCGACGCCAGCAGTGATGTCCAGCTTTGTGATCTGGAACGAAGCGCCATTGGCCTGCCATTCGAAAAACGGCGGCCAGGTTTCCTGGTAGGCCTCGATGCCGCGGACGCCGTCAAACGGTGGTGGTACGTCGTACATCACGATGTCGGACGAGTGGTTCGCCAGGACGGTGTCCAGGTCCCCTGTGTGCACAGCAGTTGCCCAGTTTTCGATCAGCTCACGGATCTGGTGCTCGTCATCCATGTCGTTGACGTTATCGAGCAGGATCGAAGAAGCCGCACGGGCACTGAGCAATTAATGTGCTCACCTCAAGCGAGAGGAGAGCGTTGTGCTCGGTCGCAAGGACTACACCGCTGACGAAATTGCGCACGCGAAGCGCGCGGTGAAGCAGGCGCTCAAAGCTTTCGGCGACGCTGGTTCTCCAGCCGGGCTCGAGACGGTCTTCTTCAACGATGCGCTGCTGGCGCTCGACCGACGTTTCGTTCATCGAGTACGGCTGGTTAGTGGCAAAGACGGCACTCCGGTCAACGAGGTGGAGCTGCTTGCCGCATCGCTGATGGACCATGACGCCAAGCTTCAGCTCAACAACGTCATCAAGTACGCCCCCGAGAGTTCTGTCCTCGGATTGCAGGCTGGTGACCGGATCGCGCTGACCGCCGAACAGTTCAAGCGCCTCGCCGCGGCGTTCTTCGCCGACCTCGAGAGCAAGTTCGGCTAGGCGCCGCGAAAGTTGTCGCGGGGCTTGATTTTGTCGGGGGTCGGTTGTAGACTTCGAACATACGTTCGATGCGCTGATCCATCAAGAACATCGCTGCATGAGCCGGCCCCGCTCCGCGGGAACTCGTGCAGAGGGACTGCTGAGCAGTCTCTGCGGCGGCTGACGACCACGAGAACTCACCAACGCATCGACGGGTCCATCTCGTGCCGGAGGTCTGCCCGTGTCGGAGCTGCGTTCAGCGTTGGACGGTCTGGCGGCTGTCGATGTGGCCGGGCTGCCCGATGCCGCGGTGGGGCCGGAGATCGAAGAGCTGGTGATCGCGCGGAACCGCATTGATGGGGAGATCCAGCGGCGTATCGGTGTGTTTGATGCGCGCGGGCTGGGCGAGTGGGATGGGGCGCCGTCGACGGCGTCGTGGTTGCGGGGGCGGTGCCGGCTGTTGGGAGCGGATGCGTCGGCGCGGGTGAGAACAGCACGAGCACTGCGGGAGCTGCCGATGATCGCCACCGCGCTGGACGAGGGGGAGATCTCCTTCGACCACGCCCGCGCGGTTGCACTGCTCGCCCACGAGACCGACATCGCCGATACCCGCCGGGTGCAGCGGCAGCTCCTCGACGTGGCCCGGTTGACCGACCCGGGCCGGTTCACGTCCGAGCTGAAATCGATCCGCGACGGAATCCGCCGCGACAACAGCGATGACCCGGACAAGGATGAGACCGCGGCGTTCGCGCGGCGGGAGATTGTGGTGACGCCGGTGCTGGACGGGTTCAACGTCCGCGGCTGGCTGCCCGATGAGGCGGGCGCGCTGGTCAAGACCGTGCTCGACGCACTGTCGGCGCCGGTGTCGGAGGACCTCCGCACGGTTGGGCAGCGCACCGCGGATGCGTTCACTGAGGTGTTCCGCCGGGCCGCGGACGGCGGTGCGCTGCCGGCCAACCACGGGGTGCGCCCGCACCTGTTCGTGGTCGCGGAGCTCGACGCGCTGCTCGACACCGAGAAGGCTGTCATGGCCCAGCTCGGCTACGGCGCGGTCGCATCCGCGGCGGCGACGCGGCGGATCGCGTGTGATGCGGTGATCACCCGGGTGCTGATCAGCCCGCAGGGACAGATCCTCGACCTGGGCCGCACCACCCGCGTCGTCACCGCCGCCCAATGGAAAGCCCTCGTCGTGCGGGACGGCGGCTGCGTGTTCCCCGGCTGTGACCGGCCCGCGACCTGGTGCCAGGCGCATCACCTGCACGAGTGGATCAACGGCGGCCCCACCGACCTCGACAATCTTGCCCTGATCTGCGGGTTCCACCACCGGCTGCTGCACGAAGGCGGCTGGGCCTTACGCGTGTGCGGGCAGCGTTGGCAGGCGGTTCGCCCCGACACCAGCACCATCACCGGCGACCCGGTCGGCTACCACCCCGACAAGCACGGCCGCGTCGACGCCATCACCAACCCGCCCCGCGGACCCTGCCGCGAGTGAAAAGCCGTTGAGTCAGGTTTGTGCGCGGCTCAGGACCGTTGCGATGACCTCACCCTTGGCGCGCGCGTAGTAGTTGATGTCGGGCCAGTCGTGGCGGGCCAGGTCTCGTTTACGTGCTTCGTAGATCGCACGATCGGTTGGGTCGGCGCGCAGTCGGTCGCGAAACGTGATGCACGCGTCGATCTCCGGATGTCCGACGGAGTAGATGTGCACATTGGCGTCGTGCGTTGCTGGGCGGACCATCCGGTGGCCGGTCTCGCGGACGCGCAGTTCGTAACCCGCCGCCTCGAGTGCGGAGAGGTACATCGTTTCGTCCTCGACGTCATCGACTGCTACCAGCACGTCGATGATGGGCTTGGCGACGAGACCGGGCACCGACGTCGAACCGATGTGCTCGATCAAGCGGGCGCGGTTCAGCAGAGCGGCGCTGATCCGGGCCCGGTGCTGCTCGAACTGCCCTGGCCACGCATCGTCGTACTCGACCAGGACGACAGGCGTCGGTGTCCGCGGGCCGACGATGACGGCATCCAGGTGCGCGTCGAATTCCGGGTCGCGAGCACTGGAGTCACTCATTGAGCCCATGCTGACACGGGTTGGCCACGGCGCCGGCCCGGTTTGGCGGCCGACGGCGCACACTGGTTGCGTGCTTCGACCACTGCGCTGGGCGGATCCCCCCGAGGGGCCGGCCGTCGTGCTGCTCGATCAGACGCGGCTGCCAGCTGAGGAAGTGGAGCTCGTCTGCTCTGACGTTGGCGCGCTGATCGACGCCATCGCTCGTCTTGCGGTGCGCGGTGCCCCGCTCCTCGGGATTGCGGGTGCGTACGGCGTGGCACTCGCGGCCGCCCGCGGCGACGACGTCGAAGCGGCGGCCGCAGCCCTCGCCACGGCGCGCCCGACAGCAGTGAACCTCTCCACCGGTGTCGCCGCGGCCGTCGGGGCGTGGCGAGTGTCCGGTGCGGATGGCGCGCTCGCCGCCGCTCGAGAGCTAGAAGCGTCGGATGCTGCCGCGAGTGCTGCGATGGTCGAACACGGACTGCCACTTGTCCCCGAGGGCGCGCGCGTCCTAACGCATTGCAACACCGGCCGACTGGTGTCCGGCGGCGAGGGTACGGCGCTCGCCCTCGCCCTCGCGGCGCACCGCGCGGGACGCCTCAGCCACCTCTGGGTCGACGAGACTCGACCGCTGTTGCAGGGGTCCCGGCTCACAGCGTGGGAGGCAGCGCAGGCCGGCGTGCCCCACTCGGTTCTTGCGGACAGCGCCGCCGCGTCACTGTTCGCGCGCGGTCTGATTGACCTCGTTCTCGTGGGCGCGGATCGGATCGCAGCGGACGGCGGCGTCGCGAACAAGGTCGGGACGTACGCCCTGGCCGTCCTGGCGCGGCACCACGACGTGCCGTTCGTCGTGGTCGCGCCGGTCAGCACGATCGACCTCGATACCGGAACCAGTGCAGCGATAACTGTCGAGGAGCGGCCCGGCGACGAGGTCACGGCGTACGCCGGTCACCCGGTAGCGCCGGCTGGTTCATTGGCATACAACCCCGCCTTTGACGTAACTCCGGCCAATCTGGTCACCGCGCTCGTGACCGAGCGGGGCGTGGCCCAGCCGGTGGACGTGGTCACGATCGCGTTGCTGTGCCGGGAAAACACCGGCATCGATGCAACGATGTCGGCGTGAGGGGAAACCGATGAAGCCACGCGTCCTTGTCGTCGACGACGATCCTGCGCTCGCCGAGATGCTCGGCATCGTGCTGCGAGGAGAGGGCTTGGAGCCATCGTTCGTCATGGATGGCGAACGCGCGTTGGCGGCGTTCCACGAATTCAAGCCGGACGTGATCCTGCTCGACCTCATGCTGCCGGGTAAGGGCGGCATCGACGTCTGCCGGGAAATCCGTTCCGAGTCCGGCGTGCCGATCGTCATGTTGACCGCGAAGGGCGACACGGTCGACGTGGTCCTCGGCCTCGAGTCGGGCGCCGATGACTACGTCACCAAGCCGTTCAAGCCCAAGGAGCTCGTCGCGCGCGTGCGCGCCAGGTTGCGTCGCACCGATGACCGAACGCCAGAGATGTTGCAGATCGCCGATGTCACGATCGACGTCGCCGCGCACTCGGTACACCGCGGCGACGAGGCGATCCAGTTGACGCCGCTGGAGTTCGACTTGCTGGTGGCGCTCGCCCGCAAGCCCCGCCAGGTGTTCACCCGTGAGACGTTGCTCGAGCAGGTGTGGGGCTACCGGCACGCTGCCGACACGCGTCTGGTCAACGTGCACGTTCAACGCCTGCGTTCGAAGGTGGAGAAGGACCCGGAGCACCCTGAGGTCGTCGTGACCGTGCGCGGCATTGGTTACAAGGCCGGCCCACCGTGAGCCCGTGACCCGATCGCCCACCCTCCGGGCAGTCGCGACTGCCGGCCGGCCGCTCACGCGACGATGGCGCCGGTCCATCCAGTTTCGGGTCGTCGCGACGACGCTGATGTTGTCGGCAGTCGTCGTCGCGCTCCTCGGCGTCGTGGTGCTCAATCAGGTTCGCGACGGCCTGCTGAGCGCCAAGGAGCGAGTCGCGCTTGCCGAGACGAGTGCCGGCGTGGCCTCCGCACAGCAGGAGCTCGACGCCGCTGACCGCACCGACCCTTCGTCTCTCGACCAGCTTCTGGACCAACTCGTGGGCACTCTCGCGAACCGCGGCGGCGCCGCGCTGTACGACGTGGCGATCCTGCAAACCGACGCCGGGGGAGCGAACCTCGGCTCAGCAGGGCTTACCTCGTGCGACGTGCGCTGTGCAGCGAGCGTCCCGGTCGAGTTGCGCACCTACATCACCAGCAAGAATTTGCAGGCGTACAAGTACGCCGTCATCAACCGCGACAGCGGCAGCCACGAGCCTGGGCTGATCGTCGGGGCCCCGCTCAACTCGGCAAACGCCGGCTCCTACGAGCTGTATTACCTGTTCCCACTCGGTCAGGAAGAGGGGACGCTCAATCTGGTCCGTCGCACGTTGGCGTTTGCAGGTCTGGGGCTCGTCTTGCTGCTGGCATTCATCGCAGCTCTGGTGACCCGCCAGGTAGTAGCGCCCGTGCGCGGGGCGGCCCGCACAGCGGAACAGTTGTCCGCAGGGCGCCTGGAAGAGCGGATGGAAGTGCGCGGGGAGGATGACCTCGCCCGGCTCGCCACGTCGTTCAACGCGATGGCCGCGAGTCTGCAACGTCAGATCCGTCAGCTCGAGGAACTGTCCCGCGTGCAGCGGCAGTTTGTCTCCGACGTCTCCCACGAGCTTCGTACGCCACTGACAACCGTGCGCATGGCAGCGGACGTTCTCCACGAAGCCCGTGGTGCGTTCGACCCCGCGGTGTCCCGCTCGGCAGAGCTGTTGCAAGCGCAGTTGGATCGCTTTGAGGCGCTGCTCGCGGATCTGTTGGAGATCAGTCGGCACGACGCGCGCGCGGTGATCCTCGATGCCGAATCAATGGACATCCGCGCCCTGGTCGATCACGTTGTCAACGCAACCGAACCGCTCATGCATCGCCGTGGGAGCACCGTCCACGTCGAATCGCCGTCCGTTCCTGCGGTGGCCGAGGTCGACGGTCGCCGGGTCGAACGCATCCTGCGTAACTTGCTCGTCAATGCCGTCGAGCACGGGGAGGGACGCGACATCGATGTTGCGGTCGCTTCGGATGACGACGCCGTCGCCGTAACGGTCCGCGACCACGGCGTGGGCTTGCGTCCCGACGAGGCGGCGCTCGTCTTCAACCGGTTCTGGCGGGGCGACCCAGCGCGGGCGCGCACGACCGGCGGCACCGGTCTCGGCTTGTCGATCGCCATCGAAGACGCGCGGTTGCACGGCGGCTGGCTGCAGGCATGGGGCGAACCAGGACGCGGCGCGCTGTTCCGACTGACACTTCCCGGCCGTGCCGGCGACACACTGCACAGCTCGCCGTTGCCGCTCGTACCAACGGATGCACTCGAACCAACCGATGATGCAGGCGTTGTTCCAGTCGGGCAGCAGGGCCCCGACGAGACAACTGCGACGACGTCGACATCGGGATATTGGGGCGGTTCCAGTGCGTAGGCGTGCACTCGTTCTCATCGCGAGCGTCGCTCTCGGCACGATCGTCAGCGGATGCGCAGGCGTTCCGACCAACGGCGCCGTACACGCGGGCAATCCGGTTCCTGCAGCCGCTGGCGATGAGCCGCTGGCCATTCGCCAGATCGCGCGTGGCCCGTCGCATGGGCAGACGCCCGATGACATCGTCCGCGGGTTCCTCACCGCGTCCGCGAGCATCGAGGACAACCACTCGATTGCTCGCGAGTACCTCACGGCCGCGGCGTCGGGTTCCTGGGACCCATCCGCGCGCGTTGTTGTCTACGACGACAACGGCACGACGTTTGTCGGCACGCCGCGCGCAACTAGTCGCGCCCGCGTCGTACCGGTGCGGGCTCCATTACTCGCGACGATCGGTCCGGACGGCGGCTACACGGTCGCGACATCGGTCGCGCGACTGAACGCGGACATTCGCTTGGTGCAGGAGCAAGGGGAATGGCGCATCAGCAACCCGCCGCCGGGAGTCATCCTCACCCGGCTTGGCCTCACGCGGTCCTTCGAACAACTGAAGGTGTACTTCCTCGACCGAACCCTCGACACCGTCGTTCCGGATGACGTGTTCCTCGAAGCGAGCAGCACAGCCTTGGCAACCGCACTGGTCCGCCGCCTCCTGCGTGGTCCAACCACCTGGCTCGAGCCAGCCGTGCGCACGGCCATCCCGCCAGGCACCACGCTGATCGGCACCGCGCCGATCGACGACCGCGGCACGGTCACGGTTGACCTTTCGCAGGAAGTGCTCGCGTCGACATCGCTGCAACGCGCTCAGCTGTCCGCACAAATCGGGTGGACCTTGCGTCAACTCCCCGTGGTCACCCGTGTACACGTGCTCGCCGAAGGGTCGCCGATCCCTGGCGTGCCGGCATTCCAAGGACGAGACACCTGGTCGTCGTATGACCCGAGTGCGCTCTCTGCCGACGCCACCGGGTACTTCCGCGCGGGCAATCGGCTGCGAAGTGTTTCCGGCACTCCCGTCGCGGCGCGCGTCGAGGTCGACGGCACCACCCTCGACCGGGTCGCGCTCTCACCGTCGGGCACCTACGCCGCAGGGCTGCTGCATGCAGCGGGTCGCACGACGCTGTACGTCGGCAGCGTGGAGACAGCACCGCGCGCCGTGCTTTCCAATAGCGCCGGCTTCACGCCGCCGTCGTGGGACGCCGGCAACGAACTGTGGACTGTGGAGCTTGGCGCGGCGCCACGCCTGCTCGTGGTCCGGCCACCAGCGAAACCGGTTGTCGTCGCAGCTCCCGAACTGGCGGGGCGGGTCATCAGTGCGGCCCGGATCAGCAGGGACGGCACGCGCCTTGCCGTTATCGCGGGTGTTGGCGCCCAACGAGAACTGCTCGTCGGGCGCGTGCGAACCACCGGCAACGACGCGTTGCGTGTCGAGGAGTTCCGTCGACCCGGCCCGGAACTGACCGCGGCCAAGGATCTGTCGTGGGCGGATCCCAGCACGCTCGCGGTGCTCGCCGTACGCCGCACCGGTGCGTTGCGCCCGTGGCTCGTGCGCGTTGACGGTGCCGAGCTCAACCCGATAACGACGGCCGGTGTGCTGTCCTACGACGAGATTGCCGCTGCGCCCGGCCAGCCGACGTTGGTCGAATCCCGGGGGCTCGTCTACTCCGCGCAGCGAGGTCTGTGGACGGTTCTCGGTCGCGGTTCGCAACCGGCGTATCCCGGCTAGGACCGCCGTCCACAGCCGAATACGACGGCCGCATCCATCGCGCGCGCTCCGTGCACTGTCATTGCGTGGATTGGCGTTCTGTCTGGACCGGGCTCGTCGACCTCGTCCTCCCGGACACCTGCCCCGGCTGCGGCGAGCCGGCAACGCCGCCGCCCTGCCCCGACTGCTTGCGGCTGCTCATGGGGGAGCCTCGACGGGCTCCACCCGACCCGACGCCCGATGGCCTCGTCGTGCCGTGGGCGATCGCGGCGTACGACGGACCCGTGCGCGACCTCATCGTGGAACACAAAGAGCGGGCCCGGCTCACGCTTGCGGCTCCGCTCGGCACCGGGTTGGCGCGTGCGGTGTCAGCAGTCATCCCGGTTGGGCGGCCCGTGGTCCTGGTGCCGCTGCCGTCGCAGCGCGCCACGGTGCGGCAGCGGGGGCATGATCCGATGCTGCGGATCGCGCGTCGCGCTGCCCGAGCCCTCCGCGCACAGGGGACGCCCGCGACGGTCGCCCGGCTGTTGCACCACACGCGCCGGGTAGCCGACCAAGCCGGCCTCGGCCAGGAAGCCCGGGGAGCCAACCTCAAGGGCGCCCTCACTGTCGTCACCTCCCGCCGGCCGCCGGCCAGGGTCGTGGTCGTCGACGACGTCGTGACGACGGGCGCGACGCTGACCGAGGCGGTTCGCGCGCTGCGCGCCACCGGGGTCGTCGTCGAGGGGACCGCCGTCATCGCCGCGACCCGCCGCCGCGGCTGGAGCGGCCCAACGGATGGGGCCCGAACGGGCGTGGCGCGACCCCCCGGCCGGACTCTCCCCGCCCGCGGCTACGGGGACTAGCGTGGCGGCAGGGAGCACCGGTCAGCTTCAGCGCGCACCGTCGTCACCGGCGCTGGCGAGGAGGACATGCGTGGACATCACTGTTAAGGGCCGCCACATGGACGTGTCCGATCGCTTTCGCGAGCACGTCGCGAGCAAGCTGGCAAAGCTGGAGCGGTTCGAGCACAAGGTGGGCCGATTCGACGTCGAGGTGTGCGAGGAGCGCAACCCGCGGCAGTCCGACCATCGGGAGCGCGTCGAGATCACCTGCCACTTCAAGGGACCGGTGATCCGTGCCGAAGCTGCCGCGCCGGATGCCTATGCAGCGTTGGATCTCGCCTGTAGCCGCCTCGAGTCGCGCCTGCGCCGCGCCGCGGATCGTCGCCGGGTGCATCACGGCGCGCGCACGCCGGCATCCGTGCGCAGGCCCGGATCGGCGAGCGGATCCGAGGAGCCGGCCGGGGCAAGCGCCGAATCGGGGGATCTGACCGATAACGGGCATCGGGCCGGCTACGACGAGGCCGGGCTCCGTGACTTGTCGCTCGACGGCGATCCACGCGTCGTACGCGAGAAGCAGCACCGCGCCGACGCGATGACACTCGACCAGGCCCTGCACGAGATGGAGCTCGTCGGCCACGACTTCTACCTCTTCGTGGACAAGGAGAACGAGCTCCCGAGCGTGGTCTACCGCCGGCATGGGTTCGACTACGGAGTGATCCGGCTGAGCCGGTAACCCGTTCGGCTGCCATCACGACGGACTACCGAAATCGCCCGAGTTCCCCGCCTCAGGTGTGGGTCAATGGCATCATCGGGCTATCCCGCCCCACCGCGGGCCAACGGGAGGCGTCGTGACGGAACAACCTGAGTCACGGATCGCGCAGGTCGCGCCCATCGAGGGCGCGGATCCGATCCGGGTGCTCATCGTGGACGACCACGCGTTGTTCCGGCGCGGGCTGGAGATGGTGCTCGAGCAAGAGCCCGACATCGACGTCGTGGGTGAGGCCAGCGACGGGGCAGAAGCGCTGACCAAAGCGGTCGACACCACCCCCGACATCGTCCTGCTCGATGTCCGGATGCCGAAACGGGGCGGCATCGACGCGTGCACCGCGATCAAGGATGCGGTCCCGAGCACGAAGATCATCATGCTCACGATCAGCGACGAAGAGGCCGACCTGTATGACGCCATCAAGGCCGGCGCAATGGGCTACCTCCTCAAGGAGATCTCCATCGAAGAGGTCGCTTCGGCGATCCGCGCCGTACACGGCGGTCAGTCGCTGATCAGCCCGTCGATGGCGTCGAAGCTGCTCACCGAGTTCGCCTCGATGATCAAGCGCGGTGACGAGCGCCAACAAGTCCCGGCGCCGCGGCTCACCGACCGCGAGATGGAGGTCCTGCGGCTCGTCGCGAAGGGCATGAACAACCGCGACATCGCCAAGGAGCTCTACATCTCCGAGAACACCGTGAAGAACCACATCCGCAACATCCTCGAGAAGCTGCAGCTCCACTCGCGCATGGAAGCCGTGGTCTACGCCGTGCGCGAGAAACTCCTCGAAATCACTTAGCGCACCTCGCCCGGGAGCAACCCGGCCACCCACGCGTCGACGCGGTTGCCGCGATGCAGGAGGCGCGCCCGGGACACACCTTCCAGCTGGAATCCGACCTTTTCCGCGACCCGGCGCGACGCGACGTTGCCGACTTCGGCGAGCCACTCGATCCGGCCCAGCTCGAGTACGTCGAAGCCCCACCGGCACACCGCTGCTGTGGCCTGGGTGATGACCCCCCGGCCGCGGGCTTCGGCGGCGCAGAGGTACCCGATCTCACCCATCCGTTCGTCCCCACCACGATCGAGATGCAGACCGACGCTCCCCAGCAGCGTCCCGCCAACCGACTCGCACACCGCAAAGATGGCTTCGGTCCCGTTGGACCAGCCGTTCGGGGCCACCTCGCTCGTGAACGTCCGGGAGTCCTCCTCGGCGTACGGCGAGGGCACCTGGGTCCAGCGCTGGATCTCCGGGTCCTGACACATCGCGAACACTGCCGCAGCGTCATCGGGGCCGTACGGGCGCAGGTGCAGCGTGCCGGCGGAGATCTCAACGGGCTCCATGCCTGCAGTGTGCTGGGCAGGAAGCGGACGATCGAACCATTTCCGTGGGAGCGCGCAGCCTACGATGGGTGGGCAGTCCTACTCGTCCCGGGCAGTCAGGGAGTTCGTCACCGTGGTACTCGATCGGATCTTGCGTGCGGGTGAAGGCAAGATCCTCCGCACGCTCAAATCGATAGCCGAGCAGGTCAACGCCGTCGAGGACGACTTCGTCGCCATGAGCGACGAGGAGCTCCGCGGGATGACCGCGGAGTTCAAGGAGCGGCTCGCCGAGGGGGAGACCCTCGACGACATCCTCGTAGAGGCCTTCGCCACCGCCCGCGAGGCCGCCAAGCGCACGCTCGGTCAGCGCCACTTCGACGTTCAGGTGATGGGCGGGGCAGCGCTGCACCTCGGCAACATCGCCGAGATGAAGACTGGTGAGGGCAAGACGCTGACCAGCGTCCTCGCGGCGTACCTCAACGCGCTGTCCGGCATGGGCGTCCACGTCGTCACCGTCAACGACTACCTGGCCAAGCGCGACGCGGACTGGATGGGCCGGGTCCACCGGTTCCTCGGTCTCACAGTCGGCTGCATCCTGTCCCAGATGCCGCCGGACCAGCGCCGCGAGCAGTACAACAGCGACATCACTTACGGCACCAACAACGAGTTCGGCTTCGACTACCTCCGCGACAACATGGCGTGGAGTGCCGACGAGTTGGTGCAGCGCGGCCACAACTTCGCCGTCGTCGACGAGGTCGACTCGATCCTCATCGACGAGGCACGGACGCCGCTGATCATCAGTGGCCCGGCCGAGCAGAGCGCCAAGTGGTACGCCGAGTTCGCCAAGGTTGTCCTGCGCCTCACACCGGGTGAGGACAAGGACGACGACTCGCAGGACTACATGCTCGACGAGAAGAAGCGCACCGTCGCCATCACCGAACGCGGTGTTGGCAAGGTCGAGGACCACCTCGGCATCGACAACCTCTACGAAGCGGTCAACACACCGCTCGTCGGATACCTCAACAACGCACTCAAGGCCAAGGAGCTCTACAAGCGCGACCGCGACTACGTCGTCATGGGCGACGAGGTGCTCATCGTCGACGAGTTCACCGGCCGCATCCTCCACGGTCGCCGCTACAACGAAGGCATGCACCAGGCGATCGAGGCCAAGGAAGGTGCCCGGATCCAGGACGAGAACCAAACTCTCGCCACGATCACGCTGCAGAACTACTTCCGCCTCTACGACAAGCTCTCGGGAATGACCGGCACGGCGATGACCGAGGCCTCGGAGTTCTCCCAGATCTACAAGCTCGGCGTCGTACAGGTGCCGACCAACCGCCCGATGGTCCGCGAGGACCAGGCCGACGTCGTCTTCAAGACCGAGCCGGCCAAGTGGGACGCCGTCGTCGGCGACATCGCCGAACGCCACGAAAAGGGTCAGCCGATCCTGGTGGGCACGGTCAGCGTCGAGAAGAGCGAGCACCTGTCGGGCATGCTGCTCCGCCGCGGCATTCCGCACGAGGTCCTCAACGCGAAGTACCACGAGAAGGAAGCGCAGATCGTCGCCCAGGCCGGTCGACGTGGCGCGGTGACCGTCGCGACCAACATGGCCGGCCGCGGCACCGACATCATGCTCGGCGGCAACCCGGAGTTCATGGCCGCCGAAGAGCTGCGCAACCGTGGTCTCTCGCCGGTCGAGAACGCCGACCAGTACGAAGAAACCTGGCCGGAGGCGTTGCACCGCGCCGAGGCGGCGTTCAAGGCAGAGCACGAGGAAGTCACCGAAGCCGGTGGTCTCTACGTGCTCGCGACCGAGCGCCACGAGTCGCGGCGCATCGACAACCAGCTGCGTGGCCGCTCGGGACGTCAGGGCGACCCCGGTGAGTCCCGCTTCTACTTGTCGCTCGGTGACGACCTCATGCGGTTGTTCAACTCGGCCGCCGTTGAGCGAATCATGGAGACGTTGAACATCCCGGATGAGATCCCGATCGAGTCGAAGATCGTGAGTCGCGCCATCCGATCGGCGCAGACGCAGGTCGAACAGCAGAACTTCGAGATCCGCAAGAACGTCCTGAAGTACGACGAGGTGCTCAACAAGCAGCGCACCGTCATCTACGACGAACGTCGCAAGGTCCTCCAAGGCGCCGACTTGCACGAGCAGGTGCGGCACATGATCGATGACGTCGTGCAGGGCTACGTCAGCGCGGCCACCGAAGACGGCTACCCGGAGGAGTGGGACCTCGACCAGTTGTGGACCGCCCTGAAGACGCTCTATCCCGTTGGTATGTCCGTCGAGGACGTGATCAAGGAATCGGGTGCCGAGGCGGGGGATAAGTCAGGGCTCTCGGCCGAGTTCCTCTCCGAAGTGCTGACCGATGACGCGCAGACGGCGTACGACAACCGCGAAGAGTCACTCGGCGAAGAAGTGATGCGCGAGCTCGAGCGCCGCGTCGTCTTGTCGGTGCTCGACCGCAAGTGGCGTGAGCATCTCTACGAGATGGACTACTTGCAGGAAGGTATCGGCCTGCGATCGTTCGGCCAGCGCGACCCGCTCGTGGAGTACCAGCGCGAGGGCTTCACGATGTTCAGCGCGATGCTTGAAGGCATCAAGGAAGAGTCGGTCGGCTTCCTGTTCAACATCGACGTGCAGGTCGACGAGACGCCGATCGAACAACCCGCCGACGAGGCGCCGTTGCCACAGCCGCTCGAGCAGTGGGCTCAGCCGGCCGAGCAGCCCGCGCCCGCACCGCCGCTGTCACCTGCGCCCTTCGAATCAGTGCCCGCTGCGCCTGCCGCCGCCGTGCCGGTGCCGCAACAGCCGGCCGCTGCAGCGGAGCACCACCATCCGAACCTTGCGGTGCCCGGCCTCGGGCCGCAGCGACCCCAGCAGCTGCAGTACACCGCGCCGACCGTCGACGGCGAGGGCGGCGTCGTCCATGCCGCGTCGGCCGGTGACGGGCTCACGTCCGGCCCGCCGGTCGACACCGGTCCGGTCGTGCATCCCGGCCAAGTCATCGGCTCGGGTCCGTCGCGCAACGCACCCTGCCCCTGCGGATCCGGTAAGAAGTACAAGCGTTGCCACGGCGACCCGCGCAACCGGGCGGCCGCTGCGTCGTAGTCGGACAAGGGGGCCGATGAACAGGGCTAGCCGGCTGACTGTTGTCGTTCTCGTCATCGCCATGCTCGGCGCAGCTGCCGGTTCTGGCCTGTACTTCCTCGTCCATGACGGGGGTAACGCGCAGCCGACCAAGCCGACCATGCCGGACGTCGGCGGCCTGACTTTCGAGGGCGCGTTCGCCGCGCTTACCGCTGCTGGCCTCACGAACGAGCACCATGTCGAATTCCGCTCGATCGCCAACGACGACGTGCCGATTAACCGCGTCGCCGCCCAGTCGCCGTGGGCGGGCACACCCGCTCCTGAACCGGGGGCGGACATCGTGCTCGACATCAGTGCTGGCGGGCCCACCATCACCTTCGCTGAGCTTCCAGCGAAGGCGCGTGCGCTCGCCCGCACATTTGCCCGCTATGACGCGACCGAGCGCATCCTCGTCACCACCACAGCCAAAGGCGTGGCCTACAAGACCGACATCTTGTTGTTCGGCCCATGTCCGGCGGTGGACGCGGCATACCGGACCTATCAAGACCCGCGGTACGACGACACGTGTTACTAGCGCTGCTCCCGGAAAACGTCGGTCACACGAACGTGAGCTCGGTACACATCCAGCGACCGTCGAGCCCCTCCAGTCGCAGTGCGACCGCGACCGTGCGGCCCCCACGCTGAACGATCGCGCACACCTCGGCGATGCCGTCCAGTGGTTCGTTCACGTGCACTGATCGAACGCTGCCGGTGATGATGCGGCGCAGCCCCGGCGCGCCGGCGCGGGCGAGCCGCGTGACACGACCGGCGATGTCGTCATAGACCGCCCTGCTCGTCCACCGTGCCAACTGCGCGGCCGGGCGGGCGCCGGACACCACCTCGACGATTGCTTGCGTCAACCGACCGGCAAACGGCCGGGGGTCAGGAAGCTCAGCACGCGATGTGATCAGCGGCGCGACGATGGGGTCGTCGGGATCCTCGTCGTCGATGCCGGTGCGGTGGCTGTCGGGGACAACGCGCAGCGGTGTCAGCGGCCTGGGCGGCGATGGCACAGCGGGCAATCCGCTCGGCAAGGTGAATGCCAGCGCCAGCGCGCCTTGTACGGCACCGGCAGACATCGTCACGAGGGGTTCAAGGTCGCGCTCGTCGTCGTACGGCGGATCCGTGCGCGGCGCGGGCAGCAACCGGATGCGGGCGGGCTCTTCGCTGGTCACTGTCATGCGAGCTCCTCGGGTGCGATGAGGCGTTGGCCGGGATGCAGCACGTTCGGGTCGGCACCGATGACGGCGCGGTTCGCGGCGTACCAGCGGGGCCAGCTGTCAGCGACGGTGTCAACGGTTGGCTTATCGAGGTGGCGTGCGGCGATCGTCCAGAGGCAGTCACCCGGACGGACGACATGAACAGTCGGTCTGTTGACGTGTGTGGTTGGTGCACCCGCCGGGAGGGGCACGGGAGGCGGCGCCTCACCGGCGGGGCGATCGAGGGACGGCAGCGCGGCACCGGGACCCGGTTTGGATGCATCGGCATGTGCGGGTGCAAGCACGGGCGCTACAGCGGGGATGGTGACGACGGCGAGGCCGAGCGTTGCTTGCAATGCGCGGCGTAGTGCGATGGGCGTGATGGCGTCGCATGCGCGAGCACTCGCGAGCCCCAGTGCGCCGGGAATCTGCGCCACGGTGGCGAGCAGCGTGGCGACCGCAACCCAGCAGACGACCAACCAGGCGAGGGCGACGGCCAGCGAGCTCACTGCCGCATCGGGTGACGCGGCGCCGGCCAGCAACGCCGGATGGAGCAGGAGCGTGGGTGGCGATCCCGCAGCGATGAGGGCGGCCGCCGAGGCGCCGGCAACGGCGCACCCGCGCAGCTGTCGCCGCATGAACCCTCCGGTTGATCTCGTTTACTTGTGTTTGCATGTGATATCGCCCGTTGACCGATCGGTCAAGATCGGCATCCACAGGGCTCTTGACCATCCGGGCGGTCGTGGAACTGTCGTCCCGTGCGATGGCAGGAGCTGTTCTCCGATCTTGATGGCCAGTTCGATGCGGCCGAAGCGGCGGAGCTAGCGGCCGAAGTCAGTGACCGGACGCGCCGCGAGCTGGCCCGGGTCCGGCTCGTCGACCGCATGCGTGCAGCGATCGGTGACTCGGTCGTGGTCGGCGTACCGCATCGTGATTCGCTGCACGGTCAGATCACCGGCGTGGGTCCGGACTGGTTGCTCCTCACCGAGCCCGCTGGCCGGGAGGCACTCGTGCCGGTGAGCGCGGTCACGACCATGACCGGACTCGGGCCTAAGGCGGACGACCCGGGTGCGGAGGGTGAGGTCGCTGCGCGGCTGGGTCTTCGCTATGCGTTGCGCGTGCTTGCGCGCGACCGCACCGCGCTGGTCATCA
Organism: Frankiales bacterium; assembly: GCA_033851265.1. Taxonomy (GTDB): domain Bacteria; phylum Actinomycetota; class Actinomycetes; order JAWWOW01; family JAWWOW01; genus JAWWOW01. The sequence goes on from JAWWOW010000005.1 coordinate 209,052, forward strand.
CCCTGGCGGACGGTCGCTCGTTGACGGGCACGCTCGACCGGGTCGGTGCGGACTTCGTCGACCTGGCCGAGCATCCCGCCGACGATGCGCGGCGCGGTCCGAAGCGAGCAGTGACGGTGCCCTTCAGCGCGATCGTCGTGATCCGGTCAGCCTGAGCGTTCGTCTTCGTCGTCGTCAGCCTCGTTGGCGCTGTCGGCACCGAACGGGTGTGCGTCGACAAACCCCTGCGTCTGTTCGTAGGCGCGCTTGATGTAGGCCTCGAGCTCGCTGCTCTCAACTCGCCACTGGCCGCGGCCACCCACCTTGATCGCCTTCAGATGGCCCTGTCTCACCAACGCATAGACCTGTGCGCCCGAGACGTTGAGAACCTCGGCGACGTCGGCGAGAGCAAGGAACCGCGGTGCCACGGCGGTCAGTGTGACACCGGTGACGTATTGGGTGTCGTACGCCGTCCACAGACCCGCAAAGGTTGTGGATTGCTATCGCGCTCGGCGCCGCGCTGGTGCAGCATGACGCGGGCACGACGACCGTCCGGGGGAGGTGCGGTGTCGGATTCGACGACCGTTCAGCTGTCGCCACCCGCACAGCGGGTCGAGCGGCCGCGGTGGCTCGATCTCCGCATGCTCACGGGTGTGCTCCTCGTGCTCGTCGCTGTCGTGGTCGGCGCAAAGGTTGTCGCCGCCTCCGACAACTCGGAGTCGGTCTGGGTTGCCGCCCGCGATCTTGCCGCTGGCACCCAGCTCACCACGGACGACTTGCGGCGCGGCAAGGTCCAGCTGCATGGGCAGGACGGCAGGTATGTCAGCGCCAAGGGCAGCCCGCCGGTGGGTTATGTCCTGACCAGGGCGGTCGGCCGTGACGAGCTATTGCCGGTCGCGGCGATCACCTCACCGGGCGAAGCGCCTGCGTTCCGGCTGGTCACCGTCCCGGTCGCGCCGCTGCACATGCCGCCCAAGCTCGCGCCGGGCGAACGGGTCGAGGTCTACGTGACGGCGAAGGCGGCAGGCGAGCGGACCGGGACGCCGCGGCTCATCTACGCCGGCGCGGTCGTGCAGTCGGTGGGGTCGTCGAGTAGCGGACTCTCGGCATCGAGCGAAGTCGGCGTTGTGCTGCGGGTGCCGCCGGAGTCCGTGTCGACGTTGGTCGCCGGGCTGCGCGGTGGCGACGTGGATCTCGTGCGCATCCCGCCCGGACAGGGACCGTCATGAGCATCCCGATCGTCACCGCCATCACCGACTCTGTTCGTGAAGCGGACTTGGTTGCCTCGCTCGGGGATGATGAGCTTGGTGTCTCGGTCGTACGCCGGTGCGTCGACCTTCCGGACCTGCTGGCGCTCGCTGCGACCGGGATCGCGCGAGCAGTCGTGCTGTCTGCGGATCTGCGCCGGTTGGACCGCGATGCGTTGGCACGGCTCGCTTTGGGACGCGTAGCGGTCGTCACGCTCGTCGACCCGGACGACGAAAACCTCGAACGCCGAATGCGGCAGCTCGGCCTACGCCATCTGGTGCCCACGGATGCCGAGCCGAAGTGGATCGCGGAAGCCGTGTTCGCTGCGGTGGCAGATTCCGACGACAACAGCGACACATCGACGTCGTACGCCGACCCGTCGGTCGCACTGCAGGATCTGCCACCCGCGCCGGCCGTTTCGCTGCCCGACCTCGCGCCGGGATCCGGTCAGCTGATCGCGGTGTGGGGGCCGACTGGGGCGCCCGGTCGTACGACGATCGCGGTCGAGTTGGCCGCGGAGACGGCAGACCTCGGCGTGCACACGATGCTGGTTGACGCGGACTGCTATGGCGGTGTCGTCGCACAGGTACTTGGGTTGGTGCACGAGTCCCCAGGTCTTGCTGGTGCGTCCCGGTTGGCGAACAACGGCATGCTCGACCTGCCGGGGTTGGTCGAGTTGGCACGCACAGTCAACCCGCGGCTGCGCGTGCTGACCGGTATCGCCCGTGCGGACCGTTGGCCCGAGCTGCGTCCCGCTGCGCTGGCAGCGGTGTGGACGTTGGCACGTTCGCTGGCCGCGGTAACAGTCGTCGACTGCGGTTTTGGTCTGGAGCAAGACGAGGAGCTGTCGTACGACACGGCAGCACCACGTCGCAACGGCGCGACCATGGCCACGTTGTCCGCCGCGGATGTTGTGGTCGCCGTCGGCACGGCCGACCCGGTTGGGCTGCAACGATTCGTGCGTGGGCTCTCGGATCTGCGCGAGCTGGTGCCCGGTGCTGATATGCAGGTCGTCATCAACCGAGTGCGCCGCGGCGTCGTCGGCTCAGACCCAGAGTCGGAGATAGCGTCCGCGCTGCAGCGCTATGCCGGAGTACACGACGTTGTGTTTGTGCCGCTCGACATCCGCGGCTGCGATGCCGCGCTCGCCGATGGCCGCACTTTGGTCGAGCAGGCGCCGACCTCACCGATGCGCCCGCCGCTGCGGACCTTGGCTGCACGGCTGGCCGGAGTCAACGCACCTGATCGGCCCAGGCGGTTTTCGCTCCGTCGTTAGTGATCGCTCAGATAACGGCCGAGCTCGGCGCGCGCGACTGAGCGGATGTGTACGGCATCGGGTCCGTCGGCGAGACGCAATGTGCGCATGCCTGCCCACATCGCGGCTAGCGGGAAGTCGTCACTGACGCCAGCGCCGCCGTGGATCTGGATGGCCTTGTCAATGACATCCAGCGCAACGCGTGGGGCAACGACCTTGATAGCCGCAACCTCGGTACGTGCGCCCTTGACGCCAACGGTGTCGATGAGCCAAGCGGTCTTGAGGACCAGTAGTCGGGCCTGCTCGATCGCCATCCGAGCCTCGGCGATCTCGGCCTGCACCGTCGCTTGCCGTGCAAGCTGCTTACCGAACGCAACCCGCGACACTGCACGTTTGCACGCGAGTTCGAGTGCACGCTCCGCCATCCCGATCGCGCGCATGCAGTGATGGATGCGACCGGGGCCGAGCCGCGCCTGTGCGATGACGAAGCCGCCACCTTCCTCACCGATCAGGTTGCTCACCGGCACGCGCACGTTGTCGAACGTGATCTCACAGTGGCCGTGCTGGTCCTGGTAACCGAACACCGGTAGCGGTCGGACGACCGTGACACCAGGAGTATCGATGGGCACAAGCACCATCGACTGCTGTGCGTACGCCGGTGCGTCGGGGTTCGTCTTCCCCATCACGATCATGATCGCGCAGCGCGGATCGGCAGATCCGCTGATCCACCACTTGCGCCCATTGATGACGTACTCATCGCCGTCGTGTTCGATGCTTGTCGAGATGTTCGACGCATCTGACGATGCGACATCCGGCTCTGTCATCGCGAACGCCGAGCGGATCGCGCCGTCGAGTAACGGCTCGAGCCATTGCCTCTTCTGGTCGTCGGTGCCGAAGAGGTGCAGCACCTCCATGTTGCCGGTGTCCGGTGCCGCGCAGTTGATGGCTTCCGGTGCGATGGTGGGAGAGTGCCCGGTGAGCTCCGCGAGTGGTGCGTAGTCGAGGTTGGTCAGCCCGGACACGTCCGGGAGAAAAAGGTTCCACAGTCCGCGCGCTCGGGCCTCGATCTTCAGTTCCTCGATGATCGGGGGCACGGTGTGGTCGTCGTGTCCAGCGGCTTCGCGCTGGTCGGCGTACACCTTCTCGGCTGGATATACGTGGGAGTCCATGAACTCCTGCAGCCGGCCGAGGTACTCCTCGGCCTTGGCGCTCATCGCAAAGTCCATCCGGACCGTCCTCCTAGGATGCGCACGTGTCTGAAGCCGCCTCGGGAGAGCACGTTACGGCCACCGCAGAGTTGATCGACCCGGACCGCTTCACCCGCTGGGCGGAGGCGAACCTGCCGGGCGAGGGCCCAGTCGAGGTAGAGCGGCACGCCGAGGGTCACTCCAACCTGACGTTCGTCGTACGACGCTCCGGACGCGACACCGAGTGGATCCTTCGCCGGCCGCCCCAGGGCCCCTTGCTGCCGACCGCGCACGACGTGCTGCGTGAGTTCAGAGTCCTGGATCTGCTTGGCCGCTCGGCCAGTCCCGTGCGGGTGCCGACCGTCGTCGCCGCGTGCGAGGACACCGATGTGATCGGTGTGCCGTTCTATCTGATGGAGCGCGTCGACGGTGTCGTCATCCGCGACAAGCTGCCGGAATGGCTGGCCGACGACCACCACCTCCAGGCCCGCCACGCGCTGGGCATTGATCTCGTCGACGCGCTCGCCGAGCTGCACTCCGCGCCGTACGAACCACTGGTTGCCGCCGGGATCGGCCGCGCTGACGGCTACTTGCAACGTCAGCTCAAGCGATGGCGTGGGCAACGCGAGGGCATCCAGCAGGCGGCCGAAGCCGCGGGCCAGCAAGCACGGGAGCTACCCGACTACGACGTGGTGCGGGATTGGCTCGCCGCGACGATCCCGGACGAGGTGAGCCCGGCTGTCGTGCACGGCGACTACAAACTCGACAACGTCATCGTGTCGGGTGACGCGGATGAATCACCGCGGGTCGCCGCGATCGTCGACTGGGAGATGGCAACGGTCGGCGACCCACGAGCCGACCTCGGCTATCTGCTGTTCTTCTGGATGGAGGAAGGCGAGACCTTGCCGTGGCACGACGTCGTCACCAACCGACCGGGATTCGCAACGCGCGCCGAGCTGGTGTCCCGCTGGCAGGACCGCACCGGCCGCGATGCCGGTGAAACGACATGGTTCATCGCGCTCGCCACGTGGAAGCTCGCCATCTTGCTCGAGGCGTCCTACCACCGGCACCTTGCCGGCACGACCGATGACCCTTTCTTCGCCATGCTCGACGAGGGTGTGCCGGCGCTGTTGAAGCGTGCCCGGGAGGTCGCGGGTGTCTGAGCTCAAGGGCTTGGTCGTCGACTACGGCGGTGTGCTCACCAATACGTTGGAAGAAACGATGGCTGCCTGGGCGGAGGCGGACGGGCTTGACGTCTCGGAGTTCGGTGGAGCCATGAAGAAGTGGTTGGGCTCGTCGTACGGCGAGCAGTCGCAGACCAACCCTGTCCATGCCCTGGAGCGCGGCGAGCTGGAGATGACGGAGTTCGAGCAGGGACTTGCATCGCGGCTGAAGACCCGGGACGGGCGACCGATCGCGGCCGACGGGCTGCTCGGGCGCATGTTCGCCGGCTTCCAACTCCAACCGCTCATGTTGGACGCGTTGCGCCGATCTCGGGCCGGCGGCGTGAAGACCGCCCTGCTGTCCAACTCTTGGGGGATGGACTACCCGCGCGAGGGTTGGGACGAGTTGTTCGACGCGGTCGTGATCTCCGCCGAGGTGGGCATGCGCAAGCCGGAGCCGGAGATCTTCCTGCACACGGCGAAGCAGCTGGGGCTGCCGCCCGAGCAATGCGCCATGGTCGACGACATCGGCGCCAACGTGAAAGGTGCGGTAGCGGTGGGCATGGTCGGCGTCCATCATGTGGACCCTGAGCGCACGGTCGAAGAGCTGGAAAGGCTGCTCGGGTTGAGCCTGCGGTAGCCCGGAGGGGCGTGCCGACGACCCGACATCACTGCGAGTGGCACCATGAATGCGGAGGTAGGTCCGTGCCCGATCGTCTGAGTCCGCTCGATGTGTCATTCCTCTACATGGAGACGCTCACCACGCCCATGCACGTCGGCGGGGTCGCCATCCTCGAACAGCCGGAGGGAGGGTTCGACTTCGACCGCCTGCTCGGCGTCATCAGCGAGCGGATTGCTCAGGTGCCGAGATACCGCCAGGTCGTCAAGTGGGTGCCTGGCCGGATCGCCAACCCCATCTGGGTCGACGACGAAGACTTTGACATCAGTTATCACGTACGCCACTCGGCGTTGCCGAAGCCGGGCAACGATGACCAGCTGCGTGAACTCGTCGCGCGTCTTCAGAGCCGGCCGTTGGATCGCAACCGGCCGTTGTGGGAGATCTACGTCGTCGAAGGACTTCAGGGTGACGACGACCGGCCTCGCGCCGCGATCATCACCAAGACACACCACGCGATGGTTGACGGTCGCAGTGCCGTCGACGTCGGCGCGATGATTCTCGACGCGACACCCGAGACAGCGCCGACCACTGTTGAGCCGTGGCGTCCCGCGCCGGCCCCGTCGGGTCTCGCCTTGCTCGCTGGTGCCGTAGCCGACAACATCCGGCGCCCGGCGGGAGCACTCGATGCGGTGCGCAGCGGTGTGTTCGATGCCCGCAACACCGCGACACGTGCTGTCAGTACGGCGGCTGGCTTCTTGAGCGCCGCGTCGGTTGCACGCAAGCGCGCTCCTGACAGTCCGTTGAACGCCGAGATCGGCGAACAGCGCCGCTATGGCATGGCGGTGACGGAGTTGGACGACTACAAGCGCGTGCGCAAGGCCTACGGCGGAACTGTCAACGACGTCGTGCTGGCCACGGTCACTGGCGCTTTGCGCGCGTGGATGCTCACGCGGGGCGAACCGGTGACGACGTCGACGTCGCTCAGGGCCATGGTGCCCGTCAGCGTGCGTTCGTCCGACCAGGAAGGCGCACTCGGCAACCGCGTCTCGTCGTACTTCGTCGACCTGCCGGTCGGTGAGCCGAATCCCGTCGTTCGTCTGCACCAGATCAGCTACTCCATGCAGGCACACAAAGAGGCCGGTCAGTCTGTCGCCGCCGACGCCATCATCGCTTTGTCCGGCTTCGCGCCTCCGACGATCCATTCGGCGGCCGCGCGGCTTGCCTCCGGCATGACTAAGCGCCTGTTCAACCTTGTCGTCACAAATGTCCCGGGCCCGCAAATGCCGCTCTGGGCGGCGGGTGCCCGGATGCTCGAGTGCTATCCCGTCGTACCCCTGGCCAAGGGACAGGCCGTGAGCGTCGGGCTGACGTCGTACAACGGTGGTGTCTACTACGGTTTGCTTGCCGATAGAGACGCGATGCCGGACGTCGACGTGCTCGCGACGTCGATCGAGGATGCTCTTTCTGAGTTGGTGGAAGGGGTTCGATGACGTCAGAGCCGACATCGATCGCACCGCGGCGCGCAGTAGTGCCCGGCGACGGTCCGCGGCGCGCAGTAGTGCTAGGCGCGGGCGGCGTGCTCGGCGCCGCCTGGATGATCGGCGCCCTGGCTGCGCTCGAGGAGCACGAGGGCTTTGACCCGCGTGAGTCCGAGGTGCTGATCGGCACGTCTGCCGGTGCAGTCGTCGCATCGGCGCTCGCGGGCGGTATTGAGGTGCGTACCCTCGTCAATCACCAGCGGGGGATCGTCGAGGACGGCGATCCGGTGATCGAGTACGACGCGGACGTCGACAGTGGCGGTGCGCTCCCACCCCGGCCGAAGCTCGGCATCGGCTCGCGGTCGCTGTTGCTGCGCGCCGCTCGGCATCCGCGCCGCTTCCCACCGCTTGCGGCCTTGGCCGCTCTTGCGCCGCACGGTCGCGGATCGCTGGACCCGGTCGGCGACGTCATCGAAGCGATGCAGCCCGGTATCGAGTGGTCCGAGCATCAAAACCTCTGGATCATCGCGATGGACTACGACACCGGCCGTCGAGTCGCGTTCGGCCGCGCCGGATCTCCGCGTGCCCGTTTGTCGGAGGCAGTCAAGGCGTCGTGTGCGATCCCGGGATGGTTCGCGCCGGTGACGATCAACGGCCGTCGCTACGTCGACGGCGGCACCTGCTCCCCGACGTCGCTCGACTTGCTCGCCGGTCGTGGACTCGACGAGGTCTACGTGTTGGCCCCGATGACCTCGTTCAGCTACGACGAACCGGAATCGGTCGTCGGTCGACTGGAGCGTCGTTTCCGTCGGCTGGTGACGCGGCGACTTCAGCGCGAGGCCGCCAAGGTGCGTCGCACCGGCACTCGCGTCACGCTGCTCGGACCAGGTCGTGAGGACCTCGAGGCGATCGGCGTGAACCTCATGGATCCGTCGCGACGCGCACGGGTGCTCGACACATCGCTGCGCACCTCCGCCGCAGCACTCGCCGACGCGTCCGCGGTGTTGAGCGACACCGAGGGCAGCCTCGCGGGCTGACGCTTCTGATGCGCGTCTACCTTCCGCTGACAGTGCCGCTGCTGCGCACGGCGCTCGATGTCGGCGCGATCGGGCCGGCGCCGCTAACGGGCTACGCGGTCACACCGTCGCTCCGCGAGTGGTATGCCGAGGGCGACACCGACGAGCTGGAGTACGCCGCGACGCTGGCTGCCGCCCGCGGGTCCTTGCGCCTGCTAGAAGACGATGACTCGGCGCCCCGGCGTCGCGTCGTGGTGGCCGCGGATGTGGCGAATGCCTCGATAAGGCCTGTTCCTGACGTCGAGCGAGCTGCGGTTCTGATCACTGACGTCGTCCGCCTTGCCTTGGTGTCGGCAGCCATGGTTGACGACACGTCGACAGCGCGCATCGTGGGTTCGGCCGCCAAGGTGGTGCGACAAGCGGACATCGGTGATGAAGACGCGGAGTTCGCTGTCGGTGAGGCGGAGGCACTCGAACTGCAGTGGTACGCAACCCAAGAGATGAAGCGGCTGGTCGAAGCTGACGACTGACCGTCGCTCGTTGCGACTCGGACTCGTCGCGGTCGTTCTCGGCTGCGCCGGTCTAACGGCTGGTTGTGGTTCGTCGAACGGGGACCACCTGCGCGACAAGCCCGCTGCCCAAGTGCTCGCCGAAGCGCAAGCTGCAATCCGGTCCGTGCAGTCCTATCGCGTCGACGGCATGCTCGACCCCGGTTTCACCGTGCATCTCGTCATCGTGCGTGGTGGTTCGATGGGTACCGTGACCGCCAAAGGCGTCACGTGGAGCACGATCGCCTACCGAGGCCAGTTGTGGCTGCGCGGCCGTGCGTTGTGGCAGAAGACCTTGACGCAGGCGAAAGCGGCGCAACTCGGCGACTCATGGGTGCTCGTCGATGACCTGAAGGCTGCGTTCAACTACGCCCGGACGTTGCCGAACCTCGACGAGACCATTCCCGCCATCGTCTTCGGCCGGCATCCGAAACTGCAGAACAAGGGCGAGCGGGTCGTGGCCGGCCAGCGCGTGGTCCGGTTGGAGGACGACGAGGACATCTACGACGTGCTGGCCGCGGGCAAGCCGTATCCCGTGAGCTGGCTCGAGAAGGAGAACCCCGGGCCGGATGGCACTCCGTGCGGCATCACACTCCGCGCTTTCGATGCACCTGCCGTCGTGACGCCGCCGACTTCGTTCAAGACGTTGACATGATCGCGCTGTGAAGGTTCGTATCGGGGTCAGCGCCGGTGTCGTCGGAGGAGACGAAGACTTCTCGTCGTACGTCGAACACCTGGAGAACATCGGCATCGACTCGTTGTGGCTGTCCGAGGTCGTGTCGGCACCGATGCTCGACCCGATAGTCGGGATGACGCATGCACTCGGGATGTCGAAGCGGTTGAAGGTCGGCACGGGCGTGATGGTGTTGCCGGGCCGGCATCCGGTCTTGGTCGCCAAGCAGCTCGTATCGCTGGCCGTGCTTGCCCCTGGTCGGGTGTTGCCGGTCTTCGGGCTGCAGCCGGCTCGGGCATGGGAGCGCGCGGCGTTCGCCGTGCCGCCGGGTCGTCGCGCCGACGTGTTCGACGAGTCGCTGCGACTGCTCCGCCTGCTCGTCACGGAGCCGAGCGTGACGTTCGACGGCGAGTTCTTTTCCGTCGACAACGCAACCGTTGGGTTGCTGCCTGCCGAACCCCTCGACATCTGGCTCGGCGGTCGGGTGGACGCTGCGTTGCAGCGGATAGGCCGTCTCGGCGATGGTTGGCTAGCCAGCCTTGTGACGCCGGCGGAAGCGGCGCGTGGACTCACGGTCATCGAGTCGGTGGCGACGGAGTGTGGCCGGGTCGTTGATCCGGAACACTTCGGCATCAGCCTGGCGATCGGCTTCGGCGACGTGTCTCCCGACCTGGCTCGTTCGGTGGCGAAGCAGCGTCCTGATGTCGACGTAACGGACCTGATTCCCATTGGTTGGGAAGCAGCACGGCGGCGCATCGAGGAGTACGTCGATGCAGGGATCAGCAAGTTCGTGGTCCGAGCGGCAGCACCTGTGGCGTCGCACTCGGAGTTCGCGTCGCAAGTGCTCGACGAGCTCGGCCCACTGCAGACCTAGGCCGACAATGCGTCCGGGGCCGGGCTACCGTCGACCCGTGGGTACCGCAGGAGCGCTCGGCTTAGCCGCCGTTCCGTTGGTGTTCGTGTTCTCAATCGTCGTCTCGTTCCGGGCTCACTCGCTGGCCGTGGTGCACGACGGTCGCTCCGTGCTTGCCTGGCACTCCGGTGCCTTCGTCCTGCTCGGTGTTGCTCTCGGGCTACACCTTGCATCCGGCGACTCATACCTCGGCGGCCAGACCAGCGTCTGGGCTGCCCACGATGGGCACGCCGTTGCGATCGGCGCGCTGGCCGGGGCCGGGCTCGTTGCGGGCATCTCCGCAGCGGCAGCGCGCTGGCGGCATCGCCTTCTCGTGGCCTTCACGGGTCCGCTCGGCGCCGGCACCTGCGCGTTGGTCGCGCTCGCACTGATGATGTTCGCGGGCGACAACTAGCTCCGTCGACCGGCCGCATGCCGGCCCGTGCGTGGCAGCATGGACACATGCCACTCGATGCCGTCACCGCCGTACCACTGCCGGGCAACGAGCCCGTGCACTCGTATGCACCCGGGTCCAAGGAGCGCGCGAGTCTGGAAGCGCGCATCAAGGAGATGGCCGCTGAGCCCGTTGAGCTGCCGATCACCATCGGCGGCGAGCAGCGGATGGGTGGTGGCGAGGCGATGGACGTCGTACAACCGCATCGCCATGCAGCAGTGCTCGGCACCATGCAGCAGGCGACGACGGACGACGTACGCGGGGCCGTCGACGCAGCCGTGGCCGCCGCGCCAGCGTGGCGGGGTCTGTCCTTCGATGATCGGGCGGCGGTGTTGCTGCGCGCGGCCGATCTGTTGGCCGGCCCGTGGCGCGACACCATCAACGCCGCCACGATGCTGGGGCAGTCGAAGACGGTCGTGCAGGCCGAGATCGACGCCGCCTGTGAGCTCATCGACTTCTGGCGGTTCAACGTCGCCTATGCGCGCGACATCCTCGCGCAGCAACCGCAGTCGTCACCGCAGCAGTGGAACCGCATGGAGTACCGCCCGCTCGAGGGATTCGTGCTCGCGATCACGCCGTTCAACTTCACCTCGATCGCGGGCAACCTGCCGACGGCCCCTGCGCTGATGGGCAACACGGTCGTCTGGAAGCCATCTCCTGAGTCGCAGCTGGCGGCGCACTACATCATGCGGTTGCTCGAAGAGGCGGGTATGCCGCCAGGCGTCATCAACATGGTCACCGGACACGGCTCGGGCGTCAGCGATGTCGCGCTCACCGACGCGAACCTCGCCGGCATCCACTTCACGGGCTCGACGCCGACATTCCAGCACCTGTGGCGGACGGTCGGCGAGAACATCGCGTCGTACCGCACCTATCCGCGACTCGTGGGTGAGACAGGCGGTAAGGACTTCGTGCTAGCGCATCCGTCGGCGGACGTCGACGCGCTGCGAGTCGCGCTGATTCGCGGAGCGTTCGAGTACCAAGGACAGAAGTGCTCGGCCGCGTCTCGTGCCTACATCCCGTCGTCGGTGTGGGCGCGGCTGCGTGACTCGTTGATCGCCGAAACCGAGTCCTTGCCGATGGGGGATCCGACCGACTTCTCGAATTTCATGGGCGCGGTCATCGACGAACGCGCGTTTGCACGGCTGTCCGGAGTGATTGACGGCGCGACGACGGATCCGTCGATCGAGATTCTCGCGGGCGGCACCTATGACATGAGCGAGGGTTACTTCGTTCGGCCGACGATCCTGCAAGGGACCGACCCTCGACACGAGATCTTCACGACGGAGTACTTCGGTCCGATTCTCAGTGTCTACGTGTATGACGATGCCGACTGGTCGTCGATCCTGCGCGAGGTGGATGCAGCTGCGCCGTACGCGCTGACAGGTGCCGTATTCGCGCGCGACCGTACCGTCGTCGCGGAGGCTACTGCGGCGTTGCGATTTGCTGCTGGCAATTTCTACGTCAACGACAAGCCCACCGGTGCGGTCGTCGGGCAGCAGCCCTTCGGTGGTGCGCGGGCCTCCGGCACCAATGACAAGGCCGGCTCCCCGCTGAACCTCTACCGCTGGGTGTCAGCGCGGTCGCTCAAGGAGAACCTGCTACCGCCCACCGACTGGCGCTACCCGCACATGGGATGAGGACGAGCTCTTCGCAGGTCAGTCGTCGGTCGTTGACTGCGCTGCGTCGTCGACCAACTGGGCTTGGACCCGCATAGCGACCTCGGCGGGCAGGAGCACTGCGGCCAGGGCGGCTGAGGCGGTGTGTGCGACCGAGGAGGCAGGAGCCAGGAGCCCCCTTCGAACGAGTCGGTGCGCGAATCGGAACAACTCAGGCACGTCGATGTCCATTCGACCCGGGGGGCGTCGTGCTGACGGCCCGCGTGGATGCCGCCGAGCTGGCTGCGGCTTGTGGATAACTACCCTGCTGCGTTCCGGCTCATGCACCACGCTGACTACGGGGGGGTAGTCATGAACCGGCTGTGGATCTAACACATTTGGCGCTTGACGGGCATAGGCAGATAGCGGAGCGTCTAGGCATGGCCACTACTCGTGAACGGGTGATCAACACCGTGTTCCCGAACAGGGGAGCCATCGCCAATGCGGCGGCGGCCCTGCACGATGGCCGGGCTCGTGCGCGCGACCGGGCCGAGGTCGAGCGCGCTCTCGCCGCATCGCGCTTCGCGCCGCCCGACCGGCGGCCCAACTCCCGCTAGACCTGGGTCAGTCGCCGGTCCGCGCCACGTTACGGTCGCGGGCATGGCAGACATGCCGGATCGCAGGTTCGGCGAAGAGGGCGGGCAGCTGTCCTACGGCAGTTACCTGCGTCTTGCGGAATTGCTCGCCCAGCAGGTTCCGGAGTCAGATCCACCCGCGCACGATGAGCTGCTGTTCATCACCGTGCATCAGGTGTACGAGCTGTGGTTCAAGGTGCTCCTGCATGAATTGGAGACCGCCCGCGATCACTTGCTCAATGGCGACGATCTCTGGACCCCGCGACACCTGCTCGATCGAGTGACGACGATCGAGCGCGTGCTCGTCGAGCAGATCGACATCATCGAGACAATGACGCCCCAGGACTTCCTTGTCTTCCGGTCGTACCTGGCGCCGGCCAGCGGGTTCCAGTCGGTGCAGTTTCGCGAGGTCGAGTTCATCTCCGGGCTGAAGGACGCGAAGTACCTCGATCGACTGCACGACGCGACGTCGGATGAGAAGCAGCGTCTGCAGAGGCGCCTCGATGAACCCACTGTCTGGGACGGCTACGTCGCCGCAGTCAAGCGAGCCGGGCTTCCCGTCGACCGGGAGGCGGACCTGCGCGAGTCGCTGCGCACGATCGCGCTGGACCGAGCGCAGTACGGCGCGCTCTGGGACCTGGCCGAAGCGTTGTTGTCACACGACGAGGCGGCGGCGTCCTGGCGGGCACGCCACGTCACGATGGTCGAGCGGCAGATCGGGCGAAAGTCAGGCACCGGCGGCTCGACCGGAGCGCCGTACCTGCACAGCCGCATCGGTCTGCGTTTCTTCCCCGCGCTGTGGGACCTGCGGACCTGGCTGTGACGCGGTGAGCCTGATCGCTCTCGCGCGGGGCCCGCGCCAGCGCATCCCGGGCGCGGTCTTGTACGACGTCGACCGCAGTCTCGGTGAGCCGCTGCGTGACGTCGACTTCGTCGCGATCGATGGCACCGCGCACGAGATGTTGTTCGCGACAGGTACGCAGCTCGAGCGCGCCTACCACGTCGAGACGGTTCGGCATTGGGACGACGAGGTAAAGCCGGGTCTGACCAGGTTGGCGTTCGTCGCTCCGCTTCCCGGCGTCGACCCGACTACGTTCCGGGCGCGCTACGAAGGACACGCGGCAATCGCCCGCGTGCAACATCCGGCCATCTGCAGATACGTCCAGCATTTCGTACGTCGCGGCACCGAGCCACTGTGCGCCGCTGTCACGGAGCTGCACTTCGCGAACGAGGACGAGATGCGCCGGCGTTTCTACCTGGATGACAACAGCGCCAGCATCGTCGCTGCCGACATCGAGGACTATCTCGACAGAGAACGAACGTGGTCGTTGCTCACGCGATCGCGGCTTTGAACTCGCCAACCAGATCGGCAAAAGCGGATGCGGCGTCAGCCGGATCTCGGCAGACAGCCTGGAACTGCACCGATACGTCGGTGGCGCCGGCCTCGATCAGCCGGGGTACCTCGCCGAGACTGGCCTTGAGGTCGATCTTCCCGTCGGCATCGCGTACCAATGGCATCGCGCCACGCACCTGGAGTGACTCGGGGTCACGTCCGGCGTCGGCAAACCGTGATCGCAATAGCGCGGTGCCATCGCGCAGGTCATCAACATCCGCGGTCATGATGGGGATCCAGCCGTCGCCCCAGCTAACTACGCGTTCGATGACGGGCTTCACCAACGAGCCCGACACCCAGAGCGGTACGCCGCCCGGCTGCACGGGCTGCGGACGGCAATACGTCTCCGAAAACTTCACTGTCGGCAGATCGACGGCAGCGGGTGCGTCGTTCCACAGTGCCTTGCACGCAGCCAACGTGTCGGACAACAACTGACCGCGCTGTGCAAAGTCGAGTCCCGCCGCGTCGTACTCCTCCTTTTGCCATCCGGTGCCCACGCCGAGATCGACACGGCCGTTGGACAGCACGTCTAATGTCGCCGCGGTCTTCGCTAGCACCGCCGCGCCACGCATGGGCGCAATGAGGATGCCGGTGCCAAGGCGCACCCGCGACGTGACCGCCGCGATCGTGGCGAGGACGGTCAGTGGCTCGAGCCACGGTGAGTCGGGCGGCGTTGGGAACCGTCCCCACGAGTACGCCTCGGTGTGGGTGCCCATCACAACGTGATCCACGACGATGACGCGGTCGATGCCGGCGATGTCGGCCTCGCGGGCGACGTCGATGAGCTGTCGCCAACCGTCAGCGGCCAATGTCGCACCGAAGTTGGGCAATCCCAGGGACAGCGTCGGCTTGTTGACCACGCTCGCAGTATTCCGTGTGCTGCACTGAGGGCATGCCGGCGCCATCGGGGAGGCGCGCACGGGGGTTGGGTTTCTTCGCCCTGGCGTGCGCCATCGTCGTGGCGGTGCTGTCGACCCTCGTGGCGGTTCGGTGGGGCCCGCTGGTCCGAGCCGACATCGACCTGGTGCGCTCAGCCCACGACGCAACAGCCGAGCACAACTGGCTAGAGAACGCCGCGAAGCAGGTGACGCAGCTCGGTGACTGGATGGTGCTCGATCTCGTCGCCGTTGCAGCCGCGGCCGCCGTGGCGACCCGACGACAATGGGGCCTGGCATTACTCATCGTCGTTGTTCGCACCGGCGAGCTCGGAATTGTGCAGCTCATGAAGTGGGCGATCCACCGGCCGCGCCCGACGTTCCCCGATCCACTCACGACTGCGCAGTACTACAGCTTCCCGTCCGGGCACGCCGCGGGTGCGGCGGCGATGTTCGGTCTGCTCGCGGTTCTCGTCGTACGCCAGTCGAGTGGCGCGACACGTTATGTGTTCTGGGCGGTGATGGCCGTGGTCATTGCTGCGGTCGCGGCGTCACGCGTGTTGCTCGGCGTGCACTATCCGGCCGACGTCAGCACGGGCGTCGTCGTCGGGCTCGGCTGGCTCGCTCTGTGCCTTTACGCCATCCCGTCGCGCGGTCGGTAGACCGTCAACGCCCGGGCCCGCTTGCGGAAGTGCACCGACTCGACAGGGTCATCTACCTCGCCGTCGCGCGCGACGGGCCGCGGTTCGTCACAGACACGGACGGTCAGTTCGGGTGTGGTGAACGCGTGGTACGCCGAGCACTTGTCGAGCCGACCAACAAGCGCGGCGAGCGCTAGCCGGGTCCGTGCCCAGCGCTTCGCCTCGATGAGTCGGACGTCGAGCAGACCGTCGTCGAGTGCGACCCGTGACGTGAGGACGACACCCGTCGGCTCGTAGCGGCAGTTGCCGACGAACAACAACCACGCGCGGCGCCGTTTGCCCTCGACCTCGAGATCCATCGGCAAGCTCTGGTGAAGCGTGCGCACCAACGAAACGACAAGCGCTGGCCACTTGCCGACGTTGTTCTCGAGTTTCTCGCGGAAGGCAACCATCTCGGGGTAGCCACCGAGGCTCGCGGTGTTGAGGAAGATGCCGTCATCGGTTTCCCCGACGTCGACGCGGCTGGCCAACCCTGCACGCACTGCCTCGACGACCGACTCGAGGTCGTCGTTGCCGAGGTCACGGGCGAAGTGGTTGAGCGTGCCGCCGGGGAGCACGACCAGCGGCTTGTCTTCCTCCAGGGCGACTGCGGCCGCTGCGTTGATCGTGCCGTCACCGCCGCATACGCCCAGAACGCGGGCTTGCTTGGCAGCGCGGCGCAGGGTGTCCACGATGGCTTCGTCGTCGCGGGGTTCCATGCACTCGGCCTTCGGCAAGGCCTCGCACAGCTGGTCGGCCAGGGCTTTCGCCGTGCCGCGACCCGATCGCGGGTTGACGACGAACACCAAGCCGTCACCGTCAGGCAGCGCCGGCGCCTCGATCAGTTTCGGCGGCGACGGTGCCGGACGTGCGTCAGTTGGCGGCCATGGTCGGGTCAGCGCCAGCGACACGGCGCCACCGAGCAGCACACCCGCGAGCACGTCACCGGGGTAGTGGACGCCGGTGTGCACGCGGGACCACGCCACGCCAGCGGCAAGGGCACCCACCGGGATCCCCATCGCCGGCCACTCGACAGCAGTGCCGACCGCAAACCCGGCCGCGGATGCCGCGTGCCCGGAGGGGAACGACAACGTCGATGGCTGGCGCTGCAGTTGCCGTGACACGGGCACGTGACGCAGTGGTGGGCGGCGGCGGCGTACCGCGAACTTCGCCGGGATGTTGGCCACCGCGCTCGACAGCGCCATCCCCAGCACACCGCGCACCGCGGCACGCCGACCGCGCTCACCTGTCGCTGCCAACGCAGCGGCTGTCGCGTACCAGAGGACGCCGTGGTTAGCCGCGTTGGTCAGCGTGACGAGAGCGGGGTCGAGTCTCGGTATTTCGTGGTGCGTCGCCCAATGGAACGCTGCCAGGTCGGCCTGGTGAACCGTGTCCGCGACCAGCCGGCGTCGCCCACGTCGCGTCAGCGGTCGGCCAGCCAGCCGACGCCGAATTCGTACTCCTTGACCAAGGCTTCCTTGGCCTCGCCACCTGCCCACGACTCGATCTTTCCGCCGATCAGCGGCACTGAAGCCTTGAGCTCACCCTCGATTGAGACGAGTGACCCATCCGCGCTCGGCTCCAGGCGGATCGTGCCGCGCGCCTTGACCGGCTTGCCGGGCACGTCGATCGTCCATGTGCCGTCGCGCACACCGTCCTTTTCCGGCCCCCAGACGTCGGTCTGCACCATTTCGGTCGTGTCGCCGAACAACTTCTTGGCGAAGCCGGGGACGTTGGCCGGCGCGTGCCGGCGGGTCTTGATCCGTGCGCCGCTGTCCGACGCCTCGATCTCGAGCACCTCGTACTTCGGGTAGCCCAGCGCTTCGTATTTGCCCAGCAGGAACTTCTCGTCGCAGAACATCGCGAAGACGGCGGCTGGGTCTACGTCGTACTTGTCCCGCTGCGAAAGCTTCATACACGCAGCGTACCGACGGTGCGTCGGGTGCGGATGGCAGCGTACCGAGGATGCGCCGTGTGCGGATGGCAGCGTACGGCGCACGATCGCACTATGGTCAGGTGTCGTGGCCAGTGCGCCGAAAGGGCGACTCGACCGGGCCAGCGCCGACCTGGTTGATCGCGCCGTCGCGCACGCACGCCATGACGCGGGGGATGACGAGGCCCGCGCCGATCTCGTCGAGTCACTCATCCGGCAGTACTGGCGGAACGTCCCACCCGAGGACCTCGCTCGGCGCCACCCCGTGGACGCACAGGGCGCCACGCTGTCGCACCTGACCTTCGGCTGGCGACGTCCACCCGGGACCGCGCTCGTGCGCGTCATCAGCCCGAGTGAGGACGCGAGTGGCTGGGGCTGCCAGCACAGCGTCGTCGAGGTGGTCACTGACGACATGCCGTTCCTCGTCGACTCGGTCACGAGCGAGCTCAACCGCCAGGGTTACTCCATCCATCTCGTCGTGCATCCACAACTCAAGGTTCGGCGGAACGCCGTTGGCGAGTTCGAGGCACTCGCTGATCCCGACGCCGAACCCGCGCCGGAGTTTGTGCCCGAGTCCTGGATCCATGTCGAGATCGACCGCCGCTCGGACGTCTCGGCGTTCACCGGGTTGCAACGCGATCTGCGCAATGTGCTCGAAGACGTGCGCGCCGCAGTTGAGGACTGGGGCCGCATGCTCGCCCGGGTCGATGACACGATCGCGGAGTTGAAGGCTGGTGTTCCAGCGGCGACCGAAGACGACGTCGCCGAGACGATCGCCCTTCTCGATTGGTTGAAGCAGGACAACTTCACTTTCCTCGGCTACCGCGACTACGAGCTGTCCGGCAGCGGCGACAACGCCGAGCTTCGGTCGGTGCCGTCGACCGGTCTCGGCATCCTGCGTGACTCAGGGTTGCAACCGGTTTCGCGCAGCCTGTCGGACATGCAACCCGAAGCTCGCCGCAAAGCCCTCGAGCCGACGTTGCTGACATTGACCAAGGCCAATTCGCGGTCAACCGTCTATCGCCCCGCGTATCTCGACTACATCGGCGTGAAGCGACTCGGTCCCGACGGCGTGCCGATCGGGGAGCGCCGGATCCTCGGCCTGCTCGGACTGTCGGCGTACACCGAGAGCGTGCGTCGCATCCCCGTCGTACGCCGCAAAGTCGCTGCTGTTGTCGAGCGCGCAGACTTCCCACCGGGCAGCCACAACGCGTTCGACCTTCGCCACAACCTGGAGCTGTATCCGCGCGACGAGCTGTTCCAGATATCCGTCGACGATCTCTACGACATCACGATGGGTATTCTCGGCTTGCAGGAGCGTCGCCGGGTCCGGTTGTTCATCCGGCGCGATGACTACGGCCGGTTCTTCTCCGTGCTCGTCTATCTCCCACGCGAGCGTTACACCACCCAGGTGCGGTTGCGGGTGCAAGAAATCCTGATGGAGACGCTCGGCGGATTGTCGGTCGACTACAACACCCGACTGTCAGAGTCCGTGCTCGCCCGCTTGCACCTCGTCATCCGCACCGATGACGTCGCACACCGCGATATCGACGTCGAGGCTCTCCAAGAGCGCATCGCGGCGGCGACCCGATCGTGGACCGATGAGCTGGCGGATGCCGTGATCGAGGGCCTCGGCGAGGAACACGCCGCTGGGATGCTGAAGACCTACGGCGACGCGTTCCCGGAGGCATACAAGGAGGACTTCTCGCCGCGCGCCGCGGTTGCCGACATCCGGCGGCTCACCGATCTGCAAACCGAAGGCGACCTCGACCTCGCGCTCTACAAACCGGCGGGCGCACCGGAGGGAGTACGTCGCTTCAAGATCTCCCGGGTCGGTCCTCCGTTGTCGCTCGCGACGCTGATGCCGGCGCTGCAGGACATGGGTGTCGAAGTAACCGACGAACGCCCCTATGAGCTCGAGCTCGGCGACGGTCGGCGCGCCTGGATCTACGACTTCGGGTTGCGGCATGAGGGCGAGGACGACTTCGACGCCGCCGGGGTGCGGGAGGCCTTCCAGGAAGCGTTCGCCGCGGTGTGGTCCGGCCGGATGGAGAGCGACGCGTTCAACGCGCTGGTGCTGGCTGCCGGCCTAACCTGGCGCGAAGTAGTGGTGGTGCGCGCCTACGCCGGCTACCTACGCCAGATCGGTACGACGTTCAGCCAGACCTACATCGCGACCGCACTGCACAACAACGTCGAGATCGTGCGGTTGCTGGTCGACCTGTTCGAGGCTCGCTTCGACCCGCGTTCTGTCGACCGGGCCGACAAGGAGCAAGCCGACCTCACCCGGCAGATCGAGCGGGCACTCGATGTCGTCGCGAGCCTGGACGAGGACCGCATCCTGCGTTCGTTCCTTGCGATGATTCACGCGACCACACGGACGAACCACTTCCAGCCAGACACGGACGGCAGCATCAAGCCGTACCTGTCGATGAAGCTCGACCCCAAGCAGGTGCCCGACCTGCCGGCCCCGAAGCCGGCGCATGAGATCTGGGTGTACTCACCACGTGTCGAGGGCGTCCACCTGCGCTTCGGCGCGGTCGCGCGCGGTGGGCTGCGCTGGTCGGACCGGCGCGAGGACTTCCGCACTGAGGTGCTGGGCCTGGTCAAGGCGCAGACGGTGAAGAACGCCGTCATCGTTCCGGTCGGCGCCAAGGGCGGCTTTGTCGTGAAGCAGGCGCAGCCGTCGCGCGATGACGTTGTCGCCTGCTACACAGATTTCATTCGCGGCATGCTCGACATCACCGACAACATCGTCGAGGGCAAGGTTGTGCCGCCGCACGATGTCGTCCGCCATGACAGCGACGACCCCTATCTCGTCGTCGCCGCCGATAAGGGCACCGCGACGTTCTCTGACATCGCTAACGGGATTGCCGAGCAATACCAGTTCTGGCTGGGCGACGCGTTCGCATCCGGCGGCTCGTCCGGCTACGACCACAAGGCGATGGGGATCACCGCCCGCGGAGCCTGGGAGTCGGTGAAGCGACACTTCCGCGAGTTGGGCACCAACATCCAGGAGCAGGACTTCACGGTCGTCGGTGTCGGTGACATGTCCGGCGATGTATTCGGCAACGGCATGCTCTTGTCCCAACACATCAAGTTGGTCGCTGCGTTCGACCACCGGCATGTGTTCATTGACCCGAACCCCGACCCGGCTGCGGCGTTCGACGAACGCCGGCGTCTCTTCGACCTGCCGCGCTCGTCCTGGGACGACTACGACCATTCGCTCATCTCAGAAGGTGGCGGAGTGTGGCCGCGTACGGCGAAGTCGATCCCGCTGTCGTCGCAGGCACGGTTGGCTCTTGGCATCGAAGCTGAGTCGATGACGCCCGCAGAGGTGATCCGCGGGATCCTGCAGGCACCGGTCGATCTGTTGTGGAACGGCGGCATTGGCACCTACGTCAAGGCGTCGGGCGAGACAAGTGCCGATGTTGGCGATCGCACCAACGACGTCGTCCGCGTCAACGGCCGTGACCTGCGAGCACGCGTCGTTGGCGAGGGCGGCAACCTAGGGTTCACCCAGCGCGGCCGGATCGAGTTTGCGCGTAAGGGCGGTCACATCTACACCGACGCGATCGACAATTCGGCAGGCGTGGACTGCTCGGACCACGAGGTCAACATCAAGATCCTTTTTGGCGCCATCGAGGCCGCGGGTGACATGACGCGCAAACAGCGCGACGCACTGCTCCTCGAGATGACCGATGAGGTCGCTGCGTTGGTGCTACGCGACAACTACGAACAAGCGATCGCGCTCGCCACCTCCCAAGTCAACGCCGCGTCGATGCTCCACGTTCATGCGCGGCTCATCGACGCGCTGGTGGCGGCGGGCGATCTGGACCGCGACCTCGAGTTCCTCCCCAACAAGGAGGAGATCGCCGATCGCGCGGCCGCGGGGGAAGGGCTGACTGCGCCAGAGTTCGCCGTTTTGCTTGCTTACCGCAAGATCACACTCACGCAAGATCTGTTGGAGAGTGACCTTCCCGACGACCCGGCGTACGACCGCGAGTTGACGGCATATTTCCCCAGGCCGTTGCGTGAGCGGTTCCACGAGCAGATGCAGGAGCACCGGCTGCGCCGGGAGATCATCGTCACTGGTGTCGTCAACCACATGGTCAACCGCGCGGGCATCACGTTTGCCTTGCGGCTGGCGGAGGAGACCGGCGCAACAGCGGTCGAGATTGTGCGCGCGCATTCTGTCGCGACGAAGGTGTTCGGGATTGACCGACTATGGGCCGGGGTGGAGGCGCTCGATGACACGGTCGCCTCCGATGTGCAGACGTCAATGTTCCTCGAGCTGCGCCGGCTGGTCGAGCGGGCCGCACGATTCTTCCTGCACAACAGGCGGCCCCCTATCGACGTTCTCGGGACGATCGACGCATTCGCCAGTGGCGTCGAAGCTGTCATGGGAAAGCTGACTGCTCTGGTGGCCAGCCCTGATCGGGTCGCGTTCGAGCAGCGGAGGGATGTGCTCGTCGGCGCCGGCGTGCCTGGCGACCTCGCCGAGCAGATCGCACTGCTCACGCCGAGCTACTCGGCTCTCGACATCGTCGAGGTGTCGAGGGAGACCAATCGGCCCGTGGAAGAAGTTGCCGATGTCTACTTCGCCGTCGAGCAACGCATCGGCCTGACTCGCCTGCGCGACCTCATCAACGCGTTGCCCCGCGACGATCACTGGCACACGCTGGCGCGCGCTGCACTGCGCGAGGACCTGTATGCCGCGCATGCCCGGCTCACCGAAGACATCTTGGGCTCGACGGACGGATCGTTGCCCACCGCGGAGCGACTGGACATGTGGATGGAGGCCAACAGCGGCTCGGTGCAGCGGGCGGCTGCGCTTCTCGCCGACATCTTCACGGCGGATCAGGCTGATCTCGCCACCTTGTCGGTCGCGCTGCGCCAGATCCGCACCGTGATCCGTAGCGCCTCCACGAGTTGATCATCATTCTCCCGTAGCGTCTGGGACATGGCTCCGCCGTTCGACGCTGTCCTCTATCTGGACCGGGTCTCCGTGCTGCGCGACGGCGCTCGCTTACTTGATCGGGTCGAGTGGACCGTTCGCGAGGGGGAGCGCTGGGTTGTCATCGGTCCTAACGGCGCGGGCAAGACCACGTTGCTGCAGGTAGCCGCCGCCTTGCTCTATCCCTCCGAGGGTGTCGTCGAGGTGCTCGGTGAGCGGCTCGGTGAGGTTGACGTGTTCGAGCTGCGTCCGCGCATCGGCGTGACGTCGGCTGCGTTCGCCGACCGGTTGCCGGGCGGCGGTCGCGCGATCGACGTTGTCCTGACCGCGGCCTACGCGACGACGAGTCGCGGCCGTGAGGTCTATGACGACGTCGATCTCGGTCGCGCGCGGCATCTGCTCCGCTTCCTCGGTTGTGAGGTGTTGGCCGAGCGGCGTTACGGGACGTTGTCGGAGGGCGAACGCAAACGCGTGCAGATCGCGCGCGCGATGATGGCCGACCCGGAGCTGCTGCTGCTGGACGAGCCCGCGGCTGGCTTGGACCTGGGTGCCCGCGAGGCGCTTGTGTTGCGGTTGTCGCGCATCGCGGCCGACGCGACAGCGCCCACAACCGTTCTCGTCACGCATCACGTCGAGGAGATTCCGCGCGGCTTCACACATGCACTGTTGCTCAGTGGTGGCCGCGTCGTCAGCGCCGGAAAGATCGATGAGGCGCTGACCAGCGAGGCGCTGTCGGCGTGCTTCGGCGTACCGCTGCGGGTTGACTATCACGACGGGCGCTACGCCGCACGCATCGCGGTCGCTGCCAGCTAGCTAGTTGAGCGGCTTCTCCCACCAGGTGATGTCCCACCAGCGGTCGAGCTTCCAGCCCGCCTCGGTGATCTGACCAACCTTGGTGAAGCCGAAGCGTTCGTGCAGTGCGATCGACGGCGGATTCGGCACGGCGATCAGTGCGACCGCGCGATGGATGTCCTCGTCGGTGAGAGCGGTGAACAACGCGTCGTACAACGCAGTCCCGACGCCGCGTCCGCATGCGTCCGGTGCGATATAGACCGACGTCTCGACGGTGCGGTCATACGCCGGCCGGTCGCGGAACACACTGCTCGTCGCATAGCCGAGCACCGTCGTACCGTCGACCGCGACCAACAGCCGGTGCCGCCCCGTGGCCGTGTAGTGGGACGCCCACGTGCGCCGCGCGTCCAGCGCGATCGGCTCGAGGTCGAAGGTCGCCTGGTGCGTACGGACGTAGTGGTTGTAGACGTCGTTGATACCCGCGAGGTCAGCGTCGGCAGCCGCACGGATCTCCATACGGGAACGCTAACCAGTGCGGTCCGGGGTAGCGTCGGGCGGGACGAACGTGGCTGAGACTTACCTGGATTGGTGTGGATGTCGGTGCAGACCGCTCGCGGGGCCGAGCCGGCCACGCGCGGAAATCTCCGGGGGGACATCGAAGGTCTGCGCGCGGTCGCGGTCGTGTTGGTGTTGGTCTACCACGCTGGCGTGCCGGCACTGCCTGGCGGTTTCATCGGAGTCGACGTCTTCTTCGTGATCTCCGGCTTCCTCATCACCGGCCTACTCGTCAGTGAGCTCGAACGCACGGGGACCATCTCATTGCGCGACTTCTACGCACGACGTGCGAAGCGGCTGCTTCCCGCAGTGGCTGTGGTCTTGACTGCTGTTGCCGGCCTGACCGTGCTTTTCGTCCCAGAGATTCGGTGGCCGAGCATCGCCGGCGACATCCGGGCGAGTGCTCTCTATTTCGAAAACTGGCGGCTGGCCGACCAGGCCACCAACTATTTGGCTGCAGACACAGCGACGAGCCCGCTCCAGCATTTCTGGTCGCTGGCGGTGGAGGAGCAGTTCTACCTGTTGTGGCCGCTGCTGTTGCTGTCATTGGGTGCGTTGACGCGATGGCGTGCGGGGCGGCATGCGCTCATGTCACGCGCCTGGCTCATGTCCGGGATGCTCGTGGTGGCGGCGCTGTCCCTCTACTGGTCCGTGCAGCTGACAGCCAGCGATCCAAGCCGCGCATTCTTCGTGACGACGACGCGGCTGTGGGAGCTCGCGCTGGGCGGCGGTCTTGCGATTGCCGCACACCATCTTGCTCGGCTGCCGAGAGGCGCGGCGGTCGTGCTCGGCTGGGCCGGGCTCGCTGCGATCGCGGCCAGCGCAGTCTGGGTGACGTCGCGTACGCCGTACCCCGGCACCGCCGCGCTGCTACCGACGCTGGGGGCGGCCGCTGTCATCGCTGCCGGGTCGAGTGCCGGCTCGACCGGTCCGGTGTTCCTGCTCGGGCGGCGGCCGATGTTGTTCGTCGGCGCCTTGTCTTACTCCATCTACCTCTGGCACTGGCCGTTGATCGTGGTCGCGGGGATTCGCCTCGATGGTCTGTCGGTGTGGGAGGGGTCGGCGGTCGCGGCGGCCTCGGTGCTTCCGGCGTGGCTGACCTATCGGCTGGTGGAGAACCCGATCCGGCTTGCGCGGCCGCTGGTCCGGATCCCGAGCCGGGCCTTGGCACTGGGCGCTGCCTGCACCGTCGCCGCCGTGGCCGTCGGCTTCGGCCTGCAGACACAGGTGACGTCGGTGCCGGGTTCGGTCCTCGCATCGGGTAACGGCCCGGTCGGCTCGACGTCATTCAGCAGGGTTGTGTCGGGGCCGCTCGGAGCTGAGATGTTGGCCAAGGACCCGCTAGGCGATCCGCGCGGAGCGCCGCTCGACCGGGTCGCGGCGATCGTGCCGGACCCGCTGAATGCTCGCCGTGACCTCCCCGCGGTGTACGCCCAGGGATGCCACGTCGATTTCCGGCACAGCGAAGCAAAGAGCTGTGTGTTCGGTGATCCCAGCTCCACGACAAACGTGGTGATCGTCGGCGACTCGCACGCCGCGCAGTGGATCCCTGCTTTGCAGCAGATCGCAGTGGCACGGCACTGGAAGCTCACGTCGTACACGAAATCCTCCTGCGCCTGGTCCGCCGGCCCGGCGCGGCTCAACGGGCGCGCCTATCCCTCCTGTGACGCATGGAACCGCAGCGTCGCGACAGCAATCCGTCTCGCGCATCCCACGTTGGTACTGACCTCGAGCATCGCGGCCCGGGAAAGTGAGCAGCAGACGACAGAGTTCGTGCGGGGAGTGCGAGCCGCCTGGGCGCCGCTGCTCGCCGACGGCATTCCCGTCGTCGTACTCAAGGACACACCGCATCCCGGCATCGACATCGCCGAGTGCGCCTCCGAGCACCGCACGACGCTGACCCGGTGCGCCGTACCCCGCTCCGTCGCAGCGATCGGCATCGGGGACATCCAAGAAGCCGCCGTTGCCGGCCAACGAGGCGTGCATCTCATCAGCCTGACCGACGCGATCTGTCCTACTGACGAGTGCGCGGCGGTCATCGGCAGCACCCTCGTCTACCGCGACACCAACCACGTGACCGCGACATACATGCAGACACTCGCTCCACGGCTGGAGCAGGCGCTCCTTACTTACAGCACGTGATCTAGAGGTGGGTGCCGCGCCGCCGGAGGTAGACCCCGCCACCGGCGAATAGCGCCGCGAGCAGGACTGCTGCGAGCACGACCAATCCGGTGGACGCCCCGCCGCCGCTGTCGTTCGAGGGGGAGTCAGCGAGCCCGCCATCGATGGTCGGGCTTGGCTCGGCCACGACACCGGGCGCCGTCGTTGTCGCGCCGGTGGGTGGAGTGGTGGCGCCGGCGGGCGGGGTGGTGGGTGCCGGGGTGCCGGAAGCCGTCGCGCTCGGCGACGTTCCATTCGTTGTCCCACCTCCCGGAGACGTGGGCGGGGACGTGTGGTGAGGCGGCGGTGTCGGTGACTTGGTGGCGGTCGGCTGGTCGTTGCGGGCGATCGTCACCGTCTTCGGTGGCCCATAGACGTAGCCCGACCCGGTGCAGCCCTGTGCGCTGCCCTGAACCAGCTCAACCTGGAAGGTCTCCGTCCCCTCCGCCTTGCTGTCGTTGATGGTGGGGACAGTGAAGCTCTTCGACGTCTGCGACCCAGTGAATTTCACTGTTCGCATCCCGCCAGTGAAGTCCTGACCTGACGTTGCGGTGCCATTGACGGTGCGTGCGTCGACCTGCGAGTCAGCCACGTGCCCGTCGCGCTTCACCGTGACTGTGACGTTCCCACCCTCGTTCACGGTGCTCGGCGAGGCGCTGATCGTGAACGCATGGCAGTGAGCGAACGCGGCTGGAGCGCGGACGACGATCGCCACCCCCGCGACTGCGACGAGCAGGACCGTACGCCGTAGGCGCGAGCGGATGAGCTTCCTGGACATGCCGAACCTCCGCGCGCGTCCCCGATGGGCCTGTCGTTATCCACACGGCCCCGGACTGGGCGGGGTTCAAAGGTCGCCGAGAGTGGCCGCGCGCGTACGCCGTCGCTGCTGTCGGTTCCTGTGTGGTGGCTGGTGCGCGAGCGGCGAATCGTTATACACAGACTCGATTCGCGGGCTAGGCGGCCCTGCCCTGACTCACTAATGTCGGCGCCCTTCCCTTGGTCCACCGTGGGGGACGCATGCCTGGACTCGGGGTTGTCGAGGACGAGGTCCGTGAGCTCGTCCGGCGTCGCGGCCTTGACCCCGACGTCGACGGCGGGGCGATCCGCCGGCTCATCGACGAGGTGCTCGCCGACTACGACGAGCGGACGCTGACCAGTTCGTTGCCCCCGCTGGTCGACCCGGCGACGACGGCACAGTCGGTGTACGACGCGGTCGCCGGCTACGGACCCCTGCAGCGCTTCCTCGACGATCCGCAGGTCGAAGAGGTCTGGATCAATGAGCCCGGCAGAGTGTTCATCGCACGCGCCGGGCGCTCGGAGCTGACCACGACCATCCTGACCAGCGCGCAGGTCCGCGACCTCGTCGAGCGGATGCTGAAGAGCTCGGGGCGTCGCGTGGATCTGTCGACGCCGTTCGTCGACGCGATGCTCCCCGACGGGTCGCGCTTGCACGTCGTGATCCCCGACATCACGCGCCGACATTGGGCGGTCAACATCCGCAAGTTCGTCCTGCGTGCCAATTCCTTGGACGAGCTCGTCGAGTTGGGAACGCTCTCGACGCAGGCAGCGCGATTCCTCGAAGCGGCAGTGGCGGCCGGGCTCAACATCTTGGTGGCAGGCGGCACGCAAGCCGGGAAGACGACCCTGTTGAGTTGCCTGGCTGCGGCGATCCCGGCCCGCGAGCGGGTGATCACGGCGGAGGAAGTCTTCGAGCTGAAGATCCCGCTTCCGGATGTCGTCTCTTTGCAGACCCGGCAGCCCAATCTCGAAGGTACGGGCGACATCCCGTTGCGTCGCTTGGTCAAGGAAGCGCTCCGCATGCGACCGAGCCGCATGATTGTCGGCGAGGTCCGTCAGGAGGAATGCCTGGATCTGCTCATCGCGCTCAATAGTGGGCTGCCAGGGATGTGCACGATCCACGCCAACTCCGCGCGCGAGGCGGTTACCAAGATGTGCACACTTCCACTGCTCGCGGGCGAGAACGTCAGCCACAACTTCGTCGTACCGACCGTTGCGTCGTCCATCGACCTCGTCGTGCATATCCGCACGGATGCCGACGGGCATCGACGCGTTACCGAAATCGTGTCCGTCCCGGGCCGGGCCGAGGCGGACGTCGTCGAGACGGCCGACGTCTTCACCACGAGGGACGGCTGCCTCGTCCGGGCCGACGGGTTCCCACCCCACCGGGACCGGTTCGACCGCATCGGTTGTGATTTGCCGTCACTGTTGGCGCACGGGCGCTGAGATGGGCACGTTCGTCGGCCTGCTGTTCGGGATCGGTGTGCTGCTGATCTGGCAGGCCCTCAGCCCGTCGCGACCCGAACGCCGACGCCGTACGGCGCTTGCCGAACGAACTCAGGAGGCATTGACGCAGGCGGGTATCGAGTCGGTCAGCCCCGGACAGCTCGTTGGCCTCTCGGCCGGCCTCTGCTGCGTGGCATTTCTCGGCGGTGTCGTGGTGTCTGGCTCGCCAACGATTGCTCTCGCGTTTGCCGTGTTTGCCGCGATGGCGCCGTTCAGCCTGGTGCGTTACCGGCAACGACGGCGGACCGTCGAGCTGCGTGAGCTATGGCCGGAGGTGGTCGACAACGTTGGATCGGCTGTGCGCGCAGGGATGTCACTGCCCGAAGCTCTCGCCGAGGTCGGAGTCCGCGGCCCGGAAACGTTGCGGCGCCCGTTCCAGCGATTCGCGGCGGACTACCGGGCCAACGGTCGGTTCGATGACTGCGTCAACCGGTTGAAAGTCGCCCTCGCCGATCCCGTAGGCGACCGCATGATTGAGTCGCTGCGCGTCGCCCGCGACGTCGGCGGCACAGATCTCGGTCGGCTGCTGCGCACGTTGTCCACGTTCCTGCGCGAGGACGCCCGAACCCGCGCCGAGCTCGAGACACGTCAAGGCTGGACGGTCAACGCGGCACGCCTTGCGTTGGCTGCGCCGTGGCTGATGCTCGCGTTGCTCGCCCTGAACGGTGAGGCGGCAGCGGCGTACAACACGGCAGCGGGCGCCTTCATCCTGTTGCTCGGTGGAGGTGTGTCGTTCGCGGCGTACCGCATCATGCTGCGAATCGGTCGGCTGCCGCAGGAACGTCGGGTGCTCCGATGAGCGCTGCTGTTGGTGCCGGGTTGGGTCTGCTCGCTGGTGGCGGCCTGGTCACGGCTGTCGCCGCCGCGCCTCCGCTACGGCGTCGGCACCGGCTTGATGTACGACTCGCGCCCTACCTCCGTGACGCCCCGCGCCCGTCGCGGTTGTTGGCGCAGACGCGAGCGCGTACCCCGTTCTCCACCATCGAGCGTCTGCTGGGTCCGCTCCTTGCGGATGCAGTGTCACGGCTCGACCGGATTCTCGGCGGGACCGGGCCGGTGCGCCGTCGCCTCGAGCAGGCCGGCCGCGGCATGACTGTCGAGGAATTTCGCGCCGAACAGGTGGTGTGGGGCGCGCTGGGCGGAGCGGCCGGGATCACATTCGGGTTGTTGGTCGGTGTGCGACACGGCGCCGCTGGAGCTGTACCAGTGCTGGCAGCGGTCATCGCCGGCGTCCTCGGTGGCGTGCTGGCTCGTGACCGGTGGTTGACGCAAGAGGTTCGTGAGCGCGAACAACGGATGATTGCCGAGTTTCCGACGATCGCGGAGCTACTCGCACTTGCAGTGACGGCCGGAGAAGGGCCGCTGGGTGCGCTCGACCGCGTGACACGCATCAGTGGCGGCGAGCTTGCGCGCGAACTGCGGCGGGCATTGGACGATGTCCGCGCCGGCGCCAGTTTGACGCAGGCATTAGACGCCGTCTCGGCGCGTGCATCGTTGCCCATGTTGGCCCGCTTCGTCGACGGCATTGTCATTGCGGTCGAGCGCGGTACGCCGCTCGCCGATGTGCTGCGTGCGCAAGCCGTCGACGTTCGTGAGGCCGGCAAACGCGCACTGCTGGAAGCCGGCGGTCGCAAAGAAATCGCAATGATGGTGCCGGTGGTGTTTCTCATCTTGCCGGTCACCGTGCTCTTCGCATTGTTCCCGGGTTACTACGGCTTGACGTTCACAACCCCCTGATTGGAGGACACCATGCTCACCCTGCTCCAGCAACGCATGATGCAGATCCTCGAACACCCCGAACGCGGTGACGTGCCTGGCTGGGTACTCGTCACCATGATGTCCGCGATGATCGTCGTAGTGCTGATCGGCGTCGCGACCCCGCTGTTGAGTGACCTGTTCACCAACGCGGTCAACTCGGTGCGGGACGCGTCGCCCTGAGATCCGAACGGGGATCGGCTCCGGTCGAGTTCGTCCTCGTCGCCGGCCTGCTGCTGACACCGCTGTTTCTTGCGGTGGTCCAGCTCGGGCTAGGACTGCACGTCCGTAACACACTCGTCGCATGTGCAAGCGAGGGCGCACGGTACGCCGCCAACGCCGACCGAACACCCGACGATGGCGTGGCCCGAACCCGTCAGTGCATTCGCGCCAGCCTTCGGGCGTCGTACGCCGAGTCCGTGACCGCGGTCGTTCTGGACATCGATGGCACTCCCACCGTGGAGGTCACCATCCGGGCACCGTTGCCTGTCGTCGCCTATGTCGGTCCGAGTGAGGCACTCGTCGTACACGGTCACGCGCTACAGGAGGGTCGATGACCAGGTTGCGGTCGTGGCGCCCGCGTGGCGACGACGGCAACGCGATGATCGAGTTCGCCTACCTCGGTGTGCTGCTGCTCGTCCCGCTCGTCTATGTGCTGCTTACGGCGTTGCAAGTCCAGCGCTCGGCGTACGCCGTAACCGCGGCGACGAGAGAAGCCGGCCGGGTGTTCGTCGCACATGGTGCCAATGAGGCGGCCTACGACGACGCCTTTGCGGCCGCCCGCATCGCCATGCGCGACCAAGGTCTCGATCTGGAGCCGGGACAGCTCGTCATCACCTGTCAGTTCAGCAACTGCGCGACGGCTGGCGCAACCGTGCACGTGCGGATCGACCGTTCCGTACCGCTGCCGTTAGTGCCTGCGTTTGGGCAGTCGTCGCCGAGCATCGCGGTACACGGGCGGCACGACGCGGTCGTCGACTGTTTCGCCGAAGGCGTTGCAGTGGCGCCACCAGGGACAACCTCATGCGGCTGAGACGTCGCGATGACGCGGGGCAACTGGTGCTGCTTGTCATCTTCTACGGGTTGATTGCCGCGATGTTGGTGATGGTCGTGATCGACGGCTCGAAGGTGTTCCTCGCGCGTCGGTCGTTAGCAGCGGCTGCTGACGGTGCCGCGCTCGCCGCAGCGCAGTCCATCGACCGAGCCGCGTTCTACCGCAACGGGCCCGGCAGCGAACTGCAACTCGACGTGGTCGCCGCCGAAGATGCCGTGCGTCGTTACGTCGAACAGAACGGCTTGGCGCGCCGCTTTATGGCGTTCTCCTTCGACGCACCGCGGCTCTCACCCGACGGACGCACCGTCACGGTCCGACTGCACTGCCAGGTGCCGCTGCCACTGCCCGGCATCGTGACCGGTGGTCAACGCACGAGCTCGCTGGACGCCCAGGCGAGCGCGCAGGCGGCAACGAGCTAGACCCACGACCTACTTGGCCGACCCGAACAGGCGGTCGGCGATGACCTGCGGGCTGTGCGCGAGCAGCGACTGGAGCCGCGCTCGTCGTGGCAGGACGACCTTCGGTTTGTCGCGACGTACGGCGTGGACAACGGCGTCGGCTACTTCGTCGGGCTTGAGCTCGCGCAGGAATCCCAGCCGAGTTGCGCGATCAAAAGCAGCAGCCGCCGGTGGGTAGTCGCGGAGCGTGGTGTACATGTCGGTGGTTGCTTGGCCGATCTCGGCCAGGGTTGTGCCGATGCCGGCACCCCGCAGCTCACGGCGGACACCCATGACCAGTTGTGAGAGCGCTGCCTTGCTCGCGGCGTACGACGCGAGTCCCGGCATGGCCACCTGCGCGGACAATGACGAGATCGCGACGATGTGGCCGCTACGTCGCGCCGTCATCGACGGTTGTGCTTGTCGGATGAGCTCGGCCGGCGCGGCAAGGTTCACCTGCCACAGCTGCTGCAGGTCATCCGACGAAAGGTCGGCGTAGGGCCCGTTGACGTCGATACCAGCGTTCAACACGAGGACATCGATGGGACGTCCGGCCTGCTTCTCCGCTCGGTCCAGCAGGGTGGTGACTTGCACGCGGTCGGTGAGGTCGGCGACGAGTGCGCGACCGCCGACATCAGCCGCGGCCTTTTCGAGTGTGGCCTCGTCTCGCGCGACCAGCGTGAGGTCGGCACCGGCTCGTGCGAAGGCCTGCGCCATCGACAGTCCGAGACCGCGCGAGCCTCCGGTGATGAGGACATGCACCCCGTTCAGTTCCATGGCCCGCTCCCAAATCGTCCGACGGTCGGCAACTTACGCTGCCGCCGGTCGTCACTGGCCGGGGCTGGTCCCGTCGTCGCACAGCTCCGCCGGTGCCATCTCCGGTCCGGTCGCGATCTCGCGTGACTTCGCGGTGGCCAAGATCGAGCCGAGCAACACGAGCGGCGTTCCCACTGCAAGGCCCAGGGTGAGATCTTCGTTGAGGAGCACAACGCCGAGGGCGATCGCCACGACCGGGTTGACGTAGGTGATGACGACAGCTCGCGTCGGTCCGACCTCGGCAATGAGGGCGAAGAAGACAAGGAACGCCGCCGCCGTACACACGACGCTCAACCCGATGATTGACCAGCCCGCCTTCGCGGAGATGTGCGACGGCCAATGCGTGAGCCCGTACGGCGCGTAGGCCACTGCGGTGAGCGCCAACGACACGATGACGACGCCGATGCTGGGCAGGTGTGCCAGCCGCCGGACGATGATGAGCGGTCCGGTGGCATAACACACAGCGACAACGACCACCTCGCCAACCGCACCGAGGTCACCGCTGACGTCAACACCGACGAGAGTCACCACGCCGGCGAATCCGAGCAGCAGACCGAGCAACCGTCGTACGTCGAGTCGGTCCCCTTCACGTAGCAGATAGCTGAGCGCGGCACCGGCCAGCGGCGTCGCGCCGAGCATGAGTCCCGTCAGTGAGCTCGGCAGCTTCTGCTCCGCGTCGGCGAGGAGCAGCCACGGCAGGGCGACTTCGATGGCTGTGTAGAGAGCGAGCGGTCGCCAGTAGGGCAACAAACCGCGAAGGGCGCCGCGGTAGATCGCCCACGGGAGCAACAGCAGGACGGCCGGTGTGCAGCGCGCAAAGACCAGCGTGCCGGGAGAGAAGTCGCGGACGGCCACTCGGATGAGCAAGTACGGGACGCCCCAGATCACGCACATCAGCGCGAACAGCAACCACCCGCGCCGCGACATAGGACCTTCAGCCTGTCAAACCCCGGCACTGAGGTCGCGTGAATTAGGCGGCCGGCCGACCCCCCCATCGACCGGCCGCTCGCATCAGGCGAACTGCGCAGCCAAGTGCTTCAGTACGGGTGCAATCTCGGCTGCTGGGCTGAACTCGACGAAGACGACGCCCTCGTCCGTCCACGCGGTGTGGCCCCCCGGCCAGTAGTAGAGCTCGCCCGCGCTCGTCGTCTCCTCGGTGCCGTCCGCATAGCCGACGGTTATCGAGCCCTGCAGCACGTACCCCCAGTGCGGACAGTCGCACTGGTCTCCGGGCAGGCCGGCGAGCAATGGACGCAGGTCGGCTCCCGCCGGCAGATCAACGGTACGAACACTGATGTCGCCCCACGTGTTGCCGTGGGTCTCGACCTCGCCGGCCTTCAACTCGATCGGAATGTCCTGCATGGCTGCACGCACGTCCAACCCCCTCCTTTGGGCCTGCGCTCCGGTGAGGCGGGCACTGCGGAGATCGTGGACCTCTCGGGACAGACCCGGCATCGGAGGAACGCCCCAATCTCCGGCTGAGCGCGTTCGGCGGCGATGGGTTGAACCACCCATATGTTCGGCTGCCGGATGGGGGCTACCGTTCGAGCCGTAGGCACCCAAGGGGAGGGCAACATGGATCCGCTGTCGCAGTTCGACGCCATCATTCCGGAATTCCAGAAGCTGGCGCTCGGGACGGGGCTCGATCAGCTCGACGCACAGACACCGTGCGAGAAGTGGGCGGTGCGCGACCTATTCGGGCACATCATCGGTGGTGCGACGACCTTCGCCGCGGTGGTGCGCGGCGACGAGCCACCTGCGATCCCTGAGCCGCGCGACGACGCTATGGCTGCCACTGCAAATGCAGCGTTGGCCGACGTGGACAGTGCGTTCCGCTCTCCCGGAGCAATGGAGCGGACGGTCGCGACGCCATTCGGAGAGATGCCGGGCGAGACATTCGCGCGGCTCCTTGCCTTCGACCTGCTGATGCACACGACGGACCTGGCGCGGGCAACCGGCCAGTCCTTCACGGTGCCCGATGACGTCGTCTCCGGGGTGGACGCGTTCACCCGGGTGGCGCTCACACCGGAGCTGCGCGGACCGGAGACTTTCGCTCCGGAGGTCGAGCCCGCCGCCGGTGCGACGCAGCTCGACCGGCTCGTAGCGTTCTCGGGTCGCCGGTAGGTGAGTGTTCGCGCCGACTCGCAGCGCCTCGACGGCGCTCGCGAGGCGATGGCGAGTCACGCCTGGGAAGAGGCGTACGCCTTGCTGTCCGGCGTATCCGAAACCGATGACCCGGAATGGTTCGAGGCTCTTGCCGACGCCACCTGGTGGCTGAGCCGGCTCGACGAATGCATCGAAGCTCGGCAGCGGGCGTACGCGTTGTACGACGAACGCGGCGCAACCCGTCAGGCCGGCCAATGCGCCGTGTGGCTGTACGAGCACCAGAATTTTCAGGCTCGCCCGGCGATCGGGCGCGGCTGGCTGCAACGCGCGCGTCGAGCTCTCGACGGCGACCAGCTGTGTGTCGAGTACGGAAATCTGCTGCTGCGTGAGGCCGAGTGCGACCACGGTGGTGGTGAGTTCGACAAAGCCTGGCGGGGTGCGAACGAAGCGATGCAGCTCGGTCGGCAACTGCGTTCGGCAAACCTCGAAGCCGAGGCGTTGCAGGCGATGGGACGGATTCTCCTCGACCGGGGCGAGCACGCCGACGGGCTCGCGCATCTCGACGAGGCGATGCTCTTCGCGGTAGAAGGTCGGCTCAATCCGTACACCACGGGCAAGGTGTATTGCTCCATGGTCAGCGCGTGCGAGGCGATCGGTGATATCCATCGCGCGTTGGAGTGGACCGACGCGGTCACGGAATGGTCCGCCAATCATCCGGTGTCGATGTTCCCCGGCATCTGTCGCGTGCACCGTGCCGACCTGCTGCAGTGGCGCGGTGAGTGGACGAAGGCCGAGGAGGAGGCACGACAGGCCTGCGCAGAGCTGGAGTTCATGCACCGCCCCAACGCAGCCGACGCGATGGTGCAGATCGGGGAGATCCGCCGGCGGCTCGGGGACTACGACGGCGCGGAAGCGGCGTTCCAGCGCGCCGAGGAGCTCAGTGGCCACGTGTGGGCCGGCATCGCGCTGCTCAGGCTGGCCCAAGGCCGTCGTCAGGCCGCAGTGAAAATCATTACGGGCGCGCTCGACGAGACGAGTTGGCACCAGCTCGCCCGCGGCAAGCTGCTACCGGCCTACGTGCACGTCCTGGCCGACGTCGGTGAGCTCGATCGTGCGCGGGCCGGCGCGGATGAGCTCGCGCAGATCGCCCAGGACTACGAAAGCCCGGTGCTGCTTGCCGCGGCAGAAACCGCTCGAGGACGCGTCGAGCTGGCCGAGGGGAATCCGGGTGCGGCGTGCGCAACCTTGCACGGGGCGCTTGCACGATGGACGGAACTGAACGTGCCGTACGAGATCGCGACGACCCGCTTGCTCATGGGGCATGCGTGTCGTGAGACGGGAGACGTCGAGGCTGCGAATAACTCGTATGACGCGGCGGAGGCAATCTTCGAGCATCTCGGCGTTGCCGCAGATGTACGGGTGAGCCGCGAGCTGCGGATGCGCGGGTCGCTCCCCGGCGGCTTGACTGAGCGCGAAGCGGAAGTGCTGCGGCTCGTCGCCAAAGGCCGCACCAACCGGCAGATCGCGACCGAACTGCAGTTGAGCGAGAAGACGATCGCGCGGCACCTCTCCAACATCTTCGCCAAGATCGACGTTGCGTCACGTGCTGCGGCAACGGCCTTCGCGTTCGAGTGCGGCCTTGTTGGCGGTGCCTAGCCGCCGGATCCTCGTGCGCGCTCGTCGGCACCCGCACGGTGGCGGAAGTCGCGGACGGAGTACGACGTCAGGACGGATTTCGTCACCGCGCGGGCGGTCGCGCTGCGCGGCAGGCCGAGCATCGGACCCATCTCACCGAAGTACGCGGGCGGCTCAACGTAAATCAGATGTTCTTCGGTGCCATCCGCCTGCACGCGCAGGATCTCCATGCGGCCAGCCTCGACGTAGTACACCCGGCCGCCGCGGCTGCCCTGCTCGAACAACACGTCGCCCTTGGCCAGCGTGAGCTCCTCCGCCGGGCCGGTGTCTTCACTGATGCGTGGCGCAAGTTCGATGACGCGGTCGGCGAGCGGGATCATCCGGTCGTCGTGGGTCGACACCAGCACAGTGCGCCCCGGCTCCGCGAGCCTGCGGAGCAACGTGATCACGCCTTCGACTTGCACATGGTCGAGATGTGCTGTCGGTTCGTCGGCCAACAACACGGGTGGGTTCAAGGCCAAGGCGCGCGCGATCGCGACCCGCTGTTGCTGCCCACCGGACATTCGGCCCGGCCGGTGGCCTGCTCGATCGGCCAGGTTGACTTGGGCGAGTAGCTCGTCTGCGCGGCGGCGGACGGCTGCCCCGCGCATTCCGGACAACCGCAATGGCACAGCGGCGTTCTCTCGTGCCGAGAGTGACGCGATCAGGTTGAAACCCTGAAACACGATCCCGACGGTTGCTCGCCGGTAGTCGTTGAGCTCGTCGGGACTGAGCTTCGACGGATTGCGCCCGCAGACGCCCACCGTGCCCGACGTTGGCGTGAGAATTCCGGCCAGCACGGACAGCAAAGTCGTCTTGCCCGACCCGCTTGGACCGAGCAGTACGACGAGCTCTCCGTCGCCTGCCTCGAGCGACAGGTTGTCCAGCGGTCGTACGACGTAGTCGCCGCTGACGTACTCCATCGTCAAGTCGCGGACCGTGATGCCGGATCGCTCGGTGACTGTCATCAGCCGCTCGCAAACGCAAGGGCTGGGTCGACGCGCACGGCTTGGCGTAGCCCAGACAGGCTGGCGAGCAGTCCGACGACGATGGCGACGATCGGTAGCAAGTACAACTCGAACACGGGGACAGCGAGCGGGATCGGGATAAACGTCGCTATCAGCGGAAGCAGCCCGATCGCCACGGCAGCGGCCAGCAAGGCGATGAGCACCGCTTGCGCCGCCAGGCCGGCGTACAACTGCCGGGAGGATGACCCGATTGCCTTCAGCACCGCAAAGTCGCGAAGGCGCTCGAGCGAGGACAGATACACGACGGCGCCGATGATCACCGCGGCCACGAGCCACAGCAAGCGCACGAATATGTCGATGGACTTCACGGCGTTTCCGAGTCGATCCAAGACGTCCTGGCGTGCCTGTTGGTTTGTATAAAGCGCGAGAGTGCGCGGAACCGACGTGGGTCGGCCGCGAATCGCGACGGCGGTCTCGACGTCGCGGCCGCTGAACGCGAGGGCTTGCGCGTCGGCTAGCGAGATGTAGACGTTCGGCAGCCCGCCGAGGATCGAATAGCCATGCACACGGCGCACCGCTCGGAACCGCTCGTTGCCGATCGTGAAGGTCTCGCCCACCTTGACTTTCGCGAGGTCGTCGACGACTGCTTCGCCGTGCCGCAGCGGCGCAAGCCCGCGTACGGGCGGCGCACCAAGGCCGCCGGGAGGTCCAGCGATAACTGGTCCGTAGACGAATCCACGTGGACTGCTGAACCGTTGCTGGAATACGAGAATCGGGTCGGCGCGCGTCACTCCTGGCAGCCGACGTACCTGGTCGACGACGGTCGACGGCATCAACGAAACGCTCGTGAACGGGCCGCCCGATCCGGCTGTCACGAGGAAGCCGTCGCCGCCGACGCCTTCGACGGAGCGGCGGGTCTCGGCCCGAAAGCCTCCAGAGAGGCCAGCAATAACAAGGGCCATTGAAAAGACGAGGGCGGTACCGATCGTTGCGATGGCGAACTGACGTGCGCGCATCCGCACGTCAGCAAAAGTGAGCACCCACACGACGTACCCCCCCTTTTGCGCACGGACGTTACTCTCGGCGTTGTGGCTGATCCCACCGAGGAACTCAAAGAACTCGACGCGACCCTGACGTCCGTCGAGTCGTTCCTCGACCCCGATCGCATGCGCGCGAAGCTCGCTGACCTGGAAAAGCAGGCGTCGGACCCCGACCTCTGGAACGACCAGGAGCGCGCACAACAGGTCAACAGCCGGCTCTCGCACGTGCGCGCTGACCTTGCTCGGCTGGAAGCGCTGCGCACTCGCGTTGATGACCTCGCGGCGGCGGTCGAGCTCGGTGACGAGGAGTTGCTCGGGGAAGCGCTCGGCGACCTTCCAACACTTCGCCGAGACATCGAGGCGCTCGAGGTCCGCACCCTGTTGTCGGGGGAGTACGACGAGCGCGACGCCCTCATCACCATCAACGCGGGCACTGGTGGCACGGACGCAGCCGACTGGGCCGAGATGTTGATGCGCATGTTCCTGCGCTGGGCAGAACGCCACGGCTACCCGACCGAGGTCTACGACACGTCGTACGCCGAGGAGGCCGGCATCAAGTCGGCAACGTTTGTCGTCAAGACCCCGTACGCCTACGGGACGCTTGCCGGGGAGCATGGGCGGCACCGCCTCGTACGCATCTCACCGTTTGACAACCAGTCGCGCCGGCAGACGTCGTTCGCCGATGTCGATGTGACACCGGTTGTCGAGCAAACCGACCACATCGATATCCCTGACGAAGACATCCGCGTCGATGTCTATCGGTCGAGCGGGCCGGGCGGTCAGGGCGTCAACACGACGGACTCCGCCGTACGGATCACCCACCATCCGACCGGCATCGTCGTCACCTGCCAGAACGAACGCAGTCAGATCCAGAACCGCGCCCGCGCCATGGAGGTGCTGCAGGCCAAGCTGCTCGAAGTCCGCCGGCAGCAGGATCTGGAGGAGATGGACAAGCTGCGCGGCACGCATATGGCGGCGAGCTTCGGTGCGGGGGAGCACAAGGTGCGTGACTACGTGCTGCATCCCTACCAGTTGGTGAAGGACGCGCGTACCGAGGTGGAGACCGGCAACACAACGGCTGTGCTCGATGGGGACATCGACGAATTCATCGATGCCGAGATTCGGTGGCGCGCGATGGCGGATGCTGCGAGCTGAGCTAGCCGGCGGCGTTGAGCGCGAAGAACAGCGCAGCGATCAGGAGCAGGGCGAACACCAGAACGAACTGCGGAGAGATGTGGGGACCGTGTGTGTGAAGCTCGGCGCGTGACGCGCGGCAGGCGGAGCAGCGGCCCTCTGCGACCGGGCTGGCGCAACTCGCGCAGATGAGGTGCTCGCAGCTCACGGTGACGCTCCTTCCCTGTACATATGGTCTCAGATCCTTCGCATCGGCACGAGGGAGACCGGTCTAGAGGGATAGCCGATCTCCCAAGGGTCGGTCCGATCCCGCCGTAGACTCGTGCCCGTGACCCCCCCTAGGCCGATCTTGTGATCCGTTTTGACCGCGTGACCAAGCTCTACCCGAGCCAGTCCCGCCCCGCGCTGAACGACGTGAGCGTCGAGGTCGCCAAGGGCGAGTTCGTCTTTCTCGTCGGGCAGTCGGGCTCCGGCAAGTCGACCTTCCTTCGGCTCACCCTTCGTGAGGACAAGCCGACCAGCGGCCAGATCCACGTCGCGGGCAAGGACCTCGCGCGACTCACCGGCTGGAAGGTCCCGGGCCTGCGGCGTCAGGTCGGCACTGTCTTCCAAGACTTCCGGCTGTTGCCGAGCAAGAACGTGTCAGAGAACGTCGCGTTCGCGCTCGAGGTGATCGGGCGGTCGCGACACCAGATAGCCAAGACGGTGCCCGAGGTTCTGCAGCTCGTCGGTCTGCAGGGCAAAGGTGACCGCATGCCCGATGAGTTGTCCGGTGGTGAGCAGCAGCGCGTCGCGATTGCGCGGGCGTTCGTCAACCGACCGATGATCCTGCTGGCGGATGAGCCGACCGGAAACCTCGACCCCGCGACAAGCGTCGGCATCATGAAGCTGCTCGACCGCATCAACCGCACGGGCACCACCGTCGTCATGGCCACGCACGACGCCGCCATCGTCGACTCCATGCGTCGCCGAGTCGTCGAGCTGGAGGGCGGCAATGTCGTCCGCGACCAGTCCCGTGGCGTCTACGGCTACAGCCACTGACGGCTGTGCTCCCCGCCCCCTAGATACGAGGACCTGACCCCATGCGTTACCGGCTCGTGCTGTCCGAAATGTTCATCGGACTACGACGCAACTTGTCGTTGACGCTCGCCGTCATCGTCACGGTCGCGGTTTCGCTCGTCCTCGTCGGTGCGGCGCTGATGGTGAGCAAGCAGGTCAACCTGATGAAGGGCTACTGGTACGACAAGGTGCAGGTGACTGTCTCGCTCTGCACCACGACCGACGCCGCGAGCCCCTGCAACAGCGCCTCGGTGACCGACCCACAGCGCAAGCTGATCGACCAGCAACTGCGGGCACTCCCCGAGGTCGAGCAGGTCTTCTACGAGTCGCAGCACGAGGCCTATCTGCACTTCAAGGAGCAGTTCAAGGACTCGAAATCGCTCGTGGACAACGTCACTGAGGCAGAGCTACCGGAGGCGTATCAGGTCAAGCTCAAGGACCCGAAGAAGTCCGACATCGTCGTGAGCGCGATGCAGGGCAAGCAGGGTGTCGCCGACGTTTACGACCAACGGAAACTGTTGTCACCACTGTTCAATGTTCTAGGGGTATTCCGATTTATCGCGGCCCTGACTGCCGCTGGCGTGCTGCTTGCAGCAGTTGCGCTCATCGTGAACACGATCCGTATCGCGGTCTTTAGTCGTCGTCGCGAGATCGGCATCATGCGACTCGTCGGTGCATCCAACCTCTACATCGAGTTGCCGTTCCTGCTTGAAGGTGCGTTCGCCGGCCTAGTGGGTGGAGCCATCTCGGTACTGGGTCTTGCCTTTATCGAGGCTTTTCTCGTGCACGGGCGACTCGCATCGGCCATCTCATTTACCACCTTCGTCGGCTGGAGCGATTGGCTTTCGGTCAGCATCTGGTTGATGGTCCTCGGTGTGGTGCTGTCGACCCTGGTGGCGTTCCTCACGCTCACGCTTTCCCGCGCTACCCGTGTCTGAGGTCCACGCCTAGAATCGCGAGATGCCTAGTCCCCGGCCGTACTTTCGCGTCGCGGCGCTCATCGGGGCTATTGGCGTCTCCTACCTGGCTGGCGTCGTCACTGGTGTCGTCGGCACACAGGACACCGGCGACACTCATGGCACGAGCGTGCTCGACGAAGCCGCCGACCGCATCAGCAGAGAGGCTGCGACACCGGTATCGCGCGAAGAGCTCGACAAGGCCGCCGTACAAGGCATGTTGACGGCGCTCGGTGACCGTTACTCGGCGTACTACGACCCGAAGCAGTATGCGTCATTCCAGGACGTACTCGACGGTCGTTACACCGGCGTCGGCTTGTGGGTGCGTCGCGGCTCAAATGGCGAAGCAACCGTTACATCAGTGCAGACAGGGTCACCGGCCGCGAAGGCCGGCGTACGCGCCGGTGACGAGTTGTTGTCCGTCGACGGCAAGCCGGTTTCCGAGCACACCATCGCCGAAGTTGTTGCCGCGCTCCGTGGCAAGTCGGGTACGCGCGTGGCCATCGACCTGCGGCAAGACGGTCGCACGTTGCACCTCGTGCTGCGACGCGCGGCGGTCGTCAACGGCGACGTCGACGTCGACGACCTCGCACCGGACATCGTCCGCATCCGCGTGATGGCCTTCACCCACGGCACCGGGCGCCAGGTGCGCAGCGCGATGACCACCGCCCGCAACCGCCACGTCGCCGGGGTCGTCCTCGACCTCAGGGACAACCCCGGGGGCCTGCTCGATGAGGCGGTCGAGACCGCCTCCGGGCTGCTGAACGGTGGCCCCGTCGTGACCTTCGTACGCCGGGGCGAGGCGCCGCGGACCCTGACCGCGACCGGTGACGGGGACACGACGACCCCGGTGGTGATCTTGGTCAACGGCGGCACCGCCAGCGCGGCCGAGGTGGTGGCGGCGGCCCTGCAGGATCGTGGGCGCGCCGTCCTCGTCGGCGGGCGGACCTTCGGCAAGGGCACCGTCCAAGAACCCTCCAAGCTGCTGAACGGGTCGGCTCTCGAGCTGACCGTTGGGCACTACGTGACGCCCGCAGGCAAGTCGCTCGACGGGGTCGGCATCGAACCCGACATCGAGGTGACGGCTGGCGCACGCAACGGTGTTGCCGAGAGCCGTGCGCTGCAGGTGCTCCACGGTCTGCTTGCCGACAGTGGCGCAACCGGCCGCGGCTAGGCCGCGGTTAACGGTGGCCAAGGAGTCCGGTCGCAAGCTCATCGCGCAGAACAAGAAGGCGCGGCATGACTACGCGATCGAGGATGTCTTCGAAGCCGGACTTGTGTTGACAGGCACGGAAGTGAAGTCATTGCGTGCGGGCCGCGCGTCACTCGTCGACGGTTTCGCATCGATCAAAGATGGCGAAGCGTGGCTGCAGAACGTGCACATTCCGGAGTACACCGAAGGCACCTGGACCAACCATGAACCGCGACGTCCGCGCAAGTTGCTGCTGCACCGGAGCGAGATTGCGCGGTTGATCGGCAAGACACGTGAAGGCGGGCGCACGATCGTGCCGTTGTCGCTCTATTTCAAAGACGGGAAGGCCAAGGTCGAGATCGCGCTGGCGCGTGGCAAGAAGCACTATGACAAGCGGGCGACGCTCGCCGAACGCGACGCCAGCCGGGAAATCGAGCGCGAACTCGGCCGCCGCGCCAAAGGCCGCATTTGACCTAGGCCGTCGGTGCCGGGACCGACGCGGCTTCGAGCCGATCGACCGGCGACACTGCGTCGGCAGGAGTGCTGATGTGTTCCCGGCGAAGCCCGTGCGCAATGACAGCGCTCAACGCGGCCGCTGCCGTGCCCGCGAGGAACGCGTACCGCGGGCCGGGACCGCCGACGAGGTAGCCGCCCACCGGGGCGCCGATGGCAGCACCAGTGAGGTTGGCCACGGCAATCCAGCTGTAGGCCTCGGTGATGATCGAGCTCGGCACGCTAGCGCTGACCTCGGCGTACATCCGGCCGAACATCGGTGCGACGGTGGTGCCACCGAGAACGAGCAGCACAGACAGAACCACGCGGTTGTCGGGCACGATCGCAAGCACACCGAAACTGACCGCGACCGCGGCGACGATGTAGGACGCCGGCAGCCGATTCGAGCCGCCACGCGCGCCGTAGATGAAACCGCCGACCAACGAGCCGACGCTCCAGAGCGAAACGACGACACCGGCAAGCGCCGATGCATGGTCGCGGCCGCTGACGGCAGCGATCACGCCGAGCTCGATGCAGTTGAGCGCAAGCACCATGAGACCGAGCGATGCCATGCAGCGGCGAAGTCCCCGGATGCGCAACGCGCTGCCATGGTGATGCGGGCCGTGGTCCTCGGCTCGCGCATCAACCGCGCGTCCGGACTTGCCGTGCGTCATCGCCCACGTGCCGACCAGCCCGAACACACCGGTCGCAGCCAGTGCGATTCGCGGCGACAGTGCCGCTGCGAGCAACGCGGTCAGCGACGGACCGACGATGAACAGCAACTCCTGCGCGGTGGCTTCGAGCGCATAGGCCGACTGGCGAGCGGGACCGGAGACGAGACCGGTCCAGGCGGCGCGCATGGTCGCCGCGACGGGCGGGCTGGTCGCGCCCGTCAGCGCTGCGAGCGCGAGTACGGGCACCAGAGGAAGCGTCAGGCCGACGGCGAAGCCGACCGCGGCACCCGCGTTCGCAACAGCCAGAACACGGAGGATCCGCCGGCGGCCGAGGCGGTCCGCGGCCCGCCCGACAAGCGGCTGGGCGATGCCTTCGGCGATGACGAACGCGGCCATGACGGCACCCGCGCGGGCGTAGGACCCGTCGGCCGCGGTGACAGCGAGGATCACCGCGATCGCGGTCATCGAGATCGGCAGCCGGGCAACGAGCGACGACCCGAGCAGCCACTTCACGGCTGGGCGGTTCAGCAGGTCGGCGTACGAGCGAGGCATGCCGCCAGGGTGCCGTGCGGCTCCGACGGTTCGCCAATCATTCGGCCTAAACCGAAAGGTCCTCGTAGGCTGGCTGGCGTGATCGTCGTCGAGTTCGGGCCGGATGACCTGGCGCGGTGCCGGTTCGCCATCTCCCCGCTGTGGGAGACGGTGGGTGCGCTGGCGGCTCTGCACCGACCGTCGGGGGCCGCCGCGCACCTGCCCTGGCTGCAGGCCGCCGGGGAGCGCCTTGCCGGTCTCGACGTGCGACCGCTCCTCCGCATCGTCGAGAGCGCGGTCTACGTGCCCGACTTCATCACGCCGCCGCCGGAGAGCCCGTCGGAAAGTGTCGAGGAGGAGTTGGAGCGAGTGCGCGCGACATCGCGCGAGCGCGCTGCGACCGAGCTCGGCTGGGCGTTCAAGTCACGG
Organism: Frankiales bacterium; assembly: GCA_033851265.1. Lineage (GTDB taxonomy): Bacteria > Actinomycetota > Actinomycetes > JAWWOW01 > JAWWOW01 > JAWWOW01. The sequence goes on from JAWWOW010000005.1 coordinate 253,763, forward strand.
ACCGTCGGCCCGACAGAGCGCGCAATGCTCGACGACCCCTCCGGGGCCGTGCAACAACTCGCTGACTTGATGCACGAGTGTTGGCACCGGTTACTCGCGGACGACTGGCCGCGCGTGCGTGACATTCTCGAGGCCGACATCCTGCATCGCGCGCGCCTCTTGACCTCGGGTGGCATGGAGCGGGTGCTCGATGACTTGCACCCTGATGTCTCCTGGCAGCGGCAGACGCTTCGTGTCCGCAAGCGGGTCGAGCAACGGGTGCCCCTCGAGGGGCGTGGGCTGTTGTTCGTGCCGAGTGCGTTCACTTGGCCCGACGTGCTACTTGTTACCGATCCGCCATGGCAGCCGACGATCATCTATCCGGCGCGCGGAGTCGCGCAGTTGTGGGAGCGCACGCGTGTGTCGGGTCCGGAGTTAGAAGCGCTGTTGGGTCGGACTCGCGCGCTCGTGCTGGCCGGTGCCGTCGAGCCGGTGTCGACGACGCGGCTGGCCGCTCGGCTGTCATTGCCGGTCGGCACGGTGTCGGACCATCTCGGCGTGTTGTCGCGTGCGGGTCTTGTCCGGTCCGCACGGGCCGGGCGTCAGGTGTTGTACGCCGCAACTCCCGTCGGCCATGCGTTGTTGGCGGCGAAATGAGTCCGGCCCTGACGGACGAGGACGTCCCCGGTGTTTGCGCGGCGCTCGGCATTCCGGGGCTGGTCGACGTACACACGCACTTCATGCCGAAGCGGCTGCTGGACAAGGTCTGGGCGTACTTCGACGCGGCCGGCCCGCTCATCAAACGCGAGTGGCCGATCACGTATCGGTTCGAGGAGGACGAGCGCGTGGCTCGACTGCGGGCGCTCGGGGTAAAGGCGTTCACGGCGCTGGTCTATCCGCACAAGCCCGGAATCGCGCCGGGCCTGAACGTTTGGGCGGCCGAATTTGCCCGGCGTACGCCGGACTGTCTGCAGACGGCGACGTTCTTCCCTGAAGACGGTGTTGCCGACTACGTCGAGGCAGCGTTATCGGATGGCGCGCGCGTGTTCAAGGCGCATATCCAGGTTGGTGGCTATGACCCACGTGACCCGCTCCTCGACGCTGTGTGGGGGATGCTCGCCGACGCCGGCGTACCGGTCATCGTGCACGCGGGGTCCGGTCCGGTGCCCGGCAACTTCACCGGTCCTGGTCCATTTGGCGAGGTGTTGGCTGCGCACCCGCGGCTGGCCGCCGTCATCGCGCATCTCGGGTTGCCGGAGTACGACGAGTTCCTGGCGCTGGCCGAGCGCTACGAGCACGTCACCTACGACACGACGATGGCCTTCACGGACTTCTCGATGCGCGGGCAGTCGCCGTCACCGCGACTCATCGCGCGGCTGGGGGAGTTGCAGGATCGAGTGTTGTTCGGCACCGACTTCCCGAACATCCCCTACCCGTACGCGCACCAGCTCGAGGCGTTGCAGCGCCTCGACATCGGCGATGACTGGCTGCGCGCGATCTGCTGGCACAACGGAGCCCGCCTCTTCAGCATTAGAACCTAACTAACTACATCTAAATAGTCTAGTATCTCTCTCTCGGTCCGACGACTGGTGGGGAGGGACAGGCATGGCGCTGCCCGACTTCTTCGTGATGGGCGCCCCCAAGGCTGGGACGACCGCGTTGCATACAGCGCTGTCCAGGCACCCGCAGCTGTTCATGTCGCGGGTCAAGGAGCCGCGGTATTTCCTCACCGATGACGGTGTCCCGCCGCCGTCGCGTGGAGGGCCCGGCGATCCTCAGACCTACCAGGAGTACGTGTACCGCCGGCGAGACTACGAAGAGCTGTTCGCCGCCGCCCCGCCCGACACGATCAAGGGGGAGAGCAGCCCGTTCTACTTGTGGAGCCAGGATGCACACCGCCGCATTCGCGCCGCCGTTCCCGATGCTCGCCTGATCGCGCTCCTGCGTGATCCGGTCGAGCGGGCGCACTCGAACTGGGGTCATCTGTGGTCGGCAGGACTCGAGCCGATCAACGACTTCGTGCAGGCGTGCGAGCAGGAGAGCCAACGCGTCGCTGCGGGATGGGCGCCGTTCTGGCGTTACGTCGATCTCGGGTTGTACGGCAAGCAGATCGAGCACCTGCTCGAGGTCTTCCCGCGCAACCAGGTCCTGCTGCTGCGATATCGCGACGTCAGGGAGCAGCCGGCACAAACGCTGGACCGGATTTGTGACTTCCTGGGCGTCGAGACTGGTGTCATTTCCACGGTGCCGCGGGAGAACGTCACCACACAGGTGCCCGAGACCGGCGTGACGCGTGTCATTCAGGTATCACTGCGCGGCGGCGCGGCCTTCGGACACCTGTTCCCACTGCCACTGCGACGGCTGGTGCGCGGGCCGCTGCTTCACCTGTTGCATCGGCGTCCGAATGCGCGACAACCGTTGACCGTCCACGAACGCGAGCAAGTGCTGCGATACTTCGAAGCAGACATCGAGGTCCTGCAGCGGGTCACGGGCCTGAGTTTCAGCGATTGGTTGGCCACGGGTGTGGCCGGCAGGGGCGGACTGCTCATGCAGGGGGGACAGACCGCGTGACACTCACCACGACGTCCGCGCTGGATTGGTCACAGTCGAAAGTCGTGGTGTCACCACCTGGTGTCGGAGACGGCTACTGGGCAGGCGCCCCCACGGCGATCCTCGTCGACGGGATCTTCTATCTGAGCTATCGGTTGCGTCGCCCCATCGGAAGTGGTCGTGGGTACGCCGTTGTGGTCGCACGTTCCTCCGACGGCGAGACATTCGAGCAGTTGTCTGTCGTGGACCGCGCTGACATGGACTGTGAGTCACTCGAGCGGCCCGCACTTGCCGTGACACCGGATGGCAGGTGGCGGCTGTACCTGTCGTGCGCTGCGCATGCCGGTCCCGGTTGGCGGGTGGACGTGCTCGAGGCGGCAGACGCGACGTCGTTCGAGCCGCAACGCCGGCAAACCGTCCTTCCCGGTGACGCGACGACCGCTGTGAAGGACCCGGTCATCGTGCAGCAGGACGGCACATGGCACATGTGGGCCTCCTGTCACCTCCTCGATCTACCCGACGATCACGACCGCATGGAGAGCAGGTACGCCACCAGCGCCGATGGCTTGGAATGGACGTGGCACGGGGTCGCCCTTGCTCCTCGATCAGGGGAGTGGGACGCCCGCGGCGTCCGGGTGGCGAGCGTCCTTCTGGAGGGCGACCGCGCTATCGCCTTTTACGACGGTCGTGCCACCAAGTCGGAGAACTGGGAGGAGCGCACAGGTGTTGCCGTCGGCTCCCCGCGGTCCCTGACTGCAGTGGGCAGCGAGCCGGTAGCCGTTTCCCCGCTGGGCACCGGTGGGCTGCGCTACGTCAGCGCCGTACGGCTGCCCTCGGGCGACGTTCGCTTTTACTTCGAATCGGCGCGAGCGGACGGTTCGCATGACCTGCGAACAGTTGTCGCCCCGGTCGAGTGATCGGTCGGTGTGGGAAGTTCGAGTACGCCGGCGGCGTTATCATGGACTCATAACAAAATACGGGGCTGAACGGTTTCGACTTTGGACGTGGTCCGAGGGGAAGCGTGCCGAGGAAACCAGTGGCGATCTCGTTAACCATCCGCTGGAAAAGAAATAAGCGCCAATAACAACGCGCTCGCTATCGCCGCCTGACGGCAGTGATAGCTGTCGGCCCGGGAATGCTCCCGTCCCGGGGTCCGGCATCGACTGGGAGCTCACCCGATGGCCCGGCTGCGGGGCCTGAGGGAACAACAAACAGCAGCTGAGCCCGTTACCGACATGCTCGCGTGATCGGTAGGGCTGAGAAAAGCACAGCGAGCTGCGCACGGAGAAGCCCTCGAGTTACGCCGAAGGACGCGGGTTCGATTCCCGCCAGCTCCACAAACGATTGAGGCGAGAGATGCGAGAGCTTCGGCTCTCGCGAGGCATAAGCGTGCTCAGGTCACGTCGCGTTTCGTGAGCATTGCTGGGGCTGAATTCTCGGCGTCGTGTCACCTGTTCGGCATCGACGGGATCACTGCTCCCGACGGCATGCCTGCGGCGAGATAGGCCTCGTAGTACGGCTGGAACGGCGCGGCGTCTGCGCTGTGCGGCCCGTCGGAGTGCTGGCCGGCGAGATGCTTGTCGAGCTCACTGAGACAAACGGTCCAGCCGGCGGCGTTGCGCGCAGCCGTATTGCCCTCGTGAAGGACATTCGTCAACGTCAGCCGGCAGTGGCCGGAGCCGACGGGCTCGAGCTCGAAGTGCAGCTCGTCCTCCCCCCACGTGAACGCGAGGCGTTGCGGCGGCTGGCAGACGAGGATTGTTCCCTTGGTGTCGTCGGTGTTGGGGTCTCCGGAGAACGTGACGGTGCCGCCGATGTGTAGCTCGATCTCCGCCCTGGACGGAAACCAGTGGCTCAGCTCGTCCGGATCGGTGACAGCGGCCCACACGCGTTCGATGGGGTGCGGATAGGTGCGAACGAATCGCACGGCCGGACGGCCGTCATGCTCGACGTATGTCCCGAGGTCCATCAGTGCTCCTTAGCGTCGAGGTGCCGCCCGAGCGCGTCCAGCCGCTCGTTCCACAGCTTGCGATAGGGGGCAAGCCATCGGTCCAGGTCGGCGAGTGGCACGGCATCGATCGAGTAGATACGCCGTTGTGCGTCACCGGTCACCTGAACCAGTCCGCTCTCGCGCAGGACGCGCAAGTGCTTCGACGTCGTTGGTTGACTCACGCCGAGTTTGGTGACCATCTCGCTGACCGAGTGCGGACGCGTCAGCAGTACGCCGAGCAGCGCACGACGTGTCGGGTCACTGAGGGCCGCCCAAGCCAGGTCCTGCACGCCGGCAATATGCCGTCAGCGACATATGCTTGTCAAGGCATACACGTCGTGGAGGCGCAACCATCCTGCACCTGACGGCCTAGCCCTCTACGCACGCTCCCGCGCTCGCCGGCCGGAGCGTGCGGCACGCTCAGCGCTGCGCCGATCGGCTTAGTTCTGTCTGATCAGCGAGAAATGATCAGAAAGTCCGATTGGGACGGACTTTCTGGCAACCGATCTATAACGACATGAGCAGGATCCTTGCCCCGACCCCGCGCCATGTTCGGCTTGCCCGCCCGCTCGTGCGCGTGTGGGCTGAGCTCCCTCGCGGACGCAGCCTCCCGGAAGCCTCCTGGCGAATCCGGCATCGCGCCGTTGTCGTGCTGCTGATCGCCCACGCCGTCGTCATCGGCGCCTACAGCCTGCTAGCCGGCTTGCCGCTGTTCGACGTCTTGTCCAACATCGCCGTCCCAGGCGTGGGTGCCTACGCCGCATCGCGGCCTCGGCTGTCCCGGCTCGTGCGAAGCGGAATCGCCGCCGTCAGTTTGATGCTCACGTCCGGTGTCGTCGTGCACCTCATGAGCGGCTCGATCGAGGGTCACTTCCACTTCTTCGCGATGATCCCCGTAGTCGCGCTCTACGAGGACTGGGTCGCGTTCGGACTGGCCGTCGCCGTCGTACTGCTGCACCACGGCGTGATGGGCACCCTCGAACCCGAAGCCGTGTACAACCACGCCGGCGCCATCAACAACCCGTGGAAGTACGCCTTCATCCACGCCGGATTCTTCGCCGCCGCCTGCATCGGCAGCATTGTGAACTGGCGCATGCACGAGAAGGCGCGCAACGCCGAGCAGAGCCTCACCGCACGCATGCGTCACCAGGCTCACCATGACCTGCTGACCGGCCTCCCGAACCGCGTCCAGCTGATCGAGCACGCCCGTGAGCTACTGGTCTCGGGGTCCGAAGCCCGCCGGAGCATGGCCGTCCTTCTCGTCGACCTTGACCGCTTCAAGGAGATCAACGACGTACTTGGGCACGCGGCGGGCGATCTGCTTCTCGCGAAGGTCGGCCCACGCCTGGCAACCGCAGTGCGTGACGGCGACGTGCTTGCGCGACTTGGTGGAGACGAGTTCGCCGCGATCATCGCCGATGCAGACGAAGAGTCCGCAGTCCGTGTCGCGCAGCGACTCCTGCACATCCTCTCCGAAGCAGTAGACGTCGATGGCGTCTCGCTGAATGTCGACGCCAGCATCGGGATCGCCGTCGGCACGCCCGCAAGCCAAGACGATGTCGACGCTTTGCTTCGCTGCGCAGACATCGCGATGTACACCGCCAAGCGCAGGCGCTGCGGTTACACGGTGTACGACGTGGAGCAGGACACCGCGACGCTGGAACAACTCAACCTGTTGAGTGAGCTGCGACAGGCAATCCCGAACGGCGAGATCGTTCTGCACTACCAGCCCAAGCTCACTGTCCCTGGCATCGGCGTCGCCGGTGTTGAGGCGTTGGCTCGCTGGCAGCACCCGTCCCGTGGGTTGCTGGCGCCGGCTGAGTTCATCGAAGCTGCCGAACGCACGGGGCTGATCGTCCCGCTGACCTTGCAGGTGCTCGAGCTCGCCATCACCCAGATGCGCCGATGGCTGACGGCCGGCCACGACTTCACGGTCGCCGTCAACCTCTCACCGCGTTGCCTGGCTGACCCCGAGCTCACGCGCGATGTCATCGGAATGTTGCAGCGCTTCAACGTGCCGGCGCGACACCTGACACTGGAGATCACCGAGAACACGCTGGCCCACGACCCTGACCGTGCGTTGGAGACGCTGAGCGCCCTCCACGACGCCGGAATACAGATCTCCATTGATGACTTCGGTACTGGTTACTCGTCGATGACCTACCTCAAGCAGCTCCCGGTGACCGAGCTGAAGATCGACCGGTCGTTCGTTGCCGGCATGCTCCAGACCAGGGGCGACGAGGTGCTCGTCCGCGCGGCCGTCGACCTTGGCCACAACCTCGGCCTCACCGTCGTCGCCGAAGGCGTCGAGGACCAAGACACGCTGGATGCGCTCGCAGCCGTCGGCTGTGACATCGCGCAGGGCTACCACCTCGGCCGGCCCATGGCACCGCACACGTTCGACCGGTGGCTAGCCCAGCAGCGAATTGCTGAGGTTCCGCAGCAGCGCGACACCTCACCGCTGTGGGCGTCGTCGTGGTAGAGCTTGCCCACGGTGGTGGGTTCTGGTCGCATCACGCCATCCACGCGGTCATGCTCGTCGGCCCAGTCGCCATCATGGGGCTGATCGCACTGACCTCCGATGTGCGTGGTCGGATGTCCGACCGCGAGCAGGTGGAACGTGTCGCATCGCCGAGCCTGCCGCCGTTCGTCCTTGCCGCCGTCCTCTCGTTGCTCGCAGCGGCAATCCACCTTGTTGTCTGCCCCGAGCACTTCAATGAGGCGTTCATCTACGGCGCGTTCTTTGCTGTTGCGACCGCAGCGCAGGTTGCATGGTCGTTCCTCGTAGTACGCCGTCCGAGCCACTCGTTGCTGTTGAGCGGCATCGTCGGCAACAGCGCGCTGATCGCGATCTGGGCGATGTCGCGAACCGTCGGTATTCCGATCGGTCCGTCAGCCGGGCAGATCGAACCGGTCGGGTTCCTCGACGTTGTTGCCACCGCATGCGAGCTCGGCGTTGTCGCGGCGGTTGCCGTGGCGTTGCTGCGCCGGTCAGTCACTGCGGCAGCGGTGCCGCAGGTGAGCGCTTAGGCGCAAACGGAAAACGGCCGGGCGGTTAAGCCCGGCCGCTCCAGTGATCGATCCGCTCAGTTCTCGGCGGCCTTCTGCTTCGCTTCGTGGTACTCAGACTTCTTTTCGTGCGCCTGAGCCTTCATGCGTTCCTTCTCGGCCTTGGTCTCTTCAGCGCCCTTGGCGGCCTGCTGCTCACCTTCCTCGGCGAGCATCGGGTTGTCGGTCGCTTCACCGACCTTCTCCTTTACGGCACCTTTGACCTGTTCGAACGTGCCCATAGCTAGGACCTCCTGCGATGAATGTCGGGCCGACGTTGCAAGTCAGTTCTTGGCGCGCTCAGCCGTTCGTTGCTTGGCCTCGTGCGCACGCGCCTTGGTCTCGTGCGCGTCGGCCTTCGCCTGCGCACGCAACGCCTTCAACTTCTCAGCACCCTTGTCCTGCTGGGCTTCGCCGGCCTCTACTAAGCGCCGGTTGTCGATGACTTCGCCCACAAGTTCCTTGCCCAAACCGACAAACTTGTCAGCGAGGCCCACGGCGTTCTTGTACTCGACGCGGGGAATGATTCGCATCGTCACTCCTCGTTGGTTGGTTGTATGACTCGGCCTTACTGATGAGAGGCCTGCCCGTGTCAGCGGGGGCTTAACGTTTCCAGTGGTGACATCTGCGTTGTCCAAATGTGAGACACACCACGTCCCCTGGGGCACGTAAGAAATAGCAACCAGGTAATGCTTCAGCGGCGTACGGCGGGGGCACACGGCTGACATGGGATTTCTACTGTGGTTAGCCGCCGTCGTACTCGTCATCGTGGGCATCGTTCAGTTGCTTCAAGGCCAGCTTCTCTGGGGCTTGCTGCTGATCGTCGCCGGCCTCGCCGTCGGTCCTGGTGGCTTCTCGATTTTCCGAACCCGCTCGCGGGCCTGACCTTCCGCGGCTGATCCCGGGCGCGCGGGCCCGGGGATTAGTCGTGCAAGCCGCAGCAGAGCCGGGCATGTCGCCCGCCTGCGGCGGCTAATTACCCCATTCTGTGCATGGAAACGTGTTCAGGTGGGCACGATGGGCAACATTGGGGGTGGGCTCTCTTCATGACCCGCGCGCTGGACCGCGTCGGCACTGCTGGCGTGCTCGAACACGAGGCGATCTTCTACCGCGACGTTGACGACTTCGTCGACGGCGTGGGTCGTTTCGTACGCGACGGTCTGGCGGCAGGTGAGCCCGTGCTGGTGTCCGTCCCCGGTCAGCGCCATGACCCGCTGCGTGCGGCTCTCGGGGCTGAGGCTGAGCAGGTGACCCTGCTGGACATGACGACGATCGGGCGCAACCCCGGTCGGATCATCCCGGCCGTCCGCAAGTTCTGCGACGCCCAGCCGCCCGGCCGGATCCGGTTCGTCGGTGAGCCGATCTGGGTGGGGCGCAACGAAGCCGAGATTCGTGAGTGCACTCGCCACGAGGCGTTGCTCAACCTTGCGTTCCAGGACACACCGGTAACCATTCTTTGTCCTTACGACTCCGCCGGGCTCGACCCAGTGACGTTGAGCGATGCCCTGCGCACTCATCCGGTGATCGTTGATGGTGCTGAGCGGCGTGGCAGCAGCGACTACGTCGATCCACTATCCATTTACCTGTCGCCCGACTACCCACTGCCGCCACCTCCAGCGGATGCCGTGTCCTTGCAGTTCGGTCCCGGCGCACTTCCACAGATCCGACGTTTCGTCCGCGAGCGTCTCCGCGAAGCCTCGCTGGTGGGTGACCGCGGCGATGACCTGCTGCTTGCGGTCAACGAGGTCGTCACCAACTCGCTGGTGTACGGCGGAGGCCACGGCACATTGCGTCTGTGGACCGAGCCCACTCAACCGTCCGTCATCGTCGAGGTGTCCGACCGTGGCCGCATCGACGACCCACTCGTGGGGCGCCATACGCCCCGTGCCGGCGCGGAGGGTGGCCGGGGACTGTGGTTGGTACACCAGTTCTGCGACCTGGCCGAGCTCCGTTCCGACGCTAGCGGGACGACGATCCGGATCCACGCACGTATTTAGGCCGCGTCGCCGGCCAACCCGGGCAAGCCGATGGGGTTCATCGGGGGCATCGCCTCTGCTGCGGCGCGTGCCAGTGGTGTCAGCCGTTCAACGAGTCGGTCGGTCTCACCGCCGAGCGCTTGCCACGGCCCGCCGGCATCGCGGTCGGTAGCCGCCTCGACCTGACTCCATTCCTCGACACCCGCGGTAGTCGGCGTACGGGCGTTGTCGTCGAGCCAGCCGCGCTCAACGAGACGTTGCTCGGCGTCGGCCCATTGCTCATCGGCCCAACCACGATTGGGCTGCAGGTCGTGTCGACGCAAGTCGAGGGCGCTTCGCCATACCAAGACCGAGCAGCCGTCGAGGCCGGCGCGCCGCACCGCAGCGACGTGCCCATCGCCGCGGTGCTCGCGCAGCACAGTCGTCGCTTGCCAGACGCGTGCAACCGGATCGATCGGCCACGGAAGCACGGCGTTGGCGGCGCCGAGAATCCGCCCCGAGTAGTCGAGGAGGCTGCACGCCTCCTCGAGCCGATCCGCGATCGGCACGAGGATCGACTCGTCGGCGTTGTCCCAGAGCCGGCGCAGCGCGGCAACAGCACCGGCGATCCGCGCATCCAGCGCTGCCTTCGGTGTTGCGCGCTGCCAGACACCGGGCAGGGCGCGTTCCACCATCGATGGCGCGAAGGAGAAAAAGCTGGCCAGGACCGGCGCTGCGTCGACGTCACCAAGCGGTGCGGCGCGTCCAGCGAAGTAGCCACGCCAGAACCCTCGCAGTCCCGCTGCTTCGAAATGCTCGCGAGCCTCCGGCGTGAAGTACGTGACCGCGTGGATCGGCTCGAAGCGCGTCCACAACGTGCGGGCAACGGATTGCTCCACGCACCTAGTGTGCCGGTTCGCCGCGGATCGAGGTGGGAACGCCACCGTTATGGCAGTTGAAGCTGGTATTCGTGAGGTCGGCGATGCGGCCGAGCGGGTGCAGCGTGACTATGGTCGCGATGACTCCCCGCTGGGTGGTTATCTGGCGACGAACGCGGTGTACGTCGCTCTGAGCGCTGGGCTGCTCGGACTCGCCCGCGCTCGCCGCGTGAAGCTGCCGAAGCGAATCTCAGCCGGTGATCTCACCCTGCTTGCTGTCGCGACGCACAAGATGAGTCGCACGCTCGCCAAGGACTCGGTCACCAGCCCGTTGCGTGCACCATTCACTCGGTTCAAGGGTGCTGCGGACTCGCCGGGGGAGGTGATCGAGGAGGTGCACGGCAGCGGGTGGCGCAAGGCCGTCGGTGAGCTACTCACCTGCCCCTTCTGCCTTGATCAGTGGGTCGCTACCGGATTCGTTGCGGGTCTGGTGGCGGCGCCCCGCGCGACGCGGCTCATCGCCTCGACGTTCGCCGTACGTTCTGGCGCTGATCTGCTGCACCATGCGTACGTCGCAACGGAGCGGTTGGCCAACAAGTAGTTCAGGGCGTCGGTAAGTGAGCGAGCGCCGTGCCCGCGTGCTTAGGTTCGAGCCGACCGACACTGACGAGGCCGAGCAACGCGTCGCGAATCGTTTCGTGCAAATCGCGCAGGTTGATCCCGAGGTCTTCGCGGATGCCGCGGTCGTCGGTCGGGACCCACAACGTGAGCAGGTTCATGCCTTCGTGGGTGAACACCGAGTCGATCGGCACGACGTGCATCGCCGCGTCCACGGCGTACCCGAGTGCACGCAGACCACCGCCCGGCATCGGGACGATCGGGAACCTGCGACCGGTCACCTCGCGCAGCACGCGCGCATACTCCGGCATCCGGACGAAGTGACCGCCGCACATGTAGCGGCGGGGCCCGCGACCCGGTTGCAATGCAGCGGCGTGGATCAGTGCAAGGTCGCGCACGTCGATGACGGACAGCGCGCCGGCGGACAGCATCACGCCATAGCGCGCGTACGGCTCTAAGGCGCGGATCGACTCACCGAGCGCAGCGCCCGCGGGCGGGCCCCACACGGCGGCCGGGTAGGTGATGACGATCGGAGCGCCTTCGGCCTGGCGCCTGCGCACGTGCTCCTCGGCGAGGGATTTCGACTGGCCGTACGCCGCTTCCGACGTCGCGGGCGGCAGGTTCGCATGAATCAGGGGTACGCCGGGCTGCCACAGCGCGGCGACGCTCGACACATGGATGATCGGGTCACAGCCTTGGGCGATCGCGGCATCAATGACGACCTCAGTGCCGCGGGGGTTCGACGCGAGCACCTCGGCACCACGTCGGCGTTCCACGGACACCTCGGCGGCCGCATGGAAGACCGCGTCGCACCCGTCGAGAGCACGACCGACGATCTGCTCGTCGCGCATGTCGCCGACGACGTAGTCGTCGATGGTGACGCCGAGCGGATGGAGACTCTCCTCGATGCGTTTCGGGCTGCGGACGAGCAACCGCACCGAGTGCCCAGCGTCGTTGAGCGCCTTGACCGTGTGCGCACCGATGAAGCCGGTGCCCCCGGTTACGAGGACGCGCATATGCGGACCGGCAGCGTCAGCCACTCCAGCCGAGCGGCATCAGGATCTGCTTGGTCTCGGTGAAAGCCAGGAGTCCTTCGACCCCGTCTTCGCGGCCGATGCCGGAGTTCTTGTATCCGCCGAACGGTCCGGCCATGTCGAAGGCGTACCAGTTGATGGCAAACGTGCCGGTGCGCACACGCCGGGCGATGTCGAGGCCGCGTTCGATGTCGTTGGTCCAGACCGATCCTGCGAGTCCATAGTCGGAGTCGTTCGCGATCCGGACGGCTTCGTCGACGTCGTCGTACGGGATCACCGACAGGACGGGACCGAAGATCTCCTCCTGAGCAATCGTCATCTTGTTGTCGACGTTGGCGAAGACCGTGGGTTCGACGTACCAGCCGGTGTCGAGACCGGCTGGCCGGCCACCGCCGGTGACCAGTCGCGCGCCTTCTGCCTTGCCCTTCGCGATGTAGCCCTCGACGCGGTCCCGCTGGCGTTCGGCGACCAGCGGTCCCATCTGCGCTTCTGGGTCGTTCGGCGGGCCGACCTTGAACGCGGCAGCGGCGGCGGCGACCGCCTCGGTGATCTCGTCGTAGCGCGCCCGCGGCGCGAGGATGCGCGTCTGCGCAACGCACGCCTGGCCGCTGTTGTTGAGGCCGGAGCCGACGAGACCGTCGACGTTTGCAGCGAGGTCGAAGTCCTCGAGCAGTATCGCTGCCGATTTGCCGCCGAGCTCCAAGGTGCAGCGCTTCAACCGCTCCGCCGCCAGGGCGCCGACCTTCTTGCCGGCCGCGACACTGCCGGTGAAGCTCACCTTGTCGATGCCGGGGTGGGTGACGAGATGCTCGCCGACCTCGCGGCCAGCCGGGAGGACCGACAGCACGCCTTCGGGGAGTCCGGCCTCGGCGAACCATTCTGCAACGATGTTGGTGGCGAGTGGTGTCTCTGGCGCTGGCTTGAGTACGACGGTGCAACCCGCGAGCAGCGCCGGAACGAGTTTGTTGAACGCGAGGAACAGCGGGACGTTCCACGCGATGATCGCGGCGACCACCCCGACGGGCTCCTTGCGCACGCGGAACGTGCCGAAGATGCCCTGCTTCTCCTCTTCCCACGGGAAGCTGTCGGCGAGTGCGGGGTACCAGCCGAGCACAGCCTGCGACGGGAAGACCTGCATCATCTGCACGGGCAGCGCGGGCTGACCCAACTCGCTGGAGATGACCTGCACGATGTCGTCGGTGCGAGCGCTGAGCGTCTCGAGCACCTTCGTCAGGATGGCGGCGCGCTCGCTTGGCGCCATCGTCGGCCATGGACCCTCGTCGAACGCCTTGCGCGCGGCGGCAACCGCTGCATCAACGTCGGCCTCGACGGCTTCCGGCGTACTGCCGACGCGTTCGAGTGTTGCGGGGGAGTGGACCTCGATGATCCGGTCACTTGCGGGTGTGACCCACTCGCCACCGATGAACAGCTTGTCGTAGTCGCGCATGACCCCTCCGGCTCCGCCCATGTCGTTCGCTGCGAGACCTGACAGTGTGTCAGATGGTTTGCCTCGTCGCCCGGACGGTGATCGAGGACGAGAGTCCGTGCCGGGGGAGTGACCTGCCTGTTGCGTCCGGGACTGTCCCGTCATGATCGATGGTGTGCGCGACAGTCCGAACGCTGGTGGAAGCTCATTGCAATGGCCGGTGTCGTCGTTGCGCTGTTAGGTGTCGCGGCTACCTACGCGGTCCGCTACCAACCCGTCCGTCATGCGTGCGAGGCCATGACCGCGCAATCGAGCGATTGGCAGATCGACGAGTCGGCCCCGACGGTGGATACGACGAGCGTCGTTCGGGCAGCCCAGAAAGTGCAGCGAACGGCTGAACACGTCAGCGATCCCGAGGTTCGGGCGGCCGGACTCACCCTGTCGTCGAGCTTGTCCGCGCTGGCGGACGCGTACACAGTCAAATGGGTTCAGGACCCCGACTCGAACCAATCACGATGGGGTGTAGCAAGAGTGCGGGTCAACACGGCGTGGACGAATATGCGCGTGGCCTGCAACCTGCCGACTGTCTTCGAAGAGGACTAACTCCCGCGCGGTGATTCAGCCACGGCTCCAGGGATCGTGGCCGCCGATGCTGGCCGTCACCTCGTCAGCGGTACGCATGAGCGAGGTGGCAGCGGTGCGGACGTCAGTGCCGGAGATGCCCGATCGCATCGGCAGGACGGCGAGCAGGAACGCCATGTGTCCGCTGCGTTCGAACACCGGCGCGCAGATCGTGCTGACGTCGTACCTCTTGCGTCCGTTGAGATCGCCGATGAGATAGGGCTGTACGCCGGCCGGCATGCGTTGTTGGAGCAGCTCGCCGAGCCGCGCTGCCAACTGCGTGTCGGCGACGTCGGACAGCAACGCGTAAAGACCCGCATCCGGTTCGCCGAGCCCGACAACGAGATGACCGCGGGTGCGGCTGGACTCGACAACGGTGCGCAGCTGCTCGGGTTCGGTCGTCAGCGGGGGCAGCGGTTCGCTCGCGAGCCATGCCTCGACCGTGCGGTCGTCCTCCCAAGCGACGAACATGACACCGGACGGCGGGGCGAACGGATAGCGCTGGCCGACGCGGAACGCGGGGCCAAGTGCAGTGTTCGTCCGGCCGGGCGGGTCGGTGCGAGCGAGCACGGTGACGAGGTCATCGACGACGGCGGACGCCGTGCAGGCCATCCCCACCTCGCGGGTGAGCGACGCCATGTGCGGCCGGGCCAGGTGGACCGCCGCGAAGCCTTCTTCGGCGGCTGCGCCCGCAGCGAGCATGGTGGCCCCGGGGCGGTAGGTCTTGGTGCCGGGGTCGCGGGACAGCCAGCCTGACTCGGCCAGCTCGTTGAGGATGCCGAGGCAGGTGGCCTTGCTGATGCCGGTGTCTTTGGCGAGCTCGGCGAGCGTGAAACTGTGACCCGGCCGGCGTACGACGGTGTCGAGGAGTTGGGCCACTCGTCTGGTCGGTGGAGACTGCCTGGACACGAACGCTCCTCTGCCGGTAGCGTTCCCATACTGCACCAGGTCGTTGCAAATGTGCAACAACCGCTCCTCAGGAGGACACGCACATGGAGTTCGGCCTCTTCATCCAGAACTTCGTCCCGAACTCCCGGCGCGCGGTCGATCCCGACGCCGAACACCACGCGATCTTCGAAGACATCGAAGCCGTGATCGCCGCCGACAAGGCCGGCTTCAAATACGTGTGGCTCACCGAGCACCACTTCCTCGACGAGTACTCCCACCTATCGGCCAACGATGTCGTCGCGGGCTATCTCGCTGCGAAGACCGAGCGCATCCACGTCGGCTCCGGCATCTTCAACCCGCTGCCGCAGGTCAACCACCCGGCCAAGGTCGCGGAGCGAGTCAACTATCTCGACCAGCTGACGCACGGCCGGTTCGAGTTCGGCACCGGTCGCGGCGCGGGCAGCCACGAGATCCTCGGCTTCCTCCATCACGCGGGCATCACCGACACGAACATCACGAAGGAAATCTGGGAAGACGTCATCCACGAGTTCCCGAAGATGTTCATGCAGGAGACCTACGAGGGTTACGAGGGCAAGTACTGGTCGCTGCCGCCGCGCAAGATCCTGCCCCGTCCCTACGGCAAGGGGCACGCGCCGATGTGGTACGCCGCGGGCAATCCGCCGTCCTACGAGATGGCCGGCCGGATGGGCCTCGGCGTGCTCGGCTTCTCCCTCGACAGCCTCGACAAGGTGGAGAAGCTGCGGTCGGCGTACAAGAACGGCATCGCCAACGCGGAGCCGGTCGGAGCGTTCGCCAACGACAACATCATGAGCTGCATCGCGGCCTACGTCGCCGAGGACAAGCAGAAGGCGATCGACTCCTACGTCAACTGCAAGCCGAACTATCTCGTCAGCAACGTCTATCGCTACCACGACACGTTCCCCCGTCCTGCGCACATCCCGGCGTGGCCAGAACTGCTGGCGGACGGCACACCGGAGATGGCAGAGCTCGGTGCGCAGTACGGCGGCCTTGTCATCGGATCGCCTGATGACGCGCTCGCGCAATGCAAGCGCTGGGAAGAGACCGGGATCGACCAGCTCGTGTTCGGCATCGGACCGGCACCGATCGAGGAGACGCTCGAGATGATCCGGCTGATGGGCGAGCACGTCATCCCGAAGATCGACACCGACCCCGTGCACCGGACGACCAAGTTCCGCGAAGCAGCCAAGGTCTGAGGAGTGACCGACGGGGACGCGTTCCTGGCGCAGCTGCGCGCTGACCTGGGCGCGTCCGGGGCGCCGCACGTCGGGCGGCACGCGATCACGACGACGGCGATCGCCGACTGGTGTGACGCCATCGGGGATGACAATCCTTGCTACACCGACGAGATGTACGCCGCCGCGTCGATCCACGGCGGCGTTGTTGCACCGCCGGCGACGCTCGACATCTGGGACCGGCCGGGCCTGCCGGCGAGCCAACCCGGTGGCCGGGCGGGCACCGACCCGCGCAGCAAGGTGATCGCGCTGCTCGAGCAAAGCGGATTCACCTCGGTCGTCGCCGTCAACTCAGAGCTCGAGTTGCAGCGCTATCTGCGTCCCGGTGAGGTGCTGCAGAACGTGCAGATCCTCGAAGACGTCTCCCCGGAGAAGCACACCGGTCTGGGCAGCGGACACTTCGTCACCACACGCCACCGCTACCTGACTGTCGATGGCGAGCATGTCGGCGACCTGTTGTTCCGCATCCTGAAGTTCAAGCCCGGCACGGCCCGCGTCGCTGCACCTGAAGAAGGCGCACCGGCCAAACCCGACCCTGACCCGGCACTGCGACCGCGACCGGCGATCAATCGCGACAACCAGTTCTTCTGGGACGGCGCCCGGCAACACGAGCTGCGCATCCAACGCTGCACCGGCTGCGGCGCGCTGCACTTCCCGCCGTCACCGCGGTGCTGGGAGTGCGGCGCGTTCACCTACGACTGGGTCGTGTCCTCCGGCCGTGGCCGCCTCTACTCCTACGCCGTCCCGCACTACCCGCAAGCCAACGGCTTCGACTATCCCGTGCTCGTCGGCCTGGTCGAGCTCGATGAGGGCGTGCGCCTGGTGTCGAACATCGTCGGCTGTCGACGTGAGCACCTGCAGGTCGGCATGCCGCTCGAGTTGGAATGGCTCGACAGTCACCCCGCACTCGTGGAGGGTGCGTCGGACTCTCGCGGTGCCGTATCACTTCCGCAGTTCCGCCCTGCGACGCCGCGACGGAACGAGCAGACGCTCCGCGCCGCCGAGGTCGAGGGCCAGCGGCTGCCGATCTGGTCATTGCCGGTGACGCCGACTCTTGTGGTCAGTGGCGCACTTGCCACCCGCGACTTCACTCCGGTGCATCACGACCGTGATCTCGCGATCCGCCAAGGTTCGAAGGACATCTTCCTGAACATCAACACGACGCTCGGTCTCATGGCGCGTTACGTCACCGACTGGGCCGGCCCCGAGGCAAGGGTGAGCGCGCTGCGCGTGCGGCTCGGCGCATCGGCGTACCCCAATGACCCCCTGACGTTCGAGGGCGCGGTGCAAACCATCGACGGCAATGCGGTCACGGTCGGTGTTCGTGCATCGAACTCGCTCGGTGATCATGCATCCGGCACGGTGGAGCTGGTCTTGCCATGACCAAGCACGGTTACGCCGGCAACACGGCGATCGTCGGCATCGGCGCAACGGAGTTCTCCAAGAACTCCGGCCGCAGTGAGTTGCAACTCGCCCTCGAAGCCTGTGTCGCAGCGTGCGCGGACGCGGGGATCGACCCGTCGCAGGTCAACGGGCTGTCGACCTTCACGATGGAGACGAATCCAGAGACCGACATCATGCGCAGCCTCGGCATCAAAGAGCTGACGCACTTCAGTCGGATCCACTTCGGCGGCGGCGCGCCGTGCGGCACCGTGCAGTACGCCGCCATGGCCGTCAACGAGGGCGTCGCTGACTATGTGCTCTGCTACCGCGCGTTCAACGAACGGTCGGGCGCGCGCTTCGGTGCCGGCGTACAGAACCGGCCCGCCGGTGCAACAGCCGAGGAAGCGCAATACGCATGGACCTCGCCGTACGGCTTGCTCACACCCGCGTCGTGGGTGGCGATGTTCGCGACCCGGCTGATGCATGAGTACGGCGTGACCAGCGAAGACTTCGGCCGTGTTGCCGTCGCAGATCGCAAACACGCGGCGACGAACCCGGCGGCGCACTTCTATGGCAAGCCGATCACCTTGCAGGACCACCAAGACTCACGCTGGATCGTCGAGCCGCTGCACCTGCTCGATTGCTGCCAGGAAACCGATGGTGGACAAGCGATTCTGGTCACGACGGCGGATCGTGCGCGCGATCTCAAACAGTCGCCGGTTGTCATCAAGGCGGCTGCCCAAGGGATGGCGGAAGACCAGCAGATGATGCGGTCGTACTTCCGCAACAGCCTGGTCGGGTTGCCCGAGATGGGCCTGTGCGCGCGCCAGATCTGGGAGAGCTCGGGACTCGGTCCGAACGACGTGCAAACCGCCGTGATCTACGACCACTTCACGCCCTTCGTGCTCCCACAACTAGAAGAGTTCGGCTTCTGTAAGCCGGGCGAGGCCAAGGACTTCATCGCCGACGGCGCGATCGAGCTCGGTGGTCGGCTGCCGGTGAACACCCACGGCGGCCAGCTCGGCGAGGCCTATCTCCACGGCATGAACGGCATCGCGGAAGGCGTGCGACAAGTGCGTGGCAACGCTGTCAACCAGGTGCCGGACACCACCAACGTGCTCGTCACTGCGGGCACCGGAGTGCCGACGAGCGCTCTGCTGCTGGGAGCCGGCTAGCGCTCAGCCGGTTTCCGCAGCCGCCGGCAGCCGTTGGAGCGTCTCGACCATGCCAGTGCGGTTGTGCTTATCGCGATCTCTGATCCCCATCGCTGGCACCGACGCGACCTTCATCGCGGCCGGTCGGCGGTCTTCGAACGATTCCGTCACCGACGTACCACTGCTGGTGGGTTCGAAGTCATACCGCCAACGCGCGATAGGGATCCCCGCGAAGCCAACCGTCCACTCGATGGCTTTGCCGCGCTGCGCTTCGGTGACGGTGCAGGTCGTGGACCAGCGCAGCGGACCGCGGTGGTTCCGGCCGCGGAACCGGGCACCAACGCCTGCCTCGGTCGCGTCGCCGAGCCACGAGCCGCCACTGTTCTCCGGGCTCCACCTACCCATGCCGGGGAGGTCAGCGACCAGGTCGTAGACGCGTTCAGCCGGCGCGTCGATGTCCACTCTCACTTGCACGCCCACGGCGCACCCTCCCTTGGTCGTCGCCGTCATGATGCCGGACGCGACTCCAGCCACTCCGCGGCGAACGCCATCTCGTGACTGATCAGGTCGGTGAGGTGGGCAACAACCTCGCGGGCGAGCTTGCCACCCACGACCGGAATGCTGACCTTCACATCACCAGCGACGACGTGCACGGACCCGTGGCCGGTGGCGGTGATCGTGTGTGTGCCGCTCAGCTGAATGGGTGCCTTGCCTACGTCGACGAGCCACGACCCAATGGCGCGGTCGTCGCCGATCGAGGACCACGTGTCACGTTCGGTGAAGCGGCCGTCGCCGACGAAGCGATGGAACACGGAAGGGACGTGTGCCATCGGCAGTTGACGTGGAACGGTGATGACGACTTGGCCGTTCTCCCTCGAGACGACGGGCGCACCGGCCCCGCCGTACCGCTCGTTACGCGCCGTCAGGAAGGCGGGATCGGTGAGTACGCCGAGCAGAACACCGGGCGGAACGAGATATCGGTGCTCCACGTGCATGGAGACATCATTCCTGCGGCACCATGGGAGTCATGGACGAGTTGCCTGAGGAGCGGGGTTCACTCGCCGGTCGGCTGCTCGTGGCCGCGCCGGTGCTCAACGACCCGAATTTCGCTCGCACCGCGGTGTTCGTCGCCGAGCATTCCGCCGACGGCGCCCTCGGGGTTGTGCTCAACCGTCCATCACAGACCGACGTCGCAGAGGTGCTCCCGCTGTGGGACGTCGCCGTGTCCTCACCACAGGTGGTCTTTGTGGGCGGGCCGGTCTCGCCCGAGGGCGCACTTGCACTCGGGCGGATTTTCGGGACGCCTCCCGAGTTCGGATTTCAGCCGGTTGTCGATGGTTTCGGTGTCGTCGACCTCGACGGAGACCCGACGCTGCTCGCACCGCATCTCGCGGCACTGCGCGTCTATGCCGGGTACGCCGGGTGGGGGCCGGGTCAGCTCGACGGTGAGGTCGACGAAGGCGCCTGGTACGTCGTCACTGGCGCACCAGACGACGTCTTCTGCAGGCGTCCCGATCTGCTCTGGCGGGATGTGCTCCGGCGCCAGGGCGGCGACCTGGCGCTCGTTTCGACTTTTCCCGCCGACCCGACGCTGAACTGAGACTTCGCGGTAACCGCTTAGGTGAGTGAGAATGCCCACGACATGGGAAGACACGGCTGCACTGCCTTACTGGGCTGCGCCCTACTGACTGCAGTCGCGTGCAGTTCTAGCGGCTCGTCCACTAGCGCATCGTCGGACTCTCGCCCCACGATCACCATCACGCCATCCAGCGGGAAGTCCAACGTCCGCCCGGACTCGGTCGTGCGCGTCGGCATCAAGCACGGCCGGATGGTCTTCGTCAGCGTCAGCGATCAACACGGGTCGCTCGTCCCGGGTGCCTACTCCGCCGATCACAACAGCTGGTCGACGAAGGAGCTGCTGGACCCGGCGATGCGCTACCACGTCGCCGCTCAGGCCGTGGACGGCAAGAACCAGTCGACGCTCACCGAGGCCGACTTCCGAACCGTGGTGCCCACGCACACGCTGAAGGCCAAGATCGCGCCACTCAACGGCGAGACCGTCGGCGTCGGCATGCCGATCGCTGTCTACTTCACGGCTCCGGTGAAGAACCGCGCCGCCGTCCAGGAGCGATTCACCGTGACTGCGGAGAAGGCGAAGGCGGGGGCTTGGCATTGGTTCTCCGACACGGAAATGCACTACCGACCGCCGGAGTACTGGCCGGCGCATGACCACGTGACCCTGACCTACGACATCGACGCGCTTGATGCGGGCAACGGCGTGTGGGGCGTGGAGGGGCGAACGATCGCGTTCGACATCGGCTCGTCGCACATCGGCAAGGTCGATGCGCGCACGCACTCGATGCAGGTGTTCGTCGACGGAAAGCTGGCCCGGTCGTTCGACGTCAGCACCGGCCGGGACAAGTATCCGACGACGTCGGGGATCCACGTCGTGACGAACAAGAACGCCCTGCAGATCATGGACTCGTCGACGATCGGTATCCCGCGCAACGCCCCCGGCGGGTATTACCTGCGCGTGCCGAACTCCGTCCGCATCTCCTACAGCGGCGAATTCGTGCACTCGGCGTCGTGGTCGGTCCGCGACCAGGGTCGGCGCAATGTCTCGCACGGATGCATCAATGTCAGCCCGGCCAATGCCAAGTGGTTCTTCGACCTCACGCGCCGCGGCGACATCGTGCAGGTGAGCGGGACGCCACGCCGACTACAGCAGGGCAATGGCTACGCGGACTGGAACTTGTCCTGGTCGGAGTGGACGTCGGGCGACGCTCTTCGCTGAGACGGCAGGAACGGCGCGGAGCGGGCGTCGGCCAGCCGCCCGAAGAACCGTTCACCGACGACCACAATCGGAACGGCCAGCAGGATCACTCCGACGCCACCGACGACGTCGAGGAAGAAATGATTGGCGGTTGCGAGCACGACGATCACTGTCGTGATCGGGTACAGGATGCCGAGTACGCGCACCCACGTGCGTTGCGAGTAGCGGGCGATCATCCAGCCGCACCACAGCGCCCATCCGACGTGCAGCGACGGCATCGCGGCGTACTCATTGGTCAGACCACCGAGGCCACGCGGGGCGCTCGCGTCGTGCGACCACCAGCCGTAGCCGGCGAACTTCGCCATCGTGTCAACGAACCCGTCGGCGTCGAGCATCCGTGGCGGTGCTAACGGGGCGAGCCAGAATCCGATCAGTCCGAGGATCGTCGCGACGATGAGGATGCGGCGAGCGTGGCGGTAGTGCTCGGGGACGGAGACCAGCATCCAGATGAGCACCGCGGGCGTGACGACGTAGTGCATCGTCGCGTAGTGGTAGTCGAAGGCGATCGCAATCGCGTGATGGCTGCTCACAGCCGCATTCAGCGCTGCTTCAGGTGCCAGGTGCCACGCTCGCTCGAGGTCGAAGAGCCGGGCCGCCCGACGGATCGCCGCACCGGTCTCGGTAGGAATGAGGTTGCGGATCAGGCTGTAGAGCGCGTACGTGAAAGCGACCAGAGCAAGCTCCGCCCACCAACGCGGGCGGATGCGGTTGCGCGCCCGGGCAGGCGTCATCTCGACGGTCTGTGACACGTCGCCCCTCCCGTGATGACTGCTGTCTTGGCATGGTGCCACGCGAATCGCGTCGACGCAGCATGTAAAAGGACGCATGTCGCGAGGGGTCACAATGGGCTAGTGAGCCCATCCCAAACACGAACCTCGACGGACACCCGGACCATTCCCGACACCTCACACGGGGACGGGGACCACGACCGGTTCTCCCACTACGTCCTGAAGGACAAGATCGTCGAGAGCGCGGTGACGGGGATGCCCGTTATCGCCCTTTGCGGGAAGGTCTGGGTGCCCAACCGCGACCCCAGCAAGTATCCGCTGTGCCCGGAGTGCAAGCGGCTCTATGACCTCGGGCCGGAGGGTCGGCGGCTGGAATGGGACGAGCGGGCCGCCTCCGGTGGAGGCGGCGACTAGCGGGCGGGGAGCACCGCCCCGGCGCAGTCGCCGAAGCCGATCCGGGTGCCGTCGGCGCCCGGTGCGGTGGCACGGATCACCACCTGGTCGCCGTCCTCGAGGTAGGTGCGGCTGGAGCCGTCGCCCAGCGGCAGCGGGTCGCGCCCGTTCCAGCTGAGCTCCAAGAGCGAGCCCCACTGTTGACGGTCGTGTCCGGAGACGGTTCCCGAGGCGAACAGGTCGCCGGTGCGTAGCCGGGCGCCGTTCGACGTGGCGTGCGCGAGCTGTTGCGGCATCGTCCAGTACGTCGAGGCGTACGGCGGTCGCGCGACGACTGTGCCGTTGATCTCGAGTTCTAACGCGAGATCGAACGCCCAGTCTCCGGAGCAACGCAGATGGGCAGCGGGCTGGGGGTCCTGCGCGGGCGGTGGAACTCGCGCGGCGTCGAGTGCGTCGAGCGGCACGACCCACGGAGAAATCGTTGTGGCAAAAGACTTTCCGAGGAACGGGCCCAGCGGCTGGTACTCCCACGACTGGATGTCGCGTGCGCTCCAGTCATTGAGAAGCACCACCCCGAACACGTGGTCGCGGAAGTCGTCCGCGGCGACCCGCTGCCCAGGATCGGTCGGTACGCCGACGACGTAGGCGACCTCCACCTCGACATCGAGCTTTTCGGTCGGACCGACGACGGGCTCCTGTGCACCCGGCGGCCGCCATTGACCGATCGGCCGGCGCACCGGCGTACCGCTCACGACGACCGTGCCGGCTCGGCCGTGGTAGCCCAGCGGCTGCCACCGCCAGTTGGCGGGGAGGGGGTCGGCGTCGGGCCGGAAGATCCGGCCGACGTTCGTCGCGTGGTCGAGTGAGGAGTAGAAGTCGACGTAGTCGGCCACCGTGAAGGGCAGCGCCGGCTGCAAACCGGCCAGCGGCAGCAGCGCTCCGCTGAGGTGCTCGGAGGGCGTTTCGTCGAGGAGCTCACGGAGCCGCGTGCGCACGGCTGCCCAGCCGGCTGGTCCCGCCCCCAACAGCCCGTCGAGGGTGTCCGCGGCGAAGGCCGCGACCGGGTCCGGGAGCGTGCCGCTCAGCAGCCCCGACCGGGCCACGGCGGCCAGGTCGAGTGCGTGCGTGCCGATCGGGACGACCACGCGGGCCGGCTCCCCGGCCGGGGCCGCCACGCCGTACGGGAGATTGGTCACCGGGAAGGGGGACCCGTCGGGGACGGGAGGCCAGCCGGACGGCACCCCCCGACAGTATCCGGGGCTCAAGTTTCTGGCGGTACGGCCGAATTACAAGTGTGTGATTCCCCCTACCCGCCAGGAGTCGACAATGAGCACCCCCGCCGATTTGCCCGCGATCCTGCTCGCCCGCGCTTGTCTTGCCGCGGGAGTCCCGCTCACCCTTCTGCTCGATCTGGCTGCCGACGAGATCGACTCGGCGGAGATTTTCGCCGTTGAACAGGTCACCGCGATGGCAGCTCGCGAGCGGGCCATCACAAATCAGGGCAAGCGGAACAGTGAGATCGCCTGATCAGCTCTTGTGGCGCTGGCCGTCGTGAGTCACCCTGTACGACCTATGCGGGCGCCACGCGGTGCGCCCACCCGGCGAAAGGTCACCGGATGGACGCACTCAGGCTTGTCGAGCCCTTGGCTGACGCCAATCCCGTAGCACCCCTTGAAGTCGCCGGCTGGACCGACATTCGGGATGCCGTGCTCGACCTCGAGGCCGCGGTGGCGGCTCCGGCGCCCGGCCCAGGCTGGGTCACGGGTGTGGGCGCAGGCCTGCGCCGGCTGGCCGAGGATCTGGCCGCCCACGCAGCCATGGAGGACGGTCCGGGTGGGCTCTATCGCCGGGTGCTCTCCGATGCCCCTCGCCTGGCCGGCGAGGTACGCCGGCTGCGCGCCGAGATCGACGAGATCTCCGGCTTCGTCACCTGGCTGCTCGCCGTCGTGGCAGCAGGACCGGTCTCGCAGGGGGTGGACTGGCGGCTCGACGTCCGTGAGGACGTCAACGTCATCATCGGCCGCCTGATCCGGCACCGGCAGTACGACGCCGACCTGATCTACGAGGCCTACACGGTCGACGTCGGCGACGCGGACTGAACGCTCGCCGCCGGTAGCTCGAACCACCGCAACGCCTCGAAGTCGGCAGTCAGTCCGCACGCGCTCGGGTCGTACGTCGCCGCGGCCGCATCGCTGTGCCGACTCGCGAGCAACGCGCGCGCTGACTCGAGGTATTCGGCCAGCGCACTTTCCGGCGCTCGTGCGGTGTGCGGCGGGTAGCGCAAGGCACCGTCGGCGTCGTAGGTGATGTCGTGCAACCGCAGTGGCGGCTCGACGGGGCCGTTGCGGTGATGCCACAGCCCGGTCTCTGGATCGAACGTGTAGTCGGGCAGCAGCCGCCAACCGTCGTTCGCGACGAGGTGCACGGCCGCGACGACGTAGTCGAACACGGCCTCGCTGATGAAGTAGTTGAAGTTCACTCGGACCCAGCCAGGCTTGATGCCTTCACAGCCGAGTGCGATCTCGCGTTCGAACTCGTGCGATCGGTCGAGGTCGATGCCGAGGAGGCGGTGACCGTATGGCCCGGCGCACGAGCAGCCACCTCGGGACTGGATCCCGAACAAGTCGTTGAGGACGGACACGACGAAGTTGTGGTGGAGGTACGCCGCTGCGCCATCCGACTTCACGACGAAACTGACGATCGACAACCGCTCCGCTTCGACGTTGCCGAGAATCTCGATCCGCGGGTTCGCCGACCACGACGCGACAGCACGGCGTAGGAAGTCCTCTTCCTTCGCACGGATCACGGCGGTGCCGACCGCTTCCTTCAACTGGAACACGAGCCCGGCGCGGATGGACTCGACGATGGCGGGCGTGCCGCCCTCCTCCCGCGCGATCGGGTCGTCGAGGTAGCGATGCTCCTCCGGATTGACGTAGGCGACGGTCCCGCCGCCGGGCACCGTTGGCACGCGGTTGCGGACGAGATCCCGGCGTACGACGAGAACTCCCGGCGTGCCCGGGCCACCGATGAACTTGTGTGGCGACAGGAACATCGCATCCATCGGGGCGTCCGGCGCGCTGAAGTCCATGTCGACATAGGGGGCCGCGGCCGCGTAGTCCCAGAACGACAGTGCGCCGTGCTCGTGCAACAACGCCGTGATGCGTCGGGTATTCGTGACGATTCCCGTCACGTTCGACGCCGCGGAGAAGGACCCGATCCGCAGCGGCCGGTCGGCGTACTCCACGAGCGCCGACTTCAACGCATCGATGTCGATGTGCCCGTCGCGGTCCTCGGGGATCACCACGACATCGGCGATGGACTCGCGCCAGGGCAGCTCGTTCGAGTGGTGCTCGAACGGGCCGATGAAAACGACGGGGCGTTCAGCGGGCGGGATCTGTGACGTGAGGTCGTAGCGATCGTCGAGCTCGGCAGGAATGCGCAGGCCCAGGATCCCGACCATCTTGTCGATCGCCGCGGTACTGCCCGAGCCGCAGAAGAGGACCAGTGTGTCCTCGCCCCCGCCGACCGAGTCTCGGATGACGCGGCGGGCATCTTCGCGCAACCGCGTCGTCTGCAGCCCGGTGCCGCTCGACTCGGTGTGCGTGTTCGCATACCGCGGCAGCACCTCGCGCCGAATGAAGTCCTCGATGAAGTCGAGCGCCCTTCCCGACGCTGTGTAGTCGGCATACGTCATCCGGCGCGGGCCGTACGGCCCTTCGAGCACCTGGTCGTCACCGATGATCGCGTCCCGGATCCGTTGCAGGAGGGGGGGATCCGGGCGCATGTTCCGAAGGTACGCGGGTGTGGTTAATCGGACGACAAGCTCACACCGGGACATCCGCCCGTCGTGGCCTGTCAGAGCCCGTTTGTTCCGTATCCTGCAATCGTGGCGAGGACGCAGCGGGCGGAAAGGGTTCTCCCGTGCGAACCCCGCAGCGCCGCACTTGCCCGACGCTTCGTTGAGGAAACCCTCCACGCGTGGCACTGGTCAGACAGCGACGACGACATCGTGACCTTATTGGTGAGCGAGCTCGTGACCAATGCGCTGCTGCACGCACGTTCGGAAGTGCGCGTCCGGGTCAGCCGCACGGGTAGCCGGATCCGCGTGGCAGTCGAAGACCAAGCCACGCGCCAGCCCGCTCGGCGTGGACACACCGCCGGAAGTACGACCGGCCGTGGGCTCGATCTCGTCGAGGCGTTGGCCGCTGACTGGGGCGTCGAGACCGTGCGCGGTGGCAAGGCCGTGTGGTTCGAGCTCGAAGCATCCTCAGAGGACAACGATCGCTGGGTCGGATCCGGGCGAGGAAGCCGATGACGCACCAGTCCCGGCGCACCAAGCAGAACACCGTGACGGTCGTGTTGCGCGACGCGCCCATCGAGGTGCTTACTCGCGCGAATGAGCATCAGGCCGAACTCATCCGCGAGTTCACGTTGCTCGCGATGGGCGCGGTGACCGAGCAGAGCGGTTCCCAGGTGCCGCCGGGTTTGGACGCGCTGATCCATGAGCTGGAGGCGCGCGATCCCGACGCCGAGACCGTCGCGCGGCAACAGCAGGACGCCGCAGTCGCGCGGGGCGCCTCATCGGTCACGCTCACCATGCAGGTTCCCCCGTCGGCCGCCAAGGCCGCGCTCCGGCTGCGCGATGCCCTCAAGCGTGCCGACGAGTTCTGCCGGTCGGGTGAATTGCTGACCTTGGCGCCGCGGCACGACATCATCGCCCTGCGTGAGTGGTACCTCGAAGAGTTCGATCGCCAGATTGCGGGGGAATCCCCTCTGTCGTGGCCCGAATACCTGACGAAGCACTCAACCGGCTGACGGTGCGCCTTCCGCAGCGGATCGGTGACCTCGCAGCGACGACCGTGACACTCGTCCGATCCGGGCTGCTCGCACCTGTACGCCCGGACCGGCTCGCCGGCATGACACGCGCCGTTGCTAAGCACGGGCTCACACCCGCAGCGGCGTTCGCGGTCGGAGCCGCCCGGCACCCGCAGCGCATAGCTGTTGCCGATGACGACGGGACGATCACCTACACGGAGCTCGAACAACGTGCTAACGCTGCCGCGCGGGCACTGTCAGAACGCGGTGTCGAGGCAGGCGACCGTGTCGCGCTACTGGCACGCAACTCGCGATGGTTCGTGATCGCGTTATGTGCTCTGGGCAAGCTGGGCGCAACCGTCGTACACCTCAACACCGGCTTTGCGGGGCCCGCTCTTGCGCAGGCGCTCAATGACGAGAACGTGCGCGGGGTCGTGTACGACGCGGAGTTCGCGGATCTACTCGCGGAGGGCATGCGCGGTCGGCTGTCGCTCACGACGGACGAATTGGCGAAGGTTGCTCGCGGCACTGTTGGGTCCGTGCCGCGCGCGAGTTCGCACGGGGGCCAGGTCATCCTCACGTCTGGCACCACCGGCCGAGCCAAAGGCGCGGAGCGAACCGCTCCGGGCGGCTTGGGTGGTCTCGAAACGTTGACCGCGCTGCTGGGAGCGATCCCGCTCCGAGCAGGAGAGCCGACGGTGATCGCGGCGCCGATGTTCCACACTTGGGGATTCGCCCATCTGACCCTCGGCAGCCTGCTCGGGTCGACTCTCGTTGTGCGCCGAAAGTTCAATCCGGAGCAGACGCTCGCGGATATCGAGACGCATCGCGCCACTGCGCTCGCCGTCGTGCCAGTCATGCTGCAGCGAATTCTCGACCTGCCCAAGAATGTGCATTCGAAGTACGACGTCGCTTCGTTGCGAGTCGTTGCTTGTAGCGGTTCGGCGCTGCCGGTGGAGGTGGCGCGTCGGTGGACCGAGGTGTTCGGCGACACCTTGTACAACCTCTATGGCTCAACCGAAGTGGCCTACGCGACGCTGGCAAAACCCGAGGACCTGCGCGCCGCTCCGGGCACGGTTGGGCGGCCGATGCGCGGCGCCATTGTCATGCTCCTCGACGAAAAGGGGCATCGGGTCCCAGCGGGCGAGGTCGGCCGCATCTTCGTCGGCAATCCGATGTCGTTTGAGGGATACACGAGCGGCGGTGACAAAGAGCGGCAGGATGGGCTCGTCGCGACCGGCGACATCGGTCGCTTCGACGAGGAGGGACGGCTGTTCGTCGAAGGGCGCGACGACGACATGATCGTGTCCGGCGGCGAGAACGTCTTTCCCGGTCAGGTCGAAGAATTGCTACTTGCCCGCCCCGAGGTCGGCGACGTTGCTGTCGTCGGCGTACCCGACGATGAATTCGGTGCCCGCCTCGTCGCTCACGTCGTTGCTGCCGACGGCAACGCGATCGACGAAGAGGCATTGCGCGCACATGTGAAGGACAACCTCGGCCGCATCTACGTGCCGCGTGACGTGGTGGTTCACGACGAGCTTCCACGCAACGCCACCGGCAAGGTGCTCAAACGCGAGCTCCGCTAAGCACGAGGCGTAGCCGGCGCCCTGTGTTTCGGGTAGCGAAGAGCGCAGTTACAGGGGCCAACGCAGCGCCTCGCGTTGATGGTTGTGAAGTTGTGTACGTCAGGACCTACACAGATTCACAACCATCACCTAACGAGGACTTCAGCACATAGGTGGCGCTACGTGCCTGTACATGTGTCCAATAGGCGTTGGTGTCTCGGGCGTCATTGGGTGCGGAGCACGGGTTCGCCGTCGAGTCGCACGCCAGCCACGCGCATCTCCTCTAGCGCCTGTTCGGTCGTGGGTATCGCCACACCTGCCGTCAGCGACAGCAACACGCGAGTGCCGAAACCTTCGCTGATGGCGTCGAGCGCCGTCGCGCGGACGCAGTGATCGGTGGCGATGCCAACGACGTCGATCTCGGCGACGTCCTGCGCGCGCAGCCACTCGGCGAGCGTTGCGCCGTGGTCGTCGCGGCCCTCGAATCCGCTGTACGCCGCGGCGTGCTCTCCCTTGCTGAACACCGCTTCCAACGGACCACGGTCCAGGTTGCCGTGCAGCTCGGCGCCCGGTGTGCCGGCGAGGCAATGCGCCGGCCAGGTGTTGATGTAGTCAGGATCGTCGGCGAAGTGTCTGCCGGGATCGACGTGCCAGTCCCGCGTCGCGACGACGTGCGAGTACTCCGCGGGGTGGGCGTCGATGTGCTTGGTGATGGCTGCCGCGACATCGGCACCGCCGAGTACGGCGAGACTGCCGCCCTCACAGAAGTCGTTCTGTACGTCGACCACGACGAGCGTGCGCGTCATGCGGACGCCTCCTCGTAGATCGTGCGAAGCGCAGGTGGCCCTGATGACGGGCGCAACGCATCGGCCGGTAGCTCCGCCATTGCCTGACGGTGATGCGAGCGTAGATCGTCCAGCGCGGGTGTCTCGACGACCTCGCCGTGCTGAACGAGCGGCACCGTGAGCACGCGTTCGTCATCGCGAGCCGCTCCAGGTCGGTCGACGTAGACGACTTCGGCTACCGCCGTGCCGTGGGCGTCCCGGCGACGCGCCGCCGACTTGACGCCGCCGGTGCCGACTTTGCCGATCGACGCTTTAGCGATCGGCTCGAGTGGACCGTCAGGTGTCCGAGCACGTGCAACCAACTTGTAGATGAAGCCGGCGGTCGGCGTGCCGCCACCCATCGCGACTGCTGTGCCGACGCCAAACGCGTCGACCGGCTCATGACTGAGCGCCGTGATCGCGTTCTCGTCAAGGTCGCTCGTCACGACGATGCGTGTGTGTGTGGCCCCGAGCTCATCGAGCAACCGTCGAACCTCGCGGGCCGTTTGCGCAAGGTCGCCACTGTCGATGCGGACTGCGCCGAGCTCCGGTCCGGCCAACTCGACCGCGGCGCGCACACCCGCCAGGACGTCATACGTGTCGACGAGAAGCGTCGTGCTCTTGCCCAGCGCATCGAGCTGAGCCGCGAAGGCCTGCCGCTCCTCGTCATGCAGCAACGTGAACGCGTGCGCGCTCGTCCCCGCCGTCGGCACGCCGTACCGCGCTCCCGCAGCAAGGTTCGACGTCGAGTCGAAGCCGGCGATATAGGCAGCACGGGCCGCCGCGACCGCCGCTTCCTCATGCGTACGCCGCGACCCCATCTCGATGCACGGACGTCCGTCGGCCGCAACGACCATTCGCGCTGCCGCAGTTGCCACCGCCGAGTCATGGTTGAAAACCGACAACGTCAACGTCTCCAGGAGCACCGCCTCGGCGAACGTTCCATGCACAACCAGGACGGGCGAGCCCGGGAAGAACAGTTCACCTTCCCGGTAGCCGTTGATGTCACCAACAAACCGGTAGTCGGACAGCCAGCGCAGCGTGTCGTCATCGACCACCTTGTCGCGCGACAGAGCTGCCAGCGTCGGGTCGTCAAACCGAAAGTCCTGCAATGCATCGAGGAGGCGACCGGTCCCGGCGACCACGCCGTACCTGCGATCCGCGAGATGTCGGCGTACGAACACCTCGAACACGCAGCGCCGTTCGGCGGTGCCAGCCCGCAGCGCCGCCTGCAGCATGGTCAGCTCGTACCGGTCGGTGTAGAGCGCAGTGCTCACGACTCAAACCCTAGGCATCTGCGTGCGACCATGGTGTGGTGAGCGAGACGGCTACCGCCCCGACCGAGGTGGACGAGCCGAACATCGATGAAGCCGCGCTCGCGGCACGTATCTGGATCACCATCGTGTGGAACGATCCGGTGAATCTCATGTCGTACGTCACGCTCGTCTTTCAGAAGTTGTTCGGCTACAGCCGGGAGAAGGCGACCAAGCTAATGCTGCAGGTGCACGAGCAGGGCCGCGCGGTCGTCTCGAACGGCACCCGGGAGCAGATGGAGCGCGACGTTGCCCGGTTGCACGCAGCCGGCCTCTGGGCCACGCTCCAGCAGGACTGAGTCCCAGCGGGTGGTAGCACGATTCCGGTCGACGCGGCGCGGGCCGTCGGCGAACCTTGCAGCGGGTGAGGCCGTTCTTCTCGGCGTACTCCTGGCCGACCTCCTGACCCTGTTGGCCGGCGACGAGGAGACCGACAGCGAGAGTGAGCAGGCCGACCCGCTCGAGGTCATCACCGGCATGAGCGACGCGCACCAGTCCGGCGTCGTACCCGATGACCCTGTCCTCGCCCGGCTGCTGCCTGACGCATATGCCGACGACCCGGAGCGCGCCGCGGAGTTCCGCAGGTACACGGAGGACGAGCTGCGAGCCGCGAAACGCACGGCGGCACGCGCGGTCCTCGAAAGCTTGCCGGCGGAGGGTGGCAAGGTCGTCCTCGATGCGGCGTTGACCGACGCCTGGCTCGGGGCGCTCAACGACTTGCGACTGGCGTTGGGTACGCGGCTCGAGGTGACCGAGGACTCGTACAAAGAACTCGAGGGCATGGACCCCACGACCCGCCGGGCTCGCGAACTGAACGTCTTCCTCTGGCTCGGCTACCTGCAGGAAACCCTCGTCGACACGCAGTTCTGAGGCGATGGTCGGCTAGCCTCGCCGCCGTGTTGACGATCGACCAGGAGACGTACGACGCCATCGTTGCGCACGCGCGTCGGGATCACCCCGACGAGGCGTGCGGCATGGTCGCGGGGGTCGGCGGGCGAGCAACACGGGTCATCGAGATGACGAACGCGGCGCGGTCACCGACGTTCTACGAGATGGACTCGATGGAGGTCCTGCGCACGCTCCGCGCCATGGACGACGCCGACGAGGAGCTGCTGGCGATCTACCACTCGCATACCGCGACCGAGGCGTACCCGTCGCGCACGGACATCGCGATTGCGGGCTTTCCCGAGGCGCACTACGTCCTGGTCTCAACGCGGGAGTCCGACAGCGTGGAGTTCCGGTCGTTCCGGATCGATGACGGCCAGGTGTCGGAGGAACAGGTCGAGGTCGTCCCTAGGAGGCCCGATTAGGCGGAATCTCTGCGCCATGGGACGGGTTTGGGACACTAGACATCCACGTCCCCTCTTAGGAGCCCGCACCCATGGCAGTCGAGGTCCGGATCCCGACGATCCTGCGCACTTACACCGACGACGCGAAGGCCGTCGAGGGCAAAGGGGACAACCTCGATGAGCTGTTCGCCGACCTGGACGCGCGGTATCCCGGGTTGCGCGATCGGCTCGTGGAGGACGGCGCGCTCCGGCGGTTCGTCAACGTCTACCTGAACGATGAGGACGTGCGTTTCCTCGGCGGGCTGGCGACTCCGGTCGGCGACGGTGACGTCGTGACGGTGCTGCCGGCGGTCGCCGGCGGCTGACGCCGGCATCTCATGGCGCGCTACGACTCGTTGCTCGACTCGGTCGGCAACACGCCCCTCGTCGGACTGCCGGCCCTCTCGCCGTCGGCGGACGTGCGTCTGTGGGCCAAGCTCGAGGACCGCAACCCGACGGGGTCGGTGAAGGATCGGCCCGCGTTCTTCATGGTCACCGAAGCCGAGCGTGCCGGCGTACTCCGCCCTGGCTGCACCGTGTTGGAGCCGACGTCCGGCAACACCGGAATATCGCTGGCGATGGTCTGCAAGATGAAGGGCTATCGCCTCGTCTGCGTCATGCCGGAGAACGTCTCCGAGGAGCGACGCCTGCTCCTGCAGATGTGGGGCGCCGAAATCATCTACTCACCTGCGGCCGGCGGATCCAACGAAGCGGTTGCGATGGCGAAGAAGATCGCGGCGGACAATCCCGACTGGGTGATGCTCTACCAGTACGGCAACCCTGCGAACGCGCTGGCGCACTACGCAACGACCGGCCCCGAGATCCTGGCCGACCTCCCATCGATCACACACATTGTTGCGGGGCTCGGCACGACCGGCACGTTGATGGGGCTCGGTCGGTTCTTCCGCGAGAAGAAGCCCGACGTGCGCGTCGTCGCTGCGGAGCCGCGCTACGGCGAGCTCGTGTACGGGCTGCGCAACATCGATGAGGGCTTCGTTCCAGAGTTGTACGACGAGGCGCTCATCGACGCGCGCTTCTCTGTCGGCGGGCGGGACGCGGTCCGTCGTACTCGCGAACTCGTCGAGGCCGAGGGGATCTTCGCCGGCATCTCGACCGGGGCGATCCTGCACGCGGCACTTGCGCAGGCCGACCGCGCCGTCGCGGCGGGGGAGCGCGCCGACATCGTGCTCATCGTCTGCGACGGCGGGTGGAAGTACCTCTCCACCGGTGCCTACGGCGGGACTCTCGACGAAGCCGAGGCCGCCCTCGACGGCCAACTCTGGGCCTGACCCCGCGCACTGGGTGATCTGCCCGCCAGTAACTCACCACTTGCACGGGACGCCGCTGGTTAGGTCACCCAGTAGCGTGACGAATGTCCCGGTCTGGATCGGTTCCGTGCACAGATCGTGACCAGCATCACCCCATGAGCGGGTCTGCGTACGTGGACGGATGGCTAGGCTGATTTTGTGAACGACGCACCGGTCGGGGTGTTCGATTCGGGAGTTGGCGGCCTAACAGTGGCCCGCGCGATCCTCGATCAGCTTCCGCATGAGCCGGTTCTGTACGTCGGTGACACCGCCCGTGCGCCGTACGGTCCCCGTTCCCTCGCCGACGTCCGCAGCTGCTCACTCGAGCTCCTGGACCACCTCGTCGACCGGGGTGTGAAGGCCCTGGTCATTGCGTGTAACGCGGCCAGCAGCGCCTGTTTGCGGGATGCTCGCGAGCGCTACGCCGTGCCCGTGGTCGAGGTCATCCACCCGGCGGTACGCCGCGCCGTCGCCGCCACCCGCAACGGCCGGGTGGGCGTCATCGGCACTGCCGTCACGATCGGCAGCCGAAGCTATGAGGATGCCTTCGCGGCCGCGCCGCACCTCGCGCTCACCACCGTGATTTGTCCGCGATTTGTCGAATTCGTCGAGCGCGGGGACACGACCAGCGACGAGTTGCTGGCTGCAGCGGCCGAATACCTTCAGCCGCTGATCCGCGTCGGCTGCGACACCGTCGTCCTCGGATGCACGCACTATCCGCTGCTCGCGGGCGTCATCTCCTACGTCCTCGGCGACTCGGTGACACTTGTGTCGAGTGCGGACGAAACGGCGAAGGACGTCTACCGCGTGCTGGCCAACGGCGAGCTCTTGCGCGATCCGGCGGCGCCGCCGCCCAACCACCGGTTCATGGCAACGGGCGATCCTGTCGCGTTCGAGCAACTCGGCCGTCGCTTCCTCGGTCCCGAGCTGGCTGCTGTCGAAGCCCCCCGCTTCGCGGCGTTCAGTGGCATCGTGTGACCTGTGCGCCTCACTGTCGTCGGCTGCGCCGGCACTTTCCCCGGGCCGTATTCCCCGTGCTCGGCCTACCTCGTTGAGGATGACGGCTTCCGGTTGCTGCTCGACATGGGCAACGGTGCGATCGGCAACCTCGGCCGGCTCGGCGACCTGCTGAACCTCGACGCGGTGCTGGTCACGCACCTGCACGGTGACCACTGTCTCGACCTCGTCACCTACACCTACGCGCGGCGCTACGACCCGCGCGGCGCGGCTCCGCCGCTACCGGTGTACGGCCCCGAGGGACTGTTCCCGCGCATTTTCAACTCCTTCGACAAGCCGCGGCCGGACATGGTCGACGACGTTTACGCGTTCGCCGACATCGACGGGTCGCCGGTCGAGATCGGTCCGTTCGCTATCACGATGGCGCGCACAAACCACCCGGTGGAGTGCTACGCCGTTCGACTGACAAGCAAGGGTCGCAGCCTCACCTACTCCGCTGACACGGGTCACTGCGACGACCTGATCAAGCTCGCCCATGGCACGGATGTCTTCCTCTGTGAGGCGTCCTACGACGACGGTGCAACCAATCCACCGGACGTACACCTGACCGGCCGCGAAGCCGGTGAGCATGCAAAGCAAGCCGAGGTGGGCCGGCTCATCACCACACATCATGTTCCGTGGAACAACCTCGAGCGCGTGTTCGCTGCCGCTTCCGATGCATTTCCGGGACCGTCCGCGGCAGCGGCCGCTTGCGCGGTCTACGACGTCTGAACGTCACCACTCGCCTCGCGTAGGCTCCCCGCGCATGGAGCGACCTGGTGGGCGCAAGCCCGATGAACTGCGTCCCGTCGTACTCACCCGCGGCTGGCTCGATCACGCGGAGGGCTCGGTGCTTGTCGAGTTCGGTCGCACCCGCGTGCTCTGCGCGGCGAGTGTCACATCCGGCGTCCCGCGCTGGCGGAAGGGGTCGGGCGAGGGTTGGGTGACGGCTGAGTACGCCATGCTGCCGCGCGCCACGAACACGCGCTCGGACCGCGAAGCTGTCAAGGGCCGCCTCGGCGGCCGCACCCAGGAAATCTCCCGGCTGGTCGGCCGCGCATTGCGCGGCTGCATCGACTACAAGGGCCTCGGCGAGAACACGATCGTGCTCGACTGCGACGTGTTGCAGGCCGACGGTGGCACGCGTACGGCGGCGGTGACCGGTGCCTATGTCGCACTGGCGGATGCTGTCGAGTGGCTGCGCGCAAAAGGTGGCCTGCCGGGGGAGCCGCTGCGCGGATCCGTCGCGGCGGTGAGCGTTGGCCTCGTTGATGGTGAACCTCGACTCGATCTTGAGTACGCCGAAGACGTGCGCGCTGACACCGACATGAACGTCGTCTGTACCGGTGACGGTGCCTTTGTCGAGGTGCAAGGGACGGCGGAGGGCGATCCATTCGATCGTGCATCGCTCGATCAGTTGCTGGACTTGGCGGTGTCAGGCTGCATGGAGCTGACCCGGCTGCAGAAGACGGCGCTGGCAGTGCCGCTGCATCCGAGCAGGCACCCGGATGACCCGACGGCGCTGTGAGTGACCGCGTCGTCCTCGCGACTCGCAATCCGCACAAACTCGAAGAGGTACGTCGGATCCTGGCGCCACTGGTCGACGTAGAACTGCTTCCAGGGCCGGATCTCGACGTCGACGAAACCGGAGACACGTTCGCGGCCAACGCGTTGCTCAAGGCACGTGCCGTGGCTGCAGCGACCGGATCACCCGCGGTGGCTGATGACTCTGGCCTGTGCGTCGATGCACTCGACGGAAAGCCCGGGGTCTTGTCAGCCCGCTGGTCCGGCGTGCACGGTGACGACCGCGCCAACGTCGAGCTTGTGCTCGACGAGATCGCCGATGTGCCGGACGAGCGACGCGGTGCCGCGTTCATATGTGCGGCTGCGCTCGTCCTGCCCAATGGACGGGAACACGTCGTGGTGGGTCAGGTTGAAGGGACGATAACCCGAGAACCGCGCGGGACCGGCGGGTTCGGTTACGACCCGATCTTCGTGCCCGAGGGGGAGTCGCGCACGACTGCTGAGATGTCAGCGACGGAAAAGGACGCACTCAGCCATCGAGGCCGCGCCTTCAGAGCCCTCGCTCCGGTGCTGGCGAAGGCGCTTGCCTGATCGCAGTGCTCCGCCGTCAACCGTCATCGCGGTGACAAAGAATCGCGGTTAGCGTGGCGGGGTGCATGGCCGCCCAGTGTCTCGGTTGGTCTCCGCGTTGGCTCTGCTGCTGACCGGCGTCATCGCGATGAGCATGTACGCAAGCCACGCGTCAGCAGCCACAGCGGGATCGATCAGCTGGTCTGGGCCCACCCGCTTTGGCAACTTTGCCCAACCCGCCGAGGTGGACTTGTCTGTGACGACGCCGGACACGAATCCAGCGCAGCGTTACCGCGTCCGAGTGACCCACGTCTACGCGTATTCGCGGCCGGGCGAACCTGTCGTTGAGCCGCGTTGGGAGCCCTACCTCCTCACCGAACAGCTCGTAGGTTCCTCGTGGCAGCAGGTCACCGGTGAGCCTGAGATGCTCGGCCCGACATCAGGATTCGCCGCCGGGACGACACAGTCGATCCGGTTGCGGTTGCGAGCCCTCGCAGGCACGTCGGCAGAACTCAGAAACGGTGCGGACTCCGCGACCGTGACGACGACCGCAGACCTTGTTCCTGTCGATCCGACCGGGAAGCCGATCGGGCCCCCCGTTGCAACCGCAGAGCGGGTTTTCCAACTCGTGCCGTTGCGGCTCGCAAGGTCGTGGCCGACGACAATCCGCATCGGTGAGCCCACGTCAATCACGTTCACCTACATCAACGACAGCGACACCGCCTTCGTTCCAGGCGATCGTAATTCCGCCGGCGAGAACCCTTACGCCCCTGGTGCTGCCATACAGGACGTGAGCATCGTCGGGAACGCCCGATGCCATCCGGACATCACTCCCGGCCTCCCCGTGCTACGTATGCCGCCGCACACCACGAAGTCGTTCCGCCTGACGGTGACCATGTGGCCTCGTTACACGTGTGACTACACAAAGCGGCACGCGTGGCATCCGTGGGCCGTGCAACACGGTCTGTTGACGCTTGGCTTCACCAATGGCTTCGACACGGAGGCCGGTCAGGCGTACTACAACGTTCCCATCACAATCCTGCCGGAGCGAGTGGTTGCGGCCAGTCCGACGCCGAGGTTGCCGGCGACCGGTCGACCGGTCCGCGCGGAGTTGTTGATCGGCTTCGTCGCCCTTGCAGCCGGCTTGTTGTTGCAGTTGATGAGCGTATGGACCCGACGACCCGCGAGCGGGAAGCGCTAGATCAAATCGGGGTGAGTGCGGAACCACTCGATAGTCTTCTTCAGGCCATCGTCGAGTGCGACCTGTGGTTCCCAACCCAACAGCGTGCGAGCAAGTGTGATGTCGGGCTGGCGGACGGTCGGGTCATCCTGCGGTCGCGGAATGAACGTGATCTGCGATTTGGAGCCGACGAGATCGCGAATGGTTTCCGCCAGCTGCTCCATCGACACTTCATGCGGGTTACCGATGTTGATCGGCCCGGGCTGTGTCGAGTGCAGTAGACGAAGAACGCCCTCGACGAGGTCGTCGACGAACTGGATGGATCGGGTCTGGGTGCCATCGCCGGCAACAGTTATCGGCTCGCCCTTGATTGCCTGCCGGATGAACGTCGGGATCGCGCGACCGTCGTCGGGACGCATGCGCGGCCCGTGGGTGTTGAAGATGCGCAGGATCGCGGTGTCGACGTTGTGCGTGCTCTTGTAGGCCATGGTGAGGGCTTCGGCGAACCGCTTCGCTTCGTCGTACACGCCGCGCGGACCGACCGGGTTGACGTTGCCCCAGTAGCTTTCCGGCTGCGGGTGAACCTCAGGGTCGCCGTAGACCTCGGACGTGGACGCGATGACGAACCGCGCACCCTTCTCTTTGGCTAGGCCGAGCGCGTGCAATGTGCCGATGGAACCGACCTTCAAGGTATGAATCGGAAGTTTCAGGTAGTCGATGGGGGAGGCCGGCGATGCAAAGTGCAGAACAGCATCGACGCGACCCACGACGTGGATGTACTCACTGACATCAACGCGCATGAGACGGAAGCCCTCATGCTCCATCAGATGTTCCACATTGACCGGCGTGCCGGTTAAGAAGTTGTCGAGACAGACGACTTCGTAGTCATCGTCGAGCAACCGCTCGCAGAGGTGCGACCCAAGGAAGCCAGCGCCGCCGGTCACAACGGCGCGACGCTTAGCCACCGCAGTCCCCCTAGCATTTCGTTGCGATGTGATGTGGCGAGGCTAGCAGCGCACGATATGTCCGGCCTTACGCTAAACAGCGCAGGGGCCGTAGCCCAATTGGCAGAGGCACATGCCTTAGGTGCATGACAGTGGGGGTTCGAGTCCCCCCGGCCCTACAGACCGAGGTCGCGGATGAGTTTGTCCACGTGACCGGTTGCTTTGACGTTGTACATGGCTTTCTCGACCGTGCCGTCGGCGTCGATCACGATCGTGGAGCGGATGACTCCGGTGACCTTTTTGCCATACATCGTCTTCTCACCGTAGGCGCCGTACGCGGTCAGTACGTCGCGGCGTTCGTCTGACAGCAACGGGAACGTCAGGCCGTGCTCGTCGCGGAACTTCGCGAGTTTCGCCGGCTTGTCGGGGGAGACGCCGACCACATCGAGGCCGGCGCGTTGGAAGGCCAGCAGGTTGTCGCGGAAGTCGCACGCTTGCTTCGTGCAGCCCGGCGTCATTGCGGCGGGATAGAAGTAGACGACGAAGCGTCGACCGCGGAGCGACGCTGAGCTGAACGTCACGCCGTCGGCGTCCGGCAGGGCAAATTCGGGGGCTAGATCACCGGGAGCCAGCCGCACTGATGTCTGCTGAGTCATTGCCCCACGGTAACCGCTCGCGACCTAGTTGCGAATTGTTTGCAGGTGCATGGCGCCCGCACTAGTGTCGCAGTCATGTCGCAGGCCTCGCTCAGCCCGGCCGAGTGGGCTCGTGCCGCTGGTCTGGCTGGTGGGGTCATTGCCCTTCACGTCATCGGGTGGGGCGTCCTTCTTCTCCTGGTCGTTCCGAATCATTACCACGTTGGCAATGAGGTCTACGGCATCGGGCTCGGTGTCACGGCGTACACGTTGGGCCTTCGGCACGCCTTCGACGCTGACCACATTGCCGCGATCGACAACACGACCCGCAAGTTCATGGCTGAAGGCAAGCGACCGCTGTCAGTGGGATTCTTCTTCTCGCTCGGCCACTCGTCGATCGTGTTCATCCTGGCGCTATTGCTGAGCTTCGGTCTGAAGATCGGCGGTGCTGTCGAGAACGACGGCTCGTCACTGCACTCAGTGACGGGGTACGTCGGCACTCTCGTTTCAGGCACATTCCTCTACCTGATCGCGGCGATCAACTTCGTGATCCTGCTCGGCATCGTGCGCGTGTTTCGCCAGATGCGCAGCGGCGAGTTTGACGAAGCACAGCTCGAGGAGCACCTCAACAACCGCGGTTTGATGAACCGCGTACTCGGTCGCATGACACGTCGTATTCGGGAGCCGTGGCAGATGTATCCGCTCGGCCTGCTCTTCGGTCTGGGCTTCGACACCGCTACCGAGGTCGGATTGCTCGTTCTTGCGGGCGGCGCTGCCGTTGGTGGCCTGCCGTGGTGGGCGATTCTGGTGCTGCCAGTGCTCTTCGCCGCCGGCATGAGTCTGCTCGACACGATTGACGGCTCATTCATGAACTTCGCCTACGGTTGGGCGTTTTCCAAGCCAGTACGCAAGGTCTACTACAACATCACGATCACCGGCCTGTCGGTCGCCGTGGCCTGGATCATCGGCACCGTGGAGCTGTTGCAGATCGCGCAGGAGAAGTTGACATTGAACGGTCCCGTTTGGGACTGGATCGCGGGGCTCGACCTCAACCTGCTCGGCTTCGTCATCGTCGGCATGTTCGTGGCCACTTGGGCGGGTGCGCTCGCCGTCTGGCGGTTCGGTCGGATCGAGGAGAAATGGTCAGCCGGGCTGCGCGCAGGCGCCACTGGCGACTGACCGTCCGCGGGTGTGAAGGGCCCGGGTGTGACGGCGAGCAGGCTGGGCAGGCTCTGACAGACTGACCAGCGACGGACCGGAGAGGATCGACGACGTGCCCGATCAACAGCTTTCCGACCTGTCCGTGACCAAGGCTCCGACGGAGGAGGGTCCGGTGAGCCGCGATCCGGACGCGATTCAGCGTGAGATCGAGGAAACGCGCGCCGAACTCGCCCGCACCGTTGACCTCATCGCTGAGCGACTGTCGCCACGGCGTGCCGCCAGTCGTGGTGCATCCCGCGTGAAGTCATCGATCGACGGGGTGTTCCACCGTGACGGTGACGACGGTCATGACACTGCACCGGGAGCCGCAGATCACGCACACGGCATTCGTTCAGTTCCGCTGTCGCCCAACGGTGACACGCAGTTGGTGCGGACCCTGCGGACGGACCGCGTCGTCGTCGCTGCTGCTGCGGTCGCCGCAGTCATCGGCGCCATCGTGTTCCTGCGTCGCCGCAGGCACTGACTCAGGCGTGGATGCCGCACTCCACCTTTGACAGTCCAGACCAGCGACCTGCACGTGAGTCCTCGCCGGGGTCGACCCGGCGTGTGCATGGGCCGCAGCCGATCGACGCGTAGCCGTCGAGCAGGAGCGGATTGACGAGCAGGCTGTGCTTTTCGGCGTACTGCTCAACGTCGTCTTGCGTCCATGCGGCGAGCGGGTTCACCTTCACCTTGGATCGACGCGAGTCCCATTCGACGACGCGCACGTGCCGACGGGTGAGTGACTGGTCTCGTCGGATACCACTGGCCCAGGCGAGGTACGGCGCAAGACCGCGGTCGAGGGGTTCGACCTTGCGCATGGCGCAGCACAGATCTGGGTCGCGGTCGTGCAGCTTCGCGCCGTATTCCTGGTTCTGCTGCTCGACCGTGAGAATCGGAAGCAGCGTGCGCACCGATACGTCGTACGTTGCGGCAACCGCGTCGCGCGTGCCGATCGTTTCGGGGAAGTGATAGCCGGTGTCGAGGAAGAGCACCTCGATACCTGGCTGCACCTGCGAAGCCA
Organism: Frankiales bacterium; assembly: GCA_033851265.1. Taxonomy (GTDB): domain Bacteria; phylum Actinomycetota; class Actinomycetes; order JAWWOW01; family JAWWOW01; genus JAWWOW01. The sequence goes on from JAWWOW010000005.1 coordinate 295,740, forward strand.
GATGCGCCATGACTGTCTCGCCCATGGCGGCGGCGATGGCGAAGTGCTCTCCGAACGCTTCGACGGCCCAAGCGAGGATCTCTTCGGCTGGCGCGCCTTCGAAGTAGGTCCCGGCAGCCGCTGCGGTGGCCGCCAGGTGCTCTTCAGTGGTCAGTTCGTATGCCGCGGTCATGCCGCTGCCTCCGACGTTGTTGCGGCATAACGCATTGCCACGAGGACGGCTATTGACGGGTGTTCTCCGATTGGTTCGGCAACGACGTCTGCACCTGTAGCCAGCGCGTCGTCGCGGATCCGGTCGGCAAAGACTCCTGGAGCGAGAAGGAGCAGCCCGACGGCCACACTCTGTGCTCCAGCAGATCGTGCTGTCTCGATGGCTGCACCGACCTCGGCGGGCGTGGTGGTGAGGACGCGCCACCCGCCGAGCTCGCCGACCAGTGCAGCTGTCGCGTCGACCTCAGCGATCGCTGCTGGCTCCCGCGAGCCGGCACTAACGAGCACGACCGTCGCGTCTGTCGATGCGCCCGCATCGATGAGCGCGTCGCGAACAGCCGCGGCAACGAGTGGGTGTGCCCCGAGGGGCGCGGCAACGTGCGCGGTCGCGCCGTCCAACTGTGCGGGCAAGTCCGCCGTCACGTGGTAACCGGGTGCGAAGAGCAGTGGGACGACGGTCACCGCACTGTTGTCGATGGTGAGCGCCGTGTAGGCATCGGCGACCGTTGGCGCTGCGTGCTCGAGATAGGCAACAGCGACATCGACCGACGACAACTCGGCGCGAACATTGCGCGCTATCGCCTCTGTCGACGCCTGCGCGCGCGCATCCGGTGATCCGTGTGCGACAAGCAAGAGAGCGCGACTCATGACGCACTCTCCGCAGTCAGCAGCGGGTTCAGGGCTACCACATCGCCGACAACAATGACGGCCGGAGATTCGATACCGGCGTCGGCAACCTTTGTTGCGATCGTGCGCAGGTCAGCAACGACGGTGCGCTGCTGCGGGGTCGTGCCTTCGGAGATGACAGCGACGGGTGTATGCGCGTCGCGTCCATGGTCGACGAGTCCGTCCGCAAGCGCGGCCAGGCGCGACAGACCCATGAGTACGACGAGCGTGCCCGGCACCGCAGCGAGTTCGGCTACCGAGATTTCGCCGTGACCGGACACAACGGTGAAGGCCGCAGCGACACCGCGGTGCGTGACGGGAATACCAACGCTTGTCGGCACGCCGATAGCACTGGTCACCCCGGGCACAACCTCGACGGGTACGTCGGCTGCGACACAGGCGGCGACTTCCTCGCCACCACGACCGAGCACAAACGGGTCGCCGCCCTTGAGTCGGACGACGCGCTTGCCTTCGCGCGCGCGGTCGACGAGGAGGTCGTTGATCTGTTCCTGCGTCAGCGTGTGCGCATGCGGTGCCTTGCCCGCGTTGATGAGCTCGACATCGTCGCCCAGTGTTGCGAGCAGATCCAGCGGAGCGAGGCGGTCATAGACGACGACATCGGCAGCGGCGAGCAACTGTCGACCGCGCGTCGTGATGAGTCCGGGATCGCCCGGTCCGCCACCGACGAGGGCGACCCGACCAGCACCCCGACGGTGACGGCGGAGCGGCAAGCCACCGGTGTCGAGGAGCAACGCGATCGCGTTGCGAATCGCGCGTGACGTGCGCGGGTCGCCGCCGGCGTGCACGGCGACCGTCACCTCGCCAGCGCGTGCCACGGCAGGGGTGTGTGCCGCTGAGGCTGCGGCGTCATCGGCTTGGACGCACCAGATGCCGGCGGCATCAGCTGCCTGCGCGACTGCGGCGTTGACCGCGCGGTCATCGGCGCAGGCGTGAACGAGCCACACCATGTCGTCCGGGCGGATGAGGTCGGTCCCGGCGTACTCCCGCTGGTGCCAGGTGAGGCGACCGTTGGCAGCTAGTGCCTGGACATCTTCGTTGGCGTACGGCGCGACCAGGTCAACGCGGGCGCCCGCATCAACGAGCGCCGCAGCGCGGCGAGCAGCGACGGGACCGCCGCCGACCACCAGCACGCGGCGATCGCGGAGGTTGAGCGAGAGCGGATACACGGGGAATGTCCTTCGGCCGATGAGACGGGCCGGAAGGGGTCAGTCGAGACCTCAGCTGCCGGCCGGGCTATGCGGCCATACAGACAGCGCTGGCTACGCGCCGCAGATCCACATGCAGGCGCGCGACAAGGGCCAGACGTTCTGTCACGGGATCAAGGGTGCCATACGGGCGGTCCGCCTGTCGATTGGCCCATCTCGCCCGCTGGACGCCCCCGCCAACATCGGCGGATCGGCGTACGGCGAAAGGGTCTGTCACACTGGCTCTATGGCGGTCCTTCGCCCCCTTCTCACAGCCCGGCTGCACGTTGACCTGCAGCGCGTGGCGAGCGCAGCGTGTCGAGCAGCCTGTTCCTAGGCGTATCCCCGCCTGTTCGGACCCCCTGCACCAGCTGACCTGCGCTCAGGAAGGACCTCGCCGTCATGGCGACCGAGACACCCCCAACCCCCCGCAAGACGGCCCGTGAGGTCCGTCCCAAGGGCGCTGGACAGTGGGCGATGGGCCACCGCGAGCCGCTGAACAAGCCGGAGCAGACCAAAAAGGACGACGACGGCCTGCACGTGCGGCAGCGGATCGAGACGATCTACGCCCATCGGGGCTTCGACGCGATCGACCCGGCCGACCTGCGCACCCGGATGCGCTGGTGGGGTCTCTACACCCAGCGGGCACCTGGCATCGACGGCGGCAAGACGGCCATCCTCGAGCCGGAAGAGCTCGAAGACCCCTATTTCATGATGCGGATCCGCATCTCCGGCGGGCAGTTGACCTCGGAGCAGCTGCGTGTCATCGGCGACGTCGCGACGACGTACGGCCGTGAGGTTGCCGACATCACCGACCGGCAGAACATCCAGCTGCACTGGATCCGCATCGAGGACGTGCCGGCGATCTGGCAGGCGCTCGAGGCCGTCGGCCTGTCCACCGCTCAGGCTTGCGGTGACGTGCCGCGCGTGATGCTCGGATGCCCGCTCGCCGGCGTCGCCGCTGACGAGGTGATCGACGCCAACACGGCGTTGCGGGCCACCGAGGACAAGTGGCTGCTCAGTCCCGAGTTCTCCAACCTGCCGCGGAAATACAAGACGTCGATCAGTGGCTGCTCGCGGCACTGCACGGGTCACGAGATCAATGACGTCTCCTTCGTCGGCGTGATCGGGCCGAATGGCACCCCCGGCTTCGATGTGTGGGTCGGCGGCGGGCTGTCCACCAATCCGAAGCTTGCCGTGCGGCTCGGTGCATTTGCTGAACCCGAGCAAGTGCCAGACGTCTGGGCCGCAGTGACCGCGGTTTTCCGCGACTACGGCTACCGCCGGCAGCGCAACCGCGCGCGGCTGAAGTTCCTGGTGGCCGACTGGGGTGCGGAGAAGTTCCGCGAGGTAATGGAAAAGGAGTACCTCGGTTTCGCACTTCCCGACGGTCCGCCTCCGGCAGCGCCCGCGGAGGGCCGACGTGACCACGTCGGTGTGACGCTGCAGCGCGACGGCTCCTATGCAATCGGCGCTGCTCTGCAAAGCGGACGCACGTCGGGCTCGCAGCTCGTCGCCGTAGCCGAGCTTGCGGATCGCTTCGGGCAGGGCCGCATCCGGACCACCACGGAACAGAAGCTGATCGTGCTCGACGTACCAGAAGAGTCGGTTGAGCCGCTGATCGCCGCACTCGCCGCACTCGACATGCAGGTGCGGCCCTCAGCGTTCCGTCGGGGCACCATGGCATGCACGGGCTTGGAGTTCTGCAAGCTCGGCATCGTCGAGACGAAGGCCCGCGCCACCTGGTTGACCGAGATCCTCGAGCAACGGCTGCCGGATTGGGACGAGCCGATCTCGATCAACGTCAACGGTTGCCCGAACTCCTGTGCGCGGTTCCAGGTCGCCGATATCGGCCTGAAGGGTTCCCTCGTGCCCGGGCCGCACGGCGACCAGGTCCCTGGCTATCAGGTGCACCTCGGCGGGCACTTCGGCATCGAAGCAGGGCTCGGGCGCAAGCTGCGCGGGCACAAGGTCATGGCCGACGAGCTGCCCGACTACATCGAGCGGCTGTTGGTGCGCTATCGCGATGCCCGCGAGCCGGGGGAGACCTTTGCGGCCTGGGTCGGCCGTGCCGACGAGGACGACCTGCGGTGACGGCAGCCCCCTCCGGACCGGGGGGCGAGCGGGCAGTGCCGTTCTACTGCCCCTACTGCGGCGACGAAGATCTCGTGCCCGACGGCGATACCGCTGGTGCTTGGGGCTGCCGCGCCTGCACCCGCCATTTCACGCTCCGATTCGTCGGTATGCAGGCGCCCGCCTGACGAAACCTTGCGGTTCGGTGAGCACAAACTCACGGTGATCCACGCGCAAGGCCTGATCCGTTGGGTACGCCGAGTTACGACAAACGAGACGACCGAAAGGGTGGAATCCAGCATGTGCCGGCGGGAAGAGTCGCATCTCGCGGCTCGTCCATCGGCGCCGTACGAGAGCCGTCAGTTCATTGCCGAGCAGTGCGATCGGCTCGACATGCCTGAGTTGGCTGACACGGCGAAACTGCTGACGAGTGAGCTCGTGACCAACGTCGTCGTGCACACGGGAGCGGACCCGGTGGTCGCGGTAGCCGTGACGTGCGGGCAGCTCGTCGTCGAAGTTCGCGACGAGGCCAGGGATTTGCCCAAGGACCCGGGCGACCCCCAAGCCGAGACCGGGGAGTCGGCAGGCGGGCGCGGACTCACGCTGGTGGCAGCGCTGGCGGAGGACTGGGGTGTGCGGCAGGTCCCCGACGACGGAAAGGCGATCTGGTTCGCCTTGCGCCCGGACAATCCGCCGGCGTACGCCGAGACCTGCGACTGCTGCGACCCGCTCTGTGAAGCAGTCGCCGCTCAATGAGCTGACCCTGCCTCGCCATCGTGACGGCGACCGGACAGACTGCGCGCGTGGTCGATGACGGGACGCTGCTCGGGGCGCTTGACGAGTCGGCGCGGAATGAGTTGTTCACCCGCGGCGTGCGTCGTCGATATCCCGCGGGTTCGACGCTTTTCGCCGAAGGGGACCGCTCGGACCGTTGCTTCCTCCTCGAACACGGCAACGTCAAGATCGTGCAGGTGACCGCCGACGGGCGTGAGGTGTTGCTCGGTGTCCGCGGGGCGGGGGAGCTGATCGGCGAGTGGTCGGTCATCGACGACGAACCCCGCTCAGCGAGCGCGGTTGCCCTCGAACCCGTCGACGCCGTGCAACTGGACGCCGGTCAGTTCCTGGGATTCCTCGAGGGCAGCCCCAAGGCCGCGATGTGGCTCGTGCGTTCGGTGCTCAGCCGGATCCGCGATTCCGACCGCAAACGTGCGGAGTTCTCTGCGGCCGACGCCGGTGGGCGGCTGGCGCGGCGGCTTGCCGAGCTGGCGGACGAGCACGGCGAGGCGGTCGACGCGGGCGTGCAGATCTCGCTGCCGCTCTCGCAGGAGGAGCTCGCCGGCTGGACCGGCGCCTCCCGCGAGGCGGTCGCGAAGGCGCTGGCGCAGTTCCGCAGCCGTGGCTGGTTGTCGACCGAGCGCCGCCGCATCACCGTGCACGATCTCGAAGCACTCCGCCGGCGGGGCGCCGGCCCGAGTTGAGCACGCTGAACGTGTAGGACTGCACACCCGCACTAGCCGTATGACGCGGCGCCGACCGGCTTGTCGAGGCACGCTCGGGACGTTCGTTCGTTCGTTGCCCAACGGAGGTGCCATGAGCCTCGCCATGCTGGCCCCCGACGACAGTCGGATAGCCGCAACCGTGCTCGTGCTGCCCGCCGAGGCGGGTCAGGACCTTCCGCTCGACCGGGTCTTCGGGCTCAGCCGCGACAGGGAACGCCGGGCTGCCGAGCTGGCGCATCCCACCATCCGCGCGGACCACCATGGTGATCCCGCCCACGTGTTCGGGCTGCTGCGGGCGGCGTACGACGAGGCTCTCGCGCATGGGGTGGACGAGATCTATCTCGTCGGCGACCAGCCGTTGCTGACGCTCCTGCGCGGATACGGCTTTCGCTTCCGCGCGGTAGCTGGACCGATGTGGGCCAATGCGTCATGGAGCATCGCCGCGGTCCTGTCAGTCGACGGCATCGTGCCTGGGCTGCGCCTGCACCAGGCAGTGCACGGATGCCGGGCCGCGGATGTCTTCAGCGACTTCGATGACGCAATGGCCGGCCCGGAAATCTGCGCTCGTCGCGCCAGCTGAACGCTGACACATCTGCGTCGTACTTGCGTCGTACTTGCGTCGTACTTGCGTCGTACTGACTCGCGCCCTCCCCTTGCCGTCGGCGGGACGGCCGTTGCACACAAAGCCAGTGCACAAAAAAGGGAGCCTCGTCGAGAACTCGACCCCCTCCAGCCGAGTCCTCGACGAGGCTCTGACGTCCCGGAGCAGTCCCCCAACTCGCCGGGTCATCGCCTGACCGGGCGGCCCCCCAACCGAACCCCGATCTGGTGGTGCAAGCCTGGCGCGTGCGACGCGCGTCAACCATGTCGAAATACACATTGGAGCCGGGCAGTTGTGCGCACTCCACGCGAAACGGCTCACCACTCAGCGCCGGCGCGCTCCTGAGACCGATTCGCCCGCGTCGCGGGCGCGGTAGCGATCCGCGAGCGTCCGCACGCTCTTGGGCAGGTGATTGGCAGCGAGGTCAGCGATCGTGACGTTCTCAAGCACCGACCGCAGGCTCGAGCGCACCGCCATCCACACGTCTTCCAACGCCTCGGCCGGACCCTCGTAGTGCAGGTCGGACATGCTCACGTCGCGGATCTGCGCGAGCGGACCGTCGACGGCTCGGATCACGTCGGCGACCGTGATCTCCGCGGCCGGCCGCTTGAGGAGGTATCCGCCGTCCGGGCCGCGCTGACTGCGAAGGATGTGGGCTTGCTTCAGCTCGCGGAGGATCCCGAGCAGGAAGTTGAGCGGGATCTGCTGGGCCTGGCTCACTTGCTCAGCCTTGACCGCATCCGTCAGACCACCGTCGGCCGAGATCTGGGCCACCGCCCGAACCGCATAGTCGGACTTGGCGGAGATGCGCATGGGGGACAGTCTGCCTGGCTACTCGACCCATTGGGCGCGGAGATCGGAGAGCCACGCCGGAAATTCCAGCGGCGGATCCGGCAGTGGCGTAACGCCGTGCGCGGCGAGCAGGTCGTCGTACGCCTGCGGCTGGTCACCCCACGACCGCGGGTCGCCCAGCATGACCTCGAACAGCAGCGCGCCCTGTGGTCCGGCCCGCAACGGCCCGAAGGCAGCGCCGTGGGGGAGCTCGACATGGGTGCCCGCCGGGCAATGCCGTTGACCGATCTGCAACTCACCGTCGAGGACAAAGAGCACGTGGGGGCTGTGATGTCCGTGCCGTCGCACAATCATCCCCGGGTCGTAGCGGGCGTACAGGGAGAGGTACGGCGGATCGGCGGAGAATGCCAGCCACTTTTCCCAGACCGACGACGTAGTGCCATCGGCGTTGCGTTGTGCCTTGACCTGCTGCCAGGGCACATCGGCATCGTCGAGGTGACGAAACACCGGTTCGCTAGCGGATGACATGGCTGCACCTCTCCGAATCCGTCCCTGTCACGGCATCATCGGCCCATGGACGTCGACCGCGCCATTGATGAGCTCTACGCACTGCCACCCGACGACTTCACGGCAGCGCGCGATGAGCAGGCCGCCCTGGCCCGCGTGAGTGGTGACGCGACGTCGGCCGCCGCGTTGCGGAAACTACGGCGGCCGAGCCGGAGTGCGTGGTTGGTCAACCAACTGGTGCGCCATCGTGGTGACGCGGTTGACCAGCTGCTCGACCTCGGATCGGCGCTTCGCGATGCACAGAAGTCGTTGGCGGGAGACGACTTGCGTCGGTTGTCAGCACAACGCAGCGCCGTGGTCTCTGCTCTCGCACGCGATGCGCGTCAGCTGGCCGAGGAGCTCGGTCAACCGGTCAACGACGCTATTGCACGCGAGGTTGAGACGACACTCGACGCTGCCCTTGCTGATCCGGCGGCTGCGGAGCAGGTGCGCAGTGGTCGACTGACGACGTCGCTGCAACACAGCGGCTTTGGCACTGGCGCTGACGAGATCGCGTCTCGTCGACCGGCGAAGAAGCCGGTAGGCAAGTCCGACGCGCCCGCCGACGACGGAGCCGAGGCGAAAAAGGCGCTAAGCGTGGCGCGTGCTGAGACGCAGGAGGCGGAGAAGCGCGAACGCGCGGAAGAGGCGAACCTCGCTGCTGCGTCGGCACGGCGGGAAAAAACGGTACGCCGCGTTGCGGGACTCGAAGAGGATCTCGCGCACGCGCGTCAGGAAGATGCAGCGGCGGCTGACGACGTCAGGTCGGCGCACCGCCGGCGCGACGCAGCGACCAAATCGTTGGACGCCGCGCGCCAGAAAGAGGCGCGCGCAAAGGAGAGGCTGGACAAGGGGGTGAAACGCTAAACCGCTCTCGGCGTGAGTACCCGTCGCTCCAAAGTCACGCCCGCGACAAGGATCGCCAGCATCTGCCGGAAGCTTTCCTCGGCATCTTTGTTGCGGAAGGACCCGGCCGCTTCGAGAAGCACGAAGCCGTGGATACCCGAGCGCACCGCCCTGCCGAAGTGTTTGGCGGTCACCGGATCAAGGCCCCAGGACGCCACGATCGCATTGAAGGGCTCGAGGGCTCGGAGGTACACCTTGCGCAGCTCGCTGTGGACCGGCAGCGGTGGCTGCATCGTCAGCTCGTAGCGCCCCGGGTACCTGCGGGCGTAGCCCCGATAGGCCTCCGCAAATGCGACCAGGGCGTCCTCGCCGCTGCGACCCATGACGGAGCCGCGCAGCACCTCACCAAGGTCGGCGACTGCGAACAAGCAGAGCGCACGGCGCAGGTCGGCCATGCCATCGACGTGGACGTAGAGCGATGGCGCACGAACGCCGACCTCTTTCGCGACCCGCGCAAGACTCAGGGCAGGGACGCCTTCGTAATCGATGATCGCCACTGCAGCGGCCACGACCGCTTCGCGATCGAGCCCTACCCGCGGCGCCATGACATTCATATGTATCAGTGCGCGTCGGCACTTGTCTAAGGACGTTAGGCACCTGCCTTGTGCGGCTCGGTGTCTGGATCTAACGTCTCGTCAGATTTCGAGGGTGAGCACGGTCATCCAGTGGGACGCGTTGTGGAGGCCAGCATGCGGGTCCGCAGCACACCTCTTGTTGGCGCGTTGATGGTCCTCGTGGTGCTCGTCGGTGCCTGCGGCAACCGCGCCCCCGACACACTCAAGTCGCAAGCTCGAGCGGGCGCTATCAACGGCAGTGACGGCAACGGCAGCGGGACAGGAAATGGCACCGGAGCAGGGACGGGAAGCGGAGCCGGGACGGGCACCGCTGCCGGGACCGGGACGGGTGCCGGAACCGGAATGGGAACGGGCAACGGGACTGGGACTGGGACTGGAACCGCAACGGGCACCCGCTCCGGTGGCGGGACCAGCAAATGCAGCAGCAGTGGTGACAAGGGCCAGTCCGGCAACACGATGACGGTTGGCTTGGTCGCCGACACCACGGGGCCCGTGTCCGGGGTATTCCAGGGTGCGGTGCAAGGTGCGCAGGCGTACGCGGCGTACGTCAACTCCACGTTCGGTGGCATCTGCGGCATGCAGGTCGTCGTCAAAGCGGCCGACAGCAAGACCAACTGCCAGGGCAACCAGGCGGCAACACAGGACCTGGTCGGGAAGGTATTCGCCTTCGTCGGCTCGTTCTCGGTCTATGACAACTGCGGAGCCAAGATCCTGAAGAACTACCCGGATGTCGCCGACGTCCATCGAGCGCTCGACCCCGCGGCGCAGATCCCAACGAACTTCAGCATTGAGGCGGGCCGGCTGGGCTACGCCAGCGGAATGTTCGAGTACTACGCGAAGAAGTTCCCCGGCCAGATCAAGGCCGTCGGCACGCTCTCGACCGATGTCCCCGCAGCGGCCGCTTCCCAACGGGCGTTTGTCAACGTGGCGAAGAAGTCGGGTTGGAACTTCGTCTACCAACGGGGTGTGGCGGCGACCGAGACCGACTTCACCAGCGACTTCGTCAAGATGTGCAAGCAGAAGGGCGTAAAGGTCTTCTACACATCCGCAACCACCGCGTCGAACGCCGCTGCAATGGTCAACAACGAGAAGGCCGCCGGCTGCCCAGACAGCCTGATCAACATCATCTCGATCGCCTATGACCAAGCGTTTATCAAGGCGATGGGGAGCAACGTCAGAGCGGCTGACGGCATGCTCGGTTGGAACGAGTTCGCGCTGTTCTTCAACCAAGAGGAGGCGCGCAACAGCGCGGAGGTCGCGCTCTTCCAGCAGTGGATGGCGCGGGTCTATCCCGGCCGAACACTCGACCTGTTCGCACTGTTCTCCTGGGAGAGCATGCGGCTGTTCCAGGACGGGATGGAAAAGACCGCCCCGCAGGCGAAACGCCAGGATCTCGTGGCGGCACTGCGAACGATCACGAAGTTCAACGGTCGCGGGTCGCTCGCGCCCATCAATCCGAGCTCCAGAACCGTTGGGCCGACGTGTTACGTCCTCTGGGAGCTGCAGAACGGCGTCTACCGACGCGTCGACACGCCGGCAAAGGGCTACCGCTGCGATGGCCACTACGAGTACGCGTCCTGAGGACGACCCGTAGGACCGTGTCTAAGGGCGTTAGGCACCTGCCTTGTGCGGTTCGATGTGTCGTTCTAACGTCTCGTCAGGTTTTGATGTTGGGGTCGCTTGAACGGGCAGGACCGGCGGCTCACGACGTCGAAGTTGGGGTGAACACGCCCCACCCAGCGGGACGCGTTGTGGAGGCCAGCATGCGGGTCCGGGTCATCCCTCTTGTCTGTGCGTTGATGGGCCTAGTGGTGATGATCGGGGCCTGCGGCAACCGCGCTCCCGACACCCTCAAGGCACAAGCCCGCGAGGGCGCCATCAATGGTGGCGGTGGTACGGGCAGCGGCACCGGTACGGGTACCGGGACCGGGACCGGTACGGGCACCGGCACTGGTACCGGCACTGGGACGGGGACCGGGACGGGGACGGGCACCGGGACGGGGACTGGCACTGGAACCGGCACAGGAACCGGGACGGGTCCTAATGGTGGCCCGGGCGGTGCTAACAAGTGCAGCAGCAGCGGTGACAAAGGTCAGTCCGGCACGAGCATGACCGTGGGGCTGGTCGCCGACCTGACCGGCCCCGTCTCCGGCTTGTTCCAAGGCGCGGTTGAAGGCGCGCAAGCATTTGCGGCGTACGCCAACTCCACCCTCGGTGGGATCTGCGGGATGCAGGTCAACGTCAAGGCAACCGACAGTCGCACGAACTGCCAGGGCAACCAGACCGCTACGCAGGACCTTGTCAACAAGGTGTTCGCCTTTGCCGGCTCGTTCTCGCTGTATGACAACTGCGGCGCGAAGATCCTGAAGAACTACCCCGACATAGCCGATGTGCATCGCGCTCTGGACCCAGCCGCTCGGATCTCGACCAACTTCAGCATCCAAGCGGGCAAGCTCGGCTACGCGACCGGCATGTTCGCGTACTACGCGAAGAAGTTCCCGGAACAGGTCAAGCATGTCGGCACGATCTACGGCGACATCCCGGCATCGGCCGCATCCCAGCGCGCGTTCGTCAAGGCGACGGAGTCGGTGGGGTGGAAGTACGTGTACAGCCGCGGCGCGGCTGCCACCGAGACTGACTTCACGAGCGACTTCGTCAAAATGTGCAAGCAGAAGGGGGTCCAGCTCTTCTTCTCGTCGACGACGACGGCGTCGAATGCTGCGGCCATGATCAACAATGAGAAGGCAGCCGGCTGCCCACCGTCGCTGATCAACATCATCCCCATCGCGTACGACCAGAGCTTCCTCAAGGCGCTGGGAGGCAACGTCGCGGCTGCCAATGGTCTGCTCGGATCGAACGAGTTCGCACTCTTCTTCAATCCGGAAGAGGCACGGAACAACGCCGAGGTCGCGCTCTTCCAGCAGTGGATGGCTCGCGTGTACCCCGGCAAGCCGCTCGATCTCTTCGCGCTGTTCTCGTGGGCGGATATGCGCCTCTTCCAACAGGGGATGGAGAAGACGGCTCCGAAGGCGAAACGCAAGGATCTCGTGGCTGCACTGCGAACAATCACGAAATTCGACGATCACGGCGCAATGGCACCGATCAACCCCAACTCTCAATCCGTCGGCCCGACGTGTTACGTGCTCTGGGAGTTGCAGAACGGCGTGTACCGCCGCGTCGACACTCCGGCCAAGGGCTATCGCTGCGACGGCACCTACGTGTACGCGGACTGAGGCCGAGGCTGAGCCATGGAGATCTTTCTCGTCTACACCATCCTGGGGATTGTCACGGGCTGCGTGTATGCGATCACGGCGACTGGCCTGGTGGTCACCTACACCACGACCGGCATCTTCAACTTCGGCCATGGCGCGATCAGCATGTTCGCTGCTTATACGTACTGGCAGCTGACCCAAGCCTGGAACATCCCGCAGCCAATCGCCCTGATCCTGGTGCTGTTCATCCTTGCTCCCGCGTTCGGCGTCGTCATCGAACGCGTGCTCATGCGACCGATGTACGGCGCACCTGTCGACCTGACCCTGGTCGTGACCCTTGGGCTGCTGCTGACATTGCTCGGTTTGGCTTTTTGGGCCTGGGACCCGCAGGTCACGCGGCTACCTGTTGACTTCTTCAACCGCCGCGAGTTTCACGTCGGCTTTCTTGCGGTGTCCTACACGAAGGTCGTCACGGTCATCGTGGCCATCGCGATCGCGATCGGCCTGAAGGTGTTCTTCTCGCGCACGCGCACAGGTATCGCGATGCGTGCGGTCGTTGACAACCCGGACCTGGTGGCGATGGCCGGCGGTCGCCCGTACCGGATCCAGCAACTGTCCTGGGCTCTCGGATGTTCGCTGGCGGCAATCGCCGGCATTCTCATCGCCCCGCTCACTCAAAACGTGCTGGACATCAACACCCTCACCCTGAACGTCATCAACGGATACGCCGCAGCAATGATCGGCCGGCTGCGAAACCTGCCCGCAACCGTTGCTGGTGCCATCGGAATTGGGTTGCTAACGCAGTACACAGTCGAGTTTGCGCCCTCAGGACAGTTCTGGAACAAGGCGTACCAGATCATTCCGATGGTCGTGTTGTTCATCGCACTGATTCTGTTGCCGCAAGACCGACTCCGCTCCGGATCGCTCGCCGCACCAGTTGCCCCGAAGCCGGCGGGACTGCGCTCGTCCGTGGTGTGGGCCGTCATCCTCGTCGTCGCGACAATCGTGATCTCCGGCCACTTGTCGCTGTCAAACCTGCAATCCGGCAGCCAAGGCTTTGCTCTGGCTTTTGTACTGCTCTCGTTAGTCGTGCTCACCGGGTATAGCGGCTTGCCGTCTCTCTGCGCGATGACGTTCGTGGGTCTAGGTGCCTACGCCGTCGGTCACTACACCGCACATGGATCACTCCTGGGCGGACTGCTCGGAGTCTTGCTCGCGATGGCCGTGGGCGTCCTGGTGGCGTTGCCGACATTGCGGCTCCGTGGGCTCTATCTTGCGCTCGCCACACTCGCCTTCGGTCAGGCGATGTACACCGTGTTCTTCGTCGGGTATCTCAGCAAGGGAACTGGCACCGGCGTCGGCTTGGACATCGAACGACCGAGTGTGTTCGGAATCTCGACCAGTTCCAACCGCGCATTCCTCATCTTCACTGCGGCCGTCTTCGCAATTGCGTCGATCGGCGTCCTCGCCTTGCGGCGGGGTCCGTACGGCCGCCGCATGGCCGCGTTGAATGACTCGCCCGCTGCGTGCGCGACGCTAGGCGTCAACATCAACTGGACGAAGCTGTCAATCTTCGCGCTCTCAGCCGGTCTAGCCGGCTTTGGCGGGTTGTTGTTCGGCGGTGTCACACAACTTGTCACGGACACTGACTTCTATCTATTCCAGAGCCTCATCATCTTGCTACTTGTGCGCATCGGTGGCATCAATACCGTGAGCGGGGCGTTTCTCGGTGCGATGTTCTTTGCTGCGTTCCCGATCATTCAGACGCATGTCGCCGGGGTCGCAAACCTGCAGTACATCCTGACCGGCGTGGGTGCCATCGCGTTGGCGCGCGACCCCAACGGACTGGGTCGACGGGTTGCAGAACTCTGCGAATGGGCGCGCAACCTCGTGTCGCGAGAGCGGTCGAAGCCAAAACCGGTGTCGAGCGACAGAGTTCTCGACTATCTGCCGGAGGAGGAGAGCCTTGCCACCGCCGGCCACTGAAACGTTCGCTAGCACCGAGCCCGTTCTCGAGGTGATCGGCGTCTCCGTGCGTTTCGGTGGGCTGCAGGCGCTCGACCTGGTCGACCTGACTGCCCTACCCGCCCAGATCACCGGTCTGATCGGCCCGAACGGTGCCGGTAAGACGACTCTCTTCAATGTCATCACGGGGCTCGAGCGGCCGACAGCGGGACGCGTCGTGATTGCTGCCAAAGACGTCGGACGGATGTCGCCGTTCCGCCGGGCGCGACTCGGAATCGGTCGGACCTTCCAGCGGCTCGAGGTTTTCGGCTCGCTGTCCGTGCACGACAACATCCTGGCGGCAGCGGAGTTTCGAAAGGGTTGGGCCCGCGACGGTTCCAAGCCGAGAGACGTTGCTCGGGAAGTGATCGAGCGCATCGGTCTAGGCGACGTGAGCGACTCGCGTGTGGAGTCGCTGCCGACGGGCCATGCCCGCCTGGTCGAGCTAGGACGCGCTCTGGCGACGCGTCCGCGACTACTCCTGCTGGACGAGCCCGGCTCCGGTCTGAACTCGGAGGAAACGGAGTCTTTAGGCCACCTGCTGACCGAGTTGGCCGACGAAGGCACGGCAATCCTGCTCGTCGAGCACGACATGGAACTCGTGATGCGGGTGTGCCACCGCATCTACGTGCTCGACTTCGGCAAGATCATCTCGACGGGCACTGCTGCCGACGTGCAAGCAGACCCGGCCGTACAAGCGGCGTACCTTGGCACCGATACCTCCCTTACCCCGGAGGGGGAGGTGGCCTAGGTGACGACAGCAGCGCTAGAGCTCATCGACGTGCGCGCGGGCTACGGCCGTATCGAGGTGCTGCACGGCGTCTCGTTCGCAGTGCCCACCGGCACGGTGTTCGCTCTTCTCGGACCCAACGGGGGCGGCAAGTCCACGACGATGCAGGTGATCTCCGGCAAGATCCGGCCGACGGCCGGATGTGTGCACATCGCCGGAACGCACGTCAACGGCGCCAGCCCCGATGGGTTGACGCGTGCCGGGGTGTGCCGGATCCCCGAGGGTCGCGGCATCTTCCCGAACCTCACCGTGACCGAGAACCTGCGGATGTGGACGTACGCCGCTGAGCTGTCGTTGCGGGATGTCGAAGAGCGCACGTACGCGCGGTTCCCACGACTTGGTGAACGCCGCCGGCAGCGGGCGGGCACGTTGTCGGGTGGCGAGCAGCAGATGCTGGCGATGTCACGCGCATTGGTGTCCGAACCCGCATTGCTGTTGCTCGACGAGATTTCGATGGGCCTCGCGCCCCTGATCGTTGCCGAGCTCTTTGAGCTCGTCGGTCAGCTTGCACAAGAAGGCATCACCATCTTGTTGGTGGAGCAGTTCGCACATACGGCGTTGGCCGTCGCTGACTACGCGGCTGTCATGACGCAGGGCCAGATTGCGGCCGTCGGTGAACCCGGCGATGTCGAGAGCATGGTTTCCGAGGCGTACCTGGGAGGTGTCGCATGAAGCGACGCATAGCGATGGCGAGCCTTGCTACCGGAGGGGCGCTGTTCGTCACAGGCGGCCTGGGCATGGGTGGTGTGTGGGCAGCCGACGGGGCCGGCTCGGGCTTTGGCTCGCTCGGTCTGGTTGGTCTCGCGCACTCGGTACGCCTCGTCGGCCTCAACGCCGACGGCAAAGAGGGTGAAGGCCAGGTGCCCTATAGCGCTGCCACTCTCGCCACCGGCCCATTCGGTCATGCGTTGTCATCGATCGTCTGGCCCGGTGGCACCGCGGGCAACGCTGGATCAACGCTTGGGTTGTTGGGCAACCCGGCCTGCGCCGCCGCGTCCAACGTGCATCCGATCCCAGGGTGCCCGCCGCTTCCGGTCGCGCTTTCAGAGAAGTACCCAGCTCTCAACGACGATCTGAAGGTCGAGTCGCAGACCAACAGCGGCGACGCCAGTGACAGCATCAACCAGGGTGATGGCGCAGTAGTCATGTCCGCCACGGCCCTCGAGGACGATGTTCGAGCGGAGTCCTCGGTCGCCGGCACTCGAATCACTGGCGTTGGCGTCTTTGGCCCGAGCAGCGCTGCGGCGCGGACCCAGCTCACCGGGGCCAAGTCGGC
Organism: Frankiales bacterium; assembly: GCA_033851265.1. Lineage (GTDB taxonomy): Bacteria > Actinomycetota > Actinomycetes > JAWWOW01 > JAWWOW01 > JAWWOW01. Next base: position 312,095 of record JAWWOW010000005.1, read on the forward strand.
GGTCAGTGACGCGTCGAGCCAGGTCCGTGACGTCGACCTGGCGGCCGGCGTCTTCAAGATCGGTTCGGTGAAATCAGTGGCGCACGCAGTCACGAATGGGGTGACTTCAAGCGGCACCGGCAGCTCGGTCGTGACGGGCTTCACCATCGCGAAGGTGCCGGTGACGGTCGATGACAAGGGGATCCACGTCAACGCGACTGGTGGCTCTGCCAAGGCAGCGAATGACGCGGTTAACAAGGCCGTCAAGAACTTCAGCTTCCAGGCCTATTTGACTCAGCCGACGTCGACCACCAAGGGCGGCGATACGACCTACAACTCGGGCAGCCTCGTCATCGTGATCCTCGATCCGTCGTACCAGTCCGGAGCCAACAACGACGGGCACGTGCTAGAGATCGGTGGGGCGTCGGTCACTGCTTCGGCGCTACCAGGCTTCGGCGGGCCGCTCCCGCCGTTCGTCTCGATTCCGCCAGTGGGGACTACGCCCACCACCACGCTTCCGGGCTTGGGAGCAAGCACGGGCACGGGCACCACCGGCGGATTCGCGCCGGCCCCGAATACGAGCGGACCTAATGGGTCGGTCCCGCCAGTGCAACTGGCCGGAAAGCCGCTCGGTGAAGTGTTCGGCGGGTTGTCACCGGCGTGGGCCGTCGCAGTGCTGTTCGGGGTGGGCTTCATGGCGGCCGGCTTCCGCCGCTTACCGGACCGGCTGTTGGAAGACACCGGCGCTAGTTGTCCCTTGGAGGATTGATGGCCAGCGAGACACTTGTGACCGGGGGTACGGCGGTCAGTCGCCAGCATCGGCTGGCCGACCGCGTCGCGTCGCTTCGCACGCGCGCGAGCACAGGCTCACTCGACCGTTGGCTGCTGTGGATCGGCGGGGTCCTCCTGCCGCTCGGTGTGATGCTCGTGTTCCTCGGTTGGTGGGGAACGTCGCACACCGTCTTCGTATTCGAGCAGCTGCCTTACGTCGTCTCCGGGGGCCTGCTCGGGCTGGCGTTCGTCTTTGCCGGCGGGTTCGTGTACTTCGCCTACTGGCAGACGGTCATCGTCCGTGAGCTGCGTACCGAGCGCCACGAAGTTGTGTCCGCACTCCGCCGTATTCAGTCGACGCTTGAAGGCCAGAGTGGGCTCGCGGGGACCGCCACGCAAGGCGCCACGGCCTCGGCTTCGACGGGAACGTTTGTGGCGACACCCACCGGCACGATGTTCCATCGACCCGAATGCCCGGTCGTCGCCCGACGTGAGGACACCACTGAAGTCGACGCGAATAGCACCGAGCTGTTGCCCTGCGGGATCTGCGATCCGCTGGGAGAAGCGACCGCCGAGGTGCTCGAGCACTAGCCAGCGCAGCAGGAGTGCGACCACCCTGCCGCGAATACAACAGCCAACAGTGGCGCCTTCTTTCCTGCGCCGAGATCGCCCGCCCAACCGCGGAAGGCAAGGGCACCCCTATGTACCGCTACGCGCGCCTCGTCCTGGCTATCGGGACACTCACGACGATCGCCGTGTTGACCCCGATGGCGCGCGGCTCCGGCGGGCCGCAGCTCTCCACCCCGATGGCTTGGGGGACCGTCGACTTCGGCGATCGGGTGCAGTACCGGCTGGACGGCGCGGCTTGCGCAGGCACTCCGGTGCACGTGCACATCGGCGGGTCGAGCCGGGTTGACGCTGTCGGTCCGCTCTCCGGCGCAGTGCGCGACCCACTCGCTCCAGGTTCCTGCATCGGCATCGCGCGGGTCCCGACCGAAGCGGCCGTGCGGGCGAAGGGATGGGCTCCTGGCGACCGCGTGACCGTGCGCCTGGTCTCGCCGGGCGACGAGGTCGCATTGCGCTATCAACGGGTGGAGGTGGACCAGGGGCGCGGCGCTAAGGGCAAGCCGAAGGCGGTGACGCCGGCGGTGCGTGACCCCCGCGGCGGTTCACGGGATCAAGCGATGTCGATGTCGACCGGCGACGTGGTCTCGATCGGCCAGGTCGACCTGACGAAGATCTACTCGATCTCGTTGCGGGTCTGTCTGACCGAGCCCAAGCCGCACATCACGCCTACTCGGCTCGAGCTGCGCGCAGGTGCGCGCAACGCACCGTCGATCATCGGTGTCGTCGACGTAGCCGACGACCTCAACAACGCTCACAAGTCGAACTTCGGCTGGCCGAACTGCTGGCAGACCCAGCCGTGGCCGATCATCAACAAGGTTCCTGGTCGAGCGCCGGAACTCTTCGTCGCTGTCGACCTCACTGCGATGCCGGTCGAGATCAGCTGGATCGACTTCAACGGCACCGGCGCAAAGGTGCCGGACGCACCGGCTACCGATCCTGTGGGTACGCAGCGAATCTTCGACGGGAAGTCGTTCACGGGGTGGACTGCGTCCAGTTGCGCCATCGACGACGACGGCAGTGTTCGACAGACGCACACGAAGTCGCCGGCCAACTACGCGCCGCTCGTGACAGAGGGCTTTGTCGGCGAGCAAGGCTGCTCGATGACCTACACCGCGCGAAAGCTGCACAACGTCGTCATCCGGTTTGCATACCGACTGCAATCCTTCGAGGACAATGGTGCGGTCTACGTCGGTGGGCGTGAGATCCAGATGCGCGAGGCTGGAGAGTTCCTTACGGGGGGTATCCAGGGCAACACCGTTCCCGACGCCCTGACCGGGTGGGCGATCGACAATCCCCCCAGCGGCTACCCGGCGCAGCGCATCAAGTCGAACTCGTATCCGGATTGGAATCAGATCGAGGTCGTGCAGATCGGCTCGCGTCACATCGTGCGGATCAATGGCCGAACCGTCACCGACTGCTCCGACTGTCTGCCCGATCCGGCGCCGTACAACTTCGAGGTGCAAGCACAGCCGAACTTTTCCTATACCTACGGCGTCGGTTATCGCATGGACACGGGGCCGACCAATCCCGTCACCGACGATCCTTCGAACTGGGGCAATCTCTCGTTCAAGAACTTCCGCGTCTATGACTGCAAGTCCGCCACCGATCCAGTCTGCGTCGGTGGCCCGAGTGTGAATGGCCTGCCCCAGTGACCGTGGGGGGATTGCGGCGGCGTACCTGGGCGGGCGTCGTCGTGAGCGGATTGCTCCTGGTCGGCCTTCCAACGGTCGCTCGAAGTGCGGCCACCGCACCGTGCACGCAGTCGATGAACGCCGGTAGTTGGGCGACGTACGGCGAAGATCTGCACGGCAGTCAGTACCAGCGCGCGGAGCACACGATCGGGATCACGAACGTCGCAGCACTGAAACGCACCTGGATGACTGGCGATACGGGCTACCAGTCCCCGCCGCCGATCGTGTCGGGTGGCTGTGTCTTCATCAACACGGGCGGTCACATCGAAGCCCTGTCCCTCGGCACGGGGAGACTCGTCTGGACGTCCCAAGGCGCGGATACGAGTGGGACCTTTGCCGTCACCGTCGTGGACGGGCGAGTGCATGTCGGGCTCAACAACAACGGCCGCCCGAAAGCCGCGGCCTTCGACGTACGCAACGGGCATCTGCTGTGGACGAGCGAGGAGATCTACTTCGGATACACGACGTCGCAGCAGTCCAGCGCGATCGTCTACAACGGCATCCAAGTGTTGTTCACGACCGGACCAGACTTCGATCCCAAGGCTCGAGAGGGATACGGGCTGATTGACGCGGCGACGGGCTCGGTGATCTACAAGTCCACGACTGTCCCGGAGGCACAGCTCGCGAAGGGATACGCCGGCGGTGGCGTCTGGGGGACACCGACGGTCGACCCGCGGACGAACTACCTGTACGTCGGCACGTCGAACCCAGAATCCAAGACTAGAGAGAGCGCGTACGACGACTCCATCATCAAGTTGGATCTTGACCGCAACCGTTCGACCTTCGGGAAGGTCGTCGCGACGTACAAGGGGTCGCCAGACACTGTCACCGGCTACGACAATCCGGTCTGCCAGAACCTCGGGGATAAGGCGTGGGTCAACGCCGGCATCTACGGCTCGTCACCCACGTGCGGTCAGCTCGACGTCGACTTCGGTGTCGGTCCGACGCTGTGGCGCAATGCTGCTGGCCGGTTGCTCGGCGCGGCTACCCAGAAGTCTGGATGGCTGCATGTGTTCGACGCCACCACGATGCGGCCGGTCTGGAAGAAGCGGCTGTTCGTCAGCATGTCCTTCCTCGGCGGAAACCTTGCTCGCATCGGCACGGACGGCAAGACGCTCTACGTCGCCGCCAACCCTGGCGTGTTGCACGCTTTCGATGCGAACACGTTCGCGGAGAAGTGGCGTGCGCCACTCACCGGTGTGCCGATGAAAGGCGGGAACGTCGCCGTGGCCAACGGCGTCGTCTACTACGTGGACGAGCCCGGTCTCAAGGCGTTTGACGCTGCGACGGGGCGGCTGCTGTGGATGTCCGCACTCACGCCCGGAGCAACGATCGGTAGCGGAGTCGCAATCGCCGGTCACCACGTGGTCGCGAACCATTACGGCACGATCGCGGCGTACCAACTATCCGGCTGAGCTCGATACCGCAGGGGATGAAACACCGACACCGCCGCGGGTGTCTGCGCCGTACTGCTCCTTTGCACGGGCGATGTCGAGCGGTCGGATGCTCTTGGCGGCCGCGATCGTGGCGTCATCGATGAGCGACTTCGGCACCAGCCAGGAGACCTCGAACTCGATGCCGTCCGGGTCCTTGGCGTAGAGCGCCTTCGTCGTGCCGTGATCGGACGCTCCGACGAGTGCGCCGACGTCGCTAAGGACGCCTTCGATCCGCTCGAGCTCGTTGAGCGTGTCGACCTCCCACGCGAGGTGATAGAGCCCGACCGTGCTGCGTCCGGCCGGCGAGTCACCGGCCTGGGCGCCGATCTCGAACAAGACGAGGTCGTGGTCGTTGGTGCTCGCCTCGGCCTGCAGGAATGCAGCGCCGGGCAAGCTCATGACGGTGCGGAAGCCGAGGGCGTCGCGGTAGAACGCGACGCTGCGCTCGACGTTGCGGACGTAGAGGACGGCGTGGTTGAGACGGGTGACCGGCATGCCTAGACGGTAACCGGTTCGTCCGCGAGGAGGCGACCGAGCTTCGCCAGCTGCCGGGTGCCGCTGCCGAGCGTTAGCTCGAGTTGCTTTGCCCAGATGTAGTAGCGGTGCAGGGGGTACTCGCGGGAGACCCCCATCCCGCCATGCAGATGAGCCGCAGCGCGCACGATTCGCTGACCTGCATCGGAGGCGTAGAACTTCGCGACCGCGACTTCCTTGTCCGCTGGCAGCCCGGCGTCGAGCAGCCACACGGCCTGCAGCGTCGTCAGCCGGATGGTCTGCGCGTCGATGAAGGCGTCGGCCGCGCGTTGCCCGACCGCCTGGAACAACGCGATCGGCCGCTCGAACTGCTCCCGCGTCTTCGTGTATTCGGCGGTCAGTTTGACCGCCGCCGCCGCCACGCCGGTGAGGACCGAGCTCACGGCCGCAGTGGCGAACTGCACTGCCGTTGACACGGCAGAGCCGTCGAGGGGGCCGACGGCCTCCCCGCGCGCCGCAGCGAACGTCACCAATGCATCGGGTGCATAGACGATCGTGTCTTGTCGTTGCCGCTCGACGCCCGCACCGTTGGCGTCGACGAGGAAGAGCCCGGCACCGTCGTCGGTCGAGGCAGAGACCAGCAGCTGGTCGGCGTACAGCCCGCCGGGCACGGTGGTTTTCTCGCCATCGATCACCCAGCTGTCGCCGTCACGGCGCGCGGTCGTCGTCGGTGCCTGCGGATCGCCGAGTGCTTCGACGTACGCGCCCGACAGGACCGTGGCGCCGCTCGCGACACCGGGGAGGATGGCGGCCTGCTGCTCCGGCGAGCCGAAGCGGGCAATCGGCATCGCGCCGTAGGCGAGTGTCGGCAGGAGCGGCACCGGCGCCACCGCGCGTCCGGCTTCCTCTAGCAACAGTGCGAGCTCGAGGAAGCCGAGGCCGAGACCACCGTGCTCTTCGGGGATGCACACGCCGAGCAGACCGGCGTTGGCGAGCTTGCCCCAGAGCGCACGGTCAAAGCCGGGGGTCTCGGAGTCTTCGACCGCGCGCAGCGACTCCTGCGTGACCTGGTCGTCGAACAACTCCGCGGCGAGACTGCGGATCGCTTCTTGCTCTTCGCTCAGTGAGAAGTCCATGAGTTGTCTCCGCCCCTCAGCGCTTCGCCATCGGCATACCAAGACCGAACACCGTGATCAGGTCACGTTGCACTTCGTTGACGCCGCCACCAAACGTGAGGATCACCAGCGAGCGGTAGAGCTGTTCAAGCCGCGAGGCGAGAACGCCACCCGGGGATCCCTTCTTGACGTACGCCGATTCGCCAACCACTTCCATGAGCAGGCGGATTGCATCGAGGTAGTGCTCGGTGCCAAAAACCTTGGTCGTGCTCGCATCAGCGACGTCGAGAACGCCCCGCTCGGCGTCCCACGCGACCTTCCAGTTCTGCAGCCGCAGGAACTCGAACCCCGCATGCACGCGCGCGAGGTTGAGCTGCACCCATTCCTGGTCGATGACGCGACGCCCGTCCGGCAGCTTCGTTTCTTGTGCCCATTGCCGGACCTCGGCCAGAGCGCGGTCGACCATGCCCGGGCTGCACAACGTGACGCGTTCGTGGTTGAGCTGCCCGGTGATCAGTGACCAGCCGTTGTTCTCGCCACCGATGAGGTTGGCGGCAGGAACCCGGACGTCTTCGTAGTGCACCTCGCAGATCGGGTGCTCGCCGACGAGTTCTAGCGGGCGCGGGGTGATGCCCGGCGTGTCCATCGGCACGACGATCATCGACAAGCCGCGGTGCTTTTTGACGTTCGGGTCGGTGCGTACAGCGAGCCAGCAGTAGTCAGCGGTCATGCCGAAACTCGTCCAGAGCTTCGTGCCGTTGATGACGTACTCGTCGCCGTCCCGGACAGCGCGGGTCGTGAGCGATGCGAGGTCGGTGCCCGCGCCGGGCTCGCTGTAGCCGATGCAGAAGTGGATTTCGCCGCGCAGGATCTGTGGCAGGAATCGTTGCCGCTGCTCGTCATTGCCGTGCAACATCAGCGTCGGTCCGACGGTGTTGATCGTCAGCATCGGCACCGGCGCACCGGCACGCATCGACTCGTTGAAGAAGATCCACTGGTCGATGTGCCCGCGACCCTGCCCGCCGTACTCCTTGGGCCAGCCGATGCCGAGCCATCCGTCCGCGGCCATTTGCTTGACCACGGTCCGCATGGTGGCGTCGTAGGTCTCGTGGTCGTGCAGCTTGGCCATCGTGTCGGGGTCGAGCAGCTTGTCGTAGTACTCCCGCAGTTCGCGGCGCAGTTGTTCCTGCTCTTCGGTGTAGGCGAGATACATGCGCTTAGTCTCCTGGCGTCTGCGAGGCGGTGCTGATGACTCCGGCTGCGGCAAGTGCGGTGATGCGGTTGCTGTCGATGCCCCACGAGCTGAGCGCGTCGGCCGTTTCTGCGGTGGTGCGCATCGGTTGCGGATCGTCGAGCGGCGTGCCGTCGAATCGGGGGGAGGGCCGAGGCTGTACGACGCCGCCGACCGTCGTGAAAGTGCCGCGAGCCTTGTTGTGCGGGTGCTCCGACGCCTCGGTCGGCTCCAGGACCGGGGCGACGCACGCGTCGGTGCCGTCGTAGATGCCCGCCCACTCATCGCGGGTCTTGGACTTGAACGCGGCCGCGATCTGCTTGCGCGCGGCCGGCCAACGGCTGCGGTCCCATTGCTCGGCGAGGTCGGGATCCTCGGTCAGGCCGATGCGCTCAACGAACGCCGCATAGAACTGTTTCTCGATCGCCCCAACGGCGATCCACTTGTGGTCGGCGGTCTCGTAGACGTCGTACCACGGTGCACCGGTGTCGATGTAGTTGGTGCCCCGCGGTCCCCACGTGCCCTTTGCGCGACCGGCATAGAACGGCGCCATCACCATTGCCGCGCCGTCGATCATCGCCGCGTCGACAACCTGGCCGCGACCGGAACGGCTCACGTCGACAAGCGCGGCGCAGATGCCCAGCGCCAGCAGCAGACCGCCACCTGCGAAGTCACCGAGAACATTGATCGGGGGAGTAGGCGGTCCGTCGGCGCGGCCCAACGGCTCTAACGCACCGGCTATCGCGATGTAGTCGATGTCGTGTCCCGCGGTCTTCGCGAGCGGCCCTTCTTGCCCCCAGCCGGTGAGCCGGCCGTAGATCAGCCGCGGGTTGCGGGCGAGGCAGTCCGCAGGACCGAAGCCGAGCCGTTCGGTGACACCAGGCCGGAAAACGTCGATGAGCACATCCGCCTGTTCGACGAGGTCGAGAAACACAGCGACGCCATCCGCGCTCTTCAGGTCGATCGCGGCCGACCGCTTACTCCGCTCGAGGGTGCCGCCCGAGTCGAGGCTGATCGTCGGCGTCAGCCGGTCGATGCGCAGGACGTCGGCGCCGAGGTCAGCGAGCACCATGCCGCACATCGGCCCCGGGCCGAGGCCGACGAGTTCCAGCACCCGGATCCCCGCGAGCGGCCCCGACCCCAATGCACCCTCCCTGGGAAGCTCATCATTGATCTGACAGGGTGTCAGATCGATGAGCGGGGTCGCAATCGAGCCGGATCTCGTCGAGGAGGAAGTCCTCGGCGAGCGGATGCTCGTGTTCCGGAACCGGTTGCCATCGCTGCGCGCGGTGCTCGACGCGTCGGCGGCGTACGCCGACCGCGACTACCTCGTCGAGGGTGACCGACGGCTGACGTACGCCGGGCATCACGCCGCCGCTGCCTCCATCGCCCGGTTCCTGCAGGAGCAGCACGACGTGACCAACGGCTCGCGCGTCGCGATCCTCGGCGGGAACTGCCTGGAGTGGGTCGCGACGTTCTGGGCGGTCGTCGGGATCGGTGGCGTCGCCGTCGCGCTCAGCTCCTGGTGGTCTGGTCCGGAGCTGGCACAGGGACTGGCCGATGCCGAGCCTGCACTCTTGGTGGCAGACGAGGAGTCGCTCGCGAAGCTGACAGCGCGACCGTCATGTCCGGTACTCCTGATGGAACGCGACATCCGACCGTTGCTCGATGCCCCCGACGGGCTGCAGCTGCCACCGGCCAACATCAGCGAGGACGAGCCCGCGGTCATCTTGTTCACCAGTGGTACGACGGGTCGGGCCAAAGGCGCCGTACACACCCATCGCAACATCGTCGGACTGGTCCAGATCCAGAAATACATCAGCGACAGCCGGGTCCCGCCGGGGATCACGATGCCGCCCGGTCGCGTGTTCACGACGAGTCCGCTCTTCCACGTCTCCGGGTTGCACAGCGGTGTGGTTGCCAACTTGGCGCAGGGATGGACCACGGTGTGGCAGCTCGGCCGGTTCGACCCCGTTGCCGTGATGGCGACCATTGAGCGCGAGAAATGCACGTCGTGGTCGACCGTGCCGACCGCGATCTGGCGGGTCATCAATCATCCCGAGCGGTCGCGGTTCGATCTGTCGTCGCTGTTCCACATCGGCGGGGGAGGGGCGGCGTTCTCACCGTCGTTACAGACGCAGATGCGCGAGTCAATCGGCGCGCAGCTGTCGTCGGGGCTGGGGTATGGGTTGACCGAGGGCACCAGTCTCGCGACGGTTGCGTCCAACGACGACCTGCGTGCGCATCCGACCACCTCCGGTCGGCCCGTGCCGACCGTGCAGATCGAGATTCGTGACGAGAGCGGCGTGCCGCTGCCGGACAGTGAGGAGGGCGAGATCTGCCTGCGCGGTCCACTCGTGATGCTGGGCTACTGGCGCAACAAGGATGCGACCGATGCCATCATCGGGCCCTGCCGGTGGCTGCGGACCGGCGACATCGGCTATCTGCAGGACGGCCTGCTGTTCTTGTCGACGCGTCGCTACGACCTGATCCTTCGTGGCGGCGAGAACGTCTATCCGGTCGAGATCGAGAACTGCCTCGAAGGCCATCCCGCAGTCGAGGAGTGCGTTGTGCTCGGTCTGCCGCACGACGAGCTCGGTCAAGAGGTGACCGCTGTCGTCGTACCGAAGCCGGACGCCGTCCTCGATATCGACGAGCTGACGCGTTATGTGCGTGAGCGGCTCGCCTACTTCAAGGTGCCGAGCCGCTGGATACTGCGCACCACGGAGTTGCCGCGCACTGCCAGTGGCAAAGTTGTGCGACCCGAGGTGATGGCGGAGCTGACCGGATGAGCGTCGACTTCTACAGTCCGGAGGCGTACGCCGACGGGCCGCCGCATGAGCTGTTTGCGGAGCTACGCCGCACCGAACCCGTGTGTTGGCAGGACATCCCCGGCCAGCCCGGCTACTGGTCGGTGCTCAAGCACGCGGATGTCGACCATGTGGCGCGACATCCCACGCTGTTCTCTGCCGAGCAGGGCGGTGTGGTGTTGGAGGATCTGGACGAGGTGCGCCTCGAACAGATGCGCAACATGCTGCTGGCGATGGATCCGCCTCGTCACCGCGACTACCGCCAGCCGTTGGTGAAACGGTTCATGCCGAAGATCATGGCCGAGCTCGAGGGTCGGATCCGCACGATCACCAAGGAGATCCTGGCGGACGCTGCGGAGCAGGGTGATGTCGAGTTCGTTCATGACGTCACGTCGCATCTCCCATCGAAGGTGATTGGCGAACTGGTCGGCCTGCCGCGCGAGGACTGGGACCGCGTTCACCACCTCGCCGAGCTCATCACTCACTCGCAGGACCCTGACTACGTCACCTCCGAGGACACGGCGGGGGACGGCACGACGCAGATGGCGATGTACGCGATCGAGTTCGCTGCACGCCGCCGTGGCGAGGAACAACGCGACGACCTCACGGATCTGCTGCTGACCCAAGAGTTCGGCGGCAAGCGCATGACCGACATCGACTACGGAATTTTCTTCGTCCAGTTGGTGACCGCCGGCAACGACACGACGCAGACCATGCTGTCGTCCGGGCTGCTTGCCCTCCTGCAACATCCCGGTCAGTTGACCCAGCTTCGCGCGGACCCCGAACTGCTTCCTCAGGCGATCGAAGAGATCCTTCGCTGGGCCAACCCACTGCATTACTTCCGTCGGACGGCCTCCGAAGACACCGAGCTCCGCGACGTACCCATCAAGGCCGGTGACAAGGTCGCGATGTACTACACGTCTGCCAACCGCGACGACGACGTCTTTGGTAACGCGCAGTCGTTCGACATCCACCGCAACCCCAACCATCACCTGAGCTTCGGGACAGCCGAGCACTTCTGTCTCGGTGCGCACCTCGCCCGGCTGGAGGGTCGTGTCTTCTTCGAGGAGTTGCTCGCGATGTTCCCGACGATTGAGCAGACCGGCGAACCGCAGCGGTTACGGTCGAACCTCAACAACGCTTTCAAGTCACTGCCGGTGAGATTGGTGTCGCGATGACGATCGTGGTGACGGGTTCGGCGTCCGGGATCGGCGCGGCAACCGCCGCGCGGTTGACTGCCGACGGCCAGCGCGTCATCGGTGTCGATATTCACGATGCGGATGTCGTCGCTGATCTGGGCACGGCGGAGGGTCGGCGTACTGCGGTCGAGAAGGTGACTGCCGAATGCGGCGGCACCCTGAGCGGTGTCGTTGCCTGCGCTGGTCTCGGCGGCACGACCGAACGTGCTGGCTCGTTGCTCGCGTCGGTCAACTACTTCGGCGCCGTGGCGACCCTCGATGGTTTGCGCCCCTTGCTCGCCGCCAACGGCGGCGGCGCAGCGGTGGCGATCAGCTCAAACTCCACGACAATTCTGCCTAACTGGTCGACCGATCTGGCCGATGCATGTCTCGCCGGCGACGAGCCGTTGGCACGCGAACGTGCGGACGCGGTCGGAGCCAATGAGACCTACGCAGCCACGAAGGCTGCGCTTGCCCGTTGGGTGCGCCGGCAGGCGACGACCCCGGAGTGGATAGGCGCAGAAATCCGGCTGAACGCGATCGCGCCGGGACTCGTGACGACGCCGCTCAGCGACGAGATCCGCCGCGACCCAGTGCTTGGATCGGCGATCGATTCGTTTCCGATTCCGGCGGGTCGGCCCGGTCGGCCGGAGGAGATCGCGGCCTTCATCGCCTACCTGCTCAGTGACGAGGCGTCGTTCTTCGTCGGCTCGCTGTTGTTCATCGATGGCGGATCTGATGCGATGCTCCGCCCGGACGACGTGCCGCAACGGTGGGTTCTAGGGGGTCTGGACTAGATGGTCGACATCAGCAGCATCGGCGTCATCGATCTGATGATCGGTTTTCCGAGCGCCGATGCGCGCAGGCATTACGACTTCATGAAGCCGCAGTTCCGTGACAAGGAATCCGGCGAGATGGAGTTCCCGGCCGAGTACATGTTCAAGGACGTGCCCAACCGGCTCGACGACGAGGCGGATTCCATCGAGGTCACGTTGGCCGAGATGGACAAGTACGGCGTCGCCAAGGGGCTCGTCGGGTTGGGCCCAGGCATCGCCGTACGCGCAATCAAAGAACACCCTGAGCGGTTCATTGCGGCGTTGGAGGTTGACCCCAACAAGATCACCGACACAGTGCGCAAGATTCGCGAGGCGTATGACGAGCACGGCATCAAGGCGGTTACGACGTTCCCCGCCGGGTGCAACCCGCAAGTGCCGGTCAGCGATCGGCGCTACTACCCGATCTACCAGACCTGCGTCGACCTCGACATACCGATCGTGTCCAACGCGGGGATCGCCGGGCCGCGGCTGCCATCCGCATGCCAGGACGTCATGCATTTCGATCAGGTCTGCTACGACTTCCCCGAGCTGCGGATCGTCATGCGGCACGGTGCAGAGCCGTGGGAGGAGCTCGCGGTCAAGCTCATGCTGAAGTGGCCGGGGCTCTACTACATGACGAGCGCATTCGCGCCCAAGTACTACCCGAAGGCTGTCATCGACTACGCGAACACCCGTGGTGCCGACAAGGTGATGTACGCCGGGTACTACCCGATGGGGCTGTCGCTCGAGCGCATCTTCGACGAGCTGCCCAATGTGCCGTTCCGCGACCACGTGTGGCCGAAGTTCCTGCGCGAGAACGCAGAGCGCGTCTTCAAGCTCTAGTCCGCACGGGCTCGCTTAGCCGGCGAAGTCAGGGCTGCTGGCGCGGCGGAACGTGAACGGGTCCTGCCAGCTGAAGTCGGCCTCGAGCGTCGTGGCTTGGTTGCCGATGATCGTGGGCAGATCCGCCGGCTGCCAGCCGTCGATCAGTCGGTCACCGTGCAGGTCGCGCACCGGTCGTTCGAGTTCGACGAGCAGTTGCAAGCTGTAGGCAATGCGACCGGTCAGTGTGTTCGGGTCGGCTGTCGCCAGTGCCAGCACCGCTTCCGCCATGGTCTCGAGCGGCTCGAACAGCGCCCCTTTGATCCAGCCGCCCTCGACGAGGTCCGGCGTGGCGATTGCTGCTTGCGGGCTGAGCGCGTTGACGGCAACGCCGGTGCCTTCGCATTCGGAGGCAACGCTCAACGTCAGTCTGTTCAGGGCGGCCTTCGATGCGCCGTACGCCGCCCCCGCCTTCGATGGCTTGTTGGTCGGGTAGGGCGGCCCGGGCGGATTCTCAGCGCAGAACGTCGTCAGGTTGACGACCCATCCCCGACCGCGCGCACGCATGCCCGGCACGACCTGCTGCATGAGTAACCACGGTGCGATGAGGTTGAGCTCGAGACGGTGCTGGATGTCGGCGTAGCTCCACTCGTCGAACGGCTGGAAGCCGTTGACAGCGGCATTGTTGACGAGGATGTCGATCGGCCCGAGCTCACCCTCGACCTGGGCGACGAGTTGGTCGCGGCCGCCGGCCGGGTCGCTCAAGTCGCACGGGGGCAACACCAGCACGGTGCCGCCGAAGCCCTCGATCTCCTCAGCCGACCGTTGCAACCCGTCGATCGAACGCGCGACGATCGCGACGCGAGCCCCTTCCGCGGCAAGCCGAATGGCGGAGACGGTGCCCGTGCCGCCACGGCTCGCACCGGTGATGAGCGCAACTCGGTCCGTGCAGGTGTTGCCCATTCATGCCCCCCTGGTCGCGCCGGGCATGATGTCAGATCGCATCGCAGGGGAGGGGTTCATGCGCAGGATCGAGTACGCCGGCAGCGTGCACGACGAGGCCGAGGTCGCCGCGGTTGTCGAAGTTCTGCAAGGCCCCCCGACTGCAATGCGCATCGGCAAGAACGTGCGCGCCTTCGAGCAGGGAATCGCCGAGCTGTTCGGCAAGACGCACGGCATCATGTGCAACTCCGGGTCTTCCGCGCTCTACCTGGCGGTCGAAGCCCTCGATCTGTCTCCCGGTGACGAGGTCATCACCTCGGTCGTGACCTTCTCGACCGACGTCGCGCCTCTTGTCCGGGCCGGCTTGATCCCGGTGTTCGTTGACGTGGAGCGCGACACGTTCAACATCGACGTGGACGCGATCGAACGGATCATCTCGTCGCACACGCGCGCCGTACTGATCCCGAACCTCGTCGGTAACGCCCCGGACTGGGACCGCATCCGCGACATCGCGGACCGGCACGAGCTCGCCGTCATCGAGGACTCATGCGACGCACTCGGCTCGACGTTGCGCGGCACTCCGACCGGGACGCGCTCGGACATCAGTGTCACGAGCTTCGCGCTATCCCACATCATCACGGCGGCGGGCACCGGTGGCATGGTCTGCCTCGACGACGACGAGCTGACGGACCGGATCCTGCTACTGCGGCGATGGGGCCGGCGGTCCGAGCCGCAGCTCTTCGGGTCACGCAAGGGCGTCGACAAGCGCTTCTTCAGCGACGTTGACGGTCTGGAGTACGACAACTTGTTCATCTTCGATGAGGTCGGCTGGAACTTCGAACCGTCCGAGCTGTCCGCGGCGTTCGGGCTGGTGCAATTGTCCAAGCTTCCCGCGAATCTCGCTCGCCGCAAGCGGAACTTCGCAGCGCTACGCGAGCATCTCGCGGGCTACCCAGACTTCTTCGAGTTGCCGCGAACCACGGCGGAACTCAACACGGCGTGGCACATGTTCCCGTTCCTGATCCGCCCCGAGTCGGGCATCCGCCGCGGTGAGCTGCAAGAGCACATGGAACGGCACGGTGTCGACACGCGGATGGTCTGGACCGGCAACGTCTTGCGCCAGCCGGCGTTCGCCAAGATCGAGCACCGCGCCGACCCCGCGGGTTATCCCAACGCCGATCGGGTCATGGAGCAGGGACTCGTGCTCCCCTCGAACCACGGCATGAACGACGACGACGTCGCGTACGTGTGCGAAACCCTCGACGCGTTCCTGAACCGTTAGCGCGGTCTACGGATCCCAATACCTGTACGGCGTGATCGGATAGCGACGTCCGAGTGGGTTGATGAGTGTTGCTGTGCCGTTAGGCCCGGGAATCGTCGTCCAGCCATTGTTCTTCGTGGTGCGGTTGTGGTGGGCGCAGCCGGATCCCATGGTGTCGACGTTGGTTTACCACCGTCGGTCCATCCGTCGCGATGGTCGACGTCGTTGTCTTCGGCGGGTCTGCCGCAGCTGGGCACGAAGCATTCGCGGTCGCGGTCGACGACGTATCCGCGTTGCCGTTTCGACGCGGTCCGTCGGTCTCGGTGGAGGTCGAGCCGGTCGTCGTCGGGGCGAGTGAGCCAGCCGGTTGCCGGGTCGACGGGCAGAAGCTTGAACCGCAGATCGGCACCCGGCACGACACTGGCCCCGCCTGGTTGCGGCTCGCTCGAACCACGCTCGGTCGGACGGAGCCCGCTGTCCCAGCGACCGTCAGCGTCCTCGGGGTCGTGGTAGCGGAACGGGTCGTCATCGACGGTGTCATCGGCGTCGCGGTCGGGTTGCCCAGCGATGACCCGTCGGGCAACGGATGCGGAGATTGGGCCGTATCCCGGGATGTCTGCCGGGTCGTCGTCCTGACCCGCGGCGGTGCTCGCCTTGACGACCAGGCCCACCGTTGCCGGCACGGGACCGACCTCGGGCGGCAACGACGTTTCGCCGATGTGGGCTTTAGCGATGAGATTGCCGGCCGCCATGGCGAACACCAGCCCGACCAACGCGTCGAACCGGCCGGCGCCGATCGTGTCGACCTGGCCGCTCCTCTTCATCTGCTTGGCCCACGCGGTGAGGATGAGGAAGACCGCGACGACAGCCTCGGTCGGCCCTTCGACCCACATGCCTGACTGGCCGTCACCGACCGGGCGGGGCCGTTCGACGCGGCGCTCTCGACGGCGTTGCCGCCGGCGTTCTTCGGCGGCTTCGGGGTCGACTGCGAGGACGGCCTTTTCCACCGCGCGTCGGGTCTCGGCCCGGGTCTGCTCGGGGGCCCGGCGCAATACCGTCGCTTCGACCGTGCGCGCATTGTCGTCGGTGAGCATCCAGGTGCCGTCGGCGATTTCGAAGGCCTGCTGGTAGGAGATCCGCCCGTCTTCGAGCAGGTCCAACGTGTCGTGCAATCGCCTGCTCAGGTCGGTCGCCGCACTGATGCGGCTGTGCGCTGCAGTGTCACCGATCCGTAGCGCGGAACCTACCTCCCAAGCGCACCACCTGTCGTCGCCGAATCTCGGAGTCGCTGCCAGCGAAGCCAGGGTCGTTTGCTGTTGGGCGTCGAGCCAGTGCCGGCATTCGTCCCACTGCTCCGCCACCCCGAGCTTCTGCTCGGGGGTGAGGAGATCCAGATCGATCTGGCTCAGGGCGGCGATGCGCGCTGGCCCCGGCCAACTCAACCCAGCCTTCAGTAGCAGTTCGCCTGCATGGGCGATCCGCTCATCAGTGGCGATGCGCCGGGCGCCGTGGTACTCGAACATACGTTCGATTATACCCACGACACCGACAAAAACGAGGCCCTGTAAGGAAATTTCTTGAACGAATTTCGCTTGGTGAGAACGACCAGGGCCGCTGTGTCAACTAGTCAGCCGCAACCTGTGGGCAGTTGTCTGTCGTGAAAGCCTGGCTTCGTGACGCCCAGCTTGGTCGCTCTTCCGTTGTTCGGCCTCGGGCTTGGCGTTGTCGGCGTCTGGCTCGTCCGAGCGCGGCCGATAGGCCGGACGGTCGTGCTCGTCGCGGCGTGCCTGCTGGCATTCCTCAGCATGGCCAGCGTTGCCGCAGCATTTGAGGCCGCCGGAGCCCGGGGTTTGGACCCGGCAAACACCGTCTGCGACGAGCACGCGCCAGCCGGCTGGTTCGAGGCCACCCGCTCTGAGGCGCATTTTTCTTGGCTTCCACCCAGGACGCGTTGCCACATGGTGAACGTCCGGACCGGTCAAACCGCGGCATGGGATTCAGGATTCGCGTCGATACCCGCGTTGACCGGAGGGGCGCTTGCCGGTGGTGCTTCCCTCGCACTCGTGGCGTGGGCGTTCAGTGCGACCATTCGCTCGGCTAGGCAGCGCTTGCAGCGGGGAGGACTTGCTCCACGAACAGGTTGAGGCTCTCCCAACCTTTCTCGATCGAGATGCCGTTGCACAACGGGTGGAAGCTGAACATCCCCTTGCCGTCCTTGATGCGCTTGATGCACTCCTCCGGCGTGAGGATGTTGTAGATACCGGTCGCACGCAGTTCATCGATCGTGGATGCCTTGGTGTGCACGGCGGATGACACCTTGCCGGTCTGCCAGCCGGCGTACGTCGTCGCCTCGTCGAGGAAGCACGGGCCGATCTCGGCCCAGTCGCGCTCCGGGTCCTCCGAGACATGCACCTGCCCGTAGTCGGGTGCCGGCATGATGCAGACCGGATTGGTGCCGTGTTCCTTGCACTGTTCCTCGTAATAGGCCTGCAGCTCGGGCAGATGTGCCACGGGTTGGAACGGCAGCCCGAACCGCGCCGCGCGCCGCGCTGCAATCTTGCTCTCGCCACCGACGAACACCGGCGGATGCGGTTTCGTGTACGGCGCCGGCGTCACCGTGCCGTCGCGCCATGCGGCGAGCATCGTCTCCAAGACGTGATCCATGATCTTGCCGCGTTCGGCGAAGTCCTTGCCAAGCAGCGCGTACTCCGACGGGCGATACCCGAGCCCGGCGACCGTCATGACGCGACCGCGCGAGGCGAGGTCGACCACCGCCAGATCCTCGGCCAGCCGGAGCGGGTCATACAGCGGCGCGAGGGCTGCCGAGAGGCTGATGACGACGTTCTTCGTGCGTGCGGCGACCATGCCGGCGAGCAGGATCGGCGATGGCGTCCAGTTGTTCTCGGCGCCGTGGTGCTCGCTGAGTACGACGGACATGAAGCCGTTGTTGTCGGCGTACTCGCACATCTCGAGCATCGCGGCGTGCATGGAGGCCTGCTCCTCCGGCGAGGAGCCGGGATTGGCCATCGTGAAGCGGATCATCGACATCAGCATGGGTTGAACCATAGTCCTGACGCCCCGTCAGGTCTGCACCGAGTAGCCGATCTCGGGCGTTAGGGTGTCCCACGCGACAAGCCGGGGGTGGCGTTTTGGTTGCCTGGATCGTGATCGCCGTCGTGGCGGCGGTTCTCATCATCGCCATCGTCGTTGGGTTCAATGCGTTGGTACGCCGCCGCAATCGGTGCGACGCCTCATGGGCCCAGGTCGACGTGCAACTCGTCAAACGCCACGACCTGATACCCAACGTCGTCGAAGCGGTGAAGGGATACGCCGCTCACGAGCGGCAGAGCTTGCAGGCGGTGACCGAGGCTCGAAGCAGTGCGATGAGTGCTCAAGGACCCGCCGCGCGGGCCGGTGCGGAAGACCACCTGACCGCTGCCCTTGGCGGCTTATTCGTCGTCGCCGAGAACTATCCGGCTCTCAAGGCCAGCGACAACTTCTTGGATCTGCAAGGGCAACTCGCATCCGTTGAAGCGGGCATCGCGTACGCGCGGCAGTACTACAACGACGCTGTGCTCAGCTACCTGAATACTCGGTCGACGTTCCCGTTGCTCCTCGTCGCACACGCGCTGCGATTCGGCCCGCGTGAGTACTTCAGAGCCGGTGCTGGTACGACGGAGCCAGTTGAGGTCTCGCTCAGTTGATCGACGTCCTCGTCTTATTGCCCGGCGTCAGCAGCTCGGACCACAGCAAGGACGTTCTGTTCCAGTTGTACGTCGGCGTGACCGCGCTGGTCTTCGCGCTGGTCATCGGAGTGCTGCTGCTCGCTGTCGTCTTCTTCCGCCGGGAACGGCAACCGGAGGAGGGCAGGCGCACTCTCGAGACCAGGGACGACTCGCCTGCTGTTGCCGCGCTGCTCGTGCACACGCGCGAGGTGCCGGGTGAGGCCGCCGCAGCAACGCTGGTCGACCTAGCCGCGCGCGGAACGGTCGAGATCCTCGACATGGGCGGCGGGACTCCCGCCGTACGGCTGCTGGAAACGGCTCCACTTGGACTCAGGGCTTACGAGCAACGTGTGTTCGAGCTGGTCCGAAGGCATGCGGACGGTGACGGGGTCGCTCCGGCGGACGCGCTGACCTTGTCAGACGACGAAGCATCGGAGAAGTGGCTCGAAGAATTCCGTAGTGAAGTCCGCGACGAAGCGCGGAGCAACGGATGGGTGCGCAAGCGGTACGGCACCGAGGTCTCGATTGTGGCTGTGCTGCTGCTCATTGGTGCCGTGGTCATCGCCATCTGGGGTTACGCAACCGCGACGAAGTTTCCAGCCGATGTAGCGCACCCTCCTACACCGCACTCCGACTTGCGCGCCGGCTTGGTCTGGGCGGCGGTGCTGCTTGGCGGGGCAGAGTTCGTAGCGATCAGCGCGCTCTGGCGCAGCGCAGCGCAACGGCTAACTCGTTCGGGTAGACCCGTTGCCGCATCCTGGCTCGGCGTTGCAGCACATCTCCGTGACGACGAACAGCTAGCTGAAGCACCACCCACGGCGGTCGCGATCTGGCACCGGTTGCTTGCGTACGCGACCGGCTTCGGCGTTGCGCACGCCGTGCAAGAGCGGATCCCGCTAGGCCCGGAGTCCCGTAGCAGGGCGTGGAGCGCCGAAAGCGGTCGTTGGCGGCAAGTGCGGGTGCGCTATCCCGAACGCTGGCCTCCCGGGTGGGGGAGTCGGCCCGGCGAACTCGTGAAGTACGGCGCGGGTCGGCTGCTGATGGTGGGTGTTCCCGTTGTCGTGATCCTCACCGTGGGCGTGCAACTGATACGCGCTGGCGTGCTGGACTCCGCGCCGTGGTGGAGCGTCGCGTTTGCCGGTCTCGTCGCCGGCCCGTTCCTGCTCCTTGCCGCCGCGGGGATCGTCAACCTCCTCTTCGGGTTGGTCATGCTTGCGTCGTTGTTCGGCCCGCCGCGTGAGGTCACCGGTCTGGCTGTTCGGGTGCGTCCGATCCCGGGGCAAACCGCGGGAATGTGGGTCGCCATCGACGACGGCACGAGGGACGAGGTCGTCGCCTACAAGGTCCGGGTATCGAACTCGATCCAGCAGGGCGACCACGTGCGGCTGCTGGTACGCCCGCTGAGCGGACAAGTGTTGGCCGCGGCCGATAGCACCGAGCCGGTCGGCGCGGCTACTCGATGACGTAGGCCATTGCGAAGCCGTCGTACCCCTTGCTGCCGACCGTCTGAATCACGGTGGCGCTGACGCGCGGTTCTGACTCGACGAGGGTGAAGAGCTCTCGCGTGCCAAGCACATTGGGGTCCGAACTGTTCTCCTCGAGGATCGCTCCGTTGCGTACGACGTTGTCGACGATGATGACGCTGCCGGGCCGCGACAACTTCAACGCCCAGGCGAAGTACGCCGGGTTGTTCACCTTGTCGGCATCGATGAACGCGAGATCAAAAGGTGGCAGATCAGCGAGCGCCGGCAGCGACTCGAGCGCGGGCCCAACGCGCACCTCCACGATCGCGCCGAAGCCTGCGGCTTCAATGTGGCGCCGCGCCAGCTCGGCGTAGTCCGGATTCGCTTCCAACGTCACTAGCCGGCCGTCAGCGGGCAGCGCGGATGCGATCCAGATGGTGCTGTAGCCGCCCAGGGTCCCGATCTCGAGCACATGACGCGCGTTGATCGAACGCGCCAAGAGATGCAGGAACTTGCCCTGCGGCGGCGACACATTGATTGCAGGCAATCCAGCGTTGCGGCTGTTTTCCAGCGCTGCCGCCGCTGGATGGTCGCCCACGAGTACCTCGGTGAGGTACTCGTCGACCGCGGCCCACCGCTCGTCCGTCATGTCAGCACGGCTTTACGCGTAGACCATTCGCGTGACCCAGTCAGCGACCAAAGCTGGCTTGTCTTCGCCTTCGATCTCCACTGTCACGGTTCGCACGGACTGCAACGTGTTCGGGTCTTTCAGGTCCACGCTCGAAAGCACGCTGGATGCCCGAATGCGTGAGCCGACCTTGACCGGAGCGATGAAGCGCACCTTCTCGAAGCCGTAGTTGACCCCCATGACGATGCCGTCCAAGCGCTCGGGCGGCTGCGGGATCGACGAACACAGATGACTGAGCATGGACAGCGTCAGGAATCCGTGCGCGATCGTTACTCCCCACGGCGACATCTCGGCGGAGAGTTTCGGGTCGACGTGGATGAACTGATGGTCCTCCGTCACATCAGCGAACGCGTTGATCCGGTCCTGGTCGACCATGAACCAATCGCCAGTGCCCTCAGCCTCACCGATCGCAGCCTTGAACAGCTCGTATGCGTTCTCGCCCTTGCTCATCGCACTCCTCATGTATGGCGTTGCGCGTCAGGATAGATTCACAGAGATTCGCATGCGCTCACGGGGGAGACGTGGCTGTGTGCGCGAGGAAAACGCGCAACGCAGCGCCACCGCCGTTGCGGTCCTCGACCCAGGCCCGACCGTCATGGCGGGCCGCGAAGTGGCCGACGAGGGCCAAACCGATGCCCATGCCCGGGGCATGCGTGCGCAAGACCGAACCGTGTTCGAAGGCGCCAAAGATCCTGCTGCGAACGTGCTCGGGGATACCCGGCCCGTTGTCATCAACGCAGATGAGGATGCCGTCCGGTTGGGCCCGAACGGCGACCCAGATCTGAGCGGTATCTGGTGTGTGGGTGACGGCGTTCGAGACCAGGTTTTCGATGATGCGCTCGACCATCCCAGGGTCGACGTTCGCTTGCAGGTCCGGGGCTTCAACGTGAATCGGGCGTGGTGAGTGCAACGCATCGACTACCCAGCGCACGAATGAGCCGACATCGATCTCCTGACGGCGGGCTTCGAGGACTCCTCGACCGAGACGATCAACGTCGAGCAGGTCGGCGATGAGCCGGTCGAGTTTCTCTGCGCTCCCCGCGATGCGTTCGACACAGTCGCGACGCAATTCGGTGGATAGCTCCGCATCGTGATCTTTGAGTGTCCGGGCGAAGCCAAGTAGCGCAGTCAATGGCGTTCGGAGTTCGTGGGAAACGGTCGTGATGAATATCGACTTGGCTGCCTCTAACGCTTTTCTTGACGTGATGTCCTGCGCGAGCACCAAGACTGCATCGCGGTCGGCAAATCTCTGTGCGTGCGAAACGATCTCGACATCGATGACACGGCCGTCCTTCAGTCTGTGCTTCCAGGCACCTGAATGATGCACCGGGGACCGTCCGAGAGACGGGTCTCCGTGCACGAGCTGGACGTCCTCCGGAGGTCGGATGTCCTCGATGGTCAGGGTGAGGAACTCATCACGCGAGTACCCATAGTTCGCGGTTGCGGCTGAGTTGACTTCGAGGATGCGCAGTGTCTCGACGTCGTAGACCCACATCGGGTAGGGGTTATCGGCGAAGAGTGCGCGGAAGCTCTGCTCGCGTTCGTAGAGCTCGCGCGTGGTTCGTTCGGCGATGCTCTCCGCTTCTTGTCGCGCACGCTGTTCCCGGACCAGCCGTCGCCTGAGCCGCGCGAGCTCGGAGTCGTCGCTGGGATCCGCCGGTGTCGGGCTAAGCCGCGACACGTTTTCGCAGCCTCACGCCGAAACAAGACCCAGTGGGCTGGTTCTGCTCGTACCACGTCTCGCCGCCGTTGGCATGGGCGAGTCCGCGCACGATCGATAAGCCGAGACCGGTGCCACCTTTCTCGTGGCTGCTCGCACCGCGAACGAACTTGCCGAACAGTCGTGGAACCAACTCCTCTGGAACTCCTTCGCCACAGTCTCGAACCTCGATCTGAACCCAGGATCCGGCGTCACGCGTCAGTACTTCGATGGGGGGCGAGCCGTAGGTGAGTGCATTGCGCACATAGTTGGTCAGGATTCGCTGTAGGTGATCCCGGTCGACAACGGCGTCAACATCGTCGGCGACGCAGCGGATCTCTTCGCTCCGATCGTTGAAGCCGGACATCAGCTCGGCCATCGCATCCCGGATCGGAACGACGTCGGCGACGGTTTCCAACGCACCGGCTTCGATCGTGGATGCGGTGAGCAGGTCGTCGATCAGGCGAGCCAGTCGCTTTCCCTGTCGCTCGATAGTCGAGAGGAATTGCGCACGAGTCTCCGTTGGTAGGTCTGGCCAGCGCTTCGACAGCGTTGATGCCATGCCGAGGATGGCAGTCAGTGGCCCACGAAGGTCGTGTGCCGTTACCGCGATGAATTCTTTCAGCGATTCGTTAAGGGACTCGAGCTCCGCGTTGACCCGGTAGAAGTCCGCCGTTACCCGCTCGGCAATATTCTCAGCTTCGTGGCGGGCAGTTCGCTCGCGGTCGAGCCGGCGTTGGATGCCCTCGACAGGGTCAGGGGAAGAGGTCATCGCACGTTAACCGACGGGAAGTTTCGCGCGCAGTAAGCAGCGCGCGTCGCCTCGTTTGACGCACTCCGGCTGGTCGACAAGCGTGGTTTCACCGAAGTGGTCTGCAGCGCCCTCGATAAGCCCTTCGGCGAACAGGCACAGCCCGCGGTGAGACTCGTAGGAGAGCGAAACCGCGTGCGGGTCGTTGGAGTCGACTTCGAACGTCGGCGCATAGGCACCGGGGAAGAGCTTGCGCACCTCCGGATGAATCACGTCGTTGAGGGTCAGCAGGAAGGACCGCGTGTTCTGGTGAGTGTCGAAGAAGGCGGGATAGCGGTTGTACAGCAACGGCAATGCCTGGCGACCAAACCATCGCACGAGATCATCGACCGGTCGGCCGGTGGCTTCCGACGCCAAGACGACGAGAGCAACCAACTCTTCGTGCGGGTAGCTGCCCACCGACGTGTACGCACCCGAGAGATTCGCTTGCGAGAGGAGGGTGTCCCATGTCTCCTCACCGAACTCATCGCCCACAACTTGCTCGAGCAGGTTGAAGATGACGCCTTTCACGTTGCCCCCTGGGGTTTCGCCCGAAGATCAAACGGTACGCGCACTGAGACCATGCAGCGGCGCGCCAGGCCGGGTTAGGCCTTGCGTTGCCATCTCGGCAGCGCTTCCACGCCCAAACGCAACGGCGGGACAGTCTCCGGCGTTGACGAGGGATGCCGCTTGTAGAGCAGCGGGTGACTCATCGCAGTCCGGTCATCCGGCGCTCGGCGTACGACGCCCCGCGCGGTCAGGTGCGCATCGTCGACCAGCTCGGTTTGCCCAAGCACCGGCGAGACCGGCACGCCGGCAGCAGCGAGCAGGGACACCGTGTCATCGCGCGACAGCTTCGCGATCGCCGTGGCCAACTGCGCATTGAGCGCTTCTTGCTCAGCAGAGCGTTCGACGAAGGTCAGCTCAGCGAGGTCGGACAGACCAAGTGCTGTCACCAGGGCCAGCCACAACGGTTGTTCCGCCAGTACGCCGAGCGTGATCCAGCCGTCATCGGCGGTTCGAAATGCGCCGTAGCCCGCGGCACCGCCGCGCATGACGTCGCCGTTGTCCAGGCGCAGTTTGGGCAGCGGCCCGGTCCACGTCGCGAGCACGTCGGCCATCGCGACGTCGATGTACTCGCCCTCACCAGTGCGGCCAGCGCGCACGAGAGCCGCGCAGATTGCCATCGCGGCGTAGACCCCACCGGCGAGGTCGGCAATCGGTGGACGGCCGACCACTGGCTCAGCTCCGGTGGCGCGTGGCTCCACGATGCCGGCGAGCGCCTGGTAGTTGAGGTCATGGCCCGGCACGTCACGCATCGGTCCGGTCTGGCCGTATCCGGACACCGAGCAGTAGACGACCGTCGGGTTCACCGCGCTCACATCGTCGTAGCCGAGGCCGAGCCGGTTGACGACGCCGGGCCGGAAACCTTCGGTGACCACGTCGGCATCGCGGGCGAGCTCGAGCACTGCGCCGCGTTGGGTCGAGTCCTTGAGGTCGATGGCAACCGCGCGCTTGCCCGCATTGAGAATCGCAAACAGATCAGGAAACACCCGCATCGGGTCGCCACCGGGTGGCTCGATCTTGATGACGTCCGCGCCCATCTCGACGAGCAGTTGTGTTGCGTAGGGGACCGGTCGCCAGATGCCGAGGTCAAGAACACGTACGCCGGACAACAGCCCCGATCCGCTGCTCACGTCGCTGCGCGTTCCAGGACGTGCACGCAGCACGCCGAGCCGAGTCCGATGACGTGCGTGAGCCCGACCTTCGCGTCTGGCAGCTGGCGGTCACCCGCCTCGCCGCGAAGCTGGGTCGTGACTTCATACACATTGGCGATACCGGTGGCACCGATCGGATGCCCCTTCGACAGCAGCCCGCCTGACACGTTGACCGGTGTGCGGCCGTCGCGCCACGGCGCTCCTGAGTCGATGAAGTCACCGGCACCGCCCGGCTCGCACAACCGCAGGTTGTCGTAGTGCACCAGCTCGGCCGTCGCGAAGCAGTCATGCAGCTCGACGAGATCGAGATCCTCGGGTCCGACGCCGGCAACTTCGTAGGCGCGGTCCGCGGCGTTGCGCGTCAACGTGTTGACGTCCGGCAGCACTTCGGTTTCGGGTGTGTAGGGATCGGTAGTCATCACCGATGCGGCGATGCGGACTGCGCGCCGTCGTACATCCGGATCCATCGTGCGCAGGCGCTTTTCCGAGACGACAACGGTCGCTGCTGCGCCGTCACCGATCGGGCATGCCATGAGCAGCGTGTTCGGATAGCTGAGCATCTCGGCCGTCATGATCTGCTCGAGCGAGTAGCGATCGCGGTACTGCGCGAGAGGGTTCAGCACCGCGTGCGCGTGGTTCTTCTCCGCCACCTTGGCGAACTGCTCGAAGTCGACGCCGCCGTGTGCGCGCGCGTAGTCGAGGCCGACCTCGGCGAAGACGCCGAACATCTGCCCGGTGCCGAGCATCCCTTCGGTCGGGAGTACGGCGCCCGCGCGTCCCGTGGGGGTGAACGTCTCGGCGTTGTGCCGTGGCATCGCAAACGGCGTACCCGGGTTGGTCATCTGTTCGGCGCCGAGCGCAAGCCCGATGTCTGCCTCGCCGGCGCGAATCTCCATGATGACGCTACGCAGTGCCGTCGCGCCGGTGGCGCAGGCGTTGTGCACGTTGTAGAGCGGGATGCCGGTCTGTCCGACTTGTTGAAGGACCCGTTGGCCGAAGGTGATGGTCTCGAACTGGCTGCCGACGGCCATCACTTGAACGTCGTGCATCGATAGCGCTGCGTCGTCGAGTGCACCGAACACAGCTTCACTGGCGAGGTCGAGAACATCGCGATCGCGGAACTTGCCGAACGGCGTCATCGCCGTGCCGACGATCCACACTGAGTCCGACAACGTGCTCCTCCTCAGACCGGTCGAAAGCCGAAGGCGATGGCCTCGGTGCCATGCGTATCGGTCGCAACCGGATACGTCACCAGCTCGACGCGGCCGCCGAGCGGGATGGATTCAGGAGTTGGCGGCACGTCTACGAGGTTCGACTTCACGATCGTCCCGTCGTCCAGCTCGACAACCGCCGAAACGAACGGATCGCCGCGTTTGCCCCGGTGCACGATCGTGAAGGTCCGCAGCATGCCAGTGGGAGGCAGGTCGATCTGCTCGAACGTGCGCCCGCTGCAACTCGCGCACCCGTTGTGGCGCTGGAGGAACACCGCGCTGCAGGTGAGGCAACGATTTCCTCGCAGCCGCGGCGGATCCGCCAACGAGAGATAGTCGACTACCGGAAGGCTCGGCACCGCTGCAGCCTACGGATCGTTGACACGTCACGTTCCCTGCACCTAGTTTCGCGAACCTGGATGCACGAGTGACGAGGTTCGGCGCGGACAGTTGGACTAGCTGGACGCCCTTCAGCCGGGAGTAGGCCGCTTGTCCGACAGCCTCGAGCACGACCTCCTTATTGTCGGTGGAGGCGGCGCCGGCCTGCGGGCGGCGATCGCCGCTGCGGAGGCGTTTCCGGACCTCGACATCGCGGTGGTGTCCAAGGTCTACCCGATGCGCAGCCACACGGTGTCCGCGGAGGGCGGCGCGGCCGCAGTCATCAAACCCAATGACTCTCTCGACGATCACTTCCGTGACACGGTGTCCGGTTCCGACTGGCTGGCCGACCAGGACGCCGTCGATGCCCTCGTGACCGAGGCACCCCGGGAGCTCCTGCAGCTCGAGCACTGGGGTTGTCCCTGGAGCCGCGAACCGGACGGCACTGTGGCGGTCCGGCCGTTCGGTGGGATGAGCATCGAGCGCACGTGGTTCGCCGCCGACAAGACCGGCTTCCACATGCTGCACACGCTGTTCCAGACCTCGTTGAAATACCCGGCGAACACCAGGTACGACGAGTGGTTCGCGACACGCCTGCTCGTCGAGGATGGCCGTTGCCAAGGTGTGACCGCGATCGAGCTACGCACCGGACAGGTGCGCGCAATCCTCGCGAAGGCCGTCGTCATGTGCACCGGTGGCTTCGGCCGGATCTTCCCGTTCACGACCAACGCCGCGATCAGCACCGGCGATGGACTCGGGCTCGCTTATCGCGCGGGAGTGCCGCTCAAGGACCTGGAGTTCGTGCAGTACCACCCGACGGGGCTGCCCGGCACCGGCATCCTCATCACCGAGGCAGCACGCGGTGAGGGCGGCATCCTGATCAACAAGGACGGGGAGCGCTACCTCCAGGACTACGACCTCGGGCAGCCGCTCGACGTCCACGACGAGCACCACCCGCAGCTGCGCACGATGGAGCTCGGGCCGCGTGACCGGCTCTCGCAGGCGTTCATGAAGGAGCAGGACAAAGGCAAGGTGTTCGAGGGGGAGTACGGCACCTACGTGCACCTCGACGTTCGCCATCTCGGCGAGAAGAAGATCGACAAGAAGATCCCGTTCGTCCGGGAGCTGACGAAGAACTACGTCGGGATCGACCCGGTGCACGAGCCGATCCCGGTGCGCCCGGTCGTTCACTACATGATGGGCGGGATCGACACCAACGTTGACGCAGCGACGCTGATGCCCGGGCTGTTTGCTGCCGGCGAGTGCGCCTGCGTGAGCATCAACGGTGCCAACCGGCTTGGTTCCAACTCACTCGTGGAGATCCTGGTGTTCGGTGCTCGGGCCGGGAAGAACGCCGGACAGTGGGCTCGCGAGCATTCCAAAATCAATCACGCCGCGGTCGAGGCGCAGGCGGCTGATGAGCAGAAGCGCATCTCCCGGGACTTCATCAACAAGCACGATGGGTCCATTCGTCCCGCGACGATCCGCACCGAGTTGCAGCGCACCATGGAAGCGGGCTGCGGCATCTACCGCACCGAGGCGTCGTTGCGGGCAACCGCCGAAAAAGTCGCGGAGCTGAAAGAGCAGTTCACGCGCGTCAAACTCGACGACCACAGCCTCAGCTTCAATACTGAGCTCATTACCGCGCTAGAGCTCGAGTGCATGCTCGACATTTCCGAAGCACTCGTGCACTCGGCGCTTCGGCGTACCGAATCCCGCGGCTCGCATCAGCGCACTGACTACCCACAGCGCGACGACGGGAAGTTCCTCAAACACTCCCTTGCTTACCGCAGTGACGGTACGCCGCGCATCGAGTACCGAGACGTGGTCATCACCAAGTGGCCGCCAGAAGAACGCGTGTACGGCAGGGCTCACTAGACCTAACGGCTCAGGATGGGGACGCAGATGACGGTCGAAGCCACGGACGGAATCACTGTCGGGCCGTCGGCACGTCCCTCCCAAGACACGATCTCGCTCGAGATCGCGCGCTACCGGCCGGGGCACGACGAGCATCCGACGTTCGAGAGTTACGACGTTCCGTACCGCCCCGAGTGGGTCGTGCTCGACGCGCTCAACTACTTGAAGGACCAGGTCGACGGCACGCTGTCCTACCGGTGGTCGTGCCGCATGGGTGTGTGCGGCTCGTGCGGGATGATGGTCAACGGCGTACCGAAGCTGACGTGCGCAACGTTCCTTCGCGACTATCTGCCCGGCCCGATCCGGGTCGAGGCGCTCGCTAACTTTCCGATCGAGCGCGACCTCGTCATCGTGCTCGACGACTTCATCGAAAAGCTTCCGAAGATCAAGCCGTGGCTCGTCCGTGAGGTCGAGCAACCGCTCGAGGAAGGCGAGTACCTCCAGACACCGAAGGAGCTCGCTGACTACAAGCAATACAGCATGTGCATCAACTGCATGCTGTGTTACTCGGCCTGTCCCGTGTATCAGAACGACGAACACTTCCTCGGTCCGGCCTTGCTCGCATTGGGTCAGCGCTACAACCACGACTCCCGTGACCAGGGCGCAGCCGAACGGCACGACGTGATGTGGACGAGCGAGGGTGTCTGGGACTGCACTTTCGTGGGCGAGTGCAGCGTCGTCTGTCCGA
Source organism: Frankiales bacterium (assembly GCA_033851265.1). Taxonomy (GTDB): domain Bacteria; phylum Actinomycetota; class Actinomycetes; order JAWWOW01; family JAWWOW01; genus JAWWOW01. The sequence goes on from JAWWOW010000005.1 coordinate 341,524, forward strand.
AGCATGTAGATCCGGCCGGGGCCATCCAGCAGGCCAAGGTGGAGAGCACCATCGGCTGGCAGCTGTCGTTCGCGCCCCCCGTTCCGCCGCTGCCGTTCGGCCGCAAGCAGGCGGAGGAGACCTGACGATGGTCTATCCGCGGCAGCAGTCCAACTTCTGGTACCTCAAGCGGTGGCCCTACCGCATCTTCATCTTGCGCGAGTTCTCGGCCGTGTTTCTCGCTGCCTACATGGTTGTGCTGCTCATCCTTGTCATGAAGGTGCACGACGGACCGGCCGCGTTCCATGACTTCGCGGACACGCTGCAGTCGCCGGCGCTCATCGTGTTCAACACCATCGCGCTCTTGTTTGCGCTGCTGCATACGGTCACGTGGTTCATGGCGGTGCCATCAGCCATGCAGCTGCGGCGGGGCGAAGAAAAGGTGCCGCCGCAATTGCTGATTGGAGCGGCGTACGTACTCATGCTCGGCGCCTCGGTCGTCGTTCTGCTCCTGGTGTTGGTGTGATGCGCAGATCATCCGAGCCACTGTTCTGGTCGCTGTTCTCCGGCGGCGGGATGATCATGGCCATCCTCGCGCCAGTGCTGATCGTGGTTACGGCGTACCTCGTGCCTGCCGACCAGGTGGAGTTCGGTCGGCTGCACGCGATCTTCACGAACTTCTTCGCACGGCTCGGGCTGATCGTGCTCGCCTTCTTCACGTTCATGCACGCTGCGCATCGGTTGCGCCACACGCTCATTGAGATCGGGTTCAAACGGTTCGCTCAGCCGATCGCGGCGGGAAGCTACCTCGCTGCGTTGGCAGGGACCGTCTGGGCCGCCGTCGTGGCGTTCTCTTAGTTGGAGGTGGATGGGAATGTCGCGGTACCTGATCGTCACCCATCAGACGGCGCGCAGTCCTGAGCTGCAGCAGAAGATCTCCGAGCTGATCGCGAAGGACGCCGCGGCGGAGTTCTCGATCCTGATGCCGGAACAGGAGCGCACCGACTCCTGGGAAGGCGGCGACACTCTCGACGTCGCACAGCAGCGCCTTGAGTTGGCGCAAGAAGAACTGCAAAAGAACACCGGGGCAAGCGTCGTGCGCACTGCAGTCGGATCCTCAGACCCGTTGAAGGCAATCGAGCAGGAACTGGTTGGACACAAGGACTACTCGACGATTCTCATCTGCACGCTTCCGCGCGGCGCGTCGCGCTGGCTCAAGCGAGACCTCATCGGAAATGCTCAGAAGAAGTTTGGCCTCCCCGTCATCCATGTTGTGGCTGAAGGCGCGAGTCGGTAGGGGTCGGACTCAACTCAGGCCGGCGCGGGCCTGCCCCTCTGTGTTGGCGGTGTCACGTCGGCGACGTGAGCGCACGATCCAGATGGCGATCAGCGCGATGGCGACCACGAGGACGGCTGCACTAACCGCGCTGAGTTGTCGCTCCAACGAGTGGTAGCCGGCGCCGGCCAAATATCCGAGCGTCGCCACGACCGCGGCCCACATTGATCCGCCAGCGATGTTCGCCACCGTGAATCGCCCGGCGGGTATGCCGCTCATCCCTGCGATGCCGGGGACTAGCGCCCGCAATGCAGCCGCCCATCGACCGAGGACAACAGCGATGGCGCCGCGACGTCGTACCAGAGCCAGCGCCCGCTCGACTTCTCCCGATCCCTTGATGCGTTGAGGTAGGCGCGCGAGCAGGGTGCGGCCGTAGCGTCGGCCTACTCGGTAACCGATCTGGTCGCCGACCACGGCGCCGGCAATGGCCGCGGCGATGACCGCCCACAGCGGGAGCGCACCTCCGTTTGCGACGACGCCGCCGACGATGACGGCGATCTCGCCGGGAATCACCAGCCCGATGAACACAGAGGCTTCCAGGGCGGGAAGGAGAAAAACGACGCTCAGTACGAGCCACGGTGGGAGCCCGACCAAGGAGTTGATGACCGACGTCATTCTCGAACAATGACCGAGGACTCCTGACAAATTCCTGAACGATGCTGCCGGGAGGGCGACAGCTCAGCCCTCCCGGCAGTGGTTCGTTACACCGGCGCGAGTTACTCGACGCCGTTGTACTGGTGATCGACATTGCCCGCAGGATCAGCGTGGCCGCCCGGACCGTCCGGGGAACCGGTCTCCGTGCCGGTCTCCGGGTTTTCGGTGCCTGGCGCTTCCGCGTCCTGCTGGGGGGATGCCGGGGTGCTCGTTGTCGGGGTCTGCGTAGCAGTCGAGACCACCGGCTTGGCGGTGGAGCTGGACGGACTGGACGCCGCCATGGCGACACCAGTGCCCAATCCCGTGGCGAGGACCAGCCCGGCCAAGATGGCTACTGGTCTACGTGTCTTCGTCATGACAACCAACCTCCTGTTTCAGGTTCGGTGGCGTTTCCACCGGTGCAACAAGGTGCATCCCGCCCGCTGACGCACGCATGACGCGAGGTGACGCGTTGGTGAAGGCATGTCCAGCAACTCTTAGGGTTCCGTTCAGCAAATCGTCAGGATTGGAGTGATGAACTCCATTCGTGGACCTGACCACTGCTCCTGCGGTGCACGGGACGGGCATCGATCGTCGCCGGGCGATGAGCTTGGGTGCAGCCCTCGCGACAGTCAGCGCGCTCTGGCTCTACTTCTCCGACACCGATCGGCTCGTCGCACTGAGTGGGGCAGCCGACCAGCTCGGTGCATCCATCGCGCAAGTGCCATGGGTTGTCGTTGCGGCTAGCGCATTGGCGCTGGCGCTTGCCACCATCCACTACGTCCTTGCTGCGGTCGCGATTCGTGCGTCCAGTGGAGCGCCGCTCCCGCTCGGTGAGGCGACGTTGAGCCAGCTTGCATCCTCGGTCCTGAATCGGGTCGCGCCCGGCGGCGTCGGGGGAATGGTGGTCAACACGCGTTATCTCTCGCGTCATGGCTTGCCGATGGGCGGGGCGCTCACGGCTGTCGGAGCGCTCGGCGTTCTCGGGGGAGTCGCAGATCTGCTCGGGACTGGACTGCTGCTTTTCGGCGGCCACTGGATCGGTCTCGGCGGCGGCACGCGCGAACTACATGTGCTCGCGGGCGCTGGGATGCATTGGGCGCCAACCAAACACCTGGTCACCATGGGCGTAGCGGCAGCGGTGCTCGCCGGTTTGGCCACCGCGGCGTACGTCGTGATCCGGAGGCATCGACGCGCACGCGGTAAGGACACCGAAGTCGGCGCCCACGCATGGCGGCACATCGCTGCCCTGGCGCGGCGGCCGCGTCGTGCGTCGACGTTGCTGCTCGCGTCCGCCGGGACAACCTTTGTGCTCGCGTTCGCCTTCGCGATCGTCGTACAAGCCCTCGTCGGCACCGCCGCGCCGTCGCTTGCCGCACTCATGGTCGTCTACCTCGTCGGAGCAGCTGCTGCTTCGGCGGTACACATCCCAGCAATCGCGGGACCAACAGAAATCGCATTGACCGCGGCGCTCGTCGCCAGTGGTGTTGCGGCCGGCCCGGCCCTTGTGTCGGTGCTGTTGTTCCGCGGGCTCACCTTCTGGGCACCGGTCCCCGTCGGGCTTTTCGCGGTGCGAGCGCTGCGCCGCCGTGGTGCGCTATGAGAAAAGCCAGCTACCGGGAGGCAGGGGGCGCACTCCCGGTAGCTGGTCTTGTTGGGCCGAGAAGAGTTACTCGGTGCCCTCGAACTGGTGGTCTACGTTGCCCGCGGGGTCTTCGTGCCCGCCGGGACCGTCCGAGGGGCTCTCCGTCTCGGTACCGGTCTCAGGTGCCTCGGTCCCGGGCGCCTCTGCAGCTTCCGACCCCGTGTCCGGGGTCGTCTGGTCACCTTCCTGAACATTGTCCGCGTCCGTCGGTGCGGCCGGCTTGGCCTTCGCCGGGGCGGCGGGAGCGGCAACCGCGGCTGGCGCTTTGGTCACCACCGTGGACACAACTGCAGGCTTAGTCGGCGCATTCGAGCCCGTTGCCGCGAACGCGACGCCGGTGCCCAGGCCTCCGGCAGCCAGCGCTAGTCCAGCTGCGATCGCAAGCGGTCGGTGGATCTTTGGCATGGTGCAAGCCTTCCCGTTCGTCCGGTGGCGGTTCCACCGGCTTGGGCACACGCTGCACGGGCGGGCCTGACGGGACGGTGAACGTTCCTGACAACGCTGGCTGCGCGGCGCCGTTCAGAATCTGTTCAGATTGGCTTAGCCACTATGGCCCGGCTGGAAGGGGAACCGTGCCGAGAGTGCTAGTGGTTGAGGACGAGGCGGGTATCGCCACGGCGGTACGCCGCGGCCTGATCGCCGAGGGCTTCACCGTGGACATCGCCGACAACGGCGTCGACGGCTTATGGCGAGTAACCGAGAACGAGTACGACGCCGTCGTACTCGACATCATGTTGCCGCAGCTGTCTGGCTACGAAGTCTTGCGCCAGATGCGCGCCGCCAACGTCTGGGCCCCGGTGCTCATGCTGACCGCGAAGGACGGGGAGTACGACGTCGCCGACGCACTCGATCTAGGCGCTGATGACTACCTGACCAAGCCGTTCTCCTTCGTCGTACTCATGGCGCGGCTGCGGGCGATGATGCGCCGAGTTCAGCGCGAGCGCCCCGCGGTACTGATGGCCGGTGATCTCGAGTTGGACCCAGCTCGTCGGCAGTGCGTTCGCGGCACGGTCGAGATCAAACTGACCGCGCGGGAGTTCGCCGTCCTCGAATACCTGATGCGCTACCACGACGAAGTTGTGTCGAGGAGCGAGATCCTCGCGCACGTGTGGGACGAGAACTTCGAGGGTGACCCGAACATCGTTGATGTGTACGTCGGACGTCTCCGGCGCAAGGTAGATACACCGTTCAAGCGGCAGGCCATCGAAACCGTGCGTGGTGTGGGCTACCGGCTGCACGGCACCGGTGGCTGACTTGATGAGCGGTTGGTGGCGGCGGCGCTCGCTGCGCGCCCGCCTCACCGTTGCAGCGACCGCGGCTATCACCGTGGTGATCGCTGCCGCGGCAGCATTGCTGCTGTGGCGGGTGCACGCGTCTCTCGTCTCTCAACTCGACGCGACGATCACGCGAGAGGCGCTCAGCGTCGGTGCGGTCGTCCGCAACGCTGACCAACCAGTCGTGCCCGGCAAACTCGCTGGGGACATCGTCGTGCAGGTCGTCGACAACAACGGTCGCGTTGTTGCCAGCTCAGAGAACATCAACGGCGAGAGCCGACTGTTCAGTTTCCGGGCACCCACGCCGCTTGCCAACGTGAGCATCCGCACGATGCCTAACGTCCCGGTGGGGGAGCAGGGTGAATATCGAGTGGCGGCCACCGCGGTCGGCGGGGCCATTCCGTACACGGTGTACGTGGGCCGACCACTGGAGCCGACGAACCGGAGCGTGACCGAGTTCACGGTCGGGCTCGCGGTCGGCGTACCCGTGCTCGCCGCCGTCCTCGGCGGCATCACGTGGCTGCTCGTGGGGCTTGCCTTGCGACCGGTCGAAGTGCTCCGCAGGCAGGCGGCAGAAATAACGGTCACAGATTTGCACCGCCGGGTCGACGTGCCACCGGCTCGGGACGAGTTGGCACGGCTGGCTGCCACTCTCAATGAGTTGCTCGATCGGTTGGACAGATCACTGACCCAACAACAGCAATTCATCGCCGACGCAGCCCATGAGTTACGCAGTCCTATTACGTCGTTGCTTGCACAGCTTGAGGTAGCCGAACGCGGCGGCGGGGGCGCGACACCGGCCGAGCTCGCCCCTGAGGTCTGGCGGTTGTCCAAGCTCACCGATGACCTGCTGACGCTCGCGAGCCTCGACGCGGCTCCGTCAGGGCATCGGGACGAGGTGGACCTCGATGACCTCGTCTTCGCAGAGGTACAACGGCCGCGGCAGCGCACCGACGTGACCGTCGATGTCAGCGGTGTTTCCGCAGCTAGCGTTCATGGCGACGTAACGATGCTGACCCGCGTCGTACGCAACCTTCTGGATAACGCGATTCGTCACGCCCGCAGCCGAGTCGTCGTACAACTGACTAGTGGGGGGAGCGATGCGACTCTGGTCGTCGCTGACGACGGTCCCGGCATTCCGGAGGAGAAGCGCGTTGAGGTGTTCGAGCGGTTCTCCCGGCTCGACGATGCCCGTGACCGCGATGCTGGTGGACGGGGGCTCGGTCTCGCCATCGTTCGTGATGTTGTGAACGCGCATGATGGTGTGGTGACCATCGAGGACAATGACCCAGGCGCACGCTTTGTGGTGCGACTGCCGGCTGATCAATAGCCAATGAGTGCGCCGCCAGGGACTCGAACCCCGAACCCGCTGGTTAAGAGCCAGCTGCTCTGCCAATTGAGCTAGCGGCGCCAGCTGCGCTCGATGTTATCAGCGGAGTCTCCGCCGACCCGAGGTGTTATGCGGTCTCGGTTACCGGCTCAACGAGTGGTGCAGGAAGCGGCATGACGCGCGGGTGCGGGACGGAGTTCGACGGTCCGGCGACCGCGAGTTGGACGGTTTCAGCAACGTCGCGTGGCTCGTCGAGCATGCGCTCGTACCGCTCGAGTAGCCGGAGCATGACGAGGAGTACTGCCGGCAGGAGCAGCGAGAGCAGTAACAAGTCGAATTCCTTACCAGGACAACGGTTCTGAGCCCGGACACCTTATCCACAACCCTGGCCTAGATCGCCGCAGGACCCGCCCGGGACGCGCCCGCACCCAGCCGGTACGCGGCGTTTGCGCTCACCTCCTGGTTGACCCGAGATCCGACGGGGCGAAGGATCCTCCCGCCAAGCGAAGGAGGAGGGATGTCCACCATTCATTTGCACCAGTCGACGACCGCGACCCCCGAGCAGTTCGTCGCCGGGCTTACTGACTTCGGCCCGGGGCGCTCGAAGCTCTTCGGCAACAGTGCCGATGAGTACCTCAAGGTGCATGACCAAGGCCCGACCCACGCCGACGTTACGGAGGGCTCGGCCGGCATCTGGGAACGCCTGCACTACGACTGGTCCGATCCAAACCGCGTCGTCATGACGACCACCGACTCCAACCTGTGGGGAGGCGCGTCAGGCCACACCTACACGTTCACGCGACAGCCCGACGGGACGACCGACGTGGACGCCGTCGTCGTACGCGAGGGCAAGAACATCAAAGGACGGGTGCTCGGGGTCGTGGTCGCGACCATCGGCAAGCGCGTCTTGACAAAGGCGTTCGCCAACACTGTCAAGGCCATCGAAGCCCGGAACAGTTGAGCGAAAGAAAACATGGGGTGAGTGACGGGGCTCGAACCCGCGACAACCGGGACCACAACCCGGTGCTCTACCAGCTGAGCTACACCCACCATGGAGTCCGCAGCCGCGGCTACGAACAGGCTCAAGTCTAGTGGCTCGCCGGGACCGCTCCTGATCCGTCGTCGTTCTTAGCCGGTGCTGGCGGCGGCGTACCGGAGATCGATGCAGCGATCGCTGTTGCGCGTTCGGCATCGGGACCAGGTGGCTGCACGAGCACCGTCGCCCGGTAGTAACGCAACTCGTCGATGCTCTCCTTGATATCCGCCAGCGCGCGATGACCGCCGGCCTTCGCGGGGGCGTTGTAGTAAACGCGCGGATACCACCGGCGCGCGAGCTCCTTGATGCTCGATACGTCGATCATCCGATAGTGCATGTGCGACTCGAGCTTCGGCATGTCCCGCGCCAGGAACGCCCGGTCGGTCGCGACTGAGTTGCCACACAGCGGCGCCTTGCCGGCGTCGGGCACGAACTGACGGATGTAGTCGAGCAGCTGCTCCTCGGCGTCCGCCATCGACAGCGTGGCGACCTTGATCTCCTCGAGCAGGCCTGACGACGTGTGCATCTCGCGTACGACGTCGGGCATCCCGTCGAGCGCTTCCTCCGTCGTAGCAATGACGAGGTCGAGGCCGTCGTCGAGCAGCGCAAGCTCGGAATCTGTGATGACGACGGCGACCTCGACGAGCGCATCACGGCTCAGGTCGAGGCCGGTCATCTCACAGTCGATCCACACCAGCCGGTCAAGCACCCGCGCAGCCTACGACGGAATCGGACATCGGCCGCGCAACTACGCACCCGGCGCGGGCGTGCCCCACGGCCGGACGGCCCGGAGAGCGGCCACCAGGTTGATGACTCCGATGGCGGCCGGGCAGTACAGGTCGGCGCCCTCGTCGAGCGCTTCCGACTCGTCCTGCGGGCTGCCGGTGCCGTTGATGACGACGAGAGCCGCGGTCGGCGCTGCCATCCGGAGGGCGCGTAGCAGCAATCGCTCGTTGAGGGCATGCATGGCAAGGTCGACGATCATGAGGTCGGGCTGCAGGTCCTGGGCTCGGTGGACCGCGACGGCGTAGGTGGCGGCGGTGCCGACGACAGTGAAGTCGGGTTCACCGTCGAGAATCCCCTGCAGCGCAGCGGAGTGAATCGACCGGTCCGTCACCAGCAGGACCCGCCGGCTCGCGGTTACTCGGGACGGCAGCGCTGTGACGGACTGCCGACTCATCGTGCGACGTTGCTCCATGAGACTGGCCTTGCCCTTCGACCGGAGTTGCTGGGATGTGTCGGTCTTGAGCCCCCCATTTGGACCTGCGTGCATTGGTCTATTCGGCCCAGCAAGAGTCAGTCTTGAGCCCAATGTCGGATTTCGCAGGCAGTTGTCACCCAAACGGCACATTCCGCTCATGGGCCGGCGCAGGGCTCGTCCCGGTAGCCGGTGCAGTTCGTGAGCCCGAGGTCAGGTGTAGAGAGTGCCGTCCTCGCAGAAACACAGGTCGGTGCCCCACGGGTCGACGACGTAGAACGAGCGCTCACCCCAGGGCCTTTCGAGAACGTCGCCGGCAGGTAATCCGTGCACCTGGTACGGCGCGAGGATGCCGAGACGCGCCGCTCGCTCGTGTACGGCGTGGATGTCGTCGACCGCGAAGTACAGCGACTTTGGTCCTGGCGTCGGCACCATTCCCCCGCGCGAGACGTCGAGGACCGCGAGGGTGACACCGCCACAGTCAAAGTAGTGGCGGGCGCCCGGATGCTGCTGCCCCTCGACGCCAAGGAGCTCGCGGTACAGCGCCGTCGCTCGGTCGATGTCATCGACTTCAATGGTGACGCGAAACAATTGCGGGGATTTGCTCATCGCGATTCCTTCCGGCCAGGTACCTGCCGACCCATCGCGACGTCGACGGGTCAGCCCACGCTCAAAGGTTCGCCAGGTATGGCTTGGCTCCGCGTTGCGCGCCCGGCAGGGGTCGAACCTGCGACCTGCCGCTTAGAAGGCGGCTGCTCTGTCCAGCTGAGCTACGGGCGCCCGAGGATCAGTGAGCACCGATCACTGTAGGGCGAGGCGCTGGATCAGCGTCTGGCGCGACGGGCGGTCAGCGAGGCTGCACCGAGCAGCACGAGCGCGGCAATCGGTACGCCGATCGGCAACCCGGTGTTCGGCATCTGCGGCGTACCGGCCGTGGTCCCGCCGCCGCTGCCACCTGACCCACCGGAGCCGCCCGATCCACCGCTGCCGCTGCCAGAGCCGGAACCACCAGAGCTACCCGACCCGCCGGGAGTGCTCGGCGGGCTGGTCGGGGTCTTCGGGCCCTGCGTGACCGTTGGCTCCGGGCTCGGCGACTCCGTCTCGGACGGCGACGGGGAGGCCGTCGCGTTGGGCGCGGCCGACGATTTCTTGTTGTCGTCGTGCTTGACGATCGCGGTCGCGACGCCACCGATCATGAGCAGCACAAGAAGAGCAGCGAGCATGCCAACAAATTGCCGCTCCGGACGGGCCACGCGCCCAAGTCCACCATTCATGGCCCCTCTATGCCCAAACGGCGCGCCGTATCCCAACGGGGTAAGTGGTGGACATCACGCCTGACGCGCGGGGAGTAGACCTACTCGGCCACCTGCGGGAGCACCGCGAGCCTGGCCCGACGCGGTTGGGGGACCCCGCGGGACCGATTGCCGACCGGATCGCCCGTCGCCAATGCCGTTCGAACCGTCGCCGCCGGGGCCGGCATCCCGAGATGGAAGCCCTGCGCCAGATCACAGCCCAGGTCAGCGAGGCGATCCCGCAGCGGGCCCGACTCGACGCCTTCGGCGACGACCCGCAGTCCCAGCCCGTGCGCCAGCTCGATCGTGGCCCGAACGATGGCGAAGTCGCCGGCGGATCCCAACATGCCGGAGACGAACGAGCGATCGATCTTGACCTCGTTCACCGAGATGCGTTGGAGGAGCGCAAGCGACGAGTAGCCCGTGCCGAAGTCGTCGACGCTGAGCTCGACACCTAACCGGCGAAGCGAGGCGAGCACATCTTCGACAACATCAAGCTCGCTCATCATCGTCGTCTCGGTGATCTCGAGGACGAGATTCTCGGCGGGCAGACCGTGCCGCGCGAGCACGCGGTGCACGTCGTCGGGGAGCTGGCGATCGAGCAGGTTCCGCGCCGACAGATTGACTGCAACTGAGAGCGGTGACCCGGTGCGATGCCACTGCGCGCATTCCGCGACGGCTCGGTCAAGCACCCGCATTGCGAACTGACGGACCAGACCGGACTGCTCAGCGACCGCGACGAACTCCGACGGGGCCAGCAGCCCCCGGGTCGGGTGCTGCCAACGGACGAGCGCCTCGTAGCCCACGACGGTGTCAGTCAGGAGATCGATCTGCGGTTGGAAGTACGTAACGAGTTCGTCGCGCTCGATCGCGGCGTGCAGCTCAGCCACGAGCGCCAATCGGTCGAGGTTGGAAGCGTCACGGTTGGGGTCGTAACGCCGCCAATGGCCACGCTCGTCCTTGGCCTGATACATCGCGATGTCTGCGCGTTGCAGCAGTTCCTCGACGCTCCCGCCGTCTTCCGGGTAGCACGCGACCCCCATGCTGCCTTCGATCGACAGTCGCATGCCTTCGAACGTCACGGGGTCCGTGAGCGCCGAGAGCAGGTTTTCGGCTGCGATCGACGCGGCGATTCCGCCGGACAGGCCCGGCAGCAGTACGCCGAACTCATCACCACCGAGTCGCGCGATGGTCGCACCGGCCGGTACCGCGTTACGTAGTCGGTTTGCCAAGTTGCGCAGGAGCTCATCACCGGCGGCGTGCCCGAGCGTGTCGTTGATCTCTTTGAAGTGGTCGAGATCGAGCAACAACAGAGCAACGGTTGTCCCACTCAGCTGCGCATCATCGAGCGCAGCTGCGGTTTTGGTCAGCAGCAGACCACGACTGGACAAACCCGTGAGCGCGTCATGCGCCGCCTCGTGCGCAGCGCGCGCGGCCTGCCGCTGCACCGCCGAGTGCAGCCGCGCGTTGACGAGCGTTGTGCTGACCGTCCCGGCGTACGTCGTCAGCACCTGAATCTCGCGCTTTGACAACTTGCCGGTATCACCGAGCCCGACGCGCAGCGCACCGAGGACGCCGTCGGGGCTGGTGAGATGTGCCATCGCGCACGTCTCAGCCATCATCGGCTCTCCTGCGGACGGCTGCTCACCCAGGCGATGCGTCACCGAACGACCGGCGTCAGTCAGCACCAACTCGACCCACGCGGCCTGAAACAACGCTTTCGCATGCCGGAGTGCGGCCTGGGCAACGGCTTCCTCGTCGAGTTGGTTGAGGTCCTTCGTCGCCGTCTCGAGCTGACGCCAGTAGTTCACATCGCGCGATGCGCCGAGGTAGCCGCGGTACACGGCGTACAGCAGAGCGAGGATCGGTGGGAGTACGGCGAGCGCCGGTGGCGCCCAGCGCGCCATCACCACGATCGCGACTCCTGCGGCGATGTTCGCCGCCCCCACCGATGTGCGGAAGACGACACCCGCTGCGTAGACGTCGCGGATCCGTCGACCTGCTGCCAGTGCCACGACGGTTGCGGTGGCGGCGCCGTTCCACGCCCAGAAGACAACGAGCGCTGCGGCGATCGACGCAACGTCGGACGGCGAAATCGTACTGACGGTCGTTGGACCGCTGGTTTGCATGACCAGTGCGGCTAAGGCGCTACCAATCACGAAGGACGACGCGTTGAACACGGTCTTGAGCCACGATCGGCCACGCAGGACGTGCGCCACGATCACCGCGAGCCCCGCTAGCGGGAGCACGTATGACCACGGAAGTAGCAGCAGCGCGACGGCAAGCATTGCCTCGGCGAACGTCACTGACTCGGCCTCCGCGCCGGTCCGAATGTCCACGAGGGCGGAGTCGGCCAACAGCAGAGCTAGCAGCGCGATGACGAGATGTGACGTGCGCGGGCTGGTCACGGACGACGCATGTACGACCGCGACGCTGACGAGGGTCACGGCGACGACAGCGACGCCAGCCACCGTTAGCAGCAGGTGTTGCCGCGTCCAGGACGAACCCGGTGGCGTCACGGCACAGCGCTCGTGATCGTGCCTACGTCGGCGGTCGCTTCACCGAGGACCGGCTTCCACCATGGCGGTGCATCGCCCCAGAACGCGGTGAGGAACTGCGCCTCACCGACACCGAAGAACAACGTGCTCGTCCACGTCGTGCCCGTCCAGGTGGTACCCGTCCAGGTGGTACCTGTCCACGTCGTCCCCGTCCAGGCGGTGCCGCCCTGCCACGCCCCACCGAGCCACTCGCCGCCTGTCCACGTCGTGCCTGTCCACGTTGCGGGCGTCCAGGCTTGCGACGTCCACGTCGTGCCGGTCCAGCTGTCGCCCGTCCAGGTCGTGCCGACCCACGCGCTGCTGTCCCAAGGTTCGCAGCGGACGTCGATCTCGCCAGTCACGACCGTCGTGGTGCCGCTGCATTGCGCCAGCACGTGAACGCCACCGCGGCTGCCTTCGATCGAGCCGGTGCCGGAGGACGCCGGTTGCTGGCGCGGTGCTGCGGCGGCGCTGGCCGTGAGGGCTCGCGTGAGATGCAGGCGGCCGGTCCCGACCTGGTTCGCTGAGAAGTTGTCCAGTGGGTGGGCGGCGGCTCGCAGCAGGTACTTCACTTCGTCGGGCGTTAGGTCGGGGCGCTGGGCGAGCAGCAGCGCGGCAACACCCGACGCGACAGCGGTGGCTTCCGACGTACCGGACCCGCGGATGTAACTCGGCCCAATGAGCGCACTCGGGTTCGCTTGCTCGACTGTCGAGCCGAAAGACCGCGCGGCGATCAAGCGGCGACCTGGTGAAACGAGGTCGGGCTTGGTCACACCATCCGCTGTGGGGCCTCGCGACGACCAGACCGGCAGGACGTCGTCGGTGTCGTCCTCGTCGTTGCGGTCGTTGTAGGCGCCGACTGTCAGCACCATCGGGTCGTCGGCCGGTTTCACGATGCTGCCGGCGAACGGTCCGGAGTTACCAGCGGCAGCGACGACGACGATGCCGAGGCGCCACAGCCGTTCGACCGCGTGATTGACCGGATCGACCGACGGGCTTTGCGTTGACGGCACGCCCCACGAGAGGTTGAGCACACGGATGTTGAACTGCGTGCGGTACGCCGCCACCCAGTGCATGGCTTGCAGCACTGTCGTCACGTCGACCGAGCCATCACGCCCGGCGACCTTGACTGCCACGACGTTCGCGCGCGGTGCGACTCCGGTGTAGGGCCGTTGCGCCCCGCTGTCCGCGCCATTCCCAGCAATGAGCCCGGCCATCACGGTGCCGTGTCCGTACGTGTCGACACTCGTGCCCTCGCCGGACAGATCCGGACCGTGGACGATCCGACCCGCTAGGTCATTGACGTCGGACACACCGGTATCGATCAGGGCGACGCCCACGCCGGCGCCTTGATTGCCATTGGCCCAAGCGGTCCTGGCACCGGTGCTCCCGACAAATGATGACGCCGATCGCTCCTTGTCACCCCGGTCGGCGGAGTCGCTGCTCTTCTTGTCGGGCTTGCCCTTGTCCTTTTCCTTGTCGTTGTTCCGGTCGCCTTTGTCGTTGTTGCGATCGCCGTTGTCGCGACGGTCGTCGATAGGCCAACTTGTCAGCTGCACTTTGCGGTCGGCCGTCACCGCGAGTACGGCGGAATCCATCGCCAAGGGACGCAGTGCGTTCGCGCGTACGGTGGCTGCGACACCATCGACGATGGCGAGATGCGCGCGGACGACACCGCCCGCACGGCGTACCGCGTCTGCCGCAGACTCGGTCGTCCCGTCCGTGGCCGTCACGATGACGCGACTCAGACCTGCTCCACTCGTCGCTAGCCCCGGGTCGAGGTGCGTGACGTGCTCGCGGGACGCGGTTTGTGCAGCAGCAGTTGCAACACCTGTTGTTGGGCCAATGACGAGCAGCGCTGTGGCGAGGACGAACCCACATACACGCCGTCGTGTCAGCCCCACCATGTGTTGGGTCATGGCCGGTCCTCCGGAAAAGGGTCACTTTCCGTGCGGGTCTGAATGCTCTGTGTACGACACTCGCTGAACAATGGCCCGCAGGTAGTCCGTTCGGGCCATTTCTGACAGCGATGTGTCCGGTTGCGACCAGTCACATCACCACTCGTTCGGGCTGCCCCATTGGGGTGACACATGGCCGATCTGGACTACTCCTCACCATCCACAGATCCACAATTCGTCTCCGCTGAGGCAATTGCGTGGCCTCACCCTGTACGACGGCGGCGCAGTGCCGCCCTCACTCGTCGGAGGTCTTGATGAACTACGCGATCGTCACGTTCACCGGTTACGTCGCAACCAACCCAGAGCTTCGTACGACGACGACAGGCAAGACGGTCGCGAGTTTTCGCGTCGCAACGACCGAACGCCGTTTCGATCGGCCGAGCGGCAAGTACATCGAAGGGGCCACCACGTTCTACACCGTCACTTGCTGGGCCTGGGTCGCCGAACGCGCGGTGAAGTGCCTCAAGACCGGCGACGGCGTCATCGTTTCCGGGCGACTGGCCGAGAAGAGCTACACACGACGGGATGGCAGTGGCGTGACTACCTACCTCGAGGTCGAAGTCGACGCGATCGGACCGGACCTCTTCAAGACCGACGTCGAAGTGCAACGTCGGCCTCGCCCGGACGAGGCGGCTTCGGCAGATGCGGCGCCGGCAGAGTCGACCGAGGTGCCTGCGCCCGCTGTCGCGCGCGACCCGTGGGCGAGGCCCCTCGGCCAGCGGGAGGAGCCCGCGGCCTGAGGTGGCGGCCGGTTGCGCCGTAGTCTGGATGTATGGCCCAGTTCGTGTACGTCATGAGCAATGTCCGCAAAGCGCACGGCGACAAAGTCGTTCTCGACAACGTTTCCCTGTCGTTCTTCCCCGGCGCCAAGATCGGCGTCGTCGGGCCCAACGGCGCGGGCAAGTCGTCGGTCCTGCGCATCATGGCGGGCCTCGACCAACCGTCCAACGGCGAGTCGCGTCTCATGCCTGGTTACACCGTGGGTCTCCTCGACCAGGAGCCCAAGCTCGACGAAACCAAGGATGTCCGCGGCAACGTCGAGGACAGCGTCCGCGAGATTCGCGACTCGCTGCACCGGTACGAGGAGATCGGCGAGAAGCTCTCTGTAGCCGAAGGCGACGAGATGCAGAAGCTGCTCGACGAGATGGGTGTGTTGCAGGAGAAGCTGGAGCACACGGGGGCTTGGGAGCTCGACAGCCGGCTCGAACAGGCGATGGATGCACTGCGTCTGCCACCGGGCGACGCCGACGTGACGACGCTCTCCGGTGGTGAGCGACGACGCGTCGCGCTCTGCCGGTTGCTGCTCGAGCAGCCCGACCTGTTGCTCCTCGACGAGCCCACCAACCACCTTGACGCGGAAAGTGTCGAGTGGTTGGAGAAGCACCTTGCGGCGTACCCCGGCGCAGTCTTGGCCGTGACGCACGACCGGTACTTCCTCGAAAACGTCGCCGAGTGGATCCTCGAGCTCGACCGCGGCCGCGCCTATCCGTATGAAGGCAACTACTCGACGTACCTCGAGACCAAGCAGACGCGTCTTCAGGTCGAGGGTGCAAAGGACGCGAAGCTCAAGAAGGAGCTCGAACGCGAGCTGGGCTGGGTGCGGTCGAACCCGAAGGCACGGCAGGCGAAGTCCAAGGCGCGTATGCAGCGATACGAGGAGCTGGCGGCTCAGGCCGAACGCGACCGCCACATCGACCACACCGCGATCCAGATCCCGCCGGGTCCGCGGCTCGGCGGAGTCGTCATCGAAGCCGAGAAGCTCAATAAGGGGTTCGGCGAGCACACCCTGATGCACGACGTGTCGTTCACGCTGCCGCGCGGCGGCATCGTCGGCATCATCGGTCCGAACGGCGTTGGCAAGACGACGCTGTTCAAGATGATCATTGGCGAGGAGAAGCCGGACAGCGGCGACCTGCGCATCGGCGACACGGTGCAGATCTCCTACGTCGACCAGTCGCGCGCGGGCTTGCAGGGCGAAGAGAACGTGTGGCAGGTCGTCTCTGACGGGCTCGACCACATCAAGGTCGGCGCCGGCGAGATCCCCTCCCGTGCGTACGTCGCGGCGTTCGGTTTCAAGGGCCCGGATCAGCAGAAGCCGGTCAAGGTGCTCTCCGGCGGCGAGCGCAACAGGTTGAATCTGGCGCTGACACTGAAGCGCGGCGGCAACGTGCTGCTGCTCGACGAGCCGACGAACGACCTCGACGTCGAGACCCTGCGGTCGCTCGAGGACGCCCTTGAGGAATTCCCCGGTTGCGCTGTCATCACCAGCCACGACCGGTGGTTCCTCGACCGCATCGCCACCCACATCCTCTCCTGGGAAGGCGACGACGAGGACGACGCGCGGTGGTTCTGGTTCGAGGGCAACTACGCCGACTACGAGGCCAACAAGATCGAGCGGCTCGGCGCCGAGGCCGCGCGACCGCACCGCGTCACCCACCGCAAACTGGTTCGTGACTAGTGCCGTTCACGTGGGACGTACACGTCCGCTTCAACGACTGCGACGGCATGCGGCACGTCAATAACGCGGTCTATCTGACCTACCTCGAGGACGCGCGGATCGCATTCTTCCAGGCGCTCGACACCAAGGATGGCAAGGGATTCTTCGGTCGCGGCATCATCGTTGCTCGGATGGAGGTCGACTACGTCAAGCCGGCACTGTTCGGGCACGGCTCGATCCAGGTGACTGTTGACATCCAATCGATCGGGCGCAGGTCATGGCGCATGGGCTACGTCCTCCGCCAAGGAAACGACGAGGTCGCCCGCGCCGTTGGCGTGATGGTTGCGTATGACTACAAGCAGCAGGTCTCGCGCCCACTGGACGACGTGGAGCGCGCCGCCCTCGAGGAGCACCTGAGCCCGGTCGCATGACGCATACTGAAGCCAACGGCGAGAGGACATCGTCATGACCGAGCCGACGCAGGACACTGTGGCTGAGGAGCGACGCAAGAAATACGGCGCGCTGCCCGCTCGGGTCGAGCCGAAGGACATGATCGAGACCAAGCAAACCGAACCCCCGAACGCACCGGAGATCGGCGACCCCTCGCAGCGCGAATTCATGCGCACCGCGGGAATCGGCTGACTAAGACTCCTGGTCGAACGTGTTGACCATCGAGTGTGCGGCCATCGTCAGGTAGTCCCAGAGAATCGCTTCGTGTTCGGGTGGCAGGGCGACCTCATCGAGCGCCTCGCGCATTCGCGCTAGCCACGCGTCACGTTCGCGCAGACCGATCGCGAACGGCGCATGGCGCATCCGCAGGCGAGGGTGGCCGCGTTGCTCGCTGTAGGTCCGCGGGCCACCCCAGTACTGCTCCAAGAACATCCGCAGCCGCTCCGGCGCCTCCGCCCAGTCCTCGTCGGGGTAGAGCGGCCGGAGCACGGGGTCCTCTGCAACGCCTGCATAGAAGCGGTCGATCAGCCGGCGAAACGTCTCCGCTCCACCGACCGCCTCGTAGAACGTGTCTTCGCTCACCGTGTCATCAGCCACGTTTTGCCGGTGTGCGCGTGCGAGCGGTCGCCTTCTTGGCTGCGGGCCGTTTGGCCGGCATGCGCTTAGTCGTGCGCTTGCGTGCCGCAGCCTTCTTGGCTGTGCTCACCGGCTCAGACGGCTCCGTTGCATTCTGCGAGTTGTCGGTGCGCATCCAGATCGTGTGTTGCTTGTAGGGGATCTCGATGCCGTGCTCATCGAAGGCCGCCTTGATGCGCTGTCGCAGCTCGCGCGCTACTTCCCACTGCGCGAGCGGCGCCGTCTTCACGACAAGACGAATCTGTACGCCGTCAACACCGAGGTCCTCGACGCCCCACACCTCAGGCTCCTGGAGCACCTTCCCGGCCCACATGGGGTCGCGCCACACGCTGTCGGCGACCTCCTTGATGACCTGCCGCGCCTCAGCGACGTCCGCGCCGTAGGCGATCGGTACGTCGAGCAACGCGCGAGACCAGCCCTGGCTCTTGTTGCCGACGCGGTTGATCTCGCCGTTGCGCGCGTACCAAACGGTGCCGTTGACGTCACGCAACCGTGTGGTGCGCAGCCCAACTGCCTCCACCGTGCCGGTCGCCTCACCGACGTCGATGACATCACCGACGCCGTACTGGTCCTCCAGGATCATGAAGATGCCGGAGAGGAAATCCTTGACGAGGTTCTGCGCGCCGAACCCGACCGCGACACCGACGATGCCGGCGCTCGCCACGATCGGTCCGAGGTTGATGCCGAGCTTGCCCAGGATCTCGATGAACGCGATCGTGAAAACGGTGATGGTGACGGTGTTGCGCAGCACCGACCCGATCGTCTCGGCCCGTTGGTGCCGTCGTTCCGGTGTCTCGACGACCACGTCGAGGTCGGCGGCTGCTTTGGCCTGGCGGCGTCCGCGCGGACGGATGGGCAGCCGTGGCGCGTCGATCGTGCGATCGATGACTCTGCTGATCGCGCGATTCAGCAACGCGCGCACGATGATCGCGACGATGATGATCAGCAAGATTTCGGAACCGACACCGATGACCGACTTGAGGATGCTCGCGGTATCCGGGTTGTCGGTCAGGTGCCGGACGATGCCGCACACGGCACCGCCTTGATCGTCACAAGGATTCTTCGTGTCGAATGGCAAGGTCGGGAGGGCGACGACCGTACTCACGGCGGGTCCTCCTTAGTTGTTGTCGGACCGATGAGCTTCTTCGGGCAGAACTAGACCCGTGTGTGCTGCCGTGAACGACAGCACGTCGACCGAGAGGTCGACCGACCGGCTCACGGCGCGGGCACCGTGACCGACATCCCGCTCGTTTCGCAGGAGAATCGGCCGGGAGCTGATCGTGGCGTGCTGGAGTGCGGCGCACATCTTCCGCGCATGCAACGGGTCGACCCGTGTGTCTGAATCGAACACCGTGAACAACACGGCTGGGTAGTCAACTCCGTCGACAACCCGATGATACGGGGAGTAGCTGAACAACCAACCGAACTCGGTCGGGTCAGCAGCCTTGCCGTACTCGTCGTTCCATGTCTCACCCAGCCCGAACCGTTCATAGCGAACCATGTCCAGCAATGGTGCGGAGCACGCAACCGCGGCGTACAACTCTGGCCGTTGCGTGAGAGCTGCACCAACGAGCAGACCGCCATTACTGCCGCCTGAGATGGATAGTTGAGCGGATGTCGTCCAATCGTGTGCGATCAACCACTCGGCGGCAGCGTGGAAGTCGTCGAATGTGTTCTGCTTTCGCTCCCGCATGCCCGCGCGGTGCCAGTCCTCGCCCTCCTCGGAGCCGCCGCGGATGTGAGCAATTGCATAGACACCGCCGGCCTCCACCCAGGCGAGTGCCGTCGCGGCGTACGCCGGTGTCATCGACGCGCCGAACCCGCCGTACCCATAGAGAATTGTTGGTTGCGGCGCGGCAGGTTCGGACTCACGGGAGAGCAAGGTGAGTCGGACGGGCGTGTCGTCGGCGCTGCGGTAGACCACCTGCCGAGCGACGATCGACGGCACCTCCACCGTGCCGGGCGGGCGTGCCCACACCGTGGTCGCACCCGTGCGGCCGTCGTAGTGCATGGCGGTTGGCGGTGTCACGAAATCTGTGTAGGTGAACCAACACTCGTGGCCGCCCTCGGGTCGTTCACCGAGCCCACCGATCGTGCCGAGTCCAGGAAGCTCGACATATCCGCGCTTCGCGCCGTCGGCGAGGTCGTGCACGGTTACTTCGCTGATCGCGTGACGAGTCCACGACACAAGCAGTAGCGGCGTCTCCAACTCGGGTCCGTCGAGGATCGCGAAGTTCTCGAGGACGGCTTCCGGGTCTTCGGGGATGAGGTCGACCCAGCTCTCGTAAGCCGATGCGAGCGGAGCGGCGACACACAACCGGCCGCGGGGAGCGTCGCGGTCAGTCAGCAAGTAGAGACGCCCATCTCGGCCGACGTGTGCTGCTGTCTGCGCGTCGACACCTTCCTGCACGGTGATGAACTCCGGCTTTTCCGGTGAGGTCGCGGATAGGTCGGCAATCCAAAGGTCGTCGCGTGGCGCAGTGCCGGCTGCAGCCGCAACGATCAACCAGCGGCCGTCCATGCTGACGGTCACGCCGTAGTAGTTGGTCTTGTCCAGCCCGGAGCCGAAGACCTCGACGTCGGTTGCGGGATCGGCACCGACCTCGTGCAGCCAGATCCGGCGGTGGAACTGCTCGTCGCCCTCCGGCACATCCTCTGGTGGCAGCCGGCGTACGTAATAGAAGTGCCGGCCACCGGGCATCCACGCGATCGGGGAGTAGCGCGCCCGGTCAATCGGTGTCTCGATCTCGGTGAGTGTGTCGAGCTCGAGGACGTGGACGTTGGATTCCTCGGTGCCACCGCTGGAGACCTGGTAGGCGAGCAGCCGGCCTTCCTTGTCCACCTGCCAGGCGTCGAGCGTGGTCGTCCCGGCCGGGTCGATCGCCATCGGATCGATGACGGTTCGCTCCGTGCCGTCGGGGTCGAGCGTGATAACGACGGCGTGCTCTTGGTCGGCGGTCCGGCGCATGAACAGCGCGCGCTCGCCGCGATAGATGGGTGCGGTCACCAGCCCCGCGTCCAAAAGAGCGGTCAAGCGCTGGCGCAGATGCTCTCGACCCGGGAGCCCACTGACCTGGCCTCGGAAGAGCCGGTCCTGCTCCTCGACCCACGCCCCGGTATCCGCTGATTCGGGCTCTTCCAGCCACCGGTAGGGGTCGGCGACGCGGTGTCCGTGCAGCTCGTCGACGACATCCAGACGTGGTGCGTCCGGGTAGTCCGGATGGCTCATGACGCTCAACTTACCGACGCGGAGTACGCCGCTTGGGGGTAGTCACGTGCGAACAGCGCGGTCTTTCGGGTTCACTTAGGCCTAAGAGGAGGGACCGTGCGCCAGTCACTAGTGCTGAACGCAACGTACGAGCCGCTCGGCGTCGTATCGTCGCGGCGCGCGGTCGTGCTGGTCCTCACCGAGAAAGCAGTGTCTGTGGAGGACGCCGATGACGTCCTCCACGGCGTGACGAGGAGCATCTACGTGCCTGCAGTGGTCCGGCTGACTCGCTTCGTGCGGGTGCCCTACCGAGCCGGCGTGCCGCTCACCCGGCGCGCTGTTTTTGCTCGCGACGGGGGCCGCTGTGTCTATTGCGGCGCGGCCGCGACGAGCCTCGATCACGTCATCCCGCGAAGTCGGGGTGGCGAGCACAACTGGGAGAACGTCGTCGCATCCTGTAGCCGGTGCAACCACCTGAAGGCGGACCGCGATATCAAGACGCTTGGCTGGCGACTGCGCCGGACACCGCGCGAGCCAACTGGCACGGCGTGGCGCGTGCTCGGCACCGGCCGGTGCGATCCGACGTGGACGCGTTGGCTGTCGGGTCCGGTCCCTGACGCTGCGACGGCCTCGTGACCGCACGCGAGCGAGCCGAGGGATTGTTCACGCGAGTCACGAAGCGCCTGATCACGCAGGTCGAGAGCCGCAACGAGCCGCGTAAGTCTGCCGACCTGCTGGTTGCAGCGATCCTCGCGGAGCAGGACATCACGTCGCTGCGCGATCCGGGGGCCTACGTCGACGTGTTGCGTCGGTCGTTTCTTCCTGCGCAGTTCATGGTGGACGAGATTCGGCCCGGCACGGGGGAGTGGGCCGAGCGGCCGGTGCAGTTCGGCAACCTCTTGCGAGAGCTCGAGTCCGGCGTACCGGCGCTGTCGATGTCGGACGCACTGCTCATCGCAAATGTCGCCGATGAATTGGGCGCGTCGCGCGAGCCGGTCGGTTGGGTCGACGTTGGGTCGCACTTCCGGCGGGCGTCGTCGTTTGCGCGTAAGGGACGGCTGTTGCAGGCAGCAGTCCGTCACGTGCGCGCGCGCAACGTTCTCGAGCTCGGTACGGCGTACGGCATGTCAGCGCTGTTCTTCGCATCCGCCGTCGGCAAGGAAGGCCTCGTCGCGACGGTGGAGGTGGCGCAGCCGCAGGCCCGCATCGCGGGCGAGGTCTTTGCGGAGCACTTCCCGGACCGGGTGCGCCCATTTGTCGGCCACAGCCCAGAAATCTTGACGGAGGTCGCCGGCATCGTGCCGTCGTTCGACGTGCTCTTCCACGACGCCGAGCACTCGCGCGCGGCGTACGTCGCCGACTTCGCCGCCTGCGAGCCGATGCTCGGCCCGGGTTCTCTGGTCATCTACGACGACATTCGTTGGCGAGGTGCCAGCCGGTTCGGCATGAAGGCCGACACCTACGAAGGGTGGCGCGAGGTCGCCGACCATCCGCGGGTGGAGCATGCGGTCGAGATCGACGGTGAGTACGGCATCCTGCTGCTCGGCTGAAAGCGCACTTTTGCCTCGAAGATCAAAAGCGGCAGCTACGAGGGACAGGCGTCGCGTTGCCATCTACCGCGTCGTTCTGCTTGCGGATACCGACGCCGCAGGTGGCAACGTGCGGGCACAACCGCCCCGCCGCCTGGCCGGGGTGGTCCACCCAAACCTCCTCTGCTCTGCTTCTCAGGCGGAAGCAGAGCAGAGCAGAGCGCCGGTCCTGCGTCGAACAACACCACTTCACGCGCGTGGACGGATCAGTTCTTCCGACCGCGACGTAGATCAAGGAGCACCAGGCTGCCGATAGCCACAGCAATCGCCGTCAGGGACATCAACGCGTAGCCGATGCGACCGTCTGCCACGACATTCCAGGTCGAGGGATAGGCGGCTGACGGCTCACGATTTGCCAGATGGTTGCCCCAGAACTGGCCGGCTACGCCGAGGACTACCAGGGCGGCATACGTGCTCGCGCGGAGAAATCGGCGTGAGCCGCCGCTCGTGATGGCGGCAAGACCCAACCCGATGGCTGGAAGCACCAAGTTGAGCGTGAGCACTATCCACACAAACGCGATGCCCGCACCGAGTTCAAGCGAGAACGGGTTATCCCAGCCAAGGTTGGCCGGGTCGGCCTGAGCGCGCGCCTCAGCGGTCCTCTCGATGAAGCCGTACAGGCCAAACACGAGCGCGCCAGCGCACCAAACCCCCACGCAGGCAGCCGCTGCCCAGCGCATCCCCTTGGACGCATCCGGCTGTGCGCCCAACGCCATCGTCACGAACAAAGTATCGGCGAGTCACGGGTAGGTACACCACGTAGGTCCGCACCGGCTCTACGGTCCCAATCAGCCGGAACGCCCGGTGACGCCCGTGAGGTTGCACTGCTGTGACCCCGTTAGCGTGCTGGTGTGGCGGCACTGCACGATCTCTCTGCGCTTGAGCAAGCCGCTGCGATCCGTGCCGGCGAGATATCACCGGTTGAGCTGACGACGCACTACCTCGAACGCATCGAGCGACTCTCCAATGACGTCGGCGCCTTCGTGACCGTGACCGCAGAGTCTGCGCTGGCATCGGCGCGGTCCGCCGAGGCCGAGCTGGCACGCCGGACCGCACCCGTGTCGGCGTTGTACGGCGTGCCCACGGCTATCAAAGACCTGACGGCTGTCGCGGGCGTCGAGATGCGGATGGGCACCGCGGCGTTCGACCCGCTGGTGCCCGACACCGACGATCACGTGGTCACCCGATTGAAAGCAGCGGGAATGCCTCTGCTCGGCAAGACGAGCACGCCGGAGTTCGGCCTTCCGCTCTACACCGAACCGGACGGACAACGACCAGCGCGTTCACCGTGGGATCTGGCGATCTCCGCGGGCGGCTCGAGCGGAGGCGCGGCCGCCGCGGTCGCGAGTGGTCTTGTGCCGGTCGCGCACGGCAGCGACGGTGGAGGATCGGTCCGCACGCCCGCTGCCATCTGCGGGCTCGTCGGCGTGAAGAGCAGCCGGGATCGGATCAGTCTCGGCCCGCGCCCGCGAAGTGGTCCGGGACTCGGGGTCCACGGGTTCCTCACGCGGACCGTCGCCGATGCTGCCGCGCTCCTCGACGCGACCTCTGGCCCCATGCCCGGTGATGCGACCTGGCTGCCACTGACGTCAGGCCGGTTCGTCGACGCAACGCGGCGGGATCCAGGACGCCTCCGCGTCGGACGTCATCTGGTGCCGACGCTCGCCGACGTTGAGCCGCACCCCGATGTCATCGCGGCCTATGAGGCGGTCTCGAGCCAGCTGACCGAACTCGGCCACGAGGTGGTCGACGTCGCGCCGCCATTCGGCCGAGAGGTGATCGCCGACTTCGAGACCGTGTGGGCCAAGTGGGCCGCCTCGATACCGATACCTGCTGACCGCGAGCACCGGCTGACCGCACTGACCCGGTGGCTGCAGGAACGTGGCGCGAAAGTGAGCGCAGCCGACTATGTGCGCGCACTTGGACGCTTGCAGTTGGCGTCGCGGGCGGCGATCAGCGCGGCGGCGGCGTACGACGTGGTGCTGGTGCCGACCCTTGCCGATCTGCCCAAGCGGGTCGGGGAGCTACGCGATGACGACGACCCAGCCGCCGACTTCGCTGCCCAAGAACGATTCAACCCGTACTCCGCGGCGTACAACATGACCGGACAACCGGCGATCACCGTGCCGCTTCACTGGACGGCGGCGGGCGTTCCGGTCGGTGTTCAACTGGTTGGGGCGCCGGCAGGAGAGGCTGTGCTGCTAACGCTCGCCGCTCAACTGGAGGAGGCTCGGCCGTGGCGCGATCGGACACCACCGTCCTGGTGATGGCCGCGTGACCGATTCGCTGCTCGTTGCCTTGGCAGAGGCCTACGACGTCGCTACCGAGTTCACCGATTGGCGCGGCCGACCCGTGCAGGTGCCAGACAGCACGGTGGTCGCGGTTCTAGCGGCGCTCGACGTCGACGCCGCCACACCCGACGCGCGTACGCGGGCACTCGAGCAGGCGCGGCTGCAGCACTGGCGACGCGTTCTGCCACCGACCGTGGTGCAGCTGGTCGGATCTGGTGCCGTCGTTGCGGTGCACTGCCGACACGGTGACCCGATCGAGCTGCGCATCAAACTCGAAGACGGCACCGAGCGCGCTGTTGATGAGCAACTCATGGTCTGGGTCGAGCCGATCGACGTCGATGGCGAGTTGCGTGGTGAAGCGACGTACAAGATGCCGATGGATCTGCCGTTGGGATGGCACCGGCTCACAGCAGTGACGGGTTCGGAGACGGCGACCGCAACGCTCATCGTCGCGCCGGACATTGTCGGTCTCGGCGCATTGGGCGACCGCCGAGCGTGGGGGATCGCGACCCAGCTCTACTCCGCGCGGTCGAGTCGGTCCTGGGGGATGGGTGACTTCGGCGACCTGAACACGATCACATCGTGGGCGGCTGAGCGCGGTGCCGGCTTCGTTCTCATCAACCCGGTGCATGCGGCGGCGCCGGTGTCACCGATCGAGCCGTCGCCGTATTACCCGTCCACCCGGCGCTTCGTGAGTCCGCTCTACTTGCGGGTTGAAGAGATGAAGGAGTACGCCGCGGCCGGCTTCGGCACCCGCCGTCGCGTCGACGACGCGCGTGTGGTGGATGACGAGGACCGCATCGACCGCGATCAGGTGTGGGCGAGCAAACGCGAGGCCTTCGCATTGCTCTGGCCGGTGGCCCGCGATGATCCCGCGCGAATGGATGAGCTGGCCCGCTTTCGTTCGCGCGAGGGGGAGGGGCTGGAGCGGTTCGCGTTGTGGTGCGCGCTCGCGGAGCAGTACGGCGTGCCGTGGCAGCAGTGGCCGCGTGACCTGCACCGGCCCGATGGCGGCGGTATCGCGGCGGCGCAAAACGAGCTCGAGGATCGGATCCCGTTTCACTGTTGGCTGCAATTGTCGTGTCACGAACAACTCGAGCGGGCGCAGGCGCACGCACGTGAATCCGGAATGAACGTCGGAGTGATGCACGACCTTGCCGTCGGCGTCGACATCGGAGGTGCCGACGCGTGGTCGGACCAGGACACCCTCGCCACCGACGTGAGCGTTGGCGCACCGCCGGATTCCTACAACCAGCTCGGGCAGGACTGGCAGCAGCCGCCGTGGCGACCGGATCGTCTTGCCGAGAGTGGCTATGCGGCGTACCGCGACATGGTGCGTGCGACCCTCCGGCATGCGGGTGGCGTGCGGATCGACCACGTGCTCGGACTGTTCCGGCTGTGGTGGATTCCAGCCGGGTCTAGTCCCCGCGACGGCACTTATGTGCGTTACGACGCGGAGGCGATGCTCGGAATCCTCGCGTTGGAAGCCCATCGCGCGGGCGCGATCGTCGTCGGGGAAGACCTCGGCACGATTCCGCCCGGCGTACGCGACTCGTTGGCGCAGCGGTGCATTCTCGGCTCGACCGTGTTGTGGTTCGAGCGCGGCGATGACGGCACACCCAATCCACCTGAGCAGTGGCGCGAGTTCTCGCTGGCGACCGTCGCAACGCACGACCTTCCGACGGTGGTCGGATTGTTGGAGCTCTCGCATGTCGACCTGAGGGCTCGGCTCGGCTTGCTCGACCGGCCTGCCGAGGAAGAGCGCGCTGAGGAAGCCGCCGTATGTGACGCCTGGCTGCAGCTAGCTCGGGAGCGCGGGTTGCTCGGCGACGACTCGACGGTGGAGGACCAGGTGGTGGCGTTACACGCGTTGCTGACCCAGTCGCCGTCGCGGCTCGTTGCCGCGGGTCTCACGGAACTCGTCGGTGACCCGCGGCAGCAGAACCAGCCCGGCACCACCGATGAGTACCCGAACTGGTGTCTGCCGTTGGCCCGCAAAACCGCCAACGGCGTCGTCCCCGTTGGGCTCGAGGATGCGCTGGCCGACCCGCTGGCGGCGCGCCTTGCCGCACTGTTCGCGGAGCGGATCGGCTAGGTTGCCGCCGTGCGCTACCTCCACCGACTTGGCATCGTCTTGGGGACTACCGCGGCCGTCGTCACTACCGCTGCCGCCCCCGCCCTTGCTGCCAAGGAGAGCATCAAGCCGGGGCCGGGCATCAACACCTGGCTCGCCATCCTGGTTTTCGTCGGCGTACCGCTCGCGCTCTACTTCGTCCTCGCGGCGCTGATCTGGGGACCGGGCATTGCCCGCCGCCCCCGCTACCGGCCTGGCGTGCGCGAGTGGGAGCACGAGCCGGTCTGGGTCGGTGGTCCGGACGACCCCGAGGCCGCCCTGGCGCGTACGCCGCCCGACGCTGGCGCCAATGTCCGGGGAGGTGGCGCGGGTGCCGGCTGGTGAGGCGTTCACCGAGCGCCAGATTGCAGACATCGCGCGGGCGGCGAAGGCCGCCGTGTCGCAGACCGGGCTGAACTTCTCCGTCTTCGTCGGACAGTCCGAGGGACCGCCGGCGCGATATGCCGACCGCCTTCTCGCCGCACTGGGCAATCAGGCGACGAACAGCGTTCTCATTCTCGTCGACCCGTCCGCACGTCGCGTCGAAGTCGTCACCGGCCGCGACGCTGCATCGCGCCTTGACGATCGGTCGTGCGGGCTGGCGTGCCTGTCGATGACGTCATCGTTCAGCGGCGGCGACTTGACCGGAGGGATCACGACGGGTCTGCGCATGCTCGGTGACAGCGTCGTGTGGGCGCGCCAGGGCTAGGAGCGGCTGCTAGGGCGCGATTCAGCCAGCGGCGATGTCGCGGGCTCGCGCCTTGAGGGCGCGCTCGGTTGTTGCTCGTCCTTCGACGACGAGGCGGCGCAGTGTTGGGTCCGGGTCCGTCGCCCGCAACCACCGGTCGGCTGCCTCCAACGTCTGCTCCTCGATGACCAGAGAGGGGAACAGGTTGACGATGATTTCCTGCGCCATCTCTGGTGTGCGTGTTTCCCACAGTTGGTTGATCGACGCGAAGTAGCGATCGACGTACGGCCGGAGCAGCTCTCGGTGGTCGGGGTTCTGGAAACCAACGACGGTTGACCGCTGCAAGGCGTTTGGAAGCGCGTCGTCGTCGACGACCGCGGCCCATGCGTCGGCCTTTGCCTGCTCAGTCGGACGGGCCGCGCGCACCATGGCGGCATGCCGTTCGCCGGTGGCGGTGCGGTCTCGAGCCAACTCCGCGTCGATCTCGTTTTCGTCAGCAACTTCCAAGGCCACGAGACGGTGCAGGAAAGCCCAGCGAAGGTCGACGTCGACAACCAGACCCTCAACCGTGCGGTCGCCCGACAGCAGGTCGCGAATGAGACCAACGTGGTCCTCGCTCGTTGCGGTCGATGCGAGTGCGCGGACCCACGCCAGCTGGTGATCGCTGCCAGGTTCGGCGGCGAACACATGGTCGTAGGCCCCGGTGGCGAGTTGCAGGAGTCCCGTCTCCCGCCACGCTGGATCGGCGAAGCTGTCGCAGGCGATCTTCGCCTGGCGCAGATGGTTCTGCAGCAGGCCGATGTCGCTCTCGTTGCCAATGCCGCGCGTGACGAGCGACACGTAGTCGCGTGCCGGCATTTCGGCGTCGCGAAGCATGTCCCAGGATCCAGCCCAGCAGATGGCGCGCGGCAACGGATGAGGCAGCTTGGCGATGTGCTCCGTCACTGTGGCGAGGCTGCGGTCGTCGAGCCGGATCTTGGCGTAGGTCAAGTCATCGTCGTTGAGCAGCAACAGGTCTGGTCGACGTACACCAACGAGTTCTGGCACGTCGCTCTGCGCGCCTGTGATGTCGATCTCCACGCGGTCCCGGCGTACCAAGCCGTCATCGGTGAGGTCGTAGAGACCGATGGCGATGCGGTGGGAGCGCAGCGTCGGATGCTGTTCCGGCGCTTCCTGCATGACGGCGAACGCCGTGTAACTGTCGTTGTCGTCGGTCTCGAAGTGCGCGCGCAACGTGTTGACGCCGGCAGTCTCGAGCCACTCCTTTGACCACGACGACAGGTCACGTCCGGAGGTTTCCTCCAGCGCCTCGAGTAGATCGTCAAGCGACGTGTTGCCCCATGCGTGCTTTTGGAAGTAGTCGCGCACTCCGTCGAGGAACTCGTCCTGACCGACCCACGCGACGAGCTGCTTCAGCACCGACGCGCCCTTCGCGTACGTGATGCCGTCGAAGTTCGCGCGCACCGCGTTGAGGTCGACCATGTCTGAGGCAATGGGGTGGGTCGACGGGAGCTGGTCCTGGCGGTAGGCCCACGTCTTCTCGATGTTGGCGAACGACGCCCAGACGGTGTCATAGCGGGTAGCCACCTGGGTGGCGAGGGTGCTGACATATTCCGCGAAGGACTCGTTGAGCCAGAGGTCGTCCCACCAACGCATCGTCACGAGATCGCCGAACCACATGTGTGCCATCTCGTGCAGCAAGGTGACGGCACGGCGTTCGTACGACGCGGCGGTCACCTTCGAGCGGAAGACGTAGTCCTCGAGGAAGGTCACCGCGCCGGCGTTCTCCATCGCGCCGGCGTTGAACTCGGGGACGAAGAGCTGGTCGTACTTTTCGAACGGATACGGGAAGTCGAACGCTTCCTCGAAGAACGCGAACCCGCGCTTGGTCAGGTCGAACAACTCCTCGGCGTCGAGGAACTCCGCGAGTGAGGCACGGCAGTACAGACCGAGTGGGATGTCGTGCTCGCGGCCGTTGTAGACGTCGTTGATCCGGAAGTACGGACCGGCGATGAGCGAGGTGACGTACGTCGAGATCGGCCGACTCGGCTGGAACTCCCACCGGGCAATGCCATCCCGCACGGGATGTGGTTCGGGCGTCGTCGTGGTCGACACGACTTGCCACTCGGAGGGAGCGGTCACGGTGAGACCGAACGCTGCCTTCAGATCGGGTTGGTCGAAGCATGCGTACATGCGATGCGCGTCGGCCGTCTCGAACTGGGAGTAGACATAAACAGCGCCATCAACGGGATCGCGGAATCGATGCAAGCCCTCGCCGGTGCGCATGTACGCGCCCTCCGCGACGACCGTCAGCTCGTTCTCCTCGGCCAGGTTTTCCAGCGTGATCGCGTGGCCGTTGTAGACCTCGGCCGGGTCGAGCTCCTGTCCGTTGAGGATGACCTTCTCGACGGACGGCGCGAGCAGGTCGACAAACGTCGACGCACCCGCCTCATGACAGCGGAAGCGCACAACCGACGTGGAACGGAATGTGCGCTCGCTGGGGCCGGAGCCGCCGTCGGTGAGGTCGAGGTCCACGTCGTACGACGTCACGCTGAGCAGGCGCGCACGTTCGCGGGCGTCGGCGCGGGTCAGGTTGTTTGCAGCCACCGAGGACGACTCCTTCGTCGCACTTATGCAGGGGCCGAGTCTGGCACGCCGGGGGACACTAACGCCTAGGCTTCTGTGTCGCCGCGGCCACACCGGGAGGGACCATGCCCCGCACCGACTCCATCTATATCGACGGCGCCTGGGTGCCCTCGTCCGGCACCGGGACCATCGAGGTCATCAACCCGGCCACCGAAGAGGTCGCCGGCGTCATCCCCGAGGGCACACCGGAGGATGTCGATCGCGCGGTTGCCGCCGCGCGGGCTGCCTTCGACTCATGGTCGGCGACGAGCGTCGACGAGCGAGTCAAGCACCTCGTTCGCATCCAGGAGGGCCTCGCCGCCCGCAGCGACGAGATGGCGCAAACCATCGTCAGCGAGATGGGAGCCCCCCTCGGCTTCGCGACGCACGTGCAGGCTGGGCTCCCCCAGGTCGTGCTCGGCTCGATCGCGCAACTGTTGCCGACGTTCCCGTTCGAAGAGGAGCTCGGCACCTCGCTCGTCGTACGCGAGCCCATCGGCGTCGTCGCAGCGATCACTCCGTGGAACTACCCGCTGCATCAGGTCGTCGCCAAGGTCGCACCGGCGCTCGGCGCGGGTTGCACGATCGTGCTGAAGCCCAGTGAGGTGGCGCCGCTGTCGGCGTACCTGTTCGCGGAAATCATCGACGAGGCCGGCCTCCCACCTGGCGTCTTCAACCTGGTGGCCGGCAGCGGGCCGGTCGTCGGCGAAGCGCTAGCCGCTCACCCCGACGTCGACATGGTCTCGTTCACCGGCTCGACCCGCGCCGGGCGTCGCGTCAGTGAACTTGCGAGCGCCACGATCAAGCGGGTGGCGCTGGAGCTCGGCGGCAAGTCCGCGAACGTCGTACTTCCCGACGCCGACTTGGAGCAGGCCGTCAAGGTCGGGCTTGCCAACTGCTTCATCAACGGTGGGCAGACGTGCACTGCGCAGACGCGGCTGCTCGTCGACCGGGCGAGGTACGACGAGGCAGTCGAGCTCGCTCGTCAGGGCGCGGAGGGATACACCGTCGGCTCGCCGCTCGACGAGAACACACGCGTCGGCCCGATGGTGTCGGCCGCGCAACGCGACCGAGTCCGCGGCTACATCGACAAGGGCGTTGCCGAAGGCGCGCGCCTCGTCACCGGAGGTACTGAACCCCCCGACGGTCTTGACCGGGGCTACTACGTGCGGCCGACCGTGTTCGCTGACGTCGATCCGTCGATGACCATCGCGCAGGAGGAGATCTTCGGTCCGGTGCTGTCGGTCATTTCCTACGACGACGAGGACGACGCGTTGCGGATCGCCAACGACTCGGCGTACGGCTTGGCCGGTGCGGTCTGGGCCGGGAGTCAGGAACGCGCGCTCGCGTTCGCTCGCCGGATGCGCACCGGGATGGTCGACGTGAACGGCGGGCGCTTCAACCCACTCAGCCCGTTCGGCGGCTACAAACAGTCGGGCAACGGTCGCGAACTCGGCCGCTTCGGCATCGAGGAGTTCCTCGAGGTCAAGTCCCTCCAGCTCTAATGCGCGTCTACATCGGTGCCGACCATGCGGCGTACGAGCTGAAGAACCGGATCGTCGACCACGTCCGCGACAACGGTCACGAGCCGATCGACTGCGGGCCGTACGCGTACGACGCGAACGACGACTACCCCGTGTTCGTCCTGCGCACGGCCGAGCGGGTCGCCGGTGATCCGGGCAGTCTGGGCGTGGTTCTCGGTGGATCCGGCAACGGCGAGGCGATTGCCGCCAACAAGGTCAAAGGCATCCGCGCTGCCCTTGCGTTCAGCGAGGAAACGGCGCAACTGGCGCGCGAGCACAACGACGCCAACGTGCTCTCCCTCGGAGCACGTGTGTACGACGAGGACAAGGCGCTGCGCTTCGTCGACGTGTTTGTGTCAACGCCGTTCTCCGGTGACGAGCGGCATGTACGCCGCATCGAGATGCTGAGTCGCTACGAAGAGGACGGCTCATTGCCGCCATTGCCGGCCGGCGTCGAGGAACCACCCGGCGTCGACGGCTGAGCGGGAGGTCCCGGCCGGGGGGCCGGCCGAGCCGTGTCATGAGGCCGATCGGTCACCGGCGGTCCGACGTGGGGGGCTGGCATGGCTTCGGCTGCAACGTGATGCTCGGCTCGGGGGCGCGACGCGTCGCGGGCTCGGAGTGCGCCGGACGTGCCGACCTTCGATGGCCCTGCACCGACCAGTCCGCGCAGCGCCTCCGGCGCGTCGTCACGACGACGGTCGCGCGCGCGATTGGGGCCGCCGCGCCGTCCTCCTCCGCTGCTCGGTGTAGCCATGACGCCAGGTTAGAAGACTTCTTGCACCGGCGCTGACTCGTCTAATCTTTCGTCCATGTCTATGGGGAGGGGACCCGGGCGAAGCTCGCTTCGCCGGGATTGGGGGCAGCGATCGCGCACCAGGATGGGTCGGCTGCTCAGCCCCAACACTGAGGTCAACGAGCCAGTTGTGCTGACGTTGGCCGTTGCAGCTGTTGTCACGATTGGCGTGTTGGCGACTGAGTACGTCGGGACCGTGCCGCTCGGAGGCATCGTCGTACCGACATTGGTCGCGGGCATGTTCCTTCGCACGCGAAGCCTGGTCTTCCTCGACGCGGCTTCTGCTGCGGTGGTCATCTATTACTTCGTCCAGAACGGCTTCACGTCCGGCCGGGTCGGCATAACCCTTGTCATCGCGATCACGGCCGCGTTTGCGCACCTGATGGCAGCCAGCCGCCAGCGTGTTGGCCTGCAGGGCCTGCGCGGGGACACCATGCTGGCCGACCTTCGCGACCGGCTGAATTCGCAAGGACAGCTACCCGCGTTGCCCGCTGGGTGGCAAGCGCAAGCCGCGCTGCGTTCGGCCGGCGGTGCGTCGTTCGGTGGTGACTTCGTCGTCGCGGCATTGACTGATGACGACAAGCGACTCGAGATCGCCGTGGTCGACGTGTCGGGCAAGGGGGTCGACGCCGCGACCCGCGCGTTGCAGCTCTCCGGAGCTCTCGGCGGCTTGCTCGGTGCGTTGCCACCCGACCAGTTCCTCGTCGCCGCGAACAGATATCTGTTGCGGCAGAACTGGCACGAGGGGTTCGCGACCGCCGTGCACCTCACCATCGATCTCGTGAGCGGAGAGTTCAGCATCGCGTCGGCCGGCCACCCGCCTGCTGCACAGTTCGACGCAGGATCCGGGCGGTGGGGCACCGTAGACGTCGACGGCCCGATGCTCGGACTGCTGCCGCACACGTCATACGTCACGCAACACGGTGTCGTTCGCCACGGCGATGCGTTGCTGCTCTACACGGATGGCCTCATCGAGGTGCCGGGGCGCGACCTGGCGATGGGCGTCGACAAACTGCTGGGCGAAGCCGAGCGGTTGGTGACGTTGGGTTTCGAAGGCGGCGCGCAGTACCTGATCGACGCTGTCGATCCCCTTGCAGCCGACGATGGCGCCGTCGTCCTGGTCAACCGCTTCTAGTCAGCGCATGCCCATGAGCAGGGCCCGCAGTCTTTCTGCGTCCTGCCGCCGTTTCTCGTAGGTCGCGCCGAGAATCACCAGCAACAACCCGGCGCCGCCGAGGCTGATCCACTTCGGCGCGGCGGCGGCGTACGGCGCAACCTGCCGGAGGGCGTCGATCGCGAGTGTCGCCCCGCCGATCAGCAACGGACCACGGAGACGTTCGCGAACGCCGGCGAGCACGGTGATCAATGCGGCCAAGCCAAGCAACAAGGGCCGACGTAAACCGTCGTCGCCGAGCGTGTAAATCAACGACGGCAGGAACGCACCGGTCAGGCCCACGCCGTACGCCGTCATCGAAGACAGCTCAGGCTGCTGGCGACGGCGAAGATGTCCGATCACCAACGCAACGACACTGACCGGCAACGCATACGGCTCCGGTGTATGCACGTCAGCATTGGCGAGGCGCACCCACGACGATGCGGTCAGCGCAGCGATCCCGACGTACATCAGTGGTCGTCGGTCCGGCATCAATGCCGCTGCCAGACAAAGGAGGCCGACGCCAGCAAGCA
Organism: Frankiales bacterium; assembly: GCA_033851265.1. Lineage (GTDB taxonomy): Bacteria > Actinomycetota > Actinomycetes > JAWWOW01 > JAWWOW01 > JAWWOW01. The sequence goes on from JAWWOW010000005.1 coordinate 375,784, forward strand.
CCCACGACACGTAGCCGGCGTCGTCGACGGTCATGAGTAGGGCGACCGCAGCGAGCGCCGCCGCGACCCCCTCGACAGCGAGCCCGTCCGCCTCGTTACGTCGAGGCAACAATCGCGCCAGCCGCGCGGCGACAACGACTGCCGGAACGACGAGCAGCACGGCTCCCGTCTGGTCGCGCGCCAAGTCGGACGCCAATCCACTGGCGACGACGAGGCCGCCCAACCAACCGACGGCGAGGCCCGCATCGGCGCCGGCGAGTGGACCGCGCATCACGGCAGCAAGCGCAAACGCGACGGTCAGCACCGACAACGCCGCCAGGGTCGTGTCCTGGTCAGCCAATGACCAGGCCGCGGTGATGGCACCCAGCCCGACTCCTGCGCACCAAGCGACGGTGGACATCAGGCTGTTGCCACTGCGTCTCGCGCCGACTCCTAGAGCAAGTAGCGAAACGGTCATCAGCAGGTCGATGGCAATCGCGGTGGAGTACGAGACGTCGAACCCCAGCGGGATGAGGTCGGACCGAGCCACCAGTCGGCGGGAAGCTGACGCACAACCAAACACGTCAGCAGTCCGATAGCAGCGACAACGATCGGTAGTCGCGACTCGCCGAAAGCGTTGTATGCCAGGCCACCTGCGGCTGCTGACACGAGGACGGGCGCGACACCTGCGAGTGACTGGCGCAGGGCCGATATCTCTAGTCGACGTGCGAACCATGCCGAGACGCCGGCGTACACAGCGAGGGTCGCAAGGAGGAGGCAGGCGACGTTGACCGCCGCGTCAGAGTCATCACCTGGGGCATTCGGTCCCCGGAACGCGATGAACGCCGCGATTAACGACGCGAACAAGGCGATGGCGCCCCCCACTGCGAGCAGCGTCACGCGCACGAGTGCCAGCCGACCAATGAGTGCGACGGCAACCGCGAGGTCGAGCCCAACTTGCACGGTGACGAGTGCGAGGCCGTCGGTCGGGTCCCAGTCCGCGTTGTCGGCGGAGTTCAGCAAGGGGAACTGCGCGAGCAATGCGGCGCCCAGCTGCGCCGTTCGGACGGGGACGGCCGACGCATAGCCAGCTGCGAGCACTGCGATGGCGCCGATGGCCACGGACCAATAGGTCTGCTCACTCAATGCATCGCCGTTGGCGAAGCCCGCCTTGCGCAGGGCGTACGCCTCAAGAATCGCGAGCACCAGCGCGACGACGGTGACCGTCTCGGCGGTAGCACGCAAATTGCGACGCAACGCGTACGGCGGCACCGCCGCGGTCACTCCGATCAGAGCGAGCAAGACGAGAGCGCGGCCCGCGTTGCCGAGGCGGTCATACGCAACTGCGGTGAACACAATGGCGGCAATTGCCAGCAGCAGGCCGCCGAGGCCGAGCAACGTGTTTTGGACGCGAGCCGGTGTCCACTCCCTTTGTTGCGTCGGGTGCGGGACTGCGCCAGGCCCCGGAGTGGCAGGGATCCTTGGGGCCGGCGTCCCTGTTGGCTCATCACTCCGCAACGACGCGAGTAGCTGTGCACGCCTGTCGAGCAGGCTTTGTCGTCGCGCGCCGAGGTCTGCGAGCTCCTGATCCACGTGCCACAGCTCTTGGGCGTCGATACCGACGAGACGGATCTCGCACACTGCGCATACAGGCGCACCGGTGAGCGGCGCGCCACATGAGGGGCACACGTCGGCCCGTGGCGGGCCGCCCGTAGTCGGCACGGGCTCACTGTTCACGGTCAGCGACCGGATTGCGAGCGGGCGACCGGGATCGAACCGGCATGGCCAGCTTGGAAGGCTGGGGCTCTGCCATTGAGCTACGCCCGCGAGGCGACTGCTGTCTCCCCGGCATTCATTGTCGCAAGAACGAAGTTGGAGCCGCGCCTCCTCTAAACTCGGGCAGCGCCGCGGGGCGTAGCGTAGTGGCTAGCGCGCCTGCTTTGGGAGCAGGAGATCGGGAGTTCGAGTCTCCCCGCCCCGACGACTGACCGACGGCACCTCCGACAACCCTTGCCTGGAGCAACTGTGAAGAGCGCGATCGAGTCGCTTGGCCCGACCCGGGTGCGGCTGACCGTCGAGGTGCCGTTCGAGGAGCTCCAGCCGAGCGTGCAGGCGGCGTACAAGAAGATCGCCGGACAGGTGAAGATCCAGGGATTTCGTCCTGGCAAGGTCCCGCCGCCGGTCATCGACCGCCGCGTCGGCCGCGAGGTCGTCCTCGAAGAAGCAGTCAACGAGGCGTTGCCGGTGTTCTACGGACGCGCCGTCGAGGAGAACTCCGTCGCGATCATCGGGACACCTCAGGTCGAGGTGAAGGAGTTCAGCGACGGCGGACAGCTCGCCTTTACGGCTGAGGTCGACGTCCGCCCCGAGATCACCGTTCCGGACTATGCAGGCATGCCGGTCAGCGTCGACGACGCGGAGGTGACCGACGAGCAGATCGACGAACAACTCGGTGCACTGCGCGATCGATTCGCCACCTTGTCCGCCGCGGACCGCCCCGCGCAGGAGGGTGACTTCGTCACCCTCGACCTCAAAGTTGTCATCGACGGTGAAGAGGTCGACGACGGCTCGGCCACGGGCTTGTCCTACGAGGTCGGCAGCGGCGATTTGCTACCCGGCCTCGACGAGGCGCTGGTCGGCCTCAGCGACGGCGACACCAAGACCTACACCGCCGATCTGACCGAGGGCGTGTACACCGGCAAGCAGGCCGAGATCACGGTCACCCTGCGCAGTGTCCGCGTCAAGCAGGTACCCGAGCTCGACGACGACTTCGCGCAGACCGCGAGTGAGTTCGACACCATCTCCGAACTCCGCGATGACGTGCGCAACCGGCTCGCGCGGATCCGCAACCTGGAGCAGGGTGGGCAGGCCCGAGACCGCGTCCTTGAAGCGCTGCTCGAGAAGGTCGACATCCCGCTGCCGGAAAGCATCGTGGCGAGTGAGATCGAGTGGCGCCAGCACTCGCTCGCGCACCAACTGGAGTCGGCTGGGCTGACCAAGGACACCTATCTGCAACTCGAAGGCAAATCCGCCGAGGAGTTCGACGGCGAGATCGACACCAGCGCAAAGCAGGCGGTTAAGGCGCAGTTCGTCCTTGACGCCATCGCTGACGCCGCCGACCTGCAGGTCGCCGAGTCCGACCTGACCGAGCAGATCATCCGCCGGGCTATGCGCCTGGGCGTCTCTCCCGACGACTACCTCCGCCAGCTCGTCGACGCGAACCAAATCGCCACGTTGTACGCCGAGGTACGCCGCAACAAGGCCCTCGGTCAGGTCGTCGACGCCGCCGAGATCACCGATGCGTCGGGACGGCCGGTCGACATGGCAGCCCTGGTCGAGCAGGCGACACCGCCCGAAACCACCGCATCCGACCAGGACGAGTGATGTTCCGCCTGGGCTCGCCTGGTGCGCTCACAGCGAACGTCGCCCAAATGCGGGACTCCTTCCTCGCCGAGCCGCGTTAGGGTCGACGTACATCAGGATTGAGTTCGAGAGGTGACCTGTGACGAGTCCGATCAGCCCCATGCCAGCCGATAGGGGTGCAGCCGGCGGCGGGATGAACCTTGGCGACCAGGTCTTCGAGCGCTTGCTGCGCGAGCGGATCATCTTTCTCGGCACACAAGTCGATGACCCGATGGCCAACATGATCTCGGCGCAACTGCTTCTGCTCGATGCCGAGGACAGCCACCGCGACATCTACCTCTACATCAACTCACCCGGCGGCTCGGTCTCTGCCGGTCTCGCGATCTACGACACGATGCAATACGTCAAGTCCGACGTCGCGACGGTCGCAATGGGCCTGGCTGCGTCGATGGGGCAGTTCCTCCTCTGCGCCGGCACACCCGGCAAGCGGTTCGCCCTCCCGCACGCGCGCATCCTGATGCACCAGCCGTCGGGTGGCATCGGGGGAACGGCTTCAGACATCGCGATCCAGGCCGAGAACATGCTGTGGACCAAGCGGACCATGCAGGAGCGGATCGCTGAGCACACGGGGCAGACCGTTGAGACGATCGAACGTGACTCTGACCGCGATCGCTGGTTCACGGCCGATGAGGCCAAGGAGTACGGCTTCGTCGATCACGTGGTGAGCGGCGCAGAGCAAATCCCCGCGACTACTGGTCGCCGGTCCTAGGAGCCCATAGTGAGCGAAATCCACGTTCCCAACAGCCGCTATGTGCTGCCGTCTTTCGTCGAGCGCACGACGTACGGCATCAAGGAATCCAACCCGTACAACAAGCTCTTCGAGGAACGCATCATCTTCCTCGGCGTGCAGGTCGATGACGCCTCGGCCAACGACGTCATGGCCCAGTTGCTGACGCTCGAGTCCACCGACCCGGACCGCGACATCATCATGTACATCAACTCGCCGGGCGGCTCGTTCACGTCGTTGACTGCGATTTACGACACGATGCAGTTCGTCAAGCCGGAGGTCCAGACGTTCTGTCTGGGTCAAGCGGCCAGCGCTGCCGCTGTGCTGCTTGCTGCGGGTACGCCGGGCAAGCGCTTCGCACTCGAGAACAGCCGCATCATCATTCACCAGCCGGCGACCGAAGGCGGCTACGGCCAGAGCAGCGACATCGAGATTCAGGCCAACGAGATTCTCCGGATGCGCGCGCTGCTGGAGTCTCTGCTGTCGCGACACACCGGCCGCAGCGAGGAACAAATTCGCAAGGACATCGAGCGCGACAAGATCCTCACTGCGGAGCAAGCGGTCGAGTACGGCCTCGTGGACCAGGTGATCTCCACCCGCAAGGCCAACCAGGCCAAATTGGCCGTCAGCAGCACGTGACCGCCAAATGGCCCAGCGACTTCCATCGGTGTCCCGTGTGTCAAGGGGCTCCGTGACGGCAGAACAGCCTGTACCGTCTTAGGCGGTGCTCCTAGCGCCGCAGATTTGACGGTTCTGGCGACGAGGCAGAGAGGTCCCGGGTGGCACGCATCGGCGACGGCGGTGACCTGCTCAAGTGCTCCTTCTGCGGAAAGAGCCAGAAGCAGGTCAAGAAACTCATCGCCGGCCCCGGCGTCTACATCTGCGACGAGTGCATCGACCTCTGCAACGAGATCATCGAAGAGGAGCTCTCCGAGTCCTCGGAGCTCGCGTTCGACGAGTTGCCCAAGCCGCGTGAGATCTACGAGTTCCTCGACTCCTACGTCATCGGCCAGGACAGCGCCAAGAAGGCGTTGTCCGTCGCCGTCTACAACCACTACAAGCGGGTGCAGGCGGGCGAGCGCGGCGAGAAGGAAGCCGTCGAGCTGCAGAAGTCCAACATCCTGCTGCTCGGTCCGACCGGCTGTGGCAAGACTCTTCTTGCGCAGACTCTCGCCAAGATGCTCAATGTCCCGTTCGCGATTGCCGACGCAACTGCGTTGACCGAAGCCGGCTACGTCGGCGAGGACGTCGAGAACATCTTGCTCAAGCTGATCCAGGCCGCTGACTACGACGTCAAGAAGGCCGAGACCGGGATCATCTACATCGACGAGGTCGACAAGATCGCCCGCAAGAGCGAGAACCCGTCGATCACGCGCGACGTTTCTGGTGAAGGTGTTCAGCAGGCACTGCTGAAGATCCTGGAAGGCACCACCGCTTCGGTGCCACCGCAGGGTGGACGCAAACACCCTCACCAGGAGTTCATCCAGATCGACACCACCAACGTGCTCTTCATCGTCGGTGGTGCGTTCGCCGGTCTCGACAAGGTCATCGAGTCACGCATCGGCAAAAAGGGCATCGGCTTCTCGGCCACGCTGCACTCGAAGGGCGAGGTCGACCAGTACGACGTCTTCAGTGAGGTCATGCCGGAGGACCTGCTCAAGTACGGCATGATCCCCGAGTTCATCGGCCGGCTGCCCGTGATCACGAGCGTGCACAACCTCGACCGCGAGGCCCTGATCCGCATCCTCACCGAGCCGCGCAACGCGCTCGTCAAGCAGTACGCCCGGCTCTTCGAGCTCGACGGTGTCGGGCTCGAGTTCGACGAGGACTCGCTCGAGGCGATAGCGGATCTGGCGATCCTGCGCGGCACCGGCGCCCGTGGCTTGCGGGCGATCATGGAAGAGGTCTTGCTCTCCGTGATGTACGACGTCCCGTCGCGCAAGGACGTCGCGAAGGTCGTCATCAACCGCGAGGTTGTCCTCGAGCACGTGAACCCGACGCTGGTTCCGCGGGAGACCGCGCCCAAGCGCGAGCGCCGCGAAAAGTCCGCCTGACAGACCGCGCAATCGCGGCTAGTCCGGCACGCACCGAAAATTTTTCACTCGGATGGCCGAAACTTTGCCCTGGTAGGTCACCGTTCGTGTGGGTATCTTCACCCTGGGTAATGAATTTGAGACTTTCGCATTAGGGGCGGTCCGTCGCATGATGCATCTGCCGGGTGCCTCGCCAACCTCGCAGCTGCAGCGGGAGGCGCCGAGATGACGGGCCCGGTTGACCCGAACCGAGATGCGCCTGGGCACGTGGCCGAGGTAATGGCCCCGGTCACGTCCGACGTTGCGTCGGACTCCGCAACCCCTTACGTGGGCGCCCCACGTCCTGGTGAGCCGCCCGCTGACGATCAGGGCCTATCGCATACGGCAACGGCGCGGCTTCGGCTTGTCAGTGATCTTGCTCGGCAGGTCACCGCGCGCCATGACCTCGGGGATGTCCTCCAGACCACCCTTGCCGGGCTGCGTCGATTGGTGGGTTTCGGCGGCGGGTCGATCCAGCTGCTCGACGATGACGGTTGGATCCGACTCGCCGCCGCAGACCCGGCGCCGCCGGAAGACGTGCTGGCGATGCGCATCCCACTCGGATCGAGCATCGGCGGACGAGTGATCCTGACCGAGCAGCCGGTCTACCTGGCCGACGTTCTCACCGAACCCGTCGTTGCCGACGAATCGCAGAGTCCGCTGCGCTCGCGCGTCTCACCAGGCGGTGTGCGTAGCTACTTCGGCGTACCGCTGCTGGCCGACGGGCACGCGATCGGCCTGTTGCAGATCGATGCGCCCGAGATCGATGCCTGGGATGAGTACGACCGGCTGCTGCTGTTGTCCGTTGCTCCCATCGTGGCCGCAGCGATCCAGAACGCGCGGGCGTATGCGCGCGTTGCTGTGCTCACCGCCAATGTTCGACGTGACACTGAACGTCACGACCTGGTCGCGAGCATCGTCGACACCGAAATTGACGCGGCCCTTGCTGCCCTGGTCGCGCTCTCCGAAGACTCGCCGCTGGTCCGCGACCAGGTCGACCAGCTGACGACCGCCATCGCTCGCATCCGCGGTGCGCTGGGTGACACCTCGAGTGGTCAACAGACAGCAGCGGCCCGCCGGCCCGGTCGTCAGCGCAACAACAGCAGCGACATTGACCTGCGGGGCAACAAAACGCGGACGTGACGGTTGGACCGCTCCGTAGACTCGCCGCGTGAGCCAGGCGCACGCCCGACCCGAGCTCCCGCCGCAGTACGCACCGGGAGACTCCGAGAGCACGCTCTACGAGCGGTGGGTTGAGCGCGGCTACTTCACGCCGGACGAGAAACCGAGCGACAAGCCGACCTACTCCATCGTCATCCCGCCGCCGAACGTCACCGGCCAGTTGCACATGGGCCATGCGTTCCAGCACACGCTGATGGACGCACTCACGCGCCGCCGGCGGATGCAGGGCTACGACACGCTCTGGCTGCCGGGCATGGACCATGCGGGGATCGCGACCCAGAACGTCGTCGAACGCGAGCTGGCCAATGAGGGCAAGAGCCGCCACGACCTCGGCCGCGAGGCCTTCGTCGACCGCGTCTGGCAGTGGAAAGAGGAGTACGGCGGCCGCATCCTCGGTCAGATGCGCCGACTCGGCGACGGTGTCGACTGGACGCGCGAGCGGTTCACGATGGACGCAGGGCTGTCGCGCGCGGTCCAGACCATCTTCAAGCGTCTTTACGACGACAACCTCATCTACCGCGCCGAACGCATCATCAATTGGTGCCCTCGCTGCCTCACGGCGCTGTCGGACATCGAGGTCGACCACAAGGACGACGAGGGTGAGCTCGTTTCGATCCGGTACGGCGACGGCGACGGCGCCGTTGTCGTCGCGACCACGCGCGTGGAGACGATGCTCGGCGACACCGCGGTGGCGGTGCATCCCGACGACGAGCGCTATCGACACCTGATCGGCACCGAGGTGCAGTTGCCGCTGACCGATCGGCGTATCCCGATCGTCGGTGACGACCACGTCGACCCCGAGTTTGGCACTGGCGCGGTGAAGGTGACGCCTGCGCACGATCCCAATGACTTCGACATCGGGCAGCGGCACGGACTGCCGATGGTCGTGATGCTGGACGAACGCGGTGTAGTGACTGCGCACGGTCCGTTCGAAGGCCTGGATCGCTTCGAGGCGCGCCCCGCCGTGACCGCTGCCCTCCGCGAGCTAGGGCGCATCGTCGATGAGAAACGCCCGTACGTCCATGCGGTCGGTCACTGCTCGCGCTGCGACACCGTGGTCGAACCCCGACTGTCGCTGCAGTGGTTCGTGCGCGTTGGCCCGCTTGCCAAGGCGGCGGGGGATGCGGTCCGCGACGGGCGCACGACCATCCATCCGCCGGAGCTGGCCAAGCGGTACTTCGACTGGGTCGACGACATGCACGACTGGTGCATCAGCCGGCAACTCTGGTGGGGACACCGGATCCCGGTTTGGTACGGCACCGACGGCGAGACGCGCGTCCTCGGCCCCGACGAGACCCCACCCACCGGAGACGCCTGGGCGCAGGACGAGGACGTGCTCGACACGTGGTTCTCATCCGCGCTCTGGCCGATCTCCACGTTGGGTTGGCCCGAGGAAACCGGCGATCTCGCGCGCTTTTATCCGACCAGTGTGCTGCTCACGGGCTACGACATCATCTTTTTCTGGGTCGCACGGATGATGATGTTCGACCTGTACGCCAGGGACGGCCTACAGCCATTTGACGTCGTTGCGTTGACCGGACTCATCCGCGACGGCCGCGGCCGCAAGATGTCGAAGTCCGCCGGCAACGCCGTCGACCCGCTCGACTGGATTGAGCAGTACGGCGCCGACGCGCTGCGGTTTACCCTCGCGCGCGGCGCGAACCCTGGCACCGATGTTCCGATCACCGAGGACTGGGTCAAGGGGAGCCGCAACTTCATCAACAAGGTCTGGAACGGCGTCCGATTCGGCTTGGCCAACGGTGCGACGACCGGCGAGATCCCGCCACGCGACGCGCTCGCGTTGGCGGACCGATGGATCCTGTCGCGACTCAACACAACCGTCGACGAGGTCAACGCGCTTTACGAGGACTACCAGTTCGCCAAGGCCGCGGACTCGCTGTTCCACTTCGCGTGGGATGAGGTCTTCGATTGGTACGTCGAGCTGGCCAAGACTTCGTTCAAGAAGAGCGACGACCAGGCAGCGGCAACGCGTGTTGTCCTTGCGCACGTCCTCGACGTGCTCCTTCGGCTTCTGCATCCGATCATCCCGTTCGTCACAGAGCAGTTGTGGACGGCGTTGACTGGCGGTGAGTCCATCGTCATCGCTGACTGGCCAGAGGCATCCGATCAGCGTCTCGATGCCGAGGCAGAAGTCCAGATCGGCTTGTTGCAGGTGGTTGTCACCGAGGTGCGCCGCTACCGCGCCGAGCAGGGCCTGCGACCTCGGCAGAAGGTCGACGCGGCCCTCGTCACTGCTGACAGCGTTCTCACGGAGTATTCGACCGAGCTCGGCGCACTGACCGACCTGACCGTGCAGTCCCGGGACGACATCCCCCACGGGTGGGCCGTGGTCGACATCCGTGGTTCACGGATCGCGCTCGACCTCTCCGGGGCGATCGATGTGCCGGCCGAGCGGGCTCGCCTGACCAAGGACCTCGAGGCCGCGCAGAAGGCAAAGAGCGTCGCCGAGACCAAGCTGGGCAACCCCGCCTTCACCGGCAAGGCGCCCGAGCAGGTCATCTCGACGATGCGCGCTCGGCTGACGGCCGCTGAAGCGGACATCGCACGCATCACCGGGCAGCTCGAGGCGCTGCCGTCGGGGTGACCAGCACACCCACCGACGGCGAGAGTCCGGAGGACGCACTCGCGCGGGCCGAACGCGCTCTCGAGGATCGCGTCGCGACGCGCATGGTCCCGGGCCTGCCGCGCATCGAGGACCTGCTCGACCTGCTCGGCGCACCACACCGCGCGTACCCATCGATTCACGTCGCCGGCACCAACGGGAAAACGACGACCACGCGGATGATCGAGGCATTGCTTCGCGAGCTCGGCCTGCGCACCGGTCGTTACACGAGCCCGCACCTCGAGTCGGTGACGGAGCGAATCGCCATTGATGGACGCGCGCTGACACCGGAGAGGTTCGCGGAGGTCTACGCCGAGGTCGCGCCGTACGCCGAGATCGTCGACAAGAAGCACGACGAGCCGATGACGTACTTCGAAGTGCTGACCGGGATGGCGTTCGCCGCCTTCGCTGATGCGCCGGTCGATGTGGCTGTCGTCGAGGTCGGGCTGGGCGGCACGAGTGACGCGACCAACGTGATCGGCGCTCCAGTGGCGGTCATGACACCCGTTGCCCTCGACCATATGGACGTGCTGGGTCACACGGTCGAGGCGATCGCGACTGACAAGGCCGGCATCCTGCACGAGGGCGCGTTCCTGGTGACCGCGCAACAGCCCATCGACGCTGCAGAAGCGATCCTGCGTCGTGCTGTTGAAGTCGGCGCCACGGTGGCGCGCGAAGGTCTCGAGTTCGGCGTACTCGAACGCCAGCACGGGGTGGGTGGGCAGCTGCTGACGCTGCGCGGGCTCCAGGGCGAGTACGACGACATCATGCTGCCGCTGCACGGTGCGCATCAGGCGTCCAACGCGGCAGTCGCGCTGGCTGCCGTCGAGGCGTTTCTCGGCGCGCAGCAAGCGCTGGACGCCGACGCAGTCCGTGCGGCGTTCGCTGGCGTCACGTCGCCGGGTCGCCTGGAAACGATGCGTACCAACCCAACGGTGCTTCTGGACGCCGCGCACAATCCCGCCGGCGCCGCGGCTCTCGTCGACGCGTTGGGGGAGGCCTTCGCGTTCTCGCGTTTGGTCGGTGTCGTCGCCGTCCTGTCCGACAAGGATGTGCTCGGCTTACTCGATGCGCTCGAACCCGCACTTGACGCGATTGTCGTGACTACGAATTCGTCACCTCGTGCGCTGCCGGCGTCAGAGCTGGCCGAGATCGCAATCGATGTGTTCGGGGAAGACCGGGTCGAGCAGGTCGATCGACTTGATGAAGCATTGGAGGCAGCGATCGGTTTGGCAGAGGCCGACCCCGATCTCATCGGAGCGCCCGGTGGCCTCGGTGTGTTGGTGACCGGGTCCGTGGTTACCGTCGGCGAAGCGAGGCATCTGTTGCGAGGAGGTGCGTAGGTGCTCCCGTCAGCTCTGCTTGTGATCGAGGCGCTCCTCGTGCTGCTCGTCGTACCTGCAGTTGCGCACGACAGCGACCACGTCGCTGTGCAGTCTGGTCTTGCTGCCGCACTTGCCGTGTGTCTCTTCCTCGCCGCGGCACGTGGCCGACATCGCGCCGGTCACATCGCCGGCTCGGTCCTGCAGTTGCTCGTCGTCGCCAGCGGGTTCATCGCCTGGCCGATGTGGATCCTCGGAGCGTTGTTCGCCGGCCTCTGGGTCGCGGCGCTCCGGGTCGACGCGGAAGTTGCCAAACCCAAGGGCGACTAGCATCGCGCGGCGTACTGCTGCTCATCCATCCACTCAGGAGTTCTCGTGTCGGAACGCACCCTTGTCCTCGTCAAGCCGGACGGTGTCCGGCGCGGTCTCGTGGGTGAGGTGATCTCCCGCCTCGAGCGCAAGGGGCTCACGCTCGTGGCGACCGAGCTGCGCACGCTCGACCGAGCGACCGCTGAACAGCACTACGCGGAACACACGGACAAGCCGTTCTTCGCCGATCTCGTGACGTTCATCACGGGCGGCCCGCTGGTCGCGCTGGTCGTCGAGGGCCCGCGCGCGGTCGAAGCCGTGCGGACGATCATGGGAGTGACCGACCCGGTGCAGGCGACACCCGGCTCGCTGCGCGGCGACTTCGCGCTGGAGATCGGCCAGAACCTCGTGCACGGATCGGACTCGCCACAGTCAGCCGCCCGCGAGGTCGCCCTTTTCTTCCCGTCCCTCTAAACGATCTTGATTTGGCGCCTCTGGTGCACTGAACCTGCGGCGCACGCGGCGAATGTGAGCTGACCGACGGTTCAATTCACCAGCGGCGCGCGGGATCACCGCGAGTGGTGGAGTCGTGACGGCCACGCGTGCGATTTGGTCGGGTTCGCAACCCCGCAGGTACGATCGCGCAGACTCCCCGTCGCATCTGTGAAAGGCGTTTCCCCCTCAATGGCTAACACGATGACGTTCCTCGGCCGCGACATGGCCGTCGACCTGGGCACTGCCAACACGCTCGTCTACGTACGCGGGCGCGGCATCGTCCTCAACGAACCTTCCGTGGTCGCGATCAACACGACCACCAAGGGCATCCTCGCGGTCGGCACCGAGGCGAAGCGGATGATCGGGCGTACGCCGGGCAACATCGTGGCGATCCGCCCGCTGAAGGACGGCGTCATCGCCGACTTCGACATCACTGAGCGGATGCTCCGCTACTTCATCCAGAAGGTGCACCGCCGGCGGCACCTCGCCAAGCCGCGACTGGTCGTCTGCGTGCCGTCCGGGATCACCGGCGTCGAGCAGCGTGCGGTCATCGAGGCCGCGAGCGCGGCCGGCGCTCGGCAGGTGCACATCATCGAAGAGCCCATGGCGGCCGCGATCGGCGCCGGCCTGCCCGTGCACGAGCCGACCGGCAACATGGTCGTCGACATCGGTGGTGGCACGACGGAGGTCGCTGTCATCTCGCTCGGTGGCATCGTCACCAGCCAGTCGATTCGCACTGGCGGCGACGAGCTCGACTCGGCGATCATCGCGTACGTCAAGAAGGAATACAGCTTGATGCTCGGTGAGCGCACCTCCGAGGAAATCAAGATGGCGATCGGGTCGGCGTTCCCTGCACCGGACGAACCGCACGCCGAGATTCGCGGACGTGACCTTGTGTCCGGTCTGCCGAAGACGATCGTCGTGTCAGCCGAAGAGATTCGTAAGGCGATCGAAGAGCCGGTCAACGCAATCATCGACGCGGTGAAGACGACGCTCGACAAATGCCCACCAGAACTTTCCGGTGACGTGATGGACCGCGGCATCGTGTTGACTGGTGGCGGTGCGTTGTTGCGCGGTCTCGACGAGCGGTTGAAGCACGAGACCGGCATGCCGATCCTCATCACTGACAACCCGCTCGATTCCGTTGCAATGGGTGCCGGCAAGTGCGTCGAGGAGTTCGAGTCCCTGCAGCAGGTGCTGATCTCCCAGCCGCGGCACTGAGCTACTAGCGGCGAGGCACCCGTGCCCAAGCCAGCAATCCCGTGAATCGCAGCAGACGGCGCTCCCGGCTGCTGCTGACCTTGCTGCTGCTCACGTCGTTCACGCTCATCACGCTCGATTACCGCAGTGGCTCTGGGAATCCCTTCGGTTTCCTGCGCAGCGCGGCCTCGTCGGTGTTCGGGCCGCTCGAGCGGGCTGCTACCGCCATCGCGCGCCCGGTCGGCGATGTGGTCTCGAGCCTCGGTCACCTCGGCCGGGACAAGAAGCGCATCGACAACCTGGAGCGGGAAAATCAGGCGTTGCAGGAGCGGTTGCGTTTGGGCGAGCTCAACCAGGCGCGATCGGCTGAGCTGGCAAAGATGGATGCGCTCGCCGGGCGTGGCGGCTTCACGCGCGTCGCCGCGAGGGTGATCGGTTTCGGCGGGGGGCTCGGCTTCGCGTCCACGGCGACGATCGATGTCGGGAGCCGCGACGGCATCAAAGCGAAGATGACGGTCATCAACGGTGATGGTCTCGTCGGACGCATCGAAACGGTTGGCCGCACGTCTGCGACATTGCTCCTGGCCAACGATCGCAAGTTCACGGTGTTCTCGCGACTCGTGCCATCGCTCGAACAAGGACCAGTGACGGGACAAGGTCCGAACCGGCCGCTGACGTTCTCCCTGTTGAGTCAGACCGCGAGTCTCAAGGTCGGCCAGAACCTCGTCACTGTTGGCACCGCCGGCGGCAGCTTTTTCGTCCCGGAAGTTCCGGTCGGTGTAGTGAGCCGCGTGCGGCAGACACCAGGAGCGTTGACGCGAACCGCTGACGTGCGCTCCTTCGTCAACTTCAGTTCACTCGACATCGTCGGGGTCATCACCAAGGCGCCGCGAACGCTGCCCCGCAATGCGTTGCTACCGCCATCACCGACACCGTCGCCAACACGGACTCCGGTGACACCGGTGTCGCCACTGCCGTCCGGGTCGGCCAGTCCGTCACCCGGCGCGACCGCGTCCCCGCGGAAGAGTTGAGATGAGGGCCTCCCGGATATTCGCGGCATCCGTGCTGGTGCTCACGTTGCTGCCGCTGCAGTACGCCGTTATCGCGCGCATACCGCTGCCCGGAGTGGGCCCGGATCTGCTCGTGGTCGCGGTCGCGGCCGTGGCCTTGGCCCGGGGACCGACAGCAGGCATCGTGTTCGGTTTTGCGGCCGGCTTGGTTGCTGATCTCGCTCCGCCCGCTGATCACACTGTGGGTCGGCTGGCACTTGCCTATGCGCTCGCTGGGTACGCCGCCGGACTCCTCGCGGACGAGGCCGACCGGTCCGCTTTCCTCCCGATGGCCGTCGTCGCACTGGCCGGAATCATGGCTGTCGGGCTGTACGCCGGCGTCGGTGCATTGCTTGGCGACGTCCGCATCACCGGGCCCGCGCTGGCCCAAAGTCTGCCGTCGTCGGTCCTTTACGATGTGGTGCTGACGCCGTTCGTCATCCCGTCCATCGCCGCCGTCTGTCGCCGGTTGGAACCCGACCCGAGCCGGCGTTGAACATGCCCACAGTCAGTCCTGTCCGTTCGAGGAGCAATCGGAGTCCTTTCCTGTGAGTGACCGATCGCGGCTGCGGCTTTTCGTGCTCCGCGTGCTCGTCGTCTCGCTGCTGCTCACTTTGGTCGGGCGGCTCTGGTACTTGCAGGTGCTCGCCGGCGACACATATGCCAAGGCGGCGTCGAACCTCTCCACGCGTGACATCGTCACCGCCGCGGCCCGCGGCCAGATCTTCGATGACCTGGGTCGGCCGCTGGCCCGCAACCAGACCGCGCTCGTCGTCAGCGTCGATCGGATCGCGCTGCAGCGCCAACCTGACCACGGGATCGCCGTCCTGAAACGGCTGTCCTCGGTCGTGCGGGTACCCCTAGCGCAGCTACGGCATCGCATCACGCCGTGTGGCCCCGGTATCGCGAAGCCGTGCTGGAACGGCTCGCCGTACCAGCCGATCCCGGTGACCGACAACGCGGACACAGCGATGGCCATGAAGATCCTCGAGCAACAGGAGCTCTTCCCGGGTGTCACCGCGGAAGAGCAAGCCATCCGGCAGTACCCGCTGCCCGGGAAGGCGAACGCTGCTCACCTCCTCGGCTACCTGCGACCGGTGACCGCCGACGACCTGAAGAAGCGCCGCTCGAGAGACATCCAGATCCGCGGCAGCGACCTGATCGGTGCTGCTGGCCTCGAGTCGTCGTACGACCGCTTTCTGCGCGGTGTGGCGGGACTGCACACAGTGTCGGTCGACGCCGCCGGTGCTGTGACCGGCACGCTGAGCGAGTCCACGCCGGAGCCCGGCGCCAACGTCGTGACGAGTCTCGACGCCGGTGTGCAGCACGTGCTCGAAGTCGCGCTCGCCAACGCGATGAAGAGCGCGCGAAAGTCCTACGACAAGACCAGAGGCAAGAACTACGTCGCCGACTCCGCCGCGGGTGTCGTGTTGGACGCGCGTACCGGACACGTGGTCGCTATGGCGAGCCTTCCGACGTACAACCCCAACATCTGGGTTGGAGGGATCAGCCAGAAGGAGTTCGACGGCCTCGGCTCGAAGGCGAACGGTCAGCCGATCCTCGACCGCGCGACCAACGGCGAGTTCGCTCCTGGCTCGACCTTCAAGCTCGTGACCACGACAGGGACCATCAAAGAAGGGCGTGCCGACTTCGGGTCGACGTACAACTGCCCCGGAAAGCTGATGGTCGGTAACGCGTTCAAGTCGAACTTCGAAGGCGAGTCCGGCGGTCATCTCAGCTTGCACCAGACGCTGGTGCAGTCGTGCGACACGGTCTTCTACCAGTTCGCCATCGACGACTGGTACCACGACGAAGCGTTGGTCCGGGCCGGAAAGAAGGCGATCGAGGGCGTCCAGAAGATGGCGCGCTCGTTCGGCTTCGGCAAGCCGACCGGGATCGACCTACCGACAGACCAGAACGGTCACATCGAGGACCGCGCATCGAAGATGGCGTTCTGGAAGTCCTTCCTGCGCAAGAACGCATGCGCGGGAGCGAAGACACGGCCCAAGGGCAGCTACCTGCAGCGGCTCGACGCGGAGAACTGCTCGGACGGGTGGCGCTTCCGGCTGGGCGACCAGGCCAACTTCGACATCGGTCAGGGCACCGTGCTGGCGACGCCGTTGCAGCTGGCCGTTGCCTATCAAGCACTCGTCAACGGCGGCAAGGTTGTCGCACCGCGGCTCGGCAAGGCGGTCATCGACCCGAGCGGGAAGTTGATCGCGCGAATCACGCCACCTGTTGTCAACGACCTTGGTGTTTCGCAGAGCGTCCTCGACAACATCATGGCGGCGTTGTACGACGTCACGCGCGCCAAGAAGGGCACGGCGCGTGGCGCCTTCACCGGCTTCGACTTCGCGAAGGTGAAGGTTGGCGGCAAGACCGGCACTGCTGATGTCGCGAGCAAGCAGCCGACGTCGTGGTTCGCATCGTTCGGCGGTCCGGTCGGACAGGCACCGCAGTACGTCGTCGTGACGATGATCACCCAGGCCGGCCAAGGCGGGAAGGTCGCCGCACCGGCAGCGCGCGCGGTGTGGGAAGGCATCTACGGATTGCACGGCCATCGACCGGCGCTCGCAGGCGGCGCACCCCCGGCTGCCCTTCCAGTGTTCTTCACGGACGGGACCGTGCATCCGCCGGGCACCCGGCTTCCACCCGCTCCCAAGAAGCCCAAGACGCCGAAGGCGACGCCAACGGCAGCGGCGCTTGGTCCCAACCGCTACGGACGGCTGTGGTGACCGACTGGCCGGCTCGCCCGGCGGGCTTCGGGGTCGACCGCCGCGGACAGCGCGCGTGGGTCGCGGACCGCGACTCGTTGCTCCGCGGCCTCGACTGGCCGCTGACGATTGCCGTGCTGTCGTTGTCGGTGATCGGGGCGATGCTCGTCTGGTCGGCAACGAAGCAGGGGCAGCTCGACAACAATCTCGATCCGCAGTTCTACTTCAAACGACACATCATCAACTTGTGTCTTGCTTTGTTGCTCGGCGCGGCGACGGCGTTGGTTAGTTACAGCGCGCTGCGCGCGTATGCCCCCATCGTGTACGCAGCGTCGATTCTTGGATTGATCGCCGTACTCTCACCACTCGGTCACACCATCAACGGCGCGCACTCATGGATCGTGTTGCCCGCCGGCTTCCAGATTCAGCCGTCGGAGTTCGCGAAGATCGCGATCATCGTCTTGATGGCGATGATCCTCGGCGAGAAACGCGACGGTGAGGACGTACCCCGCGACACCGATGTCTTGCTTGTCTTGGCGCTGGTCTCGTTGCCCGTATTGCTGATCATGTTGCAGCCGGACCTCGGCACGGTGATGGTTGTCGTCTTCGTCGTACTCGGTGTACTCGCGCTGTCCGGAGCGCCAACCCGTTGGGTGCTCGGACTCCTCGCCGCGGGGGTGGTCGTTGCCATCGTTGCGATCAACCTCGGATTGTTGAACCAGTACCAGGTCGCGCGCTTCAAGTCCTATACCGACCCCACATCGCTGACGCAGACCACGTCGTACAACCAACACAACGCAACGGTTGCGATCGGATCGGGTGGGCTTCTCGGCAAGGGCTTGTTCCACGGCACGCAGACGACCGGGCAGTTCGTGCCGGCACAGCACACCGACTTCATCTTCAGCGTCGCGGGGGAGGAGCTTGGTCTCGCCGGCGCCGGGACTATCGTGCTGCTCGTCGGCCTCGTGCTGTGGCGCGGGCTGCGGATCGCGAATCGGGCGAGCGACACGTTCGGCAGACTCGTGGCGACAGGTGTGGTCTGTTGGTTTGCGTTCCAATCCTTCGAAAACATCGGGATGACCATGGGCATCATGCCCGTGACGGGATTACCGCTGCCCTTTGTCTCCTACGGCGGGTCCGCGATGTTCGCCAACATGATCGCCATCGGCCTCCTGCAGAACGTCCACCTCAAACGCGAGCTCTAACCCGCCCGGCCCCAAACCGCGCCGCTCTGGTGGGTTGAACCGCCAGCCAACCCACACTCGCTGCGTGCGGCCACGGCTCAACTCACCAGAGGCGCGTTTGGGGAGGCAGCGGAGCCGTACTGTGGGCGCATGCCTGGGGAGAGCTTGTTCGCGCGACTGGAGACGTTGTTGCCGCGCGTGCAGAAGCCGATCCAGTACGTCGGCGGTGAGGTCGGCGCGACCGTCAAGGGCTGGTACGGCGGAGCCCACGGCGAGCCCGGCACCGCGTCCGACGATGACATGGTCCGCTGGGCGCTGCTGTATCCAGATGCCTACGAGGTCGGTCAGCCCAACCAAGGTGTGCAGATCCTCTATGAAGTGCTGAACGAGCAAGCCAACACGCTCGCCGAGCGGACCTACTCGGTCTGGCCAGATCTCACCGAGCTCATGCGCGAGCACGGCATCCCGCAGTTCACCGTCGACGCGCACCGCAGCGTCAAGGACTTCGACATCCTCGGTGTCTCGTTCGCGACCGAGCTCGGCTACACCAACCTGCTGAGCGCCCTCGACCTCGCGGGCATCCCGATCCACGCCAGAGACCGCACCGACGCTGACCCGATCGTCATCGCCGGCGGGCACGCGGCGTTCAACCCCGAGCCGATCGCCGACTTCATCGACGCCGCCGTTGTCGGCGACGGCGAGCAGGCTGCGCTCCTCGTCACCGAGATCGTCCGCGCCAACAAGCACGCCGGCCGCGACGCGATCCTCGATGCACTGGCAACGAGCGGTACGGCGTACGTGCCCAGCCGTTACGACGTCGACTACCTCCCCGACGGGCGGATCAGGCGCATCGCGCCAAACAAGCCGGGCGTCCCGTACCGCGTTTCCAAGCACACGGTGATGGATCTCGACGAGTGGCCCTATCCCAAGCAACCGATCGTCCCGCTCGCCGAGACGATCCACGAGCGCTACAGCGTCGAGATCTTCCGCGGCTGCACGCGCGGATGTCGCTTCTGCCAGGCCGGCATGATCACGCGTCCCGTTCGCGAACGCAGCATCACCACCATCGGCGACATGGTGCAGCAGGGCCTCGAGCAGTCCGGCTTCGAAGAAGTTGGCCTGTTGTCGCTGTCGAGCGCTGACCACTCCGAGATCGGGGAGATCGCGAAGGGCTTGGCTGATCGGTACGAAGGCGAGAAAGTCAGCCTGTCGTTGCCGAGCACACGCGTCGACGCGTTCAACGTGACCCTCGCCGAGGAGCTGTCTCGCAACGGTCGTCGTTCCGGTCTGACCCTCGCACCCGAGGGTGGAAGCGAGCGCATTCGCAAGGTCATCAACAAGATGGTCAGCGAAGACGACCTGATTCGCACGGTGTGTACGGCGTACTCCCATGGCTGGCGGCACGTGAAGCTCTACTTCATGTGCGGGCTCCCAACGGAGACCGACGAGGACGTGCTGCAGATCGCGACACTTGCGCAGCGCGTGATCGAGGAGGGCCGTAAGGCGAGTGGGCACAAGGACATCAAGTGCACGGTGTCGATCGGCGGTTTCGTGCCCAAGCCGCACACACCATTCCAGTGGGCGTCGCAGCTCAACCATGCAGGCACTGACGAGCGATTGCGCAAGCTCAGAGAAGCGCTGCGCAGCGACAAGAAGTACGCCCGCGCCATCGGGCTGCGCTACCACGACGGCAAGCCCGGCATCGTTGAAGGACTGCTTTCGCGTGGCGATCGTCGCGTCGGCACGGTCATCGAAGCCGCCTGGCGCGACGGTGCGAAGTTCGACGGCTGGCGTGAGTACTTCGACTACGACCGTTGGATGCGCGCAGCCGCAAGCGCGCTCGCCGACACACCCGTTGACGTCGATTGGTACACCACCCGCGAGCGCATGCTCGACGAGGTGCTGCCCTGGGACCACCTCGACTCCGGCCTCGACAAGGACTGGCTGTGGGACGACTGGCAGGCCGCGATCGCCGAGGACGAGGTCGATGACTGTCGCTGGTCGACGTGTTACGACTGCGGCGTGTGCCCGACGATGGGCACCGAGATCCAGGTCGGTCCGACCGGTCGCTCGTTGTTGCCGTTGTCACCGGTCTGATGTCGCAACCGATCGACCCCAAGGTCGCCGAGGTTTTTGCCGACCCGATGTTTCCGTTCACGACTGACCGCACCATCAAGCCGCTCGACCCTCCCGTCGTTCCGGAGCCCGCACGACTCGGCGAGGGGCAGGTCGACTGTTATGCGTGCGCGCAGCCGGACGACCTGTTCATCTGGACTGACGACGACTGGCGGCTGCGGGCATACACGCCTACACCGATCCGCGGCGCCGTCCTTCTCGAGACCCGCGAACACCACGAGTCCGTCAGCGATCTGCCGCAGCAACTCATGACAGAGCTCGGTCCGATCATCGCGCGCATCGAACGCGCGATCCTCGGCATCGGCGATGTCGCGCGCGTGCATCTGAACAGATGGGGTGACGGTGGTGAGCACTTCCACCTCTGGTTCCTGCCGCGTCCGCTCGGTGCGCTGCAACTTCGCGGTTCCGCGTTGACGATGTGGATGGACGTGCTTCCGCCGCTGCCGGACGAGGACGTCGACGCTGCGTTGGCAGCGATCGTGAAGGGCCTCGGGTGAGCCGGCAGGCGCCGCAGCGAGACACCGCTCCTGTGGCGCAGCGCGTCCGGGTCCGATACGCGCGCCGCGGGCGCATGCGCTTCACCAGCCACCGTGATGTCGCCCGTGCACTCGAACGAGCACTGCGCCGGGCGGCGATCCCCATGGCCTACTCGGCCGGATTCAACCCGCACCCGAAGATCTCCTACGTCGGGGCAGCACCCACCGGCACTGCGAGCGAGGCGGAGTACCTCGAGCTCAGCCTCGCCGAGCGCACCGACCCCGAGGACGTACGCCGGCGCCTCGACGCCGCCCTGCCCGAGGGTCTCGACGTGCTCGACGTCGTCGAAGCCGACGGCGGGTCGCTGCCGGAGCGGATCACCGGGTCCTGGTGGCAGCTCCGCCTCGAGGGCGTGCCCACGAGCGTGGCCGCAGCGGCGGTCGAGGCCTTTCTGGCCCGTGACAGCGTCCCGGTGCAGCGGGTGATCAAGGACGGGCGGCGCACGCTCGACGCCCGCCTGCCCGTCGCGTCGTTGGCCGTGTCCGACGACGGTTGTGCGATACTCGACTTGGTTGTTCGGCACGTCACGCCTGCTGTTCGACCCGACGACGTACTCGCCGCTCTTCGCGAGATTGCCGACCTCGTGCCGCCTACGCCACCTCTGGTGACCCGGCTGGCGCAGGGGCTGCTCGCGGACAACGGCCGGCTATCGGACCCGCTCGATACCGATCGAGCGGCCACGGCCGCCGGCCCGGCGTAGCGCCCGAATCGCCGTCGTATCCAGCACCATCCAGGATTTCCGCCGCCCGCGCACAAGGCCCGGACCGGCGGCATGAGAGTTCCCGTGCGGCGCCACGGCGTGAGATCGGCGCCCGGGAGCGTGAACGGGGAGAAAACCCGGATGCAAGACGAACCAACCGACAGCACACCCAGCCCCGCCCCAACCCGACAACGGCGTACGGCGAGCCGACCGGCCGGGCCACCTCCGGCGAAAGCGACGGCCAAGGCGGCCGCCAAGAAGACCACCAGCACCGAGGGCGACGCCGACAAGCCCAAGCGGGCCAGCAAGAAGGCCGCGGCGGCTCCCAGCGAGTCCGCGGCCCCGGCCGCGGAGGCCACGGCAACGGCGGCGAAGACCACCCGCAAGCGCACGACGAAGAAGGCCGCCGCCGCGGGCAGCACCGAGGCCGCCCCGCCGGTCGTGACCTTCCAGCCGCCGGAGATCGTGCCGGCGCGGCGACCTGCCAAGAAGACGGCCGCCGCGAAGACAGCGGCCACTACTGACGAGCGTCCGGCCGAACAGGCCGAGGGCGCCCCGACCGCCGAAGCGGGCGAGGGCGGGCCGCGTCGTCGCCGCCGCGGCCGCCGAGGCCGCGGTCGCGGCGGCCAGACCGACGGTGGTGCGACCGAAGCAACCGACGGCGACTCCGACCCGACCGAATCCGCAACCGACGGCGACAGCGCCGACGCCGAAGGCAGCCCGGGCGGAGGCACGGGCAGTAGCCGGCGCCGCCGCCGGCGTCGTCGCGCCGATGGCAGCATCATCGGTGAGGAGACATCGCCCGACGATCCGGCGAAGACCGTGGTCCGGGTCCGCCAGCCACGACAGCGCTCCGCCCCTCCCGGCCGTGACGACGAGGTTCGTGGCGTCGCGGGTTCCACCCGGCTCGAGGCCCGCAAGCAGCGCCGCAGGGACGGCCGGGAAGCCGGTCGCCGGCCGACGATTCTCACTGAGGCCGAGTTCCTCGCTCGCCGCGAGGCGGTCGAACGCATCATGGTCGTCCGCGAGACCAAGGACCGCACGCAGATCGGCGTGCTCGAAGACGGTGTGCTCGTCGAGCACTTCGTCACGCGCAAGGAAGCGACGTCACTCGCGGGCAACGTCTACCTCGGTCGCGTGCAGAACGTGCTGCCCAGCATGGAAGCAGCGTTCGTCGACATCGGTCGCGGACGCAATGCCGTGTTGTACGCCGGCGAGGTCAACTGGGACGCGAGTGGCCTTGAAGGCCAGCCGCGTCGCATCGAGCTCGCGCTCAAGTCCGGTCAGCCGGTGCTGGTGCAGGTCACCAAGGATCCGATGGGTCACAAGGGTGCCCGGCTCACCAGTCAGATCAGCCTGCCCGGCCGCTACGTCGCCTACGTCCCCGAAGGTCGGGTCACCGGCATCAGCCGCAAGTTGCCCGACACCGAACGCGCCCGTCTCAAGAGCGTGCTCAAGCAAGTCACACCCGAAGGCGCAGGTGTCGTCGTACGAACGGCCGCCGAAGGCGCGTCTGAGGAAGAGCTCGCTCGTGACATCCGGCGACTGCAAGCGCAGTGGGAAGTCATCGACAAGAAGGTGAAGACTGCGGAAGCTCCGGTTGAGCTGTACGCCGAGCCGGATCTCGTGATCCGCGTCATCCGCGACATCTTCAACGAAGACTTCAAAGAGCTGGTTGTCTCCGGCTCGGATGAGTGGGACACGATCGAGCAGTACGTCGGCCACGTCGCACCCGATCTCTCGGACCGGTTGCGCAAGTGGACCGATGAAAAGGACATCTTCACCGAGTACCGCGTCGAGGAGCAGCTGACCAAGGCGCTCGACCGCAAGGTGTGGCTGCCATCCGGTGGTTACCTCGTCATCGACCGCACCGAGGCGATGATCGTGGTCGACGTCAACACCGGGAAGTTCACCGGCAAGGGGGGCAACCTCGAAGAGACCGTCACCAAGAACAACCTCGAAGCGGCCGAAGAGATCGTTCGGCAACTGCGACTACGCGACCTCGGCGGAATCATCGTCATCGACTTCGTCGACATGGTGCTCGAGTCCAACCGGGATCTGGTGTTGCGTCGGCTGGTCGAGTGCCTCGGCCGCGATCGCACCCGTCACCAGGTCGCCGAGGTCACGTCATTGGGTCTGGTGCAGATGACCCGCAAGCGCGTCGGGCAGGGCCTGCTCGAAGCGTTCAGCGAGACCTGCCCCGAATGCCAGGGTCGTGGCGTCAAGATCCACCTCGACGGCGCGCCGCACTCGCATTCCCGCAATGACCAGTCCAAGAGCGACCGGGACCGGCGCGGGGGCGGCAAGAAGAGCGGCGGCAAGGACAGCGGTGGCAAGGCCGGCGAGAAGGCCGAGAAGGGCGAGAAGAAGGCCGGCAATGCTGACGACCCTGCGGTCGATGGCAGCGCCACCGAGGAGGCCGCGGCTACAGCCTGAGCCCGCCCGCCGGGTCCGGTATCCTGACCTGTCGGCGCGGGAGTCTGCGCCCACAATCCAGTACGACGATGAGAGGAACCGCGCGTGTACGCGATCGTCCGCGGAGGCGGCCGCCAGCACAAGGTGGCCGTCGGTGACGTGCTCGAGGTCGATCGGGTGACCGACGAGCCGGGTGCGTCGCTGACCTTGCCTGCGGTTCTCGTCGTCGACGGCGACACAGTGACCAGCGATGCCAGCGCACTTCAAGGCGTTACGGTCACCGCCGAGGTCCTGGCCCACACCAAAGGTCCGAAAATCGACATCGGGCTCTACAAGAACAAGTCGGGATACCGGCGCCGCATGGGTCACCGCCAGCTGCACACGCAGGTGCGAGTCACCGGTATCGACGCCGCGAAGTCGACCAAGGGCGCGACGACCACAAGCACGTCGAATCCCACCGACACTTCGAATTCCGAGTAGGCGAGCGAACAGATGGCACACAAGAAGGGCGCGTCCTCGAGCCGTAACGGCCGTGACTCCAACGCCCAACGACTCGGCGTGAAGCGCTTCGGCGGCCAGCTCGTCAATGCCGGCGAGATCCTCGTTCGCCAGCGCGGCACCCACTTCCACCCGGGCCTGCACGTCGGTCGCGGTGGTGACGACACGTTGTTCGCCCTGTCCCAGGGGCACGTCGAGTTCGGCACGCGCCGCGGTCGGCGCGTCGTCAACATCGTTCCGCTGCAGGGCTGACCTAGCCGGAAACGGCCACCCCATGGCCGGCGCTACGTTCGTCGACCGCGTCGTTCTGCATGTCGCCGCCGGTAACGGAGGGCACGGCTGCACGTCCACCCATCGCGAGAAGTTCAAGCCGCTCGGTGGTCCTGACGGCGGCAACGGTGGTCGTGGTGGCGACGTCGTCCTCGTCGTTGATGCATCCGTCACGACGTTGCTCGACTTCCACCGGCATCCCCATCAACGCGCTGCCAACGGCCGTCCCGGCGCCGGCAGTCACAAGCACGGAGCAGAAGGCGGCGACCTCGTGCTGTCCGTGCCGTCGGGCACGGTCGTTACGACGGCCGACGGCGAGTTGATCGCCGACCTGGTCGGCGCCGGCACGCGCTGGATCATTGCCAAGGGCGGACGCGGTGGTCTCGGCAACGCCGCTCTCGCCTCACCACGGCGCAAGAACCCCGGTTTCGCGTTGCTCGGTGAGCCCGGTGAGGCCGGCGACATCGGCCTCGAACTCAAGACAGTTGCTGACGTCGGTCTGGTCGGCTTCCCGAACGCGGGCAAGTCATCGTTGGTTGCTGCCATGTCCGCTGCCCGCCCGAAGATCGCCGACTACCCGTTTACAACACTCGTGCCGAACCTCGGTGTCGTCGAGGCGGGTGAGGTGCGCTTCACGGTCGCCGACGTCCCCGGCCTCATTCCTGGCGCCAGCGAAGGCCGCGGCCTCGGGCTCGAGTTCTTGCGCCACGTCGAACGCTGCGCCGCCCTGGCGCACGTCATCGACTGTGCAACGCAAGAGCCCAACCGCGACCCGGTCTCTGACATCGACGCCGTGGAGCTGGAGCTCGCGGCGTACGGCGGGCTCGCCGACCGGCCGCGTCTCGTCGTACTGAACAAGATTGATGTCCCCGAGGGACGCGAGCTGGCTGACATGGTGCGTCCGGAGCTCGAAGCGCGCGGGCTACGCGTCGTCGAAGCATCGGCAGCGACGCACGAGGGTCTTCGCGAGCTGACGTTCGCGCTGTCCGAAGTCGTCGTCGCCGCGCGTGCCGTCATACCCGTGGACGAGGCGACGCGCATCGTGCTGCGACCACGCGCGGTCGACGATCCGGGGTTCACCGTCGAGCCGAGTGGTGAGTCGTTCGTCGTGCGCGGGACCAAGCCCGAGCGCTGGGTGCGACAAACCGATTTCGGTAATGACGAGGCAGTCGGCTATCTCGCCGACCGTCTAGCCCGCCTCGGCGTCGAGAGACGACTGGCCGACCTCGGTGCCGAGCCGGGGGTCGAGGTCATCATCGGCGACGTTTCCTTCGACTGGGTGCCGTCAACGGCGGCCGGTGAGGCGCATGCATTCGGGCGTCGCGGTGCCGACCTCCGCCTCGAGGACCGGTAGCCATGCGCACCGAAGTAGCAGCCGCCCGACGCATCGTGGTGAAGGTCGGCTCCTCGTCGATCACCAGTGCGAGCGGTGGGCTCGATGGCGCGCAGGTCGACACTCTCGTTGACGCGATCGCTGCTCGCCGGTCCTCGAGCACCGAGATCGTGCTCGTTTCATCCGGCGCGATCGCTGCTGGTCTCGCGCCGTTGGGGTTGCGCGCGCGTCCTCGTGACCTGGCGACCCAGCAGGCTGCAGCGAGTGTCGGCCAAGGACTGCTGGTCGAGAGGTACGCCGCGTCGTTCGCGCGCTACGACCTGCGGGTCGGCCAGGTCTTGCTCACCGCCGACGACGTCGTACGCCGCACGCATTACCGCAACGCACACCGCACACTGACCCGCCTACTCGACCTCGGCGTTGTCCCGCTCGTGAACGAGAACGACACCGTCGCCACCCATGAGATCAAGTTCGGTGACAACGACCGGCTGGCTGCGCTCGTCGCGCACCTCGTCCACGCCGACCTGCTCGTGCTGTTGTCGGATGTGGACGGCTTGTACGACGGCGACCCGCGTCGCGGCGGCGCCCAGCTGCTCAGCGACGTCAAGACAGACGCCGACCTCGAAGGTGTGCTTGCCGGCAAGGTCGGCAACGCGGGCGTTGGGTCGGGTGGCATGGCGACCAAGGTGGAGGCTGCCCGAATAGCGGCAGTTGCGGGGATTCCGGCGGTTCTCGCCCATGCGGACGTTGTTGGCGATGCGCTCGCCGGAGCGGACGTCGGCACGCATTTCCACCCGACCGGACGACGTACTCCCGCGCGTTTGCTCTGGCTGGCCCACGCGACCACGCCGCGGGGCCGGCTACGCCTCGATCCGGGCGCCGTGCAGGCGGTCGTCGAGCGACGCATGTCGCTGCTGCCTGCCGGCATCACGAGCGTCGACGGGAGCTTCTCGGCGGGAGATCCGGTCGACCTAGTCGACGAAAACGACCACGCGGTGGCCCGCGGACTGGTCAACTACGACTCAGCGGAGTTGCCCGGTCTGCTTGGTCGTTCGACACGCGATCTCGCCCGCGAGCTGGGCGCGGCGTACGAGCGTGAAGTCGTTCACCGAGATGACCTGGTGTTGCTCTGATGTCGGGGTCGACGTGGGCGATGGCCGGGGAGGTGTTGGCGCGGCGTGGCGTTGTGGCACGTGACGTTGACGATCGGCGGCGAGGAGATTCAGCCCTCGGATGTCCTCGATGCGCTGAAGCGGCTCGCTGACGAGCAACCATTCCTGCTGTCCGGTCGGTACGCCACCGACCGCGCGGAAGTGCGCTACTGGGAAGAAGCTGTCGACTGCGGCGACGCAGCGGCGCTCGCGTTGCGGCTCTGGGGGGAGCATCGCGTGAGCGCTGGGCTCCCTCCCTGGCGCGTGGTTGGCCTCGAGGTGGTCGACGAGTCGGTCTACCGCGATCGCAGCGAACTCACCGCTGTCAGCGCGGTTGGTGCCTGGCGCCCATTTTGATCGTGGATCTACCCTGACTGTGTGACTGACGAGGCTGCGGCATTCCGCGACACAGCGCTGCGTGCGCGCGACGCTGCTGTTGAACTCGCACCGCTGAACCGGGCCGTCAAGGACGCTGCATTGCTGGCGATGGCCGATGCGTTGGAGGCAGCGTCGGAAACGGTGTTGGCTGCCAACGCGGAAGACGTCGCCGCGGCACGGGCCGACGGCACCAGCGAAACGATGATCGACCGGTTGTCGTTGAACGCCGACCGGGTGTCCGCTATGGCTACTGGATTGCGCGAGGTAGCGGCGCTGCCCGACCCAGTGGGCGAAGTCGTCCGAGGCTTCACGCTTGCCAACGGACTCGAAGTGCGCCAGCTCCGCGTGCCGATGGGCGTGGTCGGCATGGTCTACGAGGCACGGCCCAATGTGACGGTCGATGCCGCCGGCTTGTGCTTGAAGAGCGGCAACGCCGTGCTCTTGCGCGGTTCTGCGTCGGCGCGGCGGTCCAACGAGGCGCTGGTTGATGTGATGGCTGCTGCGGCGGAGAAGGCCGGCCTGCCGAGCGGCTCGGTGCAGATGGTCCCCGGCACGAGTCATGAGTCGGTCAAGCATCTGATGCGCGCACGCGGGTTGGTCGACGTACTCATCCCGCGCGGTGGCGCGGGACTGATCCGCTCGACGGTCGAGGAGTCGACCGTGCCGGTGATCGAGACGGGTGTCGGCAACTGTCATGTGTACGTCGATGCCGATGCGGATCTCGACCAGGCGCTCGACGTGCTCATCAACGCCAAGACGCATCGGCCGAGCGTCTGCAACGCGGCGGAGTCGCTGCTCGTCCACGCAGCGGTAGCCGATGAGTTCGTCCCGCGCGCGCTAGCTGCTTTGTCGGATGCCGGCGTGACCGTGCACGGTGACAGCAGAATTGCGGCCTACGACGCCCGCGTGCTGCCCGCGACCGACGACGACATGCATGCGGAGTACCTCTCGCTGGACATCTCCGCTGCCGTCGTCGACTCGTTGAATGACGCGGTGGCGCACATCCGGGAGTACGGCACGGGACACACCGAAGCCATCGTTACTCGGTCCCAGGAAGCAGCGCGAACTTTCGTCGCGCGCGTCGATGCGGCTGCTGTCATGGTCAATGCATCGACCCGTTTCACCGATGGCGGCGAGTTCGGATTTGGTGCCGAAATCGGCATCTCTACGCAAAAGTTGCATGCGCGCGGACCGATGGCGCTCACCGAGCTGACAACGACGAAGTACGTCGTCACTGGCGACGGTCACATCCGCCGATAACGGCGATGCGCCTTGACCGGCCGGGCGTTTCTGGGACCATCGGCCTGCCACCAGTCGTGGCAGGAGAGGACGTGCGTCATGACCAGTCGTTGGGAACGCATTGCACCGCTGACCGGCGTGCTAGCGGTAGCCATCATCGTGCTCACGTTCACCGTCGTCAGTGGAAGCACACCAGATACGAAGGACTCCGCGGAAAAGATCTTCGCCTTCTATCAAAAGCACCGCGACCGACAGATGGGCGCGGCATTCATCCTGTCGATCGGTGCCGCCCTGCTCATCTTTTTCAGTGGGACGTTGCGCGGCGCGTTGGCCCTTGCGCCTGCGCGTGGACGGCTAGCCTCCGTCGCTTTTGGTGGCGGTATCGCCTCCGCTGCCGGATTCTTCGTCGCCGGCACGGTCCACCTCGCGCTCGCCGACAGCGGCAAGCGCGGCACCCCCGCGGTCGCTCAGACGCTTGCCTACCTCGACGACAACACCTACCTGGCGTTCGGCGCCGGTATCGGCGTGATGGCCCTTGCCGGAGGCATCTCCATCGTGCGAACTCGGGTGGTGCCACTGTGGCTCGGCATCGTCGGCATCGTCGGAGGCGTAGCGACGTTCACGCCGCTGGGCTTTTTCGGATTCCTGCTGTCTGCACTGTGGATCGTCATGATGAGCGTCGCCTTGGCCGTCCGTCCGCCGCAGGTGGCCGGCACGACGGTTGATTGACGGGCAAAGACGGTCATATCGATCCTGTGACTTTCAGCTAAACGATCAAGTCGGCGCATGGTCGGGGCGATACCGGGGGTGCATTCACTCCTCAGGGGGAGCCCAGCCCATGCCGTCCGTGCCGCTGTCCATCCTGGTTGTCGACGACAGCCCGGAGCTGGCAGACATCCTCAGCTTCATGATTGACCTCGACGAGCGCTATGAGCTCGTCGGCACGGCGACGACGGGGCCAGAGGCCATCGCGATGGCGGAGCGACTCGAGCCGGCAGCGATCGTGCTCGACCAGATGATGCCGGAGTCCACCGGCGCGCAGGCACTCCCGTCGCTTCGCGCGCATTGCCCCGACTCGACCATCGTCTTGTTCACTGCCGTCGGCACCGAGCGACTCGCACTCGACACCAAGGACATGGCCGACGCGTGCATGTCCAAGGGTGTCTCGCTCCCCGAGCTGCTCGACGTCATCGCCGAGCTGCACCATGCGCGAGAGGTAGCACGACTCACTGACATCTGAGTACTTGTACGGGTGCGTTTGCCGCGTCGGTGACCGAAGATCTCTTCATGACGACCACGACAAGGGCATTTCGCCGCGTGCCGTCGCTGGTAGCCATGAATATCGCTGCCAAGCTCGCGCTGATCGCGCTGCTGGCCCATGCCGCGCTCTTTCCGCATCTCCCGCAGTACGACGGCAAGGGCATCGGTGCCCGGATCGCGACCTACCCGATCTCCGCGCTCCTCGTGCCTCTCATCTGGTTCATCCGCACGCGGCTGGGTCGAGAGACCGGTGCCTATCCCCACCTGATTGACCTGTGCGTCGTGCTGCCGTTCCTCATCGACACGGCCGGCAATGCTGCCAACCTCTACGACACGGTCTCGTGGTGGGACGACGCCATGCACTTCGTCACGTGGGTGCCGTGGGTTGTTGCTTTCGGGCTACTGATGCTCCGCCGGTACTCACGCCATGGTCGGCTGATCGTCGCGGGATTGACGCTCGGCTTCGGCGCCGTAACACACATTCTCTGGGAGATAGCGGAGTACTTCGCATTCATCAAGGGCAATCCCGACGAGCTCGCGACCGCCTACAAAGACACGATCGGTGATCTAGCCATGTCGCTCTCGGGTTCGGTATTCGGGGCTGTTCTTGTTGGCACGGTGCTCTGGCACCTCGGTTCGGATCAGCCGCGGCCGGCCCAGGGCACTTCCGGTGCGGAGACGCGGGGGAGCGTCCAACCGGATTGACCAAAGCGTTGGTCGCGCTCTTCCCAGGCCGATCGCGCGGCGTCTACCTCCTCGCGGGAGCGCGCGACGAAGTTCCACCACATGAGCACCTTTTCAGGGAACGGCTCGCCGCCGATGAACAGGACGCGCGCCGGCTCGACCGCGGCGACCTCCAGCTCATCGCGACCTTCCCCGAAGTACGCGAGCGCGCCGGGCGAGATGCGTTCATCGCCAACCAGCATCGAGCCCTCCATGACGACCGCGGCGTACTCGAAGTCGGTCCGTAGCTGCAGGGTTGATGTGCCGTTGCGCAGTGCGAGTTCGACGCCGACCATTGGTGTGTCCGCACGTGCGGTCGAGGCAGCGCCAGCGAACTCGCCGACCAGCACCGTCGCAGTCCCCGAGTGCAACGCAGCTTGCGGCAGCTCCTCGTGGTGCTCGAAGGCGGGATCGCCGAAGCGGGTGCGCTCTGGCTGTGCCACCCAGAGTTGTACGCCGTGCATCGAACCCTCGTACTGATCGGTCGTCTGTTCGGAATGCGCGACGCCGTTGCCGGCTGTCATCAGGTTGAGCTGGCCGGGCTTGATCACCTGCTCGGACCCGAGGCTGTCGCGGTGCAACAGCTCACCGGACAACAGCCACGTCACCGTGTGCAGGCCCAAGTGCGGGTGAGGTCCGATCTCGATGGGGTGCTGCGGGGAAAAGGGTGCCGGACCCATCTGATCCACGAAGCACCACGGGCCAACGGTGCGCCGCTCCCGGCGCGGCAGCGCCCGGCGTACCGTCACCGACCCCACCGTCGCCTCCCGGCTCGGCGTCACCTGAATCGTCGGAGCCTCAGCCACTGCCAGCTCCGGGGTCGACGGCGCGTCGGCCTTTGCCAGTGGTCCGCTCATCTGCTCAGTGTGCGCCTGCGACATAACCGGCCACCGCCGCGTAGTCATCGCCACCGTGTCCGTCCGCGCTCGCCGCGCGCGCGTATGCGAGTGCCGCAGCAGTGACAGCGAGGTCGACATCCGCTTCGCCGACCGCAAGCCCAAGGTCCTTGGCCATCAGCTCCAAGCTGAACGTCGTCGCGCTGAAGTCACCGCTCTCGATCATCGAACGCTTCTGATTGAGCGGCCAGCCGTATGGTCCGGCGGCGAGTAGGTCCAACATCAGCGCACGGTCGAGCCCGAGATCGCCGACGAGATGCAACGCCTCACCCAGGCCGGCTATGACGACACCGAGCGCCTGGTTGACCACGATCTTGGCGGCGTTGCCGGCACCGAGAGGGCCCACATGACGCACCCGCTGCGGGTCGCCCCACAGCTCCAACATCGGTTTTGCGGCAGCGAAATCCTCATCACTGCCGCCGGCAAACACGGAAAGTGTTCCCTCCGCCGCTGGCGTGGTCGAGCCGGCGACGGGCGCCTCGACAAACCGCAACTCGCGCCGCGCCAGCTCCGCGCCGATCTCGCGCGCAGCCGTCGGTCCGATGGTCGTCGAGTCGATGACGAGGGTTCCCGGCGCAGCCGCCGTCGCGACTCCATCGGGACCGAACAGCACCTCGCGCGACGCCTCAGGCCCGAACAGCATGAGTACGACGACGTCGCGGCCCGCCGCTGCTTCGGCGGGTGAGGCGGCCTCCCAAGCACCCGCGCCAACGAGCTCATCGGCCTTCCCGCTCGACCGGTTCCAGACCGCAACGTCATGGCCCGCTGCCAGCACGTGCCCCACCATGGCCGACCCCATACGGCCGAGGCCCAAGAACGCCACCCTCATGCGCAATCTCCCGCCAGTAGAATCTGTTCTCGTGACGCAGCCGATGCCGCGATTGTTCGCCTCCGTTGACGACGTCCGCGATCGGCTCGAGAGTGCCGGCTACCTCGCCGACGAAGCGATCGCCACCACAGTCTTTCTCGCCGACGCCCTTGGCAAGCCACTGCTGGTCGAGGGGCCCGCTGGGGTCGGCAAAACCGAGCTGGCGAAGGCGGTCGCGACGTCCACCGATGCCGAGCTCGTGCGGCTGCAGTGTTATGAGGGCCTCGACGAGGCGCGGGCGCTTTATGAGTGGAACTACAAGAAGCAGTTGCTCCGCATTCAGGCCGCGGGCGACGGCGACTCATGGGAAGAGACCCACGACGACATCTTCAGCGAGGAGTTCCTCCTTGCGCGACCGTTGCTCACTGCAATCCGGCGCGAGCTGCCAACCGTGCTCCTGGTCGACGAGACGGACAAGGCCGACGTCGAGGTCGAAGGTCTGCTGCTCGAAGTGCTGTCGGACTTCCAAGTCACGATCCCCGAGCTGGGCACGATTGCTGCCGTACGCCGGCCATTCGTCGTCCTGACCAGCAACGCGACACGTGAACTTTCCGAAGCGCTCAAGCGCCGGTGTCTGTACCTGCACCTCGACTACCCGACCGCCGAGCGGGAGAAGGCCATTGTCCTTACCCGCGTGCCGGAGGTGGCGGAGGCGCTCGCCGAGCAGTTGGTGCGCACCGTGCGCGCATTGCGCGCGTTGGACCTGCGCAAGGCACCCTCGATCGCAGAGACGATCGACTGGGCGCACACGTTGCTCGCACTCGGCCTCGACACTCTCGACGAGGATGCCGTCAAGGCAACGCTCGGGGTCGTCCTCAAGCATGCGAGTGATCAAGCCAAAGCCGTGACGACACTCGAGCTGAACTGAGTCGCATGGCACCGAGTGGGCTCATCGACCGCACCATCGAGTTCGTCGGTGCGCTGCGCGGGGCCGGCATGCCAGTGTCACTCGCTGAGTCGCTCGACGCGACTCGCGCCATGAGCAGGATCCCGCTGCTCGACCGCGAAGCCCTGCGCGCTGGTTTCGCGGCAACCATGTGCAAGCGGCCGGCGCACCGGCTCGCCTTCGACACGCTCTTCGATCTCTACTTCCCGCCCGCAGTCGGCGACGGCATTCAGCAGACTGACAACAGTGGCGACGGGGAAGGCGAGCTCGAGCCGTACACCGGCGACCCGCTCGACCGCCAAGAGCTCCGCGACGCTCTGCTCGAACTGCTCCTCGACGGCGACGAGGAGATGTTGCGTCGGTTCGCCCGCGAGATGGTCAGCCGCCTCGGCCGCGCGGATACCCAGCCAGGCCGCCAATCCTGGTTTACCTACAAGGTGTTGCGCGAGCTCAATCCCGAGACGTTGATGGCCGCGCTGCTTGCCGAGGTGTTGAAAGGTAAGGAACGCGGCGGCTTCGCCGAGAAGGTCGCGCGCCAGATGCTCACCGAACGCATCAAGGCGTTCGAGTCCTTCGTCGAAGCGGAGGTACGCCGGCGGCTCGCCGAGGAGAAGGGCGCCGAACGCATCGCGCGGACCGCGGTGAAGCCGCTGACCGAGCAAGTCGACTTCTTGCGTGCGACACGCAACGACCTCGCCGAGCTACGCCGCACCGTCTATCCGCTTTCCCGTCGACTTGCGACTCGGCTCACGGCCCGCCGTCGCCTCGGGCGTAAGGGACGGCTCGACTTCCGTCGTACTGTCCGCGCGTCGCTGGCGAGTGGCGGCGTACCGCTCGAGACGAAGCACAGGCCGCACAAGCCCCACAAGCCAGAGCTCGTCGTGCTGTGCGACGTGAGTGGATCGGTCACCGCGTTCGCGCACTTCACGTTGCTGCTGGCCTATGCCCTGCGCGAGCAGTTCACCAAGGTGCGGGCGTTCGCCTTCATCGACACGGTTGACGAGGTCACTCGGTTCTTCGATGCCGGCGATGACGTCGCCGATGCAATGTCGAAAGTCGCGGCGGAGGCCGACGTCGTCTGGTTCGACGGGCACTCTGACTACGGGCACGCGATCGAGACCTTTGCTGAGCGGTACCCGGACGCGATAAACCCGCGCACGTCGTTGCTCATCCTCGGTGACGCGCGCAACAACTACCGCGCGACCGGACTGCCAACGCTGCGGAGGCTGGTTGCCGAGGCCCGGCACGCGTATTGGCTCAACCCCGAGCCGCGCTCCTACTGGGGCCAGGGCGACTCCGCGACGCGCGCGTATGCGGATGTGGTTGAGATGGTCGAGTGCCGCAACGCGGTTCAGTTGCAGGAATTCGTCGAGCGTCTGCTCCCGGTTTGAGGGCGGACCCGCGGGTAGGCTCGGGCTGGTGATTTGCCAGTGACCGGAGGGCTGCGGCTCGGGGTGATGGGCGGCACCTTCGACCCGATCCATCACGGACACCTCGTCGCCGCCAGCGAGGTCGCCGCTGCATTCAACCTGGACGAGGTCGTTTTCGTCCCAACCGGTCAACCGTGGCAAAAGGTCGATCGCGACGTTTCGCCCGCCGAGGACCGCTATCTCATGACCGTCATCGCAACCGCATCGAACCCGCGGTTTTCGGTGAGTCGGTCAGAGATCGATCGCGACGGTCCGACATACACCGTCGACACACTCCGGCAACTGAAGGCCGACCGGGGCGAGAAGACCGAGGTGTTCTTCATCACCGGCGCAGATGCACTGGCGCAGATCCTGACCTGGCAGCACGTCGACGAGCTCGTCAACCTGGCGCACTGGATCGGGGTCACGCGGCCCGGTCATCAACTCGTCGATCCAGGGTTCCCTGAAGGCGCGGTCAGTTTGTTAGAGGTGTCCGCGATGGCGATCTCCTCGACCGATTGCCGCGCAAGAGTCGCCGCCGGGCTGCCGATCTGGTACGTCGTGCCCGATGGAGTTGTGCAGTACATCGCCAAACGCGGTCTCTATGTGGACGCCGCCTGATGGGTAAGCGCCGTCGGCGTCGGTCACTGTTCCCGAGCCGGGAGCACACGACCGCCGCGCCGGTGCGGGTGGGGAAGCGGCCGGGTCGTTACACGCCGGCCGAAGATGCTCCTGCGCCAGTGCTCACAGCGACGACCAAGACGCCGACGATCGCCCCCGAGCAACCCAAACTGGGGCGCGCCGAACGCCGCAGGCGGCAGCGCAAGCGGCAACGCCGCCGCCGCGTCTCCGCGGTCGGTGTGCTCGCCGTTGTCGGCGGCTTGATCGCTGCCTTCGTCGTGTTCAAGGTGGCAAGCAACGTCGGTGACAACAAGACGGCGCCAGCCGGACGCACCCAGACGACCTTGTTGATGCAGATACGCGCCGCCAACGGCACCGCCGCCGCGAGCGCGCTCCTCGCCCATGACACAGGCACGAGGCAGGGCGTCATGCTCCTCGTGCC
Organism: Frankiales bacterium; assembly: GCA_033851265.1. Lineage (GTDB taxonomy): Bacteria > Actinomycetota > Actinomycetes > JAWWOW01 > JAWWOW01 > JAWWOW01. Next base: position 411,825 of record JAWWOW010000005.1, read on the forward strand.
GTCGCGGGTGATCGCTCCCATCCCAGGACGCGGCAGCGCACCCTTCGCCAACGCGCTCGCCACCGGGACACCCGCGCTGTCGCAGGCAGCACTCAGTGACCTCATCGGTGTGACCGTCGACGGCGGCATTGTCTTCAACCAGCCGACGTTCGCACGTCTCGTCGACAACCTGGGTGGCATTACTGCTGACGTTGACACCGAGGTGGTGCGTCGCGTCAAGAACGGCCCGGCGATCGTGCTCGTGCCGCGGGGGAGTGGGCAAAAGCTCGACGGAGCTGGGGCTGTCGCCTATGCGACGTACAACGGTGGCGGAGACATCGCGCAGCTACCCCGCGTCCAGCAGGTCATCCAGGGGATTCTCGACAAGGTGCCGGACGCTGCGTCGTTCACCAAAGCGCTGTCGGATCTCGGTCCCGGCCTGCAGCTCAACATGTCGGGACCGCGAGTGGCCGACCTCATTGCCGGCCTCGCCACGGATGTCCGCGACAACAAGGTCGACATCCAGTCGCTCGACGTAAAGTCCGTCGACGTCGGTGGGACGACGGCATTCAGCATCGACACACCCGAAGTCAAGAAGTTCGTCCAGGCATCGCTCGCCGCTTCGATTCCGGAGAGTTTGCGGAGCGGCGACAACAGGGTGCTGGTCAAGAACGGGATCGGCACGCCACAACTGGGTACGACGACGCGTCCCCGTCTGCTCAAGGCGCATTTCGTCTACATCGACGGCGGCAACGTGCCGGGGTTCCCGTTCCGCACCCGCAACTCCGCCGTACTCATCTTCAGCGGTAGTCAGGCTGCCCGGGAGCGGGGTGCCCAGGTCGCAGCTGCGCTAGGTCTGCCCGCCAGTGACGTCCAGATCTCAAACATTGGACAATCAGTGGCAGACGTCATCGTCGTGCTCGGACGCGACTACAAGCGGTGAAAGGCTCAACTACGTGACAGCTTCGGAGCAATCCGTCTCCACAGCCATCTCTGCTGCCGAGGCAGCCGCAGACAAGTTGGCATCCGACATCATGATCCTCGACGTGAGCGACCGGCTCGTCATCACCGATTGCTTCGTCTTGGCATCAGCGCCCAACGATCGCCAGGTCCGCGCAGTCGTCGACGAGATCGAAGAGCGCCTGCGCCTGCAAGGGATCAAGCCGGTACGCCGTGAGGGCGAACGTGAAGGTCGATGGGTGCTTCTCGACTTCATGGATGTGGTTGTGCACGTGCAGCACAGCGAGGAACGCACGTACTACTCGCTCGAGCGACTCTGGAAGGACTGCCCGGAGATCGAGTTGCCGGAGTCGATCGTGCACCGGCCCGCAGCAGGCCAGCCCTGACGCGACGCCTCGTCCTCTGGCGGCACGGACGCACCGAGTGGAATGCGACCGGCCGGATACAAGGGCAACTTGACCCGCCGCTTGACGAAGTGGGTGTGGAGCAAGCCGCGGCTGCGTCCGCAGTGCTCGCCGCCCTGTCGCCCGCCGCGATCGTGTCGTCAGATTTGCAGCGCGCCGCGATGACCGCTGACACACTCGCTGCTCTGACCGGGTTGACGCCCCGTTGGGACGACCGGTTGCGCGAGATCCATCTCGGGTCATGGGAAGGGCTCACCCGAGACGAGGTCGCCGAGAAGTTTCCGGACGAGTGGTCCGGCTGGATCTCCGGTGACGACGCACCGCGTGGCGGCGGCGAGACGTATGCCGAGGTCGCCGACCGTGGCGCAACGTGTGTGTTGGAGGCGCTCGACGCGACCGAGGGGCTGGTCATTGCCGTGACGCACGGCGGTACGGCGCGTTCGACAATCGGTTTGCTCCTCGAACTCGACCCGCGATCGTGGTGGCGGCTCGGCCCACTCGGCAACTGCCGTTGGTCGGTGCTGGTCGATGGCGGACAGGGGTGGCGACTGGTGGAGCACAACGCGGGTGTTCCTGACGTTGCCGTCGCCGTAGAGGAGCGGGCCGGCGACGACGCCAGATAGACTCGGAGGTACCCGAAAGGGCGCTTTGGGGCTGTGGCGCAGTTGGTAGCGCACTTGCATGGCATGCAAGGGGTCAGGGGTTCGAGTCCCCTCAGCTCCACCATAAGTGGCTTACTCGAAACAGTGACCGGAAAAACGTCGGTCAGGCTTGGCGGCCTCCCTGGTTGGCTTTGATCGACGCTGTAGGCCACCTGGGGCCGTCTGGAGGCCTTGGGAGATGGTCTCTGGTATGCCTGAAGCGCTGCTGAGAACTCGTCGAACGGCGGCCGCTGCTGACTTCTGACCGTGATTGGTGGGTCGTCGTCGATCCAGAGCCACTCAAAGAAGGTCTGGTTGAGCTGACGGCGGATCGAATCACTAGAATTGCGGTAGAGCTTGGCAGGGTCGACGACCAGATCGAGGCTTTGACGCAGCCGCTCAGCACCCAGCGCGAGGTCGGCGCCGCTGTCGTCAAGGCCGGCCTGGAGGCGGGCTCGCTCCAGCTGGATGGTGTTAAGCCGCCCACGAAGCTTGGAACGTTCGATACTCCCGTCGGCGGCCAGGTCGATGAGTCGTTCCTCTTGTTGTTCCAACTTCTTGAGCTGTTTGTTCAAATGCTGATGCAGCTCGCGGGTCAGGGCTTGCTGGTCGGCCATCGTTGCGTCCAGGTGCCGTCGGATCGCCACTGCAAACTCTTGTGGGATCTCGCGTGTCTCATGGTGGCGACAAATTGCGGCTTCGACTTGATCGGCGGGCAGGTGTGGCAGGTCGCAGACTCCGTCCTGGCGGCTGCGGCAGAGAAAGTACTCGTAACGCTCGCCGCTACGGCCCTTGGCTTCGGTGTAGATGAGTCGGCTGGTACGGCCAGCTTTCTTGCAGCGACCGCAGAACAGAATGCCTTTGAGATAGTGCTGTAGGACGCGGTCGCGCTGACCGCGTTGGCTGCGAGCGTCAAGAACGTCTTGCACTTGGTCGAACAGCTTCTGGCTGACGATGCCGGGGTGGAGACCGGGGACGAGATCACCATCGACGACGACCCAGCCGGCGTAATAGGGGTTGCGCAGCATCTGGTGCAGTTTGTTTGTGGAGACGGGTTGTTCACGGGGCCACCGACCGTTTGGGCGGTTGGTGAGGCCGAGGTCGGCCATGGTTATTTGCAGGCGGTCTAGCGAGTAGTTCCCGCTGGCGTACAGCTCCCATGCGTGAAGCACGAGCGGAGCCCGCTTCGGATCGAGGCCGACGCTATTGAACAGCCTTCCCTCGTGCTCGGCTCGGATGTTGAGGTAGCCGAGGGGTGCTCGGCCGATCGTGCCGCCATTGAGGGCCTTGTGCCGCAGTTTGGCCTTGATGTCCTCGCCGCTTTGATCGCTGGCAAGGTCGTTGAAGGCGTCTTGAACGGCCTCCATAGCGTCGGCGATGTGCCCTTCGCCGAAGTCTTCCTTGCAGGAGATGATCCGGATGCCCAGCAGTTCGAGGGCGCGTTTGGTGATGGCGGCTTCAATGTGGTTGCGGAACGCCCGCGAGCGCATATAGACGATGATGAAGTCGATATCGCGGTTGGCTTCGAGGTAAGCCATCATTCGCCGGAAGACCGGCCGGCGCTCAATGCTCTTGGCAGAGTTGCCCGGTTCGACGAATTCGGCGACGACAGTGGCGCCCCGAGCAGCGGCTTTGGCCTGGCAGACTTCGCGCTGGGTAGCGATTGAGTTGCCTTCAGGATCGACGTCAATGCCGGTGCTCATTTGGCGAGGCGTCGAGACTCGCAGGTACAGGACCGCTTGCTTGGGTCGCCCGGCCGAGTCACTGTGGTTGCTTCTTTGCTTCACGTCCTCTATCCCATCGTTGCGAGCGGCCTGCTGTAGCTCGTGTCCGATTGAGATCTAACGAGTCCGCGGCGATACGGGAGGCAGCGTCCTTTCGGCTCGGTTAGGCCGAGTTGCTGCAGCCGGTAGTTCATCGCCTGCACGGACACCTCAAAGTGTTCAGCAAGTTCGGTCGGTTGTTGGACGCCTTCGCCGTATAGCCGCTTGACGTGCCGTTTGGGCATCAGCAGCATGGCGGCGAATAGGTCGGCGATGCGCTCGGCTTTGACGCTGGCAGGCAGTCCGGCTTCCTCGGGATAGAGGGAGGCCTTCGTGGTGTGGTCGAGCACGTGCTTCAGTTCGTGGCAGAGCGAGAATCGCTGCCGCAAGGGGTGGTCCAGAGCGTTGAGCACGATGATCCAGCGACCGTTGCTCCAGTGCGCACTGCCAGAGACGGGCAGGTCGTGCTCAGCGGCGACCAGGATGCGCGGAAGTTCGGTGATGGCCTCATCCGGAAGGCGCGGCCCGTCAATACCCAGCAGTTCCCGCAACCGATTGGCTTGCAGCTCGGCGAGACGCTCGGCTTCGCGGTAGCGAAGCGGGCGGTTGGGCACGAGCCCGCGCAGCACGCTGAAGAGTCCGTGCTCTCCGTCGTAGCGATAGCTGGCTGCTGTTTGTGGTGTTGTCATGGTGATTCCTCCTTTCAAGATTCGTCAGATTTCAGTTACGTGGTTAGGGCTTTTCGTCTTCGCCAGGTGCCGGTCCGTCGGTGTCGATGCCGTACTTGCGGCCGAGTCGCTTGAGGTAGCGATCCAGCTCGACCAGCGCCGACGGCGGCAAGTGCCGATATTTGACGCGTAGGTAAGCCGGCAGATTCGGCAGATCGCGGGGGAGCGCATAGTGGGCGTGGGCGAAGACGTCAGCGAGCGGTAGGTCGAGGGCTTCGGCGATGCGGGCGAGCTTGTCCGGTGCCGGGCTGGCGTAGGCGCCCTGTTCGAACCGAACCACTGTGCTGTCATCGATGCGCGCTAGTTCGGCCAACTGCCGGGTGCTTAGTCCCATCGCTGTGCGCTGGCGACGCAGGTAGCTGCCCAGTCGCTTGGCTTGCTTGTCGTCCACTCGCGTCGCTCCTCGTTACATGATCATCTTATCATGTCTGCTGCGTGAACGCAGCACCTGTTGTGCATTTCACGGCATCAACCATGCCCGTCAAAAACGTGTACACCGGTCGCGTCCGCTGCAAAGGCAAAATCACCGTTCACTTCCATGTTGTGTCCGAAGCTGGCGTAGTCCAGCTGCACATACGGCCGCAGCCAAGCCGGTACGTGACGTTGCAAGGTGTCGAGCGCGCCGAAATCCTCGAGGAACTGCTCGGCATAGGCTGCGGGGCTGGCCCAGTGTCCGAGGTACAGATCCTTGAAGTCTTTGGGGTTTTCGCTTGCACCATTGCGTATGGCAACCCAGGCGGCGTAGGCCGGTCCGTGTTCAACGATGCCGCGGGCGATGGCGCTAACCCGCTTCAGGTCCTCGTGCTCATCGATGTGCAGGCCGGCAAAGCCTGTGTAGTCGTGGATTGCCCACTCCTCTGCCCATGGCAGCGGTGATGCCGCCAACACGTCCGCGACGTGGACCTCCAGGTCGGCGGGTTCTTGGGTGGCGTCCAGCCAGCGACCGTGCAACCGTCCGTTGTTGTAGTCGGCCAAGCTCGCTACATAGATGCGCGGCTCGTCTTCGTTCTCTTGTTCCGGGCTCGTCGGGCGTTCGCCGGCCATGCTCGGGTGTTGTGTTCGTTCTCCTCCTCTCATGTTGTCCTCCTTTCTTATTGCGTTTCGCGGAAGGGTGCTTGTCGGCTATCGCTAGGGCGGCGCGCCGCGGAGACCGTCCACCGCCTCATCGTGCAGTGCCACGCTGAACAGGCCAGCGGGGAGGACGTCGAGCGGTCGCAAGGTGTGATCTAGCTGTTCGCGGCGAGCCAGGTCTGGGACCAGCCACAGCACTCCCGGAAAGAGACCGGTGGCGTGCTGCTCGACTCCGCTCGACAGGTAACGACGGTAGATCTCGGCCTTTGCTCTGATGGCTGGCCGGTGGCTGGTGCCACAGTCGACCTCGACGAACCAGTGCCACTCGTCGGCGCCGATACCGAGCACAACGAACAAGTCGGGGCGCAAGACGTCACGCTGACCAAGCGCTCCAGTGAAATGTCGCCAGCACGTCGGCTCAGTCTGCACGCCGAGCAGCTCCAGAAGCCCGGTCCGCTGCGCTTCGACCAAGAGCACATAGACCTCGGCAATAGCCAAGGTATGCGTCACGAAAGCCAAGCCCGGTTCGGACGATCGACGCCGACCGTCCGGCGGACTGAGTAACCGATGTCCGAGGCCGCTGACTTGATACACCGCGCCAGCCGACCCAGCCCGCACTCCACCAATGCGGCGTTCCAGCCGGGTCAGCAGGCCGGTCTCGGTATGGCGACGCAGCACGCGTCGGCAAACCCGTGCGGCCGTCTCGCTCGTGGCGTGGTCGCTGAAGTGCAACCGCTGAACTTGCTTACCGCTCAACAGCTTGAAGCGCCCGACGTCTGCCAAGACCGAGTACTCGCGGTCGCTGAGCTTCTCCCGCATGCTGCCCAGCCAGCGGACCCCGCGGCGAGGCGCGCTCACGAGCAACCCCCGGGCGTGCCAAGACTCCGCTCCCGACGGCGCACTTTTGGCCTTGCAGACCAACCAAATATCGCGCGGCAGCTCAACGCGACCGGTAGGGCGAGCGGGTAGCTGGCGGACGCCATCACGCTTGGCCTCCACGGCTGTCGTCAGCCCGGGATCGCCGACCAATGCGCGGTTCTGTCACCCGGTTTGCGCCGGCCAGTTGTTCGCGCAGGGTGGTCTCGATGGTTTGCCTGTCGACTCCCCAACGAGCTCGCGAGTGGCTTCGCAATTCTCCTGGTCGGCTGGAGGGTTTGGTCGGTGAGAGCGTCCGCGCACTTGCCCAAGGGGTGCGCTGCCCACCTGCCACCAGGCGCGCGTAGACCTCGTAGCGTTCGAGATTGGTGAAGTCTTCGGCGGTGATGAGTCGGCTGTCCCGGGCCAAGACCGCGGCGTCATCGCCCGCAAGTTGGAACGCCACTTGAGAGCGGGCATTTGCCAACACGGCTGCTCGCAATTCCGGTGGGAACTGGCTCACATGCTGACTGGCCAAGTTCAAGCCGACGCCGAAGCCGCGGCTCTGCACGAGCATGTCGGCCAAGTCCACTGGCAAATGCAGATATTGAGGTGCCTCGTCGACGTACACGAATGCCGGTGCTCGGCGTGAGGGGCTTAGTCGTTCGCGAGCCCGGATGGTGCGCCACAGACCGCTCACCACGAGCGAGCCGAACAACTGAGCCGCCTCGGAGCCGAGCTTTCCCTGGGACAGATTGATGAGCAGAATCTGCCTACGATCGAAGAGCTTCCGAAGCTCAAAGCGTGGCTGCGCCTGTCCGATGACACCGACCATGGCTGGCCGGAGCAAGAACGGTCGCAACTTGTTCATCAGCGGGGCCAGCGCAGCGTGCCGTTCACCGGGGTTGATGCCGTCCCACCATGCCCAGAAGCTGCCTACTCCGAGTGGATCGCCCAGACGCGCTGCCAACTGCCGGCGCCAGCTGTCATTACTGAACAACAGTGGCAGCAGCGGCAGCGTCGCACGTTCATCAGCAGTGAGGGTCAGCAGACCGGCGTGGAGAATGTCACTGCTGCGTGGTCCGAGTGCCGCGCCGTAGAGACCGCGGAAGACGGCCAGCACCTCGTCAACCACCAGTGGAGACGGCGTGCCGTCCGAGCGGGCCAGCGGATTGAAGCCAACTGGTCGAGTCTGGTCGCCGGGATCAAGCACCACCACGTCGTCGCGGCGATGCGCTGGGACTCGTTCCAGCACAGCCTCGATGAGGTCACCCTTGGGCTCCACGACAGCGATCGCACGCCCAGCTGCCATGTCTTGAACGATGAGATTCAGCAACAACGTTGACTTGCCGGTACCGGTCGGGCCGACCGTCCAGAGATGATGCAACGCATCCATCGGATTCAGGCACAGAGCCCGCTGAGCTTCCGAGCTCAGGCTTTCAGCGACCACCCGACCCCGACGGGGAATCCGCGATACCGCCGGAAGGAAGCGGCTCAGACGACGGCGCACCATCGGGAAGTCGTGCTCTCCTACCGGCCACGCCAGCAACCCGAGCAGTTCACCGCTGTTCAGCACACTTGGCCAAAGCCAGGGTCGTCGCGCCTCGACAAGCGAGCTCTGTCGAGAGCGGCTAACTCCCAGTTTGACGTTGGGTCCCTCGGCTACCCGCAGCGCGCTGACAAGCTGAGCGAGGATCTGCCGACGTCTTTGCCGATCGCCCGCTTGAACGCCGATCCGTCCGATAACCCGCCATCCCGGCACCGACTGCTTGGCCCGCAGTGCATTGCGAAACTCCACATCCACACGTCCTGGCGGACCCAGGAGAGCCGCCGCTAGCCGGTGCCACCACGACTCGTAGGTGAAGTCTTCGAACTGGTTCGGGATAGCAACCGGACGAAGGCGATGGCCAAGCACCCACTGCAAAACGAGGAGCTCATCCCGTGAAGTTGATGCGAGCACCGATAACAAGGCTTGGTTGGAGACTTCTACGGTGTCAGTCAGAAGCGGTCGGCGATGCGACGAGATGTGCAGCCGATACGCCCTCGGCTGCTCGTACACCGGGGGGTCCGTATCAGCGGTTGTCACGCCAGGCATAAAAGCCCGAAGAGTCTCGAGCAGTCCGGTTGCCCGTTCGGCCGGGAGTCCTAAGAAGTGAGTGACCTGTCCACCGGAACCGATCGCTTGCCAAACCACGCCGTCACTGGCGTAGGAGGCAGCTAGCGTTTGCAGATACGCGCCAGCAACAGTTGCGTCCAAATCGGCCGGCCAGCTAGCGGTGAACCAGCGCCGCGTCGGCCTGCGTCCGCGTGATCGTGGCCGGCTCATTGGCCAGTCTCCTCGGGTTTGGCTCTCTCGTCGGGTCGCGCTTGTTTGGGTCGACGATGGTGGCGCTTTGCGTGCTCGGCCTGGGCCTCAGCCTCGGCCTGCGCCCGTGCTAACTCGATTACGACTTTGCTGAGCCGTCGTACGTCTGGCTCTTTGCGTGCCTGTCCATGAACGCGTATCCGGTGTTGTCGTCGTGCCATACCCCTCCTTTCTGTTGATCGCTGCGTCAACGCAGCACATGCGTTGAATATGCGCTGCGCAAACGCAGCAGTCAATGATGATTGCGTATTCCACAACACCGAACGGAACTGACTGATCAACGCGCAAGCGCATCGATCGCGCTACCGATATCTGTGCCGGTCAAGCACAAAATTGGTGATGACGAGGCCAATGATGACTACGGCGAAGGCTGGGATGACGGGACGGACCAGCTGCCAAATCCAATGCACTGCGAGTGCAACGATGAGAAGCGCGACGGCAGTTTCGACTAGCCGTTCTAGCCACGGCCGCTGCCCAATCATGGTTAGCGACTAGCCATCGCTGCCTGGTCGGTGGCGGTCACCCGGAACGACGCCGGGTTTCATCGCACAGCTGCTCAAAGGCTGCCCTGGTGAGCCGTTGCAGACGCCATTCGAACGCTCGCAGCTCGGCATCAATCTCGGCCTGGCGTACTTCGGCTTGCCGAGTCACCGCGACCAGGCGAAAGGTCAGAGCCAGAGCAGCGGTGAGGGTCAACAGCAAGATCCCGGTCAGCATGTCCGGTTCACCTTGTTGACAGTCGAGGCGACCAGATCCGCTAGTGCCAACGCGGTCATGTCCCCAACGGCCTGCAGCCGGCTGGCTGCTAACGGAACCATCTGTGCAAGCTGCTGTTCGAGCTGTGTCAGCAGTGCCACGTCGTACAGGGCACGTCGCCCGACGTAGGTCACGGCGTCGACCTTGGTGGCTTCGATCTCTGCGCGGGCTTCTACCGCAGCAATGCAGAGTTCGGTTTGGTCGCTCAACTGAGCGAGTTCTCGGCTGCGCCGGCGGTTGCGGAAGGCCGCTGGCGTTCCATCCTGGTAACGGATGAGTGCATCGGACATGGCACCTCCAATAAAGGGACTTGGGTTCATTCGAAGTAGAAGCAGGCATGAGGCATGCGGCCATCCGGTGGAACTATCCGCTCACAGCAGAGGCAGAGACGGCGCCTGGCCGATGTCGGGGAAGTGTCCTGGGCGTGCCCGTTGAACGCGGCATCCGCTCGATTTCGAACGATCAATGGCAGGTGTCGTTCAGCCGGCTGACACGCCATGCCAGCGTCCGACATCGTCGTGGCGTGGCTGGTGGCACCAAGCGCGACGTACTTGCTGCTTCGGCCAGCCTTCCCTTCGCGTGCCATGTGTGTGATGAAACGTGCTATGGATCTGTCCTGGCTAGGTGCGAATTTGGGGAACCATGAATCGCCCCTAACTTCGGCCGAATAGGCAGAGAGACGACGCCTACGCTCATGGCATGGCAAGCCTTGAAGGAGCGGACTTCAGTTCACTATGTCAAGTGCTCAACCAGGTACAGCGCAAACTGGACGCTCTAAGCCCTGGGTACTTGGCGGATAAGTCCGAGCTGCTTGAACATCCGGCCATCGTAGGGCGTTGCGTGGCGGAAGCCACAACGTCAGACCGAGCGCGCGTGGCCGAACGCCTGCTTCGTGAGGCGATATCGGCCATCCCGAACGTGCAAGATAGGGCTGTCGCCGAAGCCATGTTCGCTGCTAGGCCGGAGTATCACGGCTTGGTCACGGTCGCAGCGCGCCGAGACAAGTTGAACGAGTTGATGCCAGGCGTTGGTAACGACTACTACAAAGACCACCGTGTTCGTGTTCTGAAGTTAGTGGCGAGCCTGCTGATGCAGGAACCCGGGCCGGAACCGCCGGTGCCACCGGATGTTGATCCCATCTTTGAGCTGGCCGCTCCGCTGGCTCATTGCGTTGCGAGCCTGAGTGCCACCCTCGACGTAGTGTCTGCGAAACGAAAGCTCAACGTCGATGACCTTGATGATCAATTGCTCAGCATGATGCGTGGCGCGTTCGACGCGAAGGTCTTTTGGCCATCGCTGTACGACATCGCGCGTCTGATCGGTCTGAGGGTGCACTTTCGGCACGCGCTGTCCGATGTAGCTGATCGACCCAGCCCGGTGCTCGCGAACGTGGCTGAGACCTTGGATGCCTGGGAGCTGCCGTTCAGAGGGCAGGAAGAGGATTGGCTGACCTACCTGCACAGCATCCTGGTTGTGCGTGACCTCGACTTGTTTAAGAACAAGCTGCTGGCCCGATCTAACGGTCTCCTTATCGTGGAAACTTGGAACGAGTACCTGGGTCGTGTAACCAGCGGAGCAGACTGCGCTCATCCGGATCGTCTGGTGTTCTGCCGACTCATCGAGGATTTGGCTCAGCTGTCTGCCTCACCGAAGGAATGTCAGGAAGCGTATGAGCGGATGCTGGAATCTGCATGGGCGGGTTTCTTGGGGCCGTTGGGCTATATGTGGGTGCAGTATTACAGGTTGCCGTTCGAGACTCTTGCGGCGCGACTTCACCGCCTAATGAAGGGTCTACCGGGGTATCCGTACGCCACGAAGCATTGGTGGTTGGACCAGATGTCTTCGGCAGAGAGCGCGGTTCGGCGTTTGGCCCATCCGGGGAAGTTCGAGGACGCTGAAGTTGCCGCGTACATGCGCGCTACGGTTTGGCGGCTTCCCAGCCAGCACTTGGAATTTCTGAGTCAGCCACTTCGGCCAGAACGAGCACTGCAAGTTCAACGCCAGCCGTGAGGGACGACATGTTTGCACCGTTGTGCTTCAGGTGCGTGACTCCTTCGGCTTCGTTCGAAGCAACTCTCATCACGATGCAGCCAAAGGCTTCGTACTCGTCGTAAGCGATGGCATTCAACCGTTCATTTGCAAGGGCACTATGCGGATAGTTCTCAAGCACGCCACGCCGAACCAAACGGGCATACGCATCAACAACCTGCTCGGGCCTTATGGCCCGCAGTGCCTTTGCCAGATCTGACTCAGTCTTGTCTTGCATACTTTCCAAGATCAATTATACGCCGGTAGGTCAACCAATAACCGCACAGAAGAACCAGCTAATCGAGCGCTCCCACTCCTAGGTGTAAGCCGCCGAGTGCAATTCCACATTTAACTGCGTCAGGCAGACGGTTCGCACCCTGCGGCACAATGGCACGGTTAGCAGTTCGCAGTCACAACCCGCGGCAGACAGCCACCGCTGGTGCCCACGAGCAGGGGGACGGCGTAGCGGCGGATGTTCTTGAAGTTTTGGCTGTCGATGACCCCGTCGGTCGTGGTGATCGTCCAACTGTCGGCCGGGTTGGTTGTGAAGTCCCCTTGGAATGTCAGAATGACGTTGACGAGACCCTGCCGGTTGCCGTTTGGAAAGTTCGGCGAGAAGTAGTTCGGCACGACGATGAAGCCGTCGACGGATGCGGATGTATCGGGCGCGAGTGGCTGCTTGGGGACAAACCCGACTTGGTTGTCGCTGCGGTAGAAGTCGAGTGAGATGCACTTGGGTTGGCCGTAGCCAACCTCGGCGTGGTCACCAGGGCCAGTGACGAATTCGTTGCCCGGGTATTGCTGAACGAAGCGAAACGTCGGAGAGGCCGAGAATCCGGTTGTTGTGTTCTTGACAGTCATGGTGAAGGCGATGACGGCGTCTGTTTGGCTGTTCACGCTGCAAGCGCTGCCAAGGCGCATCGACCCATTCATCAGGCCGGCAGATGCCGGCCGAATGTCTCCGTAGCGGAACATGCCGACAGCGGTGTACCCGTTCTCGTCTCTCAGCCCCAGCGTCACTGTCGCGCTCCTGCCACCAAACGGGTCCGTGGAGGGGTCGACCGACGGGGTGGGTATCACCACGGCCAAGCTTTCCGGTGGCGGTACTTCGAGCCCTTCGCCAGGCTGTCCGCCGCTACCCCCGCAACTCATCAGTCCAACAGCAAGTAGCACTGCGCCGAGGGTGAGGCTGCCGCGTTGGTGTGTTCGCGGTGACTGTCGGTGGTGATTCCCCATGTGTCCGCCGCCCTTCCCCAAATGGCCGGGGGGGGGGGGGGGGGGGGGGGCGAG
>JAWWOW010000022.1:0-4063 GCA_033851265.1 Frankiales bacterium
GTGCCCCAACCGACCTCCTCTACTTCTTCCCCGTGTACGGCGCTGGATCGCACCTGGTCGTATAGGAACCAGTTTTCGCTCGGATTGGTAAATCCGCCGGTGGTGATGTGACTCAACATCGTTTGCCGGAATGCCAGGCCGTGTGCCTTGAGTCCTTCAGACTTGTCGCCAAGGAGCGCTTCGAGAGCAAAGAACAGGTATAGCAAGGCAAGGAGCGGCTCATCGATGAGGCAGGCCCGTTCGATCCATCGCGCGGCTACATCGGCCTTTTTCTCGACGTCGTTCGACGGCTGAATGGGCATTGCGGTGATCAGCTGACTCTGAGTCAAGTTAATCAATGTGTTGTCGAGAACGAGTTCGTAGGCTGCATCCTCCCGCCTTGCCAGACCTGAAATCCGCTCATTGAAGGCGTAGGCAATGCTGAGGCGAAAACGCAATTGACGTCCGTTGATTTCATCGTGCTCTCTGAGTGCAATGCGGAGGACACGGAGGGCATGTGTGGCGATGGCCCGTGCGCGTGTGGCCATCAGCTCGTGATTCGTTCCCGTTACATTGACAACGGCAAGGCACCCGACTGAATAGTCGAGCGGAAACCACGGACCTGCCGGAGGGACCGACTCATCCTCAGCTGGGAGGAAGCGAACCCCAAAAAGGTTAGTCGCCGTTTCAATGCCGAGATGCTCGACCGGGATGTAGCAAGCCTCAGTCGTTGGCTCCCGCGCGTTCTTGTCAATGAAGGTCGGGACGTGATCGGTTTGACGGTCGACCCAGCAGTCCGCAGTGAATTGCCACACGGCGGCGTCTATGTCATGCAGGTATTCGAAGCGAGGATCGGCACTCAGTTCCTTCTTGGCAGTCTCGATGGCCTGTACTTCATCAGCCAAAAGGCCGAGGTACTCAGGTTCTCGGCCAGCCGAGTCGGGCAGTCGTCGAGTTGACGCTGGCGGGCTGGCTCCGGCAGCCGCCGCCCGACGAATCAGAGTCTGAAGCGATCCGAGTGCTTGATCTACTGGGCGGGTAGGCGACTTCACGAACGTGATTGTCGTCCGGCAGCGTGTCCTCGCGGTTCGCAGGGTGTTCGTACCGCCGTCGACCTTGCGACCTTCCTCATCGACGTCACGTTTTCGAGGGCCAGTTGTCGCCCGTCAGGCACTATAATGATCTTGGGTTGACAAAACTGCCTCGATAGCCCGGCCGTCCGGCCGCACCCACACTGGGCGATCGCGCCGGTGCAGGTCAGTGAGGTCGACGACGGCGGGGCGCCACAGACCGTGCTCGGTCGGGCTGGACTTCGACAGGGGGGCACCGCCCCGCTCGCTGAAGTCGCCGAGGCCCTCCCGCCGCCATCGCCAGCCGCCCCGTCGAGCACCACCGTCAAGGAGTAGTCGGTGGCGTAGACGCCACAGACAGCACCGGCGGAGCCGGCAGCGCGAGAGGTCGATCCGCCGCTGGAGCCGCTGGCCGTGTGGCGCGAGGGACCGGCACGTCTCGGATCCATCCCGGACGCGTGGCTGGTCGCGGCGTGTTACGCCACCTGCAGATGGTGCCGCCTGAGTACATCGTGCGACGGACGTCGTGACACGCCGTGTGACACGAACTGGCGGCAACGGGACTGATTCGAGAGGTTACGTGGAAGCTTCACGTGCACGTTGTCGCAGGTAGATGCCCTGTGCGACGTCGTTTACGCCCCTTACACCCGAGCGGTCGCAGGTTCGAACCCTGCCGCGCCCACGTCCTGACCTGCGGAAACGTCGGAGCGGTTTCTGTGTATGTTCACTCCGTTTGACTCCACGTACCGGAGTTTCGCACCACGCGAAGATCGAATGTCACCCACGCCGAGAGCCGAGTGGCTGGTGCGGCTGTGGTGAACCTGGGTAGACGCTGACCACCTTGCCAGGACTTCTGAAAAGTTCAGACTGGGTGGCGTGACGGACGACTGAGGTGCAGTGGAGCGATTTGCAGCGCGACCCCAAGGGTGTCGCTGCGCAGGCTGACCAGGGTGATGTGCGGGTGCGGCGCCGAGACGGCGTTCCGCTGCTGGTGGTCCGAGAGGACTCCGCCACGTTGGCAGCTGACGGCGCTGTGAGCGCGGCGCGGGCGTTGCCCAACGCCCTCGCACACCTGCCCGGTGAAGCTGCAGCCGAGGTTCTGGTCGAGGAGTTCCCGTGGGCGGACCTGCTCCCCGCCGCGGACCGGCTGTTCGTCTCGGACTTCGTACGGGCGGTGGGTGCGTCGGCAGAGCTGGGTCGGTGGTCGGTGTTTGGCACAGGTCCTGGTTGAGTGGAAGGCGACCGCGGCCGCGCATGCCGATCCCGCGCTCGTGGCTGAGCTGTCGCGCCTGAGCGGTGCCTGCCAAGCGTGGCGATCGGGTCGCGCCCCCGCCCGGCGGGACGGGCGGGAGGCGTGTTTCGCGACCTCGGAGGCGGCGAAGGGGTGGGAGGAGCTGTGCCGGGCGGCGCAGTCCAACACGACCTCGGCGCGCGAGAGGCGTCGTCGAGTTCGGTCTCCTCGGATGCGGTGAGCCGGAAGTCCCGTCGGCCACCGGCCCGAGCGCGTCGACGGCCACGTCAGCCGCCTGCTCGGCGAGCTTGACACAGTTAGGCCGGCGGTCCCGAGGTCTCCACGATGGTTGGTGGCGAGGGCCGAGTGACTGGCGCTCACGAGCATGACGCCGTGGCGCTCGATCGCGACTGTGTCTCGTCGGCCATCCCGCTTCAACGATTGACAATGCTCGACTCATTCGTCAGGATAACGCCTAAGTCGTCAGACTTCGTCGGAGGGCGTGACTATGACCGGAAGCCATCTCGAGCTCTCGATCTCGGGCCGGCGTGTGACTGGCCGAATGCGCGGTCCGGGGCAAGCGAGAATGTCGCTGGTCGTTGCTTTGCACGGGGGCGGCTACCATTCGGGCTAGTTCGACGTTCCCGATCACTCGCTACTGGAAGAGGGCGCGGCGGCCGGGTTTGAGGTGATCGCACTCGATCGGCCCGGTTACGGTGGCACCGATCCGCTGCCCGCGGGCGAGATGACCTTCGCGAACGGCGCTGAGGTGCTCGACGCTACGATCGACCGGATCTGGGCGGACCGGGGCGGGGACCGGCCGGGCGTCGTCGTCCTGTCGCATTCGATCGGTTCGGCGATCGCCGTCCACCTCGCGGCCCGACGGCCTGCGTGGCCGCTGCTTGGCATCTCTCTGCACGGGGTGGGCACCCGGTCGCCGGAGCACATCGTGGCCGCCTGGCACGGCATCCCTGCGGATTCGGGGCCGATCGAGCTTCCAGCCGGACAGCGGCGCGCCTTGTTGTACGGCCCGGAGGGCACGATCGATACGGACGTCGTGGAGGCCGCGCAGGCATCCGTCGAGCCGGTGCCGCTGGCGGAGATGCTCGAGATCGTCGACGAGTGGCCAGATAGCGTCGCCGAACTCGCCGCCGAGGTGGTGGTTCCTGTCCAGTACACGCTCGCCCAGCACGGGCTGTGGATCGTCGACGATGTCCGCGTGGCCGCCTTCGCCGGGTACTTCACGGCGGCGCCCTGGGTGGACGCCCAAATACAGCCTGGGGCGGGGCACAACCTCGACCACCACCGCATCTCGCGTGCCCTGCACCTGCGGCAACTCGCGTTCGCGGCGGAGTGCGTCGCGCGGTCGTGAGTGGACCGTGGCCCAGGTGGCCGAGGTCCGCCGTCTACGGTGGCCGGATGTCGGAGGACGCTGAGGGGGAGGGGCGCGCCCGGGAGGCGCGCCGGGGCGCCGCGCCGCGCCGCAAGCTGCTGATGAGCGAAATCCTCGACCACGCGATGCAGTTGTTCGCCGAGCGTGGCTATGACGGGACCACACTGCAGGACATCGCGGACGCGGTCGGGCTGAGCAGGCCCAACCTCTACAACTACGTTCGGAGCAAGGAGGAGCTCCTCGTCGCCATGGTCGAGGCGACGAGTCAGGGCGCGGTGAACACGGTGCGGGCGGTGCGTGAGCGCACCGACCTCGATCCGTCGGAGAAGCTTCGAGTGCTGGTGCGCATCCTCGTCCTGCAGCGTGCCGAGCAGCCTGCCCAGTTCCGCA
>JAWWOW010000009.1:0-2512 GCA_033851265.1 Frankiales bacterium
ACGCCGCGCGGCCATGCGGGTCCGCCTACATCTCTCCAGCGCGTCGAGTTCGTCCGCGGGGGCGGTTGCTCCACCGAAACGCCGGACGGGGGTTCGAATCGTTGAAGCGGCGAACCGCGTGCCAGAGAGACTGGTTCGGAGGAGGCGCGACGTGGGTCGTCTGACGAGGCGCGACGGGGGGAGAAGAAGCCCTTACGGCTTCCCGCGTCGTGAACTCGCACAAACTCGCCACACTGCCCCCTCCGGGGATCGTGCGTGACCAGGGTTTGGAGCGACGCGGCTACGAACGGCTGGTCCGGACGTAGTCAATGCAACAGTACCTCGCTCTGCCGTGCTGCACAAGCAGCAACTGTCGAGGCCTCGGCGTCAGGCCAGGACGAGCTCGCGGTCGGTCTCGGGTCGCAGCAAGTCGTTGCTCAACCGGAAGCCGACACCGCGTACGGTGTGGATGAACCGCAGTTCCGGGGCCCGCAGCTGCAGCTTGCGGCGCAGGTTGGAGAGGTGGACGTCGACCACGTGAGTGTCGCCGACCCAGTTCGGGCCCCACACTTCCTCGAGCAGCTGCGTACGAGCGCAGACCTCCGAGGGACGACGACAGAGCTGTTCGAAGAGGGCGAACTCGATGCGCGTGACGGGAATGTCGTGCGAGCGGACCCTGATCTCCTTGCGGCCGACATCGACGGTCAGTGGGCCGAGCGTGATGACAGAGGCGTGGATCGGATCCCACCCTGAGTGCAGCTGCCGAGGCCGGCGCAGCAACGCCTGGCAACGGGCGGCAAGCTCGTCGGGGTTGACCGGAGTGGACACGACGTCGTCGGCGCCGGCGCGCAGGGCACGAATACGCATGTTGTCGGCACCGGGGGGAGCGATGCCGACAACATACGAGTCCGTGAGCTCGCGCATGGTGTCGAACAAGCTGCCGCCGTGCGGGCTTGGCAGCTGGAGGTCGACCATGACGACGTCAGGTGTGAAGGAAGTTGCGAGAGTGAGGGCAGCCGGTCCCTCGGTCGTTGCACTGACCGAGAAGCCGCGGGCGCGCAATGCAGCTGAAGCAACGCGTCGCAACAGTGCGTCGCTCACTGCTACCAGCACACGTGGTGCAAGTTGTGCGTCCGGTTCCATTTCGCTGTGCTTCCCGCTCCAGAGGTATGTCGGGTCAAGCCCGAGCTCCCAATTCCCTACAAAGGAGTTATCGGCAGGCAATGCCGCAGCTGAAGCATGGATTTGCAAAGATTGCGTCTACGGTCAAGTCGTGGCTCGAGTGCGCACCGGAGACGTGGTTGGTTCAGATCACGACCCGTACCGTGCTGTGCGCGATGCCGTAGCGGCCCACCGGCCGGTGGATTCTCGCGAGCGCACCTCGATCGGCGCTTTTCTCGCCGCCTTCGACACCCTCGCCAGGCCCTTCGACGAGCAGGCCGCGCCCACGCACGTCACCGCGTCGGCGATCCTCACTGGTGATGCTGGCGTTGTGCTTCACCTGCACAAGCGGCTCGGCATCTGGCTGCAGCCCGGTGGTCACATCGACGAGGGGGAGATGCCGTGGCATGCGGCGCGGCGCGAAGCACTGGAGGAGACCGGGCTCTCGGTCACCCCGGTCGATGAGCCATCGCGGCTGCTCCACGTCGACGTTCATCCGGGTCCGCGCGGCCACACTCACCTCGACCTTCGCTTCCACTTCGCTGCACCGTCGATCGCTCCTGCACCGCCAGATGGAGAGAGTCCCGACGTCCGTTGGTTTTCCTGGGCAGCGGCCATCGCCATCGCCGATCCGGGCCTCGAGGGTGTGCTGCGTGCTGTCCAGCCGGGGCAACCGATGTTGCGCCCGGCGGTGATCGCTGACGCGGCCGCGTGTGCCCGGGTCTATGTGCGCTCCCGGGCCTACGGACTGGCCGAGGTACCGGAGCCGCACACCGAAGCCGAGATCACCGCCTGGATGGCGGAGCGAGCGATACCGGACATGGATACGTGGGTCGCCGATGTCGACGGAGTCGTGGTCGGTCAGTTGATGCTGGCTCCGGGCTGGCTCCATCATCTCTACATCGACCCATCCTGGATCGGACGAGGCCTCGGCGATCAGCTCATGGCGATCGCCCGGCAGCGCCAACCGGCAGGCCTGCAGTTGTGGGCGTTCCAGAGCAATGCGCGTGCCCGCCGCTTCTACGAGCGGCACGGCTTCACGGCCGTCGAGTTCACCGACGGGCAGGGCAACCAGGAGCGCTGGCCGGATGTGCGCTACGTGGGCTGAGGCCCCAGCCGCGGATGCCGCCGGCAGTGGAAGATATTGTTACAATTTCCAAAATGTCCACGACGACGCCCACGATGGCCGATGTCGGCAAGCATGCGGGCGTCGGCATCGGCACGGTGTCGCGGGTCCTCAACGGCAGCGTCCACGTCAGCGACGTGACCCGCAAGAAGGTTCGCGAATCCGCCGAGGCACTCGGCTATCAGCGAACTCGAAAATCCGCTGCTGAACGGGGCAAAGGTGGAGCGCTCGTGGCGGTCCTGGTGC
>JAWWOW010000021.1:0-4926 GCA_033851265.1 Frankiales bacterium
GCGCGATGGCTGACGGCGCCCTCACGCGCGTTTGAACCTTCACTCACGGCGGCATGTCCGGACGGTCCACCGCTGACGAAACTGCCCGTGCCGATCCGGGACAGCCCACCCTTGTTATCGATCCGACTGGCTCAGGAAGTCCGATCGGCGGGCTGGTACGTCGCCATCAGGACCCCGGCCACTGTGGGCGTGCAGTCGACCAGCTGGAGCTGGTGCGCTGCGTCGTCGGGACCGAACAGCCGGTGGCCCGAGCCGAGTACGAGCGGGTGGATCAACAAGAACAGCTCGTCGACGAGGCCGTTTGGGAGCAGGGACCGGATGAGCTGACCACTGCCCATGATCACGAGGTTGCCGCCGGGTTCCTCGCGCAGCGCAGCCACCTCAGCAGGAACGTCGCCGCTGAGGATCGTGGAGTTCGGCCAGGGCAGGTCGGCACTGGGGCTGGAGGAGGCGACGTACTTCCTGGCCCGATTGAGGCCGTCCTTGAACGGGCCGCCGGCCTGGTTCCAGTGACCGAGCATGTCGTCGTAGCTGCGTCTGCCGAACAGCCAGCAGAAATCCGGGCCCATCCGCTCGCCCATGGCGGCGCCAATCGCCGGGTCGTTGGCCAGTTGGGCCCAGCCGCCGTGCCGGAATCCGTCTCGTGTGTCTTCGTCGGGGCGGCCCGGGCTTTGCAGGACACCGTCGAGGCTGACGTGGTTGACGACCAGAACGCGCATGTGATGCTCCTTCCAAGATGGTCGTCGTTCCTGACCCGGTCCGGGCACGAAACTCATCGGCCCTTACGGGACAGGTGCCCATCGCAGGACTAGACGAACGCGGTACAGGTTGCGACGCGATGCAGGGCTTCTCCAGATGACCATGGCTCATCGGTCGCAGCGCGGCTGTTACCTACTCGCGGCAGATCCGGACGTGGATGGCGTCGCGTTAGGCGGCTGCGGCGTCTGCATTGCTTAGACGCGCAAGGGGCAACCACTCGACCGGGACTTTCCGCATGACTAGGGCACAGTCCTGCTCCGCTGTCTCAGAGGGAAGGTTGCGTTCGTTCTCGAAGAAGCTTGAGCGCGAGGTCGCGAGACGTGCAGGCAGAGGGCGACAGCCGATCCAACTAGAGAACTTGGTCCGTGCCGATGCAACACTTTGAATGGACGCGGCCATGTACGCGGTGAGACCAACCTGGAAGGCGGGCACCGTGCACGACGACGAACTTCAACACATCTTTGACACGTCCAATCGCCCGCTCACAACCTCCGTAGCCGTGCTTGCCCGGGAGGTTGCCTCTGAAGCTACGCAGACCGCCGTTCAGCATCGTCCGCGACACCGATTCCAGAGGGTCGGGATTTTGGCTCCGGTGGGCCTAGGGATTGTTGCGCTTATGGGCGCGGGAACGTACGCCGCCTACCAACTGTCGGTTCCGCCCTTTGTTGAAACCGGTCCGGGAGTTGAGCGCGTCGACAAGCCCGTGCCGGTCGAGTTCGTGACTGACTCGGGCCTGCGAGTGAACTGCGGTTGGTGGGCTGAGTTCAAGAACGTCACGCCCTTGCAACGCGACCAACTGAACGCAATGGGCACCAATCGCGACTGGCGAGCTTACGGACAGGGCATGTACGACGAGTTGTCGGCTCGCAACCGAGCGGTACGCAACTGGCCGGGCGAGACTTTCGGAACGCTGGTTGAGGAAGATCTTGCGTCTCGTGCCTTGGCCGCCGCACCCGGCCTAACTCGTGGGTCAGCCTCCTCCGGCGAGGAGGACTCAGTCCTGATGGGCTCGACCATTCGCTGCGACTACCCCGACGGCCAGGGATGACCACCCACACAAGCGAGCGGATCGAAGACTTGGTCCAACAACTCGCCCCTGACCTCCTGGCCTACTTCACCCGCCGGGTGTCGCCGCCTGCGGATGCAGCAGACCTCCTCAGCGAAACCTTCGTCGTCGTCTGCCGTCGAATCGGAGATATGCCGTCCAACGACGCCGAGGCTCGACTGTGGGCGTTCGGAGTCGCGCGCAAGGTCCTGTCGGGTCACCGTCGCACCAGCAAGAGGCGGACCGCACTCGTCAAGCGCCTTCGCAGCGAACTCAACCAGGGCGAATCCAGTACACACGATGACTCGACGAGCGAGGACCGACTCCACCTCGCGCTTTCGACGTTGAAACCGATTGACCAGGAAATCATGCGCCTCGTGCACTGGGAGGGCTTCTCTCAAACAGAGGTCGCGTCAATCCTTCGCAAACCCGCCGTGACCATCCGAAGTCGCTACACACGGGCACGAGCCGCACTCAGGGCGCGCCTCGCTGACGATCACGGCCCAGAGGATCCGGCTGCTTCGGGAGCCCACTGCGCCGCGCCAGCGCATTGAACTGTTGGACCCAAATTCATTGGCCGCGTATGGCTTCCAGCGCCCGCTCATCGACACGTCCGGTTACCTATCTGCGGCAGATCCGGACGACCGAAAGGGTGTCAGGTCAGGTTCCGGCGGAGTGCTGACCGACGGTCCGGTTCGGCGGTGCGGCCGCCGCAGTCCCGGGCCGAGCCTCGCCGGACAACGGTCATTCGGCATGCAACACGGTCCAGGTCGGCTCGACCCCGAACACCTCGCGATGCCCCTCGATGAACGCGGTCGGGAGTAGCCTCGGTTGGTGGCCGTTCCCCGAACCCGGCGCTGGGCCGCCTTCGCTCTGTTGCTTCTGGCCCCGATCACAGTCGTCGTGGTCGATGCGCTGCGCCCCGAGCCATCAGGCCACTGGAGCGGCCATCTGTCGTCGGCCGCAATCTCAGCGGGGGTCGCGGTCGCCGTCGTCATCGGATCCGCGCTGGTGTGGAGACAGCTGCCACGGTTTGCCGTCGCCGCGCTGGTGGTGACCGAGGGCGGTCTGGCCCTGGAGACCGTAGGGAACGTGCGCGTGGCGCAGGGGCTGTGGGCGACCAGCTACGACGACAACCGGGCCGCCGCCATCGGTCCGACCATCGCGGGCTACGAGTGGGGCCACGTCGTCGCCGAGCGTGGCGACACGCTTGTCATCGCGGGCGCGGTGGCGTTTGCGATCTCGCTCGGCGTGAGCCGTCGCGTCGGCCCGGTCATCGCCGGCATCTGCGCCGTCGTGGCGTTCTTCCCGCCCTGGATCTACCCGGCGCCCGGCATCCTCATCCTGCTCGCATGGCTCTACGCCGTCGGTCCGCGCCGCGGTGCGCGGCCGGTGGAGGATCGACACGACCTGCCGGCGCCCGCACATGGCGCGTCGTAGACCGATCGGGCCCGTGGGGCGGTGCCTCATTTCGGCGCTCAAACGGTCAGGCGCTAGACCGATCGAAGGCCGCAATCCGCGGACGAGTGCGCCGTTCTCCGGTGGACCGCAAGTCTGGGGGCGTTTAGCGTTGATGCCACCCAACGTCTTGGCCAGCTCGGGTTGGTCACGGCTCGTGCCCTAAAAGCCGTCGGCTCTCGCCTCGGGCCAGTCTGGTGGGGGCGCCCCTTCGCTGGGCACCGTGGTCACCGCGGCGATGAATCCCTGATCGCCTGCAGGAGGGGGACGTGTTCCCGGGCATCCGCTGTAGCGCGGCGGAGCAGCCGGTCCGCGGCTACCCCTTGATTGGCGCGTCGTGCCTCGGTGGCGGCCCGCCAGCGGCTGTAGGCCGCATCGTGCGGGCGGGTGAGCCGGTCCCACGCCTGGGCGGCGGAGACCCACCGTTCGAGGGCGGGCTCGCCGGCGACCCGTGCCAGCTCGGTCTTCCAGGTTGCCGCGAGCGCCTCGCGGTTTCCGTACGCGGGATGCGGCGCGAACGGGTCGGCCGAAGCGCGCGGTGGCAATGCCGTGAGCTCGTCGAGAAGCTCGCGCCTCGCCGAGGACCCAAGGGGCGTCGACGCCGCGACGTCCGCTGCGGCGCGTGCCGCCTGCACCAGCACGGTGGCGGACTCCCTATCGGCGTCCGTGCCGAGGCTCTCGTCCAGCATGGCGCGCAGGCGATCGAGTGCCCGCTGGGGCCGACCGGACCACAACTCAGCGGAGGCGAAACGCTCGGCCAGGTCCATCCGGTTCCAGATGAGCGGGTTCGGCAGGGTCGCGAGGATCTCGAACCGAGCGATTGACTCATCGACCCGGCCTCGTACCAGGTCGAGGCTGGCACGTTCACCGTGTGCCGGAAAGCTGTCCACGGTCGGTGCCAGCTCCGTGGTGACCGGGTCAATGAGCTCCACCGCGCGTTGGATCTGACCACTTTGCCGCAACACCTCCGCCAGGTTGGCGCGGATCGTGGACACATAGTAGTTCTCGATCCCCCATGCGGCAGCCGCTTCGAGGCCGGGCCGCCCCGCCGCAGCCACCTCGTCCGCAGCTACGCTGGCCATGGCGAGGATGAGGGTGTGGACCAACGCGCTCGTAATCAGGCCCATCGGAGCAGCCCCGGCGAGGTCGATGTCCACAGCCTCGTTGATGCGTTCGAGTGCAAGGTCGGTATCGCCGTGTTCGGCGTTGTGCATCGCCAGAACCGAGAGCATCCACTGGTACTCGACGAGGTTGTTGAGGCTCGAGCTGACCTCGACGGCGCGCTCGGCTGTGGCGGTTGCCTCGGGGAGCTGGCCCAGTGCGAACTCGAAGATTTCGCGTCGGCGCAGCGCGCGGGCGAGCTCGATGGAGGCCGGCTGTGTCTCGTAGATGGCGATGGCTTTGCCGAGCAGCGCGAGGGCTGCCTCGGGGTTCCCGAGCAGGCCCAGGCTCTCCCCGGCGCGCTGGTAGATGTCGGCCGCGATCAGGCTCTCGGGGTCGGCAAGGGCGTGCATGGCCTCCTTGGCGACTGCTGCGGCGCTGGTCGCGTCGGTGTGCATGAGTGCGTCCATCGCGGCGAGGAAGACGTCGCTCTTGCGCAGCGGTGGGGTCCCGGCAGTCTCGACGTCCCTGGGCCAGAGCTCCAGGGCTCGCCGCCATTGCTG
>JAWWOW010000019.1:0-2889 GCA_033851265.1 Frankiales bacterium
GAGGGCGACTCCGGCAGCATGAGCGAGGCCGAGGCCGAGCTCGTGAACCTCGGCAAGGACATCGACGGCCTCGAGGTCCGCACCCTGCTCTCGGGCGAGTACGACGACCGCAACGCCGTCGTCACCATCCGCTCCGAGGCCGGCGGCGTCGACGCGGCCGACTTCGCCGAGATGCTGCTCCGCATGTACCTGCGCTGGGCCGAGCGCCACGGCTACCCGACCGACGTCTACGACATCTCCTACGCCGAAGAGGCGGGCATCAAGTCGGCGACGTTCAAGGTGAGCGCCCCCTACGTCTACGGCACCCTCTCGGTCGAGCAGGGCACCCACCGGCTCGTCCGGATCTCGCCGTTCGACAACCAGAGCCGCCGCCAGACGTCGTTCGCGCACGTCGAGGTGCTGCCCGAGGTCGAAGAGGTCGACCACGTCGACATCGCGGAAAAGGACATCCGGGTCGACGTCTACCGCTCGTCGGGCCCCGGCGGCCAGAGCGTCAACACGACCGACTCCGCGGTGCGCATCACGCACCTGCCGACCGGCATCGTCGTCTCCTGCCAGAACGAGAAGTCGCAGCTGCAGAACAAGGCCGCCGCGCTGAAGGTCCTCCAGGCCCGGCTGATGCTGCGGAAGAAGGAAGAGGAGCGCGCCGAGATGGACGCGCTCAAGGACGGCGGCTCGAGCTGGGGCAACCAGATGCGCTCCTACGTGCTGCACCCGTACCAGATGGTGAAGGACCTGCGGACCGACTTCGAGGTCGGCAACCCGAGCGCGGTCCTCGACGGCGAGATCGACGGTTTCCTCGACGCCGGCATCCGCTGGCGGAAGCAGACGAGCGCCTGATCGGCGCAGCGGGTGTCCGCGCGACCGCTCACCGTGCGCAAACACCCGCTGCTCCACCCGGGTGGACCGGGCAACCGGGGCTTCACGAGACCGGTGGGTAGTATGCCGAATCGTGATCCGGCTCGAAGAGGTTTCCAAGGTCTACAAGACCTCGACGCGGCCCGCGCTCGAGCGGGTGTCCGTCAACATCGAAAAGGGTGAGTTCGTCTTCCTCATCGGTCCCTCGGGATCGGGGAAGTCGACCTTCCTCCGGCTGCTGCTGCGCGAAGAGACGCCGAGCAAGGGCCGCGTGATGGTGTCCAACTTCGACGTCGCCAAGCTGGCCCGCCGCCGCGTCCCCCGGCTGCGGCAGACCATCGGCTGCGTCTTCCAGGACTTCCGCCTGCTGGCCAACAAGACCGTCGCGGAGAA
The DNA here is from genome assembly GCA_033851265.1 of Frankiales bacterium. Classification (GTDB taxonomy): domain Bacteria; phylum Actinomycetota; class Actinomycetes; order JAWWOW01; family JAWWOW01; genus JAWWOW01. The sequence goes on from JAWWOW010000019.1 coordinate 1,252, forward strand.
CGTCGCGTTCGCCCTCGAGGTCATCGGCAAGCCCGCCCCGACCATCAAGAAGGTCGTGCCCGAGGTGCTGGAGCTCGTCGGCCTCGACGGCAAGGCGGACCGGCTGCCCAACGAGCTCTCCGGCGGTGAGCAGCAGCGCGTCGCGATCGCGCGCGCGTTCGTGAACCGGCCGCTGGTGCTGCTCGCCGACGAGCCGACCGGGAACCTGGACCCCGACACCAGCCAGGACATCATGCTGCTGCTGGAGCGGATCAACCGCACCGGCACGACCGTCCTGATGGCGACCCACGACCACGGCATCGTGGACTCCATGCGGCGCCGCGTCGTCGAGCTGCAGCTCGGCCGGGTGATCCGTGACGACGCCCGCGGCGTCTACGGCATCGGCCGCTGACTCCGGCATTCCCCGCCCCGCCAACGCCCCCGACCGCAAGGACCAGACCCCGACATGCGTGCCAGTTTCGTCTTCAGTGAGGTAATCACCGGCCTGCGCCGGAACATCACGATGACCATCGCGATGATGCTGACCACGGCCGTGTCGCTCGCCATGCTCGGCGGCGGCCTCCTGGCCGTGCGCACGATCGACAAGATGAAGTCCAACTTCCTCGCCGACGTCGAGGTGTCGGTCTACCTCACCGACGACATCAGCGCGGGCGACAAGACCTGCACGCAGTCGCTGTGCAAGTCGCTGTGGACGTCGCTGCAGAGCAACGACGGCGTCGAGTCGGTCGTGTTCGAGAACCGCGACCAGGCCTTCGACCGGTTCAAGAAGATCTTCGAGAGCCAGCCGGAGCTGGTCGCGCTCACCGGCCCCGAGTCGCTGCCCGCGTCGCTGCACGTGAAGCTGAAGGACCCGGACCGCAGCGAGTCGATCGTGCAGGCGTTCGGCAACAAGCCCGGTGTGCGGAAGGTCGACGACCAGAAGAAGTTCCTCGACCGCGTCTTCAACGCCTTCAACGGCGTCCGCAACATGGCCTTCGGCGCCGCACTCATCATGGCCATCGCCGCGCTGCTGCTGATCGCCAACACGATCCAGGTGTCCGCGTTCACCCGCCGCACCGAGGTCGGCATCATGCGCCTGGTGGGCGCGACGCGGTGGTACACGCAGCTACCGTTCCTCTTGGAGGCGGTGGTCGCCGGCGCGATCGGCGCGATCCTCGGGATCATCATGCTGATCATCACGAAGGCCGGGTTCCTCGACTCGGTGTTCACCGGTGACGTGTTCCCGAAGATCACCATGCTGGAACTGCTGTTCCCGGTCGCGCCGATCCTGCTGGCGGTGTCCGTGGTGATCTCCGCCATCACCGGTTACGTCACGCTGCGGCTGTACGTCCGGCACTGAGTAAAGCAAGTGCTTACCGTCCCGAGCCTCACGTAGAGTGGTCGTATGCCCAAGGAACGTGGCCAGAAGGTGATCGTGTCGAACCGCAAGGCGCGGCACGACTACGCCGTCCTCGACACCTACGAGTGCGGTCTCGTGCTCGTCGGCACCGAGGTCAAGAGCCTGCGCGAGGGCAAGGCGTCCCTGGCGGACGCGTTCGCGACCGTCGACGACGGCGAAGTCTGGCTGCGCAACGTGCACATCCCGGAGTACACGCAGGGCACGTGGACCAACCACATGCCCCGGCGGACCCGGAAGCT
>JAWWOW010000014.1:0-22728 GCA_033851265.1 Frankiales bacterium
GGCGATGGCACAACGCCAAAACAAAGGGTGGATGGACCGTCACACAAAACGACGACCGCACCTGGACCTGGACCAGCCCCCACGGCCAAACCCACACCACCGAACCACACGACTACCGGCTCGGGCCGTAGCGCCGCGGCGCAGTGCTTCCAACTCACTGTGCGGTGACGACACTGCCTTTGCCGACGACGGTGATGCCGCCTGGGCTGACGAGATAACCGCGCTCGCGGTCACGGTCTTTGTCGACGCCGATGCTGGCACCTGGTTCGACGACAGTGTTCTTGTCCACGATCGCGCGCCGGATGACGGAGCCGCGTCCGATCTCGACGTTGTTGAGCAGAACGGCGCCCTCGATCTCCGCTTGCGAATGGATGTGCACACCGGGGGACAACACGCTCTGCCGGACGGACGCTCCGGACACGATCACGCCAGGACTGACCAGTGACTCGATCGCTGAACCGACCCGGCCGGGCTCGTCGTGGACGAACTTCGCGGGTGGCAGCGGTGGGTTGCCGGTGAGGATCGGCCACTGGCGGTTGTAGAGGTTGAAAACCGGATGCACGGACACCAAGTCCTGGTGCGCGTCGTGGTACGCGTCGATGGTCCCGACGTCGCGCCAATAACCGCGGTCGCGGTCGGTTGCTCCCGGCACGTCGTTGTCGGCGAAGTCGTAGACGTAGGCACCACCCTTCTCCACCACCATCGGGATGATGTTGCCGCCCATGTCGTGCACCGAGCCCTCATCGCCAGCGTCGATCCGCAACGCATCGATCAGCACGTCGGTGGAGAACACGTAGTTCCCCATCGACGCAAAGACCTGATCAGGCGCGTCCGGTAAGCCCGGTGGATCTGTTGGCTTCTCCAAGAATGCGTCGATGTGCGTGCCGTCGGACGTCTGGATGATCCCGAAGGCTGATGCGCCCTCCCGGGGCACACGGATGCCCGCGACCGTCACGGCAGCGCCCGTCTCGATGTGACTGTCGACCATCTGACGCGGGTCCATGCGGTACACGTGGTCGGCTCCGAAAACCACCACGTAGTCGGGTGTCTCGTCGTACACGAGGTTCAGGCTCTGGTAGATCGCATCCGCTGAGCCCTGGAACCACTGCGGCCCGAGCCGTTGCTGCGCCGGCACCGGCGTCACGTAGTTGCCGAGCAACGTCGACATCCGCCACGTCAAGGAGATGTGCCGGTCGAGCGAGTGCGACTTGTACTGCGTCAGCACACAGATGCGGAGGTAGCCAGCGTTCACGAGGTTCGACAGGACGAAATCCACGAGACGGTAGATCCCACCGAACGGCACTGCCGGCTTAGCGCGGTCCGCCGTCAACGGCCACAGTCGCTTGCCCTCGCCGCCCGCAAGAACGATGCCGAGCACGCGCTGGGGCGAGTGTGCTTGCCCACGCCGGGCAGTTGCCACCGTCGCAGCCTAGTGTTCGGCGTCATGCGCGTTGCCATGCTCACCCGGGAGTGGCCGCCGGAGATCTACGGCGGCGCCGGAGTGCATGTCGAGCAACTCGTTGCTGCGCTACGACCGGATCTCGACGTCGATGTCCACTGCTTTGGACCACCACGGTCCGATGCAACCGCGCATGGTCCTTGGGACGCACTGGCCGGAGCCAACGCAGCGCTGGAGGTGCTCTCCGCCGACTTGTCCATGGCTGCAGTGGTCGGAGCGGCGGACGTCGTGCATTCGCACACGTGGTACACGAACCTCGCCGGCCATCTGGCCAAGGAGTTGTACGCCGTACCGCACGTCATGACCGCGCACTCCCTCGAACCGCTACGACCATGGAAGGCCGAACAGCTCGGTGGTGGGTACGCCGTCTCGAGCTGGGTCGAGCACACGGCTCTGCACGCTGCCGATGCCGTCATAGCGGTGTCGGCTGGCATGCGACGCGACGTGCTCGCGACCTACCCGGGTGTCGACCCGGATCGCGTGCACGTCATTCACAACGGCATCGATGCTGATGCGTGGCGACCCGATCGACACACCGATGCACTCGCCCGCCATGGCGTGGACCCCGACCGGCCGTACGTCGCCTTCGTCGGACGCATCACCAGGCAGAAAGGTGTGCCCGATCTGTTGGCTGCAGCGAAGGAGTTCGATCCTGGTGCGGGCATCGTGCTGTGCGCCGGTGCCGCGGACACCCCGGAGCTGCGCACCGAGGTCGCCGATGCGGTTGCTGCACTGCAGGCGACGCGCAGCGAGATCATCTGGATCGAGGAGATGCTGCCGCGCAACGAGTTACGGCAGCTTCTGACCAACGCATCGGTGTTCGTCTGCCCGTCCGTGTACGAGCCGCTCGGCATCGTCAACCTCGAAGCGATGGCCTGCGAGACAGCCGTTGTCGCCACGAACGTCGGCGGGATCCCGGAAGTCGTCGACGACGGTGTCACGGGCCTGCTAATCCCACCCAGTGACCCAGCGGCGCTCGCGCACGCCGTCAACCAGCTGCTAACCGACCCCACCCGCGCGACCGCGATGGGGATCGCGGGACGGCGACGCATCGAGGAACAGTTCACCTGGACTGCGGTTGCCGAGCAGACGATCGCGTTGTACGACGGCCTCCGCGCCTAGACCGGCGCTGCCTGCTCCAGCCAGCGCAACAGCAGTCGTACGCCGTATCCGGTGCCGCCCTTGGTGATCTCACCCTCGTCCTTGTCCGAACGCGCCGGCCCGGCGATGTCGAGATGCGCCCAGGGCATCCCACCGGTGAACTCGCGAAGGAACAACGCCGCGCTGATCGCACCACCGGAGTAGTGCTTGTGCGGATTACCGATGTTCTGCAGGTCCGCGATATCCGAGTCGAGCGCATCGCGATAGTCCTCGACGAGCGGCATTCGCCACAACTGCTCACCCGCAGTCTCTGCGGCGGTGAGTAAGTGGTCCGCGAGCGATTCGTCGGTGGAAAACAGCGCGCCGTGCACGCGTCCCAGCCCGAGCGACGCCGCGCCGGTCAACGTCGCCAGGTCGACCATGACGTCAGGTCGCAGATTCTTCGCGGCGTAGGCCAATCCGTCCGCGAGCACCAACCGTCCCTCGGCGTCGGTGTTCAGCACCTCGACGGTGCGTCCGCCGTAGTGCGTCAGGACGTCGCCGGGTCGCGTCGCGGAACCCGACGGCATGTTCTCGGCCGCCGGGATCAGTCCGGTGACTCGTGTCTTCACGCCCAGCTCACCCAAGGCGGTCATCGTCGCGATGACGGCAGCGCCACCAGCCATGTCCGTCTTCATCGTGACCATGCCGTCGCTCGTCTTCAGCGAGAGCCCCCCGGAGTCGAACGTGATGCCCTTGCCGACGAGCACCACGTGTCCGCGTGCGCCCCGAGGGCGATAGCTCATCTCGATGAATCGCGGTGGCCGCGACGACCCTCCGCCGACACCGAGGATGCCGCCGAAGCCCTCGGCGGCGAGCGCCTGCTCGTCGCGGACGACCACGTCGAGACCAGCGCGTTCGCCGTATCGCACCGCGCGCTCGGCCAGCCACGCCGGGGTCTTTTCCATCGACGGCGTATTGATGAGATCCCGTGCAAGCCGCACTGCACGCGCCGTCGCGGTCGCGCGATCCACCGCGTCGGCGTCGCCGGCGTACACGACCGTGACCTTTCGCAACGGAGACGGCTTCGACGAGGTTTTCAGCGAGTACGAGTACGACGCGAGCAGCACTGCCTCGACGAATGCCCGGAAGGCCAGAGCATCTGCATCGACGGCGACCGTCGTGGCCACCGTCCGCGCGTCGCGCGCGCGGCGTACGACCGCCGCCCCTGCCTTGCGCAGCGACCGCGCCGACGCGTCACCCACCCCGACAAGCAGGACCGTCTTCGGTCCTTTGGGTGCGGCTGGGAGCACCGGCATCGCGGTGATCTCGCCGGCCTCACCCCGCGCCTTCTCGCGCTGGAGGTACGCCGGGATGTCGACCCCGAGCTGTTGGCCGAGGGCTAGTGCGTCGGGGCCCGGGACCGCGCCGTCCGCACCCGGCGAGACACGCACCGCGACGACGTCCGCCGTCGGCGGGGCAGCGTCGGCCGAGCCATCGACAACCACGACCGCCGGCCGCAGGTCATCGCTCGCCACGCCACCACCCTCTATCTGCGGTCATAAGAAACCCCGGCCGGTGTCCCTGAGGACTCCGACCGGGGCCCGAATAAGCGGGCTGCTAGCCCGCGACGTTCTTGAGAGCGTCGCCCAGTGCATTTGCCTCGTCGGCCGACAACTCGACGACGAGCCGTCCGCCACCTTCCAGCGGGACACGCATGACAATGCCGCGGCCCTCCTTGGTGACTTCGAGCGGACCGTCGCCTGTCCGCGGCTTCATGGCCGCCATGAAGTACCCCTTCCTCGCAGTGCTCTGAGATCCATTATCCCGTACGGTCAGGAGACATGGGTGACACCGTCCTTTATGAGGTGGCTGACGCGGTCGGGACGATCACGATCAACCGTCCCGAAGCCATGAACGCCCTGGACACCGCTACCAAGGAGTCCCTGCGCGATTGCGTCCTCCAGGCCGCCGACGACCCCCAGGTGCGGGCCGTGCTCCTCACTGGAAGCGGCCGGGCCTTCAGCGTCGGCCAGGACCTGACCGAGCACAAGGCCGGCATCGACGCCGCCAGCAGCGCGCTCTGGAGGACCGTCCCGGACCACTACAACCCGGTTGTCCTGGCCCTAGCCACCATGCCCAAACCCGTGGTCGCAGCCGTGAACGGCGTCGCCGCCGGGGCCGGGGCGGCCTTCGCATTCGCCTGCGACTTCCGGATCCTTGCGGACACTGCTGGTTTCAACCTCGCCTTCACCGCGATCGGGCTGACTGCCGACTCGGGTGCCTCCTGGACGCTGCCGCGGCTGGTCGGGCGCGCTCGCGCCACCGAGCTGCTGATGCGTCCCTCGACCATCACGGCTACGCAGGCGCTCGAGTTCGGACTCGCCAACGAGGTCGTTCCCGCCGACGAGGTACTCCCGCGCGCGTCCGAGCTTGCCCGCGATCTCGCCGCCGGAGCCACAGTTGCCTACGGCGCGGTGAAGCGGTCGTTGGCCTACGCCGCTAGCCACGACCTGGAGTCGACGCTGGTTTACGAGAGCGAGCAGCAGAAGCTGGCCGGCGGCACGGAGGACCATCGCAATGCCGTGACAGCGTTCATCGCGAAGGAAAAGCCGCGCTTCACCGGCCGCTAGCCGCGCTGCCTGCACGCCAGCACTTGGCGACGTGATCGTCGACGAGGCCGCACGCCTGCATCAACGCGTACGCCGTGGTGGGTCCCACGAAGCGGAAACCGTGGCTCTTCAAGGCCTTCGCTAGAGCGGTCGACTCGGGCGTCGTCGCCGGAACGTCCGCGCCGGACCGCGGGCGGCGCGACTTCGCGGGCGCGAACGACCAGGCGAGCGCCGCGAGTCCACCGGGTACGTCGAGCGTGGCGCGCGCGTTGGCAATCGTCGCTTCGATCTTGGAGCGGTTGCGCACGATGCCGGCGTCAGCAAGCAGGCGGGCGACATCGCGGTCGTCGTACGCCGCAACGCGCTTCGGTTCGAACCCATCGAACGCCACCCGGAACGCTTCCCGCTTGCGCAGGATCGTCAGCCAGGACAAGCCGGACTGGAACGCCTCGAGGCTGAGGCGTTCGAAGATGCCGCGCTCATCGCGGACAGGGACGCCCCACTCTTCGTCGTGGTAGGTGATGTAGTCGGGCGTTGACGACGCCCACCAGCAGCGGGCCCGGCCGTCGGCACCGACGACCACGGACCCGGGTGGGGTCACTCGGTCGGACGCCGGCGCAGCCGGGCGAGTGCGCTATCCGAAGCGGCGGCGTTTTCGGCCGGCTGGATCGGCTCCGGCGGCGGTCGGGACGGCAACTCGTCGGCGACCGGGGCCGGGGTCGCTGCCACGGGGGCTTCCTCGACCGCTGCTTCCTCGACGTCCTCGGGCTCGACTTCGTCGACGTCCCCGGCGTCCTCGGGCTCGACTTCGTCGACATCCCCGACGTCCTCGTGCTCTTCGTCCTCAAGGTCCTCGGGCTCGACATCGGCTGCGTCCGCGGCAGCAACGGTGGCGGCAGGGACGGCCGCGGGTGCGACGGGTGCCGGGTCCGCCGCGAGTGTGCGGCCGCCGTCGGCCTGCAGCGTCTGGATCGTCACGTCGCGAACGGTGATCTCCTCGCGAAGCCGGTCGAGGGCGTCGTCGACCTGATCCATCCGATAGCCACGGAACGCCATCCGGAATCGCAACCCATCGATGTCTTCGGCGGCCATCCGGATGTCGTTGGGCGGGACTCGGGTGTCGATCTCATCCGGTACCGGATCACTCATGACCCGGCTGCGGCCAGCGACGACAGCGGCGACGGCGAACAGGATGCCCAATCCGACAAGGACGGCGACGAGGATCACGCGACAGATCGTGCCACGCTGACCACATGAACGGCGTTCTTCGGCTCGGTGCGCGCGTCTTCCCGCCCACCGAGCTGGTGGTCATGGCGATCGTCAACCGGACGCCGGACAGCTTCTACGACCGTGGGGCGACGTTCACCGACGCGGCGGCGCTGGAGCGTGTCGACGTGGCAGTGGCGGAGGGGGCGGCCATCATCGACATCGGCGGGGTCAAGGCCGGCCCGGGCGCCGAGGTCGACGCCGCCGAGGAGATCCGCCGGACTGTCTCCTTCCTCGCGGCGGTACGCGAGCGCCACCCCGATGTGGTGCTCAGCATCGACACGTGGCGATCGGAGGTCGCCCGGGAGGCGGTAGCAGCAGGCGCCGACCTGCTGAACGACGCGTGGGGCGGCGTGGATCCGGATCTCGCCGTGGTGGCGGCGGAGGGCGGGGTAGGGCTCGTCTGCACCCACGCCGGACGCGCCGAACCGCGGACAAGACCGCACCGGGTGGAGTACGACGACGTCGTCACCGACGTCGTGTCGCTGACGGTGTCGCTCGCTGAGCGCGCGGTGGATCTCGGCGTACGACGCGACGGCGTGCTGATCGACCCGGGTCACGACTTCGGCAAGAACACCCGGCACTCGCTCACGGTCACGCAGCGGCTTGACCTGCTGGTGGACACGGGGTGGCCGGTGCTCGTCTCGCTATCGAACAAGGACTTCGTCGGCGAGACCCTCGACGTACCGCTCGGTGAACGGTTGACCGGAACGTTGGCGACGACGGCGGTGTCAGCGTGGTTGGGCGCGAGGGTGTTCCGCGTCCATGAAGTGCGACAGACGCGCGAGGTCTTGGACATGGTCGCTTCGATCCGCGGTGACCGCCCGCCTGCGGTCGCTCGCCGCGGGCTTGCTTAGGGTTCCGCCTCGAGCACCTCGCGGTCCGTCGGCGCCGGCTGCGTCGTACCAGCGCGTATCTCGGCTTCGATGACGTCGAGGGCTTCGGCCGGCGTACGAACCCAGGTCAAGGCCTGCAGCACGGTCGGGCGAGCGAACCCTTGCTCGACGATCTGGTCGACCTGGGCGCGCAGGTGCGCGAAGGCACCGTCAGGATCGCAAACCACAACGGGCTTGTCGTGCATGCGCAGCGTGCGTGCGACCCAGATCTCGAGGAGTTCCTCGAGCGTTCCCAGACCGCCGGGCAACGTGATGAACGCGTCGGCCCGATCGTCCATGGTGCCTTTGCGAGTGCGCATGTCTTCGGTGACGACGAGCTCGTCGGCGTCTTCGTCGGCGACCTCGTAGGCGAGCAGTCCGCGCGGGATGATGCCGACCGTCCAAGCGCCCCCGGCACGCGCCGCGCGTGCTACTGCGCCCATGCTGGAGACACTGCCGCCACCGGTGACGAGAACATGGCCGCGACGCGCAATCTCCGTCCCAACCTCACTTGCGAGGTCGATGTAGCGCTGTGCGATCGCGTCGCTGGACGCGCAGAACACACAAATGGAAAGCGTCACTGCGGGGCGCCGGCGTCGTCCTCATGGTGGCGGCGTCGCGCCTCGACGATGACGCTGACGAGCTCATCGACGTCATCAACGATCGTGAACAGGTTGAGGTCGATCGGCGACAGCATCCCTTCCTCGAGCGCGCGTTCGCGCAGCCAGTCGATCAAGCCCTCCCAGTACGCCGAGCGCCAGAGCACGACGGGGAACTCCGTCACCTTGCGCGTCTGCACGAGTGTGAGCGACTCGAACAGCTCGTCGAGCGTCCCGAAACCACCAGGGAGGACGACGAAAGCCTGCGCATACTTGACGAACATTGTCTTGCGCACGAAGAAGTACCGGAACTGAATACCCAGGTCGACCCAGTCGTTCAGCGCTTGTTCAAACGGCAGCTCGATGCCGAGACCGACGGACAGGCCGCCGGCCTGGCTCGCTCCCTTGTTGATCGCCTCCATGCAACCGGGGCCGCCGCCCGTGATGACCGCCAGCCCGGCTCGGGCGAGGGCAGCGCCAATGGCTTCGCCGGCGATGTAGTCCGGGTGCCCTGGTGGAGTGCGCGCGGATCCGAACACGCTGACCGCGGCGGGCAGCTCGGCGAGCAGGCCGAACCCTTCGACGAATTCGGACTGGATTCGCAGGACCCGCCACGGGTCCGTGTGCACCCAGTCCGACGGTCCGCGCCGGTCCAGCAGCCGCTGGTCGGTCGTCGTTCCCTCGATCTGCCTGCGCCGGAAGGTGATCGGTCCGCGACGCTTTTCCGGCGTGCGAGCCGGAGCGACATCGTCCATCTCGGCCATGCGGCCACGCTAGTCGAGGAAGTCAGCCGAGGTAGCGACGCAACACGTGTTCGCAGGTCGTGACCAAGCGCAGGTCCACCGACTCTTCGCGGGTGTGCGCACGGTTGGGATCACCCGGTCCGTAGTTGACGGCCGGGATCCCGAGCTCGGCGAATCGTGCGACATCGGTCCATCCGTACTTCGCGGTCGGCGCTGCACCGACCGCCGCGATGAACTCAGCGGCTGCCGGCGCCGACAAGCCGGGCAGGGCGCCGGCGGCTCCATCAGTCACCTCGACGTCGAACCCGGCAAAGATCTCGCGAACGTGGGCCTCGGCAGCGTCAAGTGTGCGATCCGGCGCGAAGCGGAAGTTGATGCTCACGACGCACTCGTCGGGGATGACGTTGCCGGCGACTCCCCCGCGGATGCCGACCGCGGAGAGGCCTTCCCGATACGTGCAGCCATCGATGTCGACGTCACGCGGGGTGTACGCCGACAGCAGCTCGAGGACTGGAGCGGCTCGATGGATCGCGTTGTCGCCGAGCCACGGGCGGGCACTGTGGGCACGCGTGCCGTGCAGCCGCACATCAGCACGCAACGTTCCCTGGCAACCAGCTTCGACGACTGCATTGGTGGGTTCCATGAGGACAGCGAGGTCGGCCGCCAGCCAGTCCGCGTGATCACGCGCCAGCCGCTTCAGGCCGTTCTTTGCCGCCTCGACTTCCTCGTTGTCGTAGAACACAAGGGTGTAGTCACGCGCCGGCGACAGGACGGTCGTCGCGATGCGGAGCATGACGGCGATGCCGCTCTTCATGTCCGAGCTCCCGCAGCCAAAGAGCACATCGCCGTCGCGACGAGACGGCACGTTGTCCGCGATGGGAACGGTGTCGAGGTGGCCAGCCACGAGCACTCGGTTGGACCGCCCGAGGTCGGTGCGCGCGACGATCGCATCGCCGTCGCGCTCGACGGACAGATGCGGCAATACCGAGAGCGCGGACTCGACCGCATCGGCGAGGACCTTCTCGTTGCCGCTTTCCGACGGTACGTCGACCAACGCTGCGGTGAGCGCGTCCCCTGAGACCCCGAGGTCGATGGTCACGGCGTCATGGGGCTATGCCGTGTTCACGCAAGACATCGTTGAGGGCAAGCTTGTCGTGACGCTCACCTTCGGCGAGTCTGCGCAGCACCAGCAAGCACGGCAACCCAAATTCGCCCCCAGGGAACGACTTCACCCGCGTGGAACCGACGCACACCGACCACGGCGGCGCTTCACCGCGAGGCAGCTCGGCGCCGGTCTCCGCGTCGTACACGCGGGTGGACGCGGTGAGGATGGCACCCGCACCGAGCTTGGCCCCGGCTCGCACGCGCGCGCCTTCTACGACCATCGAACGCGATCCGACGAACGCATCGTCCTCGACCACGACGGGCACGGCGTTCGGTGGCTCGAGTACGCCGCCGATGCCGACACCACCCGACAGGTGCACGCGTTTGCCGATCTGGGCACATGACCCGACCGTTGCCCACGTGTCGACCAACGTGCCCTCGTCGACGTACCCGCCGATGTTGACGTACGACGGCATCAGCACCGTGCCCGGTGCGAGATAGCTGCCCCAGCGCGCGATCGCACCGGGCGCCACGCGGACGCCGTCGAATCGAGTCTTCAGCGGGACCCGGTCGTGGTAGTGAAAGTCGCCGACCTGCGAGCGCTTCATCGGCAGCACCTTGAACGCAAGCAGGATCGCGCGCTTCGCTCGCTCGTCGACGCTGACCGTGTCAGCCGCCGCGTCGACCTGCGCGACCCGAGCCTCCCCGGTGTCGAGCAGGTCGACGGCAGCGACCACCAACTTGCGGGCGTCCTCGTCGTCCGGTGAGAGCCCGTCGCGGCGCTCCCACAGTTCGTCGATGACGCTGTCGATCGGGCTCACCATGATTGGCGAGCCTATCTAGCGACTACGGCCGTGCCTCGATGACGAGGTTGAACGGGGTCTCGGTAGCGCGACGTACGCGGGTGAAGCCGGCTTCGTTCAGGACCTCGGTCAGCCGGGCCTCGCCTGCCTGCGCACCAAGGGCCGTGTGCGGATCCTCGCTCATCGAGTGCGCCACACAAATGACGGTGGAGGCGCCGTAGTACAGCCGGCCGACCGGGTTGAGGTTGTCCTCGACCTTGTCGTTCGCGTACGGCTCGACAAGCAGGAATGTTCCGTCGTCTTTCAATGACTCGCGGATGTGCTTTGCCGCGCCGACCGGGTCAGGCATGTCGTGCAACGCGTCGAAGATGGACACCAGGTCGTAGTCCGATCCCGGGAAGTCAGCAGCAGCTGCTACCTCGAATGAGACGCGGTCCGCGAGACCGGCGTCGGCCGCACGCTTGCGTGCCTTGTCGATTGACGGCGCGTGGTAGTCGAAGCCGATGATCTCGGATTTCGGGTACTCCTGGCCAAGTAACAGCGTCGACGCGCCATGACCGCAACCCACGTCGGCGACGCGCGCACCCGACTGCAGCTTGGCCTCGACGCCGTCGAGCGCGGGGATCCACGCCGAGGCAAGGTTCGCGACGTACCCGGGTCGGAAGAAGCGCTCGGTGCCCTCGAACAGCGCCGGGTCATGCTCATGCCAGCCGAAGCCGCCATTGGTGCGAACCGTCTCGGTGATGCGTTCGATGTTCTTGCCGACCGCCACCGGCAGGTGGAACGCCGCTGCGATCTGCATGCCCTCCGGGGACGCCAATGCGAACGCCTGCTCCTCGCTCAGCGAGAACCGCTCGGTCGTCGGGTCATACGTCACGTAGCCACCCGCGGCCTGGCCCTTCAGCCACTCGCGGACGTACCGTTCGCCGGCACCGGCCTGTGCAGCGACTTCCTGCGATGTCGCCGGCTGAACGTCGAGCAGAGCCTTGTAGAGCCCGAGCCGGTCGCCGATCACAGCGCTGATCGCGTGGAAAGCCCCACCCAAGTCGGTGACGAACTTCCCCAGAACTTCGTGCAGCTTGTCTTCGTTGACTGCCATGTTTCCCCCTCTGATGTCCCTGTCGCCGTCACTCTGGACCCTCCCGGCCGGGGTGGACAAGTGAGACGCTGCTCACATGCTGACCCTGGGGGGTACGAGTCGGCCGGTTGCGCGCTCGGCTGAGGTCCTGCTGGCTGGCGTGACCAGCCGCACGCCGCTGGCGAACGCGGACGGGAAATCCGCAGTGCCGATGGAGCGCGTCGTCATCGACGGTGCGCCCTACGTCACGAAGCAGCTCTCACCCCGCTTCGACTGGATCTCCCGCGCGACAGGGGACTACGGCTGTCGGGCCCTGGCGTGCTGGCGCGAGGGGATCTTCGACGCGTTGCCGGACTGCTTCGACCACACGGTTGTTGGGGTGGCTTACGAGCCCGACACACTGACGACGACGTTGCTGATGCACGACGTCGGGGCCCACCTCGTGCCGGAGGGCAGCGAACCGGTAGGGATGGAACAACACCGCCGATTCATCGATCACATGGCCCGCCTCCATGCGACGTTCTGGGAAAGCGCACGATCACTGCCCACGCTCACACCGATGACCTCGCGCTATACCGCATTGTCGCCGCTGACCACGGAGGTCGAGGCGGCGATCGGGTCACCGGCGGAGGTGCCGGCGATGCTCGCGGATTGCTGGTCCGCTCTTGACGCGGCGGCACCGGAAGCAGCGCCGATCGCGCGCGCGATCGCTACGGACCCGTGGCCGCTTGTTGAAGCTCTCGACGCGACGCCACAGACGTTCGTCCACGCCGACTGGAAGATGGGAAATCTCGGCAGCCACCCGGACGGACGCACGATCCTCATCGACTGGCAGTGGCCGGGCACTGCACCCGGGTGTGTCGACCTTGCGTGGTACTTGGCGATCAACTGCGACCGACTACCGGAATCGAAGGACGACACGATCGCGGCGTACCGCGACGCGTTGGAAACCCACGGTGTCGAGACGGAGGGGTGGTTCGACCGTCAACTCGAACTGTGTCTGCTCGGCGGGTTCGTGCAGATGGCGTGGAACAAGACACACGACGCCACGGAGCTGGGCTGGTGGGCGGACCACGCACTCGCCGCGGCGGCCACGCTGGCATGACCGCTCCGAACTCGGCGTACGAGGACGGCGCGACCTGGGCCAGCGGACCTCAGCCGGTTTACCGCCGGCTCGCTGCGCACGCATTGGACGTTCTCGGGAGTGACCTGGCCGGCAAGCAGATTCTTGACGCGGGAGCCGGTACCGGAGCCATGACGCTTGAACTGCTGGCGCGTGGGGCCGGCGTGGTCGCGACGGATCTCTCCTCGTCGATGCTTGCCGAACTGCGGCGACAAACCGACGGTCGGGTGCCGACAAAGGTCGCCGACATCCGCGAGTTGCCGTTCGACGACGCGATACACGACAGTGCCGTTGCGGGCTTCGTCGTAAACCACCTCGCGGAACCGGCGACAGCTGTCGCTGAGATGGCGCGCGTAACCAAGCCGGGCGGTGTGGTCCTGACGACCAGCTTTGGCATCGACGATCACCCGGTCAAAACTGCAATCGAGGAACTCCTGCGCTCCCACGGTTGGACACCGCCCGACTGGTACACGCATCTGAAGGTCAACGTGATGCCGCTAACGGCAACGGTCGATGCATTCGCAACCGTCGGTCGTGAGGCGGGGCTCGCGAACATTCAGGTGGACGCGATCGATGTCGAGTTCGTCGACCTGCCGCCGTCAGCGGTTGCGGCGTACCGGCTGGGCATGGGGCACGCGTCGCCGTTCGTGTCGGCCTTGTCCGAGGACGAGCGGGCTGGGCTCGTGACCGAGGCCGAGGAAGCAGCGGCTGCGGCTCCTGCGCTGCGATTGCCGCTGCTCGTCCTGCATGGAGTCAGCCGGGCGTGAGCCGCCCCACTGCGGCGGCGACCCGCTCGTCCGTGGCCGTCAACGCGACGCGGACGTGGTTGGCGCCAGCCGCGCCGTAGAAGTCACCCGGTGCCGTGAGAATGCCCAGCTCGGCCAACGACGCGACCGTTTCTCGACCGGGTTCGCCACGCGTTACCCAGAGATAGAGACCAGCCTCGGAGTGATCGACGGTGAAGCCAGCAGCCGTGAATGCCTCGCGCAGGGCGTCACGGCGAGAGGCGTAACGGGTGCGCTGCTCCGCGACATGTGCATCGTCATCGAGCGCCGCGACCATCGCCACTTGCACGGGGGCGGGAACGATGAGCCCGAGGTGCTTGCGGACTTCGAGCAACCGGTTGACCAGCGCCGCGTCACCCGCGACGAACGCGGCCCGATAACCAGCGAGGTTCGACCGCTTCGACAGCGAGTGCAGCGCGAGGATTCCGTCGTGCGAACCCCCGCATACGTCAGGGTGCAGCATCGAGACCGCGTTGGAGTCCCAGCCGAAGTCGAGGTAGCACTCGTCACTCGCGACCGCCGCGCCGCGCTCACGTGCCCATGCGACG
Source organism: Frankiales bacterium (assembly GCA_033851265.1). Classification (GTDB taxonomy): domain Bacteria; phylum Actinomycetota; class Actinomycetes; order JAWWOW01; family JAWWOW01; genus JAWWOW01. The sequence goes on from JAWWOW010000014.1 coordinate 14,076, forward strand.
ACCTTGGCGAGATGCTCAGGCGGGAGAACGCGTCCATGCGGGTTGGCCGGTGAGTTGACCCAAACCAGCCGAACGTTGGCGGGCCCGACTGCCGTGAGCGAGTCAGTGGCGATCGTCTCAGCGTTGGCCACCCGCGCACCGACGGCGTACGTCGGGTAAGCCAGTGCTGGTACGACGACGACGTCGCCCGCTCCGAGCCCGAGCAGCGATGGCAGCAGCGCAACGAGCTCCTTCGAGCCGATGCTGGGAATCACTGCATCCGGCGACAAGTCACGGACGCCGTGACGGCGCTCGAGCATGCGGATGACCGCGGCGCACAGGTCGGCGCTGCCCGCGGTCGCGGGGTAACCGGGTGCATTGGTGGCAGTGGCCAACGCCGCTGCGATGACCGGCGGCGTTGGGTCAACCGGAGTGCCGACCGACAGGTCGACGATGCCGTCAGGGTGAGCGCCGGCGATAGCCGCCGCGTCAGCGATCGTGTCCCACGGGAACGTGGGCAGCCGCTCCAGCAGGGTCAGGCTTCGTCGTGTTCTTGTGGCGGCAACGCGGCCACGAGTGGATGATCCTTGTCGATCTTGCCGACCTTGGACGCGCCTCCGGGAGAGCCAAGGTCTTCGAAGAACTCGACGTTGGCCTTGTAGTAGTCCTTCCACTGGTCCGGAACGTCGTCCTCGTAGTAGATCGCCTCTACGGGGCAGACCGGCTCGCAGGCACCACAGTCAACGCACTCGTCGGGATGGATGTAGAGCATCCGCTTGCCCTCGTAGATGCAGTCAACGGGGCATTCCTCAATGCACGCCTTGTCGAGAAGATCGACACATGGCTGCGCGATGATGTAGGTCACGGGACGGCTTCCTCCTTGTATCCGTCCCCAGTATCGCCGATCGGTCCGGCCAGCGTTCTGCAGGGGGAGCCCGATGGTGTCGCTTGGTCCGAACGACGTGGGCTCTCGCATCACCGTTCGGGTGCGCGTCGGCCCGGCGGACCAGCCGATCTACATCGATGCCGTCGGTGAGCTGATGGCCTACGACGACACCGGCATCGTCGTACGCCGGCGCGGCGGACGCCAACTCTCGGTCGCTCACGCCGACGTGCTCGCCGGACATGTAGTGCCGCCGCGGTCTGACGCGGCGGGGCGGGTGTCGGATGCCGACGTCGAGGCCATCGCGGCGCGCGGTTGGCGTGGCCGCGAGACGCGACCGATCGGCGGCTGGCTGCTGCGAGCAGCCGGCGGCTGGACGGGGCGGGCCAACTCGGTCCTCGCGCTCGGCGATCCCGATGTCCCCTTGGACGAGGCGCTCGCGCGGGTCATCGAGTGGTACGCCGAGCGCGACCTGGCGGCGCGGTTCCAGCTACCCCTCCCGTTGCGCGCGGAGCTCGACGAAGCGCTCGCAGCCCGGGGGTGGACGGCGTACAACCCGACCCTGTTCTTGACCAGCGACCTCGGCCCGGTACGGCGCGCGCTGCCGCCCGCGGAAGGCGTGCAGTTCGCGACGACGCCCTCCGACGAGTGGTTGGCGGCCTACCACTATCGCGGCGGCTCGCTGCCGGCGATCGCGCGCGATGTGATGGTGGATGCCGACCAGCCCGGCTTCGCATCGATTGTCGATGACGGAGCCGTCGTCGCGATCGGACGGGCCGTGGTTGACGAGCGCTGGTGCGGTTTCACTGCGCTTGAGGTGGTGGAGTCGCATCGCCGCCGTGGCCTCGCCCGGCTGGTGCTCCGCGGGCTGCTCGACTGGGCAACCGGGCTCGGCGCCCGACACATCTATCTGCAAGTAGCCGAAGACAACGTCGCGGCGATCGAGCTGTATCGACAGCTCGGCTTCAGCGTGCACCACCGCTACCACTACCGCTTGCAGCCCTAGGCTGGTTCACCCATGCGCCTCTACGACACTCGGACCCGCAAGGTCGAGGAAATCCACCCGGCGACGCCGCGGCTGTTGCGGCTCTATGCGTGCGGCCCGACCGTCTACCGGTACGCCCATGTCGGCAACTACCGGACGTTCTTGTTGTCTGATCTGATCCGCCGCGTCGCAGATGTGGTGCACGGCTGGCAGGTGCGCGTCGTACAGAACATCACAGATGTCGGACACCTCGCCGACGACGCGGACATCGACCCGAGTGGTGAAGACAAGGTGCTCGCCGCGGCACGCGCCGAAGGTAAGTCGTCGTACGACATTGCCCGTTTCTACGAGGACGACTTCCACGCGAATCTCGCGGCGTTGAACATTCATCCCGCCGAAGAGCATCCGCGCGCGACCGAGTGGATCGGCTCCATGCTCGAGCTCATCGGCAAACTCATCGAGTTGGGCTATGCCTACGTCGGCACTGACGGCACCGTCTTCTTCGACGCGCAGTCGTTCGAGTCGTACGGCGCGCTGTCGGGCAACCGGTTGGACGACCTGCGCCCTGGTCATCGCGAAGACGTCGAGAAACTGACTGCGGGCAAGCGCTTTCATGCTGACTGGGCGCTCTGGAAACCTGCCGCAGGCAAGCGAGAGATGGTCTGGGATTCGCCGTGGGGACCGGGTTTCCCGGGGTGGCACACGGAGTGCTCGGCGATGTCGTTGGACCTGCTCGGCGATGTCATCGACATCCACACGGGCGGCATCGATCTGCGTTTCCCGCACCATGAGGACGAACGCGCGCAGTCCAACGCGCTGGTCGGCCATGAAGTCGTGCAGCACTGGGTGCATGGTGAGCATCTGCTCAACGAGGGTCGCAAGATGGCCAAGTCGACGGGCAACGTCGTACTCGTCTCCGACGTCGTCCAGCGTGGCTACGACCCGTTGGCGTTGCGGTTGTTCTTCCTGAGTGGGCGCTATCGCCAGCAGCTGAACTTGACCGACGAGGCCCTCGCCGCAGCGGACAAACGGCTTCGGCGTTGGCGCTCCCGTGTTGCGCAATGGGCCGAGGCGCCGTCCAAGCCGATGTGCGCCGGCTACCTCGAACGGATCTACGGCGCCGTGGACGATGACCTCGACACACCGACCGCCCTGGTCGCACTCGGCGAACTCGAGAAGGACGACACGGTGCCGCCGGGATCAAAGTTCGAGACATTCGCTCATGTTGACCGCTTGCTGGGGCTCGACCTGGCGCGCGAGATCGGCAAAGCACCAGAAGTCCCGGTACTCCCGCCGGGCGCGCAGCCACTGCTCGACGGTCGAGACGCAGCCCGGGCGGAAAAAGACTGGGCGGCGAGCGACGCATTACGCGCCGAGCTCGCCACCCTCGGTGTCGAGGTGACCGACACCGCCGACGGTCAGACCTGGACGGTCACTCCCCCTCGCTAGGTCAGGGAGTGCGTGCGCCAGCCAGCCGAGCGTTGTCGACGACGATCGCCGCCGGGCCTTCAATCAGTCGCAACGTGGCGAGAGCAGTCTCACCGAACGCGTTCTTTGTTGCGCTCGACAGCGCCATCATGCCGACGACGCGGCCACCGTGCCCGCGTAGCGGCATCGACAGGAAGGTCGACATGCGACCTTCCTCCTCGACACCGAGCAAGCCGTCTGGGTCCGCAACGCGCGCATCGAGCTCTGCGGTCGTGAAGGTGACACCGGTCGTGTTGGTGACGGCATCGACCGCCGAGTTCAGAAACTCAGAGAAGTGGGCCTGCGAGCACTCGCGAGCCACCGAGACGTACGCCGTGCGCTCTTCGACGAGCATCACCGAGGCGAGGTCGTAGTCCACGAAGCGGCGGAGCAACCCGAGAACCTCAGCCACCGTCATCTCGAACCCATGCGTCGTCGCTGCGATGGAGGTCACTTCGGCGGCGACCGACGTCTCGAACAACTTGCGGTCGAGCAAGTCGCAGACGCGGGAGAGGACGTCGTTCTCGTTCAACTCGACGGTGTCAGGGCGGAGCGGCGGACGACCGTCACGTGCCGCGGTGGCTGCGTCGATGACCTCCGCGACCGCGGCGGTGAGGTCAGGTGCCTCGAAATCCTTGGTGAGATACCGGTCGGCGCCGGTCTGCGCGCCCCAATAGCGGTCACTCGCAGCGTCGAGTGACGTCAGCAAGATGACGGGGATGTCGGCGGTCTGCCAGTCGTCCTTCAGCAGGCGGGCGGCGACGTAGCCGGACACGCGTGGCATCTGCACGTCGAGGATCACGACGTCGGGTTGCGTGCGGAACACCGCCTGGACGGCTTCGACACCGTCTTCGGCTTGCACGACCTCGTGCCCGTCTTTGGTCAACACCGACGAGACGATGCGACGCAGCGTCGGGCTGTCGTCGGCGATCACAACGGTTGCCATGTCTACCTCTTGAAGTCCTTCTCGGTTACCGGCCGACCAGGCGCCGGACGGTGTCAACGAGTTCCTGCTGGTCGAAATCGTGCTTCAACAGGTACGCACTGGCACCCGCTTCCAATCCCGCCCGGCGATCTGCTTCATCACCGCGGCTAGTCATGATGATGACGGGCACCTGCTCCCATCCGCGGGTCATTCGGATGGTTCGGGTCAAGGTGAACCCGTCCATTCCGGGCATCTCGACGTCTGACAGCACGAGATCGACCGGATCCTCACGGAGCCGGGCCGCACCATCGAGGCCGTCAACGCACGTGATGACGTCGAAACCAGCGCCTTCCAGGATCGCGCGTTCCAGCTCGCGTACGCCGACCGAGTCTTCGACGACCAGCACCTTGGGACGACGCGCTCCGGCGACCGGCTCACGCTGCTCAGGGATGGCCGCACCGGACAACACCGGTGAGTTGGTGACGCGGATCGCGAGCTCGCGCAGGTCGACCAGACAGACGACGGAGCCATCGCCGTCGATGGTGGCCCCGGTCACGAGTGGTAGGCGTCCGAGGAACGGACCGAGGTCTTTGACGACGAGCTCGAGCTCGCCCTCGAGGCGATCGACCGCCCAAGCGAGCTGCTCGCCGGTCGCAGTGTGCCGTACGAGAACGGCGGCCTTGGGACTGCGTTCGCCGAACACCGCGAGTGCCTCACCGAGGTCGAGCAACGGAATCGACGAACCGTGCCGCACGAGCACCGTCGCGCCAGCAAGCGTGTGTACCTGGACATCGCGCAAGCTCACCGATTCGACAACGGCGGGGACGGGCACGGCGTACCGCTCGTCACCCACCCTCGCGACGAGGCAACGGATGACGCCGAGCGTCAGGGGCAACGTCACCGCAAACGTGGTGCCTTGGCCCGGCTCGGTACGGATCTCCACTGCCCCACCGAGGTCTTCGACTGCCGTGTGTACGACGTCGAGGCCAACACCGCGACCAGATGTCTCGGTGACGGTCTCGGCCGTCGACATCGCCGGCGCGAATAGCAATGCAAGCAATGGTCCGCCGGACAACGTCGAATCGGGCGGGAGCAGGCCGCGCGCAATGGCAATCCGGCGTACCGCATCGGTGTCGATTCCGCGACCGTCATCGCTGACTTCGAGGACAACCGTTCCACCAGCACTGCGCGCACTTACCGTCACCGTTGCCTCTTGTGGCTTGCCCGCGGCGACGCGTTCGGCCGGCAGTTCACAGCCGTGGTCGACCGCGTTGATGACGAGGTGCTTCAACGCATCGGCCACACCGTCAAGAACCTGCTTGTCGAGCTCAACCTCTGCGCCATCGGAGACAAAGCGCACGTCCTTGCCCGTTGCACTGGCCACGTCGCGAACGAGGCGGGGGAACGCCGCGAGTACGCGACGGACCGGCACCATTGCCAAACCCATCGCGCCGTCGCGCACCTGTGCGACCCGGCTGCGCGAGTCCTCGGCGATTTCGCGAAGCTCGCGGCCGGCAGCGACGAGCTCGTCGCCTCCGGATAGCAAACGATTCAGGGCCAACGCGATGTCGTCGGGCAGCGCAGTTGTGTCGTGGTTGGCACTCACTTCCCGGAGCAACTTCAACCAGCGGCCGTGTTCGGCGGTCACGGTTGCGATCGAGACTGCGGCCTGTTCGACGCGGCGCGCGTCGAGCTCTGCTTCACCGACCGTGTCGAGCAAGTCATAGACCTTGTGCGCTGCTACGCGCACCGACTCAGTGCGCACGCGTTGGCGGTCGCCCTCGACCTCGGCTTCCGGTTCATCGTCGTCGGCTGCCGCTGCCGGTGCGAGAGGTACGACGAAGGTCTCGCCGGCTAGTGCGGCCTGCAGGGCCTCGACGTAGACCGGGAGCATCGCCTCGGCCGCCGTCTCATCGGCTCCGTCGCCGGCCTGGGCGACCGCGGCGCCGATCGCGTCGCTGCTGGCCAGCAGCAGGTCGACGAGCTCACGTTTGACCGTGATGCGGCTGTCGCGCAGAGCGCCGAGGAGGTCTTCGCAGGCGTGGGCAACCTGGAGGACACCGTCGAGGCCGAGCATACGGGCGCTGCCCTTGACCGTGTGGGCGTCCCTGAACAGCACCGTGACGAGCTGGCGTGGGGAGGGGTGGTCCTCCAATTGGAGCAATCCAGCGGACAGCGACGCGAGCCGCTCGTCGACCTCAGCCCGAAAGGTCGCGAGCAGCTCCGGGTCGTCCGCCCAGCCCGCCATTAGAAAGTCCTCGACATCCCTCAGGCGACCTTGAACCGCCCGCAGGACGCTTGCAGTTCACCCGCTAGCGCGTCGAGATGGGCGGCGGCCTCGGCGGCCCGGCGGGAGGCGTCGGTGTAGCTCCCGGAGACCTGGGTGACCTGGCCCATGGCGGCGACGACCTGGTCGCTGGCGGCCCGCTGCTGGTCGGTGACCACGGAGATCTCCCGGGCGGCGGCCGTGGTGTCGTCAACCATGGCGGTGATGCGCTCGAGTGCCTCCACCACCCCGCGGGTGAGCTCGGCGCCGACCCTGACCTCGGCCGCACCGGCGAGGCTCGCGTCCCGCGTGCGCTCGGTCTCGAGCCGGATCTCCCCGACGATGTCCTCGACGCGGTGGGTCGCTTCCCGGGCCCGCTCTGCCAGCGTGCGGATCTCCCCGGCCACGATGCTGAAGCCGTGCCCTTTGTTGCCCGCTCGGGCGGCCTCGACGGCCGCGTTGAACGCCAGCATGTTCGTCTGCACGGCGATCTCGTCGATGACGCGCAGGATCCGCCCGATCCGGTCCGCGCGCTCGTTCAGGGTCTCTGCGCGGTGGGCGATGGTGTCGACCTGGCCGGCGATGGAGTCCATCGCTTGGGCGGACGCGTCGACGGCGATCTGGCCCGCGTCGGCGTACCGGAGCGTCGCGGCGGCGTATCGCGCAACTGATTGAGCTGTCTCGGCGATCTGGCTCGACGTAGCGGCGAGTTGCTCCACGGTGCTGGTGACTTCGGTGACCGACGCGGCCTGCTGCGTCGCGCCGACGGCGAGCTCCTCGGCGCTGCCATGCAGTCGGCTGGCGGCAACACCGAGGTCGTCACCACCGCTCTGGATCCCACGCACGAGCCGCCGTAGTGCGACGACAGTGTCAGAGAGAGCGACGGCGAGGATGGCGGCGGCCGGATGCCCGTCCGCTGGAACCGCAGGCACGACCGCGAGGTCACCGAGCGCCACCTCGTCGAGAACCTCTTGGAGTACGGCGAGGTCGCGTTCGAGGGACTCGCGTTCGGCCTTGGCGTCGGCGGCAGCACGGCGGGCGGCGGCGCCGACCGCGGAGCTCACGTAACCGACAGCGGGGAGCAAGGGCAGGACGACGACGAGGCGGCCGACGCTTTCAGCGTCGACGGTGTGGCTGACAAGCGAGGCCACGTAGACCCCGCACGACGCGAGCGCGCCGACCACGACACCGGCTTCGGCACTGACCGCGGTAGCGGTGAGGAGGACGAGCGGAAGGAAGACGAGCCAGAACGGGCCGGCGATGCCACCGGCCGAAGCGAGGAGGCCGGTGAGGCAACCGAGCTCGACGGCGAGCAACGCGATGCTGATGACGGTGCGGTTGGCCGCGACGGCGGGATCGATCGTCGTACGAACGTGGCCGAGAGCCACACCGATGAGTGCGCCGGCGAACGCCCACGCGGCCATCGCCGGGACATGTACGGCGATCCCGATTGCGTCGTAACGCGCAATGACGATCGCGGCAGCGAGCACCAAGACCAGCAACGCGACGCTGGCCAGCTCGCCGACGATGGCCAGCCGGCGCGCTTGACGTCGATAGGTCTCGTCGTCGGCTATCTGAATGGGCGCGGAATGGGCCAGATCGGCGCTCTGCACAAGTTCGGGAACGTTCTGCGGCGGCGACGGAACCGCTAGGGCCAGTGTCGGAGCAGATGCGACGGCATGCGCTGCCCGCGGTCTCGGGACACGACGAAACAATGCGGCCGGCATGCTCCGGGGCAGCGGAATCCGAACGATGCGGAGATTGAGTGTCACAACCCGCCCTCCGCGCCGCCGACCGTTGCTGTGATCATCGGCGCGTTGGGCCGGTTACTTCACCGTGATTCGCCCGAAAAGAGCAGTGCTGGGTGCTCTCAGGCGACTTTGAACTGGGCGATGGAGGAGCGGAGCTCAGCGGCGAGGACGTTGAGTTGGGCGGCTGCTGCGGCGGCTTGTTTGGACCCGACGGCGTACTGCCGGCTGACGTCAGAGACCTGGGTCATCGCCCCCACCACCTGATCGGAGGCGGAGCGCTGCTGCTGGGTCGCGATCGAGATCTCCTTCGCCGCGGTCGTGGTCTCATCGACCATCCCCGAGATCCGTTCCAACGCCTCAACCACCCCCCGGGCCAGCTCGGTCCCGGTCCGGACCT
>JAWWOW010000016.1:0-192953 GCA_033851265.1 Frankiales bacterium
GGCGATGGCACAACGCCAAAACAAAGGGTGGATGGACCGTCACACAAAACGACGACCGCACCTGGACCTGGACCAGCCCCCACGGCCAAACCCACACCACCGAACCACACGACTACCGGCTCGGGCCATAACCTCCGCGGCGCTAGCAGCACCAACTAGTGGTCGACGGTCTCCCCTGCAGCGTCGAGTCGAGCCTGCGCGCGCAGGAATGCTGAGCGTCCTTCTGCGTCGTCCTCGTCGGCGTCCTTGTGTTCGTCGTACGCGCGCCGTGCGCGGGACACGTCGATGTCATCGGAGAGTTCTGCGCGTTCGGCAAGGATCTGCACGCCGTCGTCGGTGACGGAGAGAAAGCCGCCGTGCACGGCTACGCGGATCTCTTCACCCTCGCTGACGCCAATGCGGACGACATGCCCCTCGGCGAGTACGCCGAGCAGCGGCGCGTGCCCCGGCAAGATGCCGATCTCACCCTCGAGAGTGCGGGCGTTGACCACCTCCGCCTCCCCCGACCAGACCTCGTGATCGACGGCGACGAGCTCGACCTGCTGGGTAGCCACCGGGCCTACTCGCCGCCTGCGTCAGACTTTGGCTTCTCGTCGCCGCCCGCGTCAGCCGACTTTGCCGTGTCGTCGCCGCCGCCCGCGTCAGCCGACTTCGCCGTGTCGTTGTCGCCGCCGCCCGCGTCAGCCGACTTCGCCTTGTCGTCGCCGCCGCCTTTCGAGCTGGACTTCTTGTCGCGGCCGTCGTCGCTGCCCTCCATCGCCTTGGCCTTCTCTTCGGCGTCTTCGATACCGCCGCACATGAAGAAGGCCTGCTCGGGCAGGTGGTCGTAGTCGCCGTCGGCGATGGCCTTGAACGACGAGATGGTTTCCGACACGGGCGTGAACTTGCCCGGGATACCGGTGAACTGCTCGGCGACAAAGAAGGGCTGCGATAGGAACCGCTCGATGCGACGCGCGCGCGCGACGATGACACGGTCCTCCTCGGACAGCTCATCGACGCCGAGGATGGCGATGATGTCCTGCAGGTCCTTGCTGCGCTGCAGGATCTCCTTCACGCGCTGGGCGACCTGGTAGTGCTCCTCGCCGACGTACCGCGGGTCGAGGATTCGACTCGTTGAGTCGAGCGGGTCGACCGCGGGGTAGATGCCCTTCTCCGAGATGGACCGCGAGAGCACCGTTGTCGCGTCGAGGTGAGTGAACGTCGTGTGCGGTGCCGGGTCGGTGATGTCGTCGGCAGGGACGTAGATCGCCTGCAGCGACGTGATCGAGTGACCGCGCGTCGAGGTGATGCGCTCCTGCAGTTCACCCATCTCGTCGGCGAGAGTCGGCTGGTAACCCACGGCCGATGGCATCCGGCCGAGCAGCGTGGACACCTCGGAGCCGGCCTGGGTGAACCGGAAGATGTTGTCGATGAACAGCAGCACGTCCTGCTTCTGTACGTCGCGGAAGTACTCCGCCATCGTCAGGGCGGCGAGACCGACGCGCATACGAACACCCGGCGGCTCGTCCATCTGACCGAAGACCAACGCCGTGTCCTTCAACACGTTGGCCTCTTCCATTTCCAGGTAGAGGTCGTTGCCCTCGCGGGTGCGCTCGCCCACACCGGCAAACACCGAGACGCCGCTGAACTCCTGCGCGACGCGGCGGATCATCTCTTGGATGATGACGGTCTTACCGACACCGGCGCCGCCGAACAATCCGATCTTGCCGCCGCGGACATAGGGCGCGAGCAGGTCAATGACCTTGATGCCGGTCTCGAAGACCTCAGTCTTCGCCTCGAGCTCGTCGAATTTCGGAGGCTGCCGGTGGATTGGCCAGCGCTCGGTGATCTCCAACCCCTTGGGGTCGGTGTCGAGCGGCTCACCGAGCACGTTCCATACGTGGCCCTTGGTGACGTCGCCGACCGGCACGCTGATGGGCGCGCCCGTGTCGATGACGTCAGTGCCGCGGACAACGCCGTCGGTCGCCGCCATGGAGATCGCGCGGACCATGTTGTCGCCGATGTGCTGGGCGACCTCGAGGGTCAGCGTGCGGGTGTCGTCGCCGATGGTCCGAGTGAGGTGCAGCGCGTTGTTGACCTCGGGCATCTGGTCCGGCGCGAACTCGACGTCGACGACGGGTCCGATGACGCGTACGACGCGACCGGTGCCTCCGCCATCCGAGGAAGCGGCTGCGGGTGTCTCGATTGTGGCTGTCATCAGTAGTCGTCACTCCCGGTTGCGGCGAGGGCGTCGGCTCCACCGACGATCTCTGAGATTTCCTGGGTGATCTCGGCCTGGCGGGCCGAGTTCGCCGCTCGTGTCAGTGAGCGGATGAGCTCTTCAGCGTTATCGGTCGCCGCCTTCATCGCGCGACGTCGAGCCGCGCTCTCGGATGCAGCTGACTCCAGCAAAGCCGCATAGATTCGGCTCTCGACGTATCGCGGCAGCAGCGCGTCGAGAACTTCTTCGCCGGACGGCTCGAACTCATAGAGCGGCATGATGCCCTCGGGCGGTGGCTCGTCGGTCTCCACGACGACGAGGGGCAGGACACGAACTGCTTTCGGCCGCTGCGTCAGCGGCGACACGAACTCGGTGAACACCACGTGGATCTCGTCGACGCCACCCTCGTCCGTCGGCTCGATGAACGCGGCGATGAGCGCGTCGGCGGCAGCCTTTGCATCGTCATAGGTCGGTTGCTCCGAAAATCCGGTCCACGACTCGGCGATGTCGCGGTTGCGGAAGCGGTAGTACGCCAGCGCCTTCCGACCGATCAGATAAGGGACGGTCTCCTTGCCCTCGTCACGCAAGAGCTGCATCAGCTCCTCACCCGTGCGCAGGGCGTTGATGCTGTAGCCACCGGCGAGACCACGGTCGCTCGTGATCACGAGCACCGCTGCCCGGGTCGGGTTCTCAATCGCCGTCGTCAGCGGGTGCTCGGTTGTCGACTGGGTGGCGACCGCGGAAACGGCGCGGGTGATCGCATCCGCGTACGGCTTCGCCGCCTCGACCCGCTGCTGGGCTTTGACGATCCGCGACGCAGCAATGAGCTCCATCGCGCGCGTGATCTTCTTCGTCGACTGGACGGAGCGGATCCGGCGACGGTAAACGCGGAGCTGAGCACCCATGTCGAGCTAGGCCTTGTTCTCCGGCGCTGGCTTCGGCCGGTACTTCTTGACTTCTTCCTGACCGACTTCCTCGTCGTCCATCGCGTCGTGCTCCTCGTGACCAGCATGGGCACGGATGCCCTCGCCACTGGTTGTCTGGAAGCCGTTCTTGAACTCCGCGATCGCCTTCTCGAGAACCGTCACCTCGTCGTCGCCCAGGTTGCCGGTGGTGATGATGGCGTCGTACACGCCCTGGTGTTTGCTCGCGATGTAGTCGAGGAACTCGGTCTCGAAGCGGCGGATGTCCTCGACGGGAACGTCATCGAGAGCGCCCGTCGTACCCGCCCAGATTGAGACGACCTGACGCTCGACCGAGTAGGGGTTGTACTGCGGCTGCTTGAGCAGCTCGACCAGCCGCGCGCCGCGCTCGAGCTGCGCCTTGCTCGCCTTGTCGAGGTCGGAACCGAACGCGGAGAACGCCTCCAGCTCGCGGTACTGCGCAAGGTTGAGACGAAGCGTGCCGGCGACCTTCTTCATGGCCTTGATCTGCGCGTTGCCGCCGACTCGCGACACGGAGATGCCGACGTTGATGGCTGGGCGCACACCGGAGTTGAACAGGTCGGTCTCGAGGAAGATCTGCCCGTCGGTGATCGAGATGACGTTCGTCGGGATGTACGCCGACACGTCATTGCCCTTGGTCTCGATGATCGGCAACCCGGTCAGCGATCCACCACCGAGCTCGTCGGAGAGCTTGGCGCAACGTTCGAGCAGCCGCGAGTGCAGGTAGAACACGTCACCCGGGTACGCCTCGCGACCTGGTGGGCGTCGCAGCAGCAGGGAGATCGCGCGATACGCCTCCGCCTGCTTGGACAGGTCGTCGAAAACGATGAGCGAGTGCTGCCCCTGGTACATCCAGTGCTGGCCGATCGCTGAACCGGTGTACGGCGCGAGGTACTTGAAGCCAGCAGCCATCGCGGCGGGGGCCGCGACGATCGTCGTGTACTCGAGCGCTCCCGTCTCCTCCAGCGCACCGCGCAACGCGGCGATGGTGGAGTTCTTCTGACCGATGGCGACGTAGACGCACTTGACCTGCAGCTTGGGATCGCCGCTCTTCCAGTTTTCACGCTGGTTGATGATCGCGTCGAGCGCGACCGCGGTCTTGCCGGTCTGGCGGTCACCGATGATGAGCTGGCGCTGGCCGCGGCCGATGGCGGTCATCGCGTCGATGGCCTTGATGCCGGTCTGCAACGGCTCCTTCACCGGCTGGCGCTCGACGACCGACGGTGCCTGCGTCTCCAGCAGTCGCCGGGCCTCCGGCTCGATGTCTCCCTGCCCGTCGAGCGGGCTACCCAGCGGGTCGACGACGCGGCCGAGGAAGGCATCGCCCACCGGCACGGAGAGGATCTCGCCGGTCCGGCGTACCTCTTGGCCCTCTTCGATGTGCGTGTAGTCGCCGAGCAGAACGACACCGATCTCACGAACGTCGAGGTTCAGTGCCAGACCGCGCAGCCCGCCTTCGAACTCCAGCAGCTCATTGGTCATCGCCGAGTGCAGACCCTCCACCCGGGCGATGCCGTCACCGACCTCGGTGATCCGGCCGACCTCTTCGCGCGTGCTCTCCGGCTCGTAAGACTGCACGAAGCGCTGCAGCGCATCGCGAATCTCGTCCGGCCGGATGCTCAGCTCGGTCATATGCCTCTTCCTCTTGTCGCTGTCTTCATGCGCACCATCAGCCGGCGATCCGCCGCCGCGCCAACTCGACGCGGTTGACGATGCTGCCGTCGATGACCTCATCGCCAACGCGCACCGTCAGGCCACCAAGCAACGATGTGTCAACGGTTGACTGAATCTGGACCCGACGACCGAACGCTGTCGCCAACGCATCACCGAGCCGTGCGGTCTGTTCGTCGGTGAGCGGAACTGCGGTCCACACTTCTGCGACCAGTCGCTGGCGGCGTTCTGCGGCAAAGCGAACGTAGTCCTCGAGCACCCGGTCGAGACGCCGGCCGCGGGGCGCGCGCACTGCCTCGGTGGCCAGCCGCAAGGTTGTCGGCCGGACCTTGTCGCGCAGGACATCCTGGAGGAGCTGGATCCGCGGCTCCACCGGCACGGTGATGTCACCGAGCACAACCTGCAGTTCTGGCTGGCGCTCCAAGATGCGCGCGAACCGGAACAACTCATCCTCGACATCCTCGAGCTCTTCGGCCCGCTCCGCCGCGGCGAGCACCGCCTGCACACCGAGAAGGTCGGCCGCGTCGACGAGGTCAACGGGACGTGACCATCGCGACGTGACGAGCGTCTGTACGACGTCGAACGCCGGAGCGGACAACTGCTCGCCCAGCAGCTGCTGTGCCAACCGCGACCGTGCGTCCTCGGCTAGCCCGGGGTCCGACAGCGCACGACGGAGCCGTCCCTCGCGGTAGAGCAGATCCGCCACGGCGAACAAGTCCTCGCCGAGCCGTGTCAGCTCCTCGGGACCGAGGTTCGCGACACCCGCGTCGAGGCGCTCCCGTGCCGCCGCGAGTGCTTCGCGGCTGGCACCCAACAACCCGACAGCCATGACTACGTCAGCGCCCGATCGGACTGATCGATCTCCTCGATGAACCGGTCGACGGTCCGCCGCTTGCGAGCCTCGTCCTCGAGCGACTCACCGACGATCCGGCTGGCAAGGTCGACCGCTAGCCGACCGACCTCGGTGCGCAGCTCGTCCATCGCACGCTGGCGGTCGACCTCCATCTGTCGCTGGTTCGCGGCTGTGATCGCCGCCGCCTGCTCGGCTGCCTGCCTGCGCATCTCTTCGACGATGCGCTTGCCTTCGCTGCGGGCTTCCTCGCGCATCTTGGCCGCCTCGGCGCGCGCTTCGTTCAGCGCGTTGCGGTACGCCTCCTCGGCCTTCTTGAGCTTCTCGTCGGCTTCCCGCGCCTCTTCGAGAGCCCTTCGGATGACCGCCTGCCGGGCCTCGAGCGCCTTGTTGATCGGCGGGATCACCTTGGTCCAGAGGATCCACAAGATGATGAAGAACGCGATCAACTCCGCGATGAACGTCGCGTTGGGAACGAGGAAGTTGCTCGCCTGGTAGTCGGACATGTCGCTGCTACTTGCCGAGGACGAATACAAACAGCGCCATGAAGGCGAGGTTGATGAAGTACATGGCCTCGACCAGACCGACGGTCAGGAAGAAGATCGTGAACAACCGCGGCTGTGCTTCCGGCTGACGCGCCACGCCGGCGATCGTCTGGGCACCGGCCAGACCGTCACCGACGGCCGCGCCGATGGCGCCGCCGGCCAAGGCCAAACCGCCACCGACGAAGGCGCCGGCGGTCTTGATGGCGGAGTTCAGTTCGGTGTCAGTAGCGGCGAGGATGAGTTGCTGCGAAGCGGACATGGGCTCCTAGCTCCGTTTCGGGGCGCACGTGGCCCGGTTCGAGGTGAGATGCAGGCTATTCGTTGCGGGCGATCTGGTCAGTGGCCCTCCTCGGAGAGGGCGAATGTGAAGTAAAGAACGGTCAACAGCGCGAAGATGAAGGCCTGGATCACGCCGATGGCCATGTCGAAGGGCTTCCAGAGCAGGTCTCCGAACGGCACCACGGCCACCGGGAGCAGCCCGATGAGCGCGATCATGATCCCGCCGGAGAACAGGTTGCCGAACAGTCGCAGCGACAACGTGACCGGCTTAACGACTTCCTCGATCACCTTGATGGGCGCCTGTCCGATCGGCTTGAAAAAGCCGCGAACGTAGGCGAACCCTCGCCGGCGCAGGGCCACGACGTGCACCCAGATGATGACCGTCAATGCCAGTGCGTAGGGCAGGTTGACGTCCGCGGTCGGCGACTTGAGGTACTCCCCGTCACTGCTCGGGATGATCTCGATCCAGTTGGCAATGAGGATGAACAGGAACAACGACACCGCGAGCGGTACGACGAAGGAGGCCTGCGGGCCGATGGTGTTCTCCACCTGCTTCTTGGTGGTGTCGACGACCATCTCCCAGAACAACTGCAGCTTGCCGGGTACGCCGTCCGTCGCCTGGCGGGCCACGAGCAGCCCCAACCCGCAGACAATGACACCGGCGATGACAGTGCAGTAGATGGTGTCGACGTTCCAGGTGAGACCGAGCCACTGCGCGGTGTGATGCTCGCCGACTTTGATTTCGGCGGCCGGAAGGAAGCCTGCCGCGATCACGGGCCCGCCCCTTCCTTACGCAGCGTGCGGATCATCGAGCCCGACGCGGCGGCGAGCATCAGCAACTGGAAGAACGCGAGCCCGAAGAGCACGGCCAGGCCCTCGGGTCGGAACAGCACAGCCACGGCCAACGCGATGAGGCTGATGACGGTGAGCCGGGCGAGCACGCCCATGGCGAAGCGCTTCTTGTCCGGCTCCGCGCGCATGGCGTAGCGACCGGCGGAAACCTGGACGGCGGCGCCGTTCGCGATACCCAAGCCGAGGCCGACGCAGAAGAGCAGGCCGACGCCGATGTGGCCGACCAGCGCAGTGATAGCCAAACCCACCCCGCCGAGGGCCGCAGCAATGACGACGGCGCGCCGGAAGTGCCGCGTGACCTCCGCGAGCGGGAGGGCGATGGGGGCAGCCCCCGACGCGGCTTCGGATGCGGTCTCGTGCACCTGCTTCGGTCCTTCGGTTCGTACGCCGGTCATGTATTCGGTCAGATCGCTACTGCCGTAGGAACTTGCGCATTTGTGCCCACACCGTCGCCACCGCAAGTACGACGCCGGCCGCGAGTCCGATCATCGTGCAGACCGGCACGGTGTCCAACTGCGAGTCGAGCAGCCATCCGATGCCGAAGCCGAGTCCCACCGACGCGCCTGCGCTGACACCCAGCGTCAGCAGGTCGACGAGACTCGGGCCGCCCGACCGCGGCCCGCGAGTAGCCATTCACGCCCCGGCCGCTCAGCCGACTTCGCCGGTGGTGCAGCGGGTGTCGGACATGGCGTCTCCAGGGTTGGTCGACCCGCACACGGACGGTGTGTGGGGTGGGCCTGTCCCGACCCGGCGAAATATCCGCTGGCAGGACGCGGTGACGCTACCACGCAGGTCAGAGCCCAATTTCGGCAGGGTGACTCACTTTTCTGACGACGCAGCTCGCGCAGCACGTGTGCGCGGGAGGGTGCTCACGAGGGTGACGAGAGCACCGAGACCGGCGGCAACACCGACAATGAGTAGTGGACCTTTCGTCAGTGAGACCGAGACGACACTGAACGCGAACAGCGCCGCCCAGAAGTACATGAGCAGCACGGCGCGGGTCTGCGAGTGGCCTATCTCGAGCAAGCGATGGTGCAAGTGGCGCTTGTCGGGTGTGAACGGTGACTGTCCGGCCACGCTCCGTCGCACGATCGCCAGCACGAAGTCCAGGAACGGCACGACGAGCACGAGCAACGGGAGCAGCAGCGGCAGCGTGGCGGGGAACAGTTCGAGACTGCTCACCGCCTGGTAGTCGAACTGCCCCGTCAGGGAGACCACGGACGCCGAGAGCATCAGGCCGATGAGCATCGAGCCGGAGTCGCCCATGAAAATCCGCGCCGGGTTGAAGTTGTGCGGGAGGAATCCTGCGCAGGCACCGATGAGCACCGCAGTGATGAGCGTCGGCGGGTTGGCCCGCTCGAACCCCTTCTCAACCGCTAATGAATACGAGTAGGCGAAGAGCGCGACCGCACCGATGCCGACGACGCCGCTGGCTAGCCCGTCCAGCCCGTCGATGAAGTTGACCGCGTTGATGATGATCACAACCACGACCACGGTGGCAATCGCGCCCAGCTGCTGATCGAGCACGACTGTGCCGCTCGGCAACGGGATCCAGAGCAACTGCACGCCCTCGAGCACGAGGACCCCTGCGGCGAGGATCTGGCCGGCGAGCTTGGTCAACGCGTCGAGGTTGAACCTGTCATCGATGACACCCAGCAGGCACACGAGTCCACCGGCGAGCAAGACGGCCCTGACCTCCGAGGTGTCACGGAAGGTCGAGTTCAGCTTCGGCAACCGGGCGGCGACGAGCAGTGCGCCCGCGATTCCGGCGTACATCGCCACCCCGCCGAGCCGAGGGGTGGGGATGGCATGCACGTCACGATCGCGGACCTCGGCCATCGCGCCGATGCCGACCGCGAGCCGACGGCAGACCGGCGTCAGCAGATAGGTGATCGCTGCCGCAAGGCAAAGGACAAGCAGGTACTCGCGCACAACTCAGAATCAGTCGTGGGCGTAAGCCGGATGGCGTCGGACAAGAGTGCTCACGGCCTCCCGGATCTCACCGGCTGCGCTGCCGTCGGCATCGCGGACGGCTCGGCCGATGAGTCCGGACACCTCTTTCATCTCCACCTCGTTCATCCCCTGCGTCGTGACCGCGGGTGTCCCGACGCGGAGCCCGGACGCCACAGCGGGTGGCTCCGGGTCGAATGGGATGGCGTTCTTGTTCAAGGTGATGCCGGCCGCGTCACAGCGCGCCTCCGCGTCCTTGCCGGTGACGCCGACTTCGCGCAAGTCGAGCAGCGCGAGGTGCGTGTCGGTGCCACCAGCCACCGGTCGCAGCCCCTCCTCGGCGAGGCCCTCGGCGAGCGCCCGCGCATTGGCAACGACCTGCCGCGCATAGGTCTGGTACGCCGTCGACTGGGCTTCTTTGAGCGCGACCGCCTTGGCGGCTACTGCGTGCATGCACGGGCCGCCCTGCGTGAACGGGAACACGGCCTTGTCGATCTTCTGCGCATGTTCTTCGCGGCACACGATCATGCCGCCGCGCGGACCGCGCAGCACCTTGTGTGTCGTGAAGGAAACGACGTCGCAGTGCGGCACCGGGCTCGGGATCGCGCCGCCCGCAACGAGACCGATGAAGTGCGCAGCGTCGCACAGCAGGATGGCACCGACCTCATCGGCGATGGCGCGGAACGCTTCGAAGTCGATGAGTCGTGGGTAGGCCGTCGCACCGCAGATGATCATCTTGGGTCGGTGCTCGAGGGCGAGCGACCGCACCTCGTCGTAGTCGATCGTCTCGGTGTCGCGCTTGACGGCGTACCCGACGGTGTTGAACCACTTGCCCGAGAAGTTCACCTTGCTGCCGTGGGTGAGGTGTCCCCCGTGCGGGAGCGACATGGCAAGAACCGTGTCTCCCGGCTGGCAGAACGCCGCGTAGACAGCGAGGTTGGCGCTGGCGCCACTGTGCGGCTGCATGTTTGCGTGCTCGCAGCCGAACAGCTGCTTGGCGCGCTCGATGCCGATGTTTTCGGCCTTGTCGACCTCCACGCACCCGCCGTAGTAGCGGCGGCCCGGATACCCCTCGGCGTACTTGTTGGACAGCGTGCTGCCGAGGGCGGCGAGGACGGCCGGAGAGGTGAAGTTCTCACTCGCGATCAGCTGAAGCCCCCCGCGAAGTCGCTCGAGCTCACCGAGCACAACACCGGCGATGTCCGGGTCGGTCTGCTGCAGGGACGCGAAGTCAGGACCCCAGAAGGGCACGGTCTCACTCACGGGGTCACTCTACGGGGACAACGGCGCGCAGGGCATCGGCGTCGAGAGCACCGAGCCGAAGGATCCGCGGTACGTCTCCTGTGAGATCGACGATCGTCGACGGTACGGCGACGCCGCACGGGCCACCGTCGAGGTAGACGGAGACGTCCTCGCCCAGTTGCGCTTGCGCGTCGAGGACCGTCGTTGCCGGTGCGTCGCCGGATCGGTTGGCGCTGCTGACGGCGAGCGGACCCGTCTCGGAGATCAGGGCGAGCGCGAGCGGATGGTCGGGCATCCGGAGCGCAACAGTCCCCCGGGTATCACCCAAGTCCCATGCCAGCGCCGGGTTGTGCGTCGTCACCAGCGTCAGCGGTCCAGGCCAAAATGCGTCAGCGAGAGCGCGGCCGGCAACGGACAACGTGGCGAAGAGTGCCTCGGCCATGTCGCGCGATGCCACTAGCACGGGGACGGGCATGTCACGCCCGCGGCCCTTCGCCGAAAGCAACGCATCAACCGCAGATGGCATGAACGCATCAGCCGCCAACCCATACACCGTGTCGGTCGGAAGCACGACGAGTTCATTGCGTCGGATGGCGGCGATGGCTGCGCCGATGCCACGCTCGCGCTGTATCGAGTCGCTGCAGTCGAACGTCGTGCTCACGGGCATCGCGCCGTCGTGAATCGGTCGCGCCCTGCGAGGTCACGATGGTCGAGGACGTCGACGAAGCCGGCAGCCTGCACGATCGCGGGGACAGCCGCGCCCTGATCGGCGCTGTGCTCGATGGCGATGACTCCGCCTGGACGGAGCAGTCGTTTAGCAGTCATGACGACGGAACTCACAATCGCGAGGCCATCATCGTCTGCGTACAACGCCCGGGACGGTTCGTGGTCACGCACCTCTGGGTCTAGTCGGTGCTGGTCTTCGACCGGCACGTACGGCGGGTTGGAGACGACCGCGTCGACGGTGCCGTCGAGCTCCCGCAATGCATGTGCGGCGTCGGCGTGATGGAGCATCACGTCTAGTCCCGTGTGAGCAACGTTTTTCCGAGCCCAGGCGATGGCGTTCGGATCCAGCTCCACCGCGTGAACGCGCGCGCCGGCGACCTCGTCTGCGACACCAAGGGCGATCGTGCCGGGGCCGGTGCACAGGTCGACAACCAGCGGCGCCGGTACGCCAACAAGCGCGTCGATGATCCAGCCGGCAACCAGTTCCGTCTCCGGACGCGGCACATAGACGCCCGGCCCGACCAGCAGCTCCAGCTGACGAAACGGCGCGGTGCCGACGATGTACTGCAGTGGCTCCCGGGCAGCCCGCCGCGCAACTAGCTCGTCATAGTCAGCGCCGAGGTCGCCACGCGGCAGTGCGTGCCGTTGCACTCCGAGCAGGTAGGCGGCAAGCGCCTCCGCATCGTGCCGAGCGCTCGGCACCCCGGCATCAGCGAGCCGCTGCGCGGCTGCGGCAACCGTGCTCACGTCGCGGTCGCGAGTCGCTCGGACGTGTCGGCGTCAATGAGCGCACCGATCACGGCATCGAGATCACCGTCGAGAACCTGGTCGAGGTTGTAGGCCTTGAAGTTGACGCGATGGTCGGAAATGCGGTTCTCGGCGAAGTTATAGGTGCGGATGCGTTCGCTGCGGTCGACAGTGCGCACCTGGCTGGCCCGGCTCGCACTGTCCTCTGCCGCGCGCTCCGCCAGAGCCTGCGCCAGTATCCGCGCGCGCAGGATGCGCATCGCCGACTCCTTGTTCTGCAACTGGCTCTTTTCGTTCTGACACGACACGACGATGCCTGTCGGCTCATGGGTGATGCGCACCGCTGAGTCCGTGGTGTTGACCGATTGGCCGCCTGGGCCGGACGAGCGATACACATCGATGCGAAGGTCAGCTGGATCGATGGTGACGTCGACCTCTTCTGCTTCCGGGGCCACGAGTACGCCGACCGCACTTGTGTGAACGCGCCCCTGTGACTCAGTGACCGGAACCCGCTGCACGCGGTGCACACCGCCCTCGAACTTCAACCGGCGGTACGGCCCCTCTTGGTCGCCACGCGCCTTGATGGCGACGCTCACGTCCTTGTAACCACCGAGGTCAGACTCGGTCGCGTCCAGTACCTCGGTCTTCCACCCGACGCGCTCGGCGTACTTGAGGTACATGCGCAAGAGGTCACCAGCGAACAGCGCCGACTCCTCGCCTCCCTCACCGGCCTTGATCTCGAGGATGACGTCCTTGTCATCGGCGGGATCACGTGGCACAAGCAGCAGCGACAGGCGTTCGGCCAGTTCGTCGCGTTCCGTTTCGAGGCGAGCCGCCTCCTCGCGGAATGACGCGTCCTCGCGTCCGAGTTCGGTTGCCGTGATCAGGTCCTCGGCCGCGCGCTGCCAGGCGTGGTAGGTCTCGACGATCGGGGTGAGCGTTGAGTAGCGACGCCCCAAGGTTCGGGCCAGGTTCTGGTCCGAGTGCACCTCGGGTGCGGCGAGCCGACGCTCTAGCTCGGCATGCTCGTTAGCAAGAGCGGTAACGCTCTCGAACATCGGTACTCACCTCCTCACTGCTGCCGCGGACAGACGAAACGGCGCCGACGAACGGGACTCACCCGCGCGCCAGCGCCGTCAGGTCGCTACTTCTTGCCGGAGTACCGCTTCTCGAACTTCTCGACGCGGCCGCCGACGTCCATGATCTTCTGCTTGCCCGTGTAGAACGGGTGGCAGGCCGAGCAAACCTCGGCATGCATGACGCCGTCCTTGGCAGTGCTGCGTGTAGTGAACGTGTTACCACACGTGCAGGTGACCGTCGTTTCGACGTACTCCGGGTGGATGTCGGGTTTCACGGTGCTACTCCTATGTCGCTTGTTACTCAGTCTGCCAGCAACGTCAACGGCGCTGGTTTTACTCCCCAGGGCTCATCGTCGTCTTCTGGATCTGCATGAGGAACTCGGGGTTGCTCTTCGTCTGCTTCATCTTGTCAATGAGCAGCTCGAGCGCCTGCTGCATATCAAGGGCGTGGAGCACCCTGCGCAGCTTCCACACGATCGCGAGCTCCTCGGCCCCCATCAGGATCTCTTCCTTACGGGTGCCGGACGCGTCGACGTCAATCGCCGGGAACACGCGCTTGTCAGCAATCTTGCGGTCGAGCTTGAGCTCCATGTTTCCGGTGCCCTTGAACTCCTCGAAGATGACCTCGTCCATACGGGAGCCGGTCTCGACGAGCGCGGTGGCGAGGATCGTCAACGAGCCGCCGTCTTCGATGTTGCGAGCAGCACCGAAGAACCGCTTCGGCGGGTACAGCGCTGTCGAGTCGACACCACCGGACAGGATCCGGCCCGATGCCGGCGCGGCCAGGTTGTAGGCACGCCCGAGTCGAGTAATGGAGTCGAGGAGTACGACGACATCGTGGCCGAGCTCGACGAGACGCTTGGCCCGCTCGATCGCGAGCTCCGCGATCGTCGTGTGGTCTTCGGCGGGACGGTCGAAGGTCGAAGCGATGACCTCACCCTTGACCGACCGCTGCATGTCGGTGACTTCTTCTGGCCGCTCGTCGACAAGCACAACCATGAGGTGAACCTCAGGGTTGTTGGTCGTGATGGCATTTGCGATGGCTTGCAGGACCATCGTCTTGCCGGCCTTCGGCGGCGAGACGATGAGGCCGCGCTGGCCCTTACCGATCGGCGCGATGAGGTCGATGATGCGCGTCGTCAGCTGCGCAGGGTCGGCCTCCAACCGCAGCCGGTCCTGTGGGTAGAGGGGCGTCAGCTTGTTGAACTCGATGCGCTTGCGGGCTTCTTCCGGATCGACACCGTTGATGGTGTCGAGACGAACGAGCGCGTTGAACTTCTCGCGCCGCTCACCTTCGCGTGGTTGTTTGACCGCACCGGTGACCGCATCACCCTTGCGCATGCCGTGGCGGCGCACCTGGGCCAGCGAAACGTAGACGTCATTGGGGCCAGGGAGGTATCCGGACGTCCGGACGAACGCATAGTTGTCGAGAATGTCGAGGATGCCCGCGATCGGAATGAGAACGTCATCCTCGGCGATCTGCGGATCGGGCTCGTACTGCTCACCCGGTCGGTTGCGGTTGCGCTCGCGGAAGCGTCCGCGACGACGCCGGTTGTTACCGAACTCGTCGCGACCTTGGCCGCCGGCTTGACCGCCGCCGCCTTGCGGGCCGCGTTGTCCGCCGCTCTGGCCACCGCCCTGGCCACCGCCCTGACCACCTTGGCGCTGCTGGTAGTTCTGCCCGCCCTGACGCCCGCCTTGCTGGCCACCCTGTTGGGTGCGTTGTCCGCTGCCCTGGCCCGGACCGCCTTCGGTCCGCTCGCGGGGTTGGTCGGGCTTGGTTTCAGTGGTCGTGCTGGCAGTGCTTGCGGTGCCGGTGCCGGTGCCGGTGCCGGTGTCTGTGTCTGCGTCTGTCTTGCTTGCCGCTGAACGTCCGCCGGACGATGCGCCCTGGCGGGATTGGATCGCCTCGATCAGCTCACCCTTGCGCATCCGCGCGGTGCCGGTGATGCCGAGTTCGGAGGCCATGGCCTGCAACTCGGGCAGCACTTTCGCTGAGAGGCCGCCGCCGGTGGTCCGTCGGGCCCGGCTCTTGGTGCCGTTGGCCGACGTGCCCGCGTCTGTCGCGGGCTCGGTGGCGTAGTCGATGGTGTCGCTCACTGTGGTCCTTTCGGTGGACCGGGTAATTGGTGGCGGGCCGCTAGAAACAGCGGTTCGCCGCTGATCCGCCGTACGCTCCGCCTCTAATCGTGGGCGAACCGCGGACAATGAGGGGCGACCAGGACCGGTGCGCAGCCGGCTCGCGTCCGACGATGTGTCTGCGGGGGTTCTTGCGAGCAACGGAGCCGCGGATAGCGGCTGGTGCCTGACAACCATAACACCGAGCGGGGCTCGGATCATCCCTCCTTGTTACGACACGCAGCCTCAGCCCTCCAGCGGGAGGTTCCTGGCGCCGTCGCGATCGACGGACAGCTCGTGCGGGACGAAGGCAGCGCCGGATAGCCGGGCAGCCGCTTCGGCCTGCTCGCCCGTCGTCAGGGCAAGCACCGTCGGGCCGGCCCCGGAAACGACAGCGGGGAACCCGGCAGCGCGCAACTTGTCGATGAGCTTCGCGGTGCGCGGCATGGCCGACGCTCGGTAGCCCTGGTGCAGCCGGTCTTCAGTCGCGTCGATGAGGAGCTCGGTATGTCGCGCCATTGCCTCGACAAGGAGTGCGGTCCGGCCGACGTTGGCGACAGCATCTGCGTGCGGGACCGACTCGGGCAACATCTTGCGCGCCTTCGAGGTCGACGACCGGGTTGAGGGCACGAAGGCAACGGGTTGCACGTCATCGGAAACCGCGAGCGAAATGGCACGGGCACCTTTGAGGTCGGTCCACGCGAGGGTCAAGCCGCCGAATAAACACGCGGCAACATTGTCTGGGTGACCCTCGATCTCGGCAGCGAGGCGCAGGACCGCCTCGTCAGCAAGACGTTCGCTTCCACCAACAACAAGCGCACGCGCTCCCAAGATTCCGCCGACGACTGCCGCTGCCGACGAACCCAACCCGCGCCCTTGCGGGATGCGGTTGGCGCAGACAACTTCGAGACCGCGTGGTTTGCCACCGAGGACGTCGAAAGCGGCGTACGCCGACTTCACCACAAGGTTGCGGCGATCGCGGCGCAAGTCGTCGGAACCTTCGCCGGCGATGTCCACAACCAGGCCGGTCTCAGAAACACGGAAGACGAGGTCGTCGTACATGCTCAAGGCGAGGCCGAGAGCGTCGAACCCAGGGCCCAGGTTGGCGCTGGTCGCTGGGACTCGGATGCGCATTGGAGCTGCGCGGAATGCTGCTCGGGCCATCCGTCCCCTACCCCTCGTCCAACCCGAGCTCGCGTGCAGCCGCGGTTGCGTCCGGCGGGATCGTGACCGGCTTCGGTGCACCGGCGATGGCCCAGTCGGGATCCTTCAGGCCGTTACCGGTGACCGTGCATACAACGCGCAAGCCCGAATCCATCGTGCTCTCGGCGCGCGCTTGCAACAAACCCGCGATGCTCGCTGCCGATGATGGCTCAACGAACACACCTTCGCTGCGAGCGAGAATCCGATAGGCCTCGAGAATCTGGCGATCGGTAACCGACTCGATGGCTCCCCCGGACTCATCACGCGCGGCAATCGCCTGTTTCCACGACGCCGGGTTGCCGATGCGAATTGCGGTGGCGATCGTCGTCGGCTTGGCGACCGGCTGTCCGGTGACGATCGGAGCCGCACCGGCTGCCTGGAAACCGCGCATCATCGGTCGCTGTGTTGTGCGTCCGGCTTCGGCTTCCTCGACGTAACCCTGCCAGTAGGCCGTGATGTTTCCGGCGTTGCCGACGGGCAGGCAGTGCACGTCCGGCGCATCACCCAGTGCGTCGACGACTTCGAACGCGGCAGTCTTCTGTCCCTCGATGCGGTATTGGTTTACGGAGTTGACGAGCGACACGGGGTAGCCGTCAGCCAAGTCGCGCGCCAGATTGAGACAGTCGTCGAAGTTGCCTTCGACCTCCAACAGTCGCGCACCGTGGACCAGCGCTTGGGCAAGTTTGCCGAGAGCGATCTTTCCGGTCGGCACCAGGACGGCGCACACCATGCCCGCACGGACGGCGTAGGCCGCGGCACTTGCACTGGTGTTGCCGGTGCTCGCGCAGATGACAGCCCTGGCGCCCTCCTCCGCGGCCTTACTTATTGCGACAGTCATGCCGCGGTCCTTGAAGGAGCCCGTGGGGTTGAGGCCTTCGACCTTCAGCCACACGTCGCAACCGGTGCGTTCGGACAGCACTGGCGCGGGCACAAGAGGCGTGCCGCCCTCGAGCAGGGTGACCACGGGCGTTGCCGCGGTCACCGGAAGCCGATCGCGATACTCCTCGATGACACCGCGCCACGGACGCGCGTGCCCCACGAGTGTTGTCACCGGGCGTCCTCCCCTTCAACGCGCATGACACTTGCGACAGCACGGACGATGTCGAGTGAGCGCAGCTCGTCGACCGTCGCAGCGAGGGCCGCGTCAGTGGCCTCGTGTGTGACGAGGACGAGGGTGGCGTCGTCGAGATGTCCTTCCTGGCGAACAGTCTGGATGGATACGTCATGACGCGCGAATGCTTCGGCGACATGAGCGAGAACACCAGCCTTGTCGGCGACCTCCAAGGAGACGTGATAGCGCGTGACGGTTTCGCCCATCGGGGAGATACGCAGGTCGGCGTACGCCGATTCGCCGACCCCCCGAGCGCCGGTGAGCCGGTTGCGGGCAGCGGCCACGAGATCGCCGAGGACCGCGCTGGCTGTCGGCGCTCCCCCGGCGCCGCGGCCATAGAACATCAGCTGCCCGGCGGCCTCCGCTTCGACGAAGACCGCGTTGTAGGCATCGCGGACACCGGCCAGCGGATGCGTCCGCGGAATCATCGCCGGGTGCACCCGCACACCCACGGCACGCCCGTCTGCACTCAGCTCGGCTATCGCCAACAACTTCACGATGCAGCCCATGCGCTCGGCACTTGCGACATCGGCTGCCGTGACGTCCGAGATGCCCTGGCGGTGCACGTCTGCTGCAGTCACTCGCGTATGAAAGGCAAGGCTCGCCAGAATCGCCGCCTTGGCTGCGGCGTCGAAGCCGTCGATGTCAGCCGTCGGGTCCGCTTCGGCGTACCCGAGAGCGGTCGCTTCTTCGAGCGCCTCGGAGAAGCCTGCACCGGTTTCGTCCATGCGTGAGAGCACGAAGTTGGTGGTGCCATTGACGATGCCCATCACCCGGTGGATGCGGTCCCCCGCGAGTGACTCGCGCAACGGTCGCAGTAGCGGGATGGCACCCGCGACGCTCGCTTCGAAGTAGAGGTCTGCATTCGTCGCGCGTGCCGCGTCATAGAGCGCGGGTCCGTCAGCGGCGAGCAATGCTTTGTTGGCGGTCACCACCGACGCACCGCGTCCCAGCGCAGCAAGCAGCAGTGAACGCGCAGGCTCGATGCCGCCAATGACTTCGACAACAACTTCGACATCATCACGAGCGACCAGCGAGGCAGCGTCCGTTGTGAACAGCGCAGTGTCGACGGGCAGGTCGCGTGCCTTGTCAGGCCGGCGTACCGCGATACCCGCCAGCTCGACCGGTGCACCGACGCGCGAGGCCAGGTCGTCGCGGTGGTCATGCAACAAGCGAACGACCTCGCTGCCGACGACGCCGCAACCCAGTAGCGCCACCTTCAACGGTGAGGTCATGGTGTGTCCTCGACCAAATCGACGTCGAGCTTCAGCAGGTCGTCTTCGGTCTCTCGGCGCACGATGACACGGGCCACCCCATCGCGAACTGCTACGACCGGCGGACGTGGGACGTGGTTGTAGTTGCTCGCCATGGAGCGGTGATAGGCGCCCGAGGCAGGTACGGCGATGAGGTCGCCCGGAGCCAGGTCGGCAGGTAACGCCACGTCCTTGACGACGATGTCACCGGACTCGCAGTGCTTGCCCGAGATCGTGACGGGCTGTGGCGTCGCATCGGAGATTCGGGAGGCCAGCGCCGCGGTGTAGTGCGCGTCGTACAACGCCGTGCGGATGTTGTCGCTCATGCCGCCGTCAACGCTGACGTACGTGCGCAGACCCGGCAGCACCTTGACGGTGCCGACCTCGTAGAGCGTGACGGTGCTCGGACCACTGATGGCGCGACCCGGTTCGACGGCAAGACGCGGCGCGGTAACACCTGCGCTCGCACACTCACTCGCCACGATGCTGCGCAGGCGTTCGGCGGCCTCGGCGACCGGCATCGGCAGGTCGGCTTCGGTGTAGGCGATGCCGAGCCCACCTCCGAGATTGAGCTCGGCGAGCTCGATGCCGTGCTCGATCTTGATCTCGGCCAGCAAACCCACCATGCGATGCGCAGCAAGGGCGAACCCTTGCGTCTCGAAGATCTGCGACCCGATGTGCGCGTGCAGACCCAGCAATTCGAGGGCCGGGAGACGCAGGGCCCGGCGCACCGCCTCTGCTGCGGCACCGGATGCGAGGGAGAACCCGAACTTCTGATCCTCCTGGCCCGTCGCGACGTACTCATGTGTGTGCGCCTCAACACCGGGCGTCACCCGCAACAAGATGGGCTGACGCACCTCCGCGCGCTCCGCAACAAACGCGAGACGCGCGAGCTCCTCGAAGGAGTCGACAACGACTCTGCCGATGCGGTTGTCGACGGCGCGCTCGAGCTCCGGCACCGACTTGTTGTTCCCGTGGAAGACGATCCGGTGGGTGGGCACGCCCGCTCGCAAGGCGACGGCAAGCTCGCCACCCGTGCAGACGTCGAGCCCCAGCCCCTCTTCGATCACCCATCGGGCGACGGACAGGCACAGAAATGCCTTACCTGCGTAATAGACATCGCCGTCGGCGAAGGCCTCGCGCCATTCTCGACAACGAGACCGGAGATCGTCCTCGTCCAAGATGTACGCCGGAGTGCCGAACTGTTCGGCGAGGGCAATGACATCGACACCGCCGATGGTGAGAACGCCGTCCGCACGGCGAGCCGTGCGCGGCCATACCGCCGGCTCGAGAGCACGGTCGACGTGCGCAGTCACCGATTGAGGCTATCGCAGAGCAAGATCAACTCCGGGTGATTACATCCGCTCCGGGGCACTGACTCCGAGCAGTTGCAAACCGTTGGCGAGCACGATGCGCGTCGCCTCACTCAGCCACAGCCGCGCACGAGTCAGGTCGGTCGGCTCCTCATCTCCCAGCGGCAGCACGCGGCAGGCGTCGTAGAACCGGTGGTAGGTGCCCGCGAGTTCTTCGAGATAGCGAGCGACCCGGTGCGGCTCGCGCAGTTCCGCCGCACTCGCGACGACGCGTGGGAACTCCCCCAGCACACCAAGGAGATCGTTCTCTCGCTCATGAGTGAGCAAGGCCGGGTTGAAGTCTTGGCCGCGCTCGATGCCCATCTCCTCGGCGTTGCGCTGCAACGACGCCAGCCGAGCGTGGGCGTACTGGACGTAGAAGACGGGGTTGTCATTGGTCTGCCGGGTGATGGCGGCTATGTCCAAGGTGAGCACTGAGTCGGTCGACGATCGCGCAAGTGAATAGCGGGCGGCGTCGACGCCGACGGCGTCAATCAGCTCGTCGAGTGCGACGACGTTGCCAGCGCGTTTGCTCATGCGAACGGGCTCGCCGTCCTTCACCAGGTTGACGAGCTGTCCTATCAGCACCTCGACGTTGCGGTTCGGGTCGTCGCCGGCACAGGCAGCAAGCGACTTCAGTCGCATCACGTAACCGTGATGATCGGCTCCCAGCATGTAGACGCAGCGCTCGAAACCGCGTTCACGCTTGTTGATGTAGTACGCCGCGTCGGCCGCAAGGTAGGTCGTCGACCCATCGCTTTTGACCAGGACCCGATCTTTGTCATCACCGAAGTCAGTCGTGCGAAGCCAGACGGCGCCGTCCGCGTCATAGACATGGCCCTGGCGGCGAAGCTCGTCCAAGGCATGCCCGATCGCTCCGCTCTCGTGCAGTTCGCGCTCGGAGAACCACACGTCGAAGTCGACACCAAATCGATGCAAGCTGGCCTGCATCTCCGCGAGCATGAGCCGATACCCCTCGGCTTCGAAGCGTGCGAGTGCTTCGTCTTCTGGTGACGCAAGCAGCTCGGGATTGTCTCCGAGGATCACTGCTGCGATCTCCGCGATGTACTCCCCGGTGTAGCCGTTCTCCGGGGTGGGCTCTCCTTTTGCGGCAGCCAGCAGCGAGGCGGCGAAGTGCCGCATCTGCACGCCCTCGTCGTTGAGGTAGTGCTCACGCGTGACGTCAGCACCGGCGGCTTCGAGCAAGCGACCGAGCGAGTCGCCGACCGCAGCCCATCGCGAATGTCCGAGGTGAATCGGCCCGGTCGGGTTGGCGGAGACGAACTCCAGGTTGATGCGCTCTTTCTCCAACGTTTCGGTGCGGCCGTAGTCGAGTCCCTGCTCGACGATCGTGCGTGCCAACTCGCCTGCCGCGGCTTGGTCCAGCCGGATGTTGAGAAAGCCGGGACCTGCGACGTCGACGCTGGCAATGCCCGCCGACGCGCGTAGGCGAGTGGCTATGAGCTCGGCGACCTCTCGCGGTGAACGTCCCGCCGGCTTCGCGAGCTGCATGGCTACGTTGGTCGAGTAGTCGCCGTGATCACGGTTACGTGGACGCTCGACGGTGACCTGGTCTGGCACGGCGACATCCAGGTCCCCTGACTCGATGCACGCGGCGACCGCGGCCCGAACGGCCTCGGCTAACTGCGCGGGAGTCATGTTTCGAGGTTATCTCCCACGTTAGGTAGCGCGTCGCTCCTCACCCAGCCGACGCACAGTGTCGACGAGGTCGTCGGGATCAAACGGCTTCGTCAGGTAGGCATCGACACCAATGCGAGATCCGCGTTCGACATCGGCCTCTTGCGCGCGTGCCGACAACAACACAACACGAACGTGGCCAAGGGACGGGTCCTCGCGGAGTCTCGCCGCGGTTTCCCACCCGTCGAGGCGCGGCATCATCACGTCAAGTGTCACGACGTCCGGCGCAATGTCCTTGATCTTGTCGAGGCAGTCTTGCCCATCGACGGCCGTGTGCACGTCGAACCCTTCGAGTTCCAAGTTGACGGTGATGAGCTGCCGGATCACTTCGTCATCGTCGACGACCAGCACGCGCACCGGCTGATCGCTCACGCTCACGAGGCTATCCTGGGCACACCCGAGCCCCCGTAGCTCAGGGGATAGAGCACCGCCCTCCGGAGGCGGGGGCGCAGGTTCGAATCCTGCCGGGGGCGCACACTTGCGTTTATTGGCGCGGCAGGACTGACGGGGTCACCTGAACCGGCATCACGTCCAACCCGCGAGCGAGCAGGAACGGCCGCCGCTCGGGCGTGCCGGCCCGCGCGATCGCTGGCAGCCGCTCGGTCAGCGCTTCGAAGGCGATGCGGCCTTGCAACCGTGCGAGTGGGGCGCCGAGACAGTAATGCGCGCCGGCAGAGAACCCTAGATGCTTGGTCGGGTTGGGCCGGTTGAGATCGAAACTCAGCGGATCCGAAAATACCCCCGCGTCGCGGCTGCCTGCCGCGAGCAACACCATCACCAGGGAGTCGGGCGGGATGGTGACCCCCGCTACCTCTGCAGGTTCGTCGTACGTGTGACGCATGGTCAGCTGAATCGAATGTTCGAGACGAAGGACCTCCTCGACCGCGTTGGGGATGAGGCTGCGGTCGGCTCGAAGTGCCTGCCACAAGTCGGGCCGGTCGACGAACATGTTCATCCCGTGGCCGATCAGACCCGTCATCGTGCCGAATCCCGCAATCAGCATGAGCTGACAGTTGGCGAGCAACTCCTCGTCGGTCAGCTTGGTGCCCTCTTCGTCCCGCGCGGCGATCAGAGCCGATATGACGTCGTCGCCTGGGTTCTGCCGCCGGCGTTCGGCCAGTTGAGTGAAGTAGTCAGACAACTCGTCGGAGGCTTTGCGCGCGGTGGCCGCCCTTTCGCGGGTGATGAACGGGTCGAAACCGGGACCGATGTCGTGCGCCCACGTAGCGAACTTTTCGACGTCCTCCTCCGGGATCCCCATGATGCGCGCGACGATCGTCACTGGGAGCGGGAACGCAAAGTCGTGAATGATGTCGATGACCTCGCGTCCCTCGACACGGTCGAGCAGGTCGTGCGTCAGTTCCGTGATCGATTCGCTGAGCGACGCAACGGCCCGGGCGCCCAAGCCCTTCGTCACGAGCTTTCGTATCTGTGTGTGTCGGGGCGGATCGATGTTCAGCAGTGAGTTGCTGCTGACCATCTTGACGATCTCGATGACCCACCCATGTCGCGGGCGCACATGAAAGCGGTCGTCCTTGAGGATCGCGTTGACCGCGTCGTAACCCGTGACGACGTACAAGCCCGTCGTCGAGGAGTAGAAGACGGGGCCACGCCGGCGCATGGACTCGTAGAGGTTGAACGGCCGCGGCTCGACCCAGGAGTCTGCAGCCAACAACTCGGGCGTGCGATCGCCGCGCAATCGGTGGTAACGCACATTGGCCGCTTGAACATGCACCCGAGCCCGGTCGCGCACTGCCTTAGCCCGTGCGCGCGGACGCGCGCGCTCGCGCAGTCCCATCTCATCCTCCCTGCGACAACCTTAGACGACCTCCGCGGCGTACTAACGTCTGAAGAATGTTGCATGACCCGACCGATCCATCGGTGTATGAGGAATGGTCCGGCCTGAAGTTCGTACGACGATTGAAGGATCGATGACGCGCAGCATTCCGACACACGCCGATGTTGTCGTTGTCGGCGCAGGCCACAACGGGCTGGTCGCGGCGACGTTGCTCGCTCGTGCGGGCCTGAACGTCGTGGTCTGCGAACGCGATGGCGTGCTCGGCGGAGCGGTACGCACGGAGCACCCGTTCGCGCGCGTTCCGGGGCTCGGGCAGTCGACCGGTGCGTACCTGCTCGGATTGATGCCACCGGAACTCATCGGGCTCCTCGACATCGACGTCCCGATGCTGCGACGCGACCCGCATTACTTCTTGCCTACGACCGGTAGCAACCATCTGTTGCTCGGCGCAGATCGGGCCGCGAATACTGCGGCGATTATGTCGGCCTTCGGGGTCGAGGATGCCAAGGCCGACGAAGCGCTGGGTGCGGAGTTAGCCGCGTTACGAGAGGACATCGCGCCAACATGGCTGTCCGAACCACTGTCGATTGAGGACACCGCGGAGCGATTCGTGCGTCCTGCCCTGCGTGAAGTGTTCGTCGAGATGTGCCGCGGCTCAGTCGCGTCCTACCTCGACCGGTTCGGATTCAAGAGCGACCTGCTCCTGGCGATGTACATCGTCACCGACGGGCTATCCGGCCTGCACGCCGGCCCGGACACTCCCGGCTCGGGACACAACTTCCTCGCGCACAACATGGGCCGCCTGCCGGGTGCAGAGGGGGCATGGATGATCGTGCGCGGTGGCATGGGCACGGTGTCCGCTCGCATTGCTGACGCCGCGCGCGCGGCGGGCGCAACGTTCATCACGGATTCGCCAGTTCAGCGCGTGCTTGTCGAGGGCGGCCGGGCTTGCGGGGTTGCGCTTTCCAATGACCACACGGTCAGTGCCAGCGTTGTCGTCGGAGGTTGCGACCCGTTCCAGCTCGCTGCCCTTACCGGCGATGCGCTGCCGACTGCTCTCACGTCTCAACTCGCACACCTGCAGCGCTCCGGAACCACACTGAAACTCAATCTGGCGCTTCGCGACCTGCCGCGTTTCAGCTGCCTTCCCGAGGACTCAGCATCGCCGTTCGGAGCGACCGTTCACTTACTCCCCGACGGCCCGGATGTGGTCGACGCGGTGCGCTCGATGTGGGCGGACGTCGAGGCTGGCCGGCTGCCGGAGTTCCCCACGATCGAGTGGTACGTCCATACAACGGTTGACCCATCTCTGCAGGATGAGAAAGGTCACCACTCGAGCGCGTTGTTCGTCCAGTCCGTGCCGTACACGTTGAGCGCGACAACCTGGGATGACGCCTTGCCGTCGTACGTCGAGCACCTCCTGTCCATCTGCGACCGATTCGCTCCAGGGACGAGTGACTTGGTCGCTGACACGCTGCCGTTGGCACCACCGGATATCGAGCGGCGGTTCGGCATTACCCACGGCCACATCCACCACGTCGACAACGCATTCGCGTTCGCGGACCGCGTGCCCTACTCGTGGCTGCCCGGGTTGTACGCCGCGAGCGCCGGCTGTCACCCTGCCGGTTCGGTCATCGGTGCGGCCGGACACAACGCAGCACAACGGGTGCTCGCCGACCTCGGGCTGCCCCCCGCGCGCTGACCGCTGGCTGCAAGGATCCGCGCATGGATTTCCGGGTACCTGACGAGTTGAATGCGCTTCGCGAAAGTTTCGCGTCCTTCCTCGACCGCGAGGTGCGGCCAGTCGAAGAGCGCGTACGTGAGCAGTTCTGGTCGCTGGCGCCGGATAGTGGCGCGCTTCGCGCGGCAGCGGATCAGGTTAAGGCGCGGGCAGCGCAAGAGGGCTTCTACGCGGCG
The DNA here is from genome assembly GCA_033851265.1 of Frankiales bacterium. GTDB lineage: Bacteria > Actinomycetota > Actinomycetes > JAWWOW01 > JAWWOW01 > JAWWOW01. The sequence goes on from JAWWOW010000016.1 coordinate 25,536, forward strand.
CACCTTCCCGAGTCCGTCGGTGGTTGGGGCTTGTCGACACTCGGCATGACGCTGCTCGTCGAGGATGCCGCGCGGTCTGGACTGCGCCTGGCGTTGTTCGCAGTAGCGCCGCCCAACCCCGAGGGGCCGACTCAGCTGCTGCTCGACCTGCCTGAGCATCTCTGGGACACGTACGTTCGACCACTGGTGCGCGGCGAGCAGACGATGTGCTTTGCACTCACGGAACCCGAAGCGGGTAGCGACGCGCAAGCCATCCGAACACGCGCGCGGCTCGATGGCGATGGCTGGGTGATCGACGGACACAAGCACTTCATCACTAACGCGGCGAGAGCCGACTTCGCGGTTGTGTTCGCTGTCACGGACCCCGACAAGCGGGCGGCGGGCGGCATCACAGCCTTCGTTGTCCCGAAGGACCAGTTTCGTGTCGGCAAGACGCAGTACACGATGGCCGACACCCACCCTGCCGAGTTGTTCCTCGACAACGCGCGGGTGCCCAGCGACCACGTCATCGGCGAGGTGGGTCTTGGGTTCTTCGCCGCGATGCGGTTCCTCAACGCCGGACGCGCGTTCATCGGCGCGCAGTGTCTCGGTCTGTCAGAACTCTGTTTGGACGTTGCGATCGAGCACGCGCGCACGCGTACCGCTTTCGGAAAGCCATTGGCCCGCAACCAGGGCGTTGCTTTCCCGCTTGCCGACTCGAAGGCTGACATCGAAGCGATGCGTTGGCTGACCTACCACCTCGCCTGGGCAGTTGACGCCGGCGAGGAACCGGTGCTCGATGCTTCGATCGTCAAACTCTTCAACACCGAACGTGGCTACGCCGTGGCCGACCGCTGCCTGCAGGTCTTTGGCGGGATGGGCCTCGTCAAGGAAGGCCCGATCGAGCATGTCCTCCGCCACCTGCGGATGCTGCGCGTCGTCGAGGGAGCGAGCGAAGTGCAACGGCTGGTCATCAGCCGCACGATCGGGCTATGACGTCGAGTCCTTATCGGCTATGAGCCAAACGCGATCGGCACGTTTCCAAGTCTGCGAACGGTGAAATTAGGCCGACGCGAAGGCGGCGCTGTTCGACGGATCACTGGCATCCGGTCCAGCAATGCATTGAGCGCTATCTGACCCTCGAGGCGGGCAAGTGCAGAACCCAAGCAATGGTGCGAGCCGACGATGAACGCAAGATGGCGGTTCGCGTTGTCTCGATCGGGGACGAACGTCGCTGGGTCGGCAAATACCGCCGGGTCCCTGTTCGCGGCGGCGACGATGTTGATGATGCGCGAGGCCTTTGAAATCGGGTGACCCATCAGTTCGAAGTCCTCGGCAGCTGTGCGGTTAACCATTTGCACCGGGCTCTCCAAGCGCAGCACCTCTTCGATCACGTTAGGGACGAGGTTCCGTTCCGTTTGCAGCCGCTCCCAAACATCCGGACGATCCACAAGGATGTTGACGGCGCTCCCGATCATGCCCACCGTGGTTTCGTACCCAGCAAGCAAAATGAACTCGAAATTGGCGAGCAACTCGTCGTCCGTGACGTCGATGGCTTGCCCTGATGCCGTTGACATGGTGCTGATGAGGTCCGATCCCGGTATCCGCCGACGTTCATCGAGGAGACGGCGGAAGTGATCGATGATCTCGGCTGAGGCGGCCCTCGTGATCTCCCACTGCTCAGGAGAGATCCATGGATCGAAAAGCGGGGCGACTTCGCGGCCGAGCTCACGGAGGCGCCCATCAAACGCTTCTGGAATACCAAGAATGCCGGCGATGATGCGCAAAGCCAGTGGCAGCGCGAAGTCCGCGACGGCGTCCAGCTCGCCACGCTCTAGCGCCAGATCAAGCAAGCGGTTGCAGTCGGACTCGATAACTTCCCCCAGCACTGAAATGTTGCGCGGGGTGAATCCCTGACCCATGAGCCGCCGCATTTCACCGTGGCGCGGTGGGTTCATACAGACGATGGAACTTCTCCCCATAGCCAGCACTTCAGGATCTTCTTTGTAAACGATGGCGCGCACGGCCGGGTGTTTGAACATCGCACTCACGGCCTCGTGACCCACCACAATCACCCGCCCCTGCGACGAGAAGATCGGTCCGACCGCCAGCATTTCGTCGTACAACGCAAACGGCATTGACCACGTTGATGGATCGATGGCCAGTCTCAAGAACGGGTCTGCCGGCGGGGCGCTCGGCGGTGGTGCGGATCGGCGGCGTATCGCTCGTTTGACACGTGAGCCAGCAACACGTGCCAGTTGTCCTGCTCGAAGCGCATCCACCCTTTCACCGTAGCGGGACCTGGCGGGCTAACGGCGCGTACCCTTTGGGCGCAAGTTGAGTGCACAGGCAGAGAGAGGCCGTCGTAGCCGTGACGCCGCAGCAGCCATCGCAGCCCGATCCGCTCGCCGGTTTCGGTGCCAACGAGTGGCTGGTCCAGGAGATCTATCAGAACTATCTGGAGGACCCCGAGTCGGTCGACCCGGTGTGGCGTGACTTCCTCGCCGACTACGTTCCGGCCACCGCCGGCGGCAATGGCGGGACGGCGCCGCCGACCCAACAGGACACGCCGCAGGAGCAGCAGCCCGCCGAACCTGCGATGCCCCCCCAAGCACGGACCGCCGCAGCCCGCGAGCAACGTCCAGAACCCAAAGACATCAAGGTGCCCGACAAGCCGGCTCCCCCGCGGGACGAGCCGAAGCAGGCCCCATCTGCACCTGAAATCAGGCCGCTCAAGGGGTTCGCCTCCCGGGTCGTCGCGAACATGGAGGCGAGCCTCGCCGTGCCGACGGCGACGAGCGTTCGGGTCGTCCCCGCCAAGCTCCTCGTCGACAACCGCACCGTCATCAACAACCACCTGCGGCGTGGCCGCGGCGGCAAGGTGTCGTTCACCCACTTGATCGGTTACGCGCTGGTCCGCGCACTCCGTGACTTGCCGGAGATGAACAGCGCCTTCGCCGAGCAGGACGGCAAGCCGACGCTGGTCATCCCCGAGCATGTGAACCTCGGCCTCGCCATCGACTTGGCCAAGGAGGACGGCACACGTCAGCTGGTGGTGCCATCGGTCAAGCAGGCCGAGACGATGGATTTCGCGGCGTTCTGGGTGGCCTACGAAGACGTCGTACGCCGAGCCAGGCAGAACAAGCTCACCGCGGACGACTTTGCCGGGACGACAATTTCGCTCACCAACCCCGGCACGATCGGCACTGTTCATTCCGTGCCGCGTCTGATGGCAGGCCAGGGCACGATCGTCGGTGTCGGCGCAATGGAGTATCCAGCGGAGTACCAAGGCGCATCGGAGGAAACACTCGCGCGCCTTGCCGTGAGCAAGGTCCTCACGATCACGTCGACGTACGACCACCGCATCATTCAGGGCGCGCAGTCCGGCGACTTCCTCAAGCGGATCCACGAGCTGCTGCTCGGCGGGGATGACTTCTACGACGAGATCTTCCGTGCGCTGCGGATCCCCTACGAGCCCATTCGCTGGGTGACGGACATCGCGCCTTCGCATGAGGACGAGGTCACTAAACAAGCGCGCGTGCTCGAGCTCATCCACGCCTACCGCGTGCGTGGTCACCTGATGGCCGACACGGACCCGCTCGATTACAAGCAGCGCAGCCATCCCGACCTCGACATCGTCAACCATGGGTTGACCTTGTGGGACCTCGACCGCGAGTTCCCGACCGGGGGCTTCGGCGGCGTGCAGATCGCGAAACTCCGCGAGACCCTCGGCGTTCTTCGCGACTCGTACTGCCGCACGGTCGGCGTCGAGTACATGCATATCCAGGACCCTGAGCAGCGGGCGTGGATCCAGGAGCGGGTGGAGCGTCCGCATGCGAAAACCGACCGGGAAGAGCAACTCCACATCTTGCGCCGACTCAACGCGGCAGAGGCGTTCGAGACGTTCCTGCAGACAAAGTTCGTCGGTCAGAAGCGCTTCTCTCTCGAAGGCGGCGAGTCGGTCATCCCGCTGCTTGATGCGGTGTTGCGCGCCGCAGCAGGTCGCAACATGGACGAGGTCGTCATCGGCATGGCCCACCGCGGCCGGCTGAACGTTCTCGCCAACATCGTTGGCAAGTCCTATGCACAGATCTTCCGCGAGTTCGAGGGCAACCTCGACCCGCGCACAGCTCATGGTTCCGGTGACGTGAAGTACCACCTGGGCGCTGAGGGCATGTTCCGCTCGCCGGATAGCACCGACGTTCGCGTCTCGCTCGTGTCGAACCCGAGTCACCTGGAAGCCGTCGATCCCGTTCTCGAAGGCGTCGTTCGCGCGAAGCAGGACCTCATCGGCCGCGGCGAGGCCGGTTTCACCGTGCTCCCACTGCTGATCCACGGCGATGCCGCATTTGCCGGACAGGGCGTAGTCGCGGAGACGTTGAACCTCTCGCAACTCCGCGGTTACCGCACCGGTGGCACGGTGCACGTGCTGGTCAACAACCAACTCGGGTTCACGACGTCGCCGACTGCCAGCCGGTCGAGTGTCTACGCCACCGACGTCGCCCGGATGATCCAAGCCCCCATCTTCCACGTGAACGGCGACGACCCAGAGGCCTGTGTCCGGGTCGCCGAGCTCGCCTTCTCGTTCCGGCAGACGTTCAAGAAGGACGTCGTCATCGACATGGTGTGTTACCGCCGGCGCGGGCACTCCGAGGTTGACGAGCCGTCGTTCACCCAACCGCTGATGTACGACCTCGTCGACGCCAAGCGGTCGGTGCGCAAGCTCTATACGGAGGCCTTGATCGGTCGCGGTGACATCACGCTTGAAGAGGCCGAGCAGGCACTGCGCGACTTCCAGGAACAGCTGGAGAAGGTCTTCGACGAAACGCGGGAAGCCGAGCGGGCGGAGCCCGAGATTCCGCTGCTGCCGACCGCACCGCGGTCGGGCCCTGTCGACACCTCGACGACGCCCGAGGTCGTCAAGACTGTCGTCGACGCCTACCTCACCGTGCCGGAAGGCTTCACGGTCCACCCGCGTCTGCTGCCCCAACTCGAGCGGCGCTCGGCCATGGTTGCCGACGGCACGATCGACTGGGCACTCGGCGAAACGCTCGCCTTCGGGTCACTGCTACTCCAGGGGCGTCCGGTGCGGCTCGCGGGCCAGGACTCGCGCCGCGGGACCTTCGGCCAACGCCATGCCGTGATCGTCGACCGCAAGACGGGCGAGGAGTACACCCCGCTGGGGAACCTGTCCACGGATCAGGCGTCGTTCTATGTCTACGACTCATTGCTGTCGGAGTTTGCGGCGATGGGCTTCGAGTACGGCTACTCCGTCGCACGTCCCGATGCTCTCGTCGCGTGGGAGGCGCAGTTCGGTGACTTCGCCAATGGTGCCCAGTCGATCATCGACGAGTTCGTCAGCTCGGGTGACGCTAAGTGGGGACAACAGTCGGGCGTCGTTCTCCTGCTGCCGCACGGTTACGAAGGTCAGGGTCCGGACCACTCCTCCGCGCGGATCGAACGCTTCCTGACGCTCGCCGCCGAGGACAACATGACCATCGCGGTGCCGACCACGCCCGCTAACTACTTCCACCTGCTGCGGCTGCACGTGCTCGATGAATTGCACCGGCCGCTCATCGTGTTCACGCCGAAGTCGATGCTGCGACTGAAGTCGGCCACGTCGCGCGTCGAGGACCTCACAACTGGTCACTGGCAGCCAGTAGTCCCCGATTCAGATATCACCGATGCGACCGCGGTACGCCGCGTGGTGCTGTCTGCCGGGAAGATCTACTACGACCTGCACAGTGCGCGCGCGAAGGTCAACACCGGCGACGCCGTCGCTCTTTTGCGCGTCGACCAGATCTATCCGCTGCCAGTCGAGGCAATTCAGGATGCGTTGTCGGCGTACCCGAACGCGGCCGACATCGTGTGGGTGCAGGAGGAGCCGGCCAACCAGGGTGCGTGGCCATTCATGGCTCTGAACTTGCCCGAGGTCCTTGGCGACCGAACGCTGCGATCGATCACGCGTCGCGCATCAGCATCGCCGGCGGGCGGGTCCGCTACCCAGCACGAAGCCGAGCAGAAAAACATCATCAGCTCGGCCCTTTCCGATCTCTGAGTAACCCGACGCGCTAGCTGCTCAGAGCGCTGATTACCAACCTGGCCGCATGGTGCGCGCCGAGACTGTCAACTCCCTGACTCGCGCGCGCCGAAGCTTCGGCGTACCCGGGATTGCCCAAAACCCGTTCGACTGCAGTGCGCAAGCGGTCGGCCGTCAGCTTGCGCGGTGGGATGACCACCGCAGCATCGAGTCGCGCAGCGCGGGCAGCGTTTTCCTTCTGGTCACCCCAACCGGGCACGAGCACGAGCGGCAAGCCGGCCTCGAGGCCCTTGCACACAATCCCGTTGCCGGCGCCCGAGACCATGACTGACGCCGCCTCGAGCAAGGGCTGTTGGCGCCCCGGGCCGACTCGGGCCCACGAAGGCAATGCAGCGTCGTACGCCGAGAGAGTCGTGCAGACGAGCCGAACACCACGCAATGACGCGAGCGCGGTCTCGAGCAGGCCCATCGACCTTCCCGGCACGGTGGACGCAGAGACGAAGACGAGCGGTTCATCGCCATCCGGCACATCGAGAGCGACGTCACCCGGGTCCCAGACCAATGGCCCGACGACATGCGTGTCGGTCGGCCAGTCTCTGCGTGGCGGTTCAAGAGCTGGCAGCGTCGCGACCAACCGGACCCGTGGCGGTGTCTCCTCGTCGATGCCGATCGCTCGACGCGCTTCCTCGCGTTGTGATCGGGCGAGTGCAAGCGATCGCGCAGTCATCCTCCGGAGGAACGCGTCACGTCCACGTCCCAACGGCGTACGTCCAGGCGCCAGTCCGGTGCCGGGTGGGGGCAAGTCGCGCGACAAGTCCTGCAAGGGGTGCGGGATGAACTCGACCCACGGCAGACCGATGCTCGCAGCCGCCCACCCGCCACAGGTCACCAAGGTGTCGCTGACCACTCCGTCCGCACGCCACTGACGCAACACCTCGGCGCACGGCTCAGTCATCTGCGCCGCCCGGACATACAACCGGTGACCGATGTCACCACAGTCGAAGTCGTGGGAGAGCAGTGGCAGGTCGAGCAGCTCGACATCGTCACGTTTCAACGCAGCGCCCCACTCGGGCCCCGACATCACGCAGACCTCGTGACCCAGTTCGCGCAGGGCAACAGCGAGAGCAGCAGCGGGAAACGCATGGCCCGGCGCGGGCCCGGTGATGACGGCGATCCGCACCGGCGTACGCCGGTCAGACCGTGAAGACGATCTTGCCGAACTGTTCGCCCTCGGCCATCCGCTCGAAGCCGACACGCGCCTCACCGAGTGGCATCGTGGCGTCGATCGGTGGATGCAGTCCGGTCACTTCCAACATGCGCACAAGTCGGTCGAGTTCGTCACGCGTCCCCATGGTCGAGCCGATGACAGACAACTGCAGGAAGAACATCCGCCGCAGATCCGCCGATGGCGCATCACCACTTGTCGCGCCGGTCACCACGACGGTGCCGCCGGGACGCAGGCTCTTCAACGAGTGCGACCAGGTTGCCTCGCCAACTGTCTCCATCACCGCGTCGACACGATCGGGCAGCCGCGCCCCGGACTCGAACACCGCGTCCGCCCCGAGATCGAGCGCAGCCTTGCGCTTGCCCTCATCCCGGCTCGTGACCCACATCCGGTAGCCCGCCGCGCGACCGAGCAAGAGCAGGGCAGTACTCACTCCCCCGCCGGCACCTTGGACGAGCACCGAAGCGCCCGGTGACAGATTCGCGCGAGTGAAGAGCATTCGGTACGCCGTCAGCCACGCCGTCGGGAGGCACGCGGCCTCCTCCCATGACAACGACGACGGCTTCGGGACAAGGTTGCGGCGGGGTACGGCGACGCGTTCAGCGAACGTGCCCGGGTATTTCTCCGACAACAACGACCGACCGGGATCGAGAGTCTCGTCACCACCGCCGGCCGCAGGGTCAGCGATGACGGCGTGGATGACGACCTCGTTGCCCTCGTCATCAATGCCTGCCGCGTCGCAGCCGAGCACCATCGGGAGTCGGTCTTCGGGCAACCCGACACCACGCAGGCTCCACAGGTCGTGATGGTTCAGCGCTGTCGCCTTGACCGTGACCGTGGTCCATCCGTCGGGCACCTGAGGCTCCGGCTGCTCCCCGAGTTCGAGTCCGCTGAGTGGATCGTCGGGCGATGTGCGGGCTGCGGTCACGGCGAACATGGCCGGACCCTATCCGTGCCGAAGGCGGCGTGCGGGCACTGGCAGGATGACCCCATCCCAGCGCTTATGTCCCTAACGAGGAGAGCGTAATGCGCCCATCATCCGTCAACAGGTCACCGCTTCGCCGCGCTGCGACGGCGGCATCTGTATTAGCACTCGTGGCTGTTGCCGGCTGCGGTAGTGGCAGCGACAACCCGACTGTAAAGGCGTCGGGTGGCGCCCAAGTCGACTCAGCGATCGCCGCGAAAGTGCCTGCCGCGCTGCGCACCAAGGGCACGCTGGTCGCCGGCACCGACGGGGCGTACGCGCCGAACGAGTTCATCGATACCGATGGCAGGTCGATCATCGGCATGGACGTCGACCTCATCACGGCCGTGGCTGCAGTCATGGGCCTGAAGGTGCAGATGAAGAAGACCAGCTTCGACGCCATCATCCCGGGGCTGAAGGGCGGTCGGTACGACCTTGGTGTCTCCTCCTTCACCGACAACAAGGAACGCGAGAAGGTCGTCGACTTCGTCACCTACTACAAGTCCGGGACGGCCTTCTTCGTCAACGCGTCCGGCGGGCCGGACATCAAGACGCTCGACGACCTGTGCGGTCACACCGTCGGCGTGCAAAAGGCGACGACGCAGGAGGCCGACGCGAAGGCGCAGAGCGCGAAGTGCACGACCGGCAGCAAGCCAAAGGTCGACGTGCGATCGTTCCCGGACCAGAACGCCGCCAACCTCGCTCTCAAGAGCAAGCGGGTCGAGGTCAGCATGGCTGACTCCCCCATCGCGGCCTACCAGGTGAAGCAATCCAAGGGCGTGTTCAAGCTCTCTGGTGATCTGTACGGGACGGCGCCGTACGGCTTTGCGATCCCGAAGAACAACGGGCTGGCCCAGCCGATGCTCGACGCATTGAAGAAGCTCATGGCCGACGGCACTTACCTGAACATCCTGAAGAAGTGGGGGGTGGAGGCCGGCGCCATCACCGATCCAGTCATCAACGGGGCGCAGAGCTAAGTCGTCGTGCCCACTGAGGTGGCCGGCGACACACGGCCGGAGGAGATCCGGGCCATCCCACTCCGCCACCCGGGTCGGTGGGTCGCTGTGGTGGTGGTCTGTGTCCTGGTCGCCATGTTCGGCCACACGCTGGTGACGAACCCGAGCTTCGAATGGGGTGTCGTCGGCGACTACTTCTTCAGCCGGCCCATCCTCACCGGCCTCGTCCGCACCCTCGAGCTGACTGCGATCGCGATGGCCGTCGGGATCACCCTTGGCATCGTCCTTGCCGTCATGCGGCTGTCCGCGAATCCGATCGTGTCGGCCGCGGCGTGGCTGTACATCTGGTTCTTCCGCGGTACGCCGGTCCTGGTGCAGATCCTCTTCTGGTTCAGCATCGCGGCGGTCTACCCGAAGCTGTCGGCCGGAGTCCCGTTCGGCCCGGAGTTCGTGCACGGGGACGCCAACAAGCTGATCACTCCGTTCGTGGCAGCGGTCCTGGCACTGGGTTTGAACGAAGCGGCGTACATGGCCGAGATCGTTCGGGCCGGCATCCTCTCCGTTGACGAAGGACAGGTCGACGCGTCCCAGGCGCTGGGGATGAGGCGCACGCTGCTGTTGCGCCGCGTCGTGTTGCCACAGGCGATGCGGGTGATCATCCCGCCGACCGGCAACGAGACCATCTCCATGCTGAAGACGACCTCCCTCGTGATTGTCATCGGTTACGACGAGTTGCTGGGGTCGGCTCAGGCCATCTACGGACAGAGTTTCCAGACGATCCCCCTGCTCATCGTCGTAAGCCTGTGGTACCTGATCGCGACCTCAGTCCTCACGGTCGGGCAGTTCTACGTCGAGCGGTACTTCAGTCGTGGGACGACGCGCGAACCACCGCCGACGATGCTGCAACGCTTCTTTGGGAATGTGACCCGTGGACACGCGCAACCACCCTTGAACGTGCAGCGCCGGGACGAGTCAGGTTCTGCGCTATGACCGATGTCATGGTGCGTGCCGAGTCGGTGCACAAGAGTTTCGGGCGCCACGAGGTGCTGCGCGGGATCAGCCTCGAAGTCAAGACGCGCGAGGTGATGTGCCTGGTCGGGCCATCCGGTTCCGGCAAGAGCACGTTCCTGCGGTGCATCAACCATCTCGAGCGGATCAACGCTGGGCGGTTGTACGTCGACGGTGAGCTCGTCGGCTACCGGCAGGTCGGCGACAAGCTGCACGAGCTGCGCGACCGTGACGTCTGTAGCAAACGCGCCGAGATCGGCATGGTGTTCCAGCGCTTCAACCTGTTCCCGCACATGACTGCCCTCGACAACGTGATGGAAGCGCCGTTGCGGGTCAAGGGCGAGTCCAAGAGCGTCGTTCGTGATCGCGCCGTAGCCCTGCTCGACCGCGTTGGGCTGGCAGATCGGCGCGGGTTCTATCCGAATCAGCTCTCCGGCGGCCAACAACAGCGCGTGGCAATCGCTCGTGCCCTGGCGATGCAGCCGAAACTGATGCTGTTCGACGAGCCGACGTCGGCGCTCGACCCGGAACTCGTCGGTGACGTGCTCGACGTCATGCGTGGTCTCGCTGAGGATGGGATGACGATGATCGTCGTTACGCACGAGATGGGGTTCGCGCGGGAAGTCGGCGACAGTCTCGTGTTCATAGATCAAGGCGCCGTGGTCGAAGTGGGGACTCCCCACGACGTCATGACCAATCCGCAGCAGGAACGGACGCGCGCCTTCCTGTCGAAGGTGCTCTAGCGCCGTCGGAGCGGGCGGTAACGCCAGATCACCCGCCCCTCCACCGCGCTCGGTGGTAGCGCGCCGAACACACGACTGTCATCGCTCGCGGACGGGTTGTCGCCGGCGAGCCAGAGCCGACCGTCTGACAGCACCTCGCGAACACGCTTCACAACGAGCAACTCGCTCCGGTCGGGCCGTCGCGCGAGGACGACATCGCCGACCCGTGCGCGGTGGCCGCGGCGGACGAGAACGCAGTCGCCGGCATGCAGGTGCGGGGCCATGGACGAACCAGCAATGACCGCGACGGTAAGCAGGGATCGCACGGGGGTAGTGTCCGATACGAGAAGAGATCACGGCGAGAAGGGAACTCATCATGCGCCTGCTGGACTTGCTGCTCACCCCGAAAACCGTCGCTCACGCGCACTGCGACCTGCCCTGCGGCATCTACGACCCGGCCCAGGCGCGGATCGAGGCGGAGTCCATCAAGGGCATCCTCGACAAGTACGAAGGCAATGACGATCCGATCTTCCGCGGCCGGGCCGTGCTCATCAAGGAAGAGCGCGCCGAGCTCGTGAAGCATCACCTGTGGGTGCTGTGGACCGACTATTTCAAGCCCGAGCACGTCGAGAAGTACCCGCAGCTACATCAGCTGTTCTGGGACGCCACCAAGTCAGCGGGCGCCATCAAGAAGTCCGTTGACCCCGGAGACGCGCAGAAGCTGCTCGACCAGATCGACGAGATCGCGAAGATCTTCGCGGAGACCAAGAAGGGCTGACGCCCTCTCCTGCGACGTAACGATTAAGGCGTGATCCGACCCGCCGTACTCGCCGACGTGCCCGCGATCGTCGGGCTCGTGCGCGAGCTGGCGACGTACGAGCGGGCGCCCGACCAGGTGGAACTCACCGATGAGCTCCTGACGGACGCGCTATTTGGTGACGCTCCAGCGGCTTTTTGCCATGTTGCGCAAGACCACGGCACCGTCGTCGGAATGGCGCTGTGGTTCGTCAACTTCTCGACGTGGGTGGGCAAGCACGGCATCTATCTCGAGGATCTCTACGTCACGCCGGACGCCCGCCGCAATGGTCATGGACGCGCGCTGCTTGCCACCCTCGCCACGATTGCCGTTGATCGTGGATACGGCCGACTCGAGTGGGCTGTCCTCGACTGGAACGAGCCGGCGCTCGAGTTCTATCGCTCCATCGGAGCGATCCCGCTGGACGAGTGGACGGTGCACAGGCTCGCGGGAGACGCGTTAGCGGCACTGGCGGAGCACTGCTGACTGCGACCGAGAACCAAATCCCCGATCGGCGCTTGCTCGTCGCCGAGGTCTGGATCGTGCTGCTGATCTCGCTCGGGTTCCGGGCGATCTACGCCTTGGTCGACCTGATCGCGGATCTCACCAAAGGCGCACCGCTCAGTTCGCAAACCGCTGTACTCGTCGGCACCCAAGCCGACCGGCCCTGGCTCGACCTCACCTATCAGCTGCTCGGCATCACCCGCGGTCTCGTCCCGGTTGCGCTGGTCATCTATCTCCTGCATCGATCCGGCGACTCCGCGAAGACGATCGGGTTCGACCTCCGCCGCCCGCGCGTCGACCTCGGCTTCGGTGCGGCGCTGGCCGCGGTGATCGGCGGCGCCGGACTCGGTCTCTACCTGGTCGCGCACGCGATCGACAGCAACCTCACCGTCGTACCGACCACCCTGCGCGATATCTGGTGGCGCATCCCGGTGCTGATCCTGGCCGCCGCGGAGAATGCCACTCTCGAAGAGGTCATCGTCGTCGGTTACCTACTACATCGACTTCGACAGCTTGGGTGGAGCGACACAACGTCGCTCGCGCTGTCTGCCGGACTCCGTGGGAGCTATCACCTGTACCAAGGCTTCGGCGGTTTCCTCGGAAACGCTGTGATGGGTGTCATCTTCGGCCGCATCTACCAGCGATACGGCCGCGTCGCTCCACTCGTCGTCGCACACACGCTCATCGACACCGTCGCCTTCGTGGGCTACGTCCTGCTCGCGGGCCACGTTTCCTGGCTGCCGACACCCTGAATCAGGTCGTACGCCGACGCAACCGCGCCGCAGCCAGGCCACCGATGACAAACAGCATCGCGAGCGGTGGCAACCAGTCTGCGAGACCCGTCGTCGCGATCGGGCCGCCTGCACTGTTGCGATCCAGCGAGCTCAGAACCGTGACGACAACCGTGTCACTGCCGGACGCGCCATCGACGTCTGTCACCGTCAGCCGCACCGTGTACTTGCCCGCCTGTGAGTAGGCATGACGCACCGTCTCACCGGTCGCATCGGTCTTGCCGTCCCCGTTGAAGTCCCACCGGTACTTCAGCTGCGACGGAGCCGACGTGTCGTCCGACGACTGCGATCCGTTGAAGGTGACCGGCTGGTTGACCATGACCGTCGCTGGCTTCGCGGCAGCGCGCGCCCTGGGAGCGGTGTTGGGGACACCGAACCCGTAGTCGAATGCGCCACAGCCCTTCCCGTCGGCGAATGTCACGTCGCCGGTCAGGTCACTGCCAGCACCGATTGCGGGGAACTCCGGCCCGGGTGTCTGTCCGGTCATCTTGTTGACGGTGAACTTCAGGCAGTTGTACTTGAACTCCCAGTTGCCTGTCTTAGACGCCGGATCGGTGTAGTTGTCGGTATGTCCCTTGTGGTCATCGAACGTGTCACCCGGGTGGAACGTCGCGTCGTTGAGCTCGGGTGTTTCGTCGCCAGGAGATGGCCTCGCGTCCAGCGGGCTCTGCGCCGGTGGGTCGTTGACACCGACATTGCCGTAACCATGGGTCTCATCGGTGTACTCGAGGAGCAACCCAGCGTTGAAGCCGATCGGAGCCCGCTCGTTCTGGCCGTGTCCGTCCTGGTCGAACCCGGAACGGTCACGCATCGACAGGTAGTAACCAACGTCGAAGGGCGCGGCGACCGAGGTGTTGAGGTACTGCCAGCCATGCGTGCACTTTGACGCCACCGTCTTGGTTCCCTGGCAACCGCCGTTGAAAATCGCGGCGTCCCGCGGCCCCCCCGTTTTCTCGAAGTCGCTGGAGAAAATGGTCTGGTTGCCGGCCTTGATCGTCACGTTGTCGATGAACCAACCGGCGTACGCGAGTCCGACGTCGGTGGAGTAGCTGAAGCGGACTGCTCCGTTCTTGCCCGCCAGCGCGGAGAGATCGAAGGAGTCCTCGACGAAAGTGAAGTCCGGGTACGAGTCGAACTGTGACAAGCCGGTCAGGTCGCCGATACCCCGCCGGTCGATTTCCTCGGTCCCGTTCTTCCACGAGGTACTCGAGCCCGTGAGGCCATTGCCGTACTTCGCCTGGCACGGATTGCTGTTGGGGTTCGTCGACGCCGGCGTCGTGTTGCCATTCTTCGAAGGAGCCGACGTGTACTCGTTGATGGCGCCCGCTGAGTTCGGAACGCCGATGAGGACGTAGCCGTAGTCGAAGTCCCACTCGATTTCCCACGCATGCTTCAGGGTCATCGTCACGGGAGTTCCGGCCGGAATGTTCTTCAACTGCGGGAGCGCGATGTCGAAGTTGTGACCACCGAGTGGTGAGCAGCCGAAGTCGTTACCAGCTTGCGACCACCACACATGCGACGGGGACGCGCCCTGCTGCACCTTCTTCGGATCGATGATGCGCTTGCCGGGCAACTTTGCGTTGTAAACGAGCGCGTTGTGCACGCCCGGCCCACTCAAGGTGTACGGCGTACCGTCCGGTGTCTGCCATCGGATGGTGTGCGTGTCCTTCTTCGTGTCCGTCCAGTCAGTCACCTTCGTGCCGTATGGCACTGGCTCGGGAACGACCCAGCCGTAGTCCTGCAGCTGAAAGGCGGCGCTGTTCTGCGACTTGTCGGTTGCCATCAACATGTAGTCGCCATACGTCGCACGGCTACCCGTCGAGTAGTAGTCAGGCGCACCAAGCGAGTGGCCGTACTCGTGGCTGATCACGCTGGCCTTGTCGATGGCTGTCTCGGGGTTGACGTTGTACGGACCGACGCGAACGAACACCTTCAGGTTTGCCGGCCCGGGAGTCGTTGTCATCTGGGTGCGTGTCACGTTGGTGTACCAGAGCGGCTCACCCTCGAGGTTCTTCAGCTGATCCTTGCTCGTGTACCCCGGCAGGCCGGTCGCCGCGTCGACGTACGTGCCCTCAAGAGTCGAGGAGTGTGGCCAGATGTTGTCGTACGGCGGCACATTGGTCTGCGAAGCACCGGCGCCGTCCTTGCCCTGGAAGATGACCTCGAAGAAGTCGACGACGCCGTCCTTGTCGGTGTCGAAGTCGCTGTAATCGATGTCCGGGTCAGCCGCGACGGCGGCGTCGTAAGCCAGTTTCGCGGCCGGGCCGCAGGCCTCGTCGAGAGCCTGCAACTGACCGACACCCGCCTCCGCACCGATGAGCGCGCTGCCGTTGGAGTCGTCGCCGTAGTAGTCGCGCATGCCAGGCAGCTGGTACCAACCACCCTTCACGCGCTTCTGTCCGAACAGCGGCTTGCCGCCGTTCAGTTGGGCGGATGTCACGCCGTGGCAGGTGTTCAGCTTCGTCGCGCTGCTCGTCGTGAAGGTCTGACCGTCAGCCGGGGAGTAGTTGTCATCGGGAATGCCCTCGGACGGGATGTCGGCCTTCGGGAACAGCTGCCCGAGCGACATCTCCTGATACAGGCTGAAGGTCGACGCCTTGTTGGTCGGGCTGTTGATGACCTCGTCGAGTTTGCCGGCCGAGTGGGCGGCGGAGTGCTTGAAATCGATGTAGTCGACCGGCACGACCGGGAACGGCCGGTCGCCGTACCGCGCGGTCTCGAAGTTCTCCCCCGGCGGGATGACCCGTGGACCGTGGCTCTCCGATTCACCGGTGGCGCCAGCGGTGAACTCCGCAATCGTCGACAGGTTGCGCCACACCACTTGCGGGTCCTGCACCAACGAGTCGGCCTTCGCATCGACGATCAGGGTTTTGATGGTCGGTTGCGTCGATGTGCCGGCCGCCACGATGCCGATGTCCCAGGTCACCAGGTTCGCCGTCGGGGTGACCGTGCCACCGCCCACCTGATGCGCGCCCGTGAACGACATGCCCTGGACTGCCGTCACCTTGGCCGCCACGTCCGCTGACGTGCCGTAGTTGCGCACGAGGACGCGGAACACGTAGGTGTCGCCCGGCTTGACCCAGCCGACCGAGGAGACGAACGAGTTCTCGATCTGGATGCCGGTGTTCGCCAGCGGAGCCACGTGCGGTGCCGCGGCAGCGGCCGTCGGCTTGGCGCGCGAGGCGGACGGCTGCGCGGCGAGAGCCACGCTCACTCCGACCGTCAATGTTGCGGCGGTGACGAGGCAGATGGCAGGTCGCAGCAGACGCCTTTGTCGCATGCGGAAGGTCCTCCGAGAGCGGTTGTGTCGGATTACGGGCGACGGTCCTCGTCACACGCTTGGTAATCCATTCGTCGCTGTTGCCTGCGTTCCTGCCCGGCCGCTAGCCCGCGGGGGTTGCCTTTCCATAACGAGACGCCGCAGCGGCAACCGCTGCCCCGGTCGCCAACCCCGCCGCGGCAAGGGCCGTGCGCCGGTCACTACCGGTCGTAGGAAGTCCTCGGTTCTGGTCGGTCGGTGTGTTGGTGTCACCCGAACCACCGGACGGAGCGAACAGGTCGAACGGCGCTGCGACGAGCAGCTCGACATTGCGCTCGTTGACGTCGCCGCGGCGACCGTCGCCGCCCCCGCCCCCGCCCGGGCGCTCCTGCCAGTCGTTGATCGACAGCTCGCGCGCGAGAGATGCGAGTCGCAACGGGGTGTCGATGCGACCGCCGTACGACGGAGGGGCAGCAGTGTCGATGACGGTTCCGAAGACCGACAACGTGCCGTCTCTGTTGTCGACCAGCTCAACCAACCGGGCCTGTTGCGGCCAGTCGATGTGCGCCGCCGTGTTGACCTCCCAGAAACCGCCGCCGAGCTTGGCGCCAGCTGCTTGGGGGTGTGCATAGATCGCGTTTTCGTGCGAGTGACCGTTGACCCAGACCACGACGTTTGGGAAGCGCTGCAGCAACGCCTCGATCACGGCGCCTTCCACTCGCGGTCCTGGGTCGTCAACCGCGGGGATCGGGTTGGTGAGGCTGTGGATGCCGTGGTGGCTGAAGATCACCACGAGACGGTCACGGCGTGCACCGCCACGAACGACATTGCCTGCGGTGTCGAGGTGTTTGGTGTGCATGGCAACCAGTTGACGTTCGAGCCAGTCGACTTGGGGCTGGTCCAACGAGCCCTCGCTGTACCCGTTGGGGTTCACCGTGTCGATGACGATCCCGTGTACCGGGACGGCAGAGCCCGGCAGGTCGAAGGCGTAGTACGCCGTACCGTCGTCACGGTTCTTTTGTGTGAAGCCGTGTCCCCGCGGCCGTCCGGTCGTCGTGAAGTGCTCGGCGACCGTTTGCTCGCGCGTAACCAAGCGTCGTCTCGTGTCCGGCGAGACAGGCCGCACGGCCGTCGGGGTGAACGCCGCCGCGATCAGCGCCGGATCCCGCGATGCCAACGCGTTTTCGATGTCTGCCGCACTGCCCGCGAACGCGGTCGCCTTCAAAGGACCGGTCGAAACCAGACCGAGCTGGAAGGACCGCGGGAAGTTGCCCTGAACCAGCCCGTCGTGGTTGCCGAAGGCGGAGTACCACGGCACGTTCAGCCCACGCGCCTGGAATGGCTTGCGGCAGGAGTCGAGCAAGCCGGGGATCACCGGGAAGCCGTACGTCGTGATTCCGAAGTCCGCAGGTTTTCCAGACGGCGGGCCGTCGGGGTGCCAGTAGGCCGGGTCATAGAAGTTCGCGTTGCCGTCGACGACGCCTTCGTACTGCGTCAGGTCTCCGGAGTCGGGCACTACGCGCTCGCCGTCGAGCAGGTCGATGAACCACCGCAGTTCGTTGTACTGCTGGTTGTCGATGTTGTCCCCGGTCGAGATGGCAAAGCTGAGCGGCCGCCCGGTCACCGGCCCGCGCCCAATGGCATTGATGCGCCGCACCATCGCTTCGCCGACTTGGGTGGTCAGGAACTCCTGGGGGCGGTACGCCGCGGTGAACAGATTCAGCGGAAACGACTGGTTGTCGCTATACCGATCGACGTACTCGACGCGGGCCGGCGACTGCGCATCGACCAGATGAATGTCGGTGAGCTGCGCGAACGCGACGACGGCCCGACGGCGCGTCTCCCGCCCTGCCTTTGCCGCCACACCCAGGTCGGCGCGGACGATATGCGGTTCACCGGGCTGTTCGATGATCTGCACGTAGCCCTTGTTCGCCGTCGTGCGGACGCCGTGGAACAGGACGCGCTCCACGGTGGTGCCCTGCGGCGCGACCGGTCCCGACGCCGCCAGTGCCTGCCGAGCCGGAAACGCGTTGAGCCCGCCGACTGCGGCGGCCCCGACGACACCCGAACGGATGAATCCACGCCGGCTGAGGCGTCGACCACCGATTGTGTCCTCGGTGTCCGAATCGTCAGTCATGGCTTGCCTGAATGATGTTGGACGTCCTTCCCAAGTGGGGACGCTCCCGGGAGTTCGTTGCGCAGGATAGTTTCGTTGGTGCCCGGCGAGTCCCTTCTTGCCCCACGCGCCCAGATCTCAGGAGGCACGCTGCATGAGCGAATCGGCGTCCATACCCGTCGATTTGTCTGACGTCGTCACCGTACGGATCCCGGCCTCGGGCGCCTACCTTTCGGTGCTGCGTACGGCAACTGCAGGACTGGCAGCCCGCCTCGACTTCACCCTCGACGACATCGAAGACCTCCGGATCGCCGTCGACGAGGCCTGCGCGATGCTGCTCGTGTCAGCCGTCGCCGGCACCGACCTCACGTGCGAGTTCGAGCTCGAAGGCGAGGGCATGCGCATCGCGGTGTCCGTGCTCTCCCGCGATGGCGAGCTGCCGCGGCGCGACACGTTCGCCTGGACCGTGCTGACCGCCCTGGCCGGTGGTGTGGACGCCCAGGCCACCGCGGACGGGCACGTGACCATCGAGTTGCGCAAGCAACGCGGGGTGACGGCTGCGTGAGCGAGCCAACAGGGGGCGCCGACACACCTGCCGGCACGGCGACCAAGCCCAGCGACGAGGACACCGACCAGACGGTGCTCACTCCAGAAGACGCAGAGATTGCGGTCGCCAGTCAGCGGGTTGCTGACCGGGCGACGGACCGAGCTCGAGCACGTGCGCTTTTCGTGGAGTTGGCGACGCTCGACAGCAATGACCCCACGCGGGCGAAGATGCGCGACGAACTCGTCGAGATGCACCTGCCACTCGTCGAGTACCTCGCCCGTCGCTTCCGCAATCGAGGCGAACCGCTCGACGATCTCGTGCAGGTCGCCACGATCGGCCTGATCAAATCGGTGGATCGCTTCGATACCGAGCGTGGCGTCGAGTTCTCGACGTACGCAACTCCCACGATCGTTGGTGAGATCAAGCGGCACTTCCGCGACAAGGGCTGGGCCATCCGCGTTCCGCGGCGGCTCCAAGAGCTCAAGTTGTCACTCACCAAGGCAACAGCCGAGTTGGCTCAGGAGCAAGGCCGATCGCCGACCGTTGCCGAGCTCGCCGGCCGGCTGGGCATGAGCGAGGAAGAAGTGCTGGAAGGCCTCGAGTCGGCCAACGCCTATGCGGCGGTGTCACTCGACGCCCCGGAAGGCTCAGAAGAGGCCGGGTCGGCTGTCGCCGACAGCCTGGGTGAGTACGACGAGGCACTCGAGCGCGTTGAGTACCGCGAGGCGCTGAAGCCGCTCCTCGATCAGCTTCCGGTGCGCGAGAAGAAGATCCTGATGCTGCGGTTCTTCGGCAACATGACGCAGTCGCAAATCGCGACCCAGCTCGGTATCTCGCAGATGCACGTGTCCCGGCTGTTGGCGCGCACGCTGGTTCAGCTGCGCGAAGGCCTCCTCAACGAGGAGTGAGTGGTCAGTCCGGCGAGTCCACTTCGCCGGCCAGGACCGAACGCCCTCCCGGCGTACCGATCAGCAACCCAAGGACGAGCACGCTTGGCACCAACACGGCCACGGCGACGGCCGGGCGTTCGCTCTGGATCAGCCCGATCCCGACCGGGATGCTGAGCAGTTCGATCAGCACGGTCGGCGAGTACGCAGGACGCCTCCGATGCGACAACCCCCGGGCGGCGGCGACCAGCGTCCCACCGAACAGCAGCCCGATCGCAGCCCCGAACAACGCAAGGCCGCGGTTATCCGGCTCGCCGGCAATGAGGAATCCGGCGTACGTCAGCGAACCCGCGACGAGGGCAACACCTTGAAGTGCCACCAACGACGCCGCCACGCGCACCGCGAGCGGTGTCGGGTGGCTCGGTGAGGTCATCGGCGGACCCTAACTGCCTGCCTCAACCGGCCCAGTCGAACGCGGTCAGTCCGTTACCCTCGATGTAATGCGCGCGCTCCTGGTCGTTAACCCGAAGGCGACCGCCACGACAACGCGAACCAGGGACGTCCTGGCGCGCGCGTTGGGCAGCGACCTCAAGGTGGATCTCGCGCCGACCACCCGTCGCGGCCACGCCAAAGAGCTGGCCCGCCAGGCGGTCCGGGACGGGATGGACCTCGTCGTCGCGCTCGGTGGCGATGGCACCGTCAACGAGGTCGTCAACGGCCTGCTTCTCAACGGGCCAAGCCCAGACCTTCCGGCACTGGCCGTGGTGCCGGGAGGAAGCACCAATGTCTTCACCCGCGCGCTCGGCCTTCCGCGCGACCCGGTCGAGGCCACCGGCGAGATCCTCCACGCCCTGCGCACCGGCCGGCGCCGCACCATCGGCCTCGGTCAGATGGATGAGCACTGGTTCACGTTCTGCGCGGGCCTCGGGCTCGACGCCGAGGTCGTCCGGGAGGTCGATGTCCGCCGCGACAAGGGCCGCCGTTCGACTCCGGCGCTCTACGTGAGCACCGCGCTGCAGCACTTCTTCACCGGCACCGACCGCCGCCACCCCGCGCTCACGCTGCGCCTGCCAGACGGCGAGACGGTCGAGCACGTGTTCTTCACGATCGTGTCCAACGCGGCCCCGTGGACGTTCCTCGGCAAGCGGCCGATCCTGCCCACCCCGCTGGCCGACTTCGATGCCGGGCTCGACCTGTTCGCGCTGAAACGGCTGCGGACGGTCGGCACGCTGCGGACGCTGCGCCAGATCCTGTACGGCGGCGGCCAGCTGCCGCACGGCCGCCAGGTGGTCACCCGACACGACCTGCCGGAGTTCACGCTGGAGGCGAGCCGCCCACTGGCCTGCCAGGCGGATGGGGAGTACCTCGGCGAACGGGAGACCGTTTCGCTGCGGTCGGTGCCTCGCGCGCTCACGGTCATCGCCTGACGAACCGGGCCAATCATCGCCCAAACGGTTGTGGGCTGTGACGAAACCGACACGGCTAGGGCAAAAAGTGCTTGCAGACTGCTTGCAAACAGGCCGAGGCGGTGGCAGGGTCGAGGAGCGCAAAGGGTCTGGACCGGCAGCGGTCCGAGGCACTAGCGTGCGGAGCGGCCGTCCGTCCCCCCGTCGACCTTTGCAGGAACGACAGAGTCGGCGCGGTGCTTCGTGAAAGTGTTCACAAGTGCTCCCGCGGGCATGAGTGAGCAGCCCTGAACCCGCACGGTCGTGGGTCCGCCCCCAATCGGAGCCCGCGTTCGACCCCGGAGGAGAAAGATCCCCATGGACTGGCGTCACCAGGCGATCTGCCGTGACGAGGATCCCGAGTTGTTCTTCCCGATCGGCAACACCGGTCCCGCGCTTCTGCAGATCGAAGAAGCCAAGGCCGTGTGCCGGCGCTGCGCCGTGACCGAGGCCTGCCTGACCTGGGCGCTCGAGAGCGGGCAGGACTCCGGGGTATGGGGCGGGCTATCCGAGGACGAACGTCGAGCCGTCAAGCGGCGCGGGGTTCGCGCTCGAATCGCCTGACCGTTCCGCATGCCCGGATCGGGTCGAGTGCATGAGAACTACGTTCGGCCGCCGATCGTCGGTCGGGAGCCAGCGCCCCGCTGGGTGGCGCTGTGGCGGTTCCGGATCATCACGCTGATCATCGCGATCGCGCTCGGCGCGGGCGTCGCGCTGCTGATGCTGAAGTACGTCGTCCATACCGAGCAGAACCCGTCGTTCGGCAGCACCCGAGCGACCCAGTCGCAGCTGCACGGGGTCATTCCGTAGGCGAGGAACCCGGCAGCGGTAGGGCAACGACAACTTCGGTCCCGCCGCCTGTGCGCGGGCGCATGTCCAGCTGACCGCCCAGCTCGCTCAGCACGAGTGTCCGGACGATGCGCAGTCCGAGCCGGCTCGACCCGTCGGACGAGAACCCTTCGGGGAGCCCGCGGCCGTCATCGGCCACCGTGACAACGAGGTCAACGGCGCTGCGACGGACGTCCACCTCCACCTGACCGCCCCGGCCCGCGAGGCCGTGCTCGACGGCGTTCTGCACGAGCTCGGTCAGCACCATCGCGAGCGGCGTGGCGACCTCGGCGGCCAGCAACCCGAACGACCCGCGCCGGCTGACCGCGATATCGCTGCCGGGGTCGTCGCCCGGACCGGCGCCGGCGACCTCCCCGACCATCGTGATCACGCGGTCGGCGATGTCGTCGAAGGCCACGGCCTCGTCGAGGGTGAGCGCCAGAGTTTCGTGGACAAGAGCGATGGAGCCGACCCGGCGTACCGCCTCCTCGAGGGCGAACCGGGCCTCGGGGAGCTCGAGGCGGCGCGCTTGCAAGCGGAGCAATGCGGCAACTGTCTGCAGGTTGTTCTTCACCCGGTGGTGGATCTCCCGGATCGTTGCGTCCTTGGTCAGCAGCTGGCGGTCGAGCACACGCAGCTCGGTCACGTCGCGGACGAGGACGAGCGCGCCGATGCGGTTCTGGCCGAGCGTGAGCGGTATCGCCCGCAGCCGAAGCACCGCGCCGTTGCCTTCGATCTCACCAACCCGCGGCGCGCGGCCGCTGACGACTGATGCCACCGCTTCGTCGACCGGCTCGCGGGTGCGGACGAGCGCGGCCGTGACGGTGCCGAGATGGGCGTCGGTCAGATCGGCCGTGAGCCCTAGCCGGCGCCACGCCGACAGCGCGTTCGGGCTCGCATAGCTCACCCGACCGTCCGCCTCTAGCCGGATGAGCCCGTCACCGACCCGCAGCGTCGCCTCCGGCGTGGCCATCTCGCCGGGAAACGGGAAGCTGCCCTCTTGCACCATCTGCGCGAGCTCATCGGCGCTGCTCAGGTAGGCAAGCTCGAGGCGCGACGGCGCTCGTGCCGCCGCGAGGTTCGTGTGCCGGGCCACGACGCCGATGGGGTTGCGGCGCCCACCGACAGGGATGGCTTCCTCGCGGACGGGGACGTCTTCGTGCCAGACGGGGTCGCCCTCACGAACGATCCGGTCCTCCGCGTACGCCGCGTCGACCAGCGGGCGCTGCCCTGCGCGACTGATGCGGCCAACGAGGTCATCGACCAGGCTGGTTGGACCGGTGGCCGGACGCATCTGCGCGACGATCACGAAGCCCGGAGCGTCCGGATGGCCCGAGCGCAGCGGCGCGTGCAGGACGAGGTCGGCAAACGAGAGGTCGGCGAGCAGCTGCCAGTCCGCGACAAGCGCCTGCAACCGGTCCACGTCGACGGTGTCGAGGTCGGTATACCGGCGCAGCATCGTCGCAAGCGCGCTGGCCACGCCGCCAGGGTAGGCGCGTCGTGGTGCGAGGATGCGCCGGTGAACCGTCGTAGCTCGGCCGACTTGGTCCGCGCCGACCTCGCGCACGTCTGGCACCCGTTCACCCAGCACGCGACGTGGCCGGGTGACGAACCGCTGGTCATCGCCGCCGGCGACGGGGTCTACCTCACCGACACCGACGGGCGCCGCTACCTCGACGGAGTCTCCTCATTGTGGGCGACCGTGCACGGTCATCGCGAGCCGGCCATCGACGCGGCGGTCCGCGCGCAGCTCGACCGGCTCGCGCATACGACGTTCCTCGGGCTGACCCATGAGCCCGGCATCGAGCTCGCCGAGGCGTTGCTCGCAACCGCACCCCCTGGGCTTACCCGTGTTTTCTACGCCGGTGACGGGTCGTCGGCGGTCGAAGCCGCGCTGAAGATGGCCTACCAGGCCGCGGCGCAACGCGGCGAGCACCGGCCGCTGTTCGTCCACGTAGCCGAGGGCTACCACGGCGACACGCTCGGGGCCGTCAGCGTGGGCGGCGTCGAGCTGTTCCACTCGACGTACCGCCCGATCCTGCTGGACACCCGGATGGTCAGCTCGCCGGGCGTGCGTGCTC
The DNA here is from genome assembly GCA_033851265.1 of Frankiales bacterium. Lineage (GTDB taxonomy): Bacteria > Actinomycetota > Actinomycetes > JAWWOW01 > JAWWOW01 > JAWWOW01. Next base: position 49,684 of record JAWWOW010000016.1, read on the forward strand.
GGGCCGACCAGACGCTCGCCGAGCGAGCCGCTGAGGTCCTCGATGAGCTCGCTGCCTTGCTCGCACGGGATGGGTCGCAGGTCTCAGCTGTGATCGCCGAGCCGATGGTGCAGGCCGCCGGCGGCATGTTGGTTCATGACGCGACTTTCCTGACCGGTGTACGCCGGCTGTGTGATGAGCACGGCGCGCTGATGATCGCCGACGAGGTTGCCACCGGCATCGGTCGCACTGGACGGATGTGGGCGGTCGAGCACGCGGACGTCGCACCCGACTTGCTCACGTGCGGCAAGGGTCTGTCCGGCGGTTACTTGCCACTGTCAGCGGTGCTTGCCACGGAGGCGGTCTACGACGCGTTCCTCGGTGCACCGTCATCGGACCGGGCGTTCTTCCACGGCCACACCTACACGGCAAATCCGCTTGCCTGCGCAGCGGCGATCGCGAACCTGCAGCTCATGACCGAGCGCGGCACCGTCGACCACGCCGCCAAGATCGGTGACCGCATCGGTCACCTGTTGGCGGATCTCACCGACGTCGACGGCGTGGTCGAGGTACGCCGATGCGGAACGATGACCGGCATCGAGATCGAGTCGCGCGGTGAGCGCACCGGATTCGCTGTATGCAAACTCGCCCGACAGCGCGGTGTGCTCGTGCGTCCGCTTGGTGACGTCGTCGTACTGATGCCGCCGCTATCAATCGTGGATGACGATCTGACGACACTCGTCACCGTCGTCGCCGAATGCACGACCGAGGTGCTCAGCGCGTGAGACGACTGCTCACCGATCCTCTTGCGCGACTTCGGGAGCGCGCGGACGAACGCGAGGCCGCAGGTCTGCGTCGACGCCTGCGCTTTCGTCGCGCCGACACGCCGTTGTTGGATCTAGCAGGGAACGACTACCTCGGCCTCACCCGCGACCCCCGTGTGATTGCCGGTGGCGTCGAAGCACTTCAGCGATGGGGCGCGGGCTCAACCGGTTCTCGGCTCGTGACAGGTTCGACCGAGCTGCACGGCGAGTTGGAGTCCGCTCTCGCCGCGCATTGTGAAGCCCAGGCTGCACTCGTGTTCTCGTCGGGATACCTCGCGAACCTTGGCGCCATCGTCGCGCTGTCAGGTCCGGACACCCTCGTCGTTTCCGACGCGCACAATCACGCATCCGTTGTCGACGCCTGCCGGCTGTCGCGCGCCCGTGTCGCTGTCGTACCTCACCGTGATGTCAGTGGCATCGAACGCGCACTCGACGAGCGATCTGAACACGCCGCACTAGTCGTGAGCGATGCGGTGTTCTCCGTTGACGGCGATGCTGCGCCGATCGTTGCCTTGCACGACGTGTGTCAACGAGCGGGTGCGTTGCTGGTGGTCGATGAAGCGCACGCGCTGGGTGTTGTCGGGAACCGTGGTGAGGGGCTCGTGGCTGCCCACGGTCTCGCCGGCGCAACCGACATCGTGCGGACGGTGACGTTGTCCAAGGCGTTGGGCTCGCAGGGCGGCGCGGTGCTGGGCTCGATAGACGTCATCGAGCATCTCGTCGATGCGGCACGGCCGTTCATCTTCGACACGGGGCTGGCACCAGCGTGTGTGGGCGCGGCACTGGCCGCGTTACGCGTTCTGGACGTCGAGCCGCAGCGAGCAAGCGCAGCGCGCGGGAACGCTGGCCGGCTGGCGGCCGCATTGGGACGACCCAACTCCGACGCCGCGGTCGTTGCTGTCCCGGTGGGTTCCCCCGAAGCCGCCCTGGCCGCGGCCGAGCGGTGCGCCGCCGCCGGAGTTCACGTGGGTTGCTTCCGGCCCCCGTCGGTGCCGGACGGCGTGAGTCGCTTGCGGTTGACCGCACGCGCCGACCTCACCGACGTGGACCTCGAGCGCGCTATCCAGGTTGTGGCCGGCGCGCTGGCGCGGAACTAGTCGGCTCAGGCGTACATCAGCGAACCGGGTGTGGTCAGCTGCTCGCCGGTCTCCAGCCAGGTCTTCAGGCCGGACAGAATCATCGGCCAGCCACCGTAGATCTCATCGTGCGCGCCATCACGCATCTGGTCGTGCGTCACGGTCAGGCGACAGGAGTCCGCGCCTATTGGCTCGATCTCCCAGGTGATCCGCGATGTGCCCTCGGCCTTCACGTCATCGCTCCACAGGAACCTGGCGCTCTGGACGAGCCGGCGCGGCGGGTCGACCTCGAGGTTCTCCCCTTCACCCAATGCCATGGCGCCGTCCATGGCATTCATCGCGTAGGTCGAGCCCGGCGTCCAGTCGGAGGTCACCTGGGCACCGAAGTTGTACTTGCTTCTGATCTCGGGGTCGGTGATCCCCTCCCAGAGACGCTCCGGGCTGGTCTTGATGAAGATCTCGAACACCTTCTCCATGGGACTCTCCAGTCTGTGCTTGAGGTCGCTGAGGCCAGCGGCCCAGGGCTCGGCGTACTTGCTCACCCACCGGTCGTGGACGAGGCGGATCGGGACGGGGTTGAGGAAGTGCAGCTTTTCCCGGCCGCGTCGTTTCGTGACGACCAGCCCGGCATCTTCGAGCTGCTTCAAGTGCTTCATGACGCCGAAGCGCGTCATCGAGAAGCGCTCTTCGAGCGCGCTCAGCGTCTGCCCGTCTTCGCGGAAGAGCTCGTCGAGCAGGGCCCGCCGCGTGGGGTCGGCGAGCGCCCGGAACACCGCATCCATGCGGCTGACCATAGGTGACCATTTAGTCACCTGTCAATGCGGAGCCCGCTAGGGTCGAGCGATGAGCGTGCTCGTCGTCACCGGGACCGGCACCGGCATCGGAAAGACCGTCGTCACGGCCGGGTTGGCTGCCCTGGCACGGTCGCGGGGCTCGTCGGTCGCCGTCGTGAAGCCGGCGCAGACCGGCGTCGTCCCGGGCCAGCTCGGCGACGGGGACACGGTCGCCGAGCTTGCTGGTCTCACGCCCAGCGACGTGCACGAGTTCAGCCGTTACCCGGACCCGCTGTCCCCTGCTGCGGCGGCCCGCATGTCCGGGCTAGACCCGGTGTCCGTGCCGGACGCGGCCCGGCGGATCGCTGACCTGGCCGAGCGTCACCGGCTGGTGCTGGTCGAAGGCGCCGGGGGCCTGCTCGTGCGGTACGACGAGGACGGCGCGACGATCGCGGACCTGGCGCACGAACTGAACGCCCCACTGCTCGTCGTCACCGCTGCGGGGCTCGGGACCTTGAATGCCACTGCCCTCACCTTGGAGGCGATGGCCCACCGTGGCCTGGAGTTGTCCGGCATCGTCATCGGCTCCTGGCCCGCCGACCCCGACCTAGCCGCCCGCAGCAACGTTCGCGACCTGGAGACCCTCGGCGCTCGGCCGCTGGCGGGCGCCATGCCCGCTGGAGCCGGCGCCCTTGATCCGGGGTCGTTCCTCGCGGCCGCGCAGGCTGCCCTCGCCCCGGCGTACGGCGGCTCGTTCGATGCGGCAGACTTCCGGGACCGCCACCAGCCGACCCGGAAAGGTCACAGTTGAGCGACGTCCTGGAGACCGCACGGCAGCAGGTCCTTGACGAAGGCCGCGGCCTCGACGAGTCGCAGGCGTTGGAGTGCCTGCAGTTGCCCGACGACGCGTTGCCGGACCTGCTCGCTCTGGCACACGAGGTCCGCCTGCGCTGGTGCGGCCCCGAAGTCGAGGTCGAGGGCATCGTCAGCGTGAAGACGGGGGGCTGCCCCGAGGACTGCCACTTCTGTTCGCAGTCCGGACAGTTCCAGTCACCGGTGCGCGCTGCCTGGCTCGACATTCCCTCGCTCGTCGCCGCGGCGAAGGAGACGGCCGAGACTGGAGCCACCGAGTTCTGCATCGTCGCAGCGGTTCGCGGGCCGGACGAGCGGCTGATGGCTCAGGTAACCGCCGGGGTTGCGGCAATCCGAGCCGAGGTCGACATCAACGTCGCGTGCTCACTCGGCATGCTCACCCAGGCGCAGGTTGACGAGCTGGCCGCGATGGGGGTCCACCGCTACAACCACAACCTCGAGACCGCGCGGTCGTACTTCCCGCACGTCGTCACCACACACTCCTGGGAGGAGCGCTGGGAGACGCTGCGCATGGTGCGCGACGCCGGCATGGAGGTGTGTTGTGGCGGGATCATCGGACTTGGCGAGTCCGACGAGCAGCGTGCCGAGTTCGCCGCCCAGCTTGCCGAGCTCGAGCCCGACGAGGTGCCCCTGAACTTCCTGAACCCGCGCCCGGGTACGCCGTTCGCCGACCGACCACTTGTCGACGGCGCCGAGGCGTTGAAGGTCATCGCGACGTACCGGCTCGTGCTGCCACGCACGATCCTCAGGTACGCCGGCGGTCGCGAGCTGACACTTGGCGAGCTGACCACTGCCGGGATGCTCGGTGGCATCAACGCGGTGATCGTCGGCAACTACCTGACCACGCTCGGGCGATCGCCCGCCGAGGACTTGGCGATGCTCGACGGGCTCAACATGCCGCTCAAGGCGCTGTCACAGACGCTCTAGTGGTCACGGTCCGGCCTGCTCGCGAAGACGATCTCGACGCTGTCTCCATGCTGACCGTCGAGGCATACACGCAGGACGGCTACATCAGCGCCGACTACGACTACATCAACGTGTTGGCCAACGCACGTGCGCGCTACGCCGATGGCGGGCTCTGGGTAGCCGAGCTCGCCGATGCGATCGTCGGCACCGTCAAGTTCGCGCCGTACGGATCGGCGTACGCCGAGATAAGCAAACCAGGGGAAGCCGAGTTCCGCATGCTCGGGGTCTCATCTGCAGCACGCCGCCACGGTGTCGGCATGGCACTCGTGCAGCAATGCACCGACCTGGCCTACCAAATGGGGTCCCCGGTGCTCCGCTTGTGCACGCAACCCGAACGGGTCGCCGCGATCGCGCTCTACGAGCGGTTGGGTTTCGTCCGCACCGAGGATCTCGACTGGATGCCAGAACCCGGCGTGCAGTTGATCGCATACGCCCTCGACCTTCGCGCTCACGACGACGGCGCCCGAGATCTCGAACCGCCGCGCTACTGCGGTGTCTGCGGACGGCGCATGGTGGTGCAGGTGACTCCGCACGGTTGGACCGCGCACTGTTCGGTCCACGGCACCCGCCGCGGGTGACCTAAGCGACGAGGCCGAGGCGACGCAGCTCGACGGTGAGGTCGTGCGGGCTCGTCGAGGCCGCCATCGCCGCTTCGAGGGTGACGACACCGTCGCGGATGAGGGCAACCAGGTGCTGGTCGAAGGTCTGCATCCCGTAGTACGCGCCCTCAGCGATCAGCGCGTTCATGGTCGACGTCTTGTCGGGGTCGACGATGGCGTCGGAAACGCGACCGGTGTTGATGCAGATTTCCATCGACACGCAACGACCTTCGCCATCGGCACGAGGGACCAGCCGCTGACAGATGATGCCGCGCAATGCACCGGCGAGCGACAGGCGGACCTGCTTCTGCTCATGCGGTGGGAAGAAGTCGATGACGCGGTTGATGGTCTCCTGCGCATCGGTTGTGTGCAGCGTCGACATGACGAAGTGACCGGTCTCTGCAGCGGCGAGCGCCGCGCGGACCGTCTCCATGTCACGCATCTCACCGACGAGGATGACGTCGGGGTCCTGCCGCATCGCCGCACGGAGGGCGGTGGAGAAGTCGTCGGTGTCGACGCGCACCTCGCGCTGGTTGATCATCGCCAGCTTGTCGAAGTGCAAGACCTCGATGGGGTCTTCGATCGTGACGACGTGCGTCTCACGGTTGTTGTTGATGTGGTCGATCATTCCCGCGAGCGTTGTCGTCTTACCGGAACCCGTCGGGCCAGTGACCAGGACGAGTCCACGGGGCTCGAGAGCCAGCGACGCCAGCACCGGGGGCAAGCCCAGGTCGTCCAGCGGGATTGCACCGACGGCGACGCGGCGGAAAACCAGGCCGGCGCTGCCCCGGGAGCGGAACGCGTTGACGCGGAACCGGCCCACGCCCGACATCGAGTAGGCGAAGTCGGCCTCGTTGGACCGGCGGAACTCCTCGATGAGGTCGGCGCGGAGGACCTCGGCGACCATTTGCTCGGTGTCGGAGGCGGTCAGATCGCGGGTCTGGAGCTTGCGCAGGCGGCCATCGATACGCACCCGGGGCGGGGAGCCCACCTTGCAGTGCAGGTCGGAGCCCCCACACTCCACGAGGGCACGCAGGAATGGCTCGATCGTCGGCGCGCTCACACGGGGTTTTTCGGCGTCCGGAGGGCCTGGCTTGACCCTTCCGGGCTAGGAGATGACTGCGATGACGTCGCCCTCCTGGACGACGTCCCCCTCGCTGACTCTGAGCTCGGAAACGGTCCCTGACCCTTCGGCCAGGACCGGAATCTCCATCTTCATGGACTCGAGGATGACCAGCGTGTCCCCGTCCTCGACCGCATCGCCCTGGGCCACCACGACTTTCCAGACGTTCGCGACCATCTCCGCGCGGACCTCGGTGGCCACCCAGCGCTCCTCTCGTCGTCCTGCGCTTGTACCGGCGCGAATCCAACCACAGGCGAGGTCAGCGGCCCGTGTAGTTCGGCGGGCGCTTGTCGAAGAAGGCCGCCACGCCCTCGGCCGCATCGCGGGTGGTCGTCAGGAGCGACAACTGCGCCTGCATCGCTTCGAGCGCGGGAGCGAGGGTGGCCTCTTCGACCGTCTGCCAGGCCGCCTTGCCCAGGCGGACGGCCACCGGCGGTGCCGCGGCGAGCTTGGCGACGTAGGCCTCGACGTCTGCGTCGAACGACTCAGCGGGGCGTACGGCGCTCACCAAGCCCATCCGAAAGGCTGTCTCCGCGTCGACGCGTTCGGCCGAAAGCATCAGGTGCATCGCGTGCTTCGGTGAGACATGTCGGGCCAGCAGCGCGCTGACCATGAACGGCCACAACCCGAGGTTGACCTCGGGCAACCCGAACTCCGCAGCCGACGACGCCAGCGCGACGTCGCAGCCGAGTACGAGTCCAACACCCCCCGCCAGGGTCAGTCCCTGCACTCGCGCAATCACAGGCCGCGGACACGCGCGCATCGCGAGGATGACGTCGCGCAGCAGGCCACGCCCCTGGTGTTGCTCCAACCCAGTCGCGTCGTTGGTCATGACACCGAGATCCGCACCTGAGCAGAACACGCGATCTCCCGCACCGGTGATGACAACGACGCGGGTCTCGTCATCGGCTCCGACGCCAGTCAGCTCGCGCAACATGCCGCGCATCACTTCGCCGGATAACGCATTGCGCTTGTCCTCACGGTCGATCGTCAGCCGGAGTACGCCACCGTCACGATCCACGCGGAGGTCGGTCACGCGCGCATTCTCTCGATAAGCCCGGTGTCATACTGCCCCGACACGAAAGATTCGTTGTCGAGCAGCTCGGTGAAGAACGGCAAGTTCGTCTTCAGGCCGGTGATCGTGAAATCTCCGACGGCCGCGCGCGATCGGTCGAGCGCTTCGCTGCGGTCCGCGCCAAACACGCAGAGTTTGGCGAGCAGCGGGTCGTAGTGGGGCGTGACCGTTGACCCCGCGGCGTACCCCGCATCAACGCGAATGCCTTCGCCCCGCGGCTCCACCCACTCCTCGATCTGGCCGGGCGAGGGCAGGAAGCGCTTTGGGTCTTCGGCGTACACCCGAAACTCGATGGCATGTCCGTGCAGGCGCACATCCGCGACGTCGAACGACACGTCCTCGCCAGCCGCAATGCGTAGCTGTTGCTCGACAATGTCGATGCCGGTGACGAGCTCGGTTATCGGGTGTTCGACCTGCAGCCGCGTGTTCATCTCGAGGAAGACGAACTCCTGTGCGGCCGGATCGACGAGGCACTCAACCGTGCCGGCGTTGCGATAGCCGACGGCTTCGCCCGCGCGAACGGCTGCAGCGAGCATCCGAGCGCGCAGCTCGTCGGTGACACCCGGCGAGGGCGTTTCCTCGGCCACCTTCTGGTGCCGACGCTGCACCGAACAGTCGCGCTCCCCCAGGGCGACCACGGTGCCATCGTTCCGCCCCAGAATCTGCACCTCGACATGCCGGGCGTCGGGGATGAGCCGCTCGAGGAAGATTGCTGGGCTGGAGAAGAACCGCTCTGCTCGTGTTCGTGCCGTCTCGTACGCCGCACGCAAGCTTTCGTCGTCTGTGGCGACGCCCATGCCGATGCCACCACCGCCGGCAGCGGCCTTGACCATCACGGGATAGCCGATCTCGCGCGCCGCGGTCAGCGCTGCGTCCACGGATGGCACCGGGTCCCGCGTACCAACGGCGACAGGGACCCCGGCGTCGGACATCAGGTTGCGGGCTTTGACCTTGTCGCCCATCGACGCAATGGCGTCAGGCGACGGGCCAACCCAGACGAGCCCTGCCTCGATGACTGCCGCGGCGAACTCCGCGCTCTCTGCCAGGAATCCGTACCCCGGGTGGACGGCGGTGGCTCCGGATTGCTTCGCCGCCTCGATCATTTTCGCGATGTCGAGGTAGCTCTGCGCCGGAGGTGGTGGCCCGATGAGCAGCGACTCGTCCGCCTCGACGACGTACGGCAACCGTGCGTCCGCCTCGGAATACACCGCGATTGCCCGCAGGCCGAGCCGTTGCGCAGACCGGATGATCCGTCGCGCAATCTCGCCCCGGTTGGCGACGAGCAGCGATTCGAACACCTACCGCACACTACCGAGGTGGGCATCCTCGGCTGCGTCATGGTTGGCGCGCTCGTCATCGGCTGGGTGACGGGCGGGAGCTTGGCACGACTAGGTGACGTACCGCTGCACGGATGGCGCCTCGTGATCGCCGCAGTGGTGGCTGCCACGGTAGGCGTACTCGTCGCGTCAACGGGTGGTGCCGTTGGTCGTGCAGGCGGCGTCGCTGGGCTGGTCGGCGCCGCGGCCTGCCTGCTCGTGCTGATGACGCGCAACCGTCGGGTCGAAGGCGTGCCGCTCATTGCCGCCGGACTGTTGCTCAACGCAGTAGTGATCGGCGCGAACGGCGCGATGCCGGTGTCGCTATATGCGCAGTCGCGAGCCGGTGTGTCGACAACGACGCTCGTTGAAGGCAACAGTCCCCGTCATGAGGTCGCTGGTCCGGAGACACGGTTGCGCCGACTCGGGGACGTGATCCCCGTGGCACTTCCGCTGCGGCCCGAGACAGTCAGCCCGGGCGACATCCTCATCGTTGCGGGTGCGGGCCTGCTCATCCTTGCCGGCATGCACCGGCGGGCGTAACTAGCTGATCAGGGCGAGGCTGATCCCGCTGCGCCGCAGCACGCGATCCAGTGCTTCGACAACGCGCGGGTCGTACTCGACGGCCGTCCCCAGCCGGAGTCGTTCGAGTGCGGCCTCGCTCGTCGCACGATCCGTGCGATCACCGACGAGGTCGTCGAATGCGTTAGCGACCTTGATGATGCGACTCGCAACAGGGAGATCTGCGTCCGCACCTTCGCCGGCGTGCCGGTATGGGTCGGCTTGGCGCTCGACGATGTCAGCGACGCGCTCGAGCGTGCCCGTCGTACGAATGATGTCGGCACCGAGCTCGGCGATGCGGCGGCGCTCGACCGGGGCGACGACGAGGGTTGCCCCGCCCGGGATCGGGTCGGTGAACGACAGTTGACCGATGTCGTGCATGAGCGCGGCGTACTCGAGGTCGAGCAACTCCGCCTCGCTCAGTCCTACTTCATGCCCCAACGCGACCGAGAGAGTGCTGACGCGGCGCGAGTGTCCCGGCTCGACGTAGCCGCCGACTTCGGTGACTCGAGACAGCGCGCGGATCGTCTGCAGTGATGTAGCGCGGATCGTGGCGAAGCGACGAATCGAGAACTGCGTCACGAGCAGCGGAATGGTGAAGACGGGCAGGGCCCACAGACCGAGGGGACGCGCAGCCAATGCGATCAACACGCCCGTCGCACCGATCGCAGCGCCGATGCCGCCGGATGCGCGAACCTCGTCACGCAACGCGGTACGCAGTCGGACGGGGTCACCACCTGCGCGGACCACGCTGCTGAGCACGGCGTCCATGCTCCCCGCGAGGATCACTGCGCCGAGCATGGCGAGGACCGTCAAGCTCTCGTGGCCACGCAGCTCGTCGGCGTACGGCCGGAACAACGCAGCGGTGGCAGCGGCAAGCAGCACGCGACGCCCGACGTCTTCGAGGTGCGCCGACCTACCCGCAGCGAGGTAGGGCAACGAACCGACCGTCGCTGCAAACGCGGTGACCGCAGCAACCTGCCAGGCGTCGTACCGCGTCATGGTGCCGTTGACCTCGAGCACAAGTGCATAGGCCAGAGCTGCAGCAACGCCGACGGGTGCAAGCTCGCGCTCACCTGGCAGTCGAACCCGAACGACTTCCCCGACCGCGATCAGCACGGCGAACGCTGCGGTGATGCCCGGTTGCACGAGTCCGTGTGCAGCCGTCTCTGCGACAGCGGCGACGGCAACAAGGGCTGCCAGTGCAATGACGAGTCCGGCACCCGTGCGAGGCGTGTCGCCACGACGTCGCACGACGACAGGCTGTGGTGGGAACTCGTTGTTCATGACGCATGCCTCGGTACTGACGCCGCCGGGTCCGGCTGACCTGTCGGCCGCGGAAGGAGGGTGCCGTCGCGAGCCACAAGTTCGCCGTGGAACTCCTCCGGGTGCGCTTCCCAGCCATGCTTCTCGAGGGCTCGGACCAGTGCGTCGACCGCCTCGACGTCGAACTGCGCCCCCTCCCACTTGCGGAGCTCGGTGACGGCTTCCTCAACCGACTTGGCGGAGCGGTAGGACCGCGTCGACGTCATCGAGTCAAACGCGTCCGCGACCATGATGATGCGCGCGAACTCCGGGATCTCTTCGCCGGTCAGGCCCATCGGGTAACCGCGACCGTCCATGCGCTCATGATGATGAACGACGCCCGTTAGCGCGTCTTTCAAGAACGTGATCTCGCGCAGCATCTCGTAGCCGCGCATCGGGTGCAGCTTGATCGCGTCGAACTCGGTGTCGTTGAGCTTGCCTTGCTTCTGCAGCACCTTGGTCGGTACGCCGAGCTTGCCGACGTCGTGCAGCATGCCGGCGTACCGGATGACATTGACGCGGTCCTCGCGCATTCCCCACTCGCGCGCGATGAGCACCGTGGCGCGGGACACCCGCTCGGAGTGACCCCGGGTGTAGTAGTCCTTGGTTTCTACCGCCTGGATGAGGGATCGCACGGTCGAGTCGTAAGCCTGCTGCTCTGCGGCGTATTGCGCGAAGGTCCAGCGCGCAACGAGCAAGGGAACAAGCACCAAGATGCCGGCAAGGATGGACACCCTGACCCAGAGAACGGCCATGAGCAGGCCGAGGATGCCGTAGGCGAGGTACGAGATCGCCGCCCACGACAGGCTCCCCCACCACACCGCCATCAGTGAGGACCCCTCGGTCTTCGCAACAACGATGCTGACGAGCGTTGCGTTGACCAGGTAGTAGGTCGCAGTGACGAGCGCCGACACCAGCAACAACTGAGCGACATCGAGGCGAGCATCTGTCAGCGCGTCCCGACCACCACCGACGGCGAGATAGACACCGCCGGCCGCCAGCCCGGCGAGACTGAACTGTGCCGAGTTGAAGACGCGCTTCATTGCGAACGAGTTCTTAACCCTGAATTGCGCGCCGTCGAGCAACCCAACCAATCCGGCGCCGAGCGGACCCGTCAGTAGGACAGCGGCCATTCCGACGGCAAAGCTGGTTGAGGTTCGCAGGCGTGACGACGATTGGATTCCAAGAGACGCGCAAAGCCAGAAGAGGCCAGCCAACGTCAGCACTGAAAGCCACGACTCGCCGCCGCTGGGCCGCGCAAACCAAGAGACGGTCAATCCAGTCGCCGCAGCTATGACCAATGCGACGACATACAGCTTCACGCTGCGGGGGATCGTCGTCACTCGCCGGCTCCAGGGGAAGAGTTCGCAGACGGGGAGACGGGGACCGACAGGCTCTGGCGCTGAACCCGGCCCGGATTAACTCCAGGAGTGGCCAGCACCTGCGGAAAGGATGTGCTCGATCACCGCAGCAATTTTCTTCATGTGGGCTATCGCCCCCCAACGGATCGATGTCACAGGCACCGCTATGCCTGTGCGGATCCGCTCCGCTAAGAACAAAAGGGAAAGCCAAAATGAAGGTCCTGCCGGTCCCGATCTCCCCGTCTGCAGTTGTCAAGCTCGCCGACCCCGCGCCCGGCGGTTGTAAAGCCTTTGCTCGAGCCATTCACTCCAGTGTGTTTCGTGTTAATTGGAGTGAACCGTTGAGGTCACAGATCGTCAAGGGAAACTAACGAATAATGACCATCCCGGTTACGGGGTTCCTTGGTCCCTCGACGTAGGTCCCCACCTGCTTGAGGCGTTTAGACACGCTACCCCGACGTCTGTCCCCTCGTGTCCCAAACGAGAAATTTCGCGACGCACCGTTCGAGATTGGTGCGAATGCAGCGCACACCGTGATCAATCGGCCGGTACCCTGCGAAAAATGGCCGGCGTTAGGGGGAGAGGTTCCGTGACGGGACCACGGGGGCCGGTGCGATGACAAGCCGGGAGCCCCGGGCTCAGGCCGCCTACGCAGAGCTCATCCTCGCTCTCGTGGACGCGCGCGCCGACCCAGCGACGACGCGTTTCGACCACGAGCTCGCCCAAGCCATCGAAGACGGCCGCATCGACCCGGAGACCGCGCGGACCTTGCGTTGGTGGCAACGAGAGTCGGTGCGCGGTGTCCGGGATCACCTTGCCGACGTACTGCCGCCACTACTGGGTTCGCTCGAGGCCGCTGCCGCACAGGCAGCAACGGACGCGCAGTCGTCGGAAGAACTGTGGCGCGACACCTTGTCTGGAGCTTCAACAAAACCAGAAACAACGACAGATGTTTCGGCCGAACGGGCTACCGAATCCGGACAAGATGTCGCATCACAACCACGTGTCCTCAACCTTCCGATCGATCTCACCGATCGACGACGCAGGATGGTTGTCGCCGGCTTGGTCTCCGCAAGCGGGGCTACCGCACCGCGCGGCGCAAGTCAGGAAGGACGCAGATGACAGTGACGACGCTGCGCCTCCTCCCCGACCTCGAAGACGCACTGCGTCAAATCCCCGGGATCAAAGCGGCGAGTGTTGTTACGTCGGCGGACGCCACGCCTACCGAGATCCACGTGCTCGCGAATACGGCGAAGTCTGCGAAGCAGATCGTCCGCGACATTCAGTCGCTGGCGATGGCGCGCTATGACCTGGACATCGACCATCGCATCGTCAGCGTCGTGCAGTTCGATGAACCCGATGAGGGTGACAGCGCGGAAGCTGACATCGCACCACCGCGGCCCGTTGTGTCCGGCATCACCATCCACATGTCAGGCGAGACTGCGACAGCCACCATCACGGTGACCCTTGGTGGCGGCAGCTTTGAAGGCTCTGCGTCAGGATCCGCGTCGTTGTCCGCTCGCCCTCGCCTCGTCGCCAACGCCACGCTCGGTGCTCTGCATGAGTTGTTGGGCACGCCTGCTGAGGTCGACCACGCCGCAGTGGTTCAGGTGGGCGGCCGGGCCGTCGCCGTCAGCGTGCTGACACTGAACGTTCCACGCCAGGGCGAGCAGCTAATGACGGGCAGCGCGCTCGTCCGCGGCGACGAAGCCGATGCCGTTGCCCGCAGCGTTCTCGATGCCCTTAACCGACGACTGGCCGGCTGAGAAATCTCGGTCCGTGTGAGGATGGGCGCTCCGCACGCAGTCCAGGAGGTTCTCGATGGCCAAGCGCGCCCGTAAGCGCCGCGCCCGCAAGAAGCGCAAGGCGAACCACGGCCGGCGGCCTAACGCCTAGCCGGCCTCGACATGCAGCAGGCGCCCGAACGCCTAGTTCTTAGCGGGCTGCGGGCTCTCCGTGCCGCGCAACCCAGGCGGTCCACGCGCTCGTCACCATGTCCCGCAGGTCGAATTTCGCGGTCCAGCCCAACTCCGCGCGGATGCGATCGACGGCCGCCACGATGCGGGCGGGATCACCCGGCCGCCGCGCAACGATCTCCGGCTCGACCGAGAGCCCGGTGACCTCGGCCACCATCTTCATGACGTCGAGGACGCTCGAACCCTCACCTCGCCCGATGTTGTACGTCGCCGATGCGCCGCCACCGACAAGGTGGCGAAGCGCAGCAACGTGCGCATCTGCAATGTCCGCCACGTGTACGTAGTCGCGAATGCAGGTGCCGTCCGGCGTCGGGTAGTCCGCGCCGAAAACCCGCGGTGACTCCCGCGCGCTCAGAGCTTGGAACACCAATGGGATGAGATTGAAGACGCCGGGATCGCCGAGGTCAGCCGACGCGGCGCCCGCAACGTTGAAGTAGCGCAGTGAAATCACGCGTAGGTCGGTGACCGCCGCGACGTTGTGGCCAATCCATTCGCCAATGAGTTTCGTCTCGCCATATGGGCTCAACGGCGCAGTCGGGGCATCTTCGGTGACCCGGTCGAGGTCAGGCATGCCGTACGTCGCCGAGCTGCTGGAGAACACAAAGGACTCGACGCCAGTGTCGACCGCCGCCCGCAACAGGCTCGTCAACCCGCCCACGTTCTCGCGGTAGTACAGCAAGGGGTCGGCCACCGACTCACCGACCTGCTTCTTCGCGGCAATGTGCACGATCCCACCGACACCGTTGTCGGCAATCGTGCGGCGTACGACGTCCTCGTCGAGAACGCTGCCCTGGACGAATGTCGCGTCTCCAGTACGACCGGGCTCGCCGGTCGAGAGGTCGTCAATGACGACGACGTCTTCACCTTCGGTCTGTAGGGCGCGTACGACGTGAGCGCCGATATAGCCGGCGCCTCCCGTCACCAACCAGGAGGTCACTCGGGACGAAATTCGTCAGCCTTCGCGCGAGTCATTCGGCGCGAAATTCCAGACTGTCTATTTCAACGCGCACCGATTGGATTCGGAGCATCACCTTGCGCCGCAACGCTTCTGGGGCGACGTCGCAACCACATGACCGCGCGATCAGCGCCTTGACCTCTTGCTCGATACCGAACTCGCGTAGGCATGGCGCACACTCGTCGAGATGCTGGCGGATCTTCGTGCAGTCCGCATCATCGATCTCACGGTCGAGATATAGGTAGACCTGTTCGAGTACGTCCGAGCAGTCAACCTCGTGTGGATCGCCGCAGCTCATGCCCGCGCTCCTCCGCTGTCCCCGAGCGACGCATCGCCGTCACTCGCACTCCCGGCCGCGGAAGGGACAAGACCGCGTTCTTCGGCATACTCCTGCAAGGCCTTGCGTAGGCCTCGTCGACCACGGTGCAACCGCGACATCACGGTCCCGATCGGCGTACCCATGATCTCGGCGATCTCTTTGTAGGCAAAGCCTTCGACATCGGCGAGGTAGACAGCGAGCCGGAACTCCTCCGGCAATGCCTGCAGCGCTGCCTTCACATCGCTGTCAGGCAGATGGTCGAGCGCTTCCATCTCGGCGCTGCGCAGACCGCTGCTGGTATGCGACTCAGCGGCGGCGAGCTGCCAATCCTCGACCTGCTCGGAGTTGCTCTGCTTCGGCTGACGCTGCGCCTTGCGGTAGTTGTTGATGAACGTGTTGGTGAGGATGCGGTAGAGCCAGGCCTTGAGATTGGTGCCCTCCTCAAACTGATGGAAGGCAGCGAAGGCCTTGGCAAACGTTTCCTGGACCAGGTCTTCGGCGTCCGAGGGATTGCGGGTCATCCGGAGCGCAGCGGAATACAGCTGGTCGAGGTAGGGCAGGGCGTCGCGCTCGAACCGCTGCGCGCGCTGCTCAGTGGTCTCCTCGACCGCTCCCACCTCCTCAGCTCGTACGCCGGCACGGCGTCCTGCGGCCCAACTGGATGACGTGGCGGAGGATACCCGTGAAGCGACACGTCGGACCCGCTCACGGCTACCGGCGGTGGACGCGTGACCGCGGGGCGGGCGGCGGGAGGCCCGTGGGGCGGAACGCCCGAGAACGGGGGCCATCGCGTATCTCCTAGTGCCGGCAGCTGACTGCTTGCAACAACACGCGGCACGGTCCCAGGGATTCCCGCCCTCGTCCGCGACCGGACACCACGCCTAGCATGACGGAATGGCACGCGTTGTTCCGGCGACCGACGCACGCTCGGTCGGTCAAGGATCGGGCTACCACCCCGCCGTTGAGGAATACCTCGAGACGATCTTCGAGCTCGAGGAGTCCGGCGTCCCGCCCATGCGCGCGCGACTCGTTGAACGACTACACGTCTCAGCCCCGGCGGTTTCGGAGACCGTCGGCAGGCTCGAGCGCGAGGGTTACGTCACTCTCGACGAACGTCGGGTCGTGCACCTGACCGACCACGGTCGTCGCTACGCGACGTCAATCATGCGGCGGCACCGGCTCGCCGAGCGTCTGCTCGTCGACGTACTCAAGGTTCCGTGGCACCAGGTGCACGAAGAAGCTGGCCGGCTCGAGCACGCCATCAGCGCGAATCTCGAGAACCACCTTGTGCGGCTCCTCGGTGACCCCGCGACGTGCCCGCACGGCAATCCCATCCCTGGCTCAGCTAACAAAGCTCCGGCGGGTCCTGTCCATGCACTTGCTGACGTCACCCCCGCTGATCAGGTTGAGGTACGCCGGATCAGCGAGGAGATCGAAGCCGACGTCGAGTCGATGCTCTTGCTCGAAGAATGCGGCTTGACTCCGGGCTCGACCGCGAACGTCATCAGCGTCGATGGCGACGTCACGGTGCGGACGATTGCGGGTGAGTCACTCGTGCCGGCGGCGGTCGCTAGCAAGGTGTACGTCGCGGTCATCACTGACTGAACTGCGGGAGCCATCGACCGACTGCTCCTGACACCGCGTTGATCGCGCTCGCCCGTCGCAACGAATGATCTGCGTCGGAGACACCGACGATCTCCGTGTCGGTCAGCTGCAACGCGGTGATGTCAGCGCTGCTACCAAAGGCGTCCCGATCCCCTTGTACGACGAGAACTGGCACTCCCGCTTCGCGTAACTCTGACGAGCGCTCAGATTGCGGCCGACCTGGCGGGCGCAACGGAAAGGCAAGAGCGAGGACGCCTACCGCGCCGAGCGACTGCGCCGTCCGGCAGGCGACCCGCGCACCACTCGACCGCCCGCCCAAGACGACGGGCACCCGGGTCAGCCCCCGGCGCCGGCGCGCAGCATTCACAACGGTGACCCACGCTGCATCCAGCCGCGGAGCAGGCGCAGGTGAACGACGACCGAGGACGCGGTAGGGCTGGGTGACGCGAGCGACCGCCCAGCGCTGCCGCAGCGCGGAATCATGCGCCGTCACGAGGTCGGGGGCGTCCACGCCGCCGCCAGCGCCGTGACCCAGAACGAGCAGGCCCACCGGCGATTGCCCGGGGATGGTGAGGTCTAAGCCGGCTGTGCCGCTCTCAGTAGCGACGCGAAAACTGTTGCGGCGGTCTGCGCTCAGCGAGTCAGCGACCGCTCTCAGCGCGGGCTTGGTCGGCTACGCAGCGCGCCGCCTCCGGACGTGCGTCGAGGCGCTCTTCCGGGAGCTCCTGACCACAGACGACGCACTTGCCGAAGGTGCCACCGTCGATGCGTTCGAGCGCCGCACGGATCTGCTTGGCCTGCGCACCGAGCGCTTCGATGACCGCGCTCTCGCGGTCCGCGTCGGTCAGGGCCGCGCCCGGGTCCGACGTGTCGATGTCCTGGCCGCCGTTGGTTGCCGGGATGGCGTTCTCGGCTTGAAGGGTCGCCACGGACCGGTCGACATCGGCGAGCATCTCCTCGAGACGCTTGCGGGCGACAGCGGGATCCACGGCGCTCCTCAATCCTTCGGTGGTCGGAACATCTACCTAATCAGGTGCGCAGGTCAGAGCAGTGCGGGCACATCATCGGGCACATCTTCGGCTGGCACCGGGTCGATGAGGTGGGCGCCCTCGTGCCGAACGTCATTGACCTCACGGCTAACCGGATAGGCCTCCAGAACACCAGGGGCAGCGGGCGTGAGCAACGAGCGGATCACTCCCGGATCCTGCTGGGCAGGGTCGAGCCACGTGTGCCACTGCGCCGGGTCCACCATGAGCGGCATCCGGTCATGCACCTGACCAAGGCCGTCCTCGGCGGTGGTGGTCAGCACCGTGACGCTGAACAGCCAGGCGTCGTCACCCTCTTTTTCTGGGTCGCGCCAGAACTCATACAAGCCGGCCATAGCCAGGATGGAGCCGTCTCGCGGCCGGATGAAGAACGGCTGCTTCACCTGCTTGCCGTCCGGTCCCGTGCCTTTCCACCACTCGTAGTAGCCATCGGCGGGCAGGAGGCACCGCCGCGCCACAAACGCGCGACGGAACGACGGCTTCTCGGCCGCTGTCTCAATCCGGGCGTTGATCATGCGGTTCCCGATCGAGATGTCCTTCGCCCAGGAGGGCACCAGCCCCCACCGCGCCACCCGCAGCTGGCGCACCGGCACGTCGATGTCCTCGTTTCTCGGCGTGCGCTCAACGATCGCGTAGACGGGCTTGGTCGCCGCGACGTTGTAGTCGGCGTCGATGGAGCCCTCAACCCGCTCGGGCCGGATTCCGAAGCTCGCTGCGATGTCCTCAGCTTTACGCGCCGAGGCATAGCGGCCACACACGGTCAGCCTCCAAACGGCGGCAGGACTGCGTTCGGCGAGGCGCTCGGACGCGGCAGCAGCGGGCTGGTGCCCTGCCGGGGCGCGCCGATTGCAATCAGCCACTGCGTGCGGCACTGCGCTGCGACGTTGAGGCGGATCTGCCCGAAGGTCCCGGACCGGACGAACGGCGCGTCGGCCTGCCCAGGCTCGGCGTCGCCGCGCCCGAGCGTGAAGCCCTTGCTCGGGAACTCCCGGAGCACGAACAGGACCGATTCACGCAGCGAGGTGGCGGTGCTGAAGCCGACGATCGTCAGGACCTGGTTGGTCTGCACCACCTGCGCCTTGGTGGCGCTGGGAGGCTTCGGGACATCGGCCGGCAGCGGGGCCGGCCAGCGCCCCACTCCCGACGCTTGATCCAGCCCGGGGCAGGCGACCACCGTGGGAGATGGGGGCCGGCTAGGAGCACTCCCGGTGGACCCCCCGGAACTGCAGCCCGCAGCGATCACGCAGAGCGACAGGACGATCAGCAGGGCGTGAGAAGTCCGCCGCACGAGGCGTATCGGACTTTTTTCGGCCAGGACGTTCACCCAAGTAGCCTAATGGGCAAGATTAAGGCCACGCTCCGTGACCGAAACCGGACGAAACACCGGGAGCGTGGTTGATTCTTGACGCGGACTAGAGCAAACTGCCCACCAACTACGTAGCAGGGGGTAACCACGATGCGTCGCCAGCTCACAGCCACGGCGATTCTCTCCGGGACAATCGTCGCCGGCTCACTCATCGGCACGGGCGCCGCATTCGCCGATGACCCAAACACGTGCGACGCGTACTCAACGTCGTGCCCGCCATCCGTGCTACCAACTGTCATCACCAAGACGAACACGCCACCGGTGCAGGTCGAGGGCAACTCCTCGACGCTGCCGTTCACCGGCGGTGAGGTAGCCCTCATGTCGATCGCCGGTATCGGTGCCATCGGTGCGGGCACCGCGTTCGTCGTCGCCGGTCGCCGTCGCAAGCACGCTTCGGTCTAACCGCCCCGCTCCACCCTCGGCGCGCGCCCCCTCGCGCCGACAGTTCTCGGTTTACTGAGCCGTGAGTTCACGCGATACCTCTTTCGTCGCGTCCAATTTGCCGTGGCATGCACCGCATGCGCGCGCAGCGCTCGATGCAGTCGTGCAGCTGCCTGGCTCGAAATCACAGACAAATCGGGCACTGGTTCTCGCGGCGCTGTCCGACGGTGCGTCGAACATCCGCCGCCCGCTTCGCTCGCGCGACACGACGCTCATGGTCGACGGTCTCCGCAATCTCGGAATCGCCATCAGTGGGCAGCATGGGGACTGGGTGGTCACCGGGGGTGCACACACCGACTCCCCCACCGTGGTCGACGTCGGCAATGCCGGCACGGTGGCCCGATTCCTGCCCCCGGTCGCAGCGTTCGCAACGGCAGCAGTGCAGTTCGACGGCGATCCTCGCATGCGCGCGCGACCACTCGGCCCGCTCATCGCCGCTCTGCGCGACCTCGGCGTACGCCTCGACGACGACCGTCGCGACGCACTTCCGTTCACGGTCCACGGGACCGGCCGCATCACCGGTGGCGCGGTTCGCGTCGATGCGTCGGCCTCGTCACAACTGGTCAGCGGCCTGCTGCTGACAGCACCGCGATACGACGTCGGCGTGGATCTCACCCATGTCGGTGCCGCCGTCCCCAGCGCACCGCACATCCAGATGACCGTCGACATGCTGCGCCGTGCAGGTGCGACCGTCGATGTCGACGAGCATCGTTGGCGCGTCGCACCGAGCGAGCTGCATCCGCGGGAGTGGGTCATCGAACCGGACTTGTCGAGTGCCGCGCCGTTCGTGGCCGCGGCCGTTGTCACTGGTGGATCCGTTCGGATTCCCGGCTGGCCAACGACGACCACCCAGCCCGGCGGACTCTTGCCGGACCTGCTTGCTGCAATGGGCGCGGCGTACGAACTGAATTCGGACGGTCTCACCATCCGCGGCCCGGACACAATCAGTGGCATCGATGCGGATCTGCGCGCGTGCAGCGAGTTGGTACCTGTCATCGCCGCAGTGGCAGCGGTTGCGACGTCCCCCTCCCGGCTGCGCGGCATCGCGCACATGCGCCTGCAGGAGACCGACCGGCTAGCTGCTCTGGCCACGGAGATCGGCCGGCTGGGTGGCGACGTGCGCGAGACCGAGGACGGGCTCGAAATCAGACCGCAACGCATGCACGGCGGCACGGTCAAGACGTACGACGACCATCGGATCGTCATGGCCGCGGCCGTGCTCGGCCTGGTCGTGCCGGGTGTGCAGGTCGAGAACGCCGAGACCGTGGCCAAGACACTGCCGGAATTCACCGACTTGTGGGCTGGGATGCTCGCCGTCCCGGGCGGTGAGAGCTGACCCGCCGCCGGGATCTCGACGAGGACGACGTCCGCGTGCGCGCGCGCGTTCGGTCCCGCGCCCGGACCCGCCAACGCCCGGAACACGACGAAGCCATCCCCGCTTTCGTCGTTGCGGTCGACCGGGGTCGCTACAGCTGCCGCACTCCGGACGGTCGAATCGTGACGGCGATGCGTGCGCGCGAACTCGGAAGACGTGCGGTCGTGGTCGGCGATAACGTGCGACTGGTCGGCGATGTTGGCGGCGGCACCGACGCCCTCGCCCGCATCGTGCGCGTGGACGAACGCAAGTCGGTGTTACGTCGCACGGCCGATGACGACGACCCCGTCGAGCGCATCGTTGTGGCGAACGCCGACCAACTCGTGATCGTCACGGCACTGGCGGACCCGCCGCCGCGGCCGCGATTGATCGATCGCTGTCTCGTGGCGGCATTCGACGCTCACCTGGATCCCCTGCTGTGCCTCACAAAAGCAGACCTCGCCGACCCAGGGGAATTGCTCGCGGCCTACGCGCCCTTAGGTGTCTCTGCGGTAGTGACGAGCCGCGAACATCTCGACGACGACATCGCGACGCTGCGCGAGCGGCTGTCTGGGCGCATCAGTGTGATGGTTGGCCATTCGGGTGTGGGGAAGTCGACGTTGGTCAACCGTCTGGTGCCGGATGCGGATCGCGCTATCGGTGCGGTGAGCGATCTGACCGGGCGCGGACGACACACGTCGTCCTCTGCGGTCGCACTCGCGCTGCCTGGCGGTGGCTGGATCGTCGACACTCCAGGCATCCGGAGCTTCGGGCTCGCTCATGTAGCACCCGAAACGGTGCTTGCGGCATTTCCGGACCTGGCGCCGGCCGCCGCGGACTGTCCACCCGGCTGCACGCACGCAGTGGATGCCCCCGGATGCGCCCTGCCGGGCCATGTCGCGGCGGGGCATGCCGAACCTGCGCGCCTGGAGTCGTTGCGCCGCCTGCTCGCCGCCCGGGACCGCACTGCTGACGACTGACTCACACCTCGACCGTGCCGCCCGTACGCCAATAGACGCCCGCGTCGCGGGACAGCAAACCTTCATCAACCAGGTAACGCCGTAGCGCCGCGTAGTCGTCATGCAGATCGCCGATCATCGCGTTCACCTGCTTTTCGGTGTAGCGCTGACCGGGTTCGAACATCTTCGCGAGGTAGTCGAGGATCACCAGCCGCTTCGCGTGCTGCATCGGGATTGAGAGCAGCCGACCAGCACGGATGAACCGTTGGAGCACGGCGGCTTCTTCAGGAGTGGCAGCCGGGAAGTGACCGATCTGTGCGGCCGGTGCGGACGGCCGGGCGGCGGCGAACTGCTCGATCAGCAGCTGCCACGAGCCTGTGTCATCGCGGTCCACCAGCCCGCCTTGCTCGAGTCGCGCGAGCGCAGCGAGGACAGCGCGCCGCGGAAGTGTCGTCGCAGCGACAACGTCCGCCGTTGTCGACGCTCCGAGTACGAGCGCCGCCACCACGCGCAGCCGCTCGGACGAACTGAGCAGGCCGAGGATCTCGGCGGCGTCGGCAGACACGCCCCCCAGTGTGCCCAGCCGGTGGCTCAGTCCGCTGCTGCGGCGATCGTCTCGTGGACCTCATCCGTACGTCGTTGCAGACCAACGCGTTCGGCGTCGATCTGCTCGGCGATGTCTTCGTCGCTGCGCATCAGCGCATCGAGGTCGACGCCGGCCATGTCGAGGACGCCCATATCGGCGTAACACTTCTGGACCTTCTCGCCCCACAAGCCGATGTCCTTGACGCACGGCACGATCCTGCTGAACAGCAGGGAGCGGAACGCCTGCTGCAGCATCGAGTGCTCCGCCACCTCGAGGCACTCATCGATCGGAAGCCCGAGGTTGCTATAGACATCGCGGGCGAGGAACCGGTTGCGCATCAACCAGCAGCCTTCGACGACGAAGTCCTCGCGCTCTGCACGCTCCTTCGACGTCAACTCGCGGTATTGATCACGCAGCGCGATGCGTCCGAAGGCAACGTGGCGTGCTTCGTCCTGCATGACGTACGCGAGCAGTTGTTTGGCCAGTGGGTTGGTCGCAATGTCGCGGTAGACGCCGAACGCAGCAAGAGCGAGGCCCTCGATGAGCACCTGCATGCCGAGGTATGCGTAATCCCACTCGCTGCTGCCCAACGCGTCGGACAGCAACGAACCGAGGTCGTCGTTCATCGGGTAGACGACGCCAATCTTCTCCTGCAGGAAGCGGCTGAACGTCTCGACGTGTCGTGCCTCGTCCATCGTCTGCGTGGCGGCGTAGAACTTCGCGTCGATGTCGGGCACCGCCTCGACAAGCCGCGCGGATGTGATCATCGCGCCCTGCTCACCGTGCAAGAACTGACTGAACGTCCACGCGTTGATGTGCTGGAGCAGCGTGTCCTGCTCCTTTTCGTTCATTCGGGCCCAGATGTCACTGCCGTGAAAAGCGTTGTACTCGTCCGGAAATCCGGCCGGGTTGATCGGATCGACTTCGATCGACCAGTCGATGCGCTTGGTCGAGTCCCACTGCTTGTCCTTGCCCTTCTGGTAGAGCGCAAGCAGCTTGTCGCGTCCGTCGTCGTACTCCCAGTTGAACCTCGCGCTGCCAGCCATGGGGACATCCCACGTCTCGCGCGATGCGGGAAAGGCGTACTTGTCGTAAGTGCTCATGGCGTTCTCCGTTGCTCAGGGGCGAGGAGCTTGTCGACGAGGTGGGCGACCCGCGCAGATACGAGTTCGACCGCATCAGCGGGCAGGAACAGATACGAGATGGTCAGGCGTACGACGACGTCGGCGGCGAGGTCGCTCTCCGTCGGCTCGAGATCGGGCCAGTCAGCGTGTAGCCGGGTCGAGATGCGTGCGCGTGCCGCATCGAACAGCGGCTCGGCACGGGTGGTGAGGAAGGGCAGCAAGCCACCGGCGTCGGTGTCGTCGGTCAGAACCGCCTTGACGAGTGGGTTGTCGGCGGCAAGTCGCAAGGTCGTGGCAACGGCGACGCCGACGGCTTCCGCCGGTGTGCCCGTGTGGCCTGTGAGCGCGGCGTCGACGGCGTCGAGGAACCGGCCCGCCTCGCGCATGGCCAGTGCCTCGGCCAACGCGTCCTTGCTGCCGAACTCGTTGTACAACGTCTGCCGGGAGACGCCCGCGGCGTTCGCCACGTCGAGCATCCGGGCCTTCGGCCACCCGCCCGCTACGACCGCGTCGTATGCCGCGTCGAGCAGCGCATCCCGGGTGGTGGCCATAGCAGCCATGGTTTACACGAATACCCTTCGTGTCAAGTACCTGCGGCCGTTAACCTCGCGCGGTGACCGATCCGGACCTCGATCTGGCGCTGCGCCTCGCTGACGCGGCGGATGCGATCACGCTGGGACGGTTCCGGGCGGCCGACCTCATGGTGACGGACAAGCCCGACCTCACCCCGGTCAGCGACGCCGACCGATCCGTCGAGTCGAGGATCCGAGAACTGCTGGCGGAGTTGCACCCGGGTGACGCCGTTGTCGGCGAGGAGTACGGCGAGACCGGTGACGCACCACGCCGCTGGATCATCGACCCAATCGACGGGACGAAGAACTTCGTTCGTGGCCACCCGGTGTGGGCGACCTTGCTCGCATTGCAGGTTGACGGCGAGGGCGACGTCGGCGTCGTGTCGGCGCCTGCTCTCGGACGTCGCTGGTGGGCACGTCGTGGTGAAGGCACCTGGACCCGTGACGTTGGAGGCGACACGCGCGCCTGCTCAGTGTCACGCGTCGGCGCACTCGACCACGCTTTCTTCGTCTACTCCGGTCTGAATGGCTGGGGCGCGCGGGAGCCGAACTTCCGACGGCTCACCGAATCGGTCTGGCGCACGCGCGGGTTCGGTGATTTCTGGACGTACACGATGGTCGCCGAAGGCATTGCAGACATCGCCGCCGAACCCGAGGTGTCGCTGTGGGACCTCGCCGCCGTTCAGGTAATCGTGGAAGAAGCGGGCGGGACGTTCAGCGACGTCTCCGGCGCGAAGGGGCCTGATGGTGGGAGCGCTATTGCAACGAACGGCCTGCTGCACTCCGCCGCGCTCGGCGTACTGAACGAACCCGCGCGGTGATCCACGGGGCCGCGAATAACGCGGCAGCGTCGAAGAATCCGTAGCCGCCGGCGGCACCGCTCGGCGGATTGCCGATCGCCACGAGTCCGGTCGGATCGTGCAAGCTCCACGTCCATGTGCCGAGGGCGGTGCCGAGCAGCTCGAGGTAAGTCACCACGAAAAACGCGCCGACGAAAACGAGCGGTGCCGGCGAGCGACGCATCCACAACGCGAGGCAGCAGAACCAGAGAAAGCCGAGCAGGTCGGGCCGACTTGATACGAACAGGCCCCACGCCGCGTAGGAGCCCGCGACAGTGATCGTCCCCGGAATGACCCATCGTCGACCGGCTATCAGCAGGGGCGACCGGCCCAGGGCGAGCGCCGCGAGGTAGACCAGGCCGTGTCCGGGTGGGACGTACACCGGCACTTGGTGGAGGCGATACGTGTAGACGCCGAGGCCGGACGAGAAGGTGTATTCGATGGCTGTCGCAAAGGCGACGACGACGATGACCTGCGCCCTGGTGGTCCCATTCTCGCGCCAGAGCAACGCGATGAGGAGCCCAGCGGTCACGGCTCCCAGCCAGAGCTGACGTCCGGTGCCCGCGTTGTCGAGCGGGAGGACGACGCCGACCCACACGACGACGGTGCAGGCCAAAGCCAGATCCCGCCGGGAAGCCCGGACGAGTGCGCGGAGCGGCGAGCGCTCGGCGACCGGGAGGGCGCGGGGAGCATCGGCGACCGGGAGGGCGCGGGGGGAATCGGCGACCGGGAGGCGAGGGGTATCGGCCTGGGCGGTCACCCGCCCATCCTGCCAACGCTGGTCGAGATGGTCGACGTACTGGTATCAAGCGTGGCAGGCTCGCTCGTTAACGATCACAGGAGGTCGCGGTGCTGGTGCGGGACGGGATGAGCACGGTGGTCCTGAGCATCGGGCCGGCGCACACCTTGCGGGAGGCCGCTCGAGCCATGTCGGAGCGCAAGGTCGGTGCAGCCGTCGTTGTCGATGCGGACGTAGGCGTGGGCATCATCACCGAGCGGGACGTCCTGAACGCCGTCGGCAAGGGTCTGGACCCTGACCGTGAGGTGGCAGCGGCGCACCTGACCAGCGACCTCGTGTTCGCGTCCCCAGATTGGACGTTGGACGACGCGGCGAGCGCGATGGTTCGCGGCGGGTTCCGCCACTTGGTCGTCATGGAGGAAGACGACGTTGTCGGCATGCTCTCGGTCCGCGACATCGTCAAATGCTGGACGACCGAAGCAGCCGAAGCCGCCAGCAGCTGAGCTAAAAACAGCGACCCGGGGTTAGTACGGCTTCGCTGTCGCCACGAGTTTCGCATCCACGTTGTAGGCGTACTCGCGGGTGACGTTGCGCGGGGCCGACATCGGCACCGAGAAGCGCCACTGCTGACCGTCGACCTCGTCGACCGACTTGGGGCCGAAGAGGTTGTCGCTGTCCTGCGTGACGAAGAAATGCAAACCGTGTTGGCCGATGGCGCCTTGGAACGGCATGCGCTTCCAGGCAGGGGTTGACGCCGGCGCCGTCGGGTTGCAGGTCAAGTCGCTGTAGGTCAGCGTGCTGGGCGCTCCATGCGCCTTCCAGTAGTCGACGTACCCGTCCTTCACCCGTTGGTCGGTGAACGGCTCGCCCGGCCACGGCCGTTGCACGGGCGCATCACCGGTGCCGTCATCGATGCACGCGTCGTCGCGGTAATACGGGACTGCGGCCGCGTTCCCCGCAGCGATTGTCGGACTCGTCAGCTCGAACACATAGACAAGGCCGCCATTCGGACCAGCAACCTCTTCGGGGCGGTTCACTGCGGAGCACACGTCAAATGTCGGGTCGCACGTGTCGAAGAACGCCGGGTCGTTGGAACCCGGCAACGAGTCGATGTTCCCGACGTCGTCGTTGACCCCGTCGATGTTCACGCCATCCCGATTCGTCGGGTTGTAGTACTTGGTCACCGCACCGGGGTTGTAGTCCCAGGACGTGTACAGCCCGTCCGGCGGGATCGGGTGCACGCGGACGTGGTAGGAGAACACGTCCGCATCGCGGTAGTACGTCTCCGTCTTGGTCACGTTCGTCCCAGAGTCGGCGCCCCAGATCTCCCGCATCGCACGCACCGGGCCAGCCCGCCAACCAAGAAGCGCCGAGTTGCCTTCCCAGTTCACCTGCTCGTCCTCGAATCCGACGACAGAAACGGTGGAGTCAGGGCTTTGCTGGAACGCGCGGCCCTTCCAGCGGGCGATGAGATCTGGCCCGTACTGGCGCTCGGTCTTGGGTCGCGTCACTGCCAACGACCGAACCATCCAGCGGCCGGTGGCCGACAGCGTGTACGTCGGGGTGCTCACGGTCATTCCGTCGCGCGGGAAGCGGTCGGTCGACGGCCGCGACTGGCCGTCCGACGCGGTGATGGGCGGATTGGCGTCATTGCTGGGCGATGTCCTGCAAACGGTGCCGGGGATGTTGAAGCCGTAGCCGGTGTTGCTGGTGCCGACCTTCTCGGTGTCGGCGGGGCCGTAGGAGTATCGATCGATCCACTCGTCTGCGTCGGCAGCGCGCTTCATTGTCACGTAGGGCGAATTGGCTGCGGTGTACGTCGAACCACCGGGCTTGAGGAACAGATACATGTAACGCGTCGCAGCAGGCTGCAACGGGTCGCGCAGGGTGACGACCTGCCCGCTTGTCGCATTTGCAGGCGCGGGTACACCGGCCGGTGCTTTGGTCGCACCTGCATCGCGCGCCATGA
The DNA here is from genome assembly GCA_033851265.1 of Frankiales bacterium. Taxonomy (GTDB): domain Bacteria; phylum Actinomycetota; class Actinomycetes; order JAWWOW01; family JAWWOW01; genus JAWWOW01. Next base: position 77,365 of record JAWWOW010000016.1, read on the forward strand.
ACGTGATCTCGTCATCATCGTCGAGCGTCGGCACCGGGTCCTGCATCGCACGCAAGAAGCTGTCCGGAGTCTCGCCCGGGCCGAGGGCCGCCACTCCTGATGCAAGCGCTGCGTTGACCTCAGCGATCGAGTTCGCGTAGCGGGCCGAGCAGTCCCCGAAGACCTTCTTCCACGCTTCTTCGCCGACCGCATGCTGGTCAGGGGCCCACGCGTAGGTCAGCTCTTCGTCCGTTCCGGAGTACGTGGAGAAGTCCGAGCGCCCGTTGGCGAGGAAGTTGGGGAACCGCTGGTCGACCTGCACGGGTGCTTCCACCCACTTGCCGCCAACCCAGCGGTATGCCGCGATCTGGTCGGGCGACACGCCTGCGCGACTGTCCGGGGGCACGACCAGGCGACCGTTGTGGGCGGTGCGTTTGGCATCGCCCGTGGTCTTGGCGCCAGACGGGTAGGGCTCGGCGAGCCCCTGGGCGGCCAGCCGGGACCAGGTGGGCAGCGACGCTCCGGTCAGCACGACGGGGGCTGCGTCGCGGGCAACCCCGAATGGGGTCCCGACCGGACCGGGGGCCGACCCGGCGAGCGCGACGGTCGACGGCAGCAGCACGGCTACGGCTACGGTGACGTGGCCGGCGAGTCGGCGCATGCAGAGGCTCCCTGATGGGGGTGGATGGGAGAGGGTTTCGACGCGGTAAGTCGAAACTCCTCCGACTAGCGGCCCTGACGGGCGAGGGATGGCAGGCTGCTCAACGATGTACCCCGACGACGGTGACGATCATCACCTTGACCCGGTGTCCCGCACCGGCGTCCTGGTCGAGCGGTTGCGCACGGCCGAACCGCGGATGTTGCTCGCAGCGGCCCTCGCTTTGACCGGTATCTACCTAACCGCCCGCGGTCTCCGCGAATCCACCCACGAGCTCGCGGCTGTCGGCGCGGCAGGACTGCTGGCCGCCCGCGGGATCGCGCGCGCCCGGCCGCTGAGCACGCGCCACATCGTCCTGGCCGCGCTGTGTGTCATCGCCGCAAGGTTCTTGTACCTCGACCATCACTTCACGCTTGCGATGGTGGCCACCGTGCTGGCAGGAGCCTCGCCGGTCCTCCCGCTCCCTCCCCCACCGCCGGGGACGCCGCTCGAACGCCGCCATGTGTGGGCGCTCGTCGACGGCACGTCACGTGACGCGCTCGCACCGTTCGCGCTGCGGTCGGACAAGGCGTACGTCTTCTCGCCGAACGGCCTTGCCGCTGTGGCCTACCGCGTGCGCTTCGGTACGGCGGTGGCGTCGGCGGATCCGATCGGTGACCCTGCTTCACGCGATGCCGCCATTGCCGAGTTCATCGCCGCCGCAGAGGCCAACGGTTGGCGTCCCGCCGTCCTTGGGAGTGCTGAGTCGCAGCTCCACCGGTGGCAGGCACATGGTTTGCGCGCGGTGCCAATCGGTCGCGAGGTCATCATCGACGTCGGCACGTTCGCACTGACTGGCCGCCGCTTCCGAAACCTCCGCCAGGCTGTGCAGCGCACGCACAACTTTGGCGTTACGACCGAGGTGCTCGTCGAAGCGTCGCTGTCGCCAACGCAACGCGCCGAGCTCGAGGACGTCGTACGCCGCTCTCGCGGGACAACGCAGCCGCGAGGCTTCGCGATGATCCTCGACCAGGTCCTGACGGGCATGCACCCGGGTGTCTTCATCAATGTCGCGCGGGACCGGGATGGCTGCGTGGTCGCTGTGCAGCGCGTCGCCAGTGCGGACGCGGGACGCGAGCTTTCCATGGACGTCACATGGCGGCTTCCCGATGCGCCAAACGGCACCGAGGAACGGCTGACGACCGACGTCATCGCCTGGGCCCGCGAGCACGGCGCTGAGCGCGTCTCGCTGGCCTTCGCGGCGTTCCCGGAACTGTTCGCAATGACCCATCGCAACCCGCTTCAGCAGCTGACCTACTGGACGGTGCGACGACTCGACCGATTCGTGAAGCTGGAGTCGCTCTACCGCTACCTGCGCAAGTTCCATTCTTTCGGTGCGCGTCGGTACGTCGCGCTGCGACCTCTCGACGTTGTCATCGTCGCCGCGTCACTGCTGACGCTCGAGTTCGGCCCCGTGCGGACATCCCGCCGTGGTTGGGACCGGCTACGCGGCAAGCGCTCCGTCCACACCGCCGTCGACGACTGACCGCGAGCGCGCTAGCAGGAAGTCGGGGGCAGGAGCCGAACTCTCCGGGGACAGCAGTTCATGTGTTCAAGGAGCTCCGGTGGCCGTACACGGGCGATCCAGGTCACGCCGATCCCGATTCCGCCTCATCGCTGCCGGGGGTGTCGTCTGCGCCGCTGCCGTGACGGTGCCGGCGCTGGCCCAAACGAGTGGACCGGCGCTGCCGGCAACCTTCGAGGCGCAGCTGACCTTCAACAAGCACTATGCCGAGGGCGAGCCGAGCATCGCCGTCAACCCGAGGAACCCCAAGAACATCATCGTGACGTTCTTGGCCAACACCGGCCTCGGCACGTACGGGTTGCAGAACAACACCGCTCCCACACCCCGTGACTTCAAGCAGACCATCCAAGGGTGCGACTACCTCGTCACAACTGACGGCGGCCGGACGTGGTCACGCGATCGACTGCCGATCGCCAACTTTGAGATCGACCCGACGCGTCCCAACTGCTCTGACACCTTGGTTCTGTTCGACAAACGCGGCGTCGCCTACGTGATCGGCTCGAGTTTCCAGTTCCCGACGTTTGCTGTGGGGCACGGTGACTTCCGCGTCATCAGCTCACGCGATGGTGGCAAGACCTGGACGAAGCCGAGTGTGGTTTCGCCGACGATTCTCAGTCCTGGCCGGGACATCCGTAAGTGGCAGGGCGCGCGGTTCTACGACGACCGTGAGTTCATGGCGCTTGACGACTCGACCCACACGCTCTACGTGAGCGGGACGCAGGGACGCGTCGATGCACACGGGTCCGTCGGCGACATGGAATATCTGACCAGCTCCGATGACGGTGGCAAGACGTGGCGCGACGCGATCGCCGTCGGGGTCGCGGCACCATCACCATTGTCAGCAGCCTTCGGAATCGTCGGGTTCACGTCGCCACCGCACATCGGTGCGAAGCGCAGCTGCTCGTGCCTCGACTTCGTCGTGAGCACCGACCGCGCGCGATCGATTGTCCGCCGCCCAACGCCGATCCCCGGCAGCAGCACACCTGGTGGTCTGCTCAGTGGTGCGGCGACCGCTGCGGACCCGACACACGCCGGACACTTCGCCGTAGCGACAAGTGACTCGGCTGGGAACCTGCTCGTCTACCGCACACCAGACGCTGGCCGCACATGGACCGGGCCCACGTCCATGACCGTGCCCGGTCGCGGCGTGAGCAAGATCTGGCCGGAGTTCTCCCGCGTCGGCGTCCTCGGCGTCGGGTGGCGCGCCACCAAGAGTGACGGCAGCTACGGGTTCTACGGCGCAGCGTCGTACAACGGTGGCAAGACCTTTGTCATCAAGCGGATCAGCCGCGCCGACTCACCGCCGACTGACCGTCTCTGGGTTGCGGGCGACGACACGTCGGCCATCGCCGTTGCTAACGGTCGCCTCTACGCAACCTGGGGCGACTGGCGCGGCGGCGGCCTGCAGACGTGGTGGGGCGGTTTCCCACTCAGCCACTAACCGGCGTTCTGCGTCAGGTCAAGAAGAGCGCAGTTATTGGGGCAGACGCAGCACCTCACGTTGATGGATGTGAATCTGTGTACGTCAGGACCTACACAGATTCACATCCACGGCCCGGCGTTGCCCCGTAAGTGCGCCTTTTGAATTGCCAGCATGAACGGCGCTACTGGCCGCCGGCGTACTCCCAGTGCCACGGCTCGTAGGGACCGCTTCCGCCTGGGTCGCCCCACGACGGATGGAACCAGCCGAAGCGTCCGGCGTTCTGCCGCAGCCAGGTATTGGTAGCGGTGCCGTCGGTCTGAATACCGCCACACAAGTCAGTCGCGAGACCCCATCCGTGGTTGCTGGTGCCCGGAGTCGCGGCGAGGTCGGGCTTCGCTTCCTTCAGCCGCACCTGCTCGGCGTAGCTGCGATAGGAATCGGTGACACAGATCGGCGAACCGAAGTGCGCGGCGTAGGTGCGCGACATCTTGTTGAAGCCGTTTGCTGCATCCGCGCGGAGTCGATGTCCCGGCGCTCCCCATAAGGGGCAGAGTGCCGACTCGGGGATCCGCCCGTTCGGATATCCACTGACATCGCGGCCCTTGCACGACCCGACCGAGCCGAAGGCCCGCGCCCGTTGCCGGGCGACCGCTTCAGCGTGTGCCAGGCGCCCAGCGCGCTGGGACCAAGCACGGGCAGCACCTTGAGTGCGATCGAGTCGGGTCTGCAGCGCGAGAACCATGGTTTGTTGCGCCGCCATCAACGCATCGGCCTGCTTCTTGGCTTTGCCTGCCTGCTGCTGACGATCGTGGGCGATGAACGCGGCCTGGTCAGCGATGGCACGCGCTTGTTGTTCCTGAAGGCGAACGACCGTCATCGCCGTGAGGGTGTCGGACTGACGTTGGCCGACGAGCTTCAAGGTGCCGGCGCTCTGCAGCACCTGCTGCGGCGCCTCTGCGCTGACCAGGTTGACCATCGCGTTGACCTTGTCGGCGCCACCGCGGCGGTAGAGGTTGGTGACATAAACCCCGACGCGACGGCGCTGATCAGCAGCGGCAGCGACGGCGGCAGCGAGTTCGCGCTCGGCAGCTTTCTCCGTCGCTAATGCGGCGCGCGCGGCTTCCGACGCACGTTGATACGTGTCGAGTGCGGCATTGGCGCGCGCGGCGAGGTCCGAGAGTTGCGCCTGTGCGGCGGCTAGTCCACCGGCCGTCGTCCGCGCTTGTTGGCGCAACCGTTCCGCTTGCTGTTCGGCCTGCCTGCTGGAGTCGGCGTACGCCGGTGTCTGAACCCAGGAAACGGCACCGAATGCGACAACCACCACCGCAACAACGGCAGCAGCGCGTACTCGTATCCGTCCCATGAATGACCCTCGACGCCGACCGCTCTGGGCGGCACCCGCCCACTGGCGCTTGGGGTCCCCAGTGGTGTGGCGGGTACGGCGTCCACGGGGCATCTCGGACAATGCGTGCGATAGCCGCGATTCCGCGACCATCAGCGTTGTTCGTTCACGCCGTCCTCGACCGGAAGGCGTACGGGCTGTAGCCCAGCCAGCCCGGTGTATCGCGTGGGTTACTGCCCGCCGGCGTACTCCCAATGCCACGGCTCATAAGCCCCGCTTCCACCGGGCTCAGCCCACGATGGATGGAACCAGCCGAAGCGCGCGCTGTTCTGCCTCAACCAGTTGTTAGCGCTAGTGCCGTCGTGCGAGATGTCACCGCACAGATCGACGGCGAGGCCCCAGCCATGGTTGCTCGTACCCGGCTTCGCGGCATAGCCCGGTTTCTCGGCATACAACTGCTGTTGTTGGGAGTAGGTGCGGTAGGAGTCGGTGACGCAGATCGGCGAGCCGAACTGCGCAGCGTAGGCCTTGGACATCTTGTTGAAGCCGTTTGCCGCATCCGCGCGCAGACGCTGGCCCGACGTTCCCCACAGCGGGCAGAGCGCGGATTCGGGCAACCGGCCGTTGGGGTAACCGCTGACGTCGCCGCCCTTGCACGACCCGACGGGGCCATACGACTGGCGGGCCAACGCCTCAGCCTGAGCCAGTCGCTTTGCCCGCGCAGATTCCGCGTTGGCCGCGCCTTCGGTGCGATCGAGTCGACCTTGCAGGGCATCGACCAACTGCTGCTGTTCGGCCATCAATGCATCCGCGCGCTTCTTGGCGTTAGCCGCTTGCGACAGGGTGGACGTCGCGATACCGGATGCTTGGTCGGCGACCGCCCGAGCCTGCTGCTCGTGAAGCCGGACCACACGCATCGCCGTCAACGCGTCTGACTGGCGTTGTCCTACCAGCTTCAGATTGCCTGCTGTTTGCAGGAAGCGTTCAGGGGCGGCACTCGTCATGTCGACGAAGAGGGTGATCTGGTCGGACCCACCGCGGCGGTAGAGGTTCGTCGCGTACACACCGACCCGACGGCGCTGCTCTGCGGCGGCCGCCGATGCGGCGGCCAGTTCACGCGTGGCCACCCGCTGCCGCGTCTGGGCCGTCCGCGCGTTCTCGGAAGCGCGTTGATAGGTGTCCAATGCGGCGTTGGCGCGTGTCCCCAGGTTGGTGAGCTGAGCCTGAGCGACAGCAAGACCACCGGCGGTGGTGCGCGCCTGGTCTCGCAACTGCGCTGCGCGCCGTTCAGCCTCTCGGCTGCTGTCGGCGTACGCCGGGCTCTGCAGGTACGACACCGCCGAGAGCAACGCGCTCAGGACGACGGCAGCCGCGACACTCCGTCTGGGCATTCCGGGCATTGCGACGCATCGTAGCCAGGCCCGGCCGAGGGCCTGCCGTTGACACCCGCACTACTGGTCCGTGCGTAGGTCGGGCGCGATCAGGACAGCGCTCTCGTCAGGCTTAGCTGTGAGGACGGTTCGGAGATAGTCGTCTGCAGCGTCCTCGAGCCGCACCTCATGTCCGGCCTGCTCGGAGAGATACCACCGATGGTCGAGCATCTCGTGGAAGAGCTGCGCAGGCTCCAGCTTGCCGCGCAGTTCAGCCGGCACCGCGGACGTCAACGGGCCAAAGATCTCCGTCAGCCAGTGCCGCGCCGCGGTGGCCTCATCGACATCCGTTCCCGGCATCACCGCCGCCGCGCGGTAGGAGTCAAGGTCGCCGAGCAGCCGACGAGCCTGCCGCTCCTCGACGTCGAGCCCGGTCAGTTCGCGCAGCCGCCGACGGTGATGACCGGGTTCCACGACCTGCGTCCGGAAAGACAGGCGGGATCCGTCATCCTCCTCCGACAACTGCACCTCACCCACGTCGTAGCCCAGGTCGTTCAGGCGACGGATGCGCGCTTCGATCCGCCCGTATTCGTTGGGGTCCACCACCTCAGTGCGGGTGAGCTCATCCCACAGCCCGGCGTAACGCGGCGCCAACTCCCGCGCGGTGGCGAATGGGTCGACGGACGGGTCGAGGAGATCTCCGGCGGCGAGGTCGAGCAGCTCGCCGGCGACATTCTCCGTCGCAACCTCCACGTCGTACTCCCGGCTTTGGTCCGACAGTGGGTCCCGGAAGTCCCCGGTCTCGGCATCGACGAGGTACGCCGCGAAAGTTTCAGCGTCGCGACGAAAGAGGGTGTTCGACAACGAGCAGTCGTTCCACACGAACCCCGCAAGATGCAGCCGCACGAGCAACTCAGCCATCGCGTCGAGTAACCGCCCAGAGGTACCTGGCGCGAGTCGACGAGAAAACACGGCGCGGTACGGCAACGAGAACTGCAGGTGCCGGGTCACGAGTGCGGCGTCGAGTGGCTCGCCGTCCGGAGTAACGCGGTCCGTGACGACTCCGATCGCGCGAACGACGGGAAGGCCACGGCGTTCGAGGTCGCGAAGCAGCCGATACTCCTTCTCGGCGACCGGCTGCCCGATCTCTTTCACCGCGTAGACCGTTCCGTCGATGCGGACGAACCGCACCACGTGCCGCGATACACCACGGGGGTACGACGCGAGCAGCTCCGCCGGCCACTTCTCCAACGGCACCGACCAGGGCAGCTCGAGCAGACCTCGATGCTCGGGGAACGCGGTGAAGCGCACTGTCGTCCAGTCGCCGGCGCAGGCCGGTGTCGTCAGCCGGTCGACGCTGCCGAGGTTGCGGCCGGAACGCCACTCCCCGCTGGCCCGCCCTCGCGGGTGAGGTTCTCCTGAGTGTGCGGGTCGAAGACGTGCACCCTGCTGGTATCCAGCCACAGGTCGGCGTCCTCGCCGGCAGTGATCTTGCTCGAGGTGTGCAGCGAGATCACCAGCTGGGTCCGGATCTGCTCGCTGTCGAGTTCGCGCGAGAGATCAGCCAGCTGCTGAACGATGTCGGCCTGCGCCTCGAACGGCACATAGGCAAACAAGTCATGGCCCAGCCACTCGGTGACGTCGACCGCGCCGCTGAAGCTGAGACCGGAGGATCGCTTCCCCTCATCAACCATCGCGGCGTCCTCGAAATGGTCCGGTCGCGCGCCCACGATCACGACATCGCGGCCCTGGACCTTCGCGGCCCGCTCGGGTGGCAGCCGAAACGGTCCGAACGGTGTCTTCAAAGTGTCACCCTCCACCGCGGCCGGGATGAAGTTCATCGGCGGCGACCCGATGAAGCCCGCGACGAAGAGGTTGACCGGCTCCTCATAGAGCTCGCGCGGGCTGGCCACCTGTTGGAGCACGCCTTTGCGAAGGACGGCAACGCGATCGCCGAGGGTCATCGCTTCGGTCTGATCGTGAGTGACGTAAACGGTGGTAATCCCGAGGCGCCGCTGTATGCGGGCGATCTCGGTACGCATCTGCCCGCGCAACTTCGCATCGAGGTTGGACAACGGCTCGTCGAACAGGAACGCGTCCGCCTCGCGCACGATTGCGCGGCCCATCGCCACGCGCTGACGCTGTCCACCCGAGAGGTTGGCCGGTCGGCGCTGGAGATGCTCGGTGAGTTCGAGGGTTTCGGCGGCCTCGTTGACCAGCTTGGTGATCTCCTCATCCTTCATGCCACGAAGGCGGAGCGGGAACGCAATGTTTTCGAACACCGTCAGGTGCGGGTAGAGCGCATAGTTCTGGAAGACCATCGCGAGGTTCCGGTCGCGGGGGGCCTTTTCATTCACCCGCGTGCCGCCGATGACCATGTCGCCGGACGTGATGTCTTCCAAGCCGACGATCATCCGCAGCAAGGTGGACTTCCCACATCCCGACGGGCCCACCAGGATGATGAACTCGCCGTCGGCCACCTCCAGCGACACGTCGTTCACCGCCGGGAATCCATCGCCGTACTTCTTGACGATGTGAGTCATGGTGATGGCTGCCATCGGTAGTGCCTCCTTGTGTCAGCCCTTGACGGCGCCAGACGTGAGACCAGCGACGATCCGCCGCTGGAAGAGTAGGACCAGGGCGACAACGGGAATCGTGACGATCACTGCAGCAGCGGCGATCGCAGTGGTGGGTTGCTGGAACTGAGACTCACCGGTGAAGAATGCAAGAGCGGCCGGAACTGTGCGCGCATTGTTCGTCGACGTCAGCGAAATCGCGAAGACGAAGTCGTTCCAGCAGAAGAAGAACACGAGGATTGCGGCGGTGAAGACACCCGGTGCGGCCAGCGGGACGATTACTTTGCGGAAGGCCTGCCACGGCGTCGCGCCGTCGACCTGTGCGGCCTGCTCCATCTCCCAAGGGATCTCACGGAAGAACGCCGACAGGGTCCAGATCGCGAGCGGAAGTGCGAAGGAGATGTACGGGATGACGAGGCCGAGCCACGTGTCGTAGAGCCCGATGTTTCGCCAGAGGTTGAAGAGCGGTCCCACCAGCGAGACCACGGGGAACATCGCTATGGCGAGGGCGAAGTTGAGGATGAGCCGTTTGCCCCGAAACTCCAGGCGGGCGATGGCGTAGGCGACGAGGGTGGCGAAGACGACGCCGACGAGAGTCGCGATCAGTGCGATCCCGATCGAGTTGCGCAAGGCAGCGGTGAAGAGGTTGATTTTGAACACCTGGCGATAGTTGTCCAGAGTCCAGTTCCGCGGGAGGAACGACGGGTTGGTGCCGATCTCTTCCGGCCGCTTGAACGACAGCATCACGATCCACGCGATCGGGAACATCGAAACGACGACGATGAGCGCCGATCCGAGTCCCCAGCCGACGCGGCTGCGAGTTGACTGCATGACTAACCCCCTCTCACTCGAGAGAGGTCCACCTTGAAGCCCTTGATGAAGATGAAGGCGATGAGCAGCACCGACAGGAACAGCAGGACGCCTACCGCATCACCGAGCCCGATCGCCGTCCGCGTGATGGTTTGGCGGTAGGTCAAGAACGACAGCGTCTCGGTCTTGTTGGCGCCCTTGGTCATGATGAAGACGTTGTCGAAGATTCGCCAGGCATCCAGGGTTCGGAAGAGCACCGCAACCAGGATCGCGGCCTTCATGTTGGGGATCGTGACCCGCCAGAGGCGTTGCCACGCCGACGCACCGTCGACCTTGGCTGCTTCCAGGATGTCCTCCGGGACCTGCGCGAGTCCAGCGAGCAAGAGCAGCGCGATGAACGGCGTTGTCTTCCAAATCTCGGACAGGATGATGACCAGGAGCGATGACCAGGTGTGGCTGAACCACGCGAAGTCGCCAAGCCCGAACCAGCTGTTGATGAAGCCCGACTGCAGGTCGAACATATAGAACCAGGCGTACGCCGACACGACGGTGACGATGCCGTAGGGCACGAGGATGGCAGTGCGGACCGTCTTGCGGCCGAAAATGATGCGATGCATGACCATCGCGAAGGCGAAACCGATCACGAGCTCGACGCCGACGGTCAGAACCGTGATCAGCAGCGTGGTGAACACGTCTTGCCACCACAGGCTGTCCTTCAGCACCGTCACGTAGTTGCGCAAACCGATGAACTTCTTCTGATCGGGATTGGTCAGACGGTAGGAGAACAGCGAGAGGTAAACCGCATTGACGAGCGGATACGCGGTGACCAGCAGCATGATGATGATGGCGGGGGCGCTGAGCATCAGACCCAGACGGTTCTCGGCTTTCACCCGATCGGTAGTCGCTGCCCGCCTGTGCTTCGGCGATCGCTCGACCGCAGGTTCGGCGGTCACCGTCATGCGAGCCTCCCGTGCCGGAGCTGCACTACAACAGCACCTTGTCTTTGAGGACCTTCGGGATCAACGCGGCAGTCTTCGCCGGCGTTCGATCAGGATTAACCGACGACGGCGGGTACCACTCACGTTGCACTGACGTCGACACGTCCGAGTAGTACGGCGTGATTGGCCGCGGCCCTGCCGCGTCGATTGAGCTCCGGATAAGTGCGGCCATGGGGAACAGCTTGATGACGTCCGGGTCGTCGTACACCGCGCCGCGCGCTGCGGGATTGCCCGCGTCGAGCATGTATGCCTTTTGCGACTCAGCCGAGGTGATGCAACGCACCGCGTCCAAGGCGAAGGTGTCCTTGTACTTGCCGTAGTTACCGATCGCCAGCTCGATGCCACCGAAGGGCGGCTTGCTCGGCAGGTCGGCACGGACCCTCGGATACCGCGCCCACGCGATGTCTTCGACAACGCTCTTGGGCAGGTCACCCGACTTCACGGCGGCCTGTGCAGCGCCGTACACGTACGGCCAGTTGAGCATGAAGCCGCCGCGTCCACTCTGGAACAGCGCGCGGGCCTGTTCTTCGGTGTCCGTGCCGAGGGTCGGGCTGGCCGCACGCGACCGGGAGAGGTCGCGGATCACGACAGCTGCATCCTTACCCGCAGGGGAATCGATCGCTGCCTTCGCGTCCGCACCGGCTTGCGGGTCGTCGAGGATCGAGCCACCGGCGGAGGCGACCAGCGCGTTGATCCACACCATGTAGCCCTCGTACTTGCTGCCTTGCTCCCCCACTGTCCGTCGCGTCTGCACCGCCGCCTTGATCATCTGGTCCCAGGTGAAGGTCGCCGCGGTGGGGTCGACGCCCGCTTCCTTCGCTACTGACTTGCGGTACCAGAGCAGTTGCGTGTTCGCCCAGAACGGGGCGGCAACAAGCTGGTCCTTCCAGGTGGCGTTGGTGATCGGTGCTTGCAGGACGCCATCGGTGAAACCCTTGGCCTCCTCCGCTGAGAACGGTCGAAGGAAGCCGGCGTTGGCAAACTCCGCCACGAACGGCGGGTCGAGACTCATCAGGTCGATCGACGAGTCCTTCGCCGCGAGCCGGCGTACCAGTTGTTCGCGCTGCGAGGTGGCGTCGTTCGGAAGAATTGACGTGGCGATACGGAACTTCCCACCGGATTGAGCAGCGCATTTCTGCGCCAGCCGGACCTGGCCGCCGTTGTCCGGGTTGATGTACCAGGTGAGTTTGGGGGTGCCCCCGCTGGACCCGCAGGCGACCAGCGCGGGTGTGAGAAGCGTCGATGCAACGAGCAGTCGGATCGAATTGCGCATCGGCATCGCTCCTTCGCAGCCGCCCCTGCGCCTTGCCGATCCCCTGGTCGGAGATCGCCCAAACGTCCATGCGGATCATGGTCCGCGTGCCGGACGCTGGCAAGACCAGCGGCTAACCCAAACCCTGCGCGATGAGCAGCACACCGAACACGACGAAGAGCGCGGCCGCACCGATCCGGATCGCCTTTTCGGGCAGTCGCTTCCCCAGCACCGCCCCGACCGCAATAGCGAGTGCGTCCGCGGCGACCATGCCCGCAGTTGAGCCGACCCAGGTGCCGAGCCAACCCTCCCTCGTGGCCAGCGTCACCGTCGCGAGCATGGTCTTGTCGCCGAGCTCGGCAAGGAAGAAAGCCACTCCGACCGCAAGCACAACAGACCGGGAGGAGCGAGCGACTCTGTTTCTCTCCTCGGCGGACAGGGTGTCACCGCGCAGCGTCCAGGCGCCAAAAATGAGGAAGGCCACCCCGGCGATCACGTTGATGGTGTGCGTCGGCAGGTTCACACCGATCGCGACCCCGAGCCCGACCGAGACCAGGTGCACGACGGCTGTAGCGACCGTGATCCCGATGAGAATCGGCAGCGGTCGATAGCGCGCCGCAAATGTCAGTGCCATCAACTGCGACTTGTCGCCGAGTTCGGCAACGAAGATGACGGCGAAGCTGAGCAGCAGGGCGTGCACGCAGGACTCCTCCGGTCGGCGTGCGCCTCCCTTTCAGAACTGGCGAGGCTACCCGGTCCACCGATGGCGTCGCATTGCACTAATCTCGCGTGTCCATGGCCTCGGAGACAGGCACCGACGACCGGGACGCTGCGTTCACGGCCTTCGTGCGCGCACGGGGTACGGCGCTTGCACGCTCGGCCTTCCTGGTCGTGGGGGATGCCACGCGCGCGGAGGACGTTCTGCAGTCCGCGTTCGCTGAGACTTATCTGCGCTGGAACACCCTGCGGCAACCGGAGGCGGCCGAGGCCTACGTACGCCGGGTAATCGTCACTACCAACGCCGCTTGGTGGCGCCGACGGTCGAGTAGCGAGACGCCGCTCGCCGTGCTGCCTGATCGGGTGCAACCCGACGATACGCAAACCGTGATCGAGCGAGAGACGCTGGTGTGCGCGTTGCGACAACTCTCTCCACGTCAGCGTGCGGTCGTCGTTCTTCGCTACTTCGACGATCTGACCGAACGCGAGACCGCGCACATCATCGGCTGCTCGATTGGCTCCGTGAAACGCCACACGTCGCGGGCTTTCGAACGACTACGTCACCTGCTCGGGACTGACCTTGGCGCGGTTGATGAATTGACGACGCCTGTATTAGCGATACGAGGTGTCTCATGCTGAGCGAACATGAGCTCCGGGAGCGGTTGGCGGGAGCAGCTGCCAACATTGGTGACGACGACCAGCGGGCGCCTCGCGCTATCCGTAATGCACAGCGGCGTCGGAAGCAACAACGACACCGGGCGGGAACCGGTCTTGCTGTTGCGGTCTCAGCCGTGGCCATTGCGGGGGCCGTCGTCATCACACGGGAAGGCGACCACGGCGTAACCCCGGCGAGTGCCGCCGTCATCAGTTGCGATCCTGGTCGAACGGTCGCGCACACGCCCGTGGTTGCGAGCTCGCCCTACGGCACCGTGGTCACGATCACCAACACAACCGGACTAAGCGTCAGAGTCCTTCTCGGGCGCGAATTCGCGGTCGTTCCACCCGGCCTCAGTGAGGGTCAATATCTGCTTGGGTCGGGCGAGCAGGCTGTGCAGTGCGTGTCGGATGCCGGCGCCACGCCTGCGGTTGCGATGTCCGTCGTCCCGGCGACCTAGCGCTAGGCCCCGATCCGGAACCGCAAGCGCAGTTGGCTTTCACATCCTTCGCGATGGATCACCTGGACACTGCTCTCGCCGTGCCCCTTGCCCTCGAACTCGAGCTCGGCTTCTTCGTTGTCTTCAGCGTCCGTCCCCTTGATCTCGTAACTGGCCTGCTCGAGCGCCTCCTTGATGGCGTCGCGGCGCTGCTTCACATCATCACCTGGGGAGTAGGCGAAGTAGAGCGTCGTTGCGCCGACCTTGGACGTCTCGTAGAACGTCGCATCGGATGGGGTCGGTATATCGGCGGGCGGCTTCGCCGCAGAATTCGCGGCGACCGCTGTGCACCCCGTGCTACCCGCAGATGACGACGGCTCACTGGTCGTTTGTGCCTCGCTGCCGTTGCTGCTGCACGCGGCCAATAACACCGGAGCCACAAAACAGAGTGGGAACCACCGATAGCGACGCGTGGCGGTCGAATTCGACGACATAAGGGCCAGCCCTCCGGCTCGGTCATGGCAGTGGGCGGCCCCCTGGTTACGACCGCCCACTACATAGATGGACCGAGCGGGCCAGATGGTTGACTCCCGACGCCCGCGGGTTTCTATTCTCTTTCGCGTCAGTTGGCCTTGCGTGCGGTTAGCAGCAAGTACTCCCAGTCCATCGACCCGTCACCGCGTTCGTGGCGACTGCCGAGTTCGGCGAGCAGACGGTCCAGCTCGGCGACGCGCTCCGGGTCCTCGGCGATGTTCTTGTACGCCGCGATCGTTGGGCCGTAGTTGGCCTTGAAGTAGTCCCGGAACGCCTCAGGCTTGTCGAAGTGAGAGACACGCACTGTCTGTCGACGTGCCACAACATCTGTCACACGGTCGCCGAACAGCGTGCGGACGTGCTCCTCGCTGCCCCACAGCGGCGGGGCCTGAGCACCGGGCGGCGGCGGTGCGGCGTACCCCTTCATGGTCGCGAACATCTGACCGATGAACCCCTCCGGCGTCCAACTGAGCACTCCGATGGTTCCGCCGGGCCGGCAAACGCGGACGAGTTCGTCGGCGCTGGTCTGGTGGTGCGGGGCGAACATCACGCCGACACACGACAGCACGGTGTCGAACTCACTGTCGCCGAACGGCAAGTCTTCGGCATCGGCCTGCTGCCATTCCAGGTTGGCACCCCGCTCGGCTGCCCGCCGTCGCCCGGACTCGAACAGTTCGGGCGTCAGGTCACTGGCCACCACACTGGCGCCCGCGAGCGCGGCGGGGATCGCGGCGTTGCCCGACCCAGCAGCGACGTCGAGCACCCGGTCACCGGGCTTCACTCCGCACGCCTCGACGAGGACGGCCCCCAAGTCCGGGATGACCTCCGCGGCGACGGCGGGGTAGTCACCCAGCGCCCACATCGCGCGGTGCTTGGCTTTCAAAGCGCGGTCGGCATCAATCGTGTCCGTAACTGCGGTCATGTTGTCCTCCAGCGTCAGCGGTGTGCCGCCCCTCCAGGGCCTCGTGCTGAACGTAGGAACCGACGGGCTCCACGCATATACGCGGTCCAGCCCAAGTGCCGGAGCCGACTTTGTCGGCGGTGGGTAGTTCTTCTCACTCCCGCCAGGCGTCAGTCCTCGGTGACGGTGATCGCCCGCTCGGGGCAGTTCTCCGCACCGGCGCGGGCACCGGCTTCGTGCTCCGGTGTGACCTCGGCTTTGAGCACGATCGAGTGCCCCTGGTCGTCTGCCTCGAAGACGTCGGGCGCGAATGCGTAGCAGCGGCCGTGCCCCTGGCAGGCGGCCTCGTCGACCCAGACCTTCACGACGTGGCGTCCCCGAACACGAGCGGGAGCGTGTTGGCCTGACGGATGCCGGCGGAGAAGTGGAAGTCAGCGCCGTCAGCAACGCGGTAATTGGGGATCCGCCGGTGCCACTCCTCCAGCGCCACCCGCACCTCGAGCCGGGCGAGGTGCGAGCCGAGGCAGCGGTGCGGGCCGGCCCCGAAGGCGAGGTGCCGGTTACGGCCGCGGTCGAAGTCCACGGTGTCCGAGTGGGCGAACTCGACGTCGTCGAGGTTGCCGGCACCGATGACCATCGTCACCATGTCGCCCGCCCGTAGTTCGACATCGCGCAGCGTCACGTCTTGCTTGACGGTGCGGGCAACCACCATGACCGGCGTCTCGAATCGCAGCAGCTCTTCAACCACCGCGTGGGACAGCGAGGGATCGTCGACCAGGCGCTGACGCTCGTGGGGATGAGTGGCGAGGCGATGGATCATGCAGTCGAGGGTTGCGGTCACCGTGTCGAGCCCGGCAATGATCAGCAAGTAGCAGATGTCGAGGAGTTCCTCGCGGGTCAGGCGCATGCCCTCGACCTCAGCGTCGAGGAGCCGGCTGAGCAGGCCGTCGTCGCGCTGAGCTTCGCGCTCGTCGAACGCGCTCTCGAAGTATGCGTAGATCTGCTTGCCGGTGTCGGCGCGGATCGCCGCGGCAGCGTCGAAGTCACCGGGTGCGACGTCGGGGCGAATGATGTTGTCGCGCCACTGGAGGAAGACCGGAAGGTCGGTCAGCGGCAGCCCGGTGAGCCGAAGGAAGAACGTCGACGGAATCGGAGTGGCGAAGTCCTCGTGGAAGTCACACTCCCCTCGCTCGATGAAGGTGTCGATCACCTGGTTCACCAGCACCCGGAAGTCCGGCTCGAGCGCGGCCATCTTCTTGGGCGAGAACTGCGGGTCGAGCAACCGCCGGTACTTCGCGTGGCCGGGTGGGTCGATCTGGAGCGGGATGAGCGGACGGTCGTTGCCGATCGCGACCGCTTCTTCCGACGAGATGTACTCCGGGTGCTTGAACGCCCAGTGCAGGTCCTCGAAGCCCGAGATGAGCACCGAGCCGCCCGGCTCACCCGACACCGACCCGCCATCTGAGCGCGCGACCGGGCACTTCTCGAGCAGGTAGCGGTACGGCACGTGCGGCCTGTCCGCTGCTTCTGGCGAGAACAGCATCATCGCCGGGTCGGACTCGAGGTTGTCGTCCATCACGGTGCTCCCTGGATTGTTTCGTTGATCGCCGTGGCCCCGAGGCCGGACCATGCCAACCGCCACACGTGGGCGGCCTCGTCGGATGGGTCGCGGCGCCCGAAGGTCACCTCATGCACGCCCGCTAGCAGCAAGCCAAAGACGGTCTCGGCGTCGCGCTGTGGGTCCAACGTTGTCGCCACGCCGGCGGCCCCGGCCGCGGCCAGCTCGCCGGCGAGCAGGTCGACGAGCGGTGCGAGCGCGGCGCGCAGGTGGTCGGGCCGTTCGGCTCCGAGCCGCCGGTGCTCGCGCACCAGCACTCCGGCATAACCGAGTGCGCCGGGGTGAGCCACCAGCTCGAACAGCCCGAGCACGTAGGCACGCAGCCGATCGACGGGGTCGGTGTGAGCGGTCACGTGCTCGGCGACGAGGGTCGCGCCGATGCGGCTGTCTTCCGCTAGCAGCGCGAGGAGCAGGTCGTCCTTGCCGGTGAAGCAGGCATAGAACCCCTTGAGCGACGCCCGCGCGCGGGCGGTCGCCTGGGCCACCGTGAAAGCGGCGCTACCGGTCTCGGTGGCCAGCTCTCGGGCGGCGTCGACCAGGCGTTGGCGACGAGCCGCGGAAGCGGGCGCAGGCGTGGAGGAGAATGTCATTCTCCCCAGCATGGACCTCGCGAGCGCCGGTGACAACCCCTCGGCAATTTCAGGACGCCGATCCGCCACCTGACTGAGAACCTTGGCCGTGATGCGCGTCGCCCTCGTAACAGCCGCCGCGTACGCGAATCTCGACCCCGACTTGCCTCTTCTCCCGCCGGCTCTCGCTGCCGTGGGGCACGACGCGTCGGTTGTGTCGTGGGACGACGCGTCGGTGGACTGGTCGTCGTACGCCGGTGTCGTCATCCGCTCGACGTGGGACTACGTCGACCGACGCGAGGACTACCTGACCTGGGCCGCGAGTGTTGAGACGATGACGCGATTGGCCAACCCGTCCGCAGTGCTTCGTTGGAACAGCGACAAGCATTACCTTCGCGCGCTCGCAGCAGCGGGAGTGCGCACCGTTCCCACGGTCTGGCCGGGATACGGCGACGAGATCCCGAATCATTGGTCCGACATCGTCGTGAAACCTGCTGTGTCCGCCGGCGGTAGATGGACCGGGCGGTACGACGACGTCGAAGCAGCTACCGCGTTTGCGCGTCGGTTGCTAGATCGCAACGAAGCGCCTCTCGTGCAGCCCTACGTCAGCACCATCGACAGACACGGCGAGATCGGAATCTTCTTCTTCGGCGGGAAACCAAGCCACGCCGTGAGGAAGGCCGCGATCCTGCCCGTGGGGCAGCGGCCGATCGACAACTTCCAGCTCGCCGTCGACCAGCTGGTCGAGCCGGTTGCCTTGTCCGATGCGCCCATCGACTTCGCCGTCGCCGTACTGGACGCCGTACCGAGCAACGAGGCTCTGCTCTATGCCCGCGTCGACTGTGTCAGCGATGACGACGGCGGATACGTGCTGCTAGAGGTCGAGCTGATCGAGCCGTCCCTGTTCCTGAACCTGAGCGAGGGTGCTGATCGTCGGTATGCACGCGCGGTCGATGCATGGCTACGAAGCTGACGGGCTCGGCCGGACCGCGTGTCAGAGGCAGGTGATGCCGCCGTCCACTAACAGTGGCGTGCCGGTCATGTACTTCGACTCGTCCGACGCGAGATAGACGGCAGCCCACGCGATGTCCTCGGGCTCGCCGATGCCGAGAGGATGCAACCGCTCCAGCTCCTGCCGGGATCGCGTCCGGGTCGGGCTGCTGTGACAGAAACTCCTGATACAGCTCGGTGTTGATCGTGCCCGGGCACAGGGAGTTCACGCGAATCTTCTCCGGCGCGTACCGAACCGCCATGCTGCGGCTGAGATGCACGACAGCGGCCTTGGAGGAGCAGTACGCCGGGTGCATCGGAAAACCGACGAACGCGGACTCGCTGGCCATGTTGATGATCGATCCGCCGCCGGCTTCCCGCATCAACGGAAGAACCTCGCGCGAGACGAGGAACATGCTCTTGACGTTGACGGCGTACTGCAGATCCCACTGCTCCTCGCTGATCTCCTCGACGCCGCCGACGATCGCGATCCCGGCATTGTTGAACAGCACGTTGGGCGCGCCAAGTGCCTGTTGCACCTGTCGCACCGCGGCTTTCACGTCGGCCGACGCGGTCACGTCACAGGCAACGAACATTGCTGTTGCGCCCGTCGCGGAGATCTTCGCGGCCAGTGCCTCGCCGCGGGCCACGTCGATGTCGAGGATCGCGACCGCTGCGCCTTCCTGAGCGAAGAGCTCCGCACAGGCTTTGCCCAGACCGCGGGCACCGCCGGTGACGATGGCGGTCTTGTTTTTGAGGCGTTCGCTCATCGTGCTCCTCCAGGCGCAGCGGCAGAGGTTGCAAACCTAGCGACGAATGAGGAACGAACGACCGCTCCACGAAGCAGGATTCAGACCCGTGCCACAACGACCGCGTCAGCGGCGAGTTGAGCACCCCAACGCTCGGCACGTTCCAACTCCCCGGGGACGAGCCGATTGCTCTTCGAGACGAGGAAGCTCTCGCCGTCCGCGACCACGGTGGCACCACGATTGCGAAGCGAACGCTCTATCGCTCGAGCCGCACGTCCCATGAGCACGACGGGTCCTTGGACGCGTGTGTCGAAGGCGGCCGCCCGCACGTTCAGCTCCCCTAGGTCGGCAATCCACTCGCGCAGCCCTCGGCCGTCGGCGCCCTCCTCCACGGCGAGCCCACTGTCGGGCTTTGCCGCCGCTTCGATGGCTGCCTTGCGTGTGCTCGTCCGACTCATGCTGTGGACGTGGGTTGGGCCGCCAACGACCAACAGATCCGCGTCCCGTACGTGTTCGTCACTCACCTGTCCGACCGCAACCAACGTGACGTCAGCCGCGTTGCCCAAGCCCCGTGCGATTCCCTCCGCGATGGCGCGAGTGTTCCCGTACATCGATTCGTAGACGACTAGGGCTTTGACAGACATGACGGTCCTTACGTAGAGGTTCGGATAGCAAGCGTCGCCCACCGGAACCGTTTGCACCCGGGCCGAACCTCCTGAACGTGCGGGACCAACGGCCCTACCGGGTCGTTGGTGCCTCGACCGAGAGTGGTTTCAGCGCTTCGACGGACCGAAGGGACTGATGGGCGTGGCTGTTGCCTACGTAGACCTGTACTGGTTGCCGTTGGGCGCTGGCGACGCGTCCCATTGCGTGCGGTTCAACGGTCGTATCTTCGAGCGCCTCGCGGCGCGCCGCGCCCATCGCGAAGCGCGCGACCTCTATCACTCGGCCCTGGAAGTGAATACGGGCACAGACCGCTTCGTAGTCGAGATGGCTCCGACGTGGGGCAACAAGCAAGCCGACCGAGGTGTGGTGGGCGGCGGCTCTGTCGGCCTCGCATCGCTCGGCCGCTCTCAGTTTTTCCGCTACGAGATCCGGCGATGGCGAAACGGCAACATCCCGGACGCGTCCGAAGCCGTTGCGAGCCCGCAGCGCCTGAGTTCCGACGTTGATCTTGCGCATCGGGTGCTGGACCTTGTCCCCACCTTTCCGACTGGCACCTGGGGCCGTGACGAATTCCAGACGGGAGACATGTGGAACTCGAACTCCCTCATCGCCTGGTTGCTCGTCCGCAGTGGTCACGCGATTGACCTCATCGAGCCACCTCGTCGTGGCCGTGCACCCGGATGGACAGCCGGGTTGGTGGTGGCAGCAAGGCAGGAATACGCGGGCCGCCGCGCGGTACAGGAGGCGCGCCTCTAGTCGATGAAGCGCAAACGGTGCGGGCGATTGGCGCGGGACCTTTCGGTGCGAACCTCGCTATCCGCACCGTTGACGGCGACAATGTCCGCACAACTGCGGCAGAGGTCGTTCACGCCGGGTACGTTGCAAGTGAGGGCAGTCAAATCGTGTCGCTGGCACCCCTGATGCACCCACTTTTCGACGCGGGGTCTCGAAGCGTCGACGAATTTTTGAAGTGGGGAATTGAGCAATGTCAACTCAAACCGCGCCTGCGGTCTATCCGGTGCAATTCTCGGTCGAGTATCCCGACCGACCACTGAACAGACTGACATCAGCGTTCCGCATTGTTGTAGCCATCCCGATCATTATCGTGCTCGAAAGCGTCTCCGGCGGGCACTTCGCGCCATCCAAGGGCAGCGACGTCGTCCTCTACGGCGCCGGCGGCATGCTCTTCATCGGTCCCTTGCTGATGATTCTGTTTCGGCGGAAGTACCCGCGGTGGTGGTTTGACTGGAACCTCGAGCTGCAGCGGTTCAGCAACCGGGTCGTGGTTTTCCTGGCGCTGATGGACGACCGCTATCCGTCGACCGACGAGCGGCAGTCAGTTCAGCTCGACATCGACTACCCCGACGCGTCACGCGATTTGAACCGGTGGCTGCCGCTTGTGAAGTGGTTCCTCGCGATACCGCACTTCATCGTGCTGTTCTTTCTCTCGATTGCGGCCGTCTTTGCCGTCATCGTCGCCTGGTTCGCGATTCTGTTCACCGGCCGCTATCCGCGCGGAATCTTCGACTTTGTCGAGGGCGTCCTGCGCTGGAGTCAACGTGTCGTCGCCTACGCGTTGCTGCTGGTGACTGACAGATATCCACCGTTCAGCTTGGCCGCTTGATCTACCTGCCATCCGCGCACTGGAGACCTAACAAAACGCGAGTCCAACATGTGGGGACCAACGGCCCTACCGGGTCGTTGCTGCGTCGGCCGAAACTGGATCCAGTGCTTCGATGGATCTAGGGGACGTGATGGGCATGGCCGCCACCGCAAGGCCGACCAGTCGAGAACTAGTCACTGAGATCGGTCATGTCCTCAGCGACCTTCCTGTCTTCCTCACCACCCCGCTGTACAGGAGGTGGCACCGCCACTGGGGTGCTACATCAGCCGAAATCACCGCGTCTCTCCCCGGTGATGCCCTCGTGCCGCACGCCCAATTCCGGGCGACGAGAGCGATAACAATTGCCGCCCCGCCAGAGGCGGTTTGGCCGTGGCTCGTTCAGGTTGGCTGCCTTCGTGCTGGCTTCTATAGCAACGACCTGCTCGACAATCTCGCCCATCCCAGCGCGACCACAGTTGTGCCCGACCTCCAGCATCTCGAGGTCGGCCAGTGGGTGCCAATGTCGCCGTCGACGCCACCCACCGACCGCACCGCGCTCAAGGTTCACTCCTTCGAAGTCAACCGGTCGTTGCTGTGGACCAAACCCGACAGCACCTGGGCGTGGCAGCTGACACCGACCGACACCAACGGAACCCGCCTGGTCACTCGCATCCACGTGCTGTACGACTGGCGGCATCCACTGACAGCACTGATGGGCGTGCTACTGATGGAGTTCGGCGACTTTGTCATGCTCCGCAGGATGCTTCGCGCGATCAGATCGCGAGCGGAGTCTCTTCACAAGGAACCCAGCACTCAACGGGACCAGAGCGTCGCAGAACTCCGGCGCCACACCGCTGGGATCCTCGGTCCGGTCCAGTGACAACGCTCCGCAGAGGTCCCGCGGCGAAGTTCATCGGCCTCACCGCGGTCGTCTCCTCGGCGCTCTACTTACTTTCCGACGTCATCGAGGTTCTGCAAGGCGGTTTCTCCAGCGGCCAACTGTGGCTCACCCTCGTCGCCGAGACAGCGGTGCCGATCTTCGTCGTGGGTCTCGCGGTCCTGCAACGACCGCGGCTTGGACGACTAGGTGAACTCAGCGCATGGACATACGCCTACAGCTATGTCTTCTTCACCGGCACCGTGGTCTACGCATTGGTCAACGGCACCAAGGACTACGCCGCCCTCACCGACAAGCTCGGCGCGGTGATGGTCGTCCACGGAGCGCTGATGGTGCTCGCCGGACTGGGGTTCGGCTACGCGGTTCGCCGCGCGCGACTACTGCCACCGTGGACCGCCATCACACTGATGGCGGGGGTTGTCCTTGTGGCCCTCGCGCAGAACCTGCCGGACGGGGCACAACTCGCCGCGGCCGCTATCCGCGACCTCGGCTTCGCCGGTATGGGCGTCGGCGTGCTGCGAATAGGAGCATCGAGCGTGCCCGTGGACCGCACACGCCGCAGGTATGTGTGCGGAATCCCTGGGCAGGTCAGATCGGCTGTTCCTACGGCTTTCGTCGGCGCGCCGCCGGGAGATCACCAACCTGGCCCCATTGTTGGACACGTTGGGCACCGGTCACGCCGTTCATGATGTGCCAGTTGCCGGTAGCCGGACGCCACACGGCGAAGTCGAGCGTCCCGTCGTTGTCATAGTCGCCCGGGACAGGAATGTCACCCGGCGCTCCCCATTGTTGGACACGTTGGGCACCGGTCACG
Source organism: Frankiales bacterium (assembly GCA_033851265.1). Classification (GTDB taxonomy): domain Bacteria; phylum Actinomycetota; class Actinomycetes; order JAWWOW01; family JAWWOW01; genus JAWWOW01. The sequence continues at coordinate 100,490 of JAWWOW010000016.1, forward strand.
CCGTTCATGATGTGCCAGTTGCCGGTAGCCGGACGCCACACAGCGAAGTCGAGCGTCCCGTCGTTGTCATAGTCACCCGGAACAGGAATGTCACCCGCCTGTCCCCATTGTTGGACGGCCTGCACGCCGGTCCTGGCGTCGATCCGGTACCAAATACCCGTGGCAGGCCGCCAGACAGCGATCTCTGACGGGCCTTCGTAGCTGTACCCGCGGGCGCTCGGTGGCTGGGACAGTCCGCAGCGACGCGTGAAATCGTTGTCGAACGTGGTGAGCGTGCCGCCCTTCGTCAGCTCCCAACGAACTTGCCGCCATGTATCCAATTGTGGATACCCCGTCGCCACGTCACTGCCTTGAAGGTCATCGAACATGCCCCAATGCTGGATACCGCCGTACTTTCGTCCGGCTGCTTCGATGCGGGCCAACAGAATGCGGGTGTCTTGCACTTCTTGCAGCGCGGCAAACTCGACCATGCAGGTGCGGGTGGTGCGATTCTGCGGTGATAGGTACGCCTTCGAGTTTCCTACGAACCGCATGGAGAACCACCCGAGCAATCCGAGACCCTCGCCTTCCCACGCTGCTTTCAGGATGGCGCAGGCGTCGTCGATGAAGCCCAGGTAGGCGTCGTTCGTTGCGTCGAAGGCGATCTCGAGGGACAGCCCGCGGACCGGTGGCGCACCCCGTCCAGGCGTGGTGACGGTGTTCGCCAAGCCACGCGCCTCCTGCTGCGGGAATTGCGCGAAGGTAGCCGCCGTGACCGTGGTCGCCTTCGCGGCAGGGCTTGCAACCTTCATGAGCTGGGCTAGGACCACCAGGAGTTCTCCCGGAATTCCGCCGCCGGAGGCTCGGTCTGTGGCCTCCGCCTGCTTGCGGGTGATCAGGAAGCAGGGGCGGGCGCCGCCAGGTTCCTCGAACGGGTTGACGATTACGTTGACGGCGCGGTTCTCGGCAATGTCGAAGGGATTGCCTTGCGCGCCTTGGGTCAGTCGAGCCCGCACAGCGGGCCAGGAGAGCCACTCACAGTTCTGGATCAGGTCGTACTGCGGAACGACCTCGATGATGAACGCGTAGACGATTCCGAGGCTGCCCACTGACACCAGCGTCGAGTAGAACCAGTCGTCGTTGTGGTGGATGTTGACATCGTCGATGCCGAGCGCCACCGCGAGCGCGGCTCGGTCGGTCAGACCAGCGGTGGGCTCGATCCAGTGCTGGACGCCTCCTGGACCTACAAGGTGGATAGCCCGGACGATCTCGGGGATCGGCCCAATCCGGAAGTCGGCGCCGTGGACGCTGGTGGACACGGCCCCTGCCAAGGTCTGGCCGCAAGCGCCGCCCAGGGTAGGAAACGCGAGCTTCCTCGTGTCCAGCATGGTGATCAGGTCGCCCAGTGTGATCCCGGCTTCGACATGTACGAGGTCGGCAACCACACCCGGTTTCAGAACGCCTGGCACGTCGAGCACGCCGGACAACTCACCACTGAGTTTGTGCGTCTCCACGAGGAAGTCGGGCGTGATCGCGACGTCGGAGTTCGACCAGCTGCTTCCCACCGCTCGAACATGCCGGCCAACCCGTTCCGCCTCCTTGACGATCTCGACGAGTTCACCGAGAGATTCGGGATAACAATGCGCGTGGAGTTGGCCGAACGGCGGGTTCGGGGCTAAAGGCGACGCGTTGTAGACCGAGGGGATCTGCCAATTCATCGCGAGATTTGTCCACGATTGGCTCGTGGTGTTATCGGTCCGGCCACCAGGCCACTGCCGAAGTGAATTGTCAGACCCGCGAGCGAACACCTCGACGCGATTCGGACCCCTGACGACCGCGCTCACGTCGCCTGCGGGTAGATCGTCACCACGGGGTACCGGGCCACTCCAGCACTTGCCGTCCCATTTCCATCGCATCAGCCGACGGTCGCCCGAGATGCCGAACACCTCGAGTCGATTCGGTCCGGGGGTCACGGCACTCACTGCTCCGGCAGTGAGGTGCCCACCCAGTTCTTCTGGCCCGGCGAACGTCCCGCCCGTCCACCACCAGTGCTGGAGGGGGTTTGTGGCGGGACCTCGGGAGCTGGCGAAGATGTCCATTCGCTCGGGTCCCCAGCTGACTGCACTGACACCCTCGCGGGGAAGGTTTCCGCCAAGGTCCTGCAGGTTCCAGCTCGAACCGGTCTCCGTCCACCAATGCCACAGATGGTTGTCGGCTCCGGTGCCGAAAACATCGAATCGGCCCGGCCTGGCCGAGAGCACGGCCAGGCGCTCGGCGTGAACGCCGGCACCGCTGACGGGGAGCGGTATCGGAAGGCTCCACATGGTTCCGTTCCACCGCCACCACCAGGGCCGGTTGCCGGCACCGACCGCGAAGACCTCGATGTGGTTCCGGTCGGCAGCGATCGCAGCGATCGGACCAGGAGGCAAGTTCGCACCAGGCGGCAGCGGCGGCTGGGCGACCCAGGCACCGTGGTCTCCTCGCCACCACAACGGCGTGTTGATTCCGGCGCCAGCGGCGAAGACCTCGAGAAAGCCATGCCCGGAGGAGACGACGCAGACGCCTTCTGCAGGGATGTTGTTCGGCAACGGCAGGGGGCCTGGGCCGAGGGTGGGCCCGCCGTCTGACCACCAATGCCACACCATGCTTCCCGGACCGGCCGCGAATACGTCAAGGCTCCCCGGCACGGCCGAAGCGGCGCTGGGCGGACCGTTGAGCCCCCCAAGAATCGGCAATGTCTTCACGGCGCATACCTCCTCCAGCTGCGACGCAGCGAGGCCGGCGACTACCTACGTTGGTCGAGCCGGCCGCCCATCTTGGGCCTGCGCCCCAGCGTGGCGCGACCGCTGCCGCTGGACGACCCGTGCCGCGCGCCATCAGTATGCGGGCGTGGACATGCTCGAGCGCGAGGATTCCCTTGGTGCGTTGCTGCGCTACGCCCAAGACGCTCGCCGTGGAAAGGGCCGCTTCGTCCTCCTCGCCGGCGAGGCCGGGATCGGCAAGACGACGCTTCTCAATGCGCTTCATCGCCACCTCGACGACGTCCGATGGTTGGAGGGTGCCTGCGACGGCGCCTTCACCCCCCAGCCCCTCGGCCCGCTCTTCGACATAGCCGTCCAGGTCGGCGGGCCGCTCAGGGCAGCCTGCCGCGAGCACCTCGTGCGTGAACGGTTGTTCCGCCTGCTGCTCGATGAACTGACGGATGGCTCGGGCTTGACAGTCGTCGTCGTCGAGGACGTGCACTGGGCGGATGAGTCGACGCTCGACCTGCTGCGGTTCCTCGGTCGGCGTAGCGCCAGCGCTCGGGCGCTGATCGTCGCTACCTTCCGCGACGAGAGCCTGGCCGCGGACCCACAGTTGCGTACAACGGTGGGCGAGCTCACTGCCCTGCGCTCTACCGAGCGCATCACCTTGCCGAGGTTGTCCCCCGAGGCTGTCGAGGAACTGGCCGCGGGAAGTGGCATCGAGGCGAGTGAGCTGTACCTGCTCACGGGCGGCAATCCGTTCTACGCCACCCAGGTCGTCGAAGCCGGCGGAGTGGAGATGGCGGGGTCAGCAACCGATGCGGTGCTCGCCCGCTTGACTCCACTCTCACGTGACGCACGTCATCTTCTCGACGCGGCCGCCGTCATCGGCAATAGCGTCGAGCTCAGCCTCCTGCGCGAGGTCACGGGAGGCGCGCCCGACGCGATCGATGAGTGCCTCGCGACGGGCACGCTCGTCTCAGCACCGGAAGGCTTGCGTTTCCGGCACGAGATCGCGCGGGTGGCCATCGAAAGCACACTGCCGACGCACCGGGGTGCCGACATCCACGGTCGGGTACTCGACGCCCTGCGCCGGTCCGCCTGTGATGACGATGCACGGTTGGCGCACCACGCGGAAGGGGCGCTTGACCGGACTGCCGTCCTGGAGCACGCCCCTAGAGCGGCGCGCCGCGCCGCCGCGTTGGCGGCACATCGGGAGGCAGCCGCGCAGTACGAGCGGGCCCTGCGCTTCGCCCGCGGCCTGGAGCCGGCAGCACTTGCCGAGCTGTACGACGGGCTCGCGTCGGAAGACGCGTTGATCGACCGCTGGGAGCGGGCCGCTGAAGCCGGGGAAGCGGCGCTCTCGCTGTGGCGCGAGGTCGGAGACCCGGTTCGCACCGGCAACACACTGCGCGGCCAAGCGCGAACGATGTGGCGTCTCTGCAAGCACGACAAGGCAAAAGCCGCTGCCGAGGAGGCGCTGGCGGTCCTCGAACCGCTCCCACCCAGCACCGAACTTGCCTGGACCTACGCCACGCTCGCCAACATATGCAGCACGAGCGACCCCACGCGAGCGGTTGCCCTGGCTCGCCAGGCGCAAGACATAGCCAAGCGGATGGGCGCGAGCGATGCCCTCACGGACGGGCTGATCACCGAAGGATTCGCCCTGTGGAACGCAGACAAGGACGGGGTGCCGCATCTACGTCGCGCCCTCGACCTGGCCATTAACGCGGGCGACGAAGGCCTCGTCGGTCGCGCGTACGCCAACCTCCACCTGATGTTCTCCGACGAGCGGCGGTTCGCCGAGTCGGAGCGCTACTTCGTCGAAGGCCTCAGGTACGCCGAGGCACACGACATCGGCACGTACTCGACCTGCCTGCACGCGGTTCACACCGCAGTGCTGGACCGAACAGGTCAGTGGGAACGCTGCGAGACGCTGGCCGTCGACGTCATCGAGCGCCGCTACATCTCACCGATCAACCGGATCGCACCGCTCCTCGCGTTGGGTCGCGTCCAGGCCCGACGTGGAAACACCGAGGCCGCGCGTGGCTTGATCGACGAGGCGTTGAACAGCGTCGATGGGGGTCACGACTTCCACATCGAGGCACTGCTGAGCTCCGTTGAGGCGGCCTGGTTGGCCGGCGACGACGAGCTTGCCGTCGGCACGATGCCGGCACTGCTCGAGCTCGTGCCGTCGACCCTCAGCTGGTACCGGGGAGCGGCAGCAGTCTGGGCGCGGCGGCTGGGCGTCGCCGCGCCCGACCTGATGGTCGGCGCAGGCCCCTACGCCTTGGAGCTGAGGGGCGACTGGGCTGGTGCCGCGGCCTCGTGGCTTGAGTTTGGATGTCAATATGACGCGGGTCTCGCCCTGGTCGACTCGGACGACGAAGACGGTCTGCGCGAGGCGATCCGGTTGTTCACGCAGCTAGACGCGGCCGCTTCGGTGGCGATCGCGCAGACAAAGATGCGACAGCTCGGCATCAAGGCGATCCCGCGGGGGCCGCGCCCAGCCACGCAGGCCAACGAGTTCGGCTTGACCGCGCGCGAGCGAGAAGTGCTCCGTCTGCTCTGTGACCGGCTGACGAACGGCGAAATCGCTGAGCGCCTCTTCATCGCGCAGAGGACGGTCGACCATCATGTCTCCGCCCTACTGGGGAAGATGGGTGTCAAGTCCCGCCGCGAAGCAGCCCAGGTCGCAGCCGAGTCGTTGCGCTTCGAGGACGCCACAGGTTGAGGCTTCTGAGGGTCCTCGCTGCGGCACGCGCACGCATCCCGGCTCCTGGCCGGTGGCGCGGAACTTCAGTAGTGAAGGAACGCCGGGGTCACCGCAGCATCACCACGACGGAGAAATACCTTCACACCCTGCCCGGAGCCGACGAGACCGCACTCGCCGCACTTGACCGGATCCGTGCGACCCCCGCAACTAGACCACGACGAACAGTGCGGCGTCAGGTCAGGGCGCCAGCCCCAGCGCAGCGGCGCACCATGCCCGGACTCGATGCCGCGTTGAATTTGTGCAACCAGCCCCATGGCCTGGTTGCCGAGTCCTCCGACACGCACCTTGTCGATGCACCGCACGTCATGCCCGTTGTAGACCCGCGTCGACGAAGAGTCGGGCCATCTCACCGACGTGATCGCGGGCCGCCGTCGGTGACGGCAGTTGTGTAACAAGCAGCGCCAGTGCCTTGGCCTCGCTATTTGATTGCCGGTCTGTTACAGCCGCCACGCAACATAGTCAACCAAGCGTCTCTGCACGTGCGACGAACCACGCACACGCCTCGGTCCTGGCCCGCTTGTGGCAGCAGCTACAGCACTCGAAAACAATTGCGGGAATGCGGCGCCAAGGACGGCTACCTGTAGGGCGCTGGAGGTGTCTGTATCGAAGAGCAGAACACCCAAACCGAGACCAGTCGCAAGCAGTGAGGCCACGAATTCACGAACGGAAGGGTTTGTGTTAGAGCGCAGAGCAGCAATGACGCGCATGATCTCTGGTATGGCCGCACCGGCGATGCCCAATAGGGCGGTTACGGTACTACTGCGATCCATCGATGTCTCATCTCCCGTGGTAGAGAAGTGCCGCCCAGTAGTACGGATGCGCAAAAGGCTTTTGCGGCCGCGTCCAGCGCTCTAACGTTGAGATCAGTCCGCGAACCTGTGTTAGATCGCGCTCGGGCGTTCGCAGCTCGGTATTGCGGAGAAACGCTCGGAGTTGTGCTGCGTCCATTCCGCGGAGCCAAAACACGGCCGCACGCAGTGCTTCCGTGGGATGCCCTGCGTAGGCGGGTAAGTTCGCGTAGAACTGCTGCACTACGGTCGCTGTCGCAGCGTCGTCGATTGGCCAGAGTGCCGTGATGACACCGCTTGCGCCCAAATTCAAGAAGGCTGCCGCAAGTCCGCGTGCTTCTTCCTGGTTGACAAGTTCTGCCCGGCCACTCGTGCAAGCCGCAGCAAGAACCAACCCGATTTGTGGGCGGCCATCCGCCGCATGCTCCAAGTCTGTGACCGAAACGCTTCCGTCGCTAAGTTGGAGCACAGCCCCAGTCTCGACCGACCAACTCGCGTGGCACGCGATGTGTAGATCACAGGGCACGTCGAGATTGCGAAATAAGAATGCTCGTGTGGCCGCCGGACCAAACACCGCGTGTGCATTGCCTTCGTATGCCTCGACTGCCGAGATCACTTCCGCCCGCGCGCCACGAAGGGGCGGTCCACCGGTCTGCGGGTCAGCGAGTGCGACAAGCGTTCGTTCCTGAGCAGGAGGCTCAGAGAGCGCATCAAAGACTGCCGACGGAAGAAATCGCACCGGCATCAGGTCAAGTAGCGTCGTCTCGCCTTGTCCCACTTCCACGGGCGCAGCATGCAGAGGGAACATTGCGAGATTCCCGGCAGTGACAAGAGCAACGCGGCTCGCCCCCCCGCGATGCAATGCCACGGCAACGGGCTGCATGAGCAGACTCAGGATCGGCAGTGCCCGATCAAGCAGCTTCATGACATCGTCGGCATCTGTCGCGAGCAACAATCCCTGCCCTAGCCATTCGGGATGGTCCGGGTACATGCCGGTCGTCAACTGCGCAACGACAGCGCTGGTCAAGTCCGACGTTACGATTTCTGCATCGGCTGGCTCGGGTCCCACGACTACGAGAGCGACGCTGCCCCAAATTGCAGTGATCAGAAACACGAACGGCTCGATAGGTGTCGCTCGTGCGCAGAGTGTCCGCATTGGTGTTCGAAGTAGGAATCTCGCGAATCCAGCCTCCCTGATGCGCCCCACACATTCGTGCAGGGCCATCCGTGCTTGACTGACGTCGCCTTCGTCGGCGGCACTCTGCAACCGTGATCGAGTAGCGACATACTCGTCCGCCAAATCTGCACGGTGCGACCGGAGAGCGGCGAGTTCGGCCGCCTGTTGTCGCGCTGTGTTGCCTAGGCGTCGGCAACGACCGTTCTCCACTAGCTCGACAGCTGAGGCGGCGTCACCTGAACGGGCCGCGCAGTATGCCGCCCAGCGGTAGACGTTCTGGTACGTGGCTTCAGCGCTCGTAGGGTTGGGACTCTCCCGCGCAGGATCTTGTACCAGTAGGGCCTCGTGAGCATCTGCGGCCCGTTGAAATCGAAGGCTGGCTTCGTCCCAGGTGCCGTTGTCGGCATACGAAAGCCCTGCCGCAAATGCGGCACGCCGGAAAAGTTGAGGATCATCGATCTCGTCAGCGGCCTTGACTGCCTCGTCGTACAACGAAGCCGCCTGCGGCCTCAGCTCGTCGACATCCCAGGCTAGATCCGCCCACAGCAGATAGTCGTGAACGTTGGCGCCACCCGGCCGCGTGCGCACTGCGAACAAGACCAAGTCGAGCGCGCGCTTCCTGTTGTCATCGGCGGACGGCTGATCGTCTCCGACCGCCTCATGTACCTCCGGCGCACTATCCGCCGTCGCCTTCAACAAATCGGCCAGATCCTTCGCGGTCTGGGCTGACAACGCCGGGTCCCGCTCAGCCCGGTTGACCAAGTCAAGGGCACTTGTTAGATCTTCTGTCGCCGCGGTCAACCACTGCAGATCCTGCGTTCGCTCCCAAAGCATTCGTCGTGCAGTACCACGATTCACATACGTGTAAGCGAGGTCAATGGGATCACCACGCTCCAAACGATGGGAAAGGGCGAGGTCAAGCTTCGTCATTGCTTCCTCGACAAGCGCAGTTCCTTGTCGATACGCCTGCAACCGGGTTAGGCAAATGCCATGGTTTGTTCGTACGAGTGCCGCCTGATCGCCGTCCTGCGGCTCAGTGAAGGCAACATCGAGCACGCGAAACAACTCATCTGCCTCTTGTAGGCGAACTTCTGGATCCCGGAGGTTGCCAGTCGCCAATAGACCGGCGCGGTCGCTCATCATGGACAGCCTGATGTCACGACCGGATGCGGCGGCCTCAGCCGTTTCGGCCGTGGCAGCCGTTCGTTCTGCGGCGTGTTCGCCCTGTGAAAGGACCTCAAGGATCCTCTCAACTTCAGTTCGAGTCCGCGGCCGTCGCTCTAAGAGCGCGGTACTCAACAAGCGCGAGTAGAACGCGATGTGCGCAGGATCGTCGTTGAATTGTGCGTGACGGAGCCGGACTTCAAGTTGTTCGACGTCATCAACTTCGGGAGCCTCGGTGCTGTTGAGTCGCCCAGTCTGCAATAGAGCGTTCGCGACTGAACCCACGGTTCGCATGAGGTTTCCATGGGCCCGCTCAAGTTCATCGGATCCCCCGGTGGCGACGGCTGTCAGCAAACCCCTTACAGCCTCGCGAACGACTTCAGCGCCTTCGTACCGGTCATCGAGGGCGGCTATTGCCTCTTCAAGCATTTCTGGGTTGTGCCAATCAAACTGCGTGCTGTGCAACTCCTGTCGAAGATCATCAAACGTGAAGCATTCCGTAAGCCGGTCCAGCGCCTCGTGCGCCAAGGTCCGGACGAACCACCACCCAACCGCTTGAGTCAAATAACTCAACTGTGGGTCTGTTACGGGTCGACCGGACTCTGCGGCGGCTTCCATCGCCTCTTCAAGCGCTGAAGAAGTGACCCCTGAGACTTCCTTCCACGTCAGCGGCAATACGCGAGCAAACGGCGAGATCTGCCGGTCCTTAGCCTCGATCAACACTTCGGCTGCCGCCACCAGCCACGCCCTATCCTGCGTCGCCGGTGCTTCGTCTTCATCCCGCAGGATGATCCAGGGGGCAAACTGGCACCAGTCCAAAACAACAACACGCTGCGAGTGGGGGTGTGCTTCGCCACACAGCGTGCAAGTCGCGTACTGGTAGTGATCTAAAGGTGTGGGTTCGGCGGTAGCGTTAACGAGGAGCCAGGCCACATGCTCGGTGAGGCGCCCGCAACGCGCGCACGACACGAGAAGTGTGCGGGAAAGGGATCCCGGGCTGGTGACCATGGAGAAAGCATTCCGAAGGCGTCGGCAATTGGCACCAAAACCTCGATATTCGGAGCTCTCTACACCGCAGACGCAGCGCCAACGCGATCCCCGGGCATCCGGGCAAGGTGTCGTTCAGGCAATTTGACAACTAGCGGAGCGTGATCGCTTAAGCCCTCCTCGGCGAAAGACGTCAGCGCCGTGCAGTCGGTGACGTCGTCCACCAACACGCGGCTCATGAAGATGTGATCGAGTTGGTAGAAGCCGTTTCCCGTACGAAACCAGGTTCTTGGCTCCGGCGGGCGAGGATCGGTGTTCTCATGCAGCCGGTCGAAGGTTTCCACCCAGTCACGGGCGGCCAACCGCTCGCACCACCGGTCGTGCCATCCAGGGTCGGACGATCGCTGACTCAGGAGACGTGATGAGTTCCAGTCACCTCCGACGATCAGCGGTGCATCCCCGGCAAGCCGGCTCAGCTCGAGAACCGCGAGCTCTTGCTTCCAGACATTCCCTTCCGGCTTCAGGGATGAGAAATCGGACGGTTCGAGCTCGATGTCATGGACCCAGTGGGCTGCGCCGCCGATGGTGGCGTGCACGCTGGCAACCAGGGTTTCGGCGCCGCAAACTTCCACCCAGGCAGCGGTGATGTACATGCCGAATCTCTCGAGCACCGAATGCGGTTCGACTGTGACCGGTCGGCAGGCTCGATCGGCGCGAATCAAAATCGCCGTCCCCCAGTTGGGGGTTCGGTCGACGACGTTCAGGTATCCGGCCGCGAGGACATCACGCGGTGGGTGGGCCTCCTGAACCAGCACGATGTCGGCGGCGAGTGCAAGCAGGCGGTCCCAGGCTGTGTCGTGTGTGCGTCTGAATGGGCTGTTGGCCCAGGCGCAGCCCATGTTTGAGGTCACGAGTTTCATTGGTGGCCGCCTTTCAGGTGGCTGGTGGGCTTCACCACGTGAAGCCGCAGGCGCTGCATTTCTCCAACGGGTTGACTTGGTCGATGACGCAGCCACCGAGCGCGACCTCTCCGCGGCGTGCCTTCGCGGCGAGATCAGGGCCGGGCATCCCGTAAGCGATGTCGATGGCTGTGCTCCCAAAGCAGTGTGGACAGCGCCCATCGATCCACTCCGCTGACGCGGGACGGGCTGCGGTGTAGCCGGTGTCCAGCCGGGCCAGCGCGGCCCACGCGTCTTCCCCTTCGTATCCGGGCGCGCCGCCTCTAGTCCGCGCCTCGACCAGCTGCTGCCACGGTTCGGTCGCCTCATCAGTGAGAAGCCGCCCGTCGGGCAGACGCACCATCCGCGCGAACACGGCACCCGATCGCGGATCGATGTACTCGAGGGCCTGCCATCTAACGGCCATCAGATTCCCCCGGCACGTAGTCCATCCCCAGGTCCATATCCGCCCAGGACAACCGATGCGGGTTGTCCCACGCGGGCTCCGGTGACAGCGCCCACCACGACACCCAGGTGTTGTAGGACCAGCGCCCCGTGGCGGGACCCGTGTGGTACAGCACGGAGCCGAACCGACTCAGCTCACCGAGGGTCCGCGCTAGATACGCGGAGGCCGTGTACTTCTTGGCCGCAATCGCGGTGTGCCCGTACCGCTTCACAAGCGAGGCGAACTCATCTGGTTGACGAGAGGCGTAGGCGTGTTCGACGACGCCGTACTCGACCCAGCGTCCGGCGTACTGCTTGAGCGCTGCCGGCAGTTCGACGTCGAGTCCGAGCTCGGCGGCCAGGCCACTTATGGCTCCCAGATCAGGCCGCGGCGGGTACGTCACCCAGCGATACGGACCGGCGGTGGGATGACCGGTGGTCCGCGCGCACAGGTACTCGAGGGCACCCTCGTCTCCCGTCGGCTTTCCGTGGATGCCCTCATCGGCGTGGAAGTGGCAGACCCGCAAACTCGTCATCGTCTAATTCCCCGACGACTTGGACTCTCGAGCCTTGCGGAACACGGCCGCGACGTCGGCTTCCATCCAGTAGCGAGCCGGTTCCCCGACAGGGCCGTCTTTGTACGTGACCGGTAGCCACCGGCCGACGGCGGCGGAGTGCCGCTTCGGCCAGGCCAGAACGCCGGCGACCCCGTACTTTCCATTCGGGATATGGAGCTCGTGAGCGAGCTGCTCGCCGTTGAACTTCTGGTCCGCGGGAGCGTCCATCAGCTTGCTGAAGAGGGCCCGCGCCCGGTCGCTCAGCTTCTCCCAGACAGCTTTGGCGAGTGCCAGGTCGTCCTCGGTGTTCGACCACTGCACCGGCTTCGTCGAGCTCGGGGCCTCGTCAGCCGTACCCGCCAACCACCGGCCGAACATCTCGTAGAAGTCCGGCACCCGCTCCCCCGGTACCAGCACCTTGACCTCAACCATCGTGCTCTCGCTCATGAGCCCTCCCAGAGGTCTCCCCGGCCTTCGGGCCGAAGGTTCTGATGCGAGATTACCCCGGTCTGACCCGGCTTGTCAAAGCCTGTGACCTACCTAGCGGCCTGGGTAATTAACGTCAGCACCCTAGGGTGGACTTACCCCTTACCCCTTCCTTGGGGTCTCGGAGTCAGACACACTGTTGGTCCACTCGACGGAAGGAGTCTCAAATGAATAAGGCCACACACACGCGACCCTGGGCCAATCTCCGGCTGCCCTACCACCTACGACCGGGCACTCTCGTCGTACTCACCGGCCCGTGCGGCCGCACCAGGCAGCAGGTCATGCAAGGCCTTTGGCAAGCGGCGATGGGCCTGGGCCACGGCACCCAGCCGCTGTTCGACCATGTCCCCGTGTTCACCCACCGACCCACCGCCGAATCGCTCGCCGCCGCGGGTGACACGACCGACATGAAAGTCGCCCAGGCGGTGCACGCACGCGCTGTCGTCCGGCCCGCCCTAGCCGCCGGCAGATCGGTGTTCATGGACGGCTGGTCGTGGGACGACCCTGCCCAGCCCGAGCTAGCCGACGGGCTTTCCCCGCACGTCGTCGGCGTTTTCAGCGGCGAACCCACCCAGACAAGCCCGGTCGCGATCGAGACCTATCGGAGGCGCATTGCCACCTCGCGCACTCAAGCCATCGAACTCTCCGGTCACCGGGGAGACGCGACCGAAGGCTTGTTCCTGGCCCTGATCCGCGCCGGACTGTTCATGAGCAAGCCCGAAGACGCCCACCCGTGACCGCAATCGACGCGTCCTGGACCCACGGCGACGCAGGAGAGAGCGATCAGCTCCGCGACGACGGGCTTCCCATCTACCGCTACTGGATCGAGCGGAGTTGGTCCGCACGTCCGCGGCGAGTGCTGTGGGTGATGTTCAACCCATCCAGGGCAACCGGCACCGACGACAACAACGGCGGCGCACTGCGTCTCTGCGTTCGGCGGACCAAACAGATGGCCATCGACGACGGGCTCGATGTCGGCGGACTGCGCATCGTCAACCTTTTCGCGAGACGCGCCACCAACATCGCTGCCGAGGGCTGGCCGAAGGGAGACTGGCTCAACAATCCGGCGTGGATCGCCACAGCCATTCTCACCACCCTGGATGAGACCAATGGTCACGAGACCGTCTACGCCGAGCCGTACTACGCGCAGATCGCCAGCGACAACTCATATGGGCTTCACCTCGAGGTTGTCAGCAACGAATACGTCGAGGGACCGGATCGGTTGACCGGGGATCAGGAGGCTCACCTTCTAACCCTGGGCTGGGAAGCGCCCGACCTGACCGAAGGCCTGCCGAACTACTGGCGGCAGGTTCCCAAAGTCGTGCATGCCTTCGCCGCAGATCTGGTGGTGCAAACACTTCGCTACGTCCACCGCTGTCCGGCAGGCGGTCTCGGCTTCTCGGTGCGACCCACCAGTGCCTCGTCACAACAACTCGTCTCGGGAACACGCCAGTGATGAGTCAGGCGCAGACGTGGCCGGACTTCCTCCTCGAACGCGCGCGGCGTCCGATGCCGTCGAACTGCGGTGTGGTGCGCGGCAGTACGCCGGTGGTGTCGTTCGGAAACCCTCTGGCGGAGGTGGCCACCCTGGCCATCAATCCGAGCAGTGGTGAGTTCCTCGACGGCACTGGCTCGTTGCTTGCCGAGGCGAAGCGACGACTAGCCACACGCAGCTCGGTCGAAGCTCAGCCGATGGGCGGACTGTCTCGGGCGCAAGCGACCGCGGTCGTGGACGACTGCGCCGGCTACTTCCAGCGCAATCCCTACCGTTGGTTCAAACGACTTGACCCAGTTCTCGTCGCCGGTCTGGGCCAGTCGTACTGGACGGGCGGAGCCTGTCACCTCGACCTGATTCAGTGGGCGACAGACCCGCTTTGGAGTTACCTCACTCAGACGCAGCGCGTGGCTTTGCTGCGAGAAGATGAACCCTTCTTGCTCGAGCAGCTAAGCCAGCCTCACCTGAAGCTCGTTCTCGTCAATGGGCGCACCGCCCTGAACGGCGTTGAAGCGGCCGGCGTCGTCGCGTGGGAAAAGGTCACCAAGGTCACCGAGTCCGGCATACCAAAGTTCGAGTTCTACCGAGGCGAGGCAGCCGGCTGCGTGTTCCTCGGCTGGTCGGTAAACGTGCCGAACCAGCATGGCGGTCTTGCCGCGCGGGAGACGCTTGGCCGACTCGTGGCGGAACTCGGAGCCCCAGCGCTACACCGCCCGAAGACGGGTGACGTGGCCGAGCCGCCGCTGACACGACGTGGCCAGCACTGCGCCACCAGGGAGGAGCTCGTTGACCTGCTCGAGGACTGGCTATCCGCCTCATCTAAGCCAACCCTTGGGAACACCGGTGCGTTCGGCGGCTCGCCCTGGCTCACCGCAACCACGTCCGAAGGCGTGATGCGAGTCAACGCGGACACGACCCGCGACGCCGTAGAAGAAGTCGTCCAGGCATATCGCGGCTCGAGCGGCGCACCGTGGGTCGTGGTCGCCAATCGCCGAGGCCGCGTCAACCGGGTCGAGCTAAGCCCCGAGTCTTCGACCACGGGCTGGTACGCCTACCTCGTCGCCGAGACGGCGCCTAGGACGCAGGTCCGATGACAGGTCGCGTGAACGTCGTGCAGTTCCCTCATCCGGGACGGGAACACAACCCTCTTCGCTCCAACATCCTCATGCCGTGGAACAGCGGGCTCCATCGCCGGAAGTTCCTCATCAGCGATGGTCAATGGATCGGCCCGGCCAACAGCTCTGGTAGTGGGCCCGTGACTTTCTGGGGTGAATGGGAGCCGCCGAGTCGCATCGTCGAGCGCTGGCGGCCGGAAGGAGGCTTGCCGACGTGCTTGCACGAACCGGTGCTCACCACCCTCCCGAACAAGACCGAGCTCCAGAACACCGACCCATTGGTGTTCGGGTCGCGCTTTCGCTATTCCAACTGCAAGCAGTTCGATCGCACGAACGACAAGCCTTCCAGCCTGCAGGATCTCGAACCTGGCTCGGTCATTCTCTTCGGTTCCAAGGAACAGGGAACGACAGAATTCGTCCTGGACACCGTCCTGGTCGTAGCCGCTGGACGCGCCTACTCGCCATCCGATGCCAGCTGTCTCGCAGATGAACCGTTTGTACGCCGCGTTGTTGTCGAGCCACTCTCGACGTTCGAGGAGGCCCTGCGGTGGAGGTTCACGCTGTTTGACGGAGCGACACCGGATGATCCAACGCACGGAATGTTTTCGTTCGTGCCGTGCATGCCCGCCGAGCGCGCGCCGCTGCGCTTCGCTCGACCGCGTATCCAGCTTCAGGGACTGATAAATCCGCGTTCGCAACAAGCACCCAAGGGTTACACGCATCGCGACCGGCTCGACATCGAAGGCGCGCGGAGCGCCTGGCGGTCGGTGGTGGAACAGGTACTCGATGCTGGCTGCGTTCTCGGGTACGGCTTTCCGGAACCTGTTCTCACCGACGGACCGGTCCGCTGATGGCGCCGAACAGCGTCCCGGTGTGTCCCGCGCGTCGGCCGCTTGCCGACTCAAGGAGAACTGGCTACCGATCGGTTCTGGGCCGAGCAAGATCAACGCAGCATGCGGACACTAATCGTCGGTTGCCTCTACCGCTTCGGGCACACTCACGATCGTGACCGACGCGCCGAGCTCATCGACTTTTGGGTGCGGTCACGCACACGCCCTACATCGCCTGGCTCCAGAATCCAGTTCAGCAATGAGCCGCGACGGCCTACTGGTGACGCGGTTCCGCGCGCGCAGTTTCGAGGGCACGCCCCATTCCGAGCCAGGCGTCCGCGATGTCGGCACGTGCGGCAACCCACCGCCGCTGGCCGTGCACCACTACTTGGGCCGCGTCACTGTCAACCATTGCCCGGTGTGCATCTGGCGCGTGGGCGACGTCGAGAAATTTCCTCAGGAAGACCAGGTGAGCGGCCAGAGCAGCACACGAGCGGTCGCTGTTCGGGTTGTGGAGGAACTCCCCACATGGCTTCACTTCGAGGAGGTCGCGTGAACGCGCACCCCGGTGGTGCCCAGGTCCGCTTACGAGAGATCCGGGCGCACGAGGGAAGTCAAGCGCGGGCGTGGGAGGAACTGGCCTACCAGCTACGCCCGCCAGTTAGCGATGGCCACGTCGAGACGCGTAAGACCCGTGCCCCGGACGCCGGGGTCGAGTGGTACGAGGTGTACGCCGACGGACACCAAGAGGGCTTCCAAGCGAAGTTCCATGCCAACCTGACCGACGCACTCGGCGGCATGCGCGAGTCGGTCGAGGCCGTCTGCACGAAGCGGCCGAATCTGACGAAGCTGACCTTCGTGGTCCCCTACGACTTCACGGACTCGGGCACAGCGGTATCCAAAACTGACCAAGATCGCTGGGACGATGCTGTGGCCCGATGGCGCAAGGACTTCCCTGCTTCTAGTCACATCGAGTTCGCGACGATTCGCGCCGGGGATATCACGGCGAAGTTGGCCCTGAGGGAACACTCTGGACGTCGCGAATACTGGTTCGGTGGGTTGGAGATCGCCGACGAATGGCTGATGAGTCGGTTCGCCGAGTCGCTCCGGGTGGCCGGTGAGCGCTACACACCTCAAGCCGATTCGCCCTCGTTAGTCAACGTCATTATCGACGCCGCGTCTTGCGGCTCGACATTCACGGCTGAGCTCCGCTCGCTTGCCAGTCGCGCCAGCATTGCGTGCAGGCAGGACACCGGCATGTGGGGCGCCAGCACTGCGTCAGCAGCAGCACTGGTCGACACCCTTGACCAGGTCCGCGGGGCGTCGTTTGGCACCACCGACGCTGGCGACGAAGTTCTGCCCCGTGATGCCCCGGATGTAGATGGCCTGGCAGCTATCGCCAACAAGCTCTTAGATATTGCCTACGGGGAGTGGGAGAAGCTAGCACGCTACGAGCGGAGAAACCTGGATGCGGCCATCTCCGCACTTCAGGCCCTCCAGACTCTGGGTACGAGCAGTTCTGCCAAGGCACTCACGAGTCGAGCATTCGCACTGATCGGCCCAGCCGGCCAAGGCAAGACCCACGCGCTCATGCGTGCAGTCGACGACTGCCTCAAGCGCGGCGGGCCTGCCGTCGCGATCCTTGGCCAGAGGCTGAGCGACAAGAACTGGTGGCCAGCAGTCGCAGAGACCCTTGGCGGAATGGCTGTCGCCAGCGATGAGTTCCTGCAGGCTCTCGACTCCCTGGCTGAAGCAAGACGGTCCCGCGCGCTCGTTGTGATCGACGCGATCAACGAATCTCAATCA
Organism: Frankiales bacterium; assembly: GCA_033851265.1. Taxonomy (GTDB): domain Bacteria; phylum Actinomycetota; class Actinomycetes; order JAWWOW01; family JAWWOW01; genus JAWWOW01. Next base: position 117,776 of record JAWWOW010000016.1, read on the forward strand.
CCCAAGCGATGGCGGGACGAACTGCCGGCCATGCTCGCCCAGTTCCAGAAATACCCCCACCTCGCGCTCGTCCTTTCCTATCGGACGGACTACCGAGATGTGGTGGGGGCGCCAAACTCACTCCTCAAGATCCGACACCCGGGGCTGGCGGGTGGCGAGGCCGAAGCGCTGGGAGCGTACTGCGAACTGTTCGGCATCCCGGTTCCATCGAAGGGCCTCTTCGAGCCAGCTTTGGCTAACCCCCTCTTCCTCCGTATGTACTGCGAAGTGATTGCAGCCGACCCGGACGGGGGCTCAGACGCACCCACACGGTCGAACCTGTTCGAGAGCTACGCCGCGGTGATTGGCAAGAAGGTGACGAGCAAGCTCGACTTGCCACCGACAAGCTCGATCGTTGCAGACGCACTGACACATTTGGCTGACCGCATCCTGGCGAACGGCGGCCAGCCCGTTCCTCGTGACGCGATCGAGCACGAGGTGGACAACTTCCTGCCTGGTCGGGCTTGGCCGAACACACTCTTCCAGCAGTTGGCGAGCGAGGGACTCATTGAGCTCCGGCCCATCTACGACGGGACAGAATCCGTCGCGTTTCCATTCCAGGCATATTCCGAGCACCGCCTCGCCGACCGCCTCCTTGCTTCGGTCGATGCAGAGTCGAGGTCCTGGTCCCACCGCCTCATTCCCCTGCCACGCGGAGTGAAGCGAAGGCGCACACTCACGAAGCGGATCGCGGACGCGCCGTGGTCGTGGCGGTCACTGGCAGTGGTGCTTCCCGAGAAGGAGGACGTCGAACTCATCGACCTCCTACCAATGACGACTGATGACTACCGACTGCAAGAAGCTATGCGCGAGAGTCTGATCGACCGCAGCACGTCGACGTTCGGCGCGCGCGCCCTGGAACTACTCCATCAGCACCTCTCCGCAGATTCAGACGGCTATGAGAGTGGAGTCGAGACCGTCCTCGCGCTCGCGCCACGAGAGAGCCATCCGGGCAACGCGGATTGGCTCCACACCCAAATGATCGCCAGCAACATGGCCGACCGCGATGCGACCTGGTCAATCGCGACCTTCCAGATCGACGAGTACTCGGATGCCTATCGGCGGCTGACCAGGTGGGCAGAGCGCCTCGCGAGTTCCTCTAGCGAGGAAGAAGTGCGACTCACGTCGACAGCCCTCATGTGGCTGCTCACCTCGCCCAACAGGTTCTTGCGGGATGGCGCGTCCAAAACATTGGTCAAACTTCTGTCGCATCACCTGAAGGTGGCTGCGTCGCTCATTGCGAAGGCGCAGCAGATCGACGACCCCTACGTTCAAGAGCGCGTGCTCACCTGCTCCTACGGCGCAGTCCTTGTAGGAGGGGACGCCGACCTAGAGGGAGTCCGCTCCCTGCTGGCAGCCGCCTCCGCCTCGCACCAGTCCTGGCCGCCCATTGACGCTATCGCGCGAGACTCGGTCCGAGGCATTGCCGCCTGGTGCGCGGATCGAGGACTACTGCCCCGGGCTTCCTTGTCCGAGTTCGCACCTCCCTACGGAGCAAAGCCGCCCGATGAGCCTCCGACGCGCGAGGAGCTAGAGGCGGCCTACGGTCCCATCAAGGATGCCGACGGCAACTACACCGAGTGGCGCGCCTCGTCGATCCTCCACTCGTGTCTCGATTGGTACGGCGACTTCAACAAGTACGTCGTCAAGAGCGACGTCGAGTTCTTTAGTTGGCATCCCGTGTCGGGGCCTGCTCCAATGGCAAAGGACCACAACAACCCGCTCGACGAAGTCAATGTCAACTGGGCAGGACGGTGGATCGCGAACAGAGCGATCTCACTCGGCTGGACTACGGAGCGCTTCGAGGCATTCGAGCGCAATCACAACCTCCGGCGCGGGCGAGAGGCGCACAAGGCGGAGCGTTTCGGCAAGAAGTACCAGTGGATCGCGCATCGCGAGCTGCTTGCCCGGCTCGCCGACAACTTTCACCCGTCCTACGAGACCTGGAACACTACCCAGAACACCTACCAAGGACCGTGGATCTGGTACGGACGTGACTTCGATCCGACCCTGCCGCCGAGCGCATTCGAGGGTGAATCTCAGGTCTGCCGAGTTGCTCGAGACGCAACGGCCGCCTGGGCGAAGATTCGCTCCCCAGACATGGACATCAGCGTGTCTCCGGACGTGTGGGTTGCGAAGACCGACGACCTGCCGGATTCCGCATCCATGTTCTCCTGCACCGACCCGGACGGTCGCAACTGGATTGCGATCCAGCGCTATTCGACGTGGGACCGTGACAATGCGCAGCGCACTGGAATGTCGAAGCGGGAGCGGGACGTCTTCTTCCTGCAATTCTCGTGGCTCGTTCCGCGAGACCAGGGAGCCGAGCTCTACGCGTTCATCGAGCAGGAGGGACTCTCCGGCCGCTGGATGCCGGACACGAGACGAACCCACCAGCAGTACCTCGGCGAGACATCGTCGGCACCCATTGTCGCGACTGCCGAGTTCCATCTCGATGATCACGACATCCCGCGCAAACTGCTCGACGCCGGCATCCAGCCACGACCCGCCGTCGAGCAATACCTGTGGGAAGGCAGCACGCTTGACTGCTCTATCGACCAATCCGTCGACTTCTACGTGCCTACGCCAGAACTCCTCGGCTCCGCCCGTTGGGTAGGCCACCGAGCAGAGTGGGCGGTCGACGGTCGCGTGATAGCACGCGCTATTGAGTTCCTCGATGGCGAGAACGGACATGACATGCTCTTGGTCGACGCCGAATGGCTCACCGCCAGGCTCCGTGACCTCAACACTGACATGGTGATCGGCACGCTCAGTGAACGCCATGCTCTTCCCTTGGACGACGATGACTTCCGCCACATCGCGTTCTCCGACGTCTGGTACGTAGCGCTCGTAACCGTCGAGACGGACGGCCGTGAGGTCGGCCCTCTCCTCAAGGTTCGACGCCAAGTCGGTGACGAAGACCCATCGGCCTCGCCGACGGATGAGGGGATCGCCCCCGACGAGCCCGTCGACCGGGGATCGCTTTAGCTGCCGGCGGCAATTAAGACCCCCACGGGTGCGCTCTCCAGCGCAGGCGGACAGACCTCTTTCGTCCCCCGCCCGTCCCGTGGCCACTCGCGCTGGGCACGGGGCCGCTTGGGATTATGACCATGAGGTCTGCTGTCGCTCTTCGCGGCCGTCAACCCGTCACCGGGAAGCACCAAGGCCCAGCACGACGCCCCGCACCGCCGTTTCGGTCCGGCCGCGGAGCGCCCAGGCAAGGGACTGCGCCGACGCCCACCCTCGGCACGAGCAGGCGGAGATAGCCGTCACTATCGATCCTGTCCGGCGGGATCGGTTGCAGCAGGATCGATAGTGACGGTTACGGTCCGTTGGCGCCGTGCATGGCACCGTTACCTTCAGTCTCTGCCTCTCAGGCTTCGGCCGCGGCGACAAGTGCCCGGACCGGCTCGAACACCCACTGGTCGATCATCAACGGGTAGCTCTCTACGAGGTGAGTGGGAGCCGGTTCGTCCCGCTCCTCAACATGGAAAAGCCAGGTTGAAATTAGGTTGTCTCCTTCGGCGAGGACGCGGACCTGCTGTCGAAGCGCATCCATGCGCTCCATCAGTCCCTCCCGACTCGTCGAGTGGAGATCGAAATGCAGGGACTCATGGGCAATGTAGTTCCTGGCGCCACGCGCAGCAGTCAAGGTCTCCCCGTGCTTGTGCGCGGCTGGCAAGAGTGAGGCGAGGCTCGTCAGAGTTCCGCCAAGCAGCTGGTCTGCTGGCAGGCGGGCGATCAGGTCCTCCAAAGAGGCGATCGGGTCTGCCTCGGCACCCTTCGTGAGATGGCCGAATCTGAGAAGCGAGCGGCACTTCTCTTCGAAAGCTTGGGCGACGTACAGGGCTCGTCCACCTGTCAGCAGAGCGTGATCAGCCCACGGGTTTCGGATCGGTCGGAGGTCCAACGTCCATCCCATGGCGTCAGGTTAAGGTCCCAGCTCGGGAGTGACCTAAGACCATGCACGGGCTCCCAAGTGCCTATTTGCCTCGTGCCTCATCTATCCGCCGCTGCTCTTCGCGGTCAATGTCCTCAATGAAGCGCGCCACAGGTTCCTCGATGGTCGCCAGCGGCTCTTCGATCTGCGCGAATTCGCGCAACCCGCGGTGTGCGACAGGAATGTCGCGCAGGTTCTGAGCCGCGACTGTCCACGCCTCAATAACTTCCTCGGTGATGGGCAGAGGGCGAGTCCAAAAGTCTGCAGACGGTCCCGCTTCGAAATCCTCGCGCTCGCGAGGCGCTTGCTGCACCAGACGCAGTGTCGTCCGCCTAGTGACACCGAGAGGCATCGCCTCTTCGATGGCCGCTAGGTCGCGATCTAAGGCCGCCAGCCTGGCGAGGAGGTGAATAGAGAGCGCTGCCACGATGCCACGGTGGTCAAGGTGGAGTTCGTCAAGCATTCGATCCGCAACGTGCGATGCGAGCGTTGCTGTGTTGAAGGCCCCGCCGAGGAAGGGTTCCGGAGGGCGAACGCCAAAAACCTCGAGAATTGATGCAGGAGCCTTGCTGATCTCTGCAACCATCTGTCGCTCGTTCTTTAGAAGGTGGCAGCACAAGAAGAATTGGATTCGCACCGCTGGTCCGAGGACATCGGCATGGACTGTGTCGCGGTGATAGGCGGCGTTGCGATAGCGGTGCAAAATCTTAAGGCAGTCTGCGAACTCGGTGGACAGCGCAAAGCTGTCCATTTCAAATACATGGTCAACAAGCGAATCGAAGTGGCGTTCAATCTGCCGCTTCTGGTGCCTTGAAAGCGCCGCGGCCTCGAACTCCAGCTTCAGCTTCTGGCCCTCCTCATCGCCGGGTACGACATCCCGCAACAAGTAGGCCATGTTGTCGTACATGTCAGCGAAGAGCAGGTTCGTCTCCGCTGTGCGCCTCAACGACGTCTCGGCGGCATTGTCCAACAGCAGGAGGGCGAGTCGTCCGTGCGCGATATCTTCCCACTGAGCGAGCCGCTTGGCCTCCCAGAGTTGAACGACCGCTCGCTCCAATTGATCCATCGACGACGCCAACGCGCCACATCCAGTTAACTCGTCTCTAGGGTTGCGCAAGTATCCCACGCACTCGGGTCGGCCCGACCTGTATCTACACGGCCATGCCGCTGAGCGAGCAGCCATCGTCATGCAGCGGCTCCATGGTCGTCCAATGTCGAAGTAGCCAGCTCGGTGCGCGCCCGGGTGGTGTGCTGGAGCTGCACGATCAGCCAGAAGGGGTGCCCCTCACTCGTCTTCTGGTGACGGTCATATGAGCGACGACAACGGGACGTCCTTCCACGGCCACGCAACGCCGCCTGCCTCGAGGTTCACCCAGGTGTAGCCCTCGTCCCGCAACCGTTGTAGTACGTGGATCGTCGCGATTTCGCCGACGTGCGTCCATCCCTCATCCCAGCCGTTTGGCTCGGAACGGGTCCGATCACCGAACGGACGCCAGGCATTCTTCACGAGAATGGTCTTGTTAGCGCTCTTGGGATAGAGCCCCCGGACGCTGGCAGGTATCGGTTGGCGGTAAGCCATGACTCAGGATAGAACCGCGCATAGTAGCCGGTTCTCGATCACTCAACGAGGGTGAGCACAGCCGGCCCGAAGAGACCGCGAGGACTGTTCACGGCTTTGCTCACCGACTTGATCTCGATCGAGGCGCCAATGCATCCCGGGCGTCTCGACGGCCCGCGGCGAGCTGGGCGGAACTGCGGCTCACGCTGTCAACCGCTAAGTTCCCGGTGCCGAGCCAGGGCCCACAGGCTGGTGCTAGCAGGCAGGCAACCCGAGACCACCTCGTTGCGAAGGACTGATCCACACCTCGGATATGTAGCCGAAGCGCCCGTCCGTCCACCTTGCGCCGTACCACCGTGTCGATTCATAAAGGCCGGGATTGCTGTCATCAGCGCTACTGCCGTCTTGGCCGTTCGTAGTCCGATCACCTGACGTTTGGCAAACCACGCGTAACTTGTCCCCGGTTACCAGATCGGTGCCGGACAACGCGCATCCGTTCTGCTTGCAATAGTTGTGTGTAGACGACGACAAGTACGCCGGTGTGTCCTCGCGCATTGCGCTGGGACCATCAGTCACCTTGTTGTATACCGTCACGACGATTCCGGAGGTGGGACTCGCCGGCGGACTCGTGCGCCCTGGTCCCGGCGAAGGTGCACCCACTCCCGCCGACGGACGGGCTGAAGTCGGGTGAGAACGTCCCTGTGAAGCGGCGGGTGGCAACGTCGTCGCCTGTGAAGCCTGAGCCGATGGAAAACTTCCGATTGATGGCGTGCCGGACGGGGTGGCAGAAGAACTAGGTGATCCACCCGCCGATTGATCGGTGTGGAGTCGCTGGGAAGTGTGCGTTGCGTATGTAACCGACAAGCCAACGGCGGCGAGAACAGCGATAACCGCCGCGGTCGCCAGGCCAGGACCGAGGTAGCGCCAACGACGGCCCAGACGCTGAGGGGATCCGTCAGTTGTTGCCCCGTAGATAGCCGCAGCACCTTGATGGAGCGAGCGCTCGTCATCGGCTTGCCCACTGTCATTAGCTCCGCCAACGTCAAGTCCTGCAACGCGCCGGAATTCGGCTCGCGCCGACTCGACATCCGGCGTCCAGTCGGAATACGGATGCTCTCTATACGCCGCGCGCAGGGCATCTTCCAGGGCGCCGTCAATGCGACGTCTCCGCCGCCACAACCTCATGACGCCTCGTCCTCAGACCGCATCAACGCGCGCAGCCTCTTGAGCCCACGAGACGTGTTGGCTTTGACCGAGCCCAGACTCGTATGCATGGCCGCGGCGGTCTCGGCCTCGGTGAGGTCGAGCAAAAATCGCAGGGCGATCGTGATCCGCTGCTGCGTCGAAAGCATGTTGACGTACGTCACAAGCTCCATCCGACGGATCCCTTGTACCGCGACATCGACATCCGCAGGCGCGAAGGAGCGATCCCGGGCACGAGCGTCTCGGCGCTGGTGCTGCGTCTGTTCCCGCTGGATGTGGTTCCGGACTTCGTTGACGACGATGCGACGGACATAACTGACCGCGGTCTCGCGTCTGATTCGTGTTCGCGTCGTCAATGCCTTGATGAACGCGTTCTGGACGACATCTCGTGCGTCTTGGGTGCTGCCAAGAAGATGTGCCGCGAAGAGGCAGAGGTTCGCGAACTCGCTGTCGTAGAGCCGATCGAGGTCCGCAGGAGGCATGGACATTGCTGCGCCACCCTCCGTGACGCACCAGATCCGATACGAGGCCTCCCCATCTGGCGCGAGGCAATCCTGCCGCACCTCGGAGTCGAAAGTGGGCGAGATGGCCGGGCGGGGATCCCTCGCTCGGCCCACGGGTGCGCACACCGCAATTCATCGGACTACATACCCTCTGGCCCCGCGAAAGGTTGCATCCCAACCGAACAACCTTTTGACCTCTTTCCGGGTATTTCAGGCAGTGGTTCCGCGCCGCGGGACCCAGTGCAGACCGGAGGTACCGATGACCCCTGATCGCGAAAGGACTGCGAGACGACCGCGCCTCTCGAAGGCCACACTCACCGCCCTCGTGGTCACGGCCCTGGTGTCGGCTGGAGGGACCCTTGCGGTGGTCAAACTCACAGACACTGAACCGCCGCACGCGAGTGCCGCAGCTGGACCGCATCTCGGTGATCCTGGACAAGCAGCCTGCCTCGTCCATAACCGAGCGGGCATTGGCTGCACCAGCGCCGTGCCCTACCAGGCCGGCCGGGGGGCCGCCGGAGCCCCAACACCCGGTGACGACTATCCCGCACAGTGGCGGTCCCCAGTGCCGCAAGACTCGATGTTCGACGACTGGGGCGAGTACAACCGTGAGTGCACGAGTTGGGCTGCCTGGGCACTGCACTCGAGGAACCACTTCGAGATGCCCTTCCACGACAATGCCAGTGGTTGGGGATCCAAGGCTCTCGCTCTCGGGTTCACCGTGGACGATTCTCCCCGTGTCGGCTCGGTGGCGTGGGAAAGCGGCGGCAATCACGTTGCCTGGGTCTACGCGGTCGATGGCGACTCCGTGACAATCGAGGAGTACAACGTTCACTACGACGGCCTGTACAACTGGCGGACGGTGCCGACGTCGTCGTTCAAGTACATCCACTTCAGCGACCTCAACCCACCGGTGCAGTCAAGTGCCCCCCCGGCACCCGAGCCGTTGCACGTTCAGGTGGCGCCGCCTAACACGCTCAACCTGCAGGGTGGCGGAAACCCCGGCTTGCAGAACGGCGGCAACCCACAAGGAGGCACCGCGAACCCGCAACGGGCTGGGTCGTCTCCTCAAAGTGGGACCACACATCCCCAGGGAACGACGGGTGGCAGCGGCGGTAGTCACGACAAGCCGACCCCACCGCCTCCGCCTCCGCCTCCGCCTCCGCCGCCTCCCACGTACGCAGAGACGACCGGTGGGCCGACACACACATGGACCAACTACTCGAACGCAGGTGGCACGGAGGGCCCGACGATCCCCGGCCAGAACACCGTGCAGATCGCGTGCAAGCTGCAAGGTTTCAAGGTCGAAGACGGCAATACATGGTGGTACAGAATCGCCTCGAGTCCTTGGAACAGTGCGTACTACGCATCCGCGGATGCCTTCTATAACAATGGCGCGACGTCCGGGCCGTTGAAGGGGACGCCGTGGGTTGACGACCGCGTGCCCAACTGCTGACGTGACGAACTGACCACGAGGGGGCCTGCCACAAGGTGGGCCCCCTCGTGGTCAGAGCTGTCTGGACCAGCACGCGAAGATCTCGTAGTCCGCCTCCCGCCGCGGCCGCAAACGGCCGCGTGAGTCGCGTCCAGCTGTGCTACGAACTGACGCCAATCGCGGAATCGAACGCCTTGGGCCGAGTCGCCCTTATGAGCTTGCTGACCGCCCTTGTGCGGTGCCACTGACCCGAACACTGAGAACACGTCAGAACGCCGGACCACCACACGACTCAGGCGCGTCTGATGGGACCTCGCACGCGCTCATCGATCACGATTTGGCATCAATGGTGATGGCGCGTCTTGATGGCAAACTGATGGCAGATGATCTTGGGCCACTTTCACGGTCTCATGAAAGTGGCCCTTGACCTGCGGAAACGTAGTAGCGGGGGCAGGATTTGAACCTGCGACCTCTGGGTTATGAGCACCTTTTGGCACACTCGCCGTTACTTTCGTTCTGAGTCATCATCCACACAAAGCCGCAGGTCAGAGGCGGTTTCGGGTGACGTGTGGTGTCGTTGCATGAGGGCAGGTGGCGGTTGTTGTCGGCAAGTTTTGCCGACAACTTGCCGACAAGCGCGGAGGCAATGTTGGCCTGGGTGATACACCGAAGTGGCGTGAACGGGCCGCGGTACGTCGGTGTGTATCGCGACCTGCGAGGGAGTCAGCGTTCGGCCGGCGTCTTTGACCTGAAGCGCGACGCCGCAAGGGCTGCGCGGGAAGCTGAGAGCCAGCTGCTGAACGGCAATTGGATCGATCCCACCGACGGCCGGATCACCTTTCGCGACTACGTGGAGCAGCATTGGTGGCCGTCGCGGCACATCGAGGCCACGACCAAGGCTGGATACCGGTGCCTGCTCGACAAACACTTTCTGCCGTTCTTCGGTGACCTGCCGATGCGCTCGATCGTCCCCTCGACCGTTCAGGCTTGGGTGACCGAGGCGACCCCGCGGCTGTCGCCGCGATCCGTGCGCAAGGCCCACGTCATGCTGCACAGCGTCTTCCGGCGTGCTGTCCGGGATCGCGTTATCTTGCACAACCCCGCACGCGAAACAGAACTACCCAAAGTTGTGACGCGGCCGTTGCGAATCCTGTCTCCTCAGGAATTCGACCAACTGTTGACGGAGCTGGAACCTCAGCACGCAGTAATGGTCCTGACCGCGATCGAAACGGGCTGCAGGTGGGGCGAGGTAGTCGCTCTCCGTCCGAGCGATGTCGACTTTTTTCGCCGCACAGTGAACATTCAGCGCGTCATAATCGAGGTATCCAAGAAGATCACTGGTGCCGGGACTCGAGCGACCATCAGGAACTATCCGAAGGACAACGAGCCACGCACCATTCGCATCAGTCCAGAACTAGTGACGCTGCTGAGTCAGCACATCGCGATGCAAGGACTTGACCGGGACGACCTTCTTTTTTCATCCACCGGAGAACCCGGGGCTGGTCCGATGTCGCGGAATACGTTCCGGTCTCGTGTTTGGCTCCCTGCCATCCAGCGAGCCAACCTTGGCTTTTCGGTTCGATTCCACGATCTGCGGCACGCACACGCATCGTGGTCGTTGGCTGGAGGTGCTGACTTGAAGGCGGTCATGGATCGCATGGGCCATGCTCAGATCAGCACGACGCAGCGCTACCTCCACAGCCTTCCCGACTCCGACGACAGGGCACTGGCTGCATTCAGCCGGATACGGAATCAAACGAGCTGAACAGCCCGTCAGCGGACTACGAGAAGCATCCGCCGGGTTCTGTCGAAGGTTGGGCGGCACTCGCTAGTTGAGGCAACCTCGCGCTGCGGCGACTGTCCGGCCGGATTCGATCACGTCGGTGATGTCGTGAACGCTGGCGCCCGCGCTCATTGCGGTCTGCACAGCGCTCGACAAGTCCGGGCTCGTCCCCGCCAACTCGAACAGACTGTCTAGGGCGTCGGCCTTCGTAAGCCCGGACACTCGCACCCGTGGGTCTGTATGGGCAGCTTCAACAGAAATCTCCACCTCTTGCCTCCGATGGCGACGCATCTGCACGGGTGCTACCTCCCAAGTCGCAACACTGAATGGCCCGGGCGAGCACCGATCTGGGCACCATGCATCGTCTCGCCATGCCTAGGCCCGCACAGCGACCAGACCTTGACGCATGGCCGACAGGTCGGGAGCTCGCCATGTTTCCCTGTTTCGACAGTGATGGACCGGACGCGATGATCTCGGCCGGGTCAACCGGCATCTCCGCCGGATAGGCCCATGTGTCTGGCTTTGCCAGATGAGGCACTGTTCGCGGTCACTGCTATGTCCTTGCGACAGTGCTTTGCGGGCACTGCATTGCTTGAGTGCTTGCAGGCTCGCTCCGCAGTTCGTACTGCGGCCCGGGGGCCGCGCACGCCGACCCCGTGCGCGGCCCTCTCTTCGGCGCATTGGCTGCTGCACTGACGAGCTACGCCGGCCAAGGCGGCACTTGGAAGCGTTCGACGAGCCGATGTGACGCCGTGATCAGCCGCGCCGTTGCCTACGTCACCAGCACCCGCGGTGAAGACGCCAACGATGTATTCATCACGCATCCCGAGCAGGACAGCGACGTCGACACGCTCCCCCGGCTTCCCCGCCCAGCCATTGCCGACGCCGTTTCCCGCCGCCTGGATTCGTCTGAGCCGCAGCGAACGGCGATCGAGCTGATCGCTCTGTCGGAAGACACACCCGCTGCTGCGAGCAGCCGCCACGCCAAGCAGTCGGCTGAGCGGCTAGCCGACCCGGCCTTGCTCAAGCATCTGCCACCTCGCCCGCATGCTCCTTACCTGGTTGCACGATGGCGTCATGTCATTGCCGAGGTTATGGCGTACCAGGAGCGCTGGAGCGTTCGCCCGTCCGAGCAGGAATGGGGTTGGCTTGCAGGGCAGCCCGACAACGACCCTGCGCACGCGAGCGACAGTCGTGACGTGATCCGCGCGGTGACTGAGCTTCACACGGCATGTCTTGCAGAGGCGCTACGCGCACATGGCTGGGCGGAACTGCCGACCTGGGCCGTCACGCATTCAAATTGGCTGGCGTCACGTGGGCAGTTTCCACCTCGACCGGAGGCGCTCGCCGAGCTGTACGCGCGCGTGGCTGCCTATCGCGCGGAGTTGCAGGTTGAGTCGGCACCCATTACAGGAAATCTGATCGAGTCCGTTCTTGGCATCGATACGGACGACCCTTCGCAGGTGGCTCGGCGCGCGCGCCTTGCTGCGAACCTACGCCGCCAAAACATGCAAGCGACAGGTGCCGGAGTCGAGCGGATCGGCGCATAGGAACTGATCGGAAGCATGCCGTGTGCGTCGTTGCTCACACCCCCCTGCAGTCGGCATGTGACCACTCAGAGCAGCATCGAATTAGCCGCAGTCCGGCACATCACTTCACGGTGATCGTCACCGTGTTCTTCGTCCAGCAGGTCAGCCTGCTGTTGTACTCAACGAGAAGGGATCTCGACTTACTCGGAGCTACCGTGAACGACTTACCGTTCAGCTTGAATGTTCGGCTCGCGCCTGAGAAGTTGAACAGCGTGACATTCGTGCCAGCAAGGGCGATCGTCTGCTTCGGCTGGCATCCCTGTTTCGCGGTAGCCACGATCATTGAACTGCGAACGGGCGTCGCGTGTGCCGTAGTGGCGGTGACTACTCCTGTGGCGACCGCGAGAGCAGCCACTGCCGAGACGCAAACGCGCATACCGATCATGTGTACTTCTTCTCTCCGTTAGGGCGGGTTCGCCATTCGTTGGCACTCACGATGTCCTGCCGCCCTCACGAAAGGAACCAAGGTCGTCGGCGCTTACGCGCCTGACGGCGGGCCGCCACTCAGCCGTATTCCCAGGGCCCCCGCGGCTTTCGGCTCTTGGCGGCTTTGTGCCTGGCGGGGTGACGCCAGGGCAGGGGCAGGAATAACGCCGCTATTACGAGAACCTTTCCTACAGGTAGCCCAGCGGTGGACCGGGGGTCCGCATTGCTCAGTCGCAAACTTGTGGGTGGGGCCGTCGCCGCGTGCTTGATCGGCTTGCTCTCGCCAAACACGGCAGCCACGGAAAACGGCCCGCGCTCTGATTCCAATCAGCGCACGGCAGCGATCGCGAAGGGCACGACGCCTCCCGGGTGGCCATCTCTCGACTGGACGCGTCTCCTTCCAGACCCGGACCGGACCCCCCGGCTCCGTGAGGATGCGCCCATTCCACACGGTGTACGTCCGATGGCGGCAACGGTCGACGCGCATGGCAACACTGTCATCGCAGGATTTGCGGATGTCCCGGACCTGGCCACGCCCGAGGCTGCACAACATGACTACCGCGGAGGCGGCGCTGCCGGAGGCGCGGACGGCTTCGTGATGAAGTACGGGCGCAATGGACAACTGCTGTGGTTCACGTACCTGGGCAGCAGCGACTACGACGTGATTCAGGATGTAGCGATCACGGCGGGCGGAGCGATCGCGTTCGTTGGCTACACATTCGGATCGGACTTCCCCGTCCGACGGCCTTTCCAGCGGTATCATCCCTCGCCAAACGAGACAGGCGCGCGCACACCTCAGCCGGATGTTGTTGTTGGTGTTCTCGATCCCACTGGCACGACGCTGCGCTATTCCTCCTACCTCGGTTCACCGGGATCGGACCGAGGATTGGCGATCAAAGCCACCCCCACTGGGGCGGTGGTTGTCATGGGTGACTCGGTAACAACGCCGGAGGAGCCGCGAACGATCGTTGCCACCCCGGGCGCGTATCACATCGGCGACGGAACAGGCCGCGGCGATGCGGTGCCGACCTCGTTCGTTGCGCGTATCGGCCCAGCGTTCACGGTCGAGTGGATCGCTACGCTGGGACTAACTCGCCAGGCAACCGCAGCCGAAGAATCCGCTTCACAGAAGTGTGGATGCGGCTTCATGCCACGCCGGTTGGATCTCAGTGCCGGCGAAGATGTGTTCATCGCGGGTCAAACGCCTCCACTCCCGCAGGTCCCGACCACCCCTGGCAGCTACCGGCCGACAGGGAATTGGAAAGCAGGGACAGCGGATTATTGGGCGGCGAGACTCTCGCCGGACGGCCGTCGGCTGGTATGGGCGACCTTGGTCGGCAGCTTGAATGGGAACGACCGGTTCGCGGACGTTGTTGCAACGCAGCGCGGGCTCTACCTCTACGGATCTACGGACTCGGCGTCTTTTCCCCAGGTCAAGCCGGTTCAGCAGTGTCCTTCCGATGGTGCGAGCGCAATCGCTCAATTAACCCTGGATGGCAGGCGACTCGCGCTTAGTTCGTGCTTCGGCGGGGGTCAGGAGGTGGCTCAGGCGGCTGCACGCGACGCGTCCGGCAATGTGTTCCTCACAGGCATGACATCGTCGGAGAACTTTCCCCGCAAACGCGCGGCTCAGCGCACCGTACAGCCGAACGGCGACTGCTACCTCGCGGAGATCAGCGCACGAGGGAGCCTGTTGTGGTCGACTCCACTCGGGGGCATGCTCGGCGAGTGCGGTGGGCCTGGCTGGGGTGAGGACGGCGTTGACGTTGCGGTCCGTGACGGCGCCGTTGTGCTCCTCGGCACCACCGCATCACCAAACTTTCCCGGGATTCCAACGCGAGAATATCTTGCTAACGGCGCGAAAAATAATCCCTTCATCTCCCGCGTATCGCCCGCTGGTTCCCTCGTACCGGATCAGGCGGGAGCGGGCTCGCCTCCCTCAAGGCCCGGAGTGCCGACTAGGACTCACGCGTCGAGAAGTCCGGGGCCTCAACTTGCAACAACCGGCCTCTCGGATACCCAGCCTGCGCTCGGGGCAGGGCTCGTCCTCGTGGCGTTGGGCTTGGGGTTGCTTAGGCGGCGCCGCCACAAGACGCACTTTTGACACCGCACCCCTTCTGACCTGCGGAAACGGCTTCGTGCAGGCGGTTCAGTCCTCGTCCCATCCTTTTCAGACGCGCGTGGGTTGCCCCAGACGATCACGAGCCTAGGGCAACCCACCGGGAACGCGACCGGGAACTACGGAAGAGCCTGAACCTCCACCGCGGCGGCGAATCAGAGGCGAGGAGCCGTCGTTCACCGTCACGACGTAGGTCCCGGCACCGTCGGGACGCTCCACGGCTTGATCGTCAGGGCGTCGTTGATCGCCCCTGATTCGAGGTTGCGGATGGACTTGGACCCGAACTTGACGAAGGTCACAGTGAACGTGTGCTCCTGACCGCTCAGGTTGGTGATGGCGAGCGCCTGCGAGAGCCGCGCCGTGGTCTTCTGCGGGGCGAAGTACCCCTGGCCGAAGTAGACCATCTGCGCGTCGGTCGGCGCGGCGTGCGCGGCGGGCATGGTCGCCGGGGCGACGAGTCCGAACGCGATCACGAACGGTGCGAGTAGTCGAGCGAACATCGGTGTTCCTCCTTGCTCGGCCGAGCCTGCCCCCCGTAGAGCGAGCAGGTGGAGGCGTACTCCGCCTCTACATAGGAAGGACGCGCCAGCCCCCGGTTTTCCTCAAAAAACCTTGTGGCGCTTTCGAGCCGTGCGGCAGGACCGGCCGCGTCGGGCGCGAAAGCAGCAGCGCGCGCCACCGCCACCGGGGCGGTGGGCTAACGGGGGCACCGTGTGCGTCTTGGCTTCGACGTCCTGTAATCGGGACGGCCCCCTCGCGTGTAACGAGGGTGCGGACCTTGCGTGTCCGCCCACCGGGTCAACGACGGCTATCTGAAGCCCCCCCCCCGCAACTTTCGGGTGACTCCCGAAGGGCCGGGGGGACGGCCGGGTGGCGGTCCGAGTCCCGCGTCTTCGACGGCCGAAGACGCAGTGTCTCAACGGGGAGGCTGTTGATCGGACCGAAGCCACACGGCCGTGACCAATCTCGGCCACCGCGCGAACCGCCGGCGCGTTCACCGCGTCCGAGCGACTGACCCGTCATTACGAGCTCTGAAAGGAACCAAAGTGATGAGAGGCCGTACGTCGTCCGCGAGTCGCGGGCGTCGCTCCCTCCTGGCTGCGTGCACCGTCACGGCACTTCTCGCAGGGATCACGGGCGGGGTCACTCCCGCGGCCCTCGAACACCGAGTTGACATGGGCGACTGGCTTCGTGAGAAAGCACGAGCCTCAGTGCTACATCGCGAACCCCTGTACAGGGTTTGCTGAGGCCTCAGCGATCTGATGACTTGGCGGGAGTCCGCCATGTGCCACCTCGTCACTCTTGACAGTGGTGGCCGGGGACCGGGCCTCCCACACTGCTATCCACCAGGTCGAAAGCCATCCACGGCCGACCTCTGCAGTTCGAACGTTGGGGGTTGGGAATGCGCCGCTTGATCTCAATAACCGCAATCATCGGGACAATGCTCGTCGGCATTGTCGTTGGAGCGAGCCCTGCCCGGGCGGACATTTGCACGTTCGACTTTGACGGCAGCGGGCCGCTGCCGTCGGTCTCCGTTCCCTGCCCTGGCCCCGAGTGGCAGCCGCCGGTGCCCGTTGCGGTGGTGTCCGCTCAGTTCGGGCCCGGATACGGCCAGCCGCTGTGGTACCTCCACCTCTATAAGGGCGGGCGCATCTTTTTCGAGAATGACATCAACACGGGTGGTCAGAGCTTCCATGGCACTGGGTTCGACAGCGGCGTCGTCGGCTTTGGCCAGATGGCGGAAGTTTCCGGCGTTCCGTCACTCGGCCTCGGTCAATATGCCGTGTACGACATGTTCAATCGCTACGTCGGAAGGCTGTACATCGAACCGATTCCCGGCTGTGCTGGTCCGGATGGATGTTGACACTGGACCCAAGGCTCACATTGGCTCGCGTTCGGCGTCACGGGTAACGGTCGAACCCGCGGCGACTTTGTCGAGACGGGCTCTCATGGCATCTGCGGTACGGATGAGGCGCTGGTCGCAATCTTGACCGCTAACCGAGGTGTACACCGCCTCCAGGACATCAACGCCCCCTGCCGCCGGTTGAATGAGGAGGCCGAACCGGGCGCGCAGCTTGTTGACCGGCTCACCCAGTTGATGCGCTACGAAGGGCACGGCTGGCCCCGGCTTCGAGCAGCAAGGCGGCGCCGGTGAGCTGGAGCGTGCGTGGGCGGATCCGCGTTGTCAGCTCGGCGGCTGCGAGCGCCGGGCGAAGCACCTTTGACTGGGACCAAACTTCGCTGAACGGGTGCCCCTTTCATCCCTGGGAATACGAAGTCATTCGGATGCCGCCCGAAGATTTGCCGTTTGAACTGCCATGTCATCTGGCTCGGTATCGCGACGTTGCGCCACTTGTCGCCTGCCGCCCAGGTAGCGGCCCCTTCCCAATCCCGTGTTTGGATGGTTGTCTCCCTGATCTCCAACTCGTTGTCGGTGAGGTTGCACCCTCGAATTCGCAGTGCCGCAGTCTCACCCGGATCGAGTCCGCCGAAGAGCATCGCCTCCAAGGCGAGTCGCTGATCAGGGTCGGCGGCTGCCAGCAGCTGGGTGACCTCCTCAGCCTGAAGGATCCGGGGCATGCGAGTGGGCACGCTTCACTAGGCCGTGGGAGCGGATTCGTGTCTCGCTTCCGTGAGCTAGCTCGCCTTTTGCTCACTTCGCAGCTCGGCATGAAGGTCCACGGTCGACTCCGCGACCTCGTCGATGTCGAGGTCCTCAAGAGCGGCGACATGACTGCGGAAGACTTGATCGACAGCTTTCTTCTCGCCGCGGGCGGCATGCGCCCGCATCAGCGCCTCGGTTAGTTCGGTATGCACCGGAGACGCTGACAAACCTTTGCGCGCTGCCCAGACCGCCGTGTCCGGATCCGCATGGGCGAGGCTCAACTCGGCTAGACGCAACGCCGTCTCGATGACGCGTACATCCCACTCGCTGACCCAGTTCTCTACGTCGACCCACACGAACGATGCCCGATCGGCATTCCGGTAGGTGAACACCGGGCCGTTACGAGTTCCAGCGCGGCGCAGAGGTCTGCGCGGGATGCCTCGTCTGAACGGTCACCAGCGCGCCGCACGTATTCTTCGAATAGGGCAATGTCGGTTGTAACACCGTCGCCCACGATGTAGCGGCCTTCGGAAGCGATCGGCAGATGATGAGCACCTATAGCGACGCGGCACTCGGAAAGGGTGTCCGCCAGCCGCTTGCGTCGGCTTGTGGTCTGCGTCGGCCACAAGGCCTGCTGTGGTCGTTCTGTCGCGACAGGCCCTGTTGAAACTACAAATATAGTGCGCCTCGCGCCTGAATACTGGCCGGAACTTCAACAATTGCCTGCATTACGGTGCGTTTTCGGTGGTGTTCACACCGACGGATAGGGCGTCGCGGAAGGGTTCATCGGTCAAGGTGCCGCGGAACTCCCGGGGGCCTGCGGCGCTGTCGCCCTGCTGGCGGCACACGGCCGGACCCGGCTGCGACGCGTGACAGCTGACGAGAGACGCGATGCCACTCTGCGGAAGCTCGAGTTCCACCACGGCCACCCCGTCGCTGACACCGCCGATGTGCTCGAGCGCGCCATCGAGGCGGTCAAGTGACCAGCCGATGCCATGTTCGAAGGTCAGCCTGGCTTCCCCGGCCTCGCTGGTGAGCGCTGGCTGACCGGCAAGCTGCGGCAGGTTCACCGTGCCGCCCTTGATCGATATGCCATCGCGCCAAGTGATGTGCGCGACGAACTGCCAGGCACCTCGATGACCGGAGCCGTAGATGCCGTTGACGCGGATTTCGTCTGTTACCGGTGCGGCGGCTCGCAAATAGCCCGTGACAGTGGATGGGGCCAAGCCGACGGTGGTCTCCGCCGTTGCGGGGTTGAGGAGCAACAGCGCAGCTCCGCAGAGAAGCGAGATTGCCCATGCAGCCTGGACCAAACGAGGGGTCTGTTGCGTGCGGCCTTGGGGTCTCACGGTCGGATGCGGGCCAGCGTGAAGGAGACGCCGGGGCCCAGTTTCGACGGTTCCAGCTTGCTGCCATGTGCCGTGAGGACTTCAGCGACGATCGCGAGACCAAGACCGCTGCCCGGCGTGCTGCCGGTCTCTCCACGGCGGAGCGGCTCCGAGAACGCGGCGATCTGCTCCGCAGTAAGTCCAGGCCCGGAATCGAGCACACTCACCGTGACGGCGTCCTCATCAGCGTCGACGACGACCCGGACGTCGCGCCGCTCGCCCAGCCCGTAGGTCAAGGCGTTGCTGATCAGGTTTCGCAGCGCCCGGACCAGGTCGCCTTCGGCGGCCTGAACGAGGACGCGGCCGGCTGGCACTTCGACGGAGAGGTCGGCACCGCGTTCATCGGCCGCGAGGAGAAGGGCGGCTACCGATTCTTCGACGAGCGCGCCGATCAGGTGTTGCGATTGCCGTCCGGCACCCGCTCGGAGACGGGTGAACATGAGTAAGTCCTGGGCCGTCGTTTGGAGTCGCTGAAGTTCACGCTGGCACGTCCGGACAGACTCTTGTGCGTTCGCTGATATCGGTTCGTGTGCGATCAGGTCGAGATGGCCGTGCAGGGCGCTGAGCGGTGTGTTGATGTCATGGGCGAGACGTGAACCCAGTTCTGCGAGGACGCGGTCCCGGCGTTCTGTCACTGGATCGGCCGGCAGTGCGACCGCGAGCGCACCGCCCCGGACGCCAGCAACCGCCAAGGGCGTGCCGTCGTTCGTGTGCGTCCTGACGATCCGGCCCTTCGCCGGCACGCCGCTGTTCAGTGTGAACGAGGTATCAGCATCGGGACCCGTGACGGCACGGACGTTGCCGTCGGGGTCTAGTAGCGCAGTTGGAACAGGCAGGGCGCGCCAGATGTCGGTGCGCCGGCGCGTCCACACCCACCAGAGAAGCGGAACCGCTCCCAGGATGAGCCACGCAATCAGCAAGCCCGTGCGCATCACGGCGACGGTTCCACGGTGAGGTAGTAGCCGACACCGCGGCGGTTGTGGAGGAACCGCGGCGAGTTTGGGTTGTCTTCGATTGCGAGGCGCAGCCGGGAGATGCGGGACTCAACCGTGTGCGTATCCCCGTCGAAGTCCGGGCCCCAGACATGGGCGAGCAGCTGGGTTTTGCCGAAGACCTGTCCGGGATGCTCGGCCAGAAAGGCGAGCAAGTCGAACTCCTTGGCGCCGAGGTTCAGCGGGCGGCCATCCTTGCGTGCTTCCCGCGCCAGCAGATCGATGTCGACGGAGCCGAGTGTCACGACATGCCCCTCGCTGGCAACCTGCGCGAGCCGCAGGACGGCCTTGATGCGTGCCAGCAACGTGTCCGGGACGACTGGCTTGGCGATGTAGTCATCGGCGCGGGCGTCGAATCCGCGGAGCTCGTCTTCTCGGGAGTCCAGTCCGGTCAGCATGATGACCGGCACGTATCCCGGAAGCTTGCGCAACTGTCGGCACACGTCGAGCCCGGAGATGTCCGGGAGGTTCACGTCGAGCAGCACGAGGTCGGGAGGACGATCGGCTACCGAAGCCAGCGCCTCTGCCCCGCTTGCGACCGCCTCGGCCGCATACCCAGCTCGCTCGAGGAGCGGAACCAGGTAGGACCGAAGTCCCGGCTCGTCCTCAACCACCAATACCCGCACGGCTGATCACCCCTGGTTTGGAGCGTAATCACGGATGGGCCATCCGCGAACCCGTCCCGGCGGGCCACCAGACCGTCGACGTGCGTCGTGCGCCCGTGTCGGTCCCGTAGCTCGTCCCGCGAAGGTGACCACATCGTTCGGTGCGGCGCCAAGTCAGTGGTCGTCCCTCGCCGCGCAGCGGCCTTCCCGCCAGTGACTTGGTGCCGCGTTCTGCTTTTTGCTAGGTGATGGGCAGGTCACGGCAGAGAGGCAGGTCATCTAGGCCGTGCCGCCCTGCTGCCGGCATTCCAGTGCGGAGCGTGTCAATTCCGCAGCACACAGACGGAAATACCTGCGTCGCTTGCCCCGTCAGCCGGCTGATCGTGAAGAACCGGTGACCTCGCTCGATTGCCTCGTACACCTCTTCGACCCACAGCAGATCCTCGAACCGGCCAGCCGTTCCGATGCCCACGGTGACGACATGACCATGTCCGCCTGTCTCCGATGTTGCAACGCACACACAAACGATCTGGTAATCCACGATCGTTCCTTAGCTGCATCTCAGGTCAGCTCGCCGTAGTTGCTGGCTTCAATCGCACGATGCTCAGGGTTCCGCCGAGTCGACCCCGGAAGTGGACGGCGGATTCCTGCCATGACGGCTGTTCGTCACGCAGATGTGTCGCCTGAAACATGGACGTCAACAAGACTTCGGCGTGGGCGCGTCTGAAGCCCGACGTCGGACTTCACCTTGCTCACGCTGCTACGAAAGGAGGAGGGAAGGTTTGTGATTCACAACCTTCCCTCTGTTCCAACGTTGGGTGGCGCGAGGTTGCTTGGTATCGGCGCCTATCGCCCGCCGACGGTCGTTACCAACGACGACTTAGCCCAGCTGGTGGAGACGAGCGACGATTGGGTTCGACAGCGCACCGGCATTGCAACCCGGCGGGTTTCCAGCGACACCGTCATCGAGATGGGTGCGATCGCCGGAATGCGTGCGCTCGAAAGCGCGGACCTGGATCCAGACGAGGTGGACCTTGTTCTGCTGGCCAGTTGCAGTATGCCGACTCCCATTCCCGGCGGCGCGGCCAGCGTGGCCACCTCGGTGGGGATCCGGCACGCGGGCGCTGCCGATGTCAACGCGGCATGCGCGGGATTCTGCTACGCGCTGAGCTGGGCTGCCGACGCAATCCGCTCGGGAAGCGCGCGCAACGTACTCGTTGTCGCATCCGAACGGCTGTCCTACTGGGTCGATTGGACGGACCGGACCACGTGCGTGATCTTCGGGGACGGGGCGGGTGCGGTCGTTGTCGGAACGTCCGGCGAGGAACGCATTGGCCCGGTCGTTTGGGGCAGCGACGGCGCCCTGAACTGGGCATTAGCAGTCTCGGACGAGGAACGGCAGCTACGCATGGACGGGCCCGCCGTCTTCCGGTGGGCCACCACCGACATGGTGCAAGTCGCCAAGAATGCCTGCGCTTCAGCGCAGATTGATGTCGCTGAGCTGGCGGCGTTCATTCCTCATCAGGCAAACCTGCGCATTGTTGACTCGCTGGCCCGCAAGCTGGGGATCAGCGCCGATCGGGTCGCGCATGACGTCATTGAGATGGGAAATACATCCTCCGCGTCGATCCCGCTCGCGCTCGAAAGGCTCATCAGCGAACGCCGGCTGGAGTCAGGAGATCCGGTGCTCCTGCTGGGCTTCGGGGCCGGCCTGACATACGCCGCGCAAGTAGTGGCGTGCCCGTAGGCGCCAGCCTCGGGAATTGCTCACACGACAAAAAGGGCGGACTTGATGTTGCCGATAGGGGCGACACGCACGACGCAGAGTGGTGACGAGCTGCTTTCCATGCTGCCTGTCTTGCGGCGGCTCGTATATGCGGACGATCGGCTGAATTGCACGCCCTGGCCGTCGCGGCTAGACCCGGGCCGGCTTCAGCGACTCCGCGCGGAACGTGAATGCGCGCGGGCTGACGTCGCTGCAAAACTCCTCGCGTTCGGATGGACGCCGCCGGAGGACGAACCCCGCAGCTAGCTCCGCATCGGACGACGTCGGTCAGACAGGCGAGGTGGGCCGGTCAGACAGCCGAGGTGGACTGCCACGACGCAAGCACAACCTGGGTCACCTCGTCGATCGTCGCGCCCGCACGTTTGGCTCGCTCGATGTGCGCATGTAGCGCTTGGCTGTCCGCCCCGGCGGCATAGAGGCGGCAGAGCGCAGTGGACTTGCGCGCCTCAACCAGTGCTTCTCCGTGATGCGTTCCGTGCTGGGGCGTCTGTATCAGCGGGGCGCTGAAGATCGCGCTGAGGAGCGAGGTCATCGGTTGGTCGCCGGAGCTTGAACTCCACGTGTGATCGGGTGCGCACGTCCTCTGCTCCGTCAAAGCGTCCTCCCTGTCATGGGTGAGGGCGACCGGCGCGGGCCGGTCACCCTCACGTTTGTGTGCACCTCCGGGTCACCTCCGGATCAACCCACGGAGCTGCCAGGCAACAGTGTGGCGCTGCTCACACGCGCTGGTGGCGATGCCGGTGACGAACGGCCGACATGGCAGGCGATCGCCACACACCCGGCAGGCGCTTGGGGAGAACTGACTCGCTCCGCCTCGCTACGGGTGATGCCTTTGTTCGGGGAGGAGCCCGCGCTGGGCGAAGACCAGCAGCAGTTGCTGCCTGCTGCCGACATTGAACGCGAGGAGCAGGTCACGTACCCGTCGTTCAACTGTTCTCTTGCTGACTCCCAGCTGACGGCCGATGGCCTCGTCCTTCACGCTTGCAGCCATGAGCGTCATCAACCGCAGGTCCTCTTCCGTGATTCCTAGGCCCGCCAGGCTGGAATCCGTGTTGGCGTCCGGCACGGGCGTCGCAAGGCGCCAGTGGATCTCGAAGAGCTCGATGAGCGCCGTTAGGAGCGGAGATGGGTGCACGACGAGTGCGGTGTATCCAGATGCTTGCTGCGAGCGGTAGCCGATGATCGCGAGTTTGTCGTCGCAGATGCTCATCTTGAAGGGCAAGTTCTCGGTGACGCGAGCCTGCTCGCCAGCCGCGAGGTGAGCCTCGATGTGATCCAGACCTTCGAGATCTTCGACAGCCTCTCTCGCGTAGATAATGCGGTAGGCGACGCCTCGGGCTAGCGCGTCTACCTCGTCCGCGTTCGGCGGGCGCCGTTCGGAGATATAGGGCGGGGCGTCGAACCCCCGGAACTGTTCGCTCACCTCACGGTTGAGCTGCTGGAACCGCAGGACAACCGACTCCCGTGTCGGGAGGAGGTCGATCAGGCGAAGCGGGTCACGCTCGGAAGTATGGCTTTGCTCGAAAGCATCGTGAAGTTGCCAAATCGCACGACGGTCTTGCTCGATTTCACGAACCCGATCAGCGACCAGAGGTTCCATTGCGAGCCGCGGAGGGACAGCGGCGATGCTGCCGTCGTCGTAGCGGTTGACGAAGCCCAGCTCCTCCAACTGCTTGACCGTCTTGGAGACAGCTCTCTCGGAGAGATTCAGCCGGCCAGCCAAGTCAGCTTCAGCGACGCGGGGCAAGCGAGTCAGGTGTGAGTACAGCGTTACCTGCTCACTGGTCAGGCCCAATGACTCAAACATCTGGCGGTCGGCTCCTCGGCTCTGGGCGGGGCTCTTCACAGAGTCCCGCTCTCACGGGGGGTTACACCAGGGAGGACGCCGCGATGGCTGGCGAGCTGCCGCTTGGCGCCGGTGCGCCAAGCGCGCGACTACGCAGCCGGCAGGCGGTCGCGCCCTGCAAGGTAACCGAGTTACGCGCCTCGGTGGGCCGGGCCGGTGCCCTCAGTGGATATCACCAGCCCGACGATTGGTGAGTCAGTCACGGACGGGGGCGGCGGGCGGCGCAGCGCCTACGCGCGCCTGACGCGCTGGAGCTCCCGGCTGAGACTGACTGGATCAATTGGCTCATGGATGAACCCCGCTCCTATGCGCCGATACGAGGCTGCAACGCGCGGATAGCGGCTTGTCCCCACGACGTGGGTGGTACGCGTGACCTCAGTTGTACGTAGCGCGTGGAGCAGGTCAAGGCCCGTAAGACCGCCGTCCAAAGAGTGCTGAACGATCGCGCATTCTGGTTCGGTAGAGCCCAGCATTGCCAGTGCCTCTTCGTACGTCACCGCCTCTCCGATCGTGACGGCCGCTGACGTGGTGCTGATGGTTCGCCGGGTGTGCGCTCTGCGGCGACCGTCCGGATCAACGAGGACGATCCGAGTGGGAGCTGCCACACGACCGCCTAGAACTCGTCTGCTTCTGAATGGCCTTGTTCTCGACTGGCTCTTCTGGCCGAGGAGAGGGCATCGTCTGCACCGCGAAGACCTGAGGCGCATGCGTCAGGTGGCGATCCCCCGCCACGTCGTTATGACGTCACATACAACGGCTGACTGAGGTCGGTCATTGCGGCCTAGGGCACGCTGCCGGGGCCGGATGCCTGCCGTCGTTCGAGCGCTTCTGCGATGGAATCGAAGAGTGTCCGCACTGACAGTCCCTTGGAGATGTAGATGTCCAGCCCGGATTCCAAGTGCGCACTGAGTTCCCCGGTGCTGTCCCCGGAGTAGCCAGCGATGAGGGCGTGTGGGACGAGCGCCCGCAGTTGTGGCAAAGCCTGTGAGCCGGATAGTTCGTCCATGTACTGGTCGAGGATGATCACATCCGGTTGAAACCGCGCAGCGGTTTCGATGGCTTCGCGTCCGTTGGCGGCCTCACCGATGATCGTGAACCGTGTATCGCGATCGACAATGAAGTTCATGAGATCTCGGAGGATGCCGTTGTCGTCCACGAGCAGAACGCTTACCGTCATCTTCATCCCGTCCGAGGGCCCCGCACCAAGCGTTTCGCGAGCATCGCTGGCCAGTCCCTCGACACCTGTCGTGCCGTTGCCATGACGGGCATACGTCAGAGGTAAGACGCGTGCCAGGCGTCATCGCTGCACGACACTCATCACGCACCAGCGCTCACCGCCGGTGCCTGGTTGAGCCAGGGTGAAGAGCTGTCTTTTTCAACTGCTTCGACAGATCCTCACCCTGGTCAGGCGCCGCGCTAGCTCAGTGGGCCAGGCCTTGGGCACGCCGCACGTCTCGGCGGAGCGCAGTCACGGTGCGCCGACGTTCGCGGGGTCGCAGCGTGCGTTCCACACCAGGCGGCCTTGCGGTTCATCGACTCGCTCGCGCGCAAGCTGGGATTCCGCAGGACCGCGTAGCGCGTGACGTCGTCGGCATGAGCAAGACGTCGTCGGCGTCGATCCCGTTGGCGTTGGATCGGCTGCTCGGCGAGGGGCGGGTGAGTCCCGGGGATCGTGTGTTGTTGCTTGCGTTTGGAGCCGGCCTCACCTACGCGGGACAGGTCATCACCTGCCCGTAGGGTCACGCTGCCGGCTGAGGCTCCACCGGCGATGGATCGACGGGCTCCCACGCTGCGAGCAGGACCTGGGCGATCTCCTCGGTTGTCGCCCCGGCGAGCTTGGCTTGCTGGATCGCCTCGAGGATCTCGTCGCTGCCGCCGTCGGCTGCGAACAGGCGGCAGAGGGCCGTCATCTTGGCCGCATCCGGGGCCTCACCGGGCGCGGCACTCGTCGGCGACGACGAGGCAGGCGGCGGCGGTACATCACGAGTCGGGGTGTGGAAGATCGACGCCAGCACCATCGACGCCGAGAGACTGTCCGCGTTCACGTCAACGCTCTGGCCGTGGCGATCGGCGACGTCGTTGGTCACAAGCTCTCCCCGTCAGTAGTGGCGTGAGGGTGGGGGCCGACTTTCGTCGGCCCACACCCTCACGATGTGTTACCCCTCATCCGTCCGTCGCCTCCGTGTGCGGCGAAGACGACAGCCCGATTTTGCGGGTTACCCGTCAGTCGGGTTGGGCGTTGCCGTGTCGAGCTGACGCCATGACGGCGTTCCGTCACACGCATTGTCGTCAGGGTGGGCATACGGCCCGATGCTGAACCCCCGCGCGATCCAGCGAGTCGTAGCACCGTCGATCGGAGAGCCGTGAGATCACTCGTCGATGCACGTCGGCGTTCTGCAGCCGCACCTCGGCGGCAGCTCGCTCTTGACGACGGGCTGACGGACCTGATCCCGCTGTTCCGGCGGTTGGTCGAGGCCGATCTCCGACTGGCCCAGGCCGTCTGGCTCCATAACGCCGGCAGCGACGAGCAACGCCGTCTCGAGGGACGGCGGGAGGCCGCGGTGATTGATCTTGCGGCGAACCTCATCGCGCAGGGCTGGTCGCCGCCCTGACCTCGATCCGCTGTCAGATAGACGCCGTGTCGGGTGTTCGTCAGCAGAGCGACCACCGTCAGTGCTTCTCGTCGGTCACAGTTTGCGGCGCGGGTGATCGCTCGTCTGTCGGGCTGTGAAGGGGTTCCGTATGCGGGTGCGGGTGCGCGTGGGCGTCGTGACGTCGTGTTTGTTCGTCGTTGGTCTGGGCGGGGTCGCGACCGCTGCGGAGAACCGGCCCGCGTCTCACGTGGACGCGCGGCACGGGAGCGTGCCAATCGGGGCCGCAGACGTGTCCGTTGGCTGGATCCGAATGCCGGCGTGGCCGCTGCTCGCGGAGGCGTCGTGCATTGGGCGCGCGGCGAGTGTGCAGTCGGCTCGGACGCCGAAGCACGCCTACCGCGCAACCCGTCAATGCACCGACTCGGACAGGTGAGCCCTCAAGCGCCGTCGCGCTAGCCGCCTGAGGCGTGGCCGGCCGGCGCCAGCAGCGGGCCGAGGTGACGCACGATCTCGTCGGCCTTCTGGTCCGCCATCCACACGATGAACTGCATCAGGTACCTGCTGAAGAAGATCGCCATGACGATCACGACGACGCCCCGGAGGAACACGAACCGGCGCGACCAGTCCGTCCCGATGAGGACTTCGAGGAGATCCGAGAACGTCATGTTCCGACTATGACGGCGGGGTCTGACACTTTCGCCTCGTCGTTCAGGCGCTTTTTGATTGCCCGCTAGTCGAGCAGCTCGCCGACGTCGACTTTCGCGATGAGCTTTGCGATGTCCGGCTCGGCTCGAAGGTCAAGGGTAGCTAGCTCCTTGTTCCGACCGAGCACGTTGACGACTAGGTCGGCCGCGATCTCGCTCATGATCTGGGGCGCGTCTATCGACCGCCACTGGACGCCGAGAAGCGCGCCGCGTGCGAACTTCGCCGCGAGGATCGGCTCGACACGCTGGTGTCCGTAGGCGTCCGGTCCGGGGTCGCGCACGGCAACTATCCGGACGTACTTGAGTGTGGGCGCGACTGCGAACGCCTCCTTGACCGTGACGAGGATGTACCCGGCGACCATGGCCAGGTAGAGATCGGCGCGTTCCTGCTTGGTCAGCTTCTTCGTCGTGGGATTGCCGGCCGTGGTCGTGGATGGCTTTGAGTCGGGAACATCCTCGGCGTTCGGTACAACAGTGATCACGGATGCCTCGCCTCGGCTGACGCCCACCGGCGCTGCGGCGGCGTCGTTGTCCTCGAACGCCTGGGCGAGCTGGGCGAGAACGACGTCCGAGACACCCTTGGTCAGCTGCCGCCACGTGTCGTCGAACTCCGCTTGGTAGGCGGCCTGCAGTTTGGCGTCGCTGGCGGAGATGGTCTTCACCTCAGCAGCCGCCGCCGCGTCGGCTGCTTGCTTCGCGGCGGTGCGGGCCTTGCGGGCGAAGATGCTGATGCCTTTCGTTGCCTGCTTCCGGTGACGCTTGATGATCGGGTGCGGGTCGACAGGCGGTGGGTCGGGTGCGATCTGTCGGGTGGCCTCCGGGAACTCCGTCTCGTGCAGGCTGAGTACGTGCAGGATCGCCTGACGCGCGTCGGCAGCTTGCTCAGCGCGCATCGCCTGAGCGAGCGCACGGGACGACGCTCCGGTTGAGCGGGCCGTGCTGCCTCCGGATCGCGAGCCGCCGGAACGAGATCCGCCGCTGAGGCCTGTGTAGTAGCCGACCGGGCCAGCCCCCGTCGAGAAGCCGGTCCGTCCAGCGCCGACGTGAACACGGGCGGCTCGCGGGCCAAGGCTTGTCCGGACGCCACGGCTTGAGACGCGAACCCGGACGCCGGGTGCCATTTTGACGGAAAAGCCCACGCGGTCACGCTACAAGTCAACACGTCTTAAGACCCAGCACTCCTCGACACAGTCGGCGCCCCCGGTCGACACTCGCCTGCTCAGCACATCGTGATGTCAAGCGGAAGGACCGGGACGGTGTGGCCGCAAAGCACGTCGCGCTCACCGAGGCAACACGCTGACGCGAATGCCCGCGACGTTGCATCACGCCTTGGGGGTCGCATCCGACAGACATGGCTGTCCATCCCGAGCTGGCACTATCGCTCGCTTCGGCGGGCGCTCGACGAGCGATCTGGATCGGCACGTACGTTGTGGGCGAGAGGTGAGATGATCGCGCGGTGCCGTTCGATGCCCGCGTGCTTCAGGTGCTCATCGCCTCGCCGGGGGACGTTGCCCAAGAGCGCGATCTGATCGCCCAGGTGATCCATGAGTGGAACGCCGTCTACGCCCGCGAACGCAATGTCGTACTCATGCCGCTCCGGTGGGAGACCGACGCATACCCGGTCTACGGCTCGCCACCGCAGACCGTCATCAATGAGCAGGTCGTCGCCCACGCCGACCTCGCGGTCGGGATCTTCTGGACGCGGCTCGGCACGAAGACGGAGATCGCGGAGAGCGGCACCGTCGAGGAGATCGATCGCATCGGGGAGGAGGACAAGCCCGTCCTCCTCTACCTTTCGCGGGTACCAGTGGATCCGGAAGCCTTGGACCTGAAGCAGTACGGGAGGCTGTCGGCCTTCAAGAAGCGGGTCTACCCCCACGGCTTGGTTGAGTCCTATACGTCGCTGGAGGAGTTCAAGGACAAGGTTTCGCGGCAGTTGGCTGCGGCCGTTCGCGACGTGATCGATCGGACGACACGGGCCCCTTCTGCCGCCGCGTCGCCGGCGCCGCGCCTCGATCTGTTGGTGACCCGCGACACCATCGATGACGTGGTTGTCGCGGACCAGGTAATCCCGGTCACGCACGTCGTGCTCGGACGAGGACAAGATTCCGGACTACGAACCCGACGTCGTCACCGGCAACAAGCTCGCAGCGTTCACCATCGGTCAGACGCTCGGCACTGATGTCGACCGCGCGTACTACCGGAAGGTCGTCAGGTGGTACCAGCAGAGCGCCCTGGCGGCCTCCTTCCGGCTCGCGCTGAAGAACACGGGTGACGATGCCGTTCGCGACCTGCACTTGGATCTCAGTCTCACGACCGAGACGGAGGGTACGTCGCTTTTCACCGGCACCCTCGAGATGCCGAAGGCGTCGTCGGCGCAGCTCTTATGGAGCCCGTGGGCGAGTGCCCCGGCGAGCGAACCGCTCCCCGGGCCCACCTGGCGAATGGAAGAAGACGTCCAGGTTGTTCAGGTTGATCGGACGATCAGCTGGGGACCAAGGTTCGGCTGGATCACCGCCGGAGACGGTTCACTCGACCTGCAGATCACCGTCTACAGCAGTTCGGCTCCGCCCTTTGGGCTCAATGCACGGGTCAGTGTGAAGACCGACGAACGGGTCATGACGTACTCGGAAATCCTTGACGCCGCCGGAGTCACGCCCAGCTCGGGGCGCGGCTGACAGCCGGTTGGGGTCGCCGATCATGTCAGAGCCGGACGACTGCTGCAGGTCCACAGTCGGATGCCCGGGAAGGTCCTTGTCACGGCTCGTGGCTGGCGTCGTCTCCTTCCCAACCTCCTGATCCGATGGAGAATGAGATCCTGCGGGCGTGGGAAACGAAGACGAGCGGGTCGAGTACTCGGCGACCAACGACGTCTACATGCATTACGACGGATTTCGGTGGCAGGCTGGGTCATTCCTCGTCACCGGTGTATTCGTGTTCTGGGGCCTACTCATTCAGCAGCAACTGCCACGGGCCGTCATCGTGGTGGCCAGCTTTTTGGTCACAGTGCTCATGGCGATATGGCTTCTGTTCGCCCACCACTACCGACAGATCTACCTCGCGAAGCTGCACCGACTTCGCGAGCTAGAACGACAGATCGGCGCGGAACAACATCGCCGATTCAGCCGCCTCGACGCGGTCGGGGCGTTGATATACCCGTCGGTAGGACCGCGTGGGCATCACCTGGACATCGCCGTGTTCGTGGTGACCTCGGTGGGCAGCGTGGCATTAGGCGCCGCGCGCGACGGCTTTGCCTGGGTGCTGCTCTCGTCCTTGCCGCTCGTGACAGCTGTAGCGGGCTTGGTGCTGTGGAACGAACGCCGCTACATCGCGCGCCTGCAGACGGTGGTCGAGATGTACAACGTTAACCGAACACCGGCAGAGGGAGCGCATCGATAGAACTGGCGCGTGCCCTATCCGCGGCGTGCGAATCGCCCTACGGGATCGTTGATAGCGACGGTCAAATCCGCGCACGTAACTGCCATTCCCGGTTGCTTCACGCATGTTGTGTGAACGATGCAGCGGCCTCTATCGGACACGATGCGGTATGCCGATGACGGTTCATCCGACCCCAGCTAGCACGTGATGGCGACGAAGACCGGGCCGTGCTCCCCCGTTGATCTGAAGGTGATCAAACTGGTCCAAGTCGTTCTCGGCGAAGGTGCGCAGCTCTTTGATCAATGCGCGACTGTCCTCGGCGCTGTACGCCACGGCCGCACCGTATCGAGATCGGGCAGGAACGGGGCCGCTTCGTCTGTCGCCTTGGCGTCGGACTTCGGTGCCGATAGAGCGGCACATGATGTCTGCCGCTCGTGTCAGGTGCATACCGCTGCGGTAGGTCGCGAGCGTGGCACTATCCCGGTATGACCGGTTCATCTGCGGGCGGATCAACGAGTGGACCCGAGCCGGCTGCGTTCATTTCTCATAGCAGCCACGACAAGAGACTCTTCGTTCGTCCATTGGTCGAGTGCATCGCAGACCAAGGCGTGGACGTTTGGTACGACGAATACTCAATGCGGCCAGGCGACTCGCTCTCCGCGTCAATAGATCGCGGTCTGGCGACAGCGCACCAGGGCGTCGTAGTCATCAGCCCCGCGTTCATTGAAACCGCAAAGCAAAGCGGGTGGACGCATTATGAGCTGCGTGGCATCGTGTCGAACTCTATTGGCGGAAGCCACCGGCGGATCGTCCCGGTATGGCTCGATGTCACCGCGGACGACGTTAGAGAGTGGTCGCCGCCGTTAGCCGATCTGCTCGCAATCGACGCCAGTACTAAGCCAATTGAGGCAGTCGCCTTGGAGATCGTCCAGGTCATCGCGCCATCCAAGGCTGGTGGGTTACAGCGTCAAAGGTTTATGCAGATGATGCGTCAGAAGGGGCGGTCGGCGCAGGCGCGCCTCCACGACCTGAACGCTGCCCCAATTGTGGAACGACGAACACCCGGCAGCGTACCGCTGCGTGCACTCTTGGTTACTCAAATTTTGGCTGACTGCGGCGCTGAGCATGCGAGCGACTTTGTCGGCTTCTTGGAAGACCTCGCGCGTGACTTGCACCACGAAACGGAACTTCGGTTGTGGGAGGCGATCGCAGGTAGTTACTCACTAGCTTGTAGCACGTACGACTTGGATTCTGCTCAGCGCCTTGCTCTCTATAAGACCCTCGTTCTCGCTTCGTTTGGACAAGCCGACGAGGAGGCAGTGGAGGTGCTCACTCCCGATGTGGCAGGTCCGGTGCTCGAACATTTTCAGACGTTGATGAGCATGGTGCGCGGCGAAGCTGTCATAGGGGAAGGTGGGCTCCGCGGCCTCTTGATGCCGGTAGAGCCGAGCGATGATGAAGCTGCCAGCCCGGCGGCAGGAGACATCTCCTGACAATTACCTGCGTCAGCTTTCCAGGAGCCGGCGTCGCGGAGTCTTTCAACTAACGCGTAGCGCCGGAGTGTCCGCAGGCAGGCCGGGAAGCGTGATCAAGAGCTTGACCTACTCGCTGGCACCTGCCCCGCCGTCGACCTTGAGTCGATTGCCCGCTCTACCGTCAAAACGAACAGAACCGTCACTATCGAGTGCGCCGGAAAGCCGTGATCACGCGATCGCTATTGAGTCATGCTCCTCGTCCTCAGCGGAAGCGGGGCGCGACGTCAACGCGGCGCTGTTGGCCTTGTCGACTGACACACTGCGCTCGATGACACCGGACCGCAGGGAGATGATCGCTGGCATTTTCGACCGCGCCGCGCCGATGTACGACGACGTTGGTGTCGACTACTTCCGGCCCATCGCGCAGATGCTCGTCGACGCTGTCGACCTGCGGCCCGGGGACCGCGTGCTCGACCTGGGCTGCGGCCGAGGCGCCGTCCTGTTCCTCGCCGCCCCGGCCGTCACGCCCGGCGGGCACGTCACGGGGATCGACCTCGCGCCAGCCATGGTCGAGGCGACCGCGCACGACCTCGCGAGCAGCGGCGTGTCGAACGCAGACGTGCGACTCGGCGACGCTCAGCAGCCGATGACCGACGAGTCGTCGTACGACGTCGTGCTGGCGTCGTTGTCGCTGTTCTTCCTCCCACGACCGTTGGATGCCCTCGTGGCCTATCGGCAGGCACTGACACCCGGGGGTCGGCTCGGCTTCACGACGTTCGCCGGCGACGACGACCGGTGGTCCTGGCTGGACGAGATGCGTCGCACGTACTCGCAACAAGGGCCTGCGCCGCAACTGGGGCACGAGACGTTTCGCGACGACGTGACGATCGCTCACCTCCTGACCGAGGCCGGGTTCAGCGACGTCAGCTCCAGCACACATGTGCTGCCCGTGACATTCACCGACGCCGAGCAGTGGTGGCAGTGGACGTGGTCCCAGGGCATGCGCACATTCTGGGAACAGCTCGATGAGTCAGCGTTGGCCGGCGCTCGGGCGTTCGCCATGAACCAACTCGCGACGATGCGCAACGCCGAGGGCGTCATCGAGCTGCGGCAACCGATCCGGGTCACAACCGCGGCCGCCACCGGCTAGGGCAGTCAGTGCGGAGCCGACGCAACGGCTCGCGCTACGCAAGAGGGTCGTGGCGACGCAAAGGGGTGGTGCGGGCCGCGTTTGAGAGCGCTCTCACCCTTTGTCGAATGACCGTCATGACAGCAAGCCGCCACTGCGGGCAGTCCGCTAGCGGGTTTCGTGTGACGTCCGACGTGATTTCCTCAAGCTTCCGTCTGCCGTGGCTGGCCGGCACACCAGGAAAGGACTCTTGCGCGATCATGTCCGTCGTTGAGACGCAGTCGCTTTTCACCCCAGACGACGGACTGCTCGAGGCCCTGCCCGTGCTCAGACAACTCGTCCGGGCTGACTACCTGCTGACGCGTGCTGACTATGTCGGAGACGTCGGGCCCGATCGGCGGCGCGACCTAGAGGACAACTTCATGCACGCTCGACGCACCGTCACAGCACGGCTGATCGCAAGCGGCTGGTCTGCGCCGGGGTCAGTGCTCCACCCACGCCGCCGCTCGCGCAGAGTGAACTGGGCGCGGTCCACGGATGAGTGACCTCGGCATCTGGGCTCAGCCCTTCCCTACTGCTGAGAACAGACTCATCGCGTTGATGCCCGCGTTGCGAGCCCTCGTCGAAGCTGACCGAGAGGTAGCGCAAGCTGCGTGGCTGCGAAAGGTCGAGCCGAAGATGCGCGGCGGAGTCGAAGCGCGGCGCGACCTTGCTGCCTTGGAAGTGGCAGCGCAGCTGGTCGCGTCCGGCTGGTCTCCACCCTTACACCCGTGACGGATCCGTTTTCCGATCCGAGGCTGCTCCCTGGCAAACGCCTACTCGTGACCGGGGTTGCCACCGACTCCTCCATCGCGTTTGCCGTGGCGCGGATCGCGCAGGAACAGGGCGCGACCGTTGTGTTGTCGTCGTTCGGCCGGATCATGAGCATCACGCAGCGCAGCGCGAAACGGCTGCCGCAGCCGGCTCCGGTGATCGAGTTCGACGTCAGCGACGACGCACATCTCGCCTCGCTGTCCGAACGGCTCAGTGAGCACATCGACGGGCTCGACGGCATTCTCCACGCGATCGGCTACGCGCCGCAGAGCGCGCTGGGCGGTAACTTCCTCAACACCGCGTGGGAGGACGTCAGCACCGCGTTGCACGTTTCAACATTCTCGCTCGCATCGTTGACAGTTGCGGCCCGGCCACTGCTCAGCCATGGG
Source organism: Frankiales bacterium (assembly GCA_033851265.1). GTDB lineage: Bacteria > Actinomycetota > Actinomycetes > JAWWOW01 > JAWWOW01 > JAWWOW01. Next base: position 152,075 of record JAWWOW010000016.1, read on the forward strand.
GCGAGCGTCGTCGGTCTCGACTTCGACGCGACCGTCGCATGGCCGTGCTACGACTGGATGGGTGTTGCGAAGGCCGGACTCGAGTCCTGCGCGCGCTACCTCGCCCGGGACCTCGGGCCAGACGGTATTCGGGTCAACCTCGTCGCCGCGGGTCCGCTTCGGACGATGGCTGCCACGTCGATCCCGGGGTTCGAGGCGTTCGAGGAGGTGTGGGACCAGCGAGCTCCGCTGGGGTGGAACGTCAACGACACCGAGCCCGCCGCGCAGGCCTGCGTCGCATTGCTTTCTGATTGGTTCCCAGCGACCACGGGCGAGATCGTGCACGTAGACGGTGGAGTGCACGCGGTGGGCTGATGCCAAACCGCCGGGCTCGCATCTCGTCGTACGCAGGCCCTACTGCCGCTGTGAGTGGGGTCCGGCAGAACCGCTGCCGGGGTCGGATACCTGCCGTCGTTCGAGCGCGTCTGCGATGGAATCGAAAAGCATCCGCACTGACGCACCCTTGGGGATGTAGATGTCCAGCTCGGATTCCAAGTGCGCACTGAGTTCTCCGGTGCTGTCCCCGGAATAGCCAGCGATGAAGGCATGTGGGACGAGCGCGCGCAGTTGTGGCAAAGCCTGGGAGCCGCGTAGCTCGTCCATGTACTGGTCGAGGATGATCACATCTGGTTGAAACCGCGCAGCCGTCTCAATCGCTTCGCGTCCGTTGGCGGCCTCACCGATGATCGTGAACCGGGTATCGCAATCGACAATGAAGTTCATGAGGTCTCGGAGGATGTCGCTGTCGTCTACGAGCAGAACGCTTACCGTCATCACCACTCCCATCCAACAGTCCCGCACCAAGCATCTCGACGACGATGGCCGGTCGATCCCCCGGCGGCTGTCGTGCCGATGCCATGACGGGCATACGTCAGAGCTAAGGCGCGAGTCACGTGTCAGCGGTGCACGACACTGAGCAGGCACCCGCGCTCACCGCCGGTGCCTGGTTGAGCCAGGGTGAGGAGCTGTTTCTGAGCTCCTTGAACAGAGCCTCACCCTGGTCAGGCGCCGCGCTCAGTGGGCCGCGCCTTGGCAAGCTGTAAGAGTCGGCGCCGGAGGACCGCCGTAGCCTCGCCGGGTCAGGTCAGGTTCCGTTGGAAGTTCTCTCACGCCTGCGAAGGACACCCAGCCCGAGCCGTCGGCGACGTGGAACCAGACGTCGCTGTTGTACGGAGGAGAGTTGTACGGATAAGCGATGTCGCCGTGGACCCATCCGTTGACGGCGATCAGCTGATTCGCCGCGTAACCGCCGACCTGACGCGCCAATGGGTCGGGTCCCACCAGACGTCTGGTGCCGTAGGGCTCCCAGCGATTCTGGGCATAGACCCGGAACGCCTTGCAGCCGCCCGTGAAGCCGACGACCTTGGTCGTTGTCGTGAGATCCCTGTTCTCCGGCCAGACGTACCTCCACCACCACGGCGCGCTCGACGCGGTGATGACGGCGATGACCAGGCCGATGGCCCAGACCGACGCGTTGTCCTTGAGCCACCGGTGCACGGGTTAATTGTGTGGTCCGTGACGCGGTTCGTCACTCGGCGGTTGATAACGCTCGAGAGCCCTGTGCTGGTCCCGCGCTACGGACCAGGTACGCAGATGACCGGGGTCGTGGCGATGGGATGGTCGCGGAAACTCACCGTGATCTTCTCAATGCAGTACAGCGCAGCCTCGTCGGTCGAGGGGCCCTGCGACGCTAGCGATAGAGCCAGCGGGATGCCCGCTGCCGCGCTTGTCAGGATTGCCATGGACGCCGTGACAACGGCGAGTCGCTGGTTCATGCCCGCTCTACGCGGGCATGGGCTCAGTCCTTCGGAGGAATTACCTCGGGCATCCGATCATGTCAGCACTGACAACGATGCCGTCCTGCAGGCATTGCGTGACCGTCTCCATGGCGGACTCATCGCCGTGATCACGGGAGGCGCCGCCCGAGTCCACCTTCATCGGCCCCCGCTGCACCGCATGCGGAACTAGCAGGGTTCCGTGATCCGGCGGATCTGTCCCGGGGGCTGAAGCTCGCGGTCCGCGAGCCCGTTCCCGAATGGGGGCCTGTGGTGACTGGCTCGTCCCATTGCCTGCGTATGGCCCGGGTGTCCGTTCCGGCTGGAGGTACGCGGGCGCCACTACAGCGGGAAGCGTTCCCGGCTGCAGGACTGTTGTTGGTGCAGGTATCACCAGCCAGGCGAGAGCGACGGCGCAGGTAGCGGTGGCGGCCGGCGCGGCGCGCGCACCATCACGCAGGTACCGGAGCGTGCCGAGAACCGCGACCGGGATCCAGGCGAGCGCGTCACGCAAGGTGGCACGCGCTCGCGACAGCAGCGACTCAACCGCCTTGTAGGACAAGCCAAGCCTGTCGGCGATCCGGTCCACGCTCAGCCCCGCAGTACGCAGCATGAGTGCCTCGCGCTGACGTGCTGGCAGTCTGCTGAACCGTTGCACGACGCGCGCGGCCGTGTCAGCGTCGACGACGCGTTGCTCAGGTGAATCCTCGACCTGGGCCGAGGGCACGGTTGCGGATAGGTGCTTCGCGGCGCGGAGCCGTTTGCGTGCCATGTCAGTGCACAGATTGATTGTCACGGTTGTCAGCCATGCACCGATCCGTTCATCGTCGAGGTACTCCGCTTGCATCGCACGGAGCTGCGCCTCGCTGACAGCATCCTCGGCGTCTTGTTCACATGCGGTGCGGCGGCGCGCGATCCGCAGCAGCGCGTCGCGCTCGGCCCAGATGCGACGGTGACGGCTTGTGCGCTGTTCGCACAGGTGGCAGCCGGGTGCGTCGCACGTGCATTCGGCATTCATCCGGCCTCACCGAGGGTCGTCTTCGACGCACGTAACCGCCCTCCTGCCGATTCTGCAACTGTTGCCCGACAACTCTGACTGCACGTGATGTAACGGTCACTCGTCGTCTTCGTTCCGTTGCACGGAACCGTGCTCAAGGCCCGGTTTCCGAGTGACCGCGGGATGTTCCATGAGGTCCCTGCTGAAACGGAGGGTGGCATGCCGGCGTAGCGCTCGGCGATGGCGAATCAGCCGAGTCCGTCGTTGAAGCGCTAGCAGTTGGCGCCGCAATCGCGCTACGACGCGGCTGTATCCGTCGAGTTTGAGAGTGAAGTAAGCGCGCCGGATGTCATCGGGCCCGTAACGTGGCGACTCCCGATAGTGCCGCACACCCGTCCAGCCGTCCGAGCCCAGGAGCCCGAAGACCAAGTAACTCTTCTCCTGCAGGGCGAACAGCTGCTCCAGCGTTCGCGCCTCGTTGTCCGCAATCTCGTCGTAGCCGTAGTCGCGGAGCCGGCGCTGCATTTGCGGTGTCATCGCCTCCAGCCGAATGGCCGCCAGCCGTGTTCCGCCTGGAGGGAGACTCGCAACGTCTTCAACGGAAAGAGGAAACCGGATTCGCGTCCACGTTTGCGGCCGACCCGGATCAAGGCCCTTCGCCAGCACACTTCCGTACAGCCGCAGGTCGTTGATGGAGCGAAGCCAGCCGACGTTCTGGACCTTGATCCGGTAGATGAACCCGGCGGCTGAGTTTGGGCTCTGGATCTTGCTGATGCCCTGCGACCAGTCCACACGAGGCGAGACGAACGCTTGTGTGATCACCCATGCGACGACGGACGTGAGCAGCCCCAGTCCGGCACCGATGATCAGGTCGACGTTCATCCGCGCCTACCCGCCGGCCCGATCAGTTGAGCTCGATGACGGCATTGGGATCGAAAGTGGTTATCCGGCGGGCGACTGCTCGCATGTAGGGGCGGAAGAACCGCCCGTCGGACGTGAACCCCCAGTTCGTCGATCGGGAACTCAGCCACATTCGGCACGCTGTTTCTCCGCTGGCCAGGGCCTCGGCCTCGAAACTGATGGTGGAGCCCACTGCCGATGCCTCTTCCTCGGCCGCCCGGCCGAAGAGCACTGAGCCGACCTTCCCGACGCCACCTCGTCCTTCGTAGACGGCGATCACTCCCGTTGCGGTGCTGTTCACTTTCCAGTGTGCTCGCATGAGGAGGGGCGCGCCCGTTCCCCCAGCGAACACTCCGCTGAAGGCCGCGACGCACTCACCCGGCTTCGCTTGGGTCCGGATGTGCCACGTCCGCCGATGGTCCAGTAAGCCCATGCGCGGTCCTCCAGCAGATTCATTCCGTGTTGTCTACGTCAACATGGGTGCTCTCCTTCGGTCGTCGTTAGGACAGTGGCGCCTTACCGCGACCCAGGGGTCCGGTCCGCCCCCAATTCGCCGCGAGTCGCTAACTCGGAATCGTTTAATCGACCGCGTGGCTGCTCGGGTCGCTCTCAGCGAACTCGGCTCGATGTGGCCGCGAACCTCATTGCGCGGGGTTGGCCACCGCCCCGAAGTCCGGGGCTAACGATCCGGTTTGCCGACTCATCATGCTGCCGAAGACAACACTGTTGCTCGTAGCGTGGCCTGTGGCGTCGCGCAGATACCCGATCCGAACTACCCTCCCGACGTTCCACCCGTTACCTGAGCACGCCATTAACCATCACACTGCTTGACCTCGGGTGTGTGACCGGCAGGCTTCACGACTGCGGTGATGCGTATGGTGAGCCGATCTGCGAGTTGTGCTCCGAATTCGATCGGTCGACCGTCAGCCTGGATGTCGCTGACCGTGTAACCGCGGTCTTCGGGGACCTCAAAGCGGGCACGCAGGATGTGGCCGGGTTTGCCTCGTTCCACTGTCCAGAAGGACGCGGCAGGCGTGTCGTCGGGCGTCGTTAGGTCGGACGTTCGTATGTTGTCGATGTAGAGGCCAAGCGGGTCCTGCAGCGTCAACTCGTTTCCCGCGCGCGCAGCGCCGTTCACAACGGCCGCGATCTGTGGATCGCTATTTCGGAATGCGTCGCCAAGGCCGGCGCAGTTTGCGAGGGCTTGCTTGGTCGTGATCGCCACGCCGTTCCGTTCCCTGGGCACTGTGGCATTAGCGACTAGATCCACAGCGGCACCCAGTGTGTTGTTCGGGTGTGCCAGGTGCGCGATGCGTCCCGCCGTGGTTGTGTTCCTTTCGTTGCTGGGGTTGTAAGTAGCACCCTCGAACAGATCGCCGCGTTGAACGTCCGGGCCGATCATGGAGTGATACAACTCCAGTAGCAGTTCTTCGTTGCTGGCTGCGACCTGTTCGAAGTACTCGGGAACTTCGGTCGTGAAGATCACTCGCGTGATCTTGTTGTCCGGTCGACGCTCCACAACCCATTCGCAGTATTCATCCTGCTCTTTACGGTCGTCGGCGCGTTCCCAACGTTCGGTCTGCGATGACGCCTCGCGCAACAAGCGCGCAGGGAATGCCGTCCACAGGACGTCAACCGTCGAAGCGTCGACAGGAGTATCTGCGACAGTCGGGTCGTAGATCTGTGGGAACGACGGCGTCAAGCCAGCGAAGATGCCGGCAACCGTCAGGCTCCAGCTCGCACGGTCTTCCTCACCTAGCTCCGGCAAGCTGGCGGGTGTGTCGAAGCGTGGCAGGACCGGCATTAGTCCTCCTGAACGGTGCCGTCGGAACGCATGACGCGTACGGCTGGATCGATGTTGGTTTCCGCAAATAGGAGTGGGCTTTCGAAGATCGGCATTTGTCGCACCCTCTCGCGGCGGGACTCTGCCAGCCGGAAGTAGGCGTCGAACCCTTCCTGCGATCCAAGGTGGCTCGTCACTGCCGCGTAGTAGTCGTTCAGCAGTCGCCCGAACTGCTCCTTCCATGCGTCGCCGACGCCCCATCGCGCGGCGAACTCACCCTCCGGGCTCTCTGCGCCTGCGCCTTCAGCTGCGGCGACGATGGTGTTGGCCATATCTTCCGAGAACGAGCTCGCGCCGTTCACAATCGACGCGCTTGCGGGAACGTGGCGAAGGAGTTGGGCTCGCCGCGTGGAGAAGACTGGGTTGGGAAAGTCCGTCATCAAGAGGCACGCTGCAAATCGCTCCGTGAGTACGCCACGCTTGATTGCTTCGTTCAGGACGGCCTGGTCTTCGAAGGCGCGTTCGGGGATCGCAAACGCGAAGTGCGTATCGCCGGGTCGCGCGAAGCCGTTGCCGTCGGTGAGTGTGACACCGAATGTGCGCAAGCTCTGTGCGTAAAGGTTGCTGCTGACCGTGAACGTTGGCGGTGCGGGTAATCCGAGCCGCTCCGTCAGGGCTTCGGAGTCGATGAAGAAGGTCTGCGGTAGATCGATAGTCCCCGTTGTTTCGACTGTGGCGCCTTCCGTGTGGCTCGTGATCAGGTTGACGGTGGGTGTGTCCACGATTTGATGGATGATGCGAGCCGGGCGCTCGATCGTGCCGGCGTTCGCCAGCGCTGCATCAAATCGGGCCTCCGTCCACCGGACGATGCTGGGCCGCGCCGCTTTGGCCTCGCAGTTCACCGCGCCAAGCCGGTCGAGCTGCAAGAACCACGGATGGTTGCGCAACGGGTTGTTCTCAGCGAAGACGGACGGAGTGATTGGTGCGTCTGGCGAGTGCCAGTGCAGCCAAGGGGCCCGCAACTCCTTCATGAGGAAGTTGCCGCTGGGGTGACTCTCGAACGGCCCCTTTCCTTCGGTTGGCTCCTGCAGCGCGTGCCTGGAGTTTCCAGCGAAGACCCAGGCAGAATTGCCTCCGACGGTTCGGTAGTAGTTGAAGCCGCCGGTGACTTCATCCCAGGCCATGAGTTCGACATCACCTTCGTCTGGCGTGAAGCTGCTCAGGAGGAGGTCAGGACCCCTGTCACCCACCGTTGCGACGACAAACCGAAGGTTCCGGTTGACCGAAGCCGTTTCGGGCGTGAAGGGAATCTGACTGCCTTCTCCGAGCAAGAAGAACATCCGGGCCCGCAGTGGGCTGTCTTCCTTGACCACGTTGTCGAGAGAGGTAAGAACTTCGCCAGCGGTGCGCGGGAATGTTCCCTGCAGAAGCAGCAGCGTGGCGAACGGGTCTGCGAGTTCGGCTGCTGCGGCAGCGGCGTCGAGGACACGTGGCTCGGCATCTTCGCCGAGGACGAATCGGTGAATCTTGTCCGGCTCAAGTTCGCCCGGAGGCAGATTACGGAACGCCATGCAAGTCACGTCAGGTTCGGTTTGGGTCATGACTTCTCCTCATTGAACAAGTTGGAACCGGGAAATGGGTCGCTGATGGGCGGGACGGCGTACAGGCCGCCAGCGAGGACACTTACGAGCTGGAGTGGCGCTGGAGCGCCTTTCTCAGGTTGGGCGGGACCGCCGAAGTTGACATCTCCGAGCCAGCCGGGGAGGTGTAAGACGTGCTGGAATGCCGAGAGATCGCGTTGGAAGCTGACGAAGTTCAAACCAAGGTTCGGACCGGCGTCGCCGAATCCGTCCAGGAACTCATAGCCCTGTCGGAAGATGCGGAGCGCGCCAGCGGCAAGCGGTGACGCTCTGTTCTGGTTCGCGCGATGCACGTGCGACGCCTCGACGAGCCGATCCGCACTCTGTGGCGGGTCGAAGAAGTCGGCGCGCTCGCTGTCGCCTGCCTTATCGTCCGGTCGGGGTGCTGCGAGCGGTGCCGGTGCGGTGGGATCGAGCCGGTCGATCGATACCAGCGGTCCGCCGGTCAGCTTGTCGCGGCCGACGATGATCTCTTGCTCCGGCCGGGAGAGCTGATGCCACGCGCCGAGGTCGACAGCTAGCTTGAGGAAGGCCATGTAGGTGCCGCGGGCCATCCAGGGCGGATCGTCCGACGCCTGCAGGGCATACAGGCGCTGGCTCGACTGCATGTTGGTCACGCCATCGTGGAATTCCAGCCAACCCCGGCCGTCGTGCCTGCCGAATCCGGCGAATGAAGCCGTTATCCGCATCGGGGCTGCTGATGCTTGGAGTAGCTTCCAGAGTTCCACGGCAGCGCAGTTAACGGCGTCTTGGCTGCTTGCGGTCAGTTGGACCGCGACGTCTGCTTCGCCAACGTTGACACTCTCCGCGGTGGACGACCAACGCAGACTTGGAAACGGTCCGGGGGTGGGTAAGTAGGAAAGAAATGTTGGGCGCGGCTGATCGGTGATCGGTGGATCGTGGATGTCCCCGTCGAAAAGTCGCCGCCCAAAGGCGAGCAGGTGCTGAAGACTCGCGAACTGGTCGGCGGTTTGCGCCGCGAGTTCGGCTGGCTGTCCCGCGAGTTCTGCGATATGCCCTCGTTGGAGGCCACGAAGCAGTTCGTCGGTATCGCGTAAACAGTCGTGGACGACTGCGCGGTTGGTACCGGGATTGATGTTGAGCAGCACGAGCCGATAGCAGGGGTCCGGGCGCTGACCCTGCTCAAACGCAATGCCGCCTTGGATGGCGTGCGTCGGGTTGTTTGGCTCGGCTGATGCAGCTGCCGGTTTGGACGTCACGGAGCACCGCCCTGGAATTCGCTCAGGTCGCTGCGGACTCCGGCGCAGTCGAGTAGATCCACGGCGGGGGTGGACTGCTCGGACGGTTGAATCTCGGTCGCGTCGCTACTTCCTCGGTCCCCCATCCGCAGAAAGAGCGCGACTTGGACGAGGTCGGCGATCTGCCCGCCGTGCCGAATCGGCTCTTCGGTTGCGCTGTCGATCAGGTCGCTCACGCGCCAACTGGATGACGGGGGCGGTTCGATTGTCAGACGCTGCCAGCGAGGTCGTCCATCCGCGTTGTAGCTAGCGTCCAGCCCGCGGTCGAATGTGCACCACTCGAGCGAGATCGGGGTGCGATCGGGGGTGCGAAGGCGGGTGAGTTCGACTGACTGGATGTAGACCCCGACGGGATCGTCGAGGGCGACAAGGCGACCTTCAAAAGCGAGTCGGCTAACCCGCTCGACGAGCAGGGGATCGCTTGCACGTCCAGCTTGGGCGGCCTGCGCCATCAGGGGAATCGCTTCCATACAACTGAGGCACCGAAGCCGTTGGCTGAGCTCATCCCGGATGACCCAGGATGTTGCCGCTTGCCAGACAAGCTCAAGAAGCGCGTCCAGCGCGTTCGTTGACTGCACCATGCAGCAGATTGCTGCGAGTCCGCTGTTGTAGGGACTGAGCTCGGCGCCTTCGAGCATGGTTGTCGTGAAGGCAGCTGCGCGCTCCTCGGGTGTTGTCGCGGAGGCGAACGGATCACAGTCGCCATAGACCGCATTTGCCGGTACCGCGGATTCGCGGGCAAATCTGCCAACGATCTCTAGGGTCCTTTCTGGCGCGTGCGCGGCGAGAACTTTCCAGTAGTCACTCAGCTCGGTGGTGAGCTCGATGCGGGCGATCCCCTGGTCGTCGGAGACGACCCGCCACTCGATGTATTCCTCTTGGAGCCGGCGCCTTCCCACATCGCCTCGGGTTGAGCGCCAGTCCAAGAGACTGAGCGCCTCGTGTCGGCCGATGCATTGGACAACGCGCAGTGGGAGTCCGATCCAGTCAATCGTTGAGCTGTGCGGTGTGCGCTCATCGGGCTGGGCCACTACCGATGCGTTCGGACCTAGTCGATTGGCTAGTTCCGTCGCGCTCCCTGCAATGACCTGCTGCCATGCGTTCAGACCTGCCTCGTCCAAGTCGGCCAGACCGCCAGGCTCGGCTGGGCCGCCCATGCGTGTCGCCTCCCAAGACGTACGACAGCGCGGTTGCAAAGGGCACGGCCAAGACCCGGCCCGTTTGGTCTACGCACAGAGCACGAGATTCCTTCGGTGAAGGCGCTGGCCAGTTTGGTCATAGCCGCCGAGGACATAGCACTTGGAACCGCGTCCGGGGCAAAATTGCCACTCGTAGGGAAGGTGAACCGTTGTCGTGTCAAGGTTGACCGGGAGCCAGCCGAGTTGCCGTCACGCAGTGCATTAATACGTTTCATGGTCTTAGTGCCCATCGACTCATGAGCAATGCGATTTGAACCGTGAATGGCCCATCGTGGAACGGTGAGCCGGGACGGAAACAGTCGGTTTTGAACAACCCGATCGTCGACTCGGCGAGTGCGTTGTCATAGGCGTCGCCGATGCTGCCGACCGACGCGGCGATCCCTTCCAGCGCGAGGGACTCGGTGAAGTGGATCGTGGTGTATTGGCTGCCGGCGTCGCTGTGATGGACCAGCCCGGCACCTACCGGGTGGCCGTGATGATCGCTTCGCCACAGCGCCATCCGCAGCGCTGTCGTCACCAGCGGGGTGGTCTTGGTCATGGCGGCGTGCCAGCCGACGATCGCCCGGGAGAAGCAGTCGATGATGAACGCGACATAGACGAAGCCAGCCCAGGTCCGGCAGTAGGTGAAGTCCGCGACGCATCTGCTGTTGGGGTCTCGGCGTGAAAGTCCCGGTTGAGCTGGTCACCGGATCACCCCGTGCACGCCTTCGTCGGTCATCAGCGGATCGACGGTGCAGCCGCGACCTGGTGACCTTCCCGGCGCAGATGCGCGGCCATCTTCCGCCGGCCATACAGACCCCCCGGTGCACCGACGGTCGCGAGCAACGCGTCGGTGAGATACGCGTCGGTGACCGTCCGGACCGCCGCCGGGCGGGCCTTCCAGGACCGATACGTCCGCGGGGCGACCTGGCAGCCGAGCTCGGTGAGCACGGCGCAGATCAACTCGACCCGGCACTGCGGACGGTGCTGATCGATGAACGTCACGATCAGCGGAGGCGAGGGTCGAGTTCCCTCGCGAAGAAAACCGAGGCCGCCTTCAAGATCTCGCTAGCCTCCTTCGGCCACCACGCTGTGGCCAGCCGCGGGTACGCGGCAGCCCCGCGGTCTTGGGTTTCACGCAGACCTACCGCGGGCAATCCGCAGCGGCTTCGGACTCGAAGGAGGTTCGCTCCACGACTCGACCGGAATCGTCAACAAACGCGTCCCGGGACGGCCATGAGACGATCAGGCCCAGGAGTTCCACACCGCGACCCCCGCTTTTGACCTCGCCGTTATCACCCCGAATTCGGACGATAACCTGAGTCCCGGCCGCGATGGTCCTGTGAGTAGTCCACGTTTCAAGGACTGCATGGTTCGGCCCACCGCGCCTCATACCGCGACCCAGCGTTATTGGCTCCCCCTCCACGCCCAGTCGCTCAACCGTTACCGCGGAGACCTTGCTGCGGCACAGATTGACCACGACTTCTGTGCCGCCGGGAGTGGAGCGGTTGGCGACCAGAACAGTCACCGGTCGATAGCTGCCGGAGTCCGCCTCGCTGCATGCGCTCGTGAGTGCCAGCAGTGGCAGCCCCAGGCCGCACAGGATGAGACGACTCAGGCCAGTTAGCGTGCTCACTAGGCATGGTCCTGTACCGGGCGGTACTGAGGCGGCACCGGGTCTTCCAGTACTTCTGGCGAGCGCAGCGAACCGTCATTTCCAGGGTCACCCAGCAGTCCGGGTAAGCGGCTAAACAATGCATCCGCGGAGAGGACGTGCGCGCGGAGGGCGCGACCGAGATTGACTGCGACGAGACCCAAGCGAATGTCCGCGTCCGATGCTCCGTCGTTCCCGGGCCGTTCGTGGCCATACACCGCTGCGCGGCCAAAACCTGGCTGAAAGTATCCGGCGTAGAGGAATGCAACGAAGTGGCGAACCTGACCAGTGGTGGAGTCGAGGTACTCTTGCTTCCAGCCACCTACCTTTTCAATTGGCATAGTCGGAAGCAAGCGCTCAAATTGCACGTCCCGCGGGTCTAGTCCTTCCCCGCCGGTAATTCCGCCCAAGACAATCCCTGCCCGGCGGATGAACTCGTCTAGGCAACGGTTGTAGTTTCCCCCTCCCGGCATGCAATCGCCGTTGAACCGCTTATAGGCATCAACCCAGAGTTCGCGAAGGCGTTTAGTCATTAGCATCACAGCGTCATTTTGCGCGGCATCGTTAAGCCGCTTGACCATGGCCTTGCAGGAACCCTTCTTTGACCCGCAACTCTCCTTGGCCGCGTAGGCCTTGGCCCCCTGCATCTGGTAGTCCGAGCCGTGGCCGCTCGGATCAACCAGGTTGACCGGGTCACCGTTGACGTAGGTGTAAGTATTCTGGGTCAGCGGGTCTGTACCGACGCTTGCGTCGGCCGCGGGTTGTGCGTCCCGGTAGCTGTCTGGGCTTAGGAAGGCGCTCCTGGTTGGGTCGTACGTCCGCGCTCCGAACTGATACGTCCCGGTTCCGTCGTCACGCCGAGCGGCCTTGTAGAACATGTCGCTGTTCGTCGTACCGCTGCTGCACGTGTGCTGTCTGGCATCGCCCGACTGGGGCTGCTGTGGCGAGCCGAATGCATCGAAGCGTGCGGTGCAGCCGACGGCGCGCTGGTTCGTGTTGTTGAGGACGGTGCTGATGTTCCCATTGCCATCGTCGACGAGATGCTCGTTATTGGTGGTCGTTGAGCCGTCGCTAGCAATCAGCGGTGTTCCGTTGCCGTCGCGGACGAAGAGGATCTGTGTTGGCAGGTTGTTCTGATTGCCGTTGCGGTTCTCTTCGTTCACGTCTTGGCTGGCTCCGTCGTAGTACAGGCTGGTTGTTACGCCGCCCGTCTTAGTGGTCGTTTGCCGGTCAAGTCCGTCGTAGCTGTTGAAGGTGGTTGCATCGTCCTTGTCGCATGCCGTGGTCTGTTGACCCTGGCCGGTCTTGGTTCCTTGCAGGCGGTCGAAGCCGTCGTAGCAGTAGCTCGTTGTGTGGTCTTCCTTCAACGTTCCGGCTGGGTTGTAGACGTGGCCGTAGTAGGTGGACGTGCCGGCGGTAGCGCTCTTGATGGTGTCGTCGCTGTTGTATTTGAAGCAACTGACGGTGCTACTGCCGACGCAGTTCACCGGCTGGGTGTTCTGGCTGGGATAGGAGACGCTGGTGCCATAGCCGAGCCGGTTGCCGTCGTGATCCCAGATAACGTTCATGACATCGGTTCCCACCGTGGAGGCGTCGGGATCGAACGCGTTGACGCGCCCTGCCTCGTCGTAGCTGTAGCTGTACTTCTTGGTGATCGCTGCGCCGCCGCTGCCGGATGCTGCTCCGGTCTTCAGTTCCTGGAGAGTGACCCGGTTCAGCTGGTCATAGTCGTATTGGTAGTCGCTGATGGTGACGGCCGAGTCATTGCCGCCGCTGGTGCCCGCGCAAGTCGTCGTGACAACAGCTCGGGCGGTAAGCGTGCTCTCGGGATCGTCGTAGTAGTCGCAGACCCGATCCGCGTTCGGAAGTTTGACTTGGGTTTGCCGACCGGTCTTGTCATAGCTGTACTCCCACTGGGTCCCGCCAGCGAGGTCGGCAGCCTGGCTGGCCGGAAGACCGGCGTCGCCATAGACGAGGGTGCTGCTCTTGGTCTGATTGCCGACGATGTTGACGCGGCGGACAACGCCGCCGGATCCGTCGTAGGCGTAGCGGGTGGCGCGGTTCGTGCTGCCTGTGCCGCAGGTCGTGTCGTTTTCGGCGCTGCAGCGCAGCAGGTTGTCCAGGTAGTAGTCAAAGCGGTTGACGGTGCTTGTCTGGGCGGCGTTGCGAGCGGCGTCGGTCACTTCGGTCTTGTTGCCGGCTAGGTCGTAGTTCGTCGTGATGGTTTCGCTGCGCTTGCGTGATGTCTGGACGTGCATCTGGTCGTTCGGGTAGTACTCGAATGACATCACGGTTTCGTTGTTCGGGATCGGGCTAGTTTCGCAGTCGTAGCTACTCGTGTCCGTTGCCTGGTGAACCTTGCGACTGGTGTCGTCGTAGCAGTACTTAGTCGTGCGATAGGTGATCGCGCTGCCGCTCCGGCTCATGGGCTTGCTGACGGAGGACAGAAGGTTGTCGGCCGTGTAGGCGTAGCTGGCTGGAACTCCGTCGCCGACGGTGAACCCGGCTGGAATTGTGTCGCCGCTTGCGTAAGCCACTGCGGTGCTGTCTTCAGCTTGCCCGTGATTGTCGGTCTGGTAGGTCGCCGACGGACTCGACACCGTGGCCTGGTTACCCGCCGCGTCGTAGGTGTAGCGGGTGTTCGCCCGCACGTATCCAGTGGTGTCCTGAGCGCCGGTGACGTGGTCATGGACCAGACCATCGGCGAAGTAGCTGTCCGTTGTCTTGCTGAGCGCCACAGTTAGGGCGGCGTCCGTCCACTGCACCACGCTGGTCTGCTGGCCGTTGTTGTCGTAGCCGTAGGTGGTGACATGCGTGATGTTGGCGTAGGAAGGCGGAGTCGTGGTCCAGCCGGACAGGACAGAGGTCGTCTTTACGAGCCCGTCGAGGGTGTAGTCGGTGTGCTGATCGACCGTGTGAACGATGTCCCCTGGAGTGAAGCGCATGTCGGCGTTCAAGGTGTCGGTGACCCGACCGGCGCCGTCGTACTTGTAGTGCATGGCGAACGGCCGTACCGCCGCGGCGTTGCCGTCGAGCCGGGCGCCGTCGTTGGACGGATCAGGCGCGTCGATAGTCGCGCGTAGTCCATCTTCGGTGTAGCGATAGATCAGGTAGCGATTTGGCTTCGCGCCCGTCTTGGTCGGCAGGTCGACCTTGGTGACGTTGCTATCGGCGTCGTAGTAGGTGTTGGTGACGCAGACGCCCACATCCGATGGATGGGTTCCGCTGTCATCCGGGCATTCGGCATCTTGCGTTGCGTCACTGCCGATGTTGCTGTGAGACGCTCCGTCGTACCGGGGCACCGCTTGACTGATCGACCGGCCGTTAGCGTCGTAAGCCGTGACGACTTTGAACCGCTCATCTGGGTTATCGGTGTCGTCGATGGTCCCGTCGTCGAATGCCCGCGGGTCGAAGCGAGCAACAACGTTGCCATCCGCGTCGTAGACGGAACGGGTGTGGACATTCACCTGCAGCGCGGCGTCACCGCGAACCTTCTCGGGATGGGCGGCCACGTCGCTGTCTGGATTGACGGCCGGTTCGTAGGCCTTGATGGTGTCGACGCGGCGGTTGTTCGCGTCGTAGCTGTACAGGGTGGCCCGCGACCGGTTTGGCGAGCTGGGGTTGGCCGGTGGGGTGACCCGGGTCAGGTTGCCGTTGGCGTCGTAGCCGGTCTCGGTGGTCGCGGTCGCGGAGCGGGGGTTGGTCTGCCGCGTCTTGCGGTCGAGCACGTCGTAGGAGTAGCTGGTCGTGTAGCTGCCGTTCGTGGGGTTAGCCGGGCAGGCATTGCCGGTGGGCACGTTGCCGCGGGGGTCCGTGCTGGATTTCTTGTTGCCGTTCGCGTCGTAGGTGAAGCTCGTGCACAGGGCGTCGCTGGTGGCGTTGGCCCGATGCCGGATGGTCCTGATCGGGCGTTCTGCATGGTCGTACTCCGTGGCCGTGGCGTAGCTCGGGGACGAAACCGAGTCTGCGCAGGCCGAGTCTGCGGGCTCAGTGGTGTCGAACTCGCGGGGGCTGCATTCGACGGTGCCGCTGCCGTTCGCGTTGTAGCGGAACTGCGTGTGCAGCTCGGTTGCCGTCTCGCGGGGCACGTACTGGTCGGTCTTGTAGTGCACTGCGTCGAACCGGAACCGGGTGCGGGCGCCCGTCCCGGCGGTTGTCGCGATCACGTCGTCGATGCCGCTGTATTCGGTTTTCGTGCTGCACCAGACGATACCCGTGGCGAAGACACCGTCGCCGGTTGCAGGGCAGCTAGCCGGCTGCTGGTTGCCGTCGTCGGTCCGACTGGTGCGCACCTCGACCAGCCGGTTGACCGCGTCGTAGATCCGGTGCACCCGGAATCGTCCACCCGTGGTGGAGTTTGGCGTTGCTTGGCCGCGCGGGTTGATCTGGACGTTCTGGTTGCCGAACCCGTCGTAGCTGTAGGTGGTGGTCGAGGGGGTCGGACCGTTGTCGGGATCGTAGGTCGCGCCAGCGGGCAGGGTTTGGCTGGTCAGTTCGTCCCGGCCGCTGTATGCGCGGACCGTCGATACGCTGCCGCCCGGCGTTGCAAACGAGCTGTATTTGCAGGCACCCGAACCGCTGGGCGACCCGGTGAGCTGGGCGGGACGCCAGGAGTTCAGCGCGTTGCCGTTCTTGTCGGTTCCGACGCCGGTGACGTTGCCCAGCGGGTCGATGGTCTGCAGCCGGTACCGCCACGACTTCGTCGTCCACGGGGTCAGGTCAGCAGTCGTCGTGCATCCCCACGGGTTCGTGGTGCGTTGCGCGTAGCTGGTCTCGGTGAATCGCGAGGTCGGCGGCGTGTTGGCGTTAACGCCCGGGTAGTCGGTGACCGGCGCCTGTGCCTCGGTGGTGGCGTTGCGATCCCACGTCCGGACCACGTTGCCCGCCGCGTCGTACCCGAATGCGGCGAAGTTGGATGTGGGATTGGTGGTGCTGGCGGTCGGGTCGGCCGCGGCGCGCAGCCAGCCGCCGGCGTGCACGGTGCTGGACGCGTCCTTGTCGCTGTCGGCGTAGTACCAGTATGTGTAGGGCTTCATCAGCCCGTTCGGGTCGTTCGCCGGATCGCCGATGTTGGCATTCGGCTTGAACGACTGCGTCTTCGCCCCATAGTTGTCGTAGGTGGAGCGGGTGCAGGCGACCGGGTGCTCGACCTGTCCGGTCTGGTAGTAGGCGACCGCGCAGCGGCTCACATGCGGCCGGAGGACACCCTCGGAGGCTGGGGTGTCCGCCTCGCAGACCAGACCGGTGTTGGCAGTGCCACTACCGGCGCCTGCGCAGTAGTTGACCCGGTTCGCGGCGCTAGCAAACGTGTTCGGCGCGACGCTGGAGTTATTGTCGACCTGCCAGGTGAGTACGTACGCCCGGAACTGCGACTCCGCGTTTCCTCTCGGGTGAAGCTTCTGAGTGTGGTCGACAAGGGTCATCACCGGGGTAGCGGCGGAGGCGGAGCTGGCGCAGCCGGAACGAGTTCCGCTGAAGTCCTCGGTGTAGGCGACATTGCCCGATCCGGTCACGGTGTAGTCAGCGCAGACGATCGTGCCGTCGGTTAGGTACTTCTGGATGTGATAGCCGTCGGTGATGTCGGTGTAGTACTTGGTTTCGCCGACCTGTTCGACGAAGGAGTGCCGCGTGATCTGCTGCCCCTGATCGCCATAGACGAACGTCCGGTCTTCGTCGAGCGGATCCTTGCTCGGGTCAGTCGGAAAGTCAGGGTTCTTCCCCGCGTCACGTACCACCCGGCACAGGTTGTTGTCGCGGGTGTGGGTGGGTTCGCGGCAGGTCGCGCTGTCGGTGTCCCAGCTGTAGGCGGTGCTGCGGAGCCACGCGCTGTTCGAGCCGATACCGGTGATGTTGCCGGCGGCTTCACTGAAGCGGCCAACCCGGCCGGCCGAGTCGATCCCGCTGTACTGCTGCCGCTCACAGGTCGCGTCGTCGCTAGCGCACGTCACGTTGGGGGTGGCTGCGGTGTCGACGTTGGTGTACTGGCCGCCGTTGTATCGCAGTTCGGTCCGCACCTTATGCCGGTCGGTGATCCGGCTGACCACGTACGGCGAGGTGGGCAGACCACCGCCAGTCCAGGCAGGTGACGGCGCAGCCGCGTAGGCGAACTCGGTGACGTGCGTGTCGGTGCTGCCGTCCGGGTTAGTCACCGTCCCCTCGCCAGCGCGCAGGTCGCTGGCCGAGCTCAGACAGTTGACCGTTTGTCCGCAGGCCTCGCCGTACTCGTAGACGAGCGTTGACACCCCGTTGGGGTTGATCACTTTGTCCAGCCGCTGACGGGACGAGTCGTTGAACTCGTAGCGGGTCGCCCGGCCGGCGCCGTCGGTGATGCAGGTCCAGGTTGTGGCGGTACCGGATGTGGCGCAGGTGCCGCCATTCTCGTTGTAGCTGAGGGTGAAGCCGCGGCAGCCGCTGGCCGGGTTGCCGGTCTTGCCTTCCAGGCTGATTGCTCCGGTCTCGCTGTTGCGGACCGCGGTGCAGTTCTGCCCTTCATAGACATAGCGGAGCCGTCCCAGCGAGAGCCGATCGGCCAGTCCCGCCACCGGATAGCTGAACAGCTTGCCGAGCCCGCCGGACTTGCTATCCACCATGCGCGCCGGGTTGAGCGTGCCGTCGTAGGCGTAGCGGATGTCCACACCTGCGCCGTCAGCGATCGAGAGTAACTCGCCGGTCGGGCCAAACTCGTAGCGCAGCCGGTCCGGCCGCTCGGCAACCCAACCGGCAATGCCTTTCACCTCACCCGTCGCGCAGCTGCCCTGGACATGGACGTAGCGGAACAGGCTGAGATGCACACCGGCGGGTGCGGTGTAGGGGACGTCGACACAGAGCACGTTGCTGTCGACCGCGCCGAGCAGTCGCGGTACCAACGCGCCCAGCGGGCTGCGTCGGTTGGCCAGTACGACCGCTGGCTGAAACACGTGCCGGGTGCCGTCTTGGTCGGCCAGGGTGACCGCGAACGGGCGCTGCAGGCGCTCGAGGGTCTGTTGCACGGACAGACTGCTGGCGTTGATCCCGCCGCCGAGCAGGTCGTCGGCCTCGGTCATGTTCAGTGTCCAGCCGCTGCCCCAGCCAGCGCCACCGGTGACGCTATCGGGAAGCTGGAGGGTGCCGGCGTCTTGGCTGTTGTAGGTGCGGCGCAGCGCGAAGGCGAGATGACCGTGTGCCTGCACCGGGGTCAGGTCCGGTTGGCTGACCACCAGGTTGCCGTTGGCCACATTCACCCGGGCGGTGCCGCCGGCGCCGAGGTTCTCGCTGGCGTAGCTCCACCACTTCTCGATGCCGAGGCCGGCGGCCGTACCGCCGCCACCGCACAGCGGCGTGAGAGCCGGGATCTGCCCCTGACCATCAGTGACATACGCGGTGGTCGACGCCGGGACCGGTAGACCGGCGCCGCGGGCGTACTGGTCGGACGGGGTCTGGCTCAAGAACCGATCCGGGGCGGTGAAGACCGCGGCGTCGTCGATGCCTCCCACGAACGGGTGCCAACCGGTCGTCAGCCCTGGCCAGGTTCCGACGGCGCCGCCGAAGCCAGTCCCCAAGTACTGGATGGTCCCTGCGGGCTCATCGGTCGGTCCCTCGGTCGTGCTGGCGACCTCCTGGCCGTCCATGTAGAGGTGCACGCCCGGCACCGGGGTAGAGCTGCTGTAGCTAACGATCATCGCGTGATGCCACTTGCCGTCGGTCACTGTCGCCCCGCCTGTGAGCGCCTCGGCTGATGCGCCCGTCCAAAAACCACCGTGCAGCTTGTTGTCCGTGCCCACGTAGAGCAGCGGAACATAACGGCTCGGGGTGGCCGTGGTAACGGTGTTCGCCATGCTGGCCAGGACTCCGTTGCCAGCGGTCGTTTGGAACCACAGGCTGACCGCGGCGAACCCCGTCGTCGGGATGATGCTGTCGGGCAGCCTGACGTGGTGGCTGCCGTCGAAGGCGGCTGACGCGTCTGGATCCCCCGCCAGCGCCCCCGGCCCGTTGAGCATTCCGCTACTCGACGCGGTGCCGCCACTCGTCAGATAGGTGCCCTTCTTGTTGTTGCCGGAGTAGTCACCGGCATCGGTGCCGCTGCTGTCGTCGAGCCGCCAGTAGGCAGCCGGCGACACGTTCATCACACCCGGGGCGTACTGAGCGCCCACGTTGGTGAACGCGGTGACCGTGTTGCTGCCCTGCCCACTAGTGGATCCGGCGTGGTAGTGCGTGGTGATCTGCGCGCCCGACAGCGCCTTGCCGTAGATGGCGACGTCGTCCATGCCGCCACCGAAGTAGGAGGTGTTGTTGCGGCCCAGGTAGTTGTACACCCGACTGACGTCACGCGGAGCGAGCAGGGTGCCGCTGGCCACCCGCATCCCATTGCGGTACAAGGTGGCCGTGGCGTTGGCGGTGCCCGCGACCGGTGCGACCGTCGCCGCGACGTGCTGCCACTGGTCGAGCTGCAAGGCGTTGCCGGCGACCAGCGTGGATTGCGTGTTGCCGGCCGTGCCGGCGTAGACGTTCAGCGCCATCCCGTGCGTTCCGAAGTCGTTGATGACGATGTGGTCCGTGCCGAGCGCCGAGGACAGGCTCAGGATCGGTGAGCTGGTCTTGGTCGGCTTGACCCAGGCCTCCATGGTGAAGCCGTTGCTGAAATCGCTGCTGCCCGTCGTGGGCAGTGACACGTAGTCGCTGGTGCCGTTCAGCAGCAAACTGCGGTCGGCGTCGCCGCCGATCACCCCCGGCTGGCCCTGTGCTGCCCCCGTTGCGAGGGTGTAGGTGCCAGCCGGGCCGGTGGGATTCACAGCGTTTTTCGCCGCGGACACTGGGCTGGTATTGGGAGGTGTCGGATACTCACCGAGCCGCCAGTAGGACAGCGCACCGTCGTCGATCACAGTGCGGGAGAAGAAGTCCGCATTGGATGTGCATGGGCCGTAGGCGAGGCTGCTCAACGCCGCTCCGACCGCGACCGCGTCGACGTAGAACTGGCGGCTCTCCTGTCCGGTCAGGGTGAAGTTGCTGAACGTGACCCCGCTGCGCCCAACCGTGCACCGCGGTGTCGTCGTCGACGTACATGCGGTCGGCGCGGTGGTCACCGAGGTCTCCGGGAACCACACGCTCGCGGTGTGGTTGACCGGCAACGTGTCGGTAACGCCGGTGATCACCATCGGCACGCTGGATGGGTTGCCGATGGTGACCAGATGCCGGCTGCCGGTTCCCGCCGGGGCCGTACTCCCCATACTCGGGGAACGCGACTGTTCGCTGTCGCTCACCGTCGGTGCACCGTGGTTTGCCACATACGTTGCCGGGGCTGTGGCCGACGTAACGTGTTGACCGAGCAGCACCATCGAGTGCACCACGGGCAGGTAGGCCATGACCGCGCCGGACTGCCCATCTGGACTGGCGATCGGACTCATCGCGGCCGCCGTACCGTCAGCCCAGCCGCCGGTCGGCTCATACCAGCTCGTCCCGTCGTAGCGGAACGTGTCGCCGTGCGTGCTTGTCGCGTCGCCCCCACCGACCAGCACGAGCTGTCCGGCGTCGGAGTCGAAGGCCATGGTCGCAAACGACCGGCCCGATGGAGCGGAGTGCGGCGTTTGTTGCGTCCACCCGGGCGATGCAGTCTTCCAGGTCCAGGTCTCGTTGTTGTGCGACGCAGTCGAACTGCACGTACTGCAGGTCGCCTTGCGTCCGCCGAACACGGTGATGCTCTGAGCGGACGGGTCGTATGCCGCCGCCGCGCCCCATCGGTAGCCGAGGGCCGTGTCGTTCAGGTTCGTCCACACATAGTTGTTCCAGCTGAACGAGTCCCGATACACGGTGCTGGAGGCGCCCAACCCGCCGGAGAGCACGCCGACGCCGGCCGCGGTGTTATAGGCGGCGCTGGCGAAGCGGCGGGCGGACGGCGGTGTGCCGGTCACGACACTCGTCTTGTTCGTCCACGCCCAGGTGGAGGTGTTCAACTCCCACGTCTCATTGTTCGACGTCCCTAGGACGTTCGCCCCGCCGAACATCACCGCCCGATGCAGCGCCGGGTCCCAGAACAGTGCCGCACCGAGACGCGCCGTCGGGGTTCCCGTCGTGGTGCGCTGTTGCCACGCCGACCCATCGAAGGTCCAGGTTTCGTTCGACGCCAGCCCAGTTGTCTTCTTGCCACCGAAGACGATCATGAAGTTCTGCTCTGGGTTGTACGTGACCGATGCGTTGCTATCCAGGCTTGGCGGGGTGCTACCGGTACTCAGCTGCCAGTCCGGCATCGCATAGTTGTCCGTGGACGAAACGAACGGCGCGGCGGGTCCGACACCAGTCCCCTTCCTGCCCGAACCCTTGCCCTTTGACTTGCCCTTGAGCTGGTAAGGCTTGTCCGCAGCAGCCAACCGTGTGTGCGCCCGATCCCGGCACACGTTGCGCGGTAACCACTCCGCAACAAACAGCCTTGTCGGGGGTCGCACACACTTCGCTGCGCGCTGGTGAGCCGACGCCCGCGAGGCCGAAACCTTGGCTCGCCGGGCAGCCGCCTTCACCGTCCCCGGCTTCAGCTTCGCCGCGGCAGGTCCCGGCTTCGGCTTCGCCTTCGCGTCGGTCGAAGTCGGTCCCTTCACCTTCGTCGTCGACGTCTTCCCGGCCGGACCGTCAGTTGACGCCCACGCCACGTTCGGCGTCGCGACCAGAACGGCCAGGGCCGCAATCACAGTCGCGACGCTAAGACCACGGCGGCGCCTTTCCCCGCTGTGGATGCTCGTTCGAGGGAGGAAGGCGAGCAGGCCAGTGGCAGGCGATCGGAACATTTAGGGCTTCCCGGAGATGTGCGACAAGGAGTGGGCTGCGGTATCGGAACATCCGCAGGAGGCACAGACCGGTGTTTCCGGGACATCGTTATCGCCGAAAAGCAAAGATGGCTGAGACTGACTAGCAGCACCTGACCCACATGAAGCAGTCGTTAGTCACCCGTGGGAAGGGGTAGTGACAGGCCGAGAGCCCGACCGCACGCAGCGTGAAGGGAAGGCCGATAGGTAATGGTGCGACGACCCGACGACCCGACCACAGCGCTACCCGCGCCCGATCCGCCGACAGACCAGCATCCGACGCCGGCCGCCGGTGCCCGGGGCAACCAATTGGGCGCCTACGTCGACCGGACCCTGGCCGCGATGCTCCCCAGCCGGCGGTCGTTGGCTGCCGCCCTTGGCGTACTCGCCGGCGGCCTCCTGGTCAGCTGGGTCATCTACCGAGCCATCGACCCCATCGATGTCATCCCGACCAGCAACTACAGCACCTTCGTCGTCCTGGCCCTGATCGCACTCGTCCTCGAACGCTTCCTCGAGCCACTCGCCGGCGCCGTCCTGCCGTCCATCGAAGCCAACAAAGCACGCCGCGCCGCAGCCCTAACGGCCGCGACCAACGCGCCAACGGTGGACAGCCTTCGCACAGCAGAGGAGGCACAGCGCGAAGCCGCCCGCGGCCGCGCCAGCCGCGGTGTCCTGATGTGGGCGATCGCGTCCGCCCTCGGCATGCTCCTCGCCGCCATCCTCGGCATCTTCCTGATCCGATCCGTCGAAGCGCCGCTCCAAGCCCGGCCAGGACAACCCGCGGTCCCCTCCCAAGTTGCGACTAACCACGACCTCGGAGCCAAGGACCCCAACCGGTTGCTCGACCTGCTCCTCACCGGACTCGTGATCGGTGCTGGCACCAAACCAATCCACGGACTTGTCGGGCGGATTTCGGTGAGTAGTCGTCGCGACTAGCATTCGCCTTCATTCAACGAACTTGGAGGGGTGAGTTCTGCACCCGCAGATTGCTCGTTGAACTCTGCCTCACAACCAGGGCACATCTTCGCTCCGCCGCTATCTGAGGCGACTCGAGCCCCCAACGATGTTTGCGAAGCATCGCTGTACCAGTCAGAACGCGTGGCTGGACTACCTGTCGCGGGCGTATATGTCGCGACCGCGTGTGTCGTCGTGGCGACTGTCGGTATTTCGTCAGACGTATGACAAGGACATCAGGTGTTGGATCCCGAATGGTTCCCCGAGACTCGACCCAGCTCGGTCCTTGGGGGGACACGTGAATCGCTCTCGCATGCCCATCGCGGCACTGCTACTCGCCCTACTCGCCTTTCCGCTGAGCCATGCCGCGACCGCGGGGTCGCTCGACGCGGCCTTGGGACCGATGGACTTCTGCTCCCAGACGCCGGGGTCTCCCATCAGCGGTGGGAGCGAAGTCGAGTACGGCACCGCCACCAACGCTGACGGGTCGACTGTCCACTTGAAGTTGGACGTTTACCGTCCGGCGGGCAGCGCGGCTACGACAAGGTTCCCTGCCGTCATGCTGGTGCATGGCGGAGCGTGGCGTAAGGGCGACAAGTACTACATGTGCGGGCCGCGCCAGGTCGCGCGCAAGCTCACTGCCCGGGGCTACGTCGTATTCAACGTGGATTACAGATTGGCCTGCGACCCGGACGATGCCGACATCGCCGTGCAGTGGCAGCCCTACTGTGCGCTGAACAACGACGTCCCAGGCTCGTTCAGCCCGCTCTACCCCATCAATGACCTAAGGAAGGCACTCCGCTGGATTCGTGCCCACGGAGACGAATCGCCTTATTACGCTTCGGTTGCCAAAGTCGGCGTACTCGGAGGCAGCGCGGGCGGTCATTTGGTACAGGTGCTCGGCACCACGGGCATTGTTGGGGACACGAAGCCGGACGCCGTTGCGTCCTGGGCGGGCGGTGCCATCGCTCTGCCCGGCTACTACAGCGGATGCCCGGTAGCTGTTCCCACGGCCGACACACCAGCCGATTGCCAGCGGGTCGCCCAAGTTATCCCACTTCTGAATGTGAGCGCTGACGATGCACCGACGTTCTTGGCGCGAGGGGCGCTCGATTCAAAGTCGGCACTGACGTTCCAGGAGACTCTTGAGGCAGCCCTGCTCGCCTCCCGCGTGCCAGTGCTCGACCACGAGTACCCCACCGACATCCACGGCGAGGGCTTGTTGGACTGCGCAATCGATGACACCGACGCGTTCTTCTCCGAGCACCTGTCGGGTGCAGTGCCAGGCCCGGTGGTGAAGGTCCAGCAGTACGCCACCAGCACCTACGAATGCGGTCGACAGCGGACTCAGCCCAAACTGGGCGACACCCTTCCGCCCCTGTAGCGAGGATCCGGTCGACTCGAGGCCGCGTGCAGCGCAAAGCGGAGTTGGCAATATCGCTCGCGACATCATGAGTTTCGTTGCGTCGTGCTCTGCTCCTGGTTTTCGCGCACTCGACCAGTCGTGGGAAGAGCACATTCGTTTGTGGCACTCGCCTGCCATGCCCCGGAGAACCCTGAGGCCCAACCCCTGCGAATGTGTTCATCCACTGCCAGGTGTCGGTGTAGGTGAGCGCATCGCGAGCAAGCCGTGAGGTTCGTCGCTGAGATTGCCCTCGTTGTCCAGCGGAGGCTGGTGCGCGATGAGGGCGAGACCGTTGAGGTCGAGGCTTCCTACGGTGATCAATGCCAGGGCTACCCAGCGGGTTCTTGACCCTTTTCGCGTGCGGGTCGAACGTGTGGCCCGAATCCACCGGCGGCTCGCTCTTAATCCGCGGCGTTCGGGGTTCGAGTCCCTGGTGGCGGACCTGTACCGCACCAGCTTGCGGCGCCAAGGGCCCGGGAGTCGCGCCCTGCCGCTCGATCGGCTTCGAAGGATCATGTACGCCTTCGCGTAGCAATAGTGAGCGTGCATCAGGTCCGGATCGGAGATGACGTGGCATGCCAGTTGACGTGCTCGAGTTCGCTGAGGCCATGCGACGCTCGGAAGAGTACGGGCGTCTCCGACATCTGCTTCTAGGTAACGGCTTCTCGATTGCCTACGACGCTGATGCCTTTGCATACGGCCGGCTGCTGGACGAAGCCGACTTCTCCGAACTCTCGATTGATGCCCGAGCCGTCTTCAAAGAGTTCGGCACGACGGACTTCGAAAAGATCATCGAGATCCTCCGGGGGGCGGCCACTCTGCTGCATCTCTATCCGGACTCCGACCGCGACTTGGCTGCTCGGATCCTCGCCGATGCGGACCGGCTGAAGGATGCCCTCGCGGAGGTTCTCGCGCGCCGACATCCCGACTTTGTTGGGTCGCTGACATCTGAGGAATACACGGCAGCGCGGCATTTCCTTGCTTCATTCGAACGCATCTACTCAGTGAACTATGACCTCCTCCTGTACTGGACGACCATGCAAGACATCCAACCCACGGTCTCCAACAACGATGGGTTTGGAGAGAGCGAGGATGAACCCGGCGCCGAGTGGGTGACGTGGAAGCCGATGGCCACGTACGACTCGCAGCGAATCTTCTACCTGCATGGAGCCTTGCACTTGTTCGATGCCGGCGTTGAACTACGGAAGCTCACCTGGAATCGGACTGGCATATCTCTGGTAGACCAGATTCGCGGAGCACTCGAGGAAAACGTCTACCCACTCGTCGTCACCGAAGGTACGAGTCGCGACAAGTACAGCAAGATCCTGCACAGTGCGTACTTAAACCACGCGATGCGTAGCTTCTCCAAGATCGGAGGGTCGCTGTTCATCTATGGGCACTCGCTCGCGCAGAACGATGAGCACATTCTGCGGCGCATCGAGGAAGGCCATATCAGGGCAGTATTTGTCAGCCTGTACAGGGATCCCGACAACGACGCCAATCTAGCAATTGTTGAGCGAGCAAGAGCCCTCTCAGCAGCGCGATTGGCAAGGAACCCGCTGTCCGTGCACTTCTTCGACTCGGAATCGGCCCAGATCTGGCGGACCTAGGGCACTCGCGTGCGCGATCACTATTGGAAGTGGCCGGGATCGAAGGATCTCGGCCACCGCGACGTAGACCCAGAGTGAGGTTGATCAAGCCGCCACAAGGGGCCGCGCTCGCTGAGTTTGTTCTCAGCCGCGTCGCGCCGCCGTGAGCTCAGAGAGGCGTCGGCATGACTAGTGGTCCTGCGCTTAACCTTGAGCTGCGCTCACGCATGCTCCTTGTCTTGCTGGGTGCTCAATTAGTCGTTGCCGTCTACGTGCTCGTTGCACTCTGGCCAGCCGCAAGTCGTTCTGCGCCGGTCATTCCTGGTGCAGTAGCTTCTGCCGCCCCGACCGGTTCACCGTCTCCGACGACCTCCACGGGCCAGACTTCGTTGCCACCGAGTCCCGGTGTCAGCACATCGGTACCGGCGCCAAACCCCTCCCCGACTCCCCCGGTCCCTGCTACTGCGACCGTCACGCAGGTCAAGAGCGTGTCCGTCTTCGGGGCAACCTGGACCAAGCCGGCGCCAGAAGCCCTGAACCTGCTGATCGTTGTGGTGATGGCAGCAATTGGTGCATCAATCCACGCGCTGACGTCGCTAACTACGTACGTCGGCAATCGTCGGTTCTTGTCCAGTTGGACCTGGTGGTACATCGTCCGCATGCCGGTAGGTGCGGCGATTGCTCTCGTGCTCTATTTCGTGTTGCGGGCTGGATTCGTGTCGGTCACAGCGAGCAGCTCGGATGTAAACGCGTACGGCATCGCAGCCTTTGCGGGGCTTGCGGGAATGTTCGCCAAGCAGGCAACGGACAAGCTTCGGGAGATCTTCGATGTCGCGTTCAAGAGCTCCAGTGGAGACGCCGAGCGGACTGGCAAGGTGAAGGAGACAGGCGCAGAAACGCCGAACGCTGGCGCAGGCACGAGCACTCACCCCGACAGCAACGGCGCCGCCGGGCTGCCGGAAGAGAGCTAGCAAGCGTTTGTAGGGATCTCCGCAGGTCGATCCAGGTACACGTGACAAGGGTTGCTCACACTTGCGCGAGCAGTCTTATCGCGCTCAGTGTCGGCGCGACCGCTCGCGTGCTCGACCGGGCGATCGAAGCCGCACGGTAGCTCGCACGGACGCTCCAATCGTTCACTCGACCGAGTCGTTGCCGCGGACGCGCTCCGCGCGCCCGACCGCATCGAACAGTCGACGTCTTCCGCAGACTCCGTGGCTTCTGACGGTTTGGGCTGTGCATTCCAGCAGACGAGCGACCTCGACTTCTGATCGCCGCTCATATTCACGGAGCAGCATGACTCTCTTCTGTGTCCGCGTTAGCTGGCCCACCGCAGCACGCAGCCTCTCTCGATTGATCAGCCGATGCAACGGATCGTCCGCTGTCGAGCCTCTGTCGTCGGGAACCGCGGCCACGGGATATTCCTGCGCCAGGTATCGGTCCGCATAAGCCGTGTAAGCCACACACATATAGCGGCGAACTGAGTCGTTGTCGCATCCGGCGAGCCCGTTGCGGGCTTGTACCCAAGCCTTGGTCAGTCCGTCTTGGATCAGATCTTCAGCCAGATGTGCATCACCGGTCAGGCGAATTCCGAGTTTGAGCAAATCGGAGTAACCGTTGGCGACCACTTCCTCAAGCACCCGGGTCGATCGGGCAGAAGTGCGCGACACCGACCAAGAGTGCCGTACCGCTGCCCTTCCCGGCCAGTTGCCGTCCTACGGCCCCGCCGCCGCGGAGCCATTAGGCCCGACGAAGTCGGGCGCGCAGGTCGGATCCTTCCCGAGGTCCCGGTTTGGGATGGGCTGGCACATAACGCCGGTGGGGTGACGGCTCTCCGGTGGAATAGAGCTGATGCTCCTGCATGGTCGACGCCTACGTGGATCGCAGTGTTTGGCTGATGTGCACACGGGCGCGGGCCATGGTGTCGAGGACCGCTGGATCGTTTGACACGTTGAGTTCTGTTGTTGTGGTTAACAGTGCTGGGACTCCGGTGTCGGCGGCGAGAGCCGCGAGGTTCGCGGCGCGCTGCCACGACGTCGTGATCACGAGCAGTTGGTCAGCAGTGTGGATCGTCAGGTAGCGGACAAGCTTTCTTCGCCATGCAGGGCGCGTTTCGGTAGCGCGGTCGAGCTCGATGAGCCAGGCGCCGATCCGGTTGTCGTGTCGCCACATGACGCGCGCGTCCGGGTAGGGCGCGCCTGGGGGTGCCCAGGCGCGGAGTTCGGCTTCGCCTTGCCAGCCGGTTAAGACGGCTGGTGAGGCGAAGCCATCGCGGGTCGTCGCGACGAGGACGTCTGCCACCGCCAGTGTGTGGCCCAACTGCGCCAGTCCGGGTCGCCAGCTGCGCGATGCGGACTCGGGGAGTCCGCGGCGCGCAGCGCCGTACAGCCAGAGATGTCCTCGGTTTCCGGGGAGATGGACCTGGTCGAGGTAGCGCGCGCGGTGCAGGGTGTGCAGCCTGATCCGGAATGTCGACGGCGCCGCCGTTGGGGCGACCAGGGCGCGAAGTGTTGCCGCCGTGGCTAACCCGAGCGACCATGCGGCGTGGATGACGGCCTGGTCGCGGGGTGTGAGCCGTTCGGTCACGATGCCTCACTGTCCTCGGCAATGTCGATCCACGGTTTCGACTCGTCGCTGTGCGTTCGAACGAGGGGTTGGCCGGCGACTCGGAGCTTGGCTGCGAGTCGCCGGATCTCGTCGTTCGAGCGTTTGGGTTCATCTAGTGGTCGGGTGCGGGCAGCTGTGACGCGCGGTCCGTCGACCGTCGGAATGCGCCAGTAGCACTCGTACGGGGCAAGGGCGGCCAGATCGTCGGCATTGAACGGGGTGAGAAACGGCTCGAGGACAAGGGCGTCACCGGGTGCGGTGCGGAAGGTGACGAGTGTGCCGACGTTCGCGAGCAGCGTCGTGAGCACGTCCGGAGAGATCGCGTGCACGCGGGACAGGTTCTGGTTGGCGACGACGAGACCGAGCCCGTACTTGCGGGTTGCGGTGACGACCTTGGCGAACGTCGACAACGCGAACTCTTGGAACTCGTCGATGACCGCGACGACTGGTGGGCGCTCGTTGGCTGGGCGGGCCTCACGGGCCAGGGCGGCTTGGTAGAGCAGGCTGACGAGCAGTGATCCGATCAGCTCGACGCTTCCCTCAGGGACGAGTCCCCGTGGCAGCGACACGAGCAGCAGCCGGCCGCTGTCCATCACCTCGTCGATGCGCAAGCCGGGGCCCGTGTCACCGAAGACGGTGGCGAGCAGCGGGTTGCGGTCGAAGTCGGCGGCCTTGTTGAGGATGGCGCGGATCGTTCGGGAGCGGTCCTCTGGGGAGAGCGCCGCGAACTCGGCCCAGCGGGCGGCGATCCGCGCATCGCCCGATGCGCGGACGACGCCCGCACGGTAGGCGCCATCGGTGAGGAACCGTGGGAGGGCCGCCAGGCAGCCGTCGCCGCACGCGACGAGTGCGGCGACGGCTGCTTCGAGGAAGTGCATGAGGTTCGGCGTCGTTGCCCGGTGCAGCTTCCAGATGTCCGCGAAGACCGCCGTTACCGCTGCCGAGCGGACGGCCCGCGCGATATCAACGCCTTCGGGCGGATGCGGTGGGATCCAGAGCGGATTCAGGGTTGGCAACTGTTGGGGATCGCTGAGGTCGAACAGTGCCACGCGGTTGGCATGATCGTCCGGCAGGCGAGCGAGCACTTGGCGGACGAGGTCGCCGTGCGGATCCAGCACGATCGCCGCTGTGCGCGTGGATGCCAGTGTCAGCGCGAGCTGCGCCAGCAGTGTCGTCTTGCCCGTCCCGGATGGGCCAACGATGTACGCGTGGCTCATGAGGTCGGTGACGCTGACGCCGACCGGTTCGCTGCTCCCCCGGAATGGTGCATCGGCGAGGTGCAACCCGCCTGCCTGCAAGGCGTGCGACGTGGCACGGCGGCGGGCGCCGGTCCGTCGCAGGTGCGGGACGACGAGGTCCCGCCCGGGTGAGTGCACGAGGCCGGCGAGCTCGTCGATGGCGAGCACCATTCGCTCGCGACGACCAGGGGTGCCGGCGGCGATGCCGCGCCAGGTTCGCAGCGGTGGTTCGCCCCGTGGCGTGAAGGTGTTCTGGCCGACGACCGCGAACTGTCCCAACGCGCTGGCCAGTCCGGCGTGCCCACGGCCTGCGCGGTCACGTTTGGTGCTGAGCCAGGCCGTGCGCAGAGTGACGCGGAACGCGGGTTGGGCGGCCTTGCTGGCGATCCACTTCAGCCGAGCCTCGAGGTCGGCGCGTGGCAATGGCGGAGCGCCGTTCACGTTGGTGGCGTTGGCTGGGTCGCTGACCAGCAAGCTGAGGATCGCTGCGATCACGTCGAACGGAACCAGCATGGTGCGCTGCCAGATGGGGCCGGTGTCGCTGCCCTGGGCGAGTCGTTGCGCGAGGGCCAGTGATCGGCGCGCGAACGAATGCGGCGCAGGTTGCAGGACTAGTGAGACCAGGCCGGCTTCGGCCAGTCGTGTCTCGGCGAGGGCGCCGAGCGTCATCGCCATCGGTTCGGAGTGTTCGAAGGCCCGCACTGTCTTGACCGGGTACGCGGAGTCGCTGGCAAGCGTCCACCGCTGCGCGGCGAGAAACGTCCCGGCACCGAGGGTCGGGATGGGTGACGCGCAGGGTTCGAGCTCGGCGTCGGGGTAGGTCGCCAGCACCATCGCTGTGAGTGGGTCTAGTCGTTCTGTCTCGGCGCGCAGCCAGATGCCGACGTCGCCGGGGACACCACGCAACAGGATTTGTGTTGCCTGACCATGACGAGTTCCGGCCTGGATGGCGGCGTAGAGCTGTTCCGCGGTGAACGGTGCGGAGGTGTTGTCGCGTGGGACGACCCAGCGCAGCCAGCCGCGCTGCTGCGTGCTCACGTAGTAAGCCTCGGCCAGACCTGCAGATACGGGTACGGGTCGATCTGCCCGGCCGCCGACCCGGTGATCGAGATGCCGAGGTGCAGGTGCGGTGGTGTGGTGCGCGCGTTGCCCGTGTTGCCGGAGGCCCCGAGGAGCTGTCCGGGTTCGACGATCTGGCCGGGAGCGAGCCTCGGCTCGGCCCCGGACAGATGCGCGTAGTAGTAGCGCCAGCCGTCCTCGCCGCGCAACGTGATGGTGATGCCGCCCTTGCCGACTTCCGTGCGGGTTAGGCGCAGCACCTCGGCGCGGACGCAGGCGACGACCGGCGTGCCGATCGCGGTGAAGATGTCGCTGGCTGGGTAGTCGTGGTGGCCTTGCGTGTACGAGTTCGGTCCGGCGACCGGGAACACGTAACGCTTGGCGTCGAGTGGTGGTCCGTTCGGGTGATAGTCGTAGCCGTAGCTGGCGGCGAGGACGAGCACGTCGTGGACGAGCGTGCTCGTCGGTGGGTAGTTCGTCAGCGCTTTGACGGCGTCCCAGGCGCCGCCAGGGAGACGGTCGGCGCGCAACAGTTGCTGCGCGCCGGTCAGGATCTGCGAGGGCGTCGTTCTGAAGTCGGTCGTGACGTCGGCGACTGCGACCAGCAGCGCTGGGGGCAGGGCGACGGTGCGGGCTGCGTTGAGAAATGCAGCCCGCAGCTCAACCGGTGCGGCGGCGACTTGCTCGTCGTCGGAAGCCCCGGCAGCCGCCGTCGGAGCGGCGGTCGATCCGCCTGCGATCGCGGCGACCAGCAGCAGCGGGATCCCGAAGATCGCCGCGAACGTCGCGAGCAGGATCCGTTTCACCGGCGTGGACCTGATGACGCGAGCTCGTGTTCGGCTCGTGCGCCGACGATGTGGACGGGAGTTCGCATCGTCGGCGTGATCAGCAGACCGCTCCCCCGCTGACCGGGTTGCAGGAGTTCGGCCTCGGCGTCGGTCAGTCCGAGGCCGGTTGCGACCGCGGCACGTTCGTGGTCTTCGCAGCCGAGCAGCAGTTTCGTCGCGGCGTTCGCGAGAACTGCTTCGCCGGATGGGTGGCCGAGGAAGTCCGACAGCCGTTGCGTGACGATCTCGAGGGCGACGCCGTACTTTCGCGCCCGGCGGGCGAACTGCGCGAGCAGTCCGGCCGCCGGCGGGTCGTCGAGAAGCAGATGAGCCTCGTCGACGACGACCAGGCGTCGTCGTTCAATGTCCGCGGCCATCGTCTGCCACCACGACCACGCGAGCACGCAGGCCATGACCGCCGGCCGCACACGTTCGGAGACCGCGCGCAGGTCGAACACGACAAGGTCAGGCGGATCGTTCAGGTCAGGGTTGGGCGCGAACAGATCAGCGACGCTGCCGGCCGCCGCCGGGGCGAGCCGGGCGGCGAGGTCGGCGCCGGTGAACGGTGGGTGAGCCGCGATGTCCATGACGCTGGCCAACAGGTCACCGGCCGTCACTGCCGTTGGTTTGTCTGCGCGCAGGATCGCCAACGCCCGGTCGAGCAACGCAAGATCCACCGCCGTCAACGGTTCGCCCAGCAATGCCGTTGCCCACGAGGCAAGGACAGACAGGCCATCGGACGCGGCGAGCCGTGGCTGGCAAGCCAACCCCACCGGGTCAAGGCCCGCTGGCTCTTCCCCGACCGCCAAGGTCAGCCCGCCGAGAACGTCGCTGACACCGCCGAACTCACCCTCGGGGTCGATCACCACCCCGGACGCGCCCGCGACGAGATGACGCATCAGTTCGAGCTTGGCCGCGTACGACTTACCAGCGCCGGAGGTCCCGACCACGAGTCGGGACGGGTTGTGCAAGGAGAAGCGGTCCACCAACAGGGGAGCCTCGGACGCTGGGTCGATGCCGGCGAGCACTCCCCCGTTGCTGATGTCCGGTCCGACCGGGTGCGGGATGGTGGCGGCGACGCTGGCCGCGTCCAGCAGCCGCCAGGGCCAGTTGATCGGGAAGCCGCCCGGTTGGGTTGCTTTCCAGGCTGGTGCTTGTTGCCAGCGCGGGATGTGGGTGCTCGCGACGAGAGCGGCGAGCGTGTCGTTGATCCACGCCGTGGTGGCGTCGAGGGCGGTGAGGTCGTCGCCCTCGACGCCGAGCAGCACCTGTACTTGCAGGAGCTGAGTCGTGCCGCGGGCCAGCGCATCGCGGAGTGCTTCCGCCGTTTCCGCCGCTACGGCTAGGTCGGGGTCGGTGAGTCGACCGGCTTGTTCATCGAGTGCTGACGTTGATGCCACCGCGGATAGCCGGCGGCGCAGCATCTTGGCGGCAAGGGGCCGCTGCACCGGTCGCAGGTGCAGCATCACCGCAGCGCAGTCTTCAGCGATGTCGCTCAGCCAGTTGGGGTTGAGGGCGGCGGGCCAGCCGATGAGCGCGATCACGCGCGCGACACGTCCGTCGGCCAGACGGACGTGATCGCGCGCCTCCTGCCGAACCTCGACCGCTGCGTGGGCCGGTGGTTGGTTGCGCAGCAGAACCGTGTACCGGGCGTGCGCGGAAGCGGCGAGGTGGCGCGTCAGGCGCGCCGCCTCGCCGTCGCCGGGGACATCGACGTTCAATGTTCGAGGTCCGTGCCAGATCTGGACGGGTCGGTCGAGCGCGACGGCCATAGCCGTCCACTCGTCGAGGAGGCGTTGGCGGCCGCCCTCGTCCCGCAGAAGGTAGGGCGGGTCGCAGCGGAGTTCGATGGCCTCCGGTTCAGCAGAAGCAGTCGAGGATGTCCTCATCTGGATCCACCTCCCACAGCCACCACCAGGGATCGAGCACAGTGATCCGCGGCCCAGGTGTGCGAGCCGGAGTCGGTACTGGGGGCGGTGCGACGGTGCGCGGCAGCACCGAGTGAGTGCTCGGCGTTGCGGTCGGAGAAGTCGTGGCCGTGAGCGGCTCCGGCGATGGTGATGTCGCGGCGGAGCCGCTGTGGTGTTGCTGCGACCCGGTGCCTTGTCCGCCGGTCAGCGTCCAGGGCTGCAGGTACAGAGCGACGGCGCTGACGGCGCAGGCACCGACGAGAAGGGCCACGTCGCGACTGCGAATGCGCGGACGCTTGCGCGGCTGCGACTGCTCGGCTGTTACCTCCGACGCCGGGACGTCTGACGCGGGAGCGACCGACTGGTTGGGTTCGTCGTTCCGCCGTTCCGCCTTCTTCGGCTGTGTCGGAGCGGAGATGGGATCTCGCGACGTACGTCGGCGGCGGCGCCGATAAGTAAGGAGAGGCAGGGCCCATGCCAGCATCGGTCGGCCGCCCGGTTTCCACCAGGCGCCGAGCACCCCACCGGCGAGGAGCAACATCCCTGGGATCGCTAGCACCGGCTGCCGTCGAGCGAGAATCAGCAAGCCGACACCGACGCCAGCCACCGCGAGCCAACCGGCCGCGCGGAAGGTAATCGGCCCGACGAGGCGGTCCTCCACATCGAGATCCGCCGGGACCTGCACCACCGGATCGCGGTTCAATTCAGCGCCGCGACAACGAGGTTCACGATCACGTTCGCGGACAGCGCGATCGCGAGTCCGGCCGCCGCAGCCACCAGGCCGCCTTTGGCGTCGGCCTGCCGGGCCGGGTTACCGGAGCTGAGCGTCCAGCGCACGCCGTTCACCGCGATGAACAGCACAGCCACGCTGGCCGCGATGGCCGTGACGTAGTTGGTCAGCTTGCTCGCGAACGACTTGACCTGGCTGATGTCACCGCCGCTTGCTGCCAACGCGACGCTGGCCTGCTCGATGAGCACGACGAGAAGCACGCCAACCAACAGGCCCAGCCACCATGCCCGCCGCATCCACTTCGCCGGTACGAGTCGTTGTTCGGCTGTCGCTTTCCGATTGTCGACCGGTCTTGATTCGTGATCCTGGTTCTTGGTCTTGACTTTGGTTTTGGGTTTTAGGTTTTGGATTTTGACCATCTCTTCCCTTCTGGTTCCTTGCTCCACTTGCCTCCGCTGCGCCCCCGCTTTTCGCCCACTCCCTCTTTCTTCTGTCCTGACGAGGGAGTGGGACCAGGTCGGGGGTGCGGAGTCGCCAGCGGAGCAGCCCCGACCTGGTCCCACGACCACGACCGTCGACGTGCATTTGCGCAGGTCACCGGGGGCGCAGCGGAGGCTCACGGGGCTTCTCTTGGCTTGGCGTCGCGCGCGGCGTCCCGCGCGGCGTCGCTGTTCGCCGCGACGCTGTACTTCCGCCCTGGGCAGATGGCGTTCGTTTCGTGGCCGAATATCGGGCTTGGGCGTTGGCCGGCGGTGTCGGCGTGACGACTCCGACCGCCGATGTTGCGACGTGCCGGGTGGTGCGACTTGCTCGTCGCAACCGGTGGCTGACTTCTGCTGCTTCCACGCCGACTGCGACTCCCGCGACCCAGCCGGGCAGCTTGGTCATCAGTGCGAGCACCGCGACGCCAGCGAGCGCGCCGGTCAGGCCGGTGCGCTCGGAGGTGAACATTGCGACGTAGGTGCCAACTAGCACGGCGTTCGCCACCGGCAGGAAGACCGTGGCCAACTGAAGGCGCCACCACAATCGCGCCACGCCCGCGCCACTCGGGAGTAGCGCGAAGCCCATCGCGACCGGCGCCAGTACGACCAGTAGCCACAGTGTTGCCCAGCGGATGAGGCCGACTACGACGAGTGCGATGAGCAAGACGACGCCGACGGTCGTCGTGACAAGCAGTGCAAGACCCGCACCTGCGTCGCCGTGTACTGCTTGCGTCAGCGCGTTCCAGAGCGGGTTATTGCCCGAGCCGAAGCCCGCACCGACGAACGCGTCTACCAGGCGGTTGGCAAGAGCAACCTCGAGCGCGACCAGGGGCAGGGAGATCGCTGCTGTCAACAAGCAGCCCGGGAGTCGGATGCTGATCGCCTCTCTGGCTGCCATGGACAGCCGGTTCGTGTTGCCCGGGATGACGGCGACACCGGCGATCGCGACGAGGAGTCCGGCGCAGGCGAACAACGCGGACAGACTGACCAGCCAGTAGGAACGCAGCGTCGCCTCGACGAGCAGGTCCGGTGTGTGCAGCACGTAGCGCACGACCGGATCGGCGAGTTGTTTGAGGAAGTCATCCGAGAGCGCACGTAGCAGTGCCTTGACTGCATCGACAACTTTGCCGCCGACCCACGAGCCGACACCGCCGATCGGGTTCGGGATGGGAATCGATGGCGCGACGGGCGCGTCCCGCCCGACCTCGATGGGGAGTACGCCAGCCAGATCAATTGGAGTGATGGCCGCCTCCTGGTCGACACCTCGGCCGAGCCGGACGGCCCGCCGCGCCGAGCAAGAGTGCAATCAAGTTGTGCCAAAAGTTGGAGTTGTCCGCGAACCTCACTGCAACCTCACCGAACCTCACGAGAAGTTCACCGGAACCTCACGGCTTTCGTGAGGTTCCGGTGAGGTTCCGGTGAGCATTCGCGTGCAGCGTCTGCATCCCACACGCGCCGGAAAGACCGGCGTGGTTTGAAAGGAGTTAGGGATGCAACTTCACGTTGGACGCGCAGCGAAGCTGGCGGCGACGCTGGCGATCGGCGTCTCGTTGGCGGGTTGTTCAGTAGGCCATTCCGCCGCGGGCGCCAAGCCCACGCCGTCAGCTTCTCAGCATCAGTCCGCAGACGATCCCGCTTCTGAGATCAGTCGGGATGCGCAGTCCTGGGTCTGCTGCCCGCCGGCCGCGCGTGGCCCGGACAAAGCCATCCCTCAGCGAGACCCGATGGTCGAGTTGTGGACAGCTCCTGCACCCCGCGGTAGCGGCCCGCAGATCTCCCTGCGCTTCCTGCGCGCACTCCAGCGCGGCGATGAGCTCGCTGCCGCTAGCGAGTTGTCCGCCTGGGGCAGGACGCTGCTGGCTCAGGCTGGCATGTCAGCGATCCACCGCGTGATGCGCGACGTCGTTCGGCATGCAGAGTTGGACCGCACAGGGATGTGCAGTCGCGCGCGATCC
The DNA here is from genome assembly GCA_033851265.1 of Frankiales bacterium. Classification (GTDB taxonomy): domain Bacteria; phylum Actinomycetota; class Actinomycetes; order JAWWOW01; family JAWWOW01; genus JAWWOW01. The sequence continues at coordinate 188,822 of JAWWOW010000016.1, forward strand.
CTGAGTGCCAACGCTGCCGTTGTGTCATGTGGATCGCGGCATGTTGTCGTCCACCTTGGTGACTGGATCACGCCCGGCGTTCTGATCTCGGCCGAACATCCGCGGCACGACGTCTACCGCGGACCGCACACCCACGCCTTCACCACTCTCGACCTGCTCACGCTGCGATGACCGCGGGCCCGGCGTACTACGAGAACGCCCCGGCGCGGGCAGCGCTCGCTGCTCGCGCCGCGGATACAGGGCTACCGCTGACGGAGCTTGCGCCCGTGCTCGGGCTACCACTCAGAACGTTGCACCGAGTGCTCGGCGGGGTGCGACTGCGTTGGGATACCGCGGACCGGATAGCCGTTGCGCTCGGCTATCACCCCTGCGAGCTCTGGCCGGAATGGTTCAACCCGACGATTCAGACGGAGGTGGCCTCATGACACTGGACGACGAGTTGCCGCCCATTCTGACCGTTGAGCAGACCGCCGAACTGCTTGGCATCAGCCGGGGACTGGCCTTTGCCGCCGTGCGTACCGGCGAGATCCCGAGCGTTCGTATCGGGCGCCGAATCCTCGTGCCACGGGACAGGTTGTTGCTGCGCGTGAACAGCGAGGCGAATTAGCTGCACATCTCGGTCGACGGTGGGGGAGGCGGCCTCGTGGCCCCTCCCGGATCGTCGTCGGCTCACATACTGAAGGTGTTGATAGCGGTGATGATCCAGCCGCTGGACCGCCATGACACCTCAACTTCGTCATCGCGTCGTACGGCTGGCTTGATGCGCTCGATCACGCGACCGGATTGCACGACCGTTCCTTTGGCTTGGTTAATGATCACCGTGACGGTGACCTGGCTACCCGTGAACCCGGGCGCGGCGGCGTACACCACAGAGATGGTTCCTCCTGAGAACTTGGCCCCCGTGCCCGTTCGGCGATCGATAGCCGCTGCGCGAGCGTTGCACGTTGCACAAACGGGATCGGACATGGCACGGATCTCCGTTGTGACGCCGGTATGCAAGGCCTGGCTGTACTTGGCGTAGTAGAGGCGAGCGAACTGCGCGGCGCCGTCTGAGGTCTTCGGGAACGCCGGTGCGGTCGGGCTGGGCGCCGGCGTCGGCGTTGGCGACGCGCGTGCATGTGCATTGCCGCTGCAGCTGCAGCCGCCCAGCAGGGTGATCGGCGCCATAGCGGCGGCGACCATCGCAGCCTTCACGTGTGACACGGACGAAGTGTGCCGTAGGCCCCTATGGGGCTGGCGACTTGCGTTGGGCCTCGAAGGTCTCGTCGGTGAGCGGCCCCTTGTAGAGGTCCTCGTTCAGCAGGTGGAGGAAAGAAAACCGGTCATCGGGGTCGAAGACGAGCTCGTTGTTCTGCACGACCGTTTGCGGATCCATCCCCACCTTTCTCGCGTACTTACGGACATCGGCGAGATCGACGTTGGCGAGGTGGCCACGCCGGCGGATTTCCCGCAGCTTGCGCCAGATCCGAGAGTCTCGCAGCGCCACTTGGCGGAGTTCGGCCTGGCTGGCCTGCGACATCGGCAGGTGATCGGTAATGCCGGTGATCCACTCCGCCACATGCGCATCAATGAGGCCGATGTCGCGGAAGAGTCGCTCGAACGCGTTCTGGTTGAGGACGAGGGCCCAGTCCGCCGTAAGTATCAGGTCGAAGCCGGGAGAGAAACTGAACGCGGGCTCTTCGAGCATCCGCAGTTGCTGTCCGGCAATCGCGAGGAAGCCGCCGGCCTTGTATTTGATCTGCGGATCGACACGGCGCACGAACACGGCCCGGGGGCGCCTACCGGCGACAACTGCGTAGAGCTGGATCGACAGGTCGAGGTCCCGGGGGGCGATCGTCGGCAACGTCGACGCCCGTCCAGCGAAGGCCTGCAGATCAGCCAGCTCGGCCAGGCTCTGCGGATCGTCGAGGACGAACACTTCCGAACTCGTCAGCTCGGCGTCCGCCGTGTAACCGACGGCTGAGCGGTTCGCCAGCGAATCGACCGTGTTCTGGCAGAGGTCGCGGAACGCCGCTGCGGCGTCGCTGGCGATGCTCAGCTTCCTGGCCTCCAGGCCACCGGCCGTCGACTTTCTCGCAACGACAACGGAGATCGGCTGCGCGACCTTCGCGGTGAGATGGGCCGTGATCTGCGCAATACTCGGCATCGGTACTCCTGTCAGCCTGTCAGCGCTGCTGATTCGCGAGCGTCACGGCGACGCTCGATCAAGATGGATGAGCCAAGCGGTGCGCACAGGCGGCTGCCTGACCATGTCGCAGGATCGGAACAGGCGATCAGGTAGTACGTCACGCCCGTCGCTGTTGTCGCCCGGTACGTGCGATAGCCAAGTAGATACAGCAGCGGGTTGACGTGCACGCGCCCGGTCGCGATATGGATCTGAACGATAAACCCCAGCGCGAGGGCGGCGATGACGATCTCCTCCGTGGCTTTCGAGACGTCGACGACGACAGGTAGCAGGTAGCTGCCGATGTGCCCCAAGATGTCGCCACCGGCATCGTCAACATCGGCGAACTCAACGGGTTCCGCCTCTGCCCGCTGCACGACCACCCATGCGCCGACTGCGACGACGCATCCGATCGCGGCGGGAAAAGCAAACAGCACCCACCACCAGGATTCGTCGCGGGTGCGATAGGCAAGCAAGCCCATCGCTGGCGAGAAGGCAAACAGGCCGAGCTCGACACGCACGGCCAACGGTCCAAGGCGGGGTGGACGGCTCATGCCAGCAGCCGGGAGATATCCCTGAACGTCATAAGGCGCACCGTAACTGGGGGTGCCGACACCCCGACCGCAACGGTGCGGTCACGATGCCTTTGCCAGGTGCCACGTCCGCGTTGATCAGGCCTGTGGTCGGACTCTTGCGGTCAGGTCCGTCGAGCACTACGCCGGTGGCAACACCCCGTTCTATGCGTAAAGACGTGGCGGATCCGCGACTTGGCGGACAGCAGACGCGGATAGTCATGGTGATGGACGACAAATGCTCGGACACTTCCGATTGTCACGTCCGACGTTACGGAGGTTCTTGTGCGACTGCGCCTGATCGCAGCATCTGCTGCATCCGCCTTTGCATTAACTGGAATCGTCTTCGCGGCACCCGCGCAAGCAGCAGTTTGCACATACGACCCCGACTGGGAGGGACCGCTTCCAACTGTTGGATTTCCATGCCCAGGAGCTAGCGACCAGCCAGTTCCGTTGCCGTACGCCGTCGTAAGCGCAAGCGTCGGACCGGGATACGACTTGTGGTTCAACTCGTTCCTTCGAGTAAAGCGCGGTGGACGAATCTTCTTTGTTAACGACAGAGCCGACTCCCCGGGGCCGCACCAGTACGCCGGAACGGGATTTGACAGCGGCGTGCTTCAATTCGGCCAAGCCGCCGAGGTCGCGGGCGTCTCGGCTCTTGCTGTCGGCCACTACAAGGTCTACGACCGCGGTGTGTGGGTAGCCGATCTCTACATCGATCCGTGAGCGCCGACCTGACATCAAGCCTAGGGCGGATCAGCCAGGCTGTCCTTCGCGTCGGCTGTGTCCCAAGTGGGGCCAAGAGCTTGATCTATCGCGAGGCAGCTACGCACATGCGCCGCCGGAAACAGATGCGCGTAGACGCGGAGGGTGAATCCAGGGTCAGCGTGCCCTAGGTACTCCGCGACCACCCTGACGGACTCGCCAGCTTCGATGAGCACTGACGCATAGAAGTGCCGGAGCGAATGCATTCCCGTGTGATGACCGTGCGGCGTGACCCCGGCGCGCTGCAGCGCTGGGTGCCATACATGCTGATTGAACGATCCGCGGCTGAGCGGTTCGCCTTGCCGCGAGGTGAACAGAAGTCCGCTGGGGCCGGTGGAAATCGGCGCAGGAGCTCGGCCAACTCAAAGCGACGCTTTCAGGCAGCGGGACGTCCCTGATCTTGTTGTATTTGGGCCTACCGAATACTTGCTGCCCTCGGACCAGCTTCAGTTGCTGCCTGACGCGAACGGTCCAACTGAGAAAGTCACGCCGTGTATGCGGAGCCGGCCCGCCTGACCGGCGAGGGCGCGGACGAGCCTGGTGTGCTGCGGTGCGGGCCGACGCAGAAGGCGGGCGGGTACTGGTACACGTTCAGCCCGAGGAAAACCGTGTGGCATCTCGACGGTGACGT